>CAVSIS010000058.1:0-6601 GCA_963727925.1 uncultured Acidobacteriota bacterium | reverse complement strand
GGCACGCCCACCCTCGACCTCAGTCAGGCGGCTGCGGTATCGCTTGAGGTCGCGCGTGCCGATGACAGGCTCCATCTTCTGAACCGCACGGCGCATCACCTCGATCTACGCGCGGGATCGACCGCAGCGAGGCCGGCGGCGACGTGGGCCCGAGCGAAGTCGGGCTCGAGCTCCAGCGCACGCGCTGCCAACCGGGCGGCCAGCCTGCCGTCGGTTCCGAGCGACAAATCGACCAGGAGATCAACGTCCTGTGGCGGCGGAACGGACGGACCGTCCTCACCCTCGTCTTCGTCGTCCACGTCATCGTCTTCCGTCTCGGCGGTAAGGGCTCCGACCAGGACATCGTCAATCTCGGGCAGCGACAGCCGCAGCTCGAGCTCGCCGGAGGCTGTGTCCACGCGTGTCGACCAGCGGCCCGAGTCGGCCTCATCCTCTCCCAATATGGCGAGCGCCTCGAGCACTCCCTCGAGCGCCGCCAACCTCTCCGCCGTGGGCCGCTCGACCGACTCCGGGCCTGGCTTGAACGCCCTCGGCGACGGAATCCGGCCGTCGGGCGTGGTCGGTAGACCGTGCTCAAGCCACAGGTCGGAGTCCGCCACCGGCGACTCGTACGGTTCGTCGAAGCTCACCGACCACAGGGTCTCGGTCAGGGGCGGACTGTCCGGATCGTCCGCGGCATCGCTGAAGGCCGCAGGGCTCGCCGCAAGCAGGACGCCGTACTCCTCACCCGCCGCACCCATGACCACACCCACGCGCAGGTCGGACGCTGCCGGCGGCGGATCGAGCTGGATCAGGTCGCCGTTGGCGAACAACAGGCAGCGCGCCGCCTCCCAGAAACGGATCGCCACCTCGGCAAAGCGACGGACCCGGTCGAGGGCGACCCCTTCACCCGCGATGAGCGGCGCTCGCGGGTCCTCCGCGTTGAGCTCATCCCGCAGACTGAGGTAGACCGCTCTGTGCCCTGCGAGCTCGTCGCACACTCGAACCTCGCAGTCGCGCCACCGGCGGTGCTGGCGCAGCCGCTGGGCGACCGCGGGTTCGCAGACCTCGATCACGCCCGGCCGGCTGCCGACGATCTTCGCGAGCGCCGCGAGCGCCTGCTCCGCCTGGCGGGGGGCGGGGCCGGAATCGGCAAGCTCGTCGGAGCTCCCGATAACGCCATGGTTACGACTCACCGCCATTGCGGCGATCGGGCGGTACGGGCCTCGGTCCTCCTCAACCGAATCTGGCATCATGAACGTCGCCACCTGCCAGACGTCGCCGACCTCTTCGGTGCGAAGATCGGGGGACAGGACGAGGTTGTCTCTAGCCAGGCGAAGAGGTTAGCGCAGACCGCCGCCCGGGAGCATCCCCGAATGAGCGTGCATGTCTCACCAACTCACCACTGGCGGTCCGATACGCACTGCAACTGCAGTAGGGGTTGCTTCGGTGCTTCCTACCTGGCCCTCAGGATCACGTACCCGGCAACCGCTACGCACACGAGCAGGAGGAGAAGGCCACCCCGTCCCGTGGCCGGGACCGGCGTCGGCGCCGGAGTCGAGGTCACTGTCGGGGCCGGGGTCGAGGTCGCTGCCGGCGTCGACGTAGGCGTAGCCACCGGGGTCGTCGCAGGGGTGGGTGTCGGCGTCTCCGGGGCGCCCGCCTCCGCGAGATAGACGTCGTCGTAGAAGAGCGTCGCCGTGCCGGAGCCCGGCGTCTGGAAGTTCAGGAAGACCTCCGCACTCGCAGCCCCGGCGGGCGACATCTGGCCGCCGGCGGAGACGCTCTGCCAGGCGTTCACCGTGTTGTCCGTCGTGCTGGAAAGGGCGCCTCCGACCACGTTCACGCAGCCGCCACTCGTGTACCACGCCACGGAGAGCTGCCCGATCGGGACCTGGTCGAGCCCACCCACGAGAAAGACGTGGGCGCCGAATTCATAGCTGGTCGACGGGGCCACGGCAACGCACTGGGTGAGGACAACTTGGGTAGCCCCTACATCCGCGTCGACGCTGATCCTGACCGACCCGGGCCCGTCGGCTCCTCCCCCTCCGATCCAGTCCACGCCGTAGCCCAGTGGCAGCAGCGGAATGGTCCAGCCTGACAGGTCCGAAGCGAAGTCAGGGTTGACAATGAGATTCTGTGCAGACGCCAGCCCTGCCGTCGCGAGCAGCAGACAGAGTCCAACCAGGCGCGCCGTTTTCGTCATGAGCGTCACCCTTTCTGTGGACTGGCTTTCCAGTTCATGCCGAGAGGTTAGCACCAGTTGACCACATGGAGGTGAATCCGGCCGCACGCACGACCCACCGGCAGCCCAACGCGTGAACCGCACTCTCGCCAGGTCCTTTGGTAGTGCGGCGACGGGGGAGAAGCAGGGAGGGCAACCCGCGTCCTATTCAGGAAGGAGTCGGGCGGGCGCAGAGCGCCCGCCCGACCGTGACGGTTACGACATCTTGCGGATCTGCTCGACGACCTCGGGGTTCGCCAGCGTCATGACGTCGCCCGGGTCCTTGTGGTCCGCGATCGCCGCGAGCACCCGGCGCATGATCTTGCCCGAACGCGTCAGCTCGCCACGTGGACCCGGAACTCCACCCGCCGATTCTGCTGCCGGCCCTCGTCGCTGAGGTTGGAGGCGATGGGATCGGACTCGCCGAGCCCCACGGCGGTGATGCGGTTACCCACAACCCCACTCGAGACCAGGTAGTTGCGCACCGCCTGGGCCCGACGCTCGGAGAGCTCCTGGTTGTGCACCTCGCTACCGGTGCTGTCGGTGTAGCCGACCACCGTAAGGGTCGCATCGGGGTAACGGCCGAGGACGCCGGCGATGTCGTTGAGCGTGCCCAGAGAGGCCGTGCGCAGGGTCGCCGAGTCAGTGTCGAAGAGCACTCGATTGTCGACGATGAGGTTGAGCTGCTCCGGGTCAGTGCTCGAAGGCTGCACCGCGACGTTGTCGATCTGCCGCATCTCCGCTGCCATCTTGTCGCGGCGGTGGCCGACTGCGGCGCCGATTCCAGCACCGGCGGCGGCGCCGATGACGGCCCCGGTCGTCGGGTTCCCGCTCTGGTTGCCGATGACCGCCCCCGCCACCGCCCCGGCGGCGGCGCCAATGGCGGTCGCCTGCTTGGCACGGCGATTGGGATCCTCACTGGAGATACAAGCTGTTGCCAGCACCATCAACCCTGCCACACTGACGATCAAGAGCTTCTTCGTAGTCATCGAAACCTCCACTGTCTCCCCCTGTAACGGCAGCCGGCACCCCTCAAAGTCCCGTGTCGGTGAGAAGAGGTCCCTCCTTATCGTTCCCCCTTCGCGGCGCGGTACACCATGGCCTGCCGGAACGCAAACACCCGCACGACGTCCCACGCCGGAGGGGCAAGCCTCCTCAGCTCGTGGGGCCGGAAGCTGCGTCGTATCGAGACCCGGCCGTCTTCGACGATGAATGTGCCGTGAAACAGCGGCGCGGCAATCAGCGCCGCGCCGTGCGAGCAGAGAGGCTGGTCAAGGCCCTCCGCCACCGCGGGAGCCGGCACGTTCCGCTATGACGAGCGATCGACAGCAGAACACTGCTCCCGGACCTGCAACCCTCAGCCGCGCCGGTCCGTATACTCTGCGACGTGATATATCGCGACGCGTTGTAAGGAGGCTCAATGTTCAGCCCCGAGCTCAAGAAGGGAAGCATGGAGCTGCTCGTGATGTCGATGCTGACGGATCGGCCGCGGCATGGCTACGAGATCGGGCAGATCATCGAGCTTCGCTCCGGAGGCAGGTTCGAGTTCAAGGTCTCCACGCTCTATCCGGTGCTCGCACGGATGGAGAACCGAGGCTGGATCGTCGGTAGATGGGTCGAGAAGGCCGGCGAGCGGCGGCGATGCTTCTACAGTCTGACCGAGGACGGACGAAGGGTCCTCGCCGAGCAGCGGGAGCAGTGGCAGGAGTTCATCGCCGCGGTCGCGATGGTAGTGGAGGGAAGCCATGCCTGACTGGCCAGCGTACGTCCGCGACCACTTGCCGCTGCCCAAGATCAATCGACGACGAGCGGAGCGGATCGTCCAGGAGCTGGCGAGCCAGCTCCTGGAGATCTACGAGGACGCGCTGGCGAGGGGCGCAAGCGAGGCCGAAGCCGAGCAGGAGGTCGAGCGCCACGCGGGCGACTGGGACAACCTCGCCCTCCAGATGACTCGTACCGAGCGCCAGCACCGCGAACCGGCGATCCGCCGGTGGTTCGACCGGGTCGAGGATGCCGTCCGGGCACGCGGCGCGGTCGGGCGGCTCGCGAGCGACTTCGTGAAGGACGCGCGGTACGCCGTGCGCGGCCTGCGGCGCTCGCCGGGCTTCACGGCCACGGTGGTGGTCGTGCTCGCGCTCGGTATCGCGGCGGCTACGGCGATGTTCACGGTGGTCGACACGCTCCTCCTGAAGCCTCTGCCCTACCCCGACCCCGACCGACTGGTGACGGTGTGGACGACCTATGCCAGAGAGTCCCGTACCACGACCCCTCTGTCGGGACCCAACTTCGTCGATCTGCGCGACCGCACCACGTCCTTCGACGAGCTCGGCGTGCAGACTATGAGCTGGGTCAACCTATCGGCAGAGGGCCGCGCCGAGCGCGTCAGGGCCAGCGAGTGCACGGCGGGTTTCTTGCGAGCCCTCGGCGCGGCTCCGGCGATGGGCCGCGTGTTCACGGACCGTGAGGTGGAGGACGGCAGACGAGTGGCCGTCCTGAGCGCGGGAAGCTGGCAGAAGCGGTTCGGTGGCGATCCCGACATCGTGGGCCGAACGATCACCGTCAACGGGGACCCCTACACGGTGGTCGGAGTCATGCCGAGGGGGTTCACGACTCCTCGGCTCTGGTACACGAGCCAAGGCGCGGCGCTGTGGCTCCCGGTGGCGGTGACGGGCGAGCACAAGACCCGGGACGTGAACTGGCTCTTCGGCCTCGGACGGCTCGCCCCGGGTGTCACCCGAGAGGCGGCGGAGGCCGAGCTGGAAAGCGTCGCCGCGGCGCTCGCCACGGAGTACCCTGAGATCAACACCGACAAGAGCTTCTGGATCCTGCCGCTGTCCCAGCGCATGGTGCAGCGCGTGAAGGAGCCGCTGATCTTCCTGGTGGCCGGCGCCGCGCTGCTGCTGCTCATCGCCGCCACCAACGCCGCCAGCATCGTCTTCGCGCGCGCGACGACGCGCCAGCCTCTGGCGGCCATCCGCGCCTCTTTGGGGGCCAGCCGCGCTCGGCTCGTGCGGCAGGTCGTGACCGAGAGCCTGGTGCTGTCATCGGTCGGGGGCCTGCTCGGGCTGCTGCTCGCCTGGGCGGGCATGGGCGGGATACGGCGGGCGATCCCCGCGACCGTGGAGCGGGCGGGGGAGATCACCCTCAGTGGCAGCGCGTGCCTGTGCGCGCTCGCGGCGACGGTCGGGATCGGCGTCCTGATCGGCCTCGCTGTGGGCCTCGCCCACTCCCAGGGCGGCGGAGTGAGCCTCGTACGGGAGAGCCTGCGAAGCGCCACCGGAGGTCGCAGGCGGGTTCGCCTCCACGGGCTGACGGTGGCGGTCCAGTTCGCGCTCACCCTGCTGCTCGCCGACGCCACGGCGCTGATGCTGCGCAGCTACCTCAACGCCGCGGGCACCCCCGTGAGCTTCAACACCGAGCGCACCGTGACGGCCGGCATCACGCTCCAGGGCGACGCGTACCGTGAGGAGGCGGTGCAGCGGACGTACTGGGACGGCCTGCTCGAGCGGGTGAGCGCACTACCCGGCGTCGAGGCCGCGGGGCTCACCAGCAAGCTGCCCCTGAACGGCGGTAGCAACGGCTGGGTGCTGGTCGGGACCGAGGAGTTCGACCCCCGAGCGGACCGGCCGCTGGTGGAGTACTCCTTCTCGACCGCAGGCTACTTCTCGGCCATGGGTCTCGACGTGCTCGAGGGCCGGACCTTCCGCCCCGGCGACGACGACACGGGAGGCCTCGGACTGGTCGTCAACCGGACCTTCGCCGAGCGCTTCTTCCCGGGCGAGAGTGCGCTCGGCAGAGCGGTCAGGGCGAACTCCAGCCAGCCGGGCTGGTCCGGACGCATCGTCGGCGTCGTCGAAGACGTCCCGCAGTGGGGTTTGGAGCGCAACGTGCTGCCTGAGATCTACTTCCCATTCTCGATCGAGACCATCACCTCACCCTGGCTGGTGGTCGCCACGGATGGCGCTCCGGCCGTGCTGATGCCGGCGCTCCGACGGGCGGTGGCGTCCCTCGACCCGAATGTGCCGATCGCGAGCGTCCGGACCATGGCGGAGGTCGTGTCCGACGACATCCGTCCGCGCCGCGTGATGACATTCGTGATTGGCGTCTTCGCCGCGGTCGGGCTGATCCTGGTGGGAACCGGCCTGTACGGCGTTGTCGCCTACCAGGTCGCGAGCCGGCGCCACGAGATCGGGATCCGGATGGCCATCGGCGCCGAACGCCGCACCGTGGTGCGGATGGTGCTCGCCCAGGGGCTGCGCCTCGCCGGGCTCGGGACAGCCGTCGGGTTGGTGGCCGCGCTCGCGACGTCGCGGTGGGTCTCCGGCCTGCTCTTCGGGGTGACGCCGATCGACCCGCTCTCCTTCGCCCTCGTCGTTATCGCGCTGGGTCTGGTGGCCG
>CAVSIS010000057.1:0-3759 GCA_963727925.1 uncultured Acidobacteriota bacterium | reverse complement strand
TCGCTGAGGATGGTGGTCATCATCTGACGCATGCTCTCCTTAGCTTGAGGGGGCGCCATTCTCACACGATCGAAGAGGTCGATGGAGCTGTGACATTGATCACTTTGACAGAGACTCCGAGGATTGGTTAGTATTAAGACCTGATCTCTAGATCAATTGTACCAAGAGCGCGGAGGCGCGGTTCCGGTGTTCGCGGAATCAACCGGGAACACGTTGATGTGCGGGGGCGGCATGCCGGGCGGTGGCGGGACTCTGGCTCAGCCGCGCGGGCCTACTCAGGAAGGGAGCTGATCATGCGAGCGAAGGTTGGTGTTGTGGTCTTGACTCTCCTGGCTTGTGCATTGGGGTGGTCGAGTGCGGCGGTGCCCATGTCCGAGCGGGTGCCGGTCACCGATCCTGCGGAGCTCGAGGCGCTTGGCTTGCCGCCAACTGCGACGGGGATCTTCCGCAGGGTCGTCGGGGGTGAGGGTGCGCTGCCTGAAGAGCAGCAGCCCGACGATTACGGGATTCTGACCATCAACCACACGGCGGTGATGGGACGTGCGTTCGTGCCCGAGGATGCCGCGTTCAAGCCGTCCCATTCCGGAAGCGCCGCCCTCGTGTGCGAGGATGGGGCTTACGGCTGGGCGGTCGCCCAGCTTGAGCTGCCCGATGGCGTCCAGTTTTTCGGTGTGCGAGCGTGGGGTTACGACACTCATGCGAGCGGCAATGTCTTCCTCCAACTGTACGAGGATTGCCAATCCGACTTTGCGGCTTCCGCTATCACGTCGACTTCCTTGACCAGTTTCTATGTGACCTCAGGATCGGGCGGTAACCAGTCCACGTACAGCGCGGTCAACGGCGGGCCAGTTACGATCGACAACTCCAGCTGTGTCTATCGAATGATGCTGTTGCTGGACGTTCCGTGCCGCGGTGACGCCCTGCGTCTCCAGAAGGTCCGTGCCGAGTGGCGCCGGCAGCTTTCACCCGCGCCGGCGACCGCCACGTTTGCGGACGTACAGACCGGCCACCCGTTCTTCCAATACGTCGAGGCACTGGCCGACTCGGGGATCACGGCGGGGTGCGGCGGCGGAAACTACTGCCCGGACGCGCCGGTGACTCGAGGTCAGATGGCGGTCTTCTTGGCCAAGGCGCTCGGCCTTCACTGGACGATCAGCAACCACTGACGAGGTCGCAAGGGCCGGCCTGCCGATTTGGAGGCTCCGGAGGGTCAACCTCTCCGAAACCTCGAGTTCACTCGGGCGTCCGGTCAAACCGGTAGCCGGCCTTGACCGCGCCCCACACCTGGCTGCCGTCGGCGGCCCAGCCCCGGTCCCAGCTCGTGAGCCCCGACTGCGTGAGGGTGACCTGGGAGGTCGCGAAGCTCGCCCCGCGTAGGGAACTCTCGCACAGCGATCCGAGTGTGGAGCCGACGAAGGTGTCGCCGGAGCGCCGCATCAGGATCGCGCAGCCCGGGCGTGGCGAGAGCATCGCCGGGTTGAGCGAGTCGAAGCGGCCGGGGTCCTGCCAGGCGCCGACGAAGCGTGACGGGTCGGCGAGCTCGAGGACCTGGCTTTCGAATAGGTCGTCGGCGATCTCGGCGACCCGGTAGACCCGCTGGCGGTAGGGCTTCTCGAGCGAGCTCGCGGCCGCCTGCTCGACGTAGAGCCAGCGCGCGCCGGTGCGCCAGGTCCAGATCGACGTCACGTGGAGCCGGATGTTGTAGAAGTCCGGGTCTGCGGCGGCCTGAGCGGCGGAGGAGAACGAGCCCGCCATCCACGAGACGAGCAGGTCGAGATCGGGCTTCGGGGCGGGGGCGCGGTCGGCGGTCGCCAGCCCGGCCTTGAACCAGCCGAGGTCGAGGCCGATGTGCTCGGACTCGGGGTCCGACCAGGCGATGCCCTCAGTGGTCCATCCGTCCTCGCCCTGGCGCCGAAGGGAGAGCTCGAGGACGTCCGCGCCGGCTCCGGAGGCCGCGAGCCGTACGAGCTCCAGCTCGAGCCCGGTCGGCGTACCGTCCCGATCGACGACCAGCGTGCGTCCGCCCTGATCGCTCATCCGGAGGTCGGGCTGTGTGACATGCTCGTCATCGTCCTCAGGGTCCTGCCAGGACAGCCAACCGGAGAAGGTCCGGCAGCGTACGAGCCGGACGGGCCCCGCGTCAGGGCGGCCCCAGACGGTGTTGCCGCCCGGCCCCGACGCCCATTCGGTGAGCAGCATTCCGGAGGCCGAGAGCACGATCTCGGTTCGGACGACGATCTCGGCGCCTCCGGGCTGGTCGGCGAGGCGGCAGCCACCCTCCGTCGAGCTTCCCGAGAAGGTCTCGCCGTCGCGGCGCCAGCGCAGCTCGCAGCCGGGAAGCGGCTTGAGTTCGTCGCGGGTGACGCTCTCCCATCGGTCCTGCTCGGCGGCGTTCTCGTCGCCTGTGCCGTCCGGGAGGCCCCAGGTGCGCATGATCACGTCGCCCGTGGTCAGGTCGGGCTCGAAGGTGAGCAGACGCCGGCGGTACACCGATGTCGGCTCGCCGCCCTGGGACTGGCGGGTGAAGACCACGTGCTCCGCAACGCCCGGCGCCGCGACCGGTGCGAAGACCACGTGGAGCCAGGGGTGCGTCGGTTCGACGCCGGTCTCTCGGTCCGCTCGGAACTGGGCTTGGCTGTCGAACTCGCCTGACAGCATCGTCACCAGCGCCCCGAGATCGGCCTCGGCTGGCGACAACGGACGCGCTGCGGCGGGGACCGCGACGGCGGCGGACACAGCGACGAGCACGAGCATCATAGTGCGGCGCATACAGCCTCCCGGCGGCGCCCCGTGCGCCGCCAGGGCATCATAGCCTTCCGGGCGCTCGTGTCAGCGCAGCGTGAACCGCACGGTGAGGCGGTAGACGACATTGACCGGGCGTCCGCCGAAGGTCGAGGGCTCGAAGCGCCAGCGGCGTGCGGCTTTGACCGCCTCATCGGTCATGCCCAGTGGCTGCCCGTGGACCACGGTGACTTCGGCGACGGCGCCGGAGCGGTCGATCAGCAGCTCGAGCACGACCGCGCCCTGGATCCCGGCACGGCGCGCGGACTCCGGGTAGACAGGCTGGGGCGCGAAGATCGCCCGCGGCGGGGCGAGCTCGCGCCCGACCGTGACCGTGTCGGGTGCTGGCGGAGCGGCCGGCTCCGGGATATCGCTCGGAATCCCGAACACCAGGTTGTCGGGCACGGGTATGGCGTCCGACAGCGGCTCGAGGTCGCGCACCGGCTCGGGATCGAACGGGTTGGGGTCGGGAACCGGCACACGCCGCACCTGTGGGAGTGCCGGCATTTCGGTCGGTGGGGGGGGTGGCCGGTAGGCGACAAGGCGCGTCACCGGGATCCGGAGCGCGACCTGCGGGCGATGCGGCGCCGTCAGCTCCGGCCATGTGACGGCGAACAGGCCGAGGTGGGCGGCGACTGCAAGGGCGGCGGCGAGGCGGAGCGTGCGAGCCTCGGCGGGGCGCTGCTCGAGCAGGAACGACAGGCTCGAAGGGGCGACGTCGGCCATGGGGCACCTCCTGCCTCGGTAGGACACGGCCGCAGAGCCCGAGTTCCCCCACGAGCCGGCACGTCGCCGGGTTCTCCCCAGAGGATGTGAGGGCGAGCAGCTCGTGAATGAGAGACGGCGGCGGGCGTCGGGTGCGTCAGTCGACCACGGTGCCCTTTGGGATCACGACAATGCCGGACTCGGTGACCGTGAAGCGCTCTCGGTCCCGCACGGGATCCTCACCGATCACCGCTCCTGGACCGATGCGCGCCC
>CAVSIS010000056.1:0-248579 GCA_963727925.1 uncultured Acidobacteriota bacterium | reverse complement strand
CTCCTTCACCGCCGCGACCGAGACCGTGTGCACCTGAGTGTGTGCGTGGATGATCTCCTGGTGCGCTTCTTGGAGCGCCTCCTGGGCGTCCTCCATGAGCATCCCTGCCGACGTCGCCCGCTCGACCTGGAGCTTGGCATCCGTGTCCTTGACGGTTGCCGCCTCCAGCGCGTGGTAGAGGGTGCCCGCGACGTTTCCCCCGGCGTCGTCCGCACTGTGGCACTGAAGGCACACCCCGCCGTCGGTGACCCGAAGCCAGTCGTCATCGGGATGGACGATGCGGTGATTGCTGTGGCAGGCCTCGCAGGCGCCGAGGTCGAGCTCGGCGAACGCCGCACCGTGCGGCGATGCGGTGAACAGGTCCATGTTGCGGGGGTGGCAGGTGCCGCACACGTGCGAGACCGACTCGACCCCGGGCGGCGTCGCGCCGTGCGAGCCGTGGCAGTCGTTGCAGGTGGGGGCCGAGAGGTCGTTGCCCTCGGTGAGCGCATGCCAGTGGACGGATTCCTTGTACTGCGCCACCTGGTCGGTGGCGATGCCGTAGCCGGCCATGTAGCTGGCGTCGGCATGGCACTTGGCGCAGGTGTCCACCACATGGGTGGGGTAGACCGGGGAGCGCGGGTCGGTGGCGCGCCAGATGCCGTGGGCGCCGTGGCAGGACGAGCACACCGCGACCTTGGTGTCGCCGGTCGCGGCCCGCTTTCCGTGCACGCTGGTGCGGTACTGCGCGAGCTGGTCGGTCGGGACGTTGGGTGCGAAGCGCTTCATGAAGGTCGGGTTGGCGTGGCACTTGCCGCACAGCTCGGGCACCTGGGGAGACTTTGGCGCGCCGCGGAAACCGCGCGCCGGGCTCATCGCCTCGTCGGGATCGTCCGCCGCGGCATCGCCACCGTGACAGCCCACGCAGCCGAGGCCCGGTTGGTTGTGGATGTCTTCGGCGAATGCGGCAGCAGGAGCCTGGAGCTCGCCGTCGAGCTCGAGGTGACAGCTGATGCAGGTGCTTGCCGGCACGCCCGCCGGCGCATCGGCGTCGGCGGCACGGGCGCACGGGAGGCCCGCAAGGGCGAGGAACGCCGCCGCAGCCACGCGGGTGACAGCGAGCGCCCTCATGATCCGAACACCCCGAGAAACGACAACACGGTCATGCCGAAGACGTACACGATCACCACCCAGCCGATGACTGTCGCCAGCGGGCTCGGCTCGCCGCGCAGGCTGCGCCGGTCGAGCACGGGCGCGAGAAACCAGAGCAGGCCGGCCAGGGCGAACACCGCGAGCCCGACCACCTCGCCCTCAATGCCGACGATGTGGGCCGGGATCAGCTTGAGAGTCTCGAACATGAACAGGAAGTACCACTCGGGCCGGATGCCGGCAGGGGCCGACGCGAAGGCATCCGCCTTGACGCCGAGCTCCCATGGGCGAAGGGCGGCCAGCACCGCGAGCAGGGCGAGACCCACCAGCCAGACGACCAGCTCGCGGAGGGTGAAGTCCGGGACGAAGCGCAGCGCAGGGTGGCGGTGGGACTCCGCCGCCTGGCTCCCGGGTACGTGCACGCCGTGACGCTGGATCAGAAAGAGGTGGACCGCGATCAGGAGGAACGCGATGAAGGGGAGCACGGCCACGTGAAAGCCGAAGAAGCGGGTCAGGGTGGCGCCGGTCACGTCGTCCCCGCCGCGCAGGAAGTGCAGCAGCCAGTCGCCGACGAAGGGCACCTTGGCCACCATGTCGGTGCCCACGCGAGTGGCGAAGAACGACACCGTGTTCCACGGCAACAGGTAGCCGGAGAAACCGAAGCCCATGGTCAGGAGGAGCAAGAGCACGCCGCTCCACCACGTGAGCTCCCGGGGGCGGGTGTAGGCGTGCATCAGAAACACCGAGAACATGTGCAGGAAGGCGGCCAGCACCATCAGGTTCGCGGACCAGGAGTGGATCGATCGCACCAGCCAGCCGAAGGGCACCCGGGTCATGATGAACTGGACGCTGGAGAAGGCAGCCTCGGCGGTGGGCCGATAGTACAGCAGCAGGAGGATCCCCGAGCACACCTGGACGACGAAGAAGAACAGGGTGAGCCCGCCGAAGAAGTAGGAGAAGCTGTAGCGGTGGCGCGGGACCTCCTTCGAGCGGATGAAGTCCACCAGCGGCTGCAGCTCGAGGCGGTCGTCCAGGAAGCTCCAGAGGGCACGCAGGACCGCCATATCAGGCCTCCCGCGAGACCCAGATATCGTCTCCCTTGAGTGCCACAGAGTAGCTCTCCAGCGGGCGCGGAGGCGGCCCGGAGACGTTGACGCCGTTGAGGTTGTAGTGGCCGTTGTGGCAGGCGCACCAGATCTGCTGCAGGTCCGGGCGATACTGCACGGTGCAGTTCAGGTGGGTGCAGATGGCGGAGAAGGCGCGCACCTCGCCGGTGGGCGTGCGCAGCACGATCCCAGGCTTGGAGCCGAAGTGGAAGATCTTGCCGGAGTTGGGGGGCAGCGCCGAAAGGGTCCCCGCCAGCACCTGTGACGCGGCCGACTCGGCCACCGCCGGCGGAATCACGTAGCGCAGAACCGGGTAGAGGATCGCCCCGCCGACCGCCACCATCGTGGTTCCCATCAACCAGTCCACGAAGCTGCGCCGAGTGGGCCGCGGATCACCGTCGCTGGAGCTCATTGTCATGTCTCCCGGGTCCTTCTGCCGCCAGCATATCTCCGACTGGTCATCTGTCAAACTCACCGCTCGATGCAGCGCCGCATCGGTCGGTGGGCCAGGATCGCGGCAGCGGTGGCGACCCCGGCGGGATCGTCGCAGCAGGGGAATGGCGCAGCGCCGACGGGACCCCCGTCGGAGACGTCGCCATCGTTTCGGCCGTACGAAGGGACCGCCCTCCCGGAGGAGGGCGGTGAGGTCTCGGCTGAGTTCTGGGGCCGGGGCAGAAAATGCAAGGTGAACCGCGCGCTAGCCCATGCCGTCGATGATGGCGTTGAGAGTTGGGCTGGGGCGCATCTGCGCCGCGGTCATCGCGTCGTCCGGCACGTAGTAGCCGCCGAGGTCGACCGGCCGTCCTTGGGCCGCGAGCAGCTCGGCGGCGATCTTCGCCTCGTTGTCGGCGAGCTGGCGTGCGACCGGCGCGAACCGGGCCTTGAGCTCGTGATCGCGGTCCTGCGCCGCCAGCGCCTGCGCCCAGTACAAGGCGAGGTAGAAGGAGCCGCCGCGGTTGTCGATCTCGTGGACCTTGCGCGAGGGCAGCTTGCCGTTCTCGAGGTAGGTGGCGATCGCCTGGTCGAGCGTGTCCGCCAGCACCTTCGCCTTGGCGTTGCCGGTCTTCTCAGCGATCAGCTCGAGCGAGGGAACCAGCGCGCAGTACTCGCCGAGGGAGTCCCAGCGCAGGTGGCCCTCCTTGAGGAGCTGCTGCACGTGCTTGGGCGCCGAGCCGCCGGCGCCGGTCTCGAACAGCCCGCCGCCGTTCATGAGCGGGACGATCGACAGCATCCGGGCGCTGGTGCCGAGCTCGAGGATCGGGAACAGGTCGGTCAGGTAGTCGCGCAGGACGTTGCCGGTGACCGAGATTGTGTTCTCGCCGCGGCGGATCCTCTCGAGCGAGAACTTCATGGCGTCGACCGGCTTCATGATCCGGATGTCGAGTCCGGTTGTGTCGTGGTCCGGCAGGTACCGCTTCACCTTCTTGATGATCTCGGCGTCGTGGGCGCGCTGCTCGTCGAGCCAGAAGATCGTCGGCGAGCCGGTCGCCCGCGCCCGCGACACCGCCAGGCCGACCCAATTGCGGATCGGGGCGTCCTTGGCCTGGCACATGCGGAAGATATCACCCGCCTGAACCTTCTGCTGGAGCAGGGTCGTGCCGGCCGCGTCGACGACTCGGAAGCTACCCGCCGCCGGCGCCTCGAAGGTCTTGTCGTGGGAGCCGTACTCCTCCGCCTTCTGGGCCATCAGGCCGACGTTGGAGACATCGCCCATGGTCGCCGGGTCGAACTGCCCGTGGCGCTTGGCGTCCTCGAGGATCTCCCCGTATATGGTGGCGTAGCACCGGTCCGGCACCATGGCGATCACGTCCTGGAGCTGGTCGTCGGCGTTCCACATCCTGCCGCCGTCGCGGACGACGTTCGGCATCGAGGCGTCGACGATGATGTTGTTGGGCACGTGCAGGTTGGTGATGCCGTGGCGGGAGTCGACCATGGCCAGGGCTGGCCGGGTCTCGTACACCGCGGCGATGTCGGCCTCGATCTCGGCCTTCTTCGCGGCCGGTAGCCGGTCGAGCTTGGCGAGCACGTCGGCGAGACCGTTGTTGACGTTGGCCCCGATCTCCTTGAGGGTTGCGGCGTGCTTGTCGAGCGCCGCCTGGTAGTACACCGACACGCCGTGGCCGAACATGATCGGATCCGAGATCTTCATCATGGTCGCCTTGAGGTGCAGCGACAGCAGGACACCGTCCCTCTTCGCGGCCTCGATCTGCTCAGCGTAGAAGTCCCGCAGTGCGGCGACGTGCATCACGGCGCTGTCGATCACCTCGCCCGCCTGGATCGGGAAGGGTTTCTTCAGGACCTTGGCCGCGCCGTCGGCGCCGACGAACTCGATGCTGACCTCGGTCGGCGCGGCGAGGGTGGTCGAGGTCTCGGTGCCGTAGAAGTCGCCGTGGTCCATGTGCGCGACCCGCGACTTCGAGCCCGACTCGGGCCAGGGCCTCATCATCTTGTGCGGCTTCGATTGCGCGAAGCGCTTGACCGCCGCCGCCGGGCGGCGGTCGGAGTTGCCCTCGCGCAGGACCGGGTTGACGGCCGAGCCGAGGCACACCGAGAACCGCTTCTGCAGCGCCCGCTCGGCGTCGTTGGTGGCTTCCTCGGGGTAGTCCGGGATGTCGTAGCCCTTGGACTGCAGCTCCTTGATCGCGGCGACCAGCTGCGGGATCGAGGCCGAGATGTTGGGCAGCTTGATGATGTTGGCCTCGGGACTCTTGGTGAGCTCTCCGAGCCGGCCGAGCTCGTCGGGGATCTTCTGATCCTCGGTCAGGTTGTCGGGGAAGTTGGCGATGATCCGACCTGCGAGCGAGATGTCCCGCGTCTCCACCTCGATGCCGGTGCCCGCAGTGTAGGCTCGCACAACGGGGAGCAGAGCGTAGGTTGCCAGTGCAGGAGCCTCGTCGACCTTGGTCCACATGATCTTCGATGTCTTCATGGTCCACCCTCGTGAAAGATTTCTCGTGCCGCGACCCGGCACGGTAGTCTAGCCTGCATTTCTCGCCACGTCACGTCGCGAGGGCGTCGAGATGCCGGTCAGTGTCGGGTCATTGAGCGGCGAGGCGCCGAGTCGTATGGGTCCATACGTCGCAGGCTCCGAGTCGCGAAAGGGCCGGCGATGGCTGGTAGATCGGCGCCCGTAGTAGGGAAGTGGTGAGAAGTGCAGGCTGGCCTGCATTTCTCGCCACGTCACGTCGCGAGGGCGCCGAGGTGCCGGTCACGGCTCATGGATGCCCGGCGGCGGTAGAATGCCGTCCGTGAAGCCTTCACCATCCTCGGCTTCGCCAGCAGACCCCCCGGGACCGCCCAGTACGGCCCCTCAAGCCCAACGGGTTGACGAGGACATCGCATCCCGCGCCGAGAGAGGGCGTCGCTGGTGGCACCCGATATACCAACAGATCCTCGCCATGTCGATCACGACCAAGCTGCTGCTGACCTTGGCCGCGGGCCTCGTGTTCGTGATCCTGTTGAGCCTGCTCTACTACGCGAACCTGGTCACGATCCGCAGCCGCCTGGCGCTGGTCGAGAGCATGGACGATCTCGGAGTCGCCGTCGGGGAGATGCGCCGGGCCGAGAAGAACGAGCTCCTCTACCACGATCGCACAAGTGCCGACGAGCTTTCGGCGCAGATCGAGCACACCCGTGAGGCCATCCGCGACAAGGCCGCCGAGCTCATCAAGCTGGAGGGAACTGGGTACGTCGAGGCGCTCGAACGTGACGTCTCGCTCTACGCGGACCTGGCCCGAAGCCTCGTTACGGGCGAGGCTGCGGCCGACGGTGCCGACCGACTTCGCGAGCGGGGCCAGGCCGTCGAACGGACCTCGCGCGGCATCGTGCACGCCGAGCGCGAGCGCATCGATAGGATGATCGTGGCCTCGCACCGCACCCTGCTGTTCTCGCTGGTCGCCGTGCTCGGCTTCGGCGCGGCGGCGGTTCTCGTCGTCAGCCGGCTCGTGGTGGTGCCGCTGCGGCGGATCGAGCGGGCGACGCGCGAGGTCTCGGAGGGCCGCTTCGTGCCCATTCGCGGCATCCGCTCGCGAGACGAGATCGGGCGTCTCGCGATCGCCTTCAACCATATGGCGGAGCGTATCCAGCGGCACCAGGACGAGCTGGTGCGGGCCGGCCGGCTTGCCTCCCTGGGCACCCTGACCTCGGGCGTCGCCCACGAGCTCAACAACCCGCTCAACAACATCTCGATGATCGCGCAGACCTTCGTCGAGCACTACCACACCCTCAACGAGGACGAGCGGGTCGAGTACATGAACGAGGTCGATCGGCAGTGTGAGCGCTCGCGGCAGATCGTGGGCAACCTGCTCGACTTCTCCCGGGTGAGGGGCTCCGAGCGCACCCGTGGCGACGTCAACCTCCTGCTCGGACGGAGCCTGAAGCTGGTCCGGAACCAGCTCGACCTGGGCAACATCACCGCCGTCCTGCAGACAGCGGACGAGCTGCCGCCCGTGCTCATGAACCAGCACCAGATCGAGCAGGTGCTGGTCAACATCTTCACCAACGCGGTCAAGGCGATGCCCCGTGGAGGCAACCTGCGAGTCGATTCCGGGCGCTCGGACGACGGCACGCGCGTCACCATCATCGTCACCGACACCGGCGTCGGCATTCCGCCCGAGATTCTCCCCCGCATCTTCGACCCGTTCTTCACCACCAGTGAGGTTGGCGGCGGGACCGGACTCGGGCTGTCGGTCAGCTATGGCATCATCAAGGATCACGGCGGTTCCATCGACGTCACGAGCCAACCGGGGAAGGGCAGCACATTCGTCATCTCTCTGCCGATCGACGAAGGAGGGACCAGTGGAGACCGAAAGGCCCAGGATCCTGGTCGTTGACGATGAGAAGATCGTCTGCGACATGTCAAGCAAGTGTCTCAGGGAGGAGGGCTACGACGTCACCACGTTCACCGACTCGAAGCAGGCGCAGGCGGCCCTCGAGAGCGAGCGTTTCGACGTCGTCATCACCGACCTGAAGATGAAGGACGTCGACGGCATGCAGCTGCTGGAGCTGACCAAGCTGCGACATCCTGGCACCAAGGTCATCATCCTGACTGCCTTCGGCAGCCTCGAAACGGCCACGGAGGCCATCCACAGAGAAGCCTTCGATTACTTCACCAAGCCGGTGCGCATCCGCGATCTCAAGGCGTCCGTCCGCCGGGCGCTCGGTCGGGAGCCATCGAAGTAGCCCTGGCCCTGACATCAATGCGAGTCGCAAGGCAAGCCGGCAGCTCTCGCCGCGACCGCGCGCGGATCGACACCAGGTGAGCTGGCGCGGGTCAGGCTTCCGCTTCGGATCGCGCCCCGGCCGAAATTCTCCCGTGGCCCGCGGCGTTGCCGACGGCAGAAATATCCGCACATCCCGGCTACGGCACTCCCGGGGGCGACACATCAACGCGGAGACATTACCGGAGGCCCCGCTCATGGTGGACATCGACAAGGCCGTTCAGACTCAGCTTCGGAACATCCAGAAAAAGACAGGTAGATCGCTCGACCAGCTCTACGCCTGGCTCGCATCGACCGGGCTCGCCAAGCACGGCCAGCTGCGCGACGCGGCCAAGCGCGACCTCGGGCTCGGCCACGGCGACGCCAACACCCTGGTGACGCTCTTCCTGCGCTCGACCGGCGCGGCACAAGCTCCTGCGGCGACCGCCGACGCCGCCGTCGACGATCTCTATGCGGGCCCGAAGGCCGCGCTGCGACCGGTCCACGATCGGGTGATGGCGGCGATCTCAGGGCTCGGGCCGTTCGAGATCGCGCCCAAGAAGACCTACCTGAGCCTGCGCCGGAAGAAGCAGTTCGCCATGGTGGGTCCGGCGACCAGGACCCAGGTCGAGGTTGGTCTCAACGCCAACGATCTCGAGGCCGGCGACCGCCTGATCGCGCTGAAGCCGGGCGGGATGTGCCAGTACAAGGTTCGCCTTGGTTCGCCCGGGGAGGTCGACGCCGAGCTCGTCGCGTGGCTCAAGGCCGCCTACGAATCGGCGGGCTGAGGCACCGTTCCACGGGCGTCGTTCCATGGCACGCCGCCTTTGGGCGGCATCGCCGACAGCCGCTTGCCCTCCAGGAGAATCGATCCGATGCGAATCCGCTTCCGCCCGCTGGTCGCTATCGCGCTCGCCAGCGCCTTTGAGTTCACCGTTGTGCCGCTGCCGGCGCAGACCGCAGCAGCGGAGCAGGCGGTCCCCCCGAGCCTCTACCAGGAGATGCACTGGCGCATGATCGGGCCGTTCCGCGGCGGCCGGACGCGCGCCGTGGCGGGTGTGCCGGGCACTCCGCCGACCCTCTACATCGGGGTCTGCAACGGCGGCGTCTGGCGCTCGGACGACTATGGCCGCAGCTGGCAGCCGATCTTCGACGACCAGCCAACGCAGTCGATCGGTGCCATCGCGGTCGCCCCGTCCGACCCGCAGACGCTCTACGTCGGCTCGGGCGAGGGCCTGCAACGACCCGACCTGTCGGTGGGCGACGGCATCTACAAGTCGACCGACGGCGGCACGACCTGGAGCCACCTCGGGCTCGAGGACGGCCAGCAGATCCCGGCGCTGGCCGTCGACCCGGGCGACTCGAACCGGGTCTTCGCGGCGGTGCTCGGTCATCCCTACGGGAAGAACCCTGAGCGCGGCGTCTACCGCTCCACCGACGGCGGCGCCACGTGGGAGAAGGTGCTGTTCCTCGACGAGGACACGGGCGCCAACGACGTCGACATCGATCCGGCGAACCCGGCGGTCGTCTACGCGACCTTCTGGCAGGGACGCCAGGGACCGTGGGAGGACGGCAACGAGTATGGCGGCGGCAACGGCGGGATCTACAAGTCGACCAACGGCGGCACCACCTGGACCAGGCTCGCCGGCGGCCTGCCCGAGAACATCGTGCAGGCGAACCTGGCGATCGCGGCGAGCCGGCCGGACCGCCTCTACGCGATCCTCGCGACCACGCTCACCAGCGGCTATCAATCGGGCAAAGGGCAGGCGCTCTACCGCTCGGACGACGCCGGCGCGACCTGGACCGCCGTCACCGACGATCCGCGACCGCTGATGCGCATCGGTGGCGGCGACCTGCCGATGATCGCCGTCGACCCCCAGAACCCGGACGTCGTCTACAGCACGGGCATCGTCACCGTGCGTTCCGAGGACGGCGGCACGACCTGGACGAGCCTGCGCGGTGCGCCGGGCGGCGATGACTATCAGAACCTCTGGATCGATCCGAGCGACTCGAACGTCGTCCTTCTCGCCTCCGACCAGGGGGCGGTGGTCAGCGCCAACCGCGGCCGGACCTGGAGCTCCTGGTACAACCAGCCGACGGCGCAGCTCTACCACGTGCAGGCGAGCCACGAGTTCCCGTACAAGGTTTGCAGCGGCCAGCAGGAGAGCGGCTCGGTGTGCATCTCGAGCCGCGGCGACGACGGCGCGATCACCGTCCGCGACTGGCACCCGGTGGGCGCGAGCGAGTACGGCTACGTGGCACCCGACCCGCTCGACCCGGACGTCGTCTACGGCGCGGGGCGCAACGAGGTCACCAGGTACCGCTGGTCGACCGGCCAGACGCAGGACGTGTCACCCATCCCGGTGCTCGGCGAAACCTACCGCGTCGACCGCACGCAGCCGATCATGTTCTCGCCGGCCGACCCGCACATCCTCTACTACGCCGCCAACGTCGTCTTCCTCACCCGTGACGGCGGCACCACCTGGCGGGCGATCAGCCCCGATCTTACGCGCACGAGTCCGGGGATCCCGGCCAGCCTGGGCACCCTCGCCGCCAAGGACGAGAAGGCGGCCGGGAAGCGCGGCACGGTCTACGCCCTCGCGCCGTCGTTCCACACCACCGAGACCCTGTGGGCCGGCACCGACGACGGGCTGATCCAGGTCACCCGCGACGGCGGCGCGAGCTGGCGGGACGTGACGCCGCCGGAGCTTGGGCCGTGGAGCAAGGTGACGCAGATCGAGGCCTCCCACTTCGACGACGCCTCCGCCTACGCCTCGGTCAGCCGGCTGCGCATCGACGACCTCGCACCCTACGTCTATCGCACCCATGACGGCGGCACGAGCTGGCAGCGGATCACCGAGGGGCTGCCGGACGGCGCGCCGGTCGACACCGTGCGCGAGGACCCGGTGCGTCCCGGGCTGCTCTACGCCGGCACCGAGACCGGCGTCTGGGTGTCATTCGACGACGGCGACCACTGGCAGTCGCTGCAGCTCGACCTGCCGCACACCTCGATGCGCGACCTGTGGGTCCACGACGGCGACCTGATCGTCGCCACGCACGGGCGGTCGTTCTGGATCCTCGACGACCTGGCGCCGCTGCGGCAGGCCTCCCAGGCCGTCGCCGGCGAGCCGGTCCACCTGTTCCTGCCGACGCCGGCGGTGCGCGTGCGCCGCGACACCTGGACCGACACCCCGCTGCCCGCGGGCGAGCCGATGGGTGAGAACCCGCCGGCCGGAGCGGTGATCGACTACGCACTCGGTACGGCCGCTCACGGCGAGGTGACGCTCGAGATCCTCGACCCGCAAGGGAGCGTCGTGCGCCGCTGGGCCAGCACCGACCAGCCGGAGCTCACCGCCGAGCAGCTCGCGCTCCAGATGATCCCGACCTATTGGGTGCGACCGTTCCGCGCCCTCCCCACGATTCCCGGCATGCACCGCTGGGTCTGGGACCTGCGCACCACCGCGCCCGAGGTCGAGGAGCGCTCCTACCCGATCTCCGCGATTCCCCACGACACGCCGCGGGTTCCACAGGGACCGCTGGTGCTGCCGGGGACCTACACTGTGCGGCTCACGGCGGACGGCGAGACGCGAACGGCGCCGCTCGCGGTGACCATGGACCCGCGGATCGACACTCCGGCGGACGGGCTGGCCGAGCAGCTCGCCGTTGAGCAGCGGCTGGCCGGCCTGATCACCGAAGGAACCGTCGCCATCCGCTTGGCGCACTCTCTTCGCGACCGGATCGCGAAGGCGTCGAAGCAGGCGAAGGGGCGTCGGCGGCGCCACCTCGAGGCCCTCGACGGCCGGTTGAAGTCCCTGCTCGAGGGGACGAAGCTCGACGAGGAACTCCAGCCGGTGACGGGCCTGGTGGCCGCGCACCGCCGCGTTGCGTCGCTGTACGGCGCGATCGGAAGCGCCGACGTCGCCCCGACGCCGGCCCAGCGCGCGGCCGCCACCGAGGCCGAGCGCGACCTGACGGAAGCACTTGCCCAATGGCGCGCGATGGCGGCCGCCATCGACCCTCCCCACCATCCCGTCAGCCGGAGGCGATCCGTCACGGCTGGCTAGCCTGCACGATTCACCAGACTTCTACTGCGACCGGCGATGCGCCGCGCTCAGCGGTGTCGTCTCGCCTCGGAGTGCTCAGCGTACTGGTGAGTTTTCCCCCGGCCACCCCTCACAGACCCGCCGCCCCCTCCGCGCACACCCTCCGACCCCCCGGCGGGTTGCTCCACCCCTCCTCCCGCCCATACCCGCGGCCCCCTCCGCGCCCTCCCACCACCCCTCCCCGCGGGTTGCTCCACTCCTCCTCCCGCCCATACCCGCGGCCCCCCCGCGCCCTCCCACCACCCCTCCCCGCGGGTTCGCCTCACGCTCCTCGGGTCGAAGACCCCACCGCGCACAGCACCTCGCCGCCCTCATGCCGCAACTCGCCGAAGGCGAGTCGCTGAAGGGGGACCGGGTGGGTGTGAGCAACCCTGATGAATCGTGCGGGCTCGAGAGAACACGGACGCCGGCGTGACGGCGGACCGACCGCGTGGCTCCCGATCAACCCGTGGTCCGGGGCGGGGAGGCCCATGCCGGGTACCATGGCGGTAGACTGCCCATGCGCGGGTAGGGAGGGGCCGGTGCCAGAGCCCGACGGGAACGCGATGCAGCAGGCCGTGATCGACGGAGATGTGGACGGCGCCCGGCGCCTCGCTGAAACGCTGGTCGCATCTGGCGGGGATCTCCTGCCGGCGGTGGAGGCGGGATTCATCGCCGGCATCCGCCGCGTCGGCGAGCTCTGGGACGAGGGCGAGTACTTCCTGCCCGAGCTTGTGCAGGGGGCCGAGGCCATGAAGGCGGCCATGGCGGTGGTGCAGCCGGCGCTGCAGGCGGCCGGCCAGGTGCAGGCCTCTCGGGGCCGCGTCGTCATCGGCACCGTCGAGGGCGACCTCCACGACATCGGCAAGAGCCTGGTCGGCGTCCTGCTGTCGGCCAACGGTTTCGAGGTCCACGACCTCGGCGCCGGCGTCCCGGTGGCGAGCTTTCTCGCCAAGGCCGAGGAGGTCGACGCCGACATCGTCGCCGCCTCGGCGCTCCTCACCACCACCATGGAGGTGCAGGCGGCCCTGGTAAAGGCGCTGGCGTCCTCGCCGCGGCATCAGCGCCGCCGCGCCCTCCTGGGCGGCGCGCCGACCTCCCGCCGCTGGGCCGAGGGTCTCGGCGCCGCGCACGCCGAGAACGCGGTCCAGGCGGTCGAGGTCGCGCGAGGGCTGATCGGGTGAGCTTCCTCGCCGCGCTCTCCGAAGAACGGCCGCTACTCCTCGACGGCGGGCTCGGCAGCGCGGTCATGGCCCGCGGGCTGCCCCGGGGGACGCCGCCGGAGGCGTGGGTCCTGGAGCGACCCGAGGAGATCCAGGCGGTGCACCGCGGCTACGTCGAGGCCGGCAGCGACGCCGTCCAGACCTGCACTTTCGGCGCCAGCCCGGTGCGTCTCGCCGCCTTCGGCCTGGACCGCCACTGCGAGGAGCTCAACCGTCGTGCGGTAGACCTGGCCCGCGCCTCAGGTGCCCGCTTCGTGGTTGCGGACGTGGGACCGACCGGCGAGTACCTGCCGCCGGTGGGATCCGGTGACGAGGAGCGATGGCGCGAGGCCTTCTCCCGCCAGGCCAGGGCCCTGGCGGCGGCCGGGGTCGACGCCTTCCACGTGGAGACGATGAGCGACCTGCGCGAGGCGAAGATGGCGTTCGCCGCCATCCGCCAGGAGGCCCCCGGGCTGCCGGTGATGGTGTCCCTGACCTTCGACCACAAGCGGCGTGGGTTCTTCACCGTCATGGGTGATCCCCTGGTCCCGTCCCTGCGCGCCCTCGCCGAGGCCGGCGCCGTCGCCGTCGGCGCCAACTGCAGCCTCACCAGCCCGCAGATGGCAGAGTTGGTGGCCGAGGCCCTCGTCGGCGTCGACGCCCCGCTGGTCGTCCAACCCAACGCCGGGGCACCTGAGGCGCTCCCCGACGGATCCTTCACCTACGCCCAGACCGCGGAGGAGTTCGCCCGCGACCTCGCCGCCTTCGCAGCCGCCGGGGTCGCCGTCGTCGGTGGCTGCTGCGGCACCGAGCACCGTTTCATTGCCGCGCTGCGCCGGCACCTCGACGAGGTCGCGGAGGCGCGGTGAAGACCGCGGCCGCCGGCGAGGTGCTCGACATCCCGGTGGGGATCGCGGACGCCGACGTGCTGCACTTTCTCGGCTATCCCGAGGGGCGCCGGCCGCCGCCGCAGATCGAGGCCCTCCTCGAGGCGTCCCTAAAAGACGCCCGGACTTGTGTCGCCGGACGCGGCAGCTTCCTGATCGTCGACCCGACCGATGCTCCCCGCGTCGGTCTCGAACCCATGGACGCCAGCGCCCTTATCCTCGGCCTGGTCACCGTGGGCGGCGCCATCGAGGCGCGAGCGAGCGAGCTCCTGGGCGTCGGCGAGGCCACCCGCGCCCTGCTGATCGACGCCGCCGGCAGCGCCGCCGCAGAGGAGGCCGCCGACCGCCTCGGCGCTCTCATCGTCGGTGACGAGACGGCGCTGATCGAGTCGCCCGAATCCAACCCGCGCGCGCTCCCGGTGTCGTGCCGGATCAGCCCAGGCTACGGTGCCTGGCCGTTGGCGGCGCAGCGGCAGCTCTTCTCCCTGCTGCCGGCGCGGGAGCTGGGAGTGGAGCTCCAGCCCTCGCTCCTCATGGTGCCGCGGAAGTCGATCTCCTTCGCCATGTGGCTCGGCGCCGACGCCCGCCCGGTGGCCGGCCTGTCGGGCTGCTCCCGCTGCCACCTCGAGCACTGCCGCTACCGCAGGAGGGAAACATGACCCCAATCGTCCGCCCGCGCCTCGAGCTGCTCGACACGCCGGCGGTGGAGCGCATCGTCGGCGAGGCCTGCCAGGTGTTGGAGCGGGTCGGCGTCTCGGTGGAGAACGATGAGGCGACCGAGCTCTACCTGGCCGGAGGCGCGACCCGCGCCGGTGATCGGGTCCTCATCCCGGAGCGCCTGGTGTACGCGGCCCTGGACAGCGCACCGGCTCGCTTCGCCGTCGGCGACCGAGCCGGAGAGCCCGTGCTCGACCTGGGCGGCGGCGCGGTCCAATTTGACCCCGGGTCAGCGGCGGTCAGCCTCCTCGACCCGACCACTCGGCGCAAGCGCGAGGCCACCAGCGCCGACCTGGTCCGCCTCGCCCGCTTGGTGGACCGTCTGCCCGGCTATGCCGCCCAGTCCACCGCCCTGGTCCCCGCGGACGTGCCGGCGGCCATCGGCGACCGCCACCGCCTGTTCCTGGCCCTGCGCCACGGCCGCAAGCCGATCATCACCGGGACCTTCCGCGCCGACGGCTTCGCCCCGATGCTCGCCATGCTGGTGGCGGTACGGGGCTCCCAGGCGGCCCTGGGCGCCATGCCCCTGGCGATCTTCGACTGCTGCGTCAGCCCGCCCCTGAAGTGGAGCGACCTCACCTCCCGGGCCCTCGTCGACTGCGCCCGCACGGGTGTCCCGGCGGAGGTCATCCCGATGCCCCTGACCGGCGCCACCGCCCCGGTGACGCTGCGCGAGACGGTGGTCCAGCACACCGCCGAGAACCTCTCCGGGCTGGTCCTCCACCAGCTCGCGGGCCCCGGGGCGCCCTTCATCTTCGGCGGTGCCTGCTCGTCCTTCGACATGCGCCACGGCACCACGCCCATGGGCTCCATGGAGACGATGATGCTGGGCTCGGCCTACGCCCAGGTCGGCCGCTGGCTGGGCCTGCCCACTCACGGCTACTTCGTCGTCTCCGACGCCAAGACGGTGGACTACCAGGCAGGGATGGAGAGCGGCCTCGGCGCCCTGGTCGCGGCCCTCACCGGGATCGACATGGTCTCCGGCGCCGGCATGCTCGACTTCCTGCTCACGCAATCGCTGGAGAAGATCCTCCTCGACCACGAGGCCTGCAGCTACGCCCTGCGCGCCGTTCGCGGCCTCGAGCCCGGCGATGGCGTCGCGGTGGAGCTCATCGCCGAGCTGGTCGAGCGGGGAGAGTTCCTCTCCCACCCCCACACCCGGTCGAACTGGCGCCGAGAGCTGTCCCAGGTCTCCCCCCTAGTCGACCGCGGCAGCTACGGCGACTGGGAGGCCGCCGGGGCGATCGATGCCGCCGAGCGGGCGGACGCAGAGGTGGAACGGCTCCTCGGCCGGCCCGACGCCGAGGGCCTGCCCGACGACGTGGCGGCCGAGCTCGACGCCATCATGGCCCGTGAGGCGAAGGCGGCCGGGCTCGACGCGCTCCCGACCTACTGAGGAGACGGGTCGGCAGACACGCCGCCTCGGATGGATGACGGGATAGGATGTGATTGATGACCAAGCGTTTCGAGTCGGTTCTCAAGACTCTGGAGGAGAGGGATCCGGTGGAGCCGAGGACGACGGGCGGGGCGGCGGCGCGGGCCGAGTCGCTGCCGCATGCGCCGAAGGTCGGCTGGGCGAAACGGCTGCTCGGGCGGTTCCACGTCACTGGGGTGTTCTGGTACCGCTTCCACGCGTGGGGCATGCGGAACCTGCCCAAGTGGGCGGTCGGGATCGTCGTCACGATCTTCACCACCTTCTTCTTCTTCCTGATCTTCAACATCCGCCGGGCGGTCGCGAGCAACCTCGAGGCGGTGCTCGGACCCTGCAGCTGGCTCGAGCGGCAGTGGCGCATCTATCGCACTTTCTGGAGCTTCGCCTGGTGCCTTTCGGAGCGCTACGAGACGCTGGCCGGCAAGGGCGGCTTCGAGATCAACATCGACCTCGCGCGCTGGCGGGACCTGTGCTCACCCGGGACCGGCTTCATCATGATCACCGCACACCTCGGCAACTTTGAAGTCGGCTCGATGCAGCCCGCCTTCGAGGAGGCGCGAGAGGTCCACGTCGTGCGTGAGCGGGAAGCCGACCCCGAGGCCCAGGCCTTCGTCGAGGAGATCCTCGCCAGAGCGGGTGGCTCGCATTACATCACTCACTTCGAAGGCGACGACGAGCTGCAGGGGATCGCGCTCCTGAACGCCCTACGCTCGGGCGGCATCGTTGGCGTCCAGGGCGATCGGCCGCGCAGCGGCGGTCGCATCGCGTCGGCACGGATGTTCCAGCGACCGTTTCCGCTGCCCGACGGTCCCGCGAGCCTGGCGCGGGTCGCCGAGGTGCCGCTGGTGCCGATCTTCGTGATCCGGGTCGGCCGCCGTCACTACCGGATCGAGATCCGCGAGCCGATCCGCGTGGCACGGTCCGGACGGCGCGACCGCGACGTCGCCGAGGCCATGCAGCGGGTCGCCGGAGAGATCGAGTGGGCGATCCGCCAGGCGCCCTTCCAGTGGTTCTGCTTCCGCGAGGTCTGGCCTGAGGGCGCTCAAACCAGGTAGGTGCTGATCGAGCCCGACCCCGCCGGAGCGCCC
Source organism: uncultured Acidobacteriota bacterium (assembly GCA_963727925.1). GTDB lineage: Bacteria > Acidobacteriota > Thermoanaerobaculia > Thermoanaerobaculales > Sulfomarinibacteraceae > CAVSIS01. Next base: position 231,739 of record CAVSIS010000056.1, on the reverse strand, counting down.
TCGATCGAGAGCTGGAACCGGTAGGTCGAGAGCGGAGGGGCGATGCCATCGACGCGGATGGCGACCTCGATCGCACCGTCGACCGGTAACACCGTGCCGAGCGTGACGTCGCGTGCGCCGACGAGGAACCCACCCTGCGGCTCCGCCGTCCCGCCGACTCTGCGACGCCGCAGTGCCTCGTGTGCCGCCGCCGTCTGCGCCGCGGCCTCGATGGCGACGAAGGACTCGGCAGCACCTGCGTGGACGAAGGCCGATTCCCGCGGCACGACCACCAGAGCCTCGAGGCCGCCGTCGGACGTGGCGACGACGCGGTCGAGCAGCAATGCCGGCCCCCGGTGCGGCACCAGCTCGACCGCTGCTGGGAACGTCTCCGCCGCGCTGACCCTGCCCGCCACCTGAGCCCTCGGCCCTGAGCCCTCAGCCCCAACTCCCGGCCCGCGGGGGTGCTCAGGGACACTGCCCATCGTGATGCCCCCTCGGCTCGCGACCCGCCCATCCAGGAAGAGCTCGAAGAAGACCTCACCGGCCGCCCGCCGGTCGAGCACGAGGTCGAGCACGTTGCCCGGCTCGACGACCTGGCGGAAGCGGACCTGGGAGACGGCAAGAATCTCCGCCGAAGGGTCGCCGGACCGGCGCAGCGCGTCTCGGACCAATGCCAGATGGGCGATCCCGGGCAGGATCGGACGGCCCGGGAAGTGGCCGGCGAAGGCGGGCCATTCGGACCGGACCTCGATCCGCTGGCTCACTGCGGCCGCCGGCCGGCGACGGCGCCGACCACGAAAGCCGGGTAGTGCTCGCGGATCCGCCGCACGTCGGGATAGAGCTCGAGGTCGGTGAAGCCGGCGCGCTCGAGCAGCCCGAGCCACTGCTCCGGGGTCAGGAAGCCGCCGTTGGGGCGCAGCGGTGGGTCGAGCAGCGGCGCCCGGAAGGCCTCGAGCAGCTGGAACACCATCTCGGTGTACAGAGCGACGCCGTCGAAAGGACGCAGGCACTCGCCGAACACGAGCCAGCCGCCGGGACGGAGGGTCCTCCGGATCTCCTCCAGCGTGGAGAGGAGGTCGCGGGCGACGTGCACCGTGTTGACCGCGTAGACCAGGTCGCGGCTCCCGGGTTCGACGCCCTGCTCCGCGAATGCCCGGTTCATGTCCAGCACCCGGAACGCGAAGGCGCCGGGGAAGCGGGCCGAGAGCTGCCGGCGTGCGCGGTTGAGAAAGAACGGTGCCAGCTCGGTGAACAGGTAGCTCGCCGGCGCCCGGTCCGGGCCGAGCTTCTCGAGCAGTGCCTCGGCCGCGCTGCCGAGCCCGCCGCCGAGCTCGAGGACGTCGCCGGGGCTTCCCGGGATCAGGGCTCGAACCGCTTCGGCGGCGACCGTGTTGTTGACCGCATAGAGTGGGTTGGCATTGGAGAAGTAGCTCGTCCAGAGCTCGAGGCGGTCGGGGGCGAACAGCGCCGCCTCGCCGGTGGTCTCGCCGCGCAGGAACGCGGGGTAGGCGGAAGCGGCGGCCTCGAAGAGGCGGTAGGTCGGCAGCGAGGCGGGGCCGAGGGCGCGTTGCGCGGCCTCGACCTCCGCGGCGTCGGGCCGGGGAAGGGCACCCTCGAGCGCGAACCGGGCGGAGCTATCGCCGCAGTCCTGACGGAGGTGGCCGTGCCCCGCCAGCAGCCGCAGCAGCCAGTCGAGGGCGGTGGCGGAGCGCTCGGGGACCAGACCGCCGTGCGCCGCCAGCTCGTCCACGGTGGTCTTCCTCGCGAGCTCCTCCTCGAGGCCGCACCTGGCGAGCGCCGCCAGACCGAGCCGTACCACGTGCTCCTCGTGGAGCTTGCAGGCGGCGACGAAGTCGTCGTCAAACACCGGCCACAACGCCTCGGGCAACAGCTCCCGCCGCCGGTCGACGCCGCCTTCGGGTGTGAGGATCGGGCTCATCGCAACATCTCCCGGCTCGGACCAGCCTGTAGTTCTCACCTTCTCCCTGCTGCGGGCGCCGATCTGCCGGCCATCGCTGGCCCTTTCGCGACTCGAGATCACCTCTCAGGGTGCACGGCCCAAGGCTAGCACGGCCCCCCTGCGGCTCAGGGTCTTCAGCGCACCACAGGAGACTGTGGGGTAGAGGTCCCCGACAACGCCCCGAAGACACCAAGCCCGCCACCATGCCTATGCCTTGCAGACTCCTAGGGAGAGCTGGCGATTGGCTTGCGGAAGGCGCTCGGGTCGATCGCCGGGTTGACCGTCAAGGCCTTGACGACGACGGTCTGAACGACCTCTCCGGTGTTCAGGTCCCGCTTCTCCGACCGACGGGCGAAGAGGACGCCGGCGCTCTCCCGGTAGTCGAGCTGGACCGTTTCGCGCCGTGCCTGCTTCGAGTCGACATCCGGGTGGAGGGCACTGGTCTCGACCTCGCGGTCGATCATGTAGGTCTGTGGGTCGAGGTAGACCGTCTCTGAAAAGCCGTCCGGCGAGGTGCGCTCGATGAGCCCACGCCTCGCTTCCCTTCCCTCCCTCCGGCCCGAGCAGGGTGAGGGTGTAACCGAGGGAGGGCAGCTCGCAGAGGCCGTAGAGGTGGTCGGCGATGCCGCGCTTCAGAGCCGCCTCCCCTGCGGCGGACATCGGCTGGCCGACAGTGTCCGTCGCGCCCAACTGCCAGCCGCCGTCCGGGTAGCCTCCGCGCAGCCAGAGGTCGTCCATCTGCCGTGCCTTGAGCTCGGGTAGGAGGAACGGAGTCAGATCGACGGGGCCCAGCCGGCCTGCCTGTGACCGCGATACGTTCCTCGTGAGGGCCGGCGACACCGACCCGGGCAACAGGAACCGCCCGTTCCGTTTGGGGTCGGCGTCGATCGTGCCGCGCAGGCGCGGAAACGCCCGGGGTGCGTTCTGGGATGTGATTCCCAGGTTGCAGGGCAACCTACGGGCCGCCGAGTCCTGACGAGGTGCGAAATGCGGCGTGGCCACGGCTGCCCCTGATGCTTTCCTGACGCCCGCCGGCCGCAGTTTGACCCCATTCTGAGGCGAGGACACGTAGCTTGTCTTGAGCGACACGGGGAACTCGAGCCTCGAGCATGTCCCAGCTCGTGTGGAGGGAGCGCCATGGAACTGTTCGTGCGCGAAGGGAACAGTGGCACTTGGAAGCCTGCGGATGGGCTGTTGAGTGGCCTGAGGCTCGCCGCGGATGAGTCGTTCGAGGTGGCGCTCCGCTCGGACGACCCGGCGGCCGACTTCGACGAGATCATGGCCTGTGTCTGGCTCTTCAAGCTCGCGCGCGGCCACGCGGCAGGGCTCTCGATCGTCAGCCCCTATCCGTCCACGAGCTGGATCGCTCCGGTGCGTGCGGCAGGCGTGACCAGGATTTTCGCTGAGCAGCGTCGGGCGGGCTCAGCGCGGCTCGACGGATTGATCGAGGTCCCGGTCGACATCTGCCCTCAGCTCCACGTCGGCGGCGGTCACGGCGCAGCCTTGAGCGTCTGCGGCAGGCGCTCGGATCGATGGGTCCTGGTTGGTCGCCACTTCGCTTCGCGGTGCTTCTCGCGCTGGCAGGCCTGTGACGCCGGGGGCTGCACGGGAGGTGATCGATGAGCGACGTCTGGTTGCTCGGGTTGCTCGTGGGCTTCTTCCTGCTCACCGCCGGATTGGTTCAGCTTGCAGAGAAGCTCCGCTCCAAGGAGGAGCCCAGATGACCATGTTGACGTGGCTCGGAGGCGCCGTCGCAGTGGCGCTGCTGATCTACCTGCTCGCGGCACTGTTGAGGCCGGAGGAGTTCTAATGACCGCTGCTGCCTTGCTCCAGTACGCCGCGTACTTCGCGGTGCTGGTGGTCACGGCCGTGCCGCTCGGCCTCTACATGGCACGTGTCTACGAGGGACGCTCCCCCATCGCCGGGAAGGTGTTCGGACCGATCGAACGCGGCATCTACCGCGTTGCCGGCATCCGTATTGCCGAGGAGATGTCCTGGAAGCGCTACGCGTTCTGCCTTCTGGCCTTCAACCTCGCGGGCGCGCTCCTCGTCTACGTCCTTGAACGCCTCCAGGGGCACTTGCCCCTCAATCCCGCGCACTTGTCCGGCGTTCGGCCCGAGATTGCCTTCAACACGGCGGTGAGCTTCACGACGAACACGAACTGGCAGGCTTACAGCGGCGAGATGACGATGAGTCACCTCACGCAGATGGCGGGCCTCACAGTGCAGAACTTCCTCTCGGCCGCGACAGGGATGGCCGTCGCCGTCGCCCTCGCCCGCGGGTTTGCCCGACGCGGTACCGCCACGCTTGGCAGCTTCTGGGTCGATCTGACCCGTGGCACGTTCTATGTTCTCCTTCCGCTGTCGCTGCTTCTCGCGGGTCTCCTCGTGTCGCAGGGAGTGGTCCAGACGTTCGCCGGCTCGACGACGGTGCATCTGGTCGAGCCGAAGACCAGCGCGTCGGGACAAGCCACCACGGAGCACACGCTCCCGCTCGGTCCGGTCGCCTCGCAGGTCGCCATCAAGCAGCTCGGGACGAACGGCGGCGGCTACTTCAACGCGAACTCGGCCCACCCGTTCGAGAATCCGACGCCGCTCTCGAACTTCCTCGAGCTCACGGCGATCCTCCTCGTCCCCGCCGCACTGTGCTTCACCTTCGGCGCCATGGTGAGGTCGCGGCGGCATGGCTGGACTCTCTTGGCGGCGATGCTCGTGCTCGTAGTGCCGCTACTCATCCTCTGCGCCACTGCGGAGCACGGCGGCAACCCGGCTCTTCATGGCCTCGGCCTGGACCAGACCGCTGGCAACATGGAGGGCAAGGAGGTCCGCTTCGGCACCTCCACTTCCGCGCTGTGGGCCACGGTCACGACCGCCGCCTCGAACGGGTCGGTGAACTCCATGCACGACAGCTTCACGCCACTCGGCGGGCTGGTGCCGATGTGGCTCATACAGCTCGGCGAGGTTGCGTTCGGCGGTGTCGGGTCGGGCCTCTACGGCATGCTCATGTTCGCCGTGATCGCGGTCTTCATCGCCGGGCTGATGGTGGGCAGGACCCCGGAGTTCCTCGGCAAGAAGCTCGAGGCCTACGAGATGAAGATGGCTGCGCTGGTGATCATCGTTCCGTCCGCCGCCGTCCTCGTCGGGACGGCCGTTGCCTGCCTGTCGCCTGACGCCGCGGCGGCCGCGTTGAACCCCGGACCCCACGGATTCTCGGAGATCCTGTACGCGTTCTCCTCGGCGGCCAACAACAACGGGTCGGCCTTTGCCGGCCTCGACGCCAGCGGTCGTTTCTACAGCGTGGTGCTGGGCATCTGCATGTTGATGGGCCGGTACTGGGTGATTGTCCCAGTCCTGGCCGTGTCGGGGGCGCTGGCGCGAAAGAAGACCATACCCGCTTCGGCCGGCACGCTCCCGACCGACACGCCGCTGTTCGTCGTGCTGCTGGTCGGAACCGTGCTGCTGGTCGGTGCGCTGACCTTCATCCCCGCGCTCGCGCTCGGCCCCGTGGTCGAGCACCTCCGCCTCGTGGCGGCAGCCGGAGGCGTGCCATGACCCGCCAGTCGACCACTCGCTCGCTGATGGACAAGGGGGTCGTCGTGCGAGCGATCAAGGACGCCGCGCGCAAGCTCGACCCGCGCCACCTGTACAGGAACCCCGTCATGTTCGTGGTGGAGATCGGCAGCGCCTTCACAACGCTCCTGTTCCTGCACGCCCTCGCCAGCGGCGCGGGCGAGGCCTCGCCCTGGTTCATCCTCGCGATCTCCCTCTGGCTGTGGTTCACCGTCCTGTTCGGAAACTTCGCCGAGGCCATGGCCGAAGGGCGTGGCAAGGCACAGGCCGACACCCTGCGCCGGGCCAGCAAGGAGGTCTCGGCCAAGCGCCTCGCCGAACCGCGCCGGGACGCCCCGGCAGAGGAGGTTCTCTCGGCGTACCTGCGCCGCGGCGACCTCGTGCTCGTGGTCGCCGGCGACGTCATGCCGGGCGATGGCGAGGTGGTCGAGGGAATCGCATCCGTCGACGAGAGCGCGATCACCGGCGAAAGCGCGCCGGTCATTCGCGAGTGTGGCGGCGACCGAAGCGCGGTGACCGGTGGCACCCGGGTGCTGTCCGACTGGATCATCGTTCGCATCACCGCAGATCCGGGCGAGACCTTCCTCGACCGGATGGTCGCCATGGTCGAGGGAGCGAGGAGGCAGAAGACCCCGAACGAGATCGCCCTCAGCATTCTCCTCGCGGCCCTGACCATGGTCTTCCTGCTCGTCACGGTCACGCTGCTCGCGTACTCGGTCCACGCGGTGCGCTCGTCAGGGAGCGGAGCGCCCGTGACCATGACGGTCCTGGTGGCGCTCCTGGTCTGCCTGGTCCCGACCACGATCGGTGGGCTGCTCTCGGCCATCGGGATTGCGGGAATGGACAGGATGGTGCAGGCGAACGTCCTGGCCATGTCGGGACGCGCGGTGGAGGCTGCAGGCGATGTCGACGTGCTGCTGCTCGACAAGACCGGAACCATCACCTTCGGCAACCGGGAAGCCGTGGCGTTCGTGACGGCGCCGGGGGTTCGCGAGCAGACCCTCGCGGACGCGGCGCAGCTCGCATCCCTGGCCGACGAGACCCCGGAAGGGCGCAGCATCGTCGTCCTCGCGAAAGAGAGGTTCGGCCTGCGCGGCCGGGACCTCCAGGCGGTGGGCGCCCGCTTCGTGCCGTTCTCCGCGCACACGAGGATGAGCGGTGTGGACGTCGATGGAAGGCAGATCCGCAAGGGCGCTGTGGACGCCATCTCTCGCTTCGTCGGCGACCAGGCGGGAGTGATGCCGCGCGAGGTCAGGGAGGTCGTCGAAGACCTCGCGCGCCAGGGAGCGACCCCGCTTCTCGTAGCCGACGGGGCGCGAGTCCTCGGCGTGATCCATCTCAAGGACGTCGTGAAGGGCGGGATCCGGGATCGCTTCGCCGAGATGCGCGGGCTCGGCATTCGGACCGTGATGATCACGGGCGACAACCCCATGACCGCCTCCGCGATTGCCGCGGAGGCCGGCGTGGACGACTTCCTCGCCGAGGCGACACCGGAAAGGAAGCTGTCGCTCATCCGGGAGTACCAGCAGCAGGGGCACCTGGTTGCCATGACGGGCGACGGGACGAACGACGCGCCGGCGCTCGCCCAGGCCGACGTCGCCGTGGCGATGCACAGCGGAACTCAGGCGGCGAAGGAGGCGGGGAACATGGTCGACCTCGACTCCAACCCGACGAAGCTCCTCGACATTGTCGCTATCGGCAAGCAGATGCTCATGACGCGCGGCGCGCTGACCACCTTCAGCATCTCGAACGATGTCTCGAAGTACTTCGCCATCATTCCGGCGGCCTTTGCCACCACATATCCGGAGCTCGGAGCGCTGAACCTGATGGGCCTTCACTCGCCCCAGAGCGCGGTGCTGTCGGCGGTCATCTTCAACGCGCTCATCATCGTGGGGCTGATTCCGCTCGCCCTGCGGGGAGTCGCCTACCGCCCGGCCCCCGCCGCCCGGCTCCTGCGCGGGAACCTGCTGCTCTATGGGCTCGGGGGGCTCCTGGTGCCGTTTCCGTGCATCAAGGTGATCGACCTCGTCCTTCATTGGATGGGGGTGTGAACATGATCCAATCAACCAGGACCCTGCTGTCGCTGTTGCTTCTCTTCTCGGCACTGCTCGGTCTCGCGTACCCGGCGGCTGTGACTGGATTCGCTGTGCTGGCCTTTCCCGAGAAGGCGCGAGGCAGCGTGCTTGTGGTCGATGGCGAGGCGGTTGGTTCCGCACTCATCGGGCAGCTGTTCACGGGGCCCGAGTACTTCTGGGGTCGACCATCCGCGACGACTCCGCTGCCGTACAATGCGGACGCGTCAGCCGGGTCGAACCTGGGACCTTTGAACCCGGCCTTGAAGGAGCGCATCATCGAGCGAATCGCGGCGCTCACCCGCAGCGATCCGGGCAACTCGCTGCCGATCCCGGTCGATCTGGTGACCGCTTCGGCGAGCGGTCTTGACCCGGATATCTCCCCGGCAGCAGCCTTCTACCAGGTTCACCGGGTGGCCAGACTCCGGGACCTGCCCGAGGAGCAGGTGCGCCGGCTTGTCGATCAGCGCATCGAGAGCCGTCTGCCAGGTCTTTTCGGAGAGCCCAGGGTCAACGTCTTGCTGCTCAACCTGGACTTGGAGAAGATGGCAAGGAAGGCCGGAGAATGACGGCTGATACGTCATCTTGAGAGTGGTCCACGATGGAGCCCGACGACCGACCTGACCCGGACGTGCTGCTCCGACGCGTGCAGGCCGAGGAAGAGCGCAGCTCACGAGCTGCGCTCAAGATCTTCTTCGGCTACGCGCCCGGGGTAGGCAAGACCTTCACGATGCTGGAGTCCGCCCTGCGCCTGAAGACGCAGGGTATCGATGTCGCGGTCGGGTATGTCGAGACCCATGGGCGAGCGGAGACCGCCGCCCTTCTCGAGGGGCTGGAAGTTCTGCCACGCCGAGAGGTTCTCTACCGGGGCACAACTCTCGCAGAGTTCGATCTCGACCGAGCCCTGGTGCGCAAGCCCAAGGTGCTCCTGCTCGACGAGATGGCGCACAGCAACGCACCCTCAAGCCGCCACAGGAAGCGGTGGCAGGACATCCTCGAGCTCCTGGAGAGCGGCATCGAGGTGCACACGACGCTCAACGTGCAGCACGTCGAGAGCCTGAATGACGTCGTTGCTCAGATCACCTCCGTTCGCGTGCGCGAGACCGTGCCGGACGCACTCCTGCTGCGCGCCGACGAGATCGAGCTGGTCGATCTGCCTCCCGAAGAGCTGCTGGAACGACTGCGGGCGGGCAAGGTCTACATTCCGGAGCAGGCTCGCCGGGCCGTCGACCACTTCTTTCGCCGCGGCAACCTGCTCGCACTGCGGGAGCTCACCCTGCGGCGAGCCGCCGAGAGGATCGACGAGGACGTGCGAGCCTATCGGCAGGACTTCGACATCAAGACGACTTGGCCGGCGGCGGAGCGTGTCCTGGTGTGCGTCGGGCCGAGCCCGTCCTCGGCGAAGATCCTGCGCGGGGCACGGCGCATGGCCGTGGGATTACGTGCGCAATGGGTCACCGTGTACGTGGATGCTCCCGACGCCTACCCGATGACGCCGAGGGACCGGGAGCGGCTTCAGGGGCACCTGAGGCTCGCCGAGTCCCTGGGCGCGGAGGTCGTGCGGCTGTCGGGGCACCAGGTGGCCGAGGAGATCCTGCGGTACGCTCGGGAACACAACGTGACCCGCATCGTTGTCGGCAAGCCCACGCATTCCCGCTGGCGCGATTGGCTGAAGGGCTCGCTCGTCAACCAGATCGTGCGCGGCAGCGGGGACATCGAGGTTCATTTCATTGCCGGTGACGAGCCTCCGGTCTCGGAAGGGCCGGGCAACGTACGCGCCTCGCGGCAGGTCGACTGGCTCGCGTACGCAGCCGCGGCGTTGCTGGTTGCCGTCGCGACGGGGATCGGCCTGCTCACGCGAGGCCGCCTGTCGCAGGCGGACCTCGTGATGGTCTTCCTGCTGGTGATCATGGTGGTTGCGTTCCGGTACGGGCGAGGCCCGTCGCTGGGTTCCGCGACGTTGTCCGTGGCGGCCTACGACTTCTTCTTCGTCCTGCCGTACTACACCTTCAGCGTGGAGCATACGCGGCACCTCCTCACGTTCGCGATGATGTTCGCCGTGGGCATTGTGGTCAGCAGCCTGACGTCCAAGTTGCGCCGGCAGGAGCGTGACGCTCGCCAGCGTGAGAGCAGAACGGCCGCGCTCTACTCCCTGAGCCGCGAGCTGGTGACCGCGCGCGATGAGAGGTGCGCGGCCGAGGTCACCGCCACGCACGCCGCCGAGGTCTTCGGCGGCGAGGCCGTCGTGGTTCTGCCCGGCAGCTCCAGCTCGCTGGTGATCGGTGGCACTCGTCGGCCGGGTGCGCTCCTGAGCGAGGAGGAGCAGGCGGTCGCCCGTTGGGTCATGGAGCATGGCCGACCTGCCGGCAAGGGCACGGATACCCTTCCCGGTTCGCGTGTGACCTGCTTTCCGATCCAGGCAGGTGCGACGACATTCGGCGCGCTTGCGGTGGCAACCCCCTCGCTCGAGTTGCTCGATGTCGAGCACCGGGGCTTCCTCGATGCCTTCGTGAGGCAAGCCGCGCTTTCGCTCGAGCGCGTCCGCCTCACCGAGGACGCCGAGCTGTCCGCCCTGCGGGTTCGTACCGAGGAGACACGCAGCGCCCTGCTCGGCGCCGTGTCTCACGATCTGCGGACACCGCTGGGCGCCATCACGGGCGCGGGAACCGCGCTGCGCGAGGATCGAGGGAGACTGGCGCCGGAGCAGCGAACGGAGCTCTGCGACACCATCTGCACCGAGGCGGAGAGGATGGAGCGACTCGTCGGCAACATCCTCGACATGGTGCGCTTGGAGTCGGGCGAGATCGCGCCCAAACGCGAGTGGGTGCCGCTCGAGGAGACGGTCGGCTCGGCGCTCTCGCGGCTGGAGGCCAAGCTGGGCGCACGCGAAATCCGTGTCGACCTGCCGCCGAAGCTGCCCTTGCTCTCCGTGGATCCGGTTCTGTTCGAGCAGGTGTTCGTCAATCTCTTCGAGAACGTCATCGAGCACTGCGACGCCGATGCTTCGATCGAGGTCGCGGCCCGGGTGGAGGGCAAGACTCTGGCCATCGAGATCGCCGACCGTGGCCCGGGTCTTCCGGCGGGCGGGGAGAGCCGGGTGTTCGAGAAGTTCTACCGGGGCCCGGGCGTCCGATCCGGTGGCGTAGGGCTCGGTCTTCCCATTTGCCGGGGAATCGTCGTGGCCCACGGCGGCACGATCTCTGCCCAGAACCGCGCCGGTGGCGGGGCTCTGTTTCGCATCACGCTGCCGCTGCTGGAGGCACCCCTGCCGGTCGAGCCGGTCGCAGAGCCCGGACCTGTTGGAGAGGGGGGGAGACGATGACTGCTCCCGCCCCGCTGGTGCTCGTGGTCGAGGACGACACGCAGATGCTGCGCTTCCTGCGCACCGCGCTGTCCGCCCAGGACTACCGCGTGGTGGAGGCCGGCACGTACCGGCAGGCTCTCGTGGCGGCGACAACCCACAACCCGGAGATCGTTCTTCTGGACCTGGGCCTGCCTGACGGTGACGGAATCGATCTCACCCGCCAGATCCGCGAATGGAGCCGGGTGCCGATTCTCGTGATCTCCGCGCGCGGGAGGGAAGGAGACAAGGTGGCGGCGCTCGACGCCGGCGCCGATGACTACCTCACCAAGCCCTTCGGAATGAACGAGCTTCTTGCACGCATCCGCGTGGGCCTGCGCCACGCCGCCATGGTGGGGACGGACACCTCGTCGACCGTGCTCGAGGTCGGCTCCTTGCGGGTCGATCAGGTTCGCCGCGAGGTCACGGTGGCGGGTCGTGAGGTCCACCTGACGCCCATCGAGTACAGGCTCCTCGTGCTGCTCGCCAAGAACGCCGGCAGGGTGCTCACCCATCGTCAGATCCTCAAGGAGGTCTGGGGGCCGCCCTACGTGAACGAGACGCACTACCTGAGAGTCTTCATGACGCAGCTTCGCCACAAGATCGAGGCGGATTCAGCGCGCCCGAGGCTGCTCCTCACCGAGCCCGGGGTCGGCTATCGCATGAAGGACACGTAGCGGCGGGCGGACGGTGCAGGCGGGGAGCAAGGGTGGCAGGAGACGCCGAGCAACCCCTCGGCAACAGCCACCGGCGTGTCCGGGGCCGTAGCGAGCCTGCCCCTCTCCGGCGAGGCTGCTCCAAGCCTGCGAACCCGCGGGGAGGGGTGGTGGGAGGGCGCGGAGGGGGCCGCGGGTATGGGCGGGAGGAGGGGTGGAGCAACCCGCGGGGAGGGGTGGTGGGAGGGCGCGGAGGGGGCCGCGGGTATGGGCGGGAGGAGGGGTGGAGCAACCCGCGGGGAGGGGTGGTGGGAGGGCGCGGAGGGGGCCGCGGGTATGGGCGGGAGGAGGGGTGGAGCAACCCGCGGGGAGGGGTGGTGGGAGGGCGCGGAGGGGGCCGCGGGTATGGGCGGGAGGAGGGGTGGAGCAACCCGCGGGGAGGGGTGGTGGGAGGGCGCGGAGGGGGCCGCGGGTATCGGTGGGAGGAGGGGTGGAGCACCACCACGGCCACAGCCACCTGCGCTTCCGGGGCCGTGGTGCGCGGGCGCGCAAGGGAGACACATGCGACCTTGGATCGATCATGATCTGTCTGTGAAACAATGAGTTGTCTGGGTGGTCCTGCACCTACCCCTGCCCCGTCCCAGGTCATGACCCCGGCGGGCAGGCCGTGAGCCCGTTGAGTGGTCGGCGCGGCGCGCCGCCTCTCCCGGAGCCCTTACAGGACGCTCCACCAGGGAGCGGCCACGACCCCGTCGGCCAGAGGGAGGATATCTGACCCGTCGTGGAGGAGGAGACAGCCGGCGACTGCATCTCCATACTCCCGCTGGAAGGTCAGCAGGTGCCGGGCATCCCGGCGACTCGGGCGTTGCCCGGCCTTCACCTCCACGGCGAGAAGGCGGGTGCCGGCCTCGACGATGAAGTCCACCTCCTCCTGATTGGTGGTCCGCCAGTGGTAGATCGACGGTCGGGGCACCGAGATCTCCCGCCACACGAGAAGGTCAGACAGGATCAGGTTTTCGAGGTGGGCGCCCACCGCCTCGCCGCCCGCCAGGTGACGGGCCAGACCGACATCGGACCAGTAGAGCTTCGGGCTCTTGATGAGCCGCTTCGTGCGGTTCACCGCGTAGGCCTCCACGCGCACCACCTGGAACGAGGTCTCGAGGAGATTCAGCCAGCGGTGGACCGTGGGCGGTGATACCGCGACATCCCGCGCCAGGCCCGCCTGATTCAGCACCGAACCCACCCGCAGAGCTGCCGCCCGGACCAGCCGACGAAAGTCACCCAGGCTCTCGATGCGTGCCAGAAGTTGGAGGTCGCGCTCGAGGTAGGTCTCCACGTAACCGTCGTACCAGAGCGCCCGGGCTCGGGCGCTCTCGAGCTCGTGCGCAGGGACGGGAAGCCCGCCGAGTGCCGACTCCTCCCTCCAGTCCCCTGGTACCGCGTCCCGCGCCCGGAGCAGATCCGGCCACTCACGGCAGGGCGCGGCCAGGAGCTCGCTCCATGGGCCGACTGATCCACGTCCCATTCGCTCCGCGCGCGAGAGCGGCCACAGCCTGAGGTAGTGAGCGCGGCCGGCGAGGGACTCGGACACCCGATGCATGAGGAGCAGATTGGCGGATCCGGTGAGCACATAGCGACCGGGCCGGCGAGGGCGGTCGAGGTCAACCGCCGCCTTCACCGCCAGGAGCAGGTCGGGCGCCCGCTGGACCTCATCGAGGACCAACTGCTCCCCGCGGAGGAGAATGGACGCCGGATCCTCCCGGGCCTGGTCGCGGATCAGCGGGTCGTCCAGGGTGACATACGGGTAGTCGGCCAGCGAGGGATGCGACCGGACGAGCGTGCTCTTGCCTGTCTGCCGGGCACCGGTGACCACCACCACCGGCATCACGCCGAGAGCGTCAGTGACCACTCGAGCGGCGGCTCGCGGCAGCTCGGACTTCTGCAAATCGCTCATGGTGTGAAAGATTATCACACACAACATGAACGATGCACACAGCACGGGCTCTCTTCCCCCAAACGGCCGTTCGACGGCCGCTTTTCCTGCCCCCGCGACCAAACGAAGAACGCCGCCAAGTGGCGGCGGGGAAAGGTTCTGGTTGCTCGCGCGCTCCCCGACCCCACGAGCGGTTGCCCGCTGGCCAAACCACCCGCCCTCTCCGGTCGGGCTTCGCCCTCCCTACGACCTCCACGACAACAGCCACCAGCGCTTCCGGAGCCGTGGTGAAATCGCGCCCGTTGAACCCGTTCAGCACGGGGGCTCTGAGCTTCTTTCCTGACCCCCCAAGCGGCCGTACAACGGCCGCTCTTCCTGCACCTGCGACCAAACGAAGAACGCCGCCAAGTGGCGGCGTTTGTTCGTTTGGTTGCGGGGGCAGGATTTGAACCTGCGACCTTTGGGTTATGAGCCCAACGAGCTACCGGACTGCTCCACCCCGCGTCAGTCAGGGAGCGAGAGTATAGGCGTCGGGTCCCTGGCTGTCAAGGCGGGAGGGGTCGCCACCGGCGGCGGCGTCGGCAGTAGCAGCACCTTCTCGCCAGGTCGTACCCATCCCAGGTCGCGCCGGGCGATGGCTTCCACCGCGGCCGGGTCGTGGCGGACCGCGGTCAGGGTCTCCTCGATCTCGCCGATGTGCCGCTCGAGCCGGATCTTCTCGGCGAGCAGCCGATCACGTTCCTGCTCGGCCTCGGCGACGTCCCGGAACCCCTGGGTGACCAGGCTCGACAGCAGGCCCAGGGCGATCAGGACCGCCACCGTCGCCAGGATCAGCGGCAGGCGTCTCACCGGATCCCGCGCGCGAGAGCCGCAAGACCCGAGAACCGCGCCGCGTCCTCGAGCTCCTCCTCGATCCTGAGCAGCCGGTTGTACTTGGCGATCCGCTCCGAGCGGCATGCCGAGCCGGTCTTGATCAGGCCGGTGTTGGCGGCGACCGCGAGGTCGGCAATGGTGGTGTCCTCGGTCTCGCCCGAGCGGTGCGAGATGACTGCCGTGTAGCCGGCCTTGTGCGACATCTGGATCGCGTCCAGGGTCTCGGACAGCGACCCGATCTGGTTGAGCTTGATCAGCACCGAGTTGGCAACGCCCTCCTCGATGCCGCGCGCGATGATCTCCGGGTCGGTGACGAAGATGTCGTCCCCGACCAGTTGGATGCGTGAGCCGAGGGCGGCCGTGAGCTTCTTCCATCCGTCCCAGTCGCCCTCTGCGAGGCCGTCCTCGATCGAGACGATGGGGAACTCGCCAACGAGCTCGGTGTAGAGCGCGATCAGGTCGTCCGAGCTCAGGCCCCGGCGGCCCTCACCGGAGAGGTCGTAGCGTCCGTCCTTCCAGAGCTCGGAGGCGGCGACGTCGAGCGCTAGCGCGACCTGCTCGCCGGGCGCGTAGCCGGCGGTGTCGATCGCCTCGAGGATGAGCTCGAGCGCGGCGCGGTTCGACGACAGGTTGGGTGCGAAACCGCCTTCGTCGCCGACCGCGGTCGACAGTCCGCGGGCCTTCAGCACCTTTTTCAATGTATGGAAGACCTCGACCCCGGCCCGCAGCGCGTCGGAGAAGGCGGGGAAGCCCACCGGCACGACCATGAACTCCTGGAAGTCGACCGAGTTGTCGGCGTGGACGCCGCCGTTGACGATGTTCATCATCGGTACCGGCAGCTCGCGTGCGCCGCAGCCGCCGAGGTACTGGTAGAGGGGCAGGCCGCTGGCGTCGGCGGCGGCGTGGGCGACGGCGAGCGACACGGCGAGGATCGCGTTGGCGCCCATCTCGGCCTTGTTGTCGGTGCCGTCGGCCTCGAGCAGGGCCTGGTCCACGCCAAGCTGGTCGCGGGCGTCGAGCCCCTCGACCGCGTCGGCGAGGGGGCCGTTGACATGCTCGACCGCAGCGAGCACGCCCTTGCCCATGTAGCGCCCGTCGTCCCCGTCGCGCAGCTCGAGCGCCTCGCGCGACCCAGTCGAAGCCCCGGAGGGCACGATCGCCTGGCCGACCGCGCCGCCGGAGAGCACGACCTCGGCCTCGACGGTGGGATTGCCGCGGGAGTCGAGAACCTCCCGACCGCTGATGAACTCGATGTCGAACATCACAACCTCCCGTTTGCGATCAGTTGGCGCGCCAGGTGCATGAGGTGGCGCATCTCTTCCGACGAGCGGCCCTCGGCGTAGAGCCGCACCTTGGGCTCGGTCCCGGAGACGCGGATCAGGATCCAGCCGCCGCCCTCGAAGGTGAGGCGGAGGCCGTCCGTCCGGCTGACCTCGACGACCCGGCGCCCCTCGAGGCTGTCCCAGGACTCTTGCGCCAGACGCCGCTCCAGGATTTGGCGAGTGTGCTCGGTCAGGGCCACCTGGGTTCGTCGGAAGGCAAAGGTGCCGACGCGGTCGGTGAGCTGTTGCTTGAGCTCGACCAGACCCTTGCCCTCGACCGCGACCATCTCCGCGGTCAGCAGGCAGGCGAGGATGCCATCGCGCTCAGGCAGGTGCCGAGCCCACGCGAGGCCGGCCGACTCCTCGCCGGCGAACTCGAGGGTGCCGTCGAGCAGCATGGAGCCGAAGTTCTTGAAACCAACCGGGGTCTCGACGACGTCGAGACCGTGCAGTGCGGCGACCGAGTCGAGCAGCCGCGATGTTGCGACGGTCCGGCCAACACCGCCGGAAAGCCCCCGCCGACGGGCGAGGTAGTCGAGCAGCAGCGCCAGCACCGACGAGGCGTCCTTCATCCGCGCGCCCTGGTCGACGATTCCGAAGCGGTCGGCGTCGCCGTCGGTGGCGAGGCCGAGCGAAGCATTGGTCCCGCGCATCACGTCACGTAGCCGGGACAGGTTCTCCGAGGTGCACTCCGGAGCGTAGCCGCCGAAGTAGGGATCGCGGGTGTTGTGGATGACGGTCACCGGAACGTCGTTTTCGAGCAGGATGTGGTCGAGGTACTCGCGCGAGGTTCCGTACAGCGGATCGACCACTACCTCGAGCCCGCTCGCCCGGATCGCATCCCAGTCGATGAGCTGCTGAAGATGGGCGAGGTAGGTGGGCTTTGGGTCGTGCTGGCCGATCAGCTCGGAGTTGGGCAGGAAGACGTCGTCCCAGGTGTCGATCAGGTCGCGATAGCGGGCTTCGACCCGCTCGGTCAGCTCCTCCGGCGCCAGGATGCCCCGCCCGGTGTAGAGCTTGAGCCCGTTGTACTCGGGAGGGTTGTGGCTCGCGGTGAAGATGATCCCGGCGTCGGCGCCACGCTCGATGATGGCCGACGCCAGCACCGGGGAGGGCACGTCGCGGGGCGTCAACTCGACCGGGATGTTGCTCGCGGAGATCAGCTGGGCGGCGCTCACGGCGAACTTTTCCGACAGCATCCGGGTGTCGTACCCGATCAGGATCAGCCGCGGATCACCGAGGTCCTCACGCAACGTGTCGACGATCGCCTGCACCACCACCCGCGCCGTACGGAAGGTGAACTCGCGACCGATGATGCCGCGCCATCCGGAAGTCCCGAACTGGACCATCGCGCGTCGAGGGTAGCATGCGGCGGGGCCTGCGGGCATGGGACGCGCGGCGGGTGGGACGCGGTGCGGAGCACGGGGTAGAATGCTCCGTGTTTCTCTTTGAAGATCGTTCCGCCGGTAGCGCCATCCTCATTCCCCAGACCTCCCACGCCTGGCTCGCCTGGCAGCTCGCGGAGCACTGGGGTAACCGCCGCTTCCCGGCGCCGTCGCCGCGCGCCGAGGTCCTCGCTGCGGTGCTGCTGCACGACAGCGGCTGGGCCGGCTTCGACGCCGATCCGGGGATCGACGGCAGCGGCCGCCCCAGGACCTTCGACCGCATGCCCGCGGTCGAGCACCTCGCGATCTGGCGCGCCTGCGTTCAACTGGCGGCGGCCCACGCTCGCTACGCCGGGCTCATGGTCTCGTCCCACTTCGACCGTCTCGCCGCGCGCAAGACCCGCGACCTGCTCGCCTCCGGAGACACGGTGACCGCCCGGGCCGCGGAGTCGTTCCGAGCCGAGATGCAGCGCGAGCAGGCCGGGTGGCGCGAGGAGATGGCGGTGGACGCCCGCTACCGGCCGTTCCTCGACGGACGCGGCTGGGCGATCAACCAGGGTCTCCTGGCGGCGTGCGACCTGGTGGCGGTGCACCTGTGCGCGGTGCTGCCGGTGCCGTTCGAGGCGCCTGCGGTCGACACCGCCGGTCAGACCGAGGTCGTGGTGTTCGAGCCCGCGGGCGATCGCACGCTGGCGGTGCGGCCGTGGCCGCTGAAGGGCGATCGCGTGCGCCTCCAGGCCGAGGGACGGCGGGTCCCCACAACCCGGTTCTCCTCCGGCGTGGAGCTGCGGGATGTGCTCCAGCAGGCTCCGGTCGAGCGGCTCACCTTCACCCTCGTGCGACCGTCCGCCCAAGGTTGACAAGCAACGACCCAGGGCTACAATGCTCCTTCGTCGCTCGTGTTCCGCAGTAGCTCAACGGTAGAGCGGGTGGCTGTTAACCACTAGGTTGGGGGTTCAAATCCCTCCTGCGGAGCCAAAACATGATCGTGCCAACGCCCCGATCCGCGGGGCGTTTCCGTTTTTCACCACAGAGACACAGAGAGGCACAGAGGCCCTCCCCCCGCCCGGAGAGCTTCTACCCGGAGCGCGGCGGAGGGAACCCTCCGCCGCGCTCCGGGCGCCGAGCTTCTCGGGTGGGCGGGCGGTTCTGTGTCTCTGCGCCTCTGTGGTTCAGTCTTGTGCTGTCAGGAGTTGGCGGTAGAGGGTCTCGAGGCGGTCGAGGCGGTGCTCGGTGGAGAAGTGCATTACCACTCGACGGCGGGCGGCCGCTCCGAGCCGGCGGCGCAGTCCGGGGTCGGCCAGCAGGCGGTCGAGCGCATCCGCCAGCGCGCCGACGTCGCGTGAGGGGACCAGCAGACCGACCTCGCCGTCCAGCACCAGCTCGCGGTTGCCGGCGCAGTCCGAGGTGAGAACCGCCCGTTCGAGGGCCATCGCCTCACGTACGGTGCCGGTGATCCCGGTGCCCGCCCAGGACGCGTCGACCACCACGTCGCAGGCGGCGAGCACGTCCGGCATGTCGCGCCGCTCGCCGGTCGTCACGGTGACCTGGCCGACCCCCGCCGCCCAGGCGGCGGCGCGCACCTGGTCACGAGCCTCGTCGGGGCAGGCCGCGAGCAGCAGGCGAGCCTCGGGATGGCGAGGGGCGACGCTCGCGAAGGCGGCGACCAGCTCGCGCCAACCCTTCCAGTCCCTTACCGAGACCGACCCAACCACTACGGCATCGGGTGGGAGCGCAAGCTCGCGGCGGACCCGGACGCCGTCGGCCCCGACCGGGTCGAAGCGGGCGACGTCGGTGCCGGCGTGGATGACATGGACGCGCTCCGGCCGCACACGACCGGTCGCCACCACCACCTGGCGGACGGCCTCGGCGACGCACACCACCGCCGCGACGCGCGGGTGACGGTATTTCCATCGGTTGAAGCGGTCGAGCGGGAACGAGACGCCGCGATTGACCACCACGAGCGGACGCGGGCCGAGGCCGGCGGCGGCGAGCAGGGTGACGGCGTGGGCGCGGCCCTTATGGACGTGCACGACGTCGACCGGTGCACTCCGCAACACGCTCCGCAGCGCGTACGCCGAGCCGAGGTCGAAGCTCGATCGTAGCGGCATGGCAAGGAACGCGCAGCCGGCCTCGCGGCAAGCCGCCTCGAGGTCGCCGCCGGGGCGGGAGGCGACCGTGATCCGATGGCCGCGCCGGGCAAGCCCCGCCGCCGCCTCCATGAGCTGGACCACCGAGCCGGTGGCGAGCCGGTTCTTGTCCACCGCGTGGACCACGGCGAGGCGCTTGGGAGGCACCGCGGCAGTATAGCCGCCGTACGTTCAGGAGCCGGGTAAGTAATTGCAGAGATTCCTCGTGACGAATTGCACAATCTGGCTCAAAAGTGGTTGACGTGTGCTGCAGCCGGGCGTATAAAGCCGGTTCACGGGGCCCGTCCGACGCCCCCTCGACAGGTGTAAGGAGGACGACATGGGCAAGGAGTTCAACGCGTTCGCGATGGCGCAGCGCCAGTTCGACGCAGTGGCCGAGAAGCTCCAGCTGGACGAGGGCATGCGGCAGCTGCTGCGGTCGCCGCTCCGCGAGTACCACTTCTTGGTTCCGGTCAAGATGGACGACGGCTCGGTCCAGGTCTTCAGGGGCTTCCGCGTCCAGCACAACGACGCGCGCGGTCCGGCCAAGGGCGGGATCCGCTTCCACCCGCAGGAGACCGTCGACACGGTGCGCGCGCTCGCCACCTGGATGACCTGGAAGTGCGCGGTGGTCGACATCCCGCTCGGCGGCGGCAAGGGCGGCGTGATCTGCGACCCGCACAACCTGTCCCAGCGTGAGCAGGAGGCCCTGTGCCGCGGCTGGGTGCGCCAGATCGCGCGCAACATCGGTCCGCTCCAGGACGTCCCGGCGCCTGACGTGATGACCAGCCCCCAGCACATGGTCTGGATCATGGACGAGTACGAGAAGATCGCCGGTGGCCACTACCCCGGCCTCATCACCGGCAAGCCGGTCGAGGTCGGCGGTTCGCTAGGCCGCACGGAGGCGACCGGCTTCGGCGTGATCTACACAGTGCGCGAAGCGCTCAAGCGGATGGACCTTCCCATCAAGGGCATCCGGGCCTCGATCCAGGGCTTCGGCAACGTCGCCCAGTACGCGGCCAAGCTGCTCATCGAGCTCGGCGGGAAGGTCGTGTCCGTGTCGTGCTGGGACAACGACGACCACACCGCCTACACCTTCCGCAAGCTCGACGGGATCGACATCAACTTCCTGTTCTCGATCACCGACCGTTTCGGCACCATCGACAAGGCCAAGGCCCGCGAGGCCAAGTACGAAGTCTTGCCGGCCGAGGCGTGGATCGAGCAGGACGTCGAGATCCTGATCCCGGCCGCCCTCGAGAACCAGGTCAACGGCGACAACGTCAACAAGATCGGCAAGAACGTGAAGATCGTCGCCGAGGGCGCCAACGGCCCGACCACCCCCGAGGCCGACGCGGTGCTCAAGGAGCGCGGCATCTTCGTGATCCCGGACTTCCTGTGCAACGCCGGTGGCGTGACCTGCTCCTACTTCGAGCAGGTGCAGTGCAACCAGAACTTCTTCTGGCCCAAGGAGGAGGTGCTCGAGCGCCTCGACCAGAAGATGACTCGCGCCTTCCACGCCGTTGCCGCCCTCGCCGAGGAGACCGGCGAGTACATGCGCGACGCGGCCTACATGATCGCGATCCAGCGGGTCGCGACCGCCTGTCACCTCCGCGGTTGGGCGTAGGCTCTCTCCCTCCTTCGACCGCTATGCGGGCCGGGGCCTTCCCCGGCCCTTTTCGTTGTGGCGTGGCGGCCACCGGCCCCGGCGCCTGCGGCCGGCGGCCGCAGGCTACGCCGGTGCTCGGGACCGGAGCGGACATCGGATGCCCGCCCCAGGACCGAGCACCAGCACCGGCCCGCTGCGCGGGCCTCCGGGGCCTCTACACAGCGTCCGAGGGTGGAACGCGCGTGAGGGTCCCGCCCCGCCGCCCCCCACCCAACCACCCTCGGCGAGCTTGGAGGCCGGCTGCGCCGCCCGCCAACCTCGCCGAGGGGCGGAAGGAAGATGCAGGAGTGACCCACACGAATGAGCTGCGATGCGTCGCTTGGACCGCGGTCAAGTCCCGTGAGCTCAGGGAGGTCGTGGCACATCGTGATATCGGCAACCAGGCTGCATTCGGTTGCAGACGCAGGCGGCGCCGAATAGTGTGAATCCGATGACGATGTATCCATCCCCACCATCGCCTCGCGAGACCTTCGTGGCGATCCTCGACCTTCTTGGCTACAAGAGGTTTCTGTGGGACGAGCGGGACACGCGCCGAGGTGGTGGCCCAGCCGATCTGTACGAGCGCTACTCTCTTCTTCTGCATGCGCTTGACAAGTCGACCACGATCGATCGCCTGGAGCTCCGCGGGGAGCAGCTGTTCAGTGTTTGGGGGAAGCTGCCGAGTCTCGTCGCGAGCGACACCATCATGCTCTGGAGTGACCCGCCTGATGTTGGCCACTTCCTCAGTGCCGTCTGTCGCCTGATGGTCCAAGCGCTGGGATGGGGGTGCCCGCTCCACGGTGCACTGGCATACGGCGACTGCATTCTCGACACAGAGAAGAACATCCTCATTGGTTTCCCGATCGTGGAGGCCGTCCAGGCCGAGAGACGCCAGGACTGGATCGGCGTTGGCGTCCTACCTACTGCTGCGGCAGTTCTCGAAGAGCATGCCGTCGTCGTCCCATATGACGTACCGATGAAATCCAGCGAGGGACCCACTCCGCTGGAGCCTCTCAGACATGCGCTGGCGTGGCACTGGGCGGAAGAGACCCCGAATGCCGCTCAGATCTACACGACGCGCATGAGGGACTCCTCGGGAGAGGAGCATCGCTCGAAGTACGAGAACACATTGGCTTTCATCTCGACGACGGCCCAACCTGCGTAGGGAGACGTCCTCCCGAGTGTCGCGTGGGGGCCCGCCCCAGGCACCAGGGAAACTCGATCCGCAGAGAGTCACGAGGTAGCAGCCGCCTTTGAGGTCATGATGTCGGGTGGAGCAGCCGCCAGGTCATCGCCCGGACCTCGTCGAACAGGGACAGGGCGGTCGCGGCGCGTTGACGATCGACGGCTCCTGCTCGAGCCAGAAGCCGCAGGTGACAGTCGACCTCCTTCGCCGAGGCGTAGGCGATCCGCCAGTGGTGCACTCGGTCCCTGCCGGAGCGCCCGTGGCCTTCGGCGAGATTCGCCGCGACCGAGCTGGCCGCCCGCACCGCCTGCTCCGCAAGGCTCCTCAGCGGTGCAGGAACCCGCCGGACGAGACCGATGGCGATTGCTGCGGCCTCGAGTGCGGTCGTGGTGGCGATGAGGTTCGAGTGGCGATTCGCGTCGGGCATGGTCACCTCCGGGTCGTTCATGGGGTACCGAACGGTCGGTGGCCGGCCCGATGTCAAGGGTCGCTGTGCGACCCTGCTTGCCCTTGACATCGGGCCCGCCACCGACCACGACGTCGTGCATGAACGACCCGGGGGTGACCATGCTGGCGACCCGAGCACCGACCCTGGAGGCTGCCGCTGGAGGCTGCCGCTGGAGGCTGCCGCTGGAGGCTGCCGCTGGAGGCTGCCGCTGGAGGCTGCCGCTGGAGGCTGCCGCTGGAGGCTGCCGCTGGACGCTGCCCCCCGGCGCTGACTCCTGCCGCTGCCCCTGATGCTGCCCTCGGATCCTGCCGTCACGAGTCGCGGAACTGCTGACCCGAACGAAGGCGAGCCGATCGCGGTCGGTTCGCTCGGACCGCAACGGGGATCAGGATCAGCGACAGCGACCAGGATCAGATACAGCAAGCAGAATCAGCGGCAGCAGTGGCAACGACGGCCACGGCGATCGTGCCCGATGGTCGTCCCGGCGGGTGCGCCAGTGACGCCGGTGGGCCGAGGGAGGCCGGTGCGCGGGCCTCCTCGCTACGGCTGGGCGTGGGGCGCGACCCACGCCATCGCTCGGTCGGCGTCGCCGTCCATGACCACCTGGAGGGAGCGCCCGTGGGCGACCGCGGGGACGTGGATGACGCGCACCACCTCGGCCATGTCGGCGCACTGTGGGGCGATCTCGGCGAGGGCGTTGGGGGATCGGTTGAGGAGGTCCTCGTTCCACACCACGCCGGCCTCGTCCGGGTAGAGCGGCAGGTAGAGGATGCCGGACTCGGTGAGGTCCTGGAAGAAGTGGGTGCCGAAGGAGACGTCGGGAAGGTACGAACCCTTCTGGCGGGCGATCTCGATCAGCATCTTGGTGTGGCAGATGTCGGCGTAGGTCACGGGCACGCCGAGCCGGATGTCGCCGCGGCTGCCCCACCGGCCCGGGCCCATGAGGATGAAGCGTTGCTGAGGCAGAGCGCGGTTGACGATGCCGATCACCTGCGCCACCCGCCGCATCGCCTCCGGGGTCGGCAGCACCTCGTAGTCGCGCGGGTCGACCAGGACGACGTAGTCGATGTTGCGCGCCTGACCCATCTGGACAAAGCGGCTCGCGGTGAACACGACCGCCTCGGGGGGCACGTTCAACGGCACCGGCACCCGCTGCGCGGCCGAGGCCAGCGACAGGGCCCGGCACTGGAGGACATGGAGATGCTCGCCGTCGTGGGCGAACTCGATGTCGACCGGCTCGCCGAGGCCCTCCTCGAGGGTGTCGAGGATCGCCTTGAGGTCGCGCGGGAAGCTCCCCTTCAGGAGGCCGTCGAAGGTGACCACCATCTCCCTGGCGTCGAGCTGGGCCATGATCCCGATGATCGGCAGGACCTGGCGGTCGCGGTAGATGGAGTACGCGTGGCGCAACATCGGCAGCGTACGTCCGGTGCGCTTGAGGAAGTCGTCGAGCTCGAGCGACTGGAACTGGGCCTCGTGAAGGTCGACGACGTCGACCGTGTGCTGCGAGTAGCGGTAGATCTCGTCGGGCTGCTGGGTCGCGCGCAGGGCGGGCTGCTCGAGGGCGACCAGAACTGGGTAGTCGTCTCCGGTGCGGTCCACCGCGCGGGTGCCGAGGCCGACCACCAGACGGGCCATGCCGTCGGTCCGTCGGATCCGCGGCGACCAGCGCATCTCGCAACGTGAGAAGGCGACGCCGGCGAAGACCGGAAAGCGCATGCCGCCGAGGTTGGTGCCCACGACCTTCTGAATCAGGATGCCCATCTGCTCCTGAAAGTCGAGCAGGCCGCGCTCGCGCCGGTACTCGATCGGGTCGGGGTGGAAGATCGAGGCGTAGACCTCGGCAATGGCGTCCTCGAGCTCGTCGAGGCGCTGCTCGAGGGTGCCGCGGTTGGCGATGAACAAGCTCTTGTACTTGCCCGAGAAGGCGTGGCCGATGCGGTCTTCGAGCAGGCTCGAGGAGCGCACCACCAGCGGCACGCCTTCGACCTTCGCCAGCATCGCCGTGAGACCGTCGTGGAGGGTGGGAGGGAAGGTCCCGCTCTTGAAAAGGCGCTCGACCAGCGGGTGCTCCTCGCGGACCTCCTCGATCGGCCGGTACTTGACGTTGATCAGCTCCTCGAGGCCGTTGTACTCGATGAACTCGAGGATGCCGTTGGAAGGGATGTAGTACGAGGTCGGGACCTCGAACTCGACCTTGAGCAGGTCCTTGTGCTGCGCACGGCGGAGGATCGACTGGGCCAGGATGAGGCCCGCGGCCTTGCCCCCGAGCCGGCCCTGGTTGCCTTCGGTGGGCAGGATGTGGTCCATCACCGACGCGAAGTCGCGGACCCGGACGAAGCGCTTCGCGACCGCGATGAAGTCGAGCTGGTCGGTGAGCAGTCGGCGCGCCAGCGCCGCCCGAGTCCCGATCACGTCCTCCCGCTGGACGATCGCCTCACCCGGGGCAAAGTTGAGGAACTCGTGGATCTTGCGCCCGAGCTCGTCGAGCGGCGTGTCGGCGTCCTCGGCGAGGCGCGAGACCTCGTAGGCGAGCTGCCGCTTCTCGGTCAGGAGGATGGTGGCGTTGATCTCCTCAGGCTGGAGGTAGCGCTCGGCGTACTTGAGCGCGAGGTCGTAGAGGACGTGTTGGGAGTTGCCGGGCAGCTTCGGCTGCGGGCGGTTGGGGTCCCCGTGGTGCTGCCGGGAGCCGACCAGGCGCAGAACGACGGCGAGCTCGTTGTCGAGGGCGTTGAAGTCGACCATGCCCTGGCGCTGCATGTCGACGAGCAGCTTGCGGCAGACCCGTTCGGCGAGATCGGGGCGACGTCGCTTCAGGTCATCGAACTTCTCTCGCCACTCGCGAGGCTCCACGCATACCCCCAGGAGGATCGCCCTCGCCTCTCGGCGCGGGTCGCAGCGATTGTAGCGTGAACACTCGGATAGAACGGGACCGGGCGCAGCTCAGCCGTGCGGGGTCGCCGCCGGGGACGGGACCGCCTCCTTGGCGGCGACAGGGGTGACGGCCGGCGTCGGGGCCGCGGGATGGAGGGCACCGAGGTCGCCGAGGATCGATTCGACGTCCTTCGGGTCGACCCCGATCAGACCGGAGCGTGCGCTCACCTTGACCAGCGCCTTGCCGTCGGCGGTCAACGGCCGGTAGAAGGTGAAGCCAATCGGCCCCGAGGTCGTCTCGTCCCCGGAGGCTTTGAGGGTCAGCTCGACCCGGCCCATCTCCGGGGTTCCGGGCGCCATCAGGTCGTAGGCGGAGGCCTTGAGCCCGGCAAGGGTGGCGAGGCGCTGGAGCACGTTGCTGGCGTCGGCCTCGCCGCCGTCTGCAAACTTCCACAGCCCGTCCGCGCTTTCGAGGCTCGCGGTGGTCCCGTCGGCCGCGGTGAGCACGAGCTTGGCGACGCCCCAGCTGTCGAAGGGGTAGACCACGGTCGAACGCCACAGCACCGGCGCCCGGCCGAGCGAGGCCTCACCACGGTCGTCGACCCAGAACAGGTCCGTGCCGTCGCGCCGGCAGGCGACCTGGGTCGCGCCGTCCTTGGTGCGTGTCGCACCGAACTCGAGCACCGTGGCCTTTCCGCCTTCGCCGGACGCGACCAGGGTGACGCGCCGCCGCGGCGGCTCGAGCCCGAGCTCGGAGAGGCTCGCATCCGCGGGCAGGAACTCCTGGACCCGGATCGCGTTGAGGTTGGACGCCAAGGTGCGGACGTGGTCGCGGTCGGCGAGGTCGTCGATCGGCTGCAGCAGCCGCCACAAGCCGCCCGAGCGGGCGAGCTGGATGCGGTCCTCCCCGGAGGCGATCTCGAGCGACGCCAGGTTATCCGCGGTGACGTCGACGACGTCCTTCGAGCGCCACCCGTTGAGGTCCTTGTCGAGGTCGTTGGTGAACCAGCCCGGGACGAGCATGACCGCAGACTCGCCGGTCGAGATCGCGCGGTTGGAGCCGAGCGCGGCCGCGGCGCCGACCTCGAGTCGGTGACGCGCGCCCTTGGCGTCGAGAAGGGTCACCGACAGCGACGGCTTGTCGAGCCCGTAGTCCGCCGGCTTCACCTCGCCGGGGCCGAAGCGGCGCTCGGCCTTGAGGTTGACCAGCGAGCCGAGGAGCGAGGCGACCGTCGCGTCGTCGGCGGGGTAGGCCTGCGGCGCGACGATCTTCCACGTGCCGTCGCTCTTGGCGAGCGAGAAGCTGCCGTGTGAGTTGGTGATCTCGAGGCCGACGACGTCGTCGCGGTCGAGGCCGCTGAAAACCTTGTCGGCATTGGTGCGGGCCTCATCTGTGGTTGGGGCGTGGCGCTCGACGAACCAGATGTAGGCGCCGAGGCCGATCACCACCACGGCGAGGAGCAGCAGACGTCCGGTGCGCATGGCGACCCTCCCCCCTCAGTGGCGCCGCCGCCGCCACACCAGCACGCCGGCGAGGATCGCGGCGCCGGGCATCGCGACCAGACAGATCAGGAGGATCGTCGTCATCTGCCCGGCGTCGAGGAAGAGGTTGACCTGCTCAACCTCGCGGGGCGCGATGCCGAGCGACTCGTTGCGCGCGGCGAGCCAGTTGAAGGCGTTGAGCGCCAGGGTCTGGTTGCCCGCGTTGGCGATCTGGGCGTCGGTCAGGAAGTCGGAGTCGCCAAAGGCGACGAGGCGGAACGGGTTCGCGGGCGGCTTCCCGTCGCTCGAGCTGCCCTCGGAGGCCACCGCCACCGCGACCGGGCCCTGGGTGTCGGTCTCGTCCTTCTTGACCGGCTGGCCGGCGAGCAGGGCCTTGAGGTCGGTCTCGCCCCATCCGTCCGAGCTGGTCAGAACGAGCTCGGTTGCGGTGTGGCCGTCACCCGGCGCCGCGGCCATCGAGCGGGCGACCGGGAACAGCACCGCCAGGCCGTCCATCCCGGTGGTCACCGGGTGAGGCCGGAAGTCCTGGAGGTAGACCGCCGACAGGTCGAAGAAGGGCAGGCGGCGGGAGGGATCGACCACGAGGTCGTCAGCGACCTTGACTCCCCACGTACCGAGCAGGCCCTCGAGGCGCGTGGCGGCCATCGTGCCGTCGCGCTCGATCAGCGGGTCGAGGCAGACCAGCACGCGGCCGCCCTTGCCGAGGTAGCCCTGCAGCAGGTCGACCTCGGCCTCGCTGTACGGCGCAGTGGGTCCCAGAATCGCCAGCACGTCGGCGTCCTCGGGGATCGTGCCGCCGAGCAGCGAGGTGTCGGCGGCGGTCATGTTCTCGCGCTTCAGGGCGTCGATAAGAGTGTGGATCGAGCGGCCGGACTGGGCGCCGCCGCCGCCGGCCACGCTGGCCTCGCCGTGGCCGGTGACCACGTACACCTTGGGCACGTGCGGCGCGACCAGCGACAGGATCGCGGCGGTGAACTGCTCCTCGCCCTTGAAGGCCTTGACCTTCGGGGCCTTGCCCATCTGCATCCCCGAGTAGTCCATTTCGGCCATCTGGTCGGACGTCACGTACTTGGTGCGGTCACCGGCGGCGAAGACCACGGTGTTGGCCGCCGAGATGCCGTACTGCTGGGCGAGCTGTTGGGTCTTCAGCCGCTCGCGGTCGGGGTCGATAGTCTCGACCGTGATCTTGTCGGTCGCGGCTGCGTAGCGCGACAGCAGCTCGGAGACCTGGGGGAAGAGCTGGCTTTCGGGAGTCATGAAGACGATGACCTTGACGTCCTGGTCGAGGCCCTTGAGGATGCCGAGCGTCTTCTGCGACAAGGTGTAGACCTTCGAGCTGGTCCAGTCACCGCGCACGTAGTGGCGCGCGCCGAGCCAGTTGACCATGCCGATCAGGGCGAGGGCGAGGATCACGCCCACCGCGCCGGTGGCTCCCAAGCGGATCGCCTGCTTCCGCATCGCTCACCTCCACTTCTTGACTTCGAGCGACTTGGTGGCGAGGAACAGGAACAGGATCCCCACCGACAGCTCGTAGACGAGGTGGCGGGTGTCGACGATGCCCTTCGCGTAGTCGTCCATCTGGGTCCACAGGTTCATCTGGCCGAGGGCGGCCTTGACCGCCGACGACGACACCATGAGCTGCTCGATGAGCCCGACCGAGAACAGCAGCACCATCGCGGCAAAGGCGATGATGGCCGCGATCAGCTGGTTGTCGGTGAGGGTCGAGGTGAAGGTGCCGACGCCGAGGAAGAGCACGCCGAGGGCGGCGACGCCGATGTAGCCCGCCGCCACCGGCATCATGTCGATCGTGGCGTGCTGGCGCAGGATGAACACGTAGATCAGGGTCGGCAGCCACAGCGCCAGGTAGAACGCGAAGGCCGCCAGGAACTTGCCGACGATCACCTGGCCCTCGGTGACGGGCGAGGTGAGCAGGACCTCGATCGTGCCCGAGCGTCGCTCCTCGGCGATCAGGCGCATGGTGATCACCGGGACCAGGAAAAGCAGGAACAACCAGAAGAAGATGGTCCCGCCGAAGAAGAGCTGGAGCGGCGCCATCGCCTGGGTCATCGGGTTGTTCAGGTAGGACACGATGAGGTAGAAGATGTAGCCCTGCATCAGCAGGAAGGCGGTCATCACGATGTAGGCGAGCGGCGACGAGAAGTACGCGACGAGCTCGCGCCGGGTGATCGCGGAGACCTTGCGCACGCCGGACGCCATGTCACACCTCCTGAGCGACGACGTCGGCTGCGGCCGCGTCGTGTGTGGTGATGCGGACGAACACGTCTTCGAGGGTCGCCTTCTCCTGGGCGAGCTCGAGCAGCACCCAGCCGCGCATGACGGCGAGGCGGAAGATGGCCTCGCGTGGGTCGGCGTCGGGGCTGTGCTCGATGCGGAAGCGGCCGTCGCCGTCCTCGGTCACCCCCGCCACGCCGGGTACCAGGGTGAGGTCTGCGACCGCGCCGTCGGTCGTCCCGGCGAGCGTGACCCGGACCACGGGGTTGCCCACCATGCGGGTGCGCAGCTCCTCGGGGGCGCCGTCGGCGACGATCCGGCCGCGGTCGATGATGAACACGCGCTCGCAGATCTGCTCGACCTCGGGCAGGATGTGGGTCGAGAGCACCACGGTGTGCTCCCGCCCGAGCTCGCGGATGAGCTCGCGGATCTTGATGATCTGGTTGGGATCGAGCCCGACCGTCGGCTCGTCGAGGATCAGCACCGGCGGCTTGTGGATCAGGGCGCCGGCGAGGCCGACCCGCTGCCGGAAACCCTTTGACAGCGTGCCGACGACCTGGCGGCGAACGTCGCCGATCAGGCAGCGCTCGACCACGTAGTCGAGGTTCTCACGCAGCTCGGCGCGGGGCACCTCCTCGACGTCGGCCCGGAACTTCAGGTACTCGTCGACCCGCATCTCCGGGTACAGCGGGACGTTCTCCGGCAGGTAGCCGACCCGCCGCCGCAGCCCCACCGGGTCCTGGTCGAGGTCGCAGCCCGCGACCACGACCCGGCCGGCCGAGGGTGGCAGGAAGCCGGTGATCATCCGCATGGTGGTGGTCTTGCCGGCGCCGTTAGGTCCGAGAAAACCGAGCACCTGGCCCTCGGGGACGAAGAAGGAGATGTCGTCGACCACCGCGACGTCGACGTAGGTCTTGCTCAGGCCCTCGACCTCGATCATGAGACGGTCCTCCTCACGCCCACTCCTCGTCGATGTTGTAGGAAACCTGTCGGCAACCGGCCGAACCGGGCGGCCGGCGCGCCATGGGCCGTGTCAAGCAAAACTCCTACCAGTTTTGGACGCCTTCCTGAGTTCCTGTTCACGGTCCCGTCGCGGCCAGAATGGCATAGCTGGGCCGGATCGACCGCTCGGCGGTCAGGCCAGCTCGCGGGTGTCGGTGACGATCAGCATCAGGGTCGTCGACCCGAGGGTGAACTCGGTCTGGTTGGCGACCTCGGCCTGCTGGATGCGGGCCCCACCGACGAAGCTGCCGTTCGTGGACCCGAGGTCGACGAGCACGGTGGTGTCACCGCGGATCTCGAGCATCGCGTGCCGCCGGGAGATCTCGGCGTCGCGCAGCTGGATGTCCATGTTCGAGCCCCGTCCGAGGTAGATCCGCGGCTTCGAGACCGGGAATACGGTCCCCGCCTGGGTGCCCGCGATCACCGCGAGCGAGACCCTGCGGTCGCGTCGCAGTGGCGCCAGTGCCGGCAGCTCCGGCTGCTCGGGCTCGAGCCGGATACGGTCGGTGTCGGGCGAAGCCGGCGCCTCGCGCGCTACCGTCTTCTTCTTCGGCCGCACGTTGGTCGCGTCGGTGTGGTCGACGTCCGGGTTCACCGCCTCGAATACCGTCGCGCACTTGGTGCACTTGAGCCGCTTGCGCTGGCTGCCGCCGAACCGCGCCAGGTCGTATCGGTACTGCGTGGCGCACTGGGGGCACGTGATGATCACGGCCGCCTCCTCCTCAGTCTGACTGCCGCGGGCGCCTCAGTCCACTCGATCGACGCCGGGGTTCTCCCGATCATAGCAGGATTCGACGGTGCCCGAGCGCACGGGAACGGCATGTAGACTCCCCCCATGGATGCGAGCGGCGACCTGCGTGCGGCAGCCGGGGCTGCCTACCGGGCAGCGCTGGCCGCGGTGCGGCCCGAGGCCCTGATCGCAGCCGCGGTCCGCGCCGACGGCCGGTCGCTGCTCGTCCAGGGCCGAAACCTGCACTGTCCGCGCGGACGCCGGGTGGTCGTCGCCGTCGGCAAAGCCGCACCCGGTCTGGTCGCAGGCTGGCGGGCCGCGGCGCCGGATTGGGCCACCGAGTGCTGGCTGCTCGCGCCGCGCGGCGTCCCGATCCCGTCTCGCCTCGGAGCGGACGTGCGTGTCCGCTTCGGCGGCCACCCGCTGCCCGATGCGGCGGGCGTGGCGGCGACCCGCGAGCTGCTCGACCTCGCCGCGGAGCTCGGGCGCGACGACGGCCTCATGGTGCTGCTCTCCGGCGGCGCCTCCGCGCTGCTCACGGCGCCGGTCGATGGGGTCGGGCTCGAGGATGTCGTCGCCACCACCCGGCTCCTGCTCCGAGCAGGTGCGCCGATCGCCGAGCTCAACACCGTCCGTCGCGCACTGCTGGCGGCGGCGGGCGGCGGCCTGGCCCGCGCTGCGTCGCCGGCGGCGGTGGCGACGCTGGTGCTGTCGGACGTGGTCGCCGGGGACCGCGCCGACATCGGATCCGGACCCACCGTGCCCTCCCCGACCGGGCCCGGGGACGCACTCGACGTGCTCGCACGGCGCGGCTTGCTCGGGCGCGCGCCGTCCTCGGTGGTGGCGGCGCTGCGCCACACCCGACCCGCACTGCCGCCGATCGCCGGGCCGTGGGCGGTCCTCGGGGACAACCGCACGGCGGTGGCGGCCGCCGCCGAGGCGCTGGGCGAGGATGGGTTTTCCGTGTCGACCGTCGCAAAGCCCCTCTCCGGCGAGGCGGCCTTCTGGGGCCGCGTGCTCGGATCTCTCGCCCGAGCCGTTCGGCCCACGAAGCCCCACGCCGTGGTTCTCGGCGGCGAGACCACGGTGACGGTGCGGGGAGCCGGGCGCGGCGGCCGCTGTCAGGAGCTGGCCCTCGCGGCGGCGCTGGCGCTGGCCGGTAGCTCCTTCCGGGTCGTGCTGGCCGCCGGCACGGACGGGGTCGACGGAGCCGGAGATGCGGCGGGAGCCCTGGTCGACGGGTCGACGGTGGCGCGGATGCGGGCGGCGGGACGCGACCCGGAGTCCGACCTCGCGGCCAACGACAGCGGCCCGGCGATGGCCGTCTGTGGGGACGCGGTGGTCACCGGTGCGACCGGTACCAACGTTGCGGACCTGGTGCTGGTGCTGGCCGCACCGGAGGGGTGAGCCGAATCGCGGGTGTGAGAGTGGCGACCTCAGCCGCCGCGGACGGCGAGAAAGACGACGTAGGCCGCGAACAGAGCGAGCATGGCGGCGCCTTTGCCGCGACCGATCCGGCCGTCGCGCAGGACCACCAGGCCGACGACGACCGTGGCGATGATGAGCATCGGCAGGTCCTGGTGGATCACGAAGGTCGGGACCGCGCCGGGGCGCAGGGCGAAGGCGAGCCCGACGATGAGCCCGAGGTTGAAGACATTGGAGCCGAGCACGTTGCCGACCGAGAGCTCAGACTCGTGTTTGATCGCGGCGGCGACCGAGGTCGCGAGCTCGGGCAGGGACGTCCCGAACGCGACCAGGGACAGGCCGATGACCGCCTCGCTGATCCCGAACGCCTGCGCCAGGCTGACCCCGCCGCGCACCATCGACTCGGCCCCGACCACCAGGACCACGATGCCGAGGACGGTGAGCAGGACGTGGCGGGCGGGCGTGCCACGCACTCGGGCCGGGGCGTCGTCGCCGGCGGCGGTCCGTCGGGCGCTCAATAGGCAGGTCACCAGGAAGGCCGCGAACACGCCGATCAGTGCGAGCGCGAGCGGGCGCCCGATGTGACCGCCAAACGCCGCGACGAGCAGGAGGACGGCCGGAACCAGCCCCCAGACCAGGTCGCGTCGGACGCCTCGCGTCCCGCCGGCGAGCTGGATCGGCGCGATCACCGCGGCGAGCCCGAGCACCAGCAGCAGATTCATGATGTTGGAGCCGATCGCGTTGCCCAGGCTCAGGCCCCCGGAGCCGCGCGCGGCGGCGAGCACC
Source organism: uncultured Acidobacteriota bacterium (assembly GCA_963727925.1). Taxonomy (GTDB): domain Bacteria; phylum Acidobacteriota; class Thermoanaerobaculia; order Thermoanaerobaculales; family Sulfomarinibacteraceae; genus CAVSIS01. The sequence goes on along the minus strand of CAVSIS010000056.1, from coordinate 198,689 downwards.
GAGACCGACAGCTCGGGCATCGACGTCCCGAACCCGACCACCGTGAGGCCGACCACCATCGGCGTGATGCCGAGCCCGAGGGCGAGCCGAGAGGCGCCGTCCACGAGCCACGATGCGCCGAGGGCAAGCAGCAGGATGCCGCCCACGACCATAGCTGAGGCGAGCAAGAGGCTCACCTCCACTTCTCACCAGCTCTCTACTGCGGGCATCTCGGCGCCCTCGCAACATGGCCTGGTGAGAAATGCGACCTCAGCTCGAGCACAACGCCGATGGTATCAGTACGGCCCGAGCAGGCAGGGCGTCAGACGCCCCGGAGCCCGAACATGGCGCGCATCACGTGGCGGGCGACGGTCGGGTTCTCGCGCAGCCGGCGCATGGAGTAGGGATACCAGTCGCGCCCATAGGGTACGTAGACCCGCAGCCGGTGGCCGAGGCCGAGGATCACCCGTCGCAGCTCCGGGTCGACCCCGAGCAGCATCTGGAACTCGTAGCGGTCGCGGTCGAGACCGAGGTGGTCGACCACGCTCATGCCCGCCCACACCAGGTAGGGGTCGTGGGTCGCGATCCCGACGTAGGCACCGCCGGCGAGCAGCTTCTCAAGGCCGTACACGAAGTTCGCGCGGACGGTGTCGAAGTCGTGCCACGAGATCGCCCGCGGTTCGCGGTAGATCCCCTTGCACAGCCGGACGTTTGGCTGCAGCGGCAGGAGGGCGTCGATGTCCGCGAGGGTGCGATGCATGTAGGCCTGGAGCACGACGCCGACGTGCCGGTGCCGCTCCTGCATCGTGCGATAGAGCCGCAGCGTGGCGTCGGTGCAGGTGTGGTCCTCCATGTCGATGCGCACGAAGCTGTCGTGCTCGGCCCCCTTCGCCACGACGGCGGAGATCATGTCGCCGCAAAAGCTCTCGTCGATCTTGAGTCCAAGCAGGGTCGGCTTGATCGACACGTTGCAGTCGAGACGCTCCGTGGCAATGGTGTCGAACAGACCGAGGTACGCTTCGACCGCGGCCTCGGCCTTGGCGCGCTCGTGGACCTCCTCGCCGAGCACGTCGACGGTCGCCATCGCCCCTTCCGCGTTGAGCGTGCGGATGGTGTCGACTGCGTCCGCGACCGTCTCGCCGGCGACGTAGCGCCGGGCGACACGCCCGACGATGAACTTCGGGACCAGCGGCATGCCGTGCTTGACCAGCGAGTCGAACATGGTCATGAGAGCCTCCGGGCGTCGGGCGTCCACGCCAGCGCCGCACAGTAGACCGCGCTGGCGCCGGCTGCGAGCACGGCGGCAGCGGCGCGGCGCAGGGTGGTTCCGGTGGTGGAGACATCGTCGACGAGCAGCACCCGCCGTCCGCGGGCCGCCCGACGGCCGACGAAGGCCCGGGACGGCAGGAGGAGCCGGACCGCACGCGTCCGTGTCGCCTGGCGGCCGAGGCCGCGCCGTCCGAGGCCGGCTCGCACCGGTAGACGAAGCTCCCGGCCGACGACGTCGGCGAGCAGGCCGGCGGCGGTCCACGGGCGACGCAGGCGCCGCAGCGGGTGCGAAGGGATCGGGCTCAGGAGATCGAGGCGGGACGCCCACGGTTGGGCCGCGATGCTGGCGGCGAGCCGGCGGCCGAGAGGACGGGCGAGCTCGTCGCGGCCGCCGTGCTTGAGTGCGAGCAGGGCGCGTCGCAGGGTTCCGTCGTACTCTCCCCAGGCAACGGTGGCGAGCTGGGGCGGTTCACTGGCCAGGCAGGCCAGGCACAGGTCGTCCTCCTCGTCGGCCGGACCGGCGCAGCGCGGGCAGCGAGGACCGGCGAGGGGGACGAGCGCCGCGGCGCAGTTCGGACAGAGCGCACGGGCGGTGCCGGGAAGAGGCTCGCTGCACGCGGCGCACAGGGTCGGAAGGAGGATCTCGGGAACCGCGGACAACCACCCCGCCACGCGCACGGCAGCAATCCTAGCCTGCTTTTCTCACCACGTCACGTCGCGAGGGCGGCGAGATGGCTGTCAGCGCGGAGGCATCGAGCGACGAGGCGGCGAGGCGTGTGGGGACACACGTCGCAGGCGACGAGTTGCGAGAGGGCCCGCGATGGCCGGCAGATCGGCGACCGCAGCAGGGACGTGATGAGAAATGCAGGCTGACCTGCTCTTCTCACCACGTCACGTCGCGACGGCTTCGAGATGCCGGCACCCAATGCTCGACGGCTATACTCCGCTTATTGTGGTTGACACGAGCCCGCTTGAGGGAGCCGTCCGGCGTCCCCGCCGCGCATCCCGATCCGCTCCCCTGGAGGGTGCCAACGGGGAACGCGGCTGATGCCCCATCTGGTGCTCGACGGCGGCCTCGACTTCGCCCGAGCGGTGGCCGGGATCGAGCCGGAGGTCCACCGCTGGGGCCGGTCGGTGCTCAAGGTGGAAGGCGGATGGCTGCACCGGGACGGTCATGCAGCACTGTTCGACGGCGTGGTGGTCGAGCTCGCCCGGCCGCTGCACCCAGTCGCCTTTGTCGCGAAGCACCAGCGAACCACGGTGGTTCGGCTGTGGCCGCTCGCGCCGGTCGAGCGGACCACGGCCGTCCAGCGATGGCTCGCCGTGCTCGCCGCCGCCCTCCAGCGGCACGGCGCCGGGCCGGTGACGACGACCAACCTCTCCGCGGAGTTGCTCGCCGACCTCGGCCTCGTCATCGCGAGGACTTGAACCACAGAGGCACGGAGACACAGAGAGACACAGAGTCGGCAGGGGTGCACCCCTGTCTCTGAGTTCTACTGTGCCTCTGTGGCTATTTCTTCAGCTCCTCGTCGAGTTGCTGGAGCTGCTCCTGGTGGGCGCGGTCGAGGTTCTCGATCTGGTCCTCGAGGCCGCCGATCGCCCCCGGCCTGTCGACCCGGCCCGCGAGCGCCGCGCGGGCTTCTGCGAGCTTGCTCAAGGCGATCGCGAGCGGCGCCGGCGAAGGCCGGAGGCCGTAGGCACGCAGCGCATCGGCCGCGGAGCGGAGGCAGACCGCGGCGTGGAGCTCGGTCGAAGGTACCGGGGCGCCGCGCGCCCAGTCGGCGGCGCGCGCGGCGATCGCCCGAAGGTCGTCGACGTGGACAGCCGCCTGCTCCGGCTGGGCGGCGAGGGACTCGAGGGCGGACAGCACTCGCCGTGCCTGGGCGGGATCGAAGCCGGCGGCGTTGGCGTTGGCCTCCCTGAGGTCGACGGCGACATGAGTCACCGAGTCGAGAGCGGACTTCGCGGAGTGGGCGTTGAGATACATCACGATCGCGGCGGCGATCAGGACGACGACGAGGAGGGGAGTGGCGAAGCGCATCGGCAGGCTCGAGCCGAGTTTACTCTCCGCAGCGGCGAGGGTGTCACCGCTTGAGGACACGCCTGGTCGCTCCCGAATGGTCGTAGACTGGCCCCGGCTTTGCAGTAGGAATGGGCCGGAGGTGACAATGAGACCGTTCCGGCCGACTCTTGCGCTTCTCGCCGTACTCGCCATCGCGGCTTCCGCCGCCGCCCAGCTTGCGCCGGCGTGGATGGTCCCGGCGGCGGCCCGCACCCCAGGCGAGTACGGGACGTTCTGGCTCACCGACCTATCGGTCCACAACCCGCACTCCGAGGCGCTGCCGGTCGCTGTCCAGGCCCTGCCCACGGGGAGCGAGAACTGGTCGGTGCCGACCGTCCGATTCGACGTGGGTGCCTTTGCCACCGTCAATCTCTGGGACGCTCTCGGACCGAGCGGTCTCGCCCTCGACGGCACCGCGGCGCTGTTGGTCTGGGTCGATCGCGATCCCGCCGACTGCCTGGGAGCGGCGTGCGACGTCTACGTGAGCTCCCGCACCTACACCCCGGACCCGCTGTCCGAGGACGGGGAGTTCGGGCAGACGATTCCTGGTGAACGCATCGACGAGGGCGTCTCCTGGGACGGCCTCGGCTATCTCGCCGGGGTGCTCAACGACGGCGTGAGCTTCCGCTGCAATGTCGGCGTCGCCTCGTGGACGGCCGACTGGACCACTGTCCGCGTCGACGTGCAGGCTGACGACGGGTCGATTCTCGCGACCGAGGAGCTTGCGGTGCCTCCCTACGGACACGTTCAGAGCCGACTGGCGACAGCGGTGGAGGGTGGGAGCCTGGTCTTCTACCTGATCGACGGTCCGGACGACGCGCTGGTCTTCCCCTATGCGTCGATCATCAACCGGGCCACCGGCGATGCCAGCTTCCTCTCCGCCAGGTGGTCCGTGGTCGGTGTCGGTGTCGCCTCGGTGAGTGCCGCGCCGTCGGCCGTCCGCGCCCGGCCGCGGCCGCTCGCGGCAGAACCGGTTCGAACCCTGCAGCCACTCGAACGGGCTACCGCGCGAAAACGCTGAACCGCGAGAGTGCCTCGCCGCCGCGACGTTGCCGTTACAATGCCCCCATGAGCACAGATCTTGTCGCCCTGGTCGCCGACCGCGACGCCTCCGAGCGCGGCCGCCTCGCTGTGATCCTCGCACGGCTGGGTTTCGCGGTGGTCGAAGCCGGGGACGGCGAGGCCGCCCGCGCGGTCCTTGCCGAGCGGCCGCTCGACCTTCTGGTGGCCGACACCGGCCTCCCCGGCGGTGGGCTCGACTTGATCCGTGGCGTGCGGGCACTTCCGGGTCAGAGTGACGCCTACGTGGTCGCGCTCACCGAGGCGGACCAGCCGGAGGAGATCGAGAGCTCGCTCCAGTCGGGCGCCGACGATGCAGTGGCGCGGCCGTGGCAGGAGCGCGAGCTCGAGCTCCGCCTGACCGCCGCGCTGCGAGTGGTCGGGTTGCATCGCGAGCTCCGGCTCCGGGTCCGCCAGAGCGAGCATCTCAACCAGCTTCAGACCGAGTTCTACTCGCTGGTAGCCCACGAGATCCGGACCCCGATGACCGCGATCCTGTCGTCGGCCAAGATCCTCAAACGCCACGTCGCGATGCAGCCGGAGAAGGTCGAGCGTTTCGCCGTCATCATCGTCGAGGAAGGCGACCGCCTGCTACGACTGATCAACAACCTCCTCGACCTGCATCGGATCGAGTCGGGCCGCATGGACTGGCACTACGAGCAGACCGACATCTCGCGGACAATCCGCCACGTCGCCGAGTCCTTCGCCGGAATGGCCTCGGACGGGGGGCTGACGATCGACTGTGACCTCCCGCCGGCGCCGCTCGAGATCGTCGCCGATCCCGACAAGCTGGTCCAGGTGGTCGGCAACCTGGTCAGCAACGCGATCAAGTACTCGCCCAGCGGCGGCATCATCCGCGTTTCAGCGCGCCGCGGCGACGACGACCGCGTCACGGTCGCGGTGGAGGACGAAGGTCCCGGTGTCCCGGCCAACATCCGCGACGAGCTCTTCCAGCGTTTCGTCCGCGACAATGCGGGCGGGATTCCAGGTACCGGCCTCGGGCTGGCCATCGCTCGTGAGCTGGTGGTCCGCCACGGCGGCGAGATCCGTTACGACGAGCGTCCCACCGGCGGTGCGCGCTTCAGCTTCACCCTGCCCGCCCGTACGCCGCCGCCGGAGGGCTGATGGTCCAGTTCGACAATCAGTACCGCCAGATCAAGATCAAGATCGTGTACTACGGGCCGGCCCTGGGCGGTAAGACCACCTGCCTGCAGCAGATCCACCGTGCCACCGACCCGGAGCGTCGGACCAAGCTGTACTCGCTCAACACCGCCTCCGACCGCACGCTGTTCTTCGACCTGCTGTCGCTCAACCTCGGCCGCATCCGCGGCTACCGGCTCGCGATGCAGCTGTACACCGTGCCGGGCCAGGTGCAGTACAACGCGACCCGTCGTGCGGTGCTGTCCGGCGCCGACGGGATCGTGTTCGTCGCCGACTCGCAGGTCGACCAGGCCGACGCCAACCTGCAGGCGATCGAAAACCTGTGGGAGAACCTCACCGCCAACGGTCTCGACCGCGACACCATTCCGCTGGTGCTCCAGTACAACAAGCGCGATCTGCGCCCGGTGGTCGCGGTCGACGAGATGGACCGCGCCCTCAACTGGAGGCACACTGCGGCCTTTCCGACGGTCGCGATCAGCGGGGTCGGCCTCCTCGAGGCGTTCACCGCGATCAGCGAGCAGACCCTGGCCTCGGTCGCGGACAAGCTCGGCGTGGGCACGAACACAGCCGCGGTGGAGCGCCTCGTCGCTCAGGTGAGAGTCGCGCTCGCGCCGCTGCTCAAGGCAGATGCCGAAAGCGCCGAGACGGCCGGAGACGACGTCGAGGTCCTTCAGCCCCAGTACGACGGCACGTCGCCCACCATGCCGCTGACCGAGGACGTGCTCGTCGGCGAGGCGGTCCGCGCCAACATGGCGATGACCGATCTCAACTCGCAGCTCGACTCCACCCGCCGCCAGCTCGAGCGCAAGCTCCGCGTGCTGGCAGGAGTCACCGAGTTCGGCCGCAGGGTGAGCGGCGCCAGCGATCCAGCGGACGTCCTCCGTCACCTGCTCACGGCGACGGTCTCCCTGCTCCAGGTCCAGGCGGCTGCGGTGCTGTTCGTGCCGGGTTCGGGGGAGATGCGCGAGGCGGTGGCCCATGGCCTGCGCGAGGATCCGCTCCTGCACACCCCGGACGAGGCCGGCGAGCCGCTCGCGGTGGCGATCGTCAACCAGCGCGAGCCGCGCCTGGTGGCCCGTGAGCTCGACGGCGAGGGAAGCTACCTGATTGCGTCCCTGGAGAGCGCGGGTTTCACGTCCGGCGTTGCGGTGCCGATGGTCGCCCAGGATCGGATCGTCGGGCTGCTCACGGCCTACGGCGATCACGATCGCGCCTCCCTCGACGAGGACGATCTCCAGCTTGCATCGGTGCTCGCCGCGACGGCTGCGGTCGGCTACACCAGCGCGGTGGCGTGGCGGCGCCTGGAGGAGCTCAACCGCGGGCTCGAGGAGCAGGTGGCCGAGCGTACTGGCGAGCTGCGCGAGAGCCTCGAGGAGGTGCAGCGGCTGGCCGACGACCTGACCGAGAAGAACCGCCTCCTCGAGGACGCCTATCGCGACCTCAGCGAGCTCGACCGGGTGAAGAACGAGCTCATCACGCGGATCTCCCACGAGCTCAAGACCCCGGTGACCTCGCTGCTGACCGCCGCCAAGATTCTCGACCGCTACCGTGACGCACCAGCGGAGAAGGGGGCGAGATTCGTCGCGATCATCAAGGACGAGGCCGAGAAGCTCTCCGAGATCATCCAGAGCGTCTTCCAGGCATCCATCCTCGCCACCGCCGAGGGCCCACCGGAGCGGCAGCCGGTCCCGGTCGAAGAGCTGATCAAGAAAGCGGTGGCGCCGCTGCGTGAGCTCGCCAAGGAACGCGAGGTCCGTCTCCAGGTGCTCATTCCGAGCGGCCTCGACGCGGTCTCGTGCGAGGCGGAGACCATGGAGGCGGCGCTGCGCGCGGTGATCAAGAACGCGGTCGAGTTCAGCCACGCCGGCGGGGAGGTCACGGTCGAGATCCGGCGCGTCCTCAAGGGTACTGAGCCCTGGCTCCAGCTCAAGGTCCGCGACACCGGGATAGGGATTCCCGAGCACGAGCAGCCCTTGGTCTTCGACACTTTCTGGCAGGGCGGTAACGTGCTCACCGGCAAGCCGCGTGGGGTCGGGCTCGGGCTGGCGATCGCCAAGCGCGTGGTCGAGAACCATGGTGGCTCCATCAACCTGTCGAGCCTCATCGGGGAGGGGACGGAGGTCGTCCTCGTGCTGCCGCAAAGCGGACCCGCGAGCACCTCGTGAACGCCCGGGCGCGCCCCGAGTGGCTCCCGCCCGTGGAGGCGAGAGCTTCCGCCCCACGGCGCCTAGGTTGAGGGAGCTCGCGATGCGGAGGAAGCCATGACGTCCAAGGGACTGGTTCTGCTCGTCGACGACGAGCCCAATATCCGCGAGACAATCTCCTTCATTCTCGAGATGGAGGGTTACGAGGTGCGGACCGCGGTCAACGGACGCGAGGGCCTTGCGAGGATCCGCGAGCTGCGGCCGCGGGTGGTGTTGCTCGACGCGATGATGCCGGAGATGAACGGGTTCGAGGTCTGCCGCACGGTCCGCGGCGACGCCGATCTGGCCTCGACCACGATCATCATGCTCACCGCGATGGGCCAGAAGGTCGACCGCGAGCGCGCCGAGGCCGTCGGCGTCGACCACTACCTGACCAAGCCTTTCGACGACGAAGAGGTCCTCGGCCTGCTCGAGGCCGCCTTCCGGCGCTGAACTGCACCCTCCCCGTCTCCTACGCGCTCGTGGCGGTTCCTCCCGAGGCATCGGGCGCCCGAATCCGGGGGGCGGGCGGCGGGCAGCCGGCACCGGGGTCGGGCTCGGCATTCCGGCCGGCAACGCCCCCACGTCCCGATCCCGCTTTCCCGCCGCCTGCCGCTCGCTGCCTGATCCCGGACCCGAATGCTGGGACGGGGAGCAGCTCGGCCCACTCGCAGGAGTGTGGGTCTGAATCCGGGGGTCGGGCTGCAGGCAGCCGGCGGCGGGGTCGGGCGCGAGGTCCCGCGGGTGGCCGGGCTGGCTGGACGGGAAGTCTGCTGGCTCAGCTGAAGTGAGTAGGCGACCGGCAGTCGGCAGTCAAGGGCAGGCTCGCTTCGCTCACGGCCTGCGGCCGCCCTTGACAGCCGGCCGCCGGCCGCCTTGGGGGCAGCTATGAGCCAGCACACTTCCCGTCCAGCCAGCCACGAACCTCCTACCGCAGTCTGCCTCGAGGCCGGACCAAGCTGCTCGCGCTCTCAGTCGCCGTGGAGGTCGCGGCGGCCCTCGCCGAGCTGTCACTTCCCCGGGGCTTGTCACATCTGAGAGACCACCTGGTCCGGGCTGCCGATAACACCGCCCTGCGGTTGTCGGAGGCCAGCGGGCGGACGCTGGGAAACCGATACCAACATCTGGAGGCGGCCTACGCCGAAAACCAGGAAGTGCAGAGCGATCTTCTGACCCGGGAAGTGGAAAGGGTGCGGGGTGATTGTTTCCCGCTACTTGGCGGGGACCGGCTGATAGGACGGCAGCCGGATCCGGTCGACCTCTCGTGCCAGGGTGAGCTCGAACGGGCGGGTGGCCGCGAATGCGCGGAGCGCCCCGTCCCATTGGTCCCGGAATGCGCGCACCAGAGACTCGATCCAGTGCATCGCCTCGGTGGGCCTGAACAGCAGGTCGTCTCGGGCGGCGCTGCAGTCGAGCAGGATGTCGCTGTCGTGACTGTAGGGGCTGAAGCCGGTTCCGAGGCCGATCGCGTTGAGCCACTGCGTCGGTAGGCTGATCAGGTGGACGGTGCGACCGAGGAAGCGCGCGGCCAGCTCGACGAACTGACGCAGAGTCAAGGCCTCACGTTGCGCGAGGTTGTAGGCGCGGCCGAAGGTGGCCGGGTTTGCGAGTGTGGCTGCGACCGCGTCGGCGACGTCATCGACCCACAGGAAGCCCCACGCGTTGAGACCGCCCTCGGGCAGAATCAGCGGCCCTGCCGTGGCCAGTCGTTCGAGGTAGGCGTTGGTGCGACGGGAGTAGTCGTGCGGTCCGACCACCATTGGCAGGCGCAGCGAGGTCGACGGAAAGCGGTGCTCCCGCCACGCGCGCTCGAGCACCTGCTCGCAGCGCCGCTTATGGTCTGCATACCGCCACGACGACTCGTCGCCCGGCTTGCGCGCGGCGAGCGGCCCCGAGAAGTCGTCCTCGCGATAGGGCGGCAGCAGGTCGCGTCGGATCAGGTAGACCGCGGCGGTCGAGATGTGGACCAGGTGGCCGACCCGCTCCTTGAAGGCGGTCACCACGTCGCTGGTCTCCGACTCGTGGTAGGCGGTGATGTCAACCGCCGCGTCGTACTCACGCCGGGAGGCCGCTCGGTGGATCGCCTGGGGGTCGCGGCGGTCGCCGACCACGCGCTTCACGGCGGTCCCGAAGGGATCCGCGGACAAACCGCGGTTCAAGAGGGTCACCTCGTGACCGTCGCGCAGCATCCTCTCGACGATGGCGCGACCGATGAAGCGTGTGCCGCCGAAGACCAGGACCCGCATGGCGCTATCCTAGCGCGATCCGCTCCCCGACGGGTTGCTCCACCGCCTCGCGGGCCGCAGCGGCTGCCGAGTTGAGGGCCGCTGGTTCGGCCACCTCGAGCAGGCGACTCTCGTCCCCTGGCGCCGTTGTCGGCCACACCGAGGCCGAGTCGACGGTCTCGCGCGACAACGCAAGGCAGGCGCCGAGCGGGGTCACCTCGTCGACCTCGAGCAGACAACGGAACGAAGACGGGAAGTCGGCGAGGCGGGCCAGGCCGGTGCCGACGCGCTGCGGCAGGAGGCGCAGGAGCGCGTGGCGCGCATGCTGGTGGGGAACCGGAAGGCTCGACAGCACCCACAGCACCAGGTCGGTCGGCACCACGACGAGGTGCACGGCGAGAGCCGCTGCGCCGGGCTCGACGCCGAGGTGGGGGGCGGCAGCCGCGGCGGCGCGCGACCAGGTTTCGACCACTCGCTGGGTGAGCCCGTCGAGGCGCTCCGCGTGCGGACGCCGCCAGCTCTCGCTCCCGGTCATCTCGACCCACAGGTCGATCTCGGAGGCTGCGCGTTCCAGCTCGCTGAGGATCCTTGGGCGGCTCACCGACGCCGCGCGCAGCGAGCACGCGAGCACCATCTGGTTCCAGGTCGCATGGGGGTAACCGAACAGCGGCACGCTGCGGCCTTCAGAGACGATCCGCGAGATCTCGGTGGCATGGCCCGAGGGCATCGGGACGAGGCCCGGACTGGAGCCGAGCCACTGTGCCAGCGTCCCCATGATGTCGCGCGTGATCCCGTGCAGCTCGGCGAGCAGCTCGCCGTCGATCGGCTCGTCGGCCGGAATCGCGGTTCGCACGAAGCTCCAGAAGAAGCGCTCGAACTCGTCCCCGGCAAAGGGCAGCGCGGCGTCGGCGGGGTCCTGCTCCACGGCCATGCCTTCGTCCGAGAGCCGCGCCGCCTCCATCACCAGCTGGTGCGGCTCGACGTTGAGATCGAGCCCGAGCAGGTCGCGCACCGGGTAGGCCGGCTCGAAGGTGAAGCGGACCGGGTCGTCGCGCATGACCCGGATCGTAATCAGCTCGGCGAGCCTGGTCAGGCTCGCCCGCAGCGCACTCATCGGGACGCCACCCTCGGACATCACCGCGTCGGTGAACAGGGTGCGGCGCAGCAGCGAGACCCCCAGCAGCTGGGTGAGGCGTGCGGCGGGAAGCAGGCCCTCGCGGACCAGCCAGGTCGCGACGCGCTCCTCGGGCACCGCCGACGACACGAATACCACCCGCCCGTCGAGGATGTCCAGACGCCGCTCACCCGTCGCGCTGGCCAGCGTCAAGCGTCCCGACAGACTTCCCATCTGCAGCCACTGCATGAGATCGCCGAGATGGAGCCGATCCAGGGTGCCGTGGATCACATCTTGAGTATACTCGGTGAAACGCGTGAGTTCCGGGGCCGGGCGCTCAGGCGTTCGTCGCGGCGACCGGGTGCAGCGTCAGATTTCCGCCGTCGAGCTCCAGCCGAACCGTCTGATCGTCGTGGATCCGGCCCTCGAGGACCATCGTCGCGAGTGGGTCCTGAACCCTCCGCTGGATGCAGCGCTTGAGGGGACGCGCGCCGAAGTCGGGGTCGAAACCTTCGCGTGCGAGCTCGTCGATCGCCTCTGGGCTGGCTTCGAGCCGGATCCGTCGTTCCGCGAGCAGGGCGTTGAGGCGCTCGAGCTGGATCTCGACGATGGCGCGCATGTGGGACGCCTCGAGACGGTGAAAGATCAGGACCTCGTCGACCCGGTTCAGGAACTCGGGCCGGAAGTGCGCCTTGAGCTGTTCCATCACCAGCGCCCGCATCCGGTCGTGCTGGTCTGCCGGTAGGTCGGCGATGACCGCGGAGGCAATGTTGGAGGTCATGATCACCACGGTGTTCCTGAAATCCACGGTGCGGCCCTTGCCGTCCGTCAGCCGACCTTCGTCGAGAATTTGGAGCAGCACGTTGAACACGTCCGGATGGGCTTTCTCGATCTCGTCGAGCAGGACCACCGCGTACGGGCGCCTTCGCACCGCCTCGGTGAGCTGGCCGCCTTCCTCGTAGCCGACGTAGCCGGGAGGTGCGCCGATCATGCGCGCGACCGCGTGCTTCTCCATGTACTCCGACATGTCGAGGCGGACGGTCGCGCGCTCGTCGTCGAACAGGAACTCCGCGAGTGCGCGGGCGAGCTCGGTCTTGCCGACGCCGGTAGGGCCGAGGAACAGGAACGAACCGATCGGGCGCGCCGGGTCCTTGAGCCCGGCGCGGGCGCGGCGCACGGCGGCGGCGACCGCGACCACTGCCTCGTCCTGGCCGACCACCCGGCGGACGATCCGTTCCTCCATCTGGAGCAGCTTGGCCTTTTCGCCCTCGAGCAGGCGCGACACCGGGACCCCGGACCAGCGCGAGACCGCGCGTGCGATGTCCTCCTCGCCGACCTCCTCGGACAGGATCGAGCCGTACCGCTCCTGGTGCGCGCGCAGCGCCTCGCTGGCCTCGCCGAGCTCACGCTCGAGACCGACCAGAGTGCCGTAGCGCAGCTCCGCGGCGCGCTCCAGGTCGCCGTCGCGTTGCGCCCGCTCGGCGGCCTCGCGGCTGCCCTCGATGCCTTCCTTGAGCTCCCGGATGCGGCCGATGAGGTCCTTCTCCTGCTGCCAGTTGGCCTTCATCCCGGAGATCTGCTCTTTGAGTTCGGCGAGCTCCTCGTCGATCACTGCAAGGCGCTGCTTGGAGGCCCGGTCCTTCTCTTTGGTGAGGGCGCGCTTCTCGATCTCGAGCTGGATCGAGCGCCGCTCGAGCTGGTCAATCTCGGTTGGCAGCGAGTCGATCTCGATGCGCAGCCGTGAGGCCGCCTCGTCAACCAGGTCGATCGCCTTGTCGGGCAGGAAGCGGTCGGTGATGTAGCGCTGGGAGAGACTCGCCGCAGCGATCAGGGCGCCGTCTGTGATGCGCACCCCGTGATGGACCTCGTACTTCTCCTTGAGCCCGCGCAGGATCGCGATCGTCTCCTCGACCGACGGCTCTCCGACCATCACCGGTTGGAAGCGGCGCTCGAGAGCGGCGTCCTTTTCGATGTACTTGCGGTACTCGGTGAGCGTGGTCGCGCCGATGCAGCGCAGCTCGCCCCGTGCGAGGGCGGGTTTGAGCAGGTTGGCCGCATCCATCGCGCCCTCGGCCGCGCCCGCGCCGACCAGCGTGTGCAGCTCGTCAATGAACAGCACGACCTCGCCTGAGGAGTCGACGACCTCTTTGAGCACCGCCTTGAGGCGGTCCTCGAACTCGCCGCGGTACTTGGCGCCGGCGATCAGCGCGCCCATGTCGAGCGACACGATACGACGCCGCTTGAGGATCTCGGGCACGTCGCCGGACGCGATGCGCTGTGCGAGCCCTTCGGCGACGGCGGTCTTGCCGACCCCCGGCTCGCCGATCAATACCGGGTTGTTCTTGGTCCGTCGGGTGAGCACCTGCATCACGCGCCGGATCTCGTCGTCGCGGCCGATCACCGGGTCGAGCTTGCCGGCGGATGCCAGCTCGGTGAGGTCGCGGCCGTAGCTCTTGAGCGCCTCGTACCGCTCCTCGGGGGTGTCGTCGGTGACCCGGTGGGATCCGCGCAGGTCGCGGATCGCGGTGAGCAGGGTGTCGCCGGTCACGCCCTGGTCGGCGAGCGCCTCGCGCGCCGAGGAGTCCACTGCGGCGAGCGCGAGCAGGAGGTGCTCGACCGAGACGTACTCGTCCTGGAGCTGGGGTGCGACCCCGGCGGCGCGCTCGAGCACGGTGCGGAACGCGCGCGACGGGTTGGGCTCGGAGCCGCCCTGGGAGGCCGGAAGCCGGTCGAGGGCGGTGACGAGGGCGCTTTCCAGGGCGCCGGCGTCGGCGCCGACCCGGGCGAGTAGACGAGAGGCGATCCCGCCCTGCTGGTCGAGCAGCGCGAGCAGCAGGTGCGAGGGCGTGACCTCCGGGTTGCCGCGCGAGCCGGCGACCTGGACGGCCTGCTGGATCGCCTCGGAGGCCTTGACGGTGAAGCGGTCCTTCGAGCTCATAGATTCTCCTCACGGCCGCGGCGGCCGTGAGGAGAATCTATGATATGAGTCCTTCATTGTCAAGTCTACAGACAAAATATCTTAGTGTGTCGCTATAAGATTTTTGCACCGGGCGGGTGGGGCTCTGTGGCTCCGTGTCTCTGTGGTGATCTCCGAATGCTGCCTCGAACGAGGAGTGCGATCTGGTCTCGAGTACAATCGGGACGCCGGCCTCAACGGAGATGCGCCATGGGTGACAAGGACGTCCGCGAGCGATCGCGCGCCGACGAGATCAGGGTCTTCCTCAAGCACCTGCTGCAGGACATGCGGGCGCTCGACCACATGCTCGAGAACGACCTGTTCGAGACCGGCATCCGTCGCATCGGGGCCGAGCAGGAGCTGTTCCTGGTCGACAGTGACTGGCGTGCAGCCCCGCTCGCGCTTCCGGTCATTGACGCCCTCGACGACCCGCACTACACCACCGAGCTGGCGCGCTTCAACCTCGAGTTCAACCTCGACCCGCTGGTTTTCGGGGGCGACTGCCTGTCCCGGATGGAGGGCCAGCTCGATGCGCTGCTCGCCAAGGTCCGCGCGGCCGTCCACGCGGCGGGCGGCGAAGTGGTGCTGACCGGCATCCTACCGAGCCTCACCAAGGGCGACCTCGAGCTCGACAACATGACCCCGAACCCTCGCTACCTAGCCCTCAATGAGGCCATGACACGAATGCGCGGCGGCGACTACGAGTTCTTCCTCAAGGGCGTCGATGAGCTCCACCTCCACCACGACTCGATCATGGTCGAGGCCTGCAACACCAGCTTCCAGGTCCACTTCCAGGTCGCGCCGGCGGAGTTTGCGCGGCTCTACAACGCCGCCCAGGCCGCCGCGGGTCCGGTCCTGGCGGCGGCCGCGAACTCGCCGATCCTGTTCGGCAAACGACTGTGGTGGGAGACCCGAGTCGGGCTCTTCCAGCAGTCGGTCGACACCCGCCGCTCGACCCCCCACCTGCGCGAGCAGGTTCCACGGGTCAGCTTCGGCCGCCACTGGGTACGGGCCTCGGTGCTCGAGATCTTCCGCGAGGACATCGCCCGGTTCCGGACCCTGCTGTCGACCCAGATCGATGAGGATCCCTTCGACGCCCTGGCCCGCGGCGACGCGCCCACACTGAAGGCGCTGCGGCTGCACACGTCGACGATCTACCGCTGGAACCGGGTGTGTTACGGGATCTCCGACGGCCTGCCCCATCTGCGGATCGAGAACCGAATCCTGCCCTCGGGACCGACGATCCGCGACGAGGTCGCCAATGCGGCGTTCTGGTACGGCCTGGTCAGCGGGATCCTCGGCGAGTACCACGACGTCACCCAGCGCATGGCCTTCGACGACGCCCACGCCAACTTCTTCGCCGCCGCCCAGCACGGTCTCAATGCCCAGCTGGTGTGGATCGACGGACGCCTCGAGCCGGCCACCCGGTTGATCCTCGACACACTGCTGCCGCTCGCCCGCGCCGGTCTGGTCGACTCGCAGATCGATGCAGCCGACGCCGACCGCTACCTGGGCGTGGTGGAGGAGCGAGTCCGCACCGGCCGCACCGGCGCCCAGTGGGCGCTCTCGTCGTTGACCGGGATGGGCGACCGCGGGCCCATGACCGAGCGCATGAGCGCCCTCACCGCGGCGACCGTCCGGCGTCAGGCCTCGGGCGAACCGGTCCACACTTGGGTGTCCGCCGAGCTCGAGGAGGGCGGCGGTTGGCGGCACAACTACCTGGTGGTCGAGCAGTGCATGGACACCGACCTCATGACGGTCGGCGAGGACGAGCCGGTCGACCTCGTCGCCCACTTGATGGACTGGAACAACATCCGCCATGTGCTGGTCGAGGACGCCGAGAACCACCTGGTCGGAATCGTCTCGCAGCGGGCGCTGGTGCGCCTGGTCGGCACGTACCACCCGGAGCAGCTCGGCGGACCGCTGCCGGTGTCGACGGTGATGCAGGCCGACCCGCTCACGGTGGCGCCGGAGACGTCGTCGCTCGAGGCGATCGAACTCATGCGGCACCACCGTCTGAGCTGCCTGCCGGTGGTCAAGAACGGGCATCTTGTCGGTGTGATTACCGAGAACCAGTTCATGCGCATTGCCGGCCAGCTGCTCGAGGAGAAGCTGCGCGAGTGACGTCCCGCGCGTTCCCAGTCCACCGTGCGACCTCTCCGCAGCGAACGCCCGATGCCCGCCGCGCATCGGTTACAATGCCCGCGATGTTCGCGGGGCGCCAATCCCTTACTCTTTGTTTTCGCGAAACCCTGATCTTCAGGAAGGAGGACGCGTGATGAGTGCACCCACGTTCCGGCCGGTGGTCGCGCCGGAGACCGAGATGCGCGAGTTCACGCTCAGGGCCCTCATTCTGGGCCTGTTCATGTGCGTGATCCTTGGCGCCGCCAACGCCTACCTCGGCCTCAAGGCGGGCATGACCATCGCGGCGACCTACCCGGCGGCCGTGATCGGCATGGCAGTGCTCAAGCTCTTCAAGGGCACCCTGCTCGAGGAGAACTTCGCTCGGACCGTCGGCTCGATCGGCGAGTCGGTCGCCGCCGGCGCGATTTTCACCATTCCGGCCTTCGCGATCCTCCACCTGTGGGAGTTCAACGGCCTCGCCGACTACCTCAAGGCGACCGCGCTGATGGTCGTCGGCGGCGTCCTCGGCATCCTGTTCGTGACCATGCTGCGCCGAGTGATGGTCGAGGACCCGGAGCTGCCCTTCCCGGAGTCGGTGGCCGCCTCTGAGATCCACAAGGCCGGCCAGCGCGGCGCCGACGCGGCCAAGCAGCTGTTCGAGGCGATGGGGGTCGGTGCGCTGATCAACTTCCTCGGTCAGCTCAAGGTTTTCTCGGCCTCCAACGACTTCATTCTCAAGGTGGGTGAGATCGGGCGCTCGATCGTGCGGTTGGGCTTCAAGCGCGACGCCTACACAGTACCGGCGGGCGGCGTGTCGACCATGTCCGCGCCCGCGGTGAGCCCGGCCTACCTCGGGGTCGGCTACATCATCGGCCCCGAGCTCGCCGCGCTCAACTTCGCCGGCGGCCTGCTCGCGTGGGGCCTGTTCGTGCCGATGCTGGTCTTTTTCCTCGGCCCGAGCCTGATCCACTCCTTCGCCGCCTCCATCGGCGGCGCACCGACTGCAGACGCCACCTGGGTCGCGTTCTCCGACCACGTGTGGAAGTTCATCGTGCGACCGATCGCGGTCGGCGGCATGTTGGTCGGCGCCGTCTACACCCTCTACAAGATGCGCAAGAACCTGTGGCTCGGCGTCAAGCGCGGCGTCTCCGACCTCAAGAAGTCGGCCGGCGCCCAGGAGACCACCAGCCGGGTCGACCGAGACATCAACTTCAAGGTCGTGCTCCTCGGTGTGGCCGTGACCTTCGTCCTGATGTGCCTGCTGTACTGGTACTTCACCGGCGTCATCGGGGGCGCGATCATGGCCGCCCTGGTGATGCTCGTGACCGGCTTCTTCTTCGCCGCGGTGTCGGGTAACCTGGTCGGCCTGATCGGCTCGTCCAACAACCCGGTGTCGGGCCTGACTCTGGCGACCCTGATCGTGGCCGCCCTGGTGATGGTGCTGATCGGCGTCTCCGGCGACCATGGAGTGGCCGCCGTGCTCGGAGTTGCCTCGGTGGTGTGCGTGTCGTCGGCGGTGGCAGGCGAGATGCTCCAGGACCTCAAGGTCGGGCACATCCTCGGCGGCACGCCGTGGAAGATGCAGGTCGGCGACCTCATCGGTGTGCTCTTCGCCGGCGCGTTCATGTTCGTGCCGCTGTTCGTGCTCAACGCCTCCAACATCAAGCAGGGTGGCATCGGCTTCGGCGACCGCGCCCTGGCCGCGCCCCAGGCCGGCCTCATGGCGACCCTCTCCCAGGGCATCGTCGGAGGCGAGATGGCGTGGCCCTTGGTCATCGTCGGGATCGTCATGGGCATCGCCCTGATCCTGGTCAAGGTCAAGAGCCCGATGCTGTTCGCGGTCGGCATGTACCTGCCGCTCGAGACCACCTTCGCGATCTTCGTCGGCGGCATCATCCGCTGGGCGGTCGACACCATCGTCAAGAAGCGCGCCTACAACGAGGCCCAGGGCACCCGGGTGGAGAACGCGGGAGTGCTGAGCGCTTCCGGGCTGATCGCGGGCGAAGCCCTGATGGGGCTGGTGATCGCCGCGGTCGTCTTTTTCAACCAGGACGGCTGGGAGCACCTGGTCGCGAGGACCGACCTCGGCCCGATTGGCCGCGTGCTCGCGATCGGCTTCATGGCGATCATCGCGGGCTACCTGATCCTGCGGCCGCTCGGCCGTGCGGGCTCGCCCGACGAGGCCGCCCCGCCGCCGATCTCGATGTAGACACTGTCGGATCCAACCTCCCACGGGCCCGCCATTCGGCGGGCCCGTGGTGTCTCTGCTATAACGCCGGGGTGAGCGCGCCCGACCCCATCCTCGCCACGGTGCCTCGCCCTCTCGCCGAGTGGAGCGCGGGTGAGGACGGGCGCGTGGTCCTGGTGCGGCCGCGGCCGACCACCACCGGCCTCAGGGGTGCAGTCGACCAGATCGTGTGGTGGCTGTCGCCGCGCAAGGTCCGCCTCGACGCGCTTGGCTCGGCGGCGTGGCGGCTGATCGACGGGCACACGACGGTCGCCGAGATCGCCGACACCCTGGCGGACCGGCACGAGGCCGACGACGCCTCGGGCCGGGCGGCCTTCTTCGTCCGGCTGCTGGTCCGCGAGGGCTACCTCGAGCTGTGGGCCGTCGAGCCGCCCCGCGCCGAGGAGCGATGAGGCGACTTTCCCGACCGCTGCTCGCGCTCACGGTCCTGGTCCTCGCGCTTGCCGTTGGCGAGCTGGCGTCCCGTGTCCTGGTCGCGGTCCGGACACCGGACGGGCTGCGCTTCGACCCGGAGCTGGTCTACGACCTCGCCCCGCACAGCAGACCGTGGGGTGTTCAGCTCAACGCGCTGGGCTGCATCGGCGACGAGCTCACGGCGAGTGATGGGCAGAGCCTCGGCGTGCTGCTGCTGGGAGGCTCGACCTCGTACTCCCCCCCATATGTCGACGCGGTCCGGCGGCGGCTGCGCGAGACCTTTCCCGGGCAGCCGGTGCGGGTCATGTCATGCGGGCGCCCCCGCTACACCTCGCACCTCGACGCGGTGCTCTTCGACCGCCTCGCCGAGCGGCTGCGACCGACCGCCGTGGTGCTCTACCTGGGCATCAACGACACCATCTACGACAGCTTCCCCTGGCTCGGCCCGGTGCCCGAGGTCGGCATCTTCGATTGGCGCGACCCGCGCCGTTCGATCTTCCTTGAATTGCTGCGCTACTACGTGGTTGAGAAGGGGCTGCGCGCCCGCCCCGACTTCGGCCCGGATGAGCTGCGCAGCCCGCGGATCCTGCGCCAGGGCGTCGAAAGGGTGATCGCGACTGCCCGTCGGATCGGCGCGACCCCGGTGCTGTCGAGCTTCGCCCTCGCCTTGCCGACCTCCGACACCGCGCTCGCCGACCGCATCATCCGGCTCGAGCCGCGCATGGAGCACTTCTGGGGCAAGGTTCCCTCCACCCGCCTCGCGGTCGCGGCCCACAACCGGGTGCTCGAGGACATCGCCGAGCGGGAGGCTCTCGTTCTGGCTCCGGTCGACGGCGCCATCCCGAGGGACCATGAGCACTTCGGCGACCTCTGCCACCTGACGCCGGCGGGCAACCAGATCCTCGGCCGCGTCATCGCCGACGCCGTCCGCGATGCCGTGGGCGTTCGCCGAAATCCCGCAGGAGCTGAACCACAGAGGCACTGAGGGCACCCAGAGACACAGAGTCCACCCACCCATCCAGGCGCGAAGCCTGTCCGCGCTCAGGCGCGGACAGGCTTCGCGCCACTGGGAGGGAGCTCTGTGCTCTTCTGTGTCTCTGTGTCTCTGTGGTATTCCGCTCACGCCGCTCCGCGCGTGGTGAGCACAGCGGGCAGCGTCCTGGCGAGGATTTTGAGGTCGAGCCACAGCGACCACTGGTCGATGTAGGCGAGGTCGAGGGCGATCCAGTCGTCGAAGTCGCCCAGGGCTGCGCGGCCCGAGACCTGCCACAGGCCGGTGAGGCCGGGCTTCATCGACAACCGGCGGCGCTGCCAGTGCTGGTAGCGGTCGACCTCCTCGGGCAGCGGCGGTCGGGGTCCGACCAGGGACATCTGGCCGACGAGGACGTTGACCAGCTGGGGCAGCTCGTCGAGGGAGAGCCGGCGCAGCAGACGGCCGACCACCGTGACCCGCGGATCGTGCCGGCTCTTGAACGCCGGCCCCTCGATCTCGTTGAGGTGGGCGACCTCGTCAAGCCGGCTGTCGGCATCCGCGACCATGGTGCGGAACTTGTAGAGGGTGAAGCGGCGGCCGTTGAGGCCGCAGCGCAGCTGGCGGTAGAGCACCGGGCCGCGCGATGTCAGCTTGATCGCGAGTGCGGTCGCCAGCAGCAGCGGCGACAGCGCAATCAGCGCGAGTGCGGCGATGAGGAGGTCTCCAAGCTGCTTGAGGAAGAGCGGGAAGGGCGCCGCCGGAGTGGTCGTAAAGGTGAGCATCGGGATGCCCTCGAGCTCCTCGAGCAGCACTCGGGCGCGCAGGCGCGGGAAGTGGAGCGCGACCCGGGCCCGGATGCCGAGCTCCGAGCACAAGAGGAGAGCGTCCTCGAACTCGCCGATCTGGCGCCGGGTGAGGATGAACAGGACCTCGTCGACGACCTCCTGGCGCAGGATCCGGGGCAGGTCGTCGGCGCTGCCGAGCACCGGCAGGCCGGCGAAGGTTTCCGGGAGCTCGCCGTTGGGGGCGACGAAGCCGAGCAGGCGGATACCCCAGTAGGGGTGCTCGGAGATGATCCGCACCACGTCCTCGGCGCGCGGGTTGATCCCGACGATGAGCAGGGTACGGTAGTTGTAGCCGTGCCGGCGCACGCCGCGGGCGCCGAGCCGGACCACCAGCTTCTCTGTCAGCAGCAGCGCGAGGTCGAGCCCGGCGAAGACGAGCAGAAACGGACGCGACACGAAGTCGAGCCGCAGCAGCCAGCCGCTCGCCGCCAGCGCCAGGGTGCCGAGGGCGACCACCTGGACCACCTGCCAGGCCTCCTGGTGGAGCGCAACGGTGCGTCGCGAGGTGTAGGCCTCTCGGTTGACCAGGAGCACGGTCCAGATCGCCAGCACCAGCGGGAGCAGGCCGAGGTAACGCGACAGCGGGTAGAGCTCGCCGGGGAAGAAGCCCGGCAGGAGGCGCGGCGCGACCGCCGAGCGCAGCCACCACGCGAGCAGGAAGGCGGCGCTGGTCACCACCAGGTCGAGGGTCCAGATCCAGTAGGCGACGGCCTTGGCCCGCTCCTTCAGCACAGCGCCTCCAGGACCTCCTCGTAGGCCCGCGCGACGTCGTCCCAGCGGTAACGCGCCGCGACCCGGGCGCGGGCGCTCTCGCCGAGCTCGGCGAGCCGTGGCTCGTCGGCGAGCACCGCCGCAAGCACCTTGTCGAGCGCGCGTCCGCCGTCGAAAGCGAACGGCAGACCGGCGTCGCCTACCACCTCGCGGTTCTCCGGGGTGTCATGGTACAGCACGGCTCGGCCGGCCCCCATCGCCTCGACCAGCGCGGGGTGAGTGCCACCAACCTCGGTGGCGTGCACGTAAAGGCGGCAGTTGAACAGGAGCTGCCGGTAGCCATCGCCATAGACCGGGCCGGGAAAGAGGACGCGTTCGTCGGCGAGCTCGCGCACGCGCTGGGCGAGACCGGGCGCGTAGGGGGCGCCGCCGACCATGACCAGGTTGGTGTCGCCCTCAACCCGGCGCCACGCCTCGACGACCCGGTCGGGATTGTTCTCGGGCTCGAAGCGCGACACGTAGAGCACATAGCCGCCGGGTGAGAGCCCGAGGCGGTCGAGCACGTCGCGGCCTCCAGGCGGCTCGAGATCGCCGCCATAGGCGATCATCCGCGAGCCGGCGCGGTAGCTGCGCCGGTAGTAGCGGCGAATGACCTCGGCGTCGGTGACCAGGACATCCGCCATCAGGCAGGCCCAGCGCTCGCACAGCCGGTACCAGGCACGGCCCGCAGGTCCCCACTTGCGGCGGTTGCGCTCGAGCCCGTCGACGTTGAGCGCCACCGGTATCCCGGCGAGCTGGAGGATGCGGATCCACGGCGCGTTGGCGGCGTTGCACAGGAGCACTGCGTCGAAGCCCTCGCCGGCCGCGTGCAGGGCCGAGAGAAAGGTGTGGCTCACGGTCTCGAGATGCTTGCTGCGGATTGCCGGCAAGACCACCAGGCGCATACCGCGCCACTGCCCGAGGGCAGGGTCGACGAATCCCGGACGTCCGTAGACGGTGACCTGGTGTCCACGGGCTGCGAGCCGCCGGCCGAGCTCCTCGGCGAGGGTCTCGAACCCGCCGTAGCTCGCCGGGACGCCCCGCGTACCCAGGATCGCCAGCTTCACGCTTCCCCGGCCTCCTCGATCCACCCTCCTTTACGGAACCAACGCGAGATCTGTCGCGACGGGACCCGGGCGCGGCTGAGAATCCACTGCCGCCGCCGGCGGGCGTCGCCCCGTCCGCGCCACGCCGAGACCAGCCCGGGCATGGAGCCGCGCTCGACCGTGAGGCACGCACCGACCACCTCCAGATCGCGCACCAGCCACCACGGCAGGCAGCGGACGTGCCAGCCGAGGTCGGCGCAGTGCGCGCGGAGCAGGAATCTGTTCGCTACCGAGTACCGGTTGATCGCGGCGTGCCCGGTGCGGCCGTGCTCGGGTCGGAAGCCGCGCCGGTGGACGGCGGTCGCCTCGGGAACGTACAGGCAGCGCCACCCGCGCCACTGCAGACGCCACGCGAGCTCGGCGTCCTCGCGGTAGGCGAAGAAGCTCTCGGCGAGGACCTGGCCGTCGGGGTAGGCGATGTCGGCGAGCGCCGTCCGCCGGTACAGGGTTGCGGCGCCGGTGCCGCCGAAAACCCAGGCGAGACGTCGGAAGCGTCGGTCGTCGGGCTCGCCCGCGCCGCGGTCGAGGTGGCGGCCGGACGGGGTGACCACCATTCCGGCGGCGTCGAGGAGGCCGTCCGGGGCGAGCCTGGGGCCGGAGCCCCGCAGCAGGCGCCCGGTGACGCTGCCGATCTCGGCGGCCTCGGGCCGGGCGGCGACCGCCTCGAACAGCCGGCTCACGAAGTCGGGCCGCGGCGCGCAGTCGGGGTTGAGCAGCAGCACCCACGGCGCGTCGCCGCGGGAGAGCCCGACGTTGACCCCGGCGGCAAAGCCGGTGTTGGCATCGAGGCGCACCACCTCGAGGCCGGACACCGCGGTCGACGCCGCCGCGACGCCGGCCGAGCCGTCGGCCGACGCGTTGTCGACCACTGTCACGCGATCCGCCGGCCGCTCCAGCGCCGCGACCGCGCCCAGACAGGCCGGCAGCACATCGGCGTGGCCGTGGCTGACGATCACGATGTCGACGGCGTCCCGCACGGCTGCATCTTGGCACATGCGCCGCTGGGGCGGCGGGTAAAGAGTGAAGAGAAAAGAGTGAAGGGAGAGGAGGTAGGGCGCGAGAGGCGAGCCGCGACATGGAAGTCGTAGGGGCGGAGCCCGCCTCCGCCCGTGGCGCGCATCGGAAGTGCGGTTCTGGCCCCGGGGAGACATCGCAGTAGACTGTCGCCGTGGCGTCCGGTTGGCTTGACCATGTCCTGCGCTCGCTGCGGAGGATCCCGCTGCTGCTGCGACGGCGCTCGCCGCGCCTCGGTCCGTGGCGGGAGCCGGCCTCACCGGAGGCCGGTCTGCGCCTGTTCGAGGGGATGTGGACGTCGCGGGTCCCCGGGTTCGAGGCCGTCACCGGCGCCGTCGACCTCTTCGCCGACCCGCGCGTGGAGTGGGCGGCGGACGTTCTCGGAGGGGTCGCCGGACGGCAGGTGCTCGAGCTCGGACCCCTCGAGGGCGGGCACACCGCACGGCTCGAGGCGCTCGGCGCGCGGGTGCTCGCGGTCGAGGCCGATCGTGGCGCGTTCCTGCGCTGCCTGGCGGTCAAGAACGCCCTCGGTCTCGAGGCGACCTTCCTGCTCGGCGACGCGGCCCGCTACCTCGCCGCGACCGAGCGGCGCTTCGACCTCGTGTTCGCGTCCGGGGTGCTCTACCACATGACTGACCCGGTCGCGTTGCTCGCCGACATCGCGCGCGTCACCGATCGGCTCTACCTGTGGACTCACGTCTTCGAGCGCGAGGCGGCCTCGGCCCGCCGGCTCCACTTCCCATCGCTCGAAGGCCGGCCGTACGACCGTGGCGGCCTCGAGGTGACCTTGTACCGTCGGCGCTACGCCCCCGCCCGCTGGGGCGGCTTCTGCGGCGGCACCGGCAGGTGGGCGCACTGGATGACCCAGGCCGACCTCGAGCGCGTCCTCGAGCACCTCGGCTTCCGGATCGCAGCGGTCGCACACGAGGACCCCCACCACCCCCACGGCCCGTGCCTCAGCCTGGCGGCTGTCCGCGACTGATCCTGCGCCGCGCCTCGAGGTAGGCGGCGCGGCGGCCGGGGCGCAGCGCGGCGCGGACCCGCGTCGTGAGCTCCATCCCTCGACGGATCGCGCCCGACCACCGCGGATGGTAGCGCTCGGCGTACCGCAGCAGGTTGCGGTAGTAGGCGGCGAGGAAGTCGGCGTCGCTGAGGCTGGCGACGCTCGAGCCGCCGGCATGGCGCACCCGCGCCGCCGGGACCACCCAGAAGCCGCCGCCGCGCGCGGCCAGGCGCGCGCAGAAGTCAACGTCCTCCCACCACGCCGGGGCGAAGGCCGCATCGAACCCACCGAGGGCGTCCCAGGCTTGTCGCCGCACGAGCCAGGCCGCCGCCGCCGGCTGCTCGACCGGGGTCGGTCGGGTCGGCGGTCGCGAGAATGCCGGTGCACCCGGCAGGCCGAGGGCGAGCCGGAACGGGCTCGGCAGTCGGCGCAGCTGCCACCGGTGCTGGCTCGCGCCGTCGAGGCCCTCGAGCAGAGGCACCGCACCGGCCGCGTCGTTGTGGGTGTCGAGGAAGCCCGCGAGGGTATTGAGCGCGCCCGCGGTGAGCTCGGTGTCGGGGTTGAGCAGCAGCACCAGGGCGCCCCTGCTCGCGGCCACGCCTGCCGACGCCGCGGCCGCAAACCCGCGATTCTCAGTCAAGGCGAGCAGGCGCACATCGGGGAACCTGGCTGCGAGCGCTTCGCCGCCGCCGTCCCCAGAACCGGAGTCGACCAGGACGACCTCACCGAGGCGCGCGCCGCCGTGGGCGAGGAGGGCCGCCAGGCAGCGCGCCACCTCGTCGCCGCCCCGCCAGCGCACCACCACCGCAGCGACGTCGTTCACCGCGGCCGCTCCGGGCCGACCGCGAGGCCGGCGAGGCGCAGCGCCGATCGGACCACGGCCCCGGCGAGCCCGCCGCGCGCGGCCTGCGGCAGGGTGGGCAACGCGGCAACGAGCGGCTCCGTCACCCGCGACCAGCGCCACGCCGCACGGGCCTCGGCCAGTCGCGCGCGGCAACGGAGCTGCTCACGCTCCCCGAGCAGGACGTCGAGGGCGGCGGCGGTGGTGCGCGGATCGCTCACCGGAACGACACCTCCCCAGCCCCCGGCGCGTACCCGCAGGGCGACCTCCCCACCCTCGCTGACCACCAGCGGGACACCGGCCCAGACCGCGTCGAGGGCGCGGGTGCGGAAGCTGAGCTCGGTCTCGCGGCCGGCGTGGTGGAGCACGGCGACCAGGGAGGCGCGGCGGAGCACACGATGGCGCTCGGCGTAGGGCACCCACCGCTCGATCGCCACGACCTGGGGCGGCCGCAGGCCGTGGCGTCGGGCGGCGGCGAGGAGCTCGGCGGGGGTCAGCGAGCTCGCGCCAGACCCCGGCCGCGGCGCGGCGGGGACCACCACGCTGACCGGAACGTTGCCGAGGCGGGCGCGAGCGGCGAGCAGGGTCTCGAGATCGAGCCACGGCCACACGCCGCCCCACCACAGCACCACCGCCCAGTCCGCGGGCACGCCGGGAACGGCGTCGCGTTCGTCGGGCGGGTCCTCGTCGGGGATCCCGAACGGGACCTCGAGCATCGGAACGTCCGGCCGAGCTGTGAGCTGCGTCCGCCACCAGGTCTCCTGTGCCGGCCCCGCGACCAGGACGGCATCGGCACGCGCTGCGGCCAGCGGCACTCGGGCCGAGGCAGTCCGCCGGCGACGGCGGATGGCCTTGTCGTCGGGCATCGCCGCGAGCTCGGCGAGCAGGGGCGTGACACCGTCGACCACCAGCAGGCGACGACCGAAAAAGGCGCGCGGAGGCAGGCTCCACGGCGCCGCGACGAGCGCCTCGGCCCACCGCCAGGCCGGCCGACCGATCACCACGGGGCCGTCGCCCGAGAGCGCGGTCGAGCCGGCCGCCGCGGCAATGCGAACCTCGTGGCCGGCCCGGCCGAGCGCCCGCCCGAGCTCCCAGGCACGCAGCGCGGAGCCCGCCATGACCGGTCCGACCAGGTCGTCGGTGGCGACCAGGACCTTCACTGGACCTCCACCCGGTCGACGACGAGGTCGGTTCGCGCCGCGGCGCGCCAGAGGAGATGCAGCCGGCCGCGCCCGAGGCCGGGCGGGTGGGGCAGGGCGACCTCGTGCCAACCGTCCCCGGAGACGGCCACGAGCGTCGCCGGTTCCCCTTCCCAGAACACGGCGAGCTCGCCGCGGCCGGCGCCGCCGACGACTCGCAGGCGGGCGGAGGGCTCCCGCCCCAGCGGCGGTCGCCACGGGACGACCATCCCGGCGTCGGGCGGAAGCCGACGTCCGAGAACGCGCGCGGCGCGTCCGATCGTCCCCGGGGGCGGGTCCACCGTCGCTGCCGGAGCCTCGACCTGGGGCGCCTCGCCCTCGACCCGCCACTCGCGGCCGCCGGCGGTCCATCCGGCGACCAGGGCGAGGGCGAGGATCGTCGCGGCGGCCGCCCCCTCGCGCGGCCGCCGGGACCACGCGACGACGGCGAGGAGGGCGAGCAGAGGAACGGCCAGAACTGCGAGGTTTGGCCGGATCACCGATGGGAACAGGTTGCGGGCGGCACCGTGCAGGGTCCGCGCAAGCGCGTCAGCCAGCCACCAGCCGCCGTCGCCACCATTGAACAGCCACAAGGGGCGGGTGACGGCGACCCAGGTGAGCAGGAGCGCAGGCGCGGCGAGCGCGCGTGCGGCGCGGCGTCCGCGGGCGCCGTTGAGCACGGCGGCGAGGCCGAGCACGGCGAGCGGCAGCAGCGGCACCAGGTAGCGCGCTGGCGGGGAGCCGCCTCCGAACCAGTCGGGGTGGTCGAGGAGGCCGATCACCGTGGCGCCGGCGCCAAGCACAAGGGCCTTCTCGCCGGGCCCGCCGCGGCGCCACACCGCCGGCAGGCCGACGATCGCGAGTAGCCACAGGGGGGCGGAGAAGGCGAGCCCTCCGGCTGCGTCCCACGCCAGTCCCCAGACCACCTCGAGCGCGTGTCCGGGGTCGTCGGGGACGAGCTGGGCGAGGCGGTTGCGGCCGAGGGGTCCGCCGAACACGAGCGCGACCAGCACCACGGCCCCGGCGACCGCGGCGGCGGCGGCGAGGAGGCCGCGACCGCGACTCCGAAGTGCGGCGGCGCCAGCCACAGGCAGCGTGACGAGGCCGAGGCGCAGCTTGACCACCAGCGAAGCGGCGGCGGCCGCCGCGGCGCCGACCAGCGACGGGCGCGCGGCGGCGGCGAGGGTGAGCCCGACCAGCAGCACACCGACCGCGGCAGGCCAGATCTGGGTCGCGAAGGTGACCGCCGGGTAGGTCGCGATGACCGCCAGCCAGGCGCCGTCGGCGGCACGCCGGCCGAGCCCGATCGCCTCCGACCGGCGCGCGGCGAGCGCGGCGCCAGCGGCCATCGCCATCGCCACCAGGACCAGCGCGCCCGGGTGTCCGCCGACCAGGTAGCCCGGCAGCAGCACCAGCGCGAGCGCCGGCGAGTGGATCAGGGTGTCGCCGTGACGTGCGTAGCCGGCCTCGGCCGGGTTGTCGCGGTCGAGGTTGTTGGCCACCGCGAGGTCGTGGTCCTCGGTCAGGCTCTGGAGCAGCTCGAGGTGGTAGACCTCGTCGCCGGCGGGATGGCGCAAGAGCGGCTGGGCGAGGGCGAGAGGCACCAGCAGTATGGCGCCGGCGAGCACCCGGCGGCGGGTCAGCGCCGGCAGCACCGCGGCGGCGGCACACACCGCCACCACCAGCGAGAGGTCGGCGGAGCCCCGCGCCGCCGCGAGCGCGAGAGGCTCGATCCCGCTTCCGGCCGCCACCGCGGCGGCGACTGCGGCCCCGGTGCCGACGGCGAGCGCCGGCTGGCGCGCGCGCCGGGGCAGGTGGGCGAGCGCGAGTATCAGGAGCGCGCCGCCGAGCAGCCCGGTCAGGCGGGAGCGGCGTCGCTGCCAGGCCGCAAGGTTCTCGCATCGCACGACCACCGGCGCGGCCGCGGCGAGCTCGAGCGGCGCCCCGGCGCGGCGCAGGGCAACGCCGCGCATCGCGGTGGCGGCGGTGCGGCCGCGGCCTGAGGCCATCCACATCGGGTGGATGGCCGGGCGCCCAGCAACTGGCAGATCGTCCGCCGCACGCAGCGGCGCGGCACCCGGCACCGGGAGCATTGGCGTGCCGGGCGCTGCCGACCCGTCGCCTTCGAACGCCGCCAGCACCGCCCACCCGCCGCCCCGGGGGGCCTCGAGACGGAGGCTTTCGCCCGGGGCGAGGTGGCGGTCGACGCCCTCCACCGGGAGGGTCCAGAGCAGGCCGGCGAGCGGCAGCAGCCAGGCGAGGCGTGTTGCGGGGCGGCCGGTGAGCGAGAGTGCGAGCGCGAGAAGCCAGGCGAGGAACAGGATCTCGGGGCGGACCGGGACGAGACTCGCGGCGTCCCAGGGTGCCAGCAGGAGGAGTCCGCCGGCGGCGCCGATAGAGAAGGGCAGGGTCGCCGCGGCGGCATCGTCGGCCGTTCGTCCGGCGGGTAGTCCGAGCAGCCACACCGCCGCTGCGGCCGAGGCCAGCCACGGGCCTGAGCCGACCAGCGGGAGGCAGGCGAGGCCGGCGAGTACCGCCGCGGCCGAACGACGCTCGCCCAGGCCCAGCACAGCCGCCGGCAGCAGCAGCGGAAGCGCGGCGAGGGTCAGCGGCAGCGCGGCGGCGAGGCCCGACCACCCGGCGGGTTCGAGCGGCAGGCCCGTCGGCAGGCGCAGCCAGGCGAGCGCCGCGGCGGGCACCAGGGCGAGAAGCGGCCGTGCAGACCGGCGGTGCGCGACCGCACCCGCCACCACTGCGAGCGTGACCGCGAGCCCGGCGGGCGGCAGCGCCGCGGCGAACACCGCGAGCCCGGCGGCGATCCCGGGTCGGTCGCGCCGCAGCGCGAGCAGGGCGCCGGCGGCCATCGGGGGCAGCAGCCACGCCGCGACGTGGGCGGCGCCGATCCCGGCGCCGACAGCGGCTACGGCGGCGGCGGCGAGTGAGGGCGGCGCTACGGCGGCGAGCAGCCGCGCAGTCAGGGCCGTGGCGGCAAGCACCGCCAGGGCCTTGAGCGCGGCGTTCGGCGCGCCGGCGAGACCGGGCAGCAGGGCGAGGCCGACCACCACGCCGGCGAGCCCCGCGAGGCGACGGCGCGCCAGCGGCGCGCTCGAGGGCCACACGCCGACAGCGACAAGGACGCTCGCCGCGAGCGGGGTCGCGAGCGCGATCAGGCCGACGAGCCAGGTGCCGTCGGCGAGCAGCCAGGCGAGTCCGCCCCCGGCCAGCACCAGCTCGGCCGCGCGCCCGGCGACACCGCCACGGGCGCCTGCGAGAGCTCGGGCGGCGCCGACCCCGACCAGGCCGAGTGCGGCGGCCACGGCGGCGGTGTCGGGGCCGCCGCGGCCGAGGCGCGCGGCGACCGCGGCGAGCACGGCCCATGCCACGGGCGTGGCCCACGCGGCGGCGAGGCGGCGTCCGGTGACCATGGTGCTTCAGTATAGTCTCGAGACGGAATCGCTGAGGACGTGCTTTCCCCAGGAAAACCCATACAATATCGGCGTGCGGATGCGGCTCGCCCTCGACGCCCGCAAGCTGACCGACTACGGAATCGGTACCTATCTGACGGCGCTCGTCCGCGGGCTCGCCGCCCGGAGCGACGTGCAGCTCACCCTGGTGGTCCGCGAGGGCCACGAAGAACGGGCGAGGGTGCTGGCTCCGGAGGCCCGTCTGGTGACGGTCGGCGCGCGAGGCTACACGGTCGCCGAGCACTTTGCGGTGCCGGCCGCCCTGTGGCGGGAGCGTTTCGATCTGGTCCACTTCCCGCACTACGTGCTCCCGGCGTTGATCCGCGGCCCCGCGGTGGTCACGGTGCACGACGTCATCCAGCTCTTCTACCCGCCCACCAAGAGGCGCACAGTCGCGATGCTCTACCTGCGCGTGGTGATGCGCCGGGCGCTCAGGCGATCGCGGCGGGTGATCACGGTCTCGCGGGCCTCACGCAACGACCTCATCCAGCTCTTCCAGGCGGAGCCCCGCCGGCTCGTGGTGGTCCCCAACGGTGTCGACCCGGCCCTCGCCGCGCGCCCCGGTGCGGCGGTGATTGACGAGCTCAAGAACCGCTACGGCCTCAAGCCGCCGCTCGTACTGGTGGTCGCCAACGACAAGCCTCACAAGAACCTCGACGTGGTGCTGCGCGCCTGGCATCTGGCGATGCGACACGGGATGCCCGGCCAGTTGGTCTATGTCGGCAGCAGCGGTCAGGGCGGGCGGCTCGCGAACCGTGCCTCCCGGCTCGGCCTCGACGGCCGGGTGCGTTGCATCGGCCGGGTCCCAGCCGAGGACCTCCACGGGCTGTACCACGTCGCCGCGTTGTTGCTGCACGCAGCGCTGTACGAGGGCTTCGGTCTGCCGGTGCTGGAGGCGATGCGGGCCGGGTTGCCGGTGGTGACCTCCAACCTGGGCGCGATGCGCGAGGTCGGCGAGGGCGCGGCCCGCCTCGTCAACCCGCTCGACGTCAACGAGATCGCGGCGGCGCTGGAGAAGGTCCTGGTCGACGACCCACTGCGGCGACGAATGGTCGACGCCGGCCGCCGGCGCGCCGAGAGCCTGACCTGGGAGCGGATGGTCGAGGGTACACTGGCGGTCTACCGTCAGGCCCTTGGGGAGACGCCATCGTGAGAGTCGCGCTGGTCCACGACTGGATGACCGGGATGCGGGGCGGCGAGTGGGTCCTGCACGAGATCGCCCGCCTCTTTCCCGACGCCAGGATCTACACCCTGGTGCACCGGCGCGGCACCGTGACGCCCGAGCTCGACGCCCACCCGGTCTCGACCTCGTGGCTGCAGCGACTCTCCTTCGGCGGCCGCCGCTGGCGCCACCTGCTGCCGCTCATGCCGCCGGCGATCGAGAGCTTCACCTTCCCCGGCGTCGACCTCGTGATCTCGACCAGCCATTGCGTTGCCAAGGGCGTGATCCCGCCCCCGGGCGCGTACCACCTGAGCTACATCCATACCCCGATGCGCTACGCGTGGGACCAGCGCGGCCTCTATCTCGACCGCATGCCACGGCTGTTCAGTCCGGCCGCAGAGTGGTGGCTCAACGGTCTGCGCCAGTGGGACATGGTGTCCTCCGCGCGGGTCGACCGCCTGGTTGCCAACTCGCGCCTGGTCGCGTGGCGGATCAAGCACTACTGGAACCGTCAGGCGGAGATCATCCCGCCGCCGGTTGACACCGAGTACTTCACGCCGGGCGACGAGCGCTCGGACCGTCTGTTGACGGTTGCGGCCCTGGTTCCGTACAAGAGGGTGGAGGTTGCGATGGCGGTCGCCAAGCGACTCGGTCGGCCGCTCGACGTGGTCGGGACCGGTCCGCGCCTCGCCCACCTGCGGCGCGAGGCGGTCGGTGACGTCCGCTTCCTCGGCTGGCTCGACCGCGAGGATCTGCGACACGCCTACCGCCGCGCCGCCGCGTTGATCGCCCCCAACGTCGAGGACTTCGGGATGGCGACGGTCGAGGCCCTCGCCTGCGGCACGCCCGCGGTCGGGATGACGGCCTCGGGGACCGCCGACATCGTGCGTCCGGGGCGCGAGGGGGAGCTCGCCGACGAGCCGACGGTGGAGGCCCTGACCGAAGCCGCCTCGCGGGCGCTCGAGCGGCGCTGGGACCGCGCCGAGCTGCGCTGTCGCGCCCAGGTCTTCTCCCGCGATCGCTTCCTGACCCGGTTCCGGTTCCTGCTCGACCGGCTCGGCTTTCGTGGAATCGGAGCATGATCCAGCGCCGGCGTCAGATCCAGACCGCGCTCCTGCTGCTCGGCGACGTCCTCGCCACCGCGCTGGCGGTCCCCCTCGCCTACTGGCTGCGCTTCGAGGTCGAGGTGATGGAGGTGACCAAGGGCGTGCCCCCGCTGGAGCCGTACCTGCACCTCGTTCCGGTCGCGATCGTGCTGTGGCCGGTGGTCTTCTACTTCCAGGGCCTGTACCAGCGTCGGCGGGTGCGCTCGCGCCCGGACGAGCTCGTCCGAGTCCTGGTCGCGGTTGCCCTCGCCACCGTCCTGCTCACCGCCGGCCTCACTTTCTACCGCGAGTTCTCCTACTCCCGGCTTGTGCTCGCCATCTTCGCCGCGGTCGACGTGGTGCTGGTGATCTCGACCCGGTGGGCGATTGCCGCGGTGCTGGCTCGCATCCGCCGCTCGGGCGGCAACCTACAGCGGGTGCTCTTGGTCGGGGCGGGCGAGCTCGGGCGCGAGGTCATGGAGCGCCTCGTCGCTCATCGCGAGTACGGCTTCCGGGTGGTCGGCTTCCTCGACGACGATCCCGGCAAGCAGGGCGGCCGTTTCGACGACGTGCCGGTTCTCGGCACCACCCTCGACCTCGAGCGGGTGGTCCAGTCCCACCAGGTCGACCAGGTGGTGCTCGCGCTGCCGCTCGCGGCCCACCACCGCACCGTGCAACTGCTGCGCCGCGCGGGCCAGCTCTTGGTCGAGGTCAAGGTGGTCCCCGACCTGCTCCAGTACTACGCGCTGCGCGCCGGGATCGAGGACCTCGACGGCCTGCCGGTGATCAACCTCACCCAGATCCCGCTCCAGGGCTGGAACCAGCTCGTCAAGCGCGCGTGCGACATCACCGGCGCGGCCCTGGTCATGCTCGTCACCGCGCCGCTGTTCCCGCTCATCGCGTGGATGATCCGGCGCGAGGACGGCGGGGCGGTGCTTTACACCCAGCAGCGCATGGGCCTCGACGGGCGCTCTTTCACCCTCTACAAGTTCCGTTCGATGCGGCCCGACGCCGAGGCCGACGGCCAACCGCACTGGTCGCGCAACCGCGACCCGCGGGTGACCCGATTCGGCGCCTTCCTGCGCCGCACCAACCTCGACGAGCTGCCGCAGCTGATCAACGTGCTCAGAGGCGACATGTCTCTGGTTGGGCCGCGGCCCGAGCGGCCCGAGTTCGTCGAGCGGTTTCGCTCACGCTACCCGGAGTACATGGCCCGGCACCGGGTCCGCTCCGGCGTCACCGGTTGGGCCCAGGTCAACGGGTTGCGCGGGGACACCTCGATCCGGCAGCGGGTCGCGCACGATCTCTACTACATCGAGAACTGGAGCCTCGCGCTCGACCTCAAGATCCTGTGGATGACCGTGCGCGTCGCGTGGCGGGACCACCGCTCTGCGACCGCGTGACCTTCCCTCACGTCACGCGATACTCGTCGTCGCCACGAGCGGACAGGCCCGCCGCGCCGCGCAGGACCTCGGCGGTGGCGGCCGCGGCCTCGGGCCACGAGAAGCGGGCCGCACGCTCCCGGCCGCGGGCGACCAACCGGGCGCGGTGGTCGGGGTCGCCGAGCAGGCCGACGATCGCGGAGGCGATGCCGTGCGGGCTCGACGGGTCGACGTAGACCGCCGCCGGACCGCCGACCTCGGGCATCGACGACCGCCCCGAGGTGATCACCGGGGTGCCGCAGGCCATGGCCTCGAGGATCGGCAGGCCGAAGCCCTCGAGCCACGACGGGAACAGGAGCGCGTCGGCGTGGCGGTAAATCCCGGACAGGCGCGGGCGCTCGACATAGTCGAGGTGGACGACCCGGTCCGCCGCCGGCGAGGCGGCGAGGGCCGCCTGGATCGCCTCGGTGTGCCAGCCCCAGCCGCCGACCAGGACGAGGTGCCCGGGGTAGCCCCACTCCGCCGCGAGTTCGAAGGCCGCGAGCACGCCGCGCAGGTTCTTGCGCGGCTCCAGGGTCGAGACGAACAGCAGGTAGCGCCTCGGCAGGCCGTCGGGACGGCCGTCGTCCTCGACTGCGGCAAGCTCGGGGTCGAGCCCCTCGTGGACGGTGAAAGCCCGGCGCGGCAGCACGTCGAGGTGCTCGAGCAGGTCGCGGCGGGTGGCGTCGGAGACCGCAATCAGGCGCTCGGCGTGGAACAGGGTCTCGGGCAGGTTGTCGCGCAGCTCGGCGAGGGTCGACGGCCGCACGGTCTCCGGCATGAGGTGGAAGGCGAGGTCGTGGACGGTGGCGACGACCGTCCGGGCGTGGGCGATCTGGGTGCTGTGGGCAAAGAAGTTGGGGGCGAACAGGACGGCGTTGCCCTCCAGGGTGCGCAGCAGGGGCTCGACCCAGGTCCGCAGCAGGCGGAGGGCGGGTATGCGCAGCCAGGTCGGCCACGGGGGCATGTGGTGGACCCGCAGGTGCATGCGCTCACGGCCCGGGATCACCACGGGGAGGTGCTCCTCGGTGTCCAGGAAGGTGTAGCCGTAGAGGTGGTACTCGAGCCCGTCGTCGCGGCGGTCGAGCTCACCGAGCAGGTGCCACTCGTACCACCCGACCCCGGTCAAGGGATAGAAGAAGGGAAACACGTCGACCGCGACCGACGCGACCTCCTCGCCGAGGACGACCCGGCGGTGGAAGCGCCGCCAGCGCGCGCGCACGGTTCCGACGAGGTCGCGCAGCAGCGCCGCGAGGAAGCGCGCCGTGACGTACACTGACCCTTCCATGTGCGGCTCACATAGTAGCTCAGGGGGCGGCTCGGACCGGTGTAACGCCAGAGGCCGCAAATGAGGGTCGCCGTGGTGGCGGCCGAGCTCGCACCCCCGCGCACCGGGGTGGGGCGGTACCTCGAGGACCTCCTCGCCGGCGTGTGCGCCCTCGACCTCGACTGGGAGTGGCGGCTCCATCTGCCGGGAGAGCCCTTCGAGCACCCCCTGTGGGCCGACCCGCGGGTGACGCCGTGCTTCCACCGCTCGCGGCGTCGTGCGACCCTGTGGGAGCTGCTCGAGCTGCCGCGCCGGCTCGCCGCCGACCGGCCCGACCTGGTGTTCGCGCCCGCCTACAGCCTGCCGCCGCGCCTGCCCGCACCGGGGGTCGTGACCCTCCACGACCTCGCCTTCGAGTGTCAGCCAGGGGAGTTCAGGTGGCGCGAGCGCTGGCGCCGGCGACTGCTCGCGCGGTCGGCGGCGCGCCGCGCGGCCCGGGTGCTGGTGGTCGCGCCGGGGATCGCGGCCGAGGTCGTGACCACCTACCGGGTGGCGGCGGACCGTGTCGCCGTCGTGCCGGTCCCCTTCGAGGCCGCCCGGTGGAGTGCCGCCGCACGCGCGGCGCGGCCCGACACGCTCGCGGGGCTTGGGGTGCGGATCCCCTACCTGCTCTTCCTCGGCAGCCTGCTCGAGCGGCGTGGGCTCGACCTCATGCTGGCGGTGCTCGCCGCGCTGCGCGTCGAGCGCCCCGGCCTCTCCCTGGTCCTCGCCGGCGCCAACCGGCTTGCCGATCCTGGGCGCCTCGAGCGCCGGCTCACCGAAACCGGCCTCGCGGCTGCGGTGGTCCGCCCGGGCTGGGTGCCAGAAGCTCTCCTGCCGGCGCTCTACCGTTGCGCCGAGGCGTCACTCTACCTCTCCTGCTACGAGGGCTTCGGCATTCCGCCGCTGGAGTCGCTCGCCTGCGGCACTCCCGCGGTGACGACGCCGGGTCTGGCCCTGGACGGGCTGTGGCCCGACTCCCCGTGGCGGGCGAGCTCGCTCGACGAGAGGGAGGTCGTCGCCGCCGCCCGGCGGGCGGTGGCCGAACGGCCGGACCCGGAGGCCCTGGCCGCCGAGGCCTCGGTCCACTTCGCGCCGCTTTCCCCGGCCGCGGTGGCCCGGCTTCTCATCGCCGAGCTCGGGCAGGCGGCGCGATGATCTCGGCGCTGATCGTGAGCCACGACTCGGCGGCGACCGTCGAGCGCTGCCTCTCGAGCCTCGGTCCGCTCGACGGTGACAGCCTCGAAGCGATCGTGGTCGACACCGCCTCTGGCGACGGCTCGCCGGAGCTCGTGGAGACCGGGTATCCGGCCGTGCGCCTGGTCCGCCTGGCTGCCAACGTCGGCTTCGCGGCTGCCGCCAACCGCGCCGCCGCCCACGCCCGCGGCGACGCGCTGCTGCTGCTCAATCCCGACGCCTGGCTGCTCGACGACGCCCTCGAACGGCTCGTCGCACGCCTTGGCCGGGACCGCCGCCTGGCGGTGGTGGCGCCGCGCCTCTGCTACCCCGACGGACGGCCACAGCTCGGCTGGGCGCCGGACCGCGGCGTACTCGGTGAGGCGGCCCAGAAGCTGCTCAACCGCCTCGAGGGTCGATCGGCGGTCGGGCGATTCGCCGAGTTGGTCGCGCGTGCCGTGCTCGGTCCCGGCTGGTACACCGGCGCTTGCCTGCTGGTGCGGCGGCGGGCGTTCGAGACGGTGGGCGGGTTCGACGAGGGCTTCGTGCTCTACTTCGAGGACGCCGACCTCGGGCTGCGGCTGCGGCGGGCGGGATGGCGGGCGGTGCGCGAGCCCGCGGCGCGGGTCGCCCACGTGCGCGGCGGCTCGGCGCCCCCGGAGAAGGTTGAGCTACTCTACCGCCGCTCTCAGCTGCGCTACTATCGCCGCCACCGGCCGCCCTGGGAGGTGCGCGCCCTGCTCGTCCTCCTGCGCCGCCGGTACCGCCGGGGCCCGATCGCGGACTGGCTCGCGGGGGAGCCGGGACCGGGCTGAGATCCAGGAGGTGGGATGGACGTGTGGCTCGTTGTTGCCGTGCTGGCGGCCCTGCTCGCCGGCGCCGGCGCGCTCGGCGCGCGGCGCCGGCTGCGGGCGTCGCAGGACCCACGGCTGGCCGAGCTCCTGCGACTTCGCCGGCGGGTCGAACGGGCGCGGCTGCGGGTTCGGATCTCCCGGTGGCGGGGCAGGGTCCCGGCCGCGACCGCGGAGACTCTGATCGCCCGGCTCGACGAGCTCGGGCGCGACCTCGCCGAAACGGCAGAGTGAGCGCGATGGCCAGCGCGGTGTACGGCTTCGACGTGTCCAAGGTTCTGGGCGTGGCGGACGGGATCGGCAACTACTCGCGCCTGTTGCTCGATGCCCTCGTGACCGAGGCGTCGGGCGACCGTCTCCGCCTCTACGACCTGAGGTCGCCGACCGTGGACCGCTCGCGTCTCGCCGAGGTCCTGCCGTCGTTGCCGGAGGACCGGGTCGAAGTCGTCGACGGTCCGGGTCCGTCACGCGGCGAGGTCGACGCCTTCCTCAGCCCGGCGTTCAAGGTGCCGCCTCGCTTCGCCGGACCGCTGGTGTTCACCGTCCACGACGTGACCTTCGTCTCGCACGCGCGTTTCCACGTGCCGTGGAACCGGGTCGAGGTGCTCACCGAGACCGTGGCCGCCATCTGCTCGGGTGCAACCCTGCTCGCGGTCTCGGCCGCGACCCGGGACGAGACCGTCGAGTGGCTCGGTGTCGACCCGGATCGCATTGCGGTCGTCCACTCCGCCGCCGATCCTGCCTTTCACCCACCCTCGGATCCGACGGCGCGGCCCGCGGTGCTCGACCGGCTCGGCGTCGACCGGCCGTTCCTGCTGACCGTGGGCTCGATCGAGCCTCGTAAGAACCTCGCCGGCCTGCTCGAGGCGTTCGCCGCGCTCCCCGCGGCGGTGCGCGACGCCCACGCCCTGGTCGTGGTCGGCGCCGCCGGCTGGCTCAACCAGGCAATCCACGCCCGCCTCGCCGAGCTCGCCGGCCGGCTCGATGTGGTCTTCGCCGGCGCCGTCGATCTTCCGGAGCTGGTGGCGTTGTACGGCGCCGCCCGCGCGTTTGCCTACCCCTCCTTTGCCGAGGGCTTCGGCTTTCCGGTGCTCGAGGCGATGGCCTGCGGTACGCCGGTGGTGACATCGAACGTGACCTCGCTGCCCGAGATCGCCGGCGACGCCGCAGAGCTCGTCGACCCGTGCGACATTTCAGCCCTCGCCGCGTCCGTCGAGCGACTGCTGGTCGACGATCAGCGGCGCCGCGAGCTCGTCGACAGGGGTCTCGACCGGGCGCGGTCGTTCTCGTGGCCGCGGACCGCCCGCGGCACCCTCGAGCTGCTGCGGTCCGCGGCCGGCGGTCGCCCTGGGGAGCAGCCATGAGCGAGCTCGCCGCGTGCACCATCGTGTCGGCCAACTACCTGCCCTTCGCCCGTGTGCTAGCGCGGTCCTTCCGCGAGGCGCACCCTCAAGCCCGCTTCTTCACCCTCCTGGTCGACCGCGTAGAGGGCCGCTTCGGCCCCGCAGAGGAGCCCTTCGAGCTGATTCAGGTCGAGCAGCTGGCGATCCCCGATCTCGCCGCGTTCCTTTTCAAGTACACCGTGCTCGAGGCCAACACCGCGGTCAAGCCGTGGTTTCTCGAGCACCTCTTCGACCACTGCGGCGTCGAGAGGCTGCTCTACCTCGATCCCGACATCCAGGTTTTCGAGCCGCTCGACCCGCTCTTCGAACGCCTCGCCACCTCGCCGATCGTGCTGCTCCCGCACCTGACCTCACCGCTCGACGGTCCAGGGCTGCCGGATGAGCTCACCATCATGCGCTCGGGGACCTACAACCTCGGTTTCCTCGGCGTCGCCGACGTGCCCGCGGCCCGTGAGTTCCTGCACTGGTGGCGGGACCGGACCTACGACCGGTGCATCGTGAGGTTGGAGGACGGCCTCTTCGTCGACCAAAAGTGGGTCGACCTGGTGCCGGGGTTGTGGGCCGACGTCGCCGTGGTGCGTGACCCGGGGTACGACGTCGCGTACTGGAACCTCAACGCACGGCGGGTAACCGTCAGCCCTGGGCCCCGAGTCGACGGCGAGCCCCTCTACTTCTTTCACTTCTCCGGTCTCAACCCCGAGAACCCGAAGCGCATCTCCAAGTACCAGGATCGGCTCCGCTGGAGCGATCTCGGCGACGCCGGCAAGCTCTACCTCGACTACGCCGATCGCGTTCTCGAGGCGGGCTGGCGGTCGACCCGGGACTGGCACTACGCCTTCGCGGACTTCGACAACGGGGTCCGAGTGCCGGACCTCGCGCGCAGGCTCTTCCTCGACCTCGGCCCGGGTCGATCCGCCTTCGGCAACCCGTTCTCAACCCGCGGCGAGGCGTCGTTCTGGGCGTGGTTGGCTGCGCCCGTGCGCCGGGGCGGTCCACCCCACCTGACACGGATCCTGGCCGCCGCGCACGCTGGCCGGCCCGACCTGGTGGCGGCGTTCCCCGATCCGGCCGGGGCGGATCTCGCCGCGTTCGCGGACTGGCTCGAGGTGCACGCCCAGGAGGACTTCGGGATCAAGTCGGAGCTGCTCGAGCCGGTACGAGGCGCCCTTACCGGCGGCCTGCCGGCGCGTTCGGCGCGACGGGCCAGGGTGTCCGCGACAGCGGCTCGTGCCCGTGCAACGACGGCCTTCAAGGAGGGTGTCAAGAACGTGCTCGGGCCCAAGCTCACCGGAGTCATCAAGCGACGTCTGCGGCGGGGGCTAGAGCCGGCGCCGGCGCCTCCGCCGCCCGCTGTCCCGTCGGGCTTCGGCGTCAACGTCGCCGGCTACATCCGGACCGAGTCCGGGGTCGGCCAGGGGGTGCGGTTCCTGATCGGCGCGCTCGAGCGGGCGGGCATCCCCAACGGGCTCACCGACCTCCACTTCAACGTCCAGTCACGGCGGAGCGATGACAGCTTCACCCGCTTCTCCGACCGCTTCGAGCACCCGATCTCGGTGTTCGCGGTCAACGCCGACCAGGTCCCCGAGATGGTGCCGGTGGTCGGTCGGGACCGCCTGGCCGGCCGCTACAACATCGGTTACTGGGCGTGGGAGCTGGATCCGTTCCCCGATCGCTGGCTCGGTTCGTTCGAGCCGTTCCGCGAGATCTGGACCCCGAGCCGGTTCTGCGCCGACGTCATCGGCGCGGTCTCGCCGATCCCGGTTCGCCGAGTGCCCCATGCGGTCGCAGTCACCCCCAGCCCGGGCGCGAGCCGGGCCAGTTTCGGTCTGCCCGAGGACAGTTTCCTGTTCCTGTTCATGTTCGACTACATGAGCTTCGCCGAGCGCAAGAACCCGATCGGCCTGGTACGCGCGTTCCGGCGCGCCTTTGCCGGCCGCGACGACGTGGCGCTGGTGCTCAAGTCGATCAATGCCGGTTTCGACCCCGAGGGGGCGGCGGCACTCGCCGCCGAGACCGGGGGCTCGCAAGTGATCCCGATCGACCGCTACCTCGACCGCCAGGAGGTGGTCGACCTGGTCGCGGTGTGCGACGCCTACGCCTCGCTCCACCGCGCGGAGGGCTTCGGCCTCACACTCGCAGAGGCGATGGCGCTCGGCAAGCCGGTCGTAGCTACCCAGTGGTCCGGCAACGCCGACTTCATGACGCCCGCCAACAGCTACCCTGTGGGCTACCGCCTGGTCACCCTCGAGCGCGACCTGGGGCCCTACGCGGCCGGCGGTCGGTGGGCCGACCCTGACCCGGACCACGCCGTGGAGCAACTGCGGCGGGTGGTCGACGACCGGGGCCGCGCCGCGGCGGTGGGCCGCCGGGCGGCCGCGGAGATCCACGCGCAGCTCGGGCCCGACGCGGTGGCCGCGCTGCTCCGGCAGCGGATCACGTCGATCGTTCACCGGCTTCCACCACCCGATACACTGGACGTATGAATCAGCCCGTTCTGGTCGAAACCCGCGGACCGTCCCGTGTGCTCACCCTCAACGACCCCGAGCGCGCCAACCCGCTCTCGCCGGCGCTCATCGCGGCCCTGACCGCCGCGCTCGAGCAGGCGGCGTCGGACGACGGCGTGCGCGCGGTGGTGCTCAGGGGCGCCGGCAAACACTTCTCTGCCGGCGCCGACCTCGCCGCCCTCGAGACGGTGGCCGCGGGCGGCGACCTCGTCGCCAACCGCGTCGACTCGGCGCGCCTCGAACGGCTGTTCGCGGTCCTCCTCGACCATCCCAAGCTGACCCTGGCCGCGGTCCAGGGCGCCGCGGTAGCCGGGGGTTGCGGGCTTGCCACTGCGTGCGACCTGGTGGTCGCCGAGCACGGCGCGCGCTTCGCCTACACCGAGGTCAAGATCGGCTTCGTCCCCGCCCTGGTGTCGACCTTCCTCATCCGCCGGGTGAGCGGCCAGGTCGCGCGCCGGCTGCTGCTCGACCCGGCGATGATCCTGGCGGACCGCGCCTTCGACCTCGGCCTGGTCGACGACGTCGTGCCCGATGGGCACGCCCTCGAGCGTGCGCTGGCCTGGGCCGAGGCGATCGCGCGCACCGCCTCGCCGTCGGCGGTGGCGGCGACCAAGCGGCTGCTCAACGAGACCGTCGGCCTCGGCTGGCGGGAGGCCCTGGCGCGGGCCGCGGACGTCAACGCGCGCCACAGGATGCACCCCGAGTGCGTGCGCGGGGTGCGCGCCTTCCTCGCCAGCAAGACCACCCCGAACTGGCTCGACGAGGAGTGAAGCGCGAGACGCAAGACAGAAGACGCGAGACGGAAGAAGGTGAGGAAGTGAGAGGGTAGGGGCGGAGCTTGAAGGCCGTCTCGAAACCCGAGCAGAACTGCCGCTCCTCGGCCGTCATAGCCGGCTCGGACGCGCGCGAGGATTTGAACCGCGAAGACGCAAAGATCGCTAAGTAGTTCTTGTAAATACTCTTGGCGTCGTTGTTCGCGTGCTTCGCGACCTTTGCGGTTCAATTGAAAAGGCTGGAAGTCGCGCCTCCTGAACCCGGCAAGGCCTGGCGGTGGGAGTTGTGAGACAGCCAGCTTGTCTCCGCCCATGCCTCGAGTCGAGCGTCACGTTGCATGCGTTTCGACGTGTGGGGCGAGGGCGTTATGAGAGCACGGGCGCGCGAGCCGTCGTGCGATCGGCGTTCAAATCTCCGTCACCGAGAGGCGCCAGGACGCTCCCGGGAGAGCGACGGCGGCGAGGAGGCTCGGGCGGAGCGAGAGCTCGTGCAGGCTCCACGGGCCGGCCGCCGGCAGGCGGACGATGCGCAGGCCACCGTCCGGCGCGGGCGCGAGCTCGACCGTGGCGAGCCCGCCGGCAACTCCCGTGCCGAGGGCCTTGAGCACCGCCTCCTTGGCGGTCCACAGACGCAGAAAGGTCAGCATCCGCCGCTCGGCGGAAACGGCGGCGAGCCAGGCCGCCTCGGCGGGTGCGAAGCGGCGCTCCGCGATGCGTGCGGCGGCAGTGCGCTCGGCGAGGACCTCCAGATCGAGCCCGACGGCGGCTGCGGGCGCCAGCGCGAGAGCCACGACGTCGCCGGTGTGGGCGAGGTTGAACGCCGGTGCGCCGGGGATCGGAGGGTCAAGCGCCGGCTTGCCGTGCTCGCCGAGAGCGAAGCGCAGCGCAATTGGCTCGACGCCGAGCGCACGCCCGAGTGTGTACCTCAGCAGCACCCGGCCGGCGGT
Organism: uncultured Acidobacteriota bacterium; assembly: GCA_963727925.1. Taxonomy (GTDB): domain Bacteria; phylum Acidobacteriota; class Thermoanaerobaculia; order Thermoanaerobaculales; family Sulfomarinibacteraceae; genus CAVSIS01. The sequence continues at coordinate 156,093 of CAVSIS010000056.1, read as the reverse complement.
GAAACGGCCGCGGGCCTCAGCTCGGGTCAGGGCGTCGCGGCGCGAGCGCTCTCCCGGGTCGAGGAGCGCGACCGGGTCTGGCTCCAGCGCCAGCACCGCCGCCGCCGTGCCCCACACCACCTCGATCGTCGCCATGACCGGAGCGTAGCACCACGGAAAACCACAGAGGCACAGAGACACAGAGACTCAGAGGGATCTTCTGAATGTCCTCTGTGCCACTCTGTGTCTCTGTGGTTCAGTCCGTTGCTCTGAGGGTCACTACGACAGGAGTTCGAGGCGGAACTCGGCGAGCAGGCGGGCGTCGATCAGGTCCCAGCGACTGCCGTCGAGGCGGAACCAGTGGCGGCCGGTCACGATCGCGCGGTCGACGGTGCGGCGGACGTCCTCCCCCGGCGCCGACAGGCGCAGCGTCATTCCGATCGGCACGTAGCTCACCATCGAGAGGTCGTCGGAGGTGCCGAAGCGTCCGTCGCGCCCGGCCGAGACCATGACCAGGCGCAGGGTCTCCGCCGCGGTGAAGTCAGGCCGGCCGGCGGAGAGAAGGGTGGCGTTGAGGCCCCGCGCGAGATCGTCCATGACCTCGGGATCCTCTCGCCAGCCGTCACCCCGGGGGATCAGACGGGTCGTGACCTTGAACGGGCGTCCCCAGCCATCGGTGGCGCGGACCTCGTAGAACTCCCGCACCGCGGACGGCGCGAGCTCCGAGTCGGCGCCGTAGAACAGCAGCGGAATCCAGCCCCGGACGCTCATCGTCGAGTACGGCGCGAGCGTCTCGGCCCACCCGTCCTCGAACGACGGTGCGGCGACCTCGTGGAGGGCGTAGCGGGCCGCTGCGGATCCGGTCTCAAAGGCGCGGTGCAGGGTCACCAGCTCGGCCGAACGGCCGCCGTCCCCGAGCACGATCCACCGTAGCGTGGTGGCGAGGTTGGGTCCGGGGCCCACTTGTTCGAAACGGTAGAGGCCGAGCACCGGGAGCGACACCAAGGCGCCGTACATCAGCACCCGCCACGCGCCGCCGGCGAGGACCGCAGCCAACGAGCGGGGCGGCCGGTCGACCACGGCGACGCGGGCGTCCCAGCCGCACACCGGGCACAGGCTTGCGGAGGCGGGCATCGATGCGCCGCACGAACCGCAGGTGTCGGTTTCAACAGCCATCGCAACCAAGCCTAGCCTGCATCTCTCAGCGTGTCATCCCGTCGCCCGCAGTTGGGATGTGATGAGATTCGGCATCGACCGAACCTCGGGCGGGTGGGCGGCTCTGCGTCTCTGTGCCTCTGTGGTTCAGCCCGGGGCGGCCCAGTCGGCGGCGAAGCCGGTGACGAAGGCCTCGACCTCCTCGACCAGGGTGTCGGGCGTCGAGGCGCCGGCGGTGATCCCTACGCAGGAAACCCCTTCGAGCCACTCGAAGCGGATGTCGGCCGGGCCCTGGATGTGGTGGGACGGCTTGAGGCGCGTGGTGATCTCCCACAGGTGGTGGGTGTTGGCGGATCGCTTGCCGCCGATGACGAGCACCAGCTCGACCTCGGGGTCGGCGGCGAGCTGGCGTGCCGCCTCCTGGTTCTCCTTGGTGGCGTAGCAGATGGTGTCGGCGCGGCTGGTCGCCGGGTTGGCCGTCTCGATATGGTGGACGACCGCGTCGAACTCCTCGGCGTTGAGGGTGGTCTGGTAGAAGACCTTGATTCTCGGGTAGACCGACCAGTCGACCGCGCGTGCCGCCGACATCGTCGAGACGATGTGGTAGCTCGCCGGGTCGAGGTCGTGGGTGTAGCCGATCACCTCGCGGTGGTCGGGGTCGCCGATGAACACGAGGTGGCAGCCCTCCTCGAGCGCGGTACGCGACTCGCGGTGGATGTCGTAGACGAACTTGCAGGTGGTGTCGAGGATCTTGAGGCCGAGATCACGAGCGCGCTGGTGGAAGGACGGCGGCACGCCGTGGGCGGAGAACACGATGGTCGGCTCGGCGACCTCCTCGAGTTGATGGACGGTGCGCATGCCGAGGCCCTCCATCTCGGCGACCACGCGCTCGTTGTGGACCACCTGGCCGAGGATCGAGCCGCTCTGGCCGGAGCCCGCGAAGCGCCGGACCTTGATGTCGGCGACCCGCACCCCGGAGCAGAAACCGTACTTTGCCGCCCGCTTGACCCGGATCAACCCCCGCCCCCCTCCCGAGAGATTCGCTGCGCGAAACTCTACGACGGAACTCTCAGAGATCAAGCGCTCGAGCGGCGTGCTCGATTCCCGACCGAGGAAACCACCACGGCTCAAGCCGGGTGCAGGTCGCGTTCCACGCGGCATCGAGGTCCGCAACGGCGTCGCCGCCGAGCTTCTCGAGCAGGGCGTCGGCGAGCACCAGGGCGAGCATCGCCTCCACGATCACCGGCGCGGCGCCGATCGCGGTCACGTCGGAGCGCTCCCAGGTCGTGGCACGCGCCTCTCCTGTCGCGAGATCGACCGAGGGCAGGCCGCGGCGTAGCGTGGCGATCGGCTTGAAGTATGCCCGAACCACGAGGTCGGCGCCGTTGGTCACGCCACCCTCGAGACCACCCGCGCGGTTGGTGGGGCGGTCGAGGCCGTGCGGTCCGGGGACGATCGCGTCGTGGGCTTCGGACCCGACCACGGCGGCGACCTCGAGGCCGGCGCCGATCGCGGCCGCCTTCACCGAGGGGATCGCGACCAGGGCCTGGACGACACGGCCGTCGAGCTTGCGGTCCCAGTGGGCGTAGGAACCGAGCCCGGGGGGAAGGCCCCGGACTACCGCACCGACCACACCGCCGAGGGTCTCGCCCGCTTCGCGTGCGGAGCGCACCGCCTCGACCAGCGCATCTTCGTGGTCCGGTTCGGGGGTGACCAGGGGAGAGTCCGGGCGCACGCCGGCGAGGTCCTCCCAGGTCGGCGGGCCGCCGAGCACGGTGTGGGGACCGAGCTGGAGCACCGCGGAGCGGAAGGCCACGCCGTAGCGTCCCAGGAGCTGAGCGCAGACCGCGCCGGCCGCAACCCGGGCCGCGGTCTCGCGGGCCGAGGCGCGCTCGAGGACGTTGCGCAGGTCGCCGAGCTGGTCCGTGCCGAGGCCGCCGGCGAGGTCGGCGTGGCCCGGGCGGGGCGCGGTCACAGCGCGGGTGGCGGCGGCCTCGGGCTCGACCGCCCAAGGGTCCATGATCGAGGCCCAGTTCTTCCAATCGAGGTTGGCGATCTGGAGCACCAGTGGAGCGCCGAGGGTGACGCCGTCGCGTAGGCCGCCTGAGACCTCGACCCGGTCGCGCTCGATGCGTTGGCGGCCGCCGCGGCCGAAGCCGTGCTGACGGCGCGCGAGCCAGCGGTCGATCTCGGCCCGATCGAGCACCAGGCCGGCCGGCAGCCCCTCGAGGATCGCGGTCAGACCGGGACCGTGGGACTCGCCGCCGGTGAGCAATCGCAGGCGTCTCATGGCGCATCCTCCAGGTACGACACCGCCACGCTCAACCACCGGCCCGGAATCGGCATTCCGCGGCGCCGGCGGCACCCGCGCGAAGTCCGATGTCCGTTGTGGGAAACGGGTTGAGAACTCACCGGCGCGACCTCCGGACCGACGATGGGACTCGAATCTGGACACACCCTCCGAAACGATGGCCAGTGTACGACGGGCGGAGGTAGAATGCCGGCAGCCGAGATGCTCGTGCTCACCCCACGTCGTCTGCTCCTCTGCCTGACGTCCGTCGTTCTCGTCGGGCTCCACTCCCTGTCCGCGGCCGAGCCAGCGCGTCAGCGCGTCACCTTGCTGCACACCTCGGACATCCACGGGCGGGTGCTGGCGTTCGACGACCTCGACCAGCGCCCTGCGCGCGGGTCGCTGACCAGGGTGGCCACGCTTGTCGCCGGGATTCGCGCGTCGACCGACAACCCGGTCCTTCTGCTCGACTCGGGCGACACCATCCAGGGAACGCCGCTCGAGGAGTACGCGCACGTGCGCTGGGCAGGACCGAGCCCGACGGTCGAGGCGATGTCGCGCATCGGCTACCTGGCGATGGCTGTCGGCAACCACGAGTTCAACTTTGGACTCGGCCCGCTGCGCGCCGCCGAGCGCGAGGCCGGCTTCCCGTTCCTGTCCGCCAACGTGATCGACACGGCGACCGGTGAGCCCGCGTTTCCGCCCTTCCTGGTCGTCACGGCGGGCGCGGTCCGCGTCGGGGTGCTCGGCCTGACCACGCCGAACGTCCCCGGATGGGAGATCCCGGCGCATTACTCGGGCTTGCGCTTCGAACCCATGGACAACGCCGCCCGGCGCTGGGTCGAGAGGTTGCGCGGACAGGAGCGCTGCGATCTGGTGGTCGTGCTCGCCCACACCGGGCTCGAGGGCGCCGGTGACACGGCGGACGAGGCCGAAAACTGGGGCCGGCGCCTGGCGGCGGTGCCGGGAATCGACGTCCTCCTCACCGGCCACACCCACCGCAACATCGCGCCGTTCGAGCTTGACGGGGTCATCGTCGCCCAGCCGGGCGCGAGGGCGCGGTTTGTCACCCGGATCGACCTCGACCTCGAGCGCCGAGGCAACGGCTGGACACGGGTTGCGTGGCACGGGGAGAACCTCCCGACCGCCGACATCGCGCCGGAGGAGGCCCTCGAGCACACCTTCGATGCGCTCCATGCGCGAGTTGTCTTAGCGCTCGACCACGTGGTGGCGACGACCTCGGCTGCGGTCGACGTGACCCGTTGTCGCCTCGCCGACTGCGCCGCCGTCGACCTCATCCATGCGACCCAGCTCGAGGCCACAGGCGCCGAGCTGTCGTTGGCTTCGCTGCTCGATCCGCACACGCCGACCCTCGACCCCGGGCCCGTCACCCGACGCTGGGTCGAGTCGCTGTACGTGTTCGCGAACAGCCTTGTCGTCGTGCGGTTGACCGGAGCAGAGGTCGCGGACGTCCTCGAGCACGCCGCGCGCTGGTATGACGGGCTCGAGTGCGCCCCGGAGGGCTGCGTCGTGCTCGCCGACCCGCGGGTCGCGCCGTACAACGTCGACACGATGGCCGGCCTGAGCTACGGCATCGACGCGCGGCAGCCCGAGGGACATCGCGTCCACGACATCGTGTGGAACGGGCGCCTGCTCGACCCGGATCAGTCCTTCACTGTGGCGGTCAACAGCTATCGCGCAGCTGGAGGCGGCGGGTTCCCCCACCTCGCGGCCGCCGAGCGGGTGCGCACCATCGACCGGTCGATCACCGACCTGATCGCCGAGCATCTTGAGCACGCCGGCGCGTGGACGCCGCGTGTCGACGCGAACTGGAGCCTCGCCCCGGTGGTCGTGGGCGAGCGTCCGGCGCGCAGCCAGGGGGCGTCGTGAGACCGGGTGAAGGCCGGTCGTGGCGGTGCAGGAGGACCGCGACGGGAAACCGTGCCACGAGCCTTGGGCGTCCGCGCTGGGCCGGCTTCACGGGATTTTTACGGTGGCTTTGTGATGAGGGGGCGGTTGCGGATTATCATGACGGCGCCGGTCGTGTGCACTCTGACTCTATCGGACCGGTGCAACACATAGGGAGGTTCAGATGTTGTTGAGGAGAGTCTTGCTTGTCAGCATGGCCCTCGCGCTGGCCGCAGGGTCGGTGTGGGCCCAGGGCGTGACCACCGGCGCGTTGAGCGGCGTGGTCTCCGACCCCAACGGGGACGCGCTTCCCGGTGTATCCATCGTGGCGGTGCTCGCCGACACCGGCACCCGCTACACCTCGGTGACTGATGGGCAGGGTCGGTTCCGCCTGCGCAACCTGCGACCCGGTATGTACCAGGTCGAGGCTTCGCTGAGCAAGTTCCAGACCCTGCAGCAGAGCAACGTCGCCGTCCGCCTCGGTGAGGACACCACGCTCGAGCTCAAGCTCCGGCTCGAGGCCGCGACTGGCGAGCTCGAGGTCTTCGCCCAGTCCGACCCGCTCATCAACCCGACCAAGATGGGCCAGACATCCAACGTTCCGGTCCAGCTGGTCGAGTCGCTGCCCAAGATCGAGCGCAGCCTCACCGACCTGGCCCGTATCAACCCGCTGTTCAACGCGGGCGCGATCAACGACGGCCAGACCGTGCTCTCCGTGGCCGGCCGCAACAACCGCTACAACAACATCCAGATCGACGGTGCGGTCAACAACGACCTGTTCGGGCTCGCCGACTCCGGCACCCCGGGCGGCCAGGCCGCGACCCAGCCGATCAGCCTCGAGGCGGTCAAGGAGCTCCAGCTCCTGGTCTCGCCCTACGACGTCCGCCAGGGCATGTTCTCCGGCGGCGGCATCAACCTCGTGACCCGGAGCGGATCGAACACCTTTGCCGGCTCCGTGTTCGGCTACTTCTTCGACGACGGCTACGTCGGCAAGGGCCCCTACGACTTCCCGGCTCTCGGCACCTTCAAGGAGAAGCAGTACGGCTTCCGCCTCGGCGGCCCGGTCATGAAGGACAAGCTGTTCTTCTTCGTCAACGCCGAGATCTCGCGCAAGGACTCGCCCTCCGGCTGGTCCCTCGACGGCAGCGCCGGCAACTGCTACTCGGGCTGCACCGCGCTCGAGGACGCTCAGGCCTTCAGCAGCTTCCTGAAGACGACCTACGGCTACGACACAGGCGGCTTCGGCCAGGTCACCAAGCCGATCGACAGCGACCTCTACTTCGGCCGCCTCGACTGGAACATCTCCGACTCGCACAACCTCACCTTCCGCCACAACTACGTCAAGGCCGACAACCTGATCCTGTTCCCGTCGGCCTTCACCTATCCCTTCCCGAACTACGCCTACACCTTCCACGACGAGACCAACTCGACCGTGGCCCAGCTCGACAGCGTGATCAGCGACACCATGTTCAACCAGGGCCGCCTGGTCTACCAGACAATCAAGGACCGCCGCAAGTACGTCGGCGACCCCTTCCCGTCGATCACGATCCAGAACCTGACCAACAGCTCGGCCGACTTCAAGGTCGGCTCCGAGGACTACTCGACCGCCAACTCGCTCGACCAGACCATCACCGAGATCACCGACGACTTCACCTTCTTCGCCGGTGACCACGAGATCGTCCTCGGCACCCACAACGAGCTGTTCAGCTTCAAGAACCTATTCATCCAGCAGGCCTTCGGCGCCTACCAGTTCAACAGCCTGGCCGACTTCTACGCCGGCAACGCGAAGCAGTACGACTACACCTACTCCAACGACTCCCAGCCCTACGACGAGTTCAACGTCCAGCAGCTCGGCTTCTACGCCGGCGACACCTGGCGGGCGCGCTCGAACGTCAGCGTGGTCCTCGGCCTCCGCGCCGACATCCCGCTCTTCCCCGACAAGCCCCAGGACAACCCGTTGGTCCAGGAGATCTTCGGCTACAAGAACAGCGAGATGCCGAGCGGCAACATCCTGTGGTCGCCCCGCATCGGCTTCAATTGGGACATCAACGGCGACGGCAGGTCGCAGCTGCGCGGCGGCATCGGCATCTTCGCCGGCCGCAGCCCCTACGTCTGGATCTCCAACAACTACGGCCGCAACGGCATCGAGCAGACCACGCTTCGCGCCACCGGCTCGATTCCGTTCAACCCCGACCCGTTCAATCAGCCGACTCTGGCCGACCTGCCCGGTGTGCAGGGCTCCAGCCAGGAGGTCAACCTGATCGACCCGAACTTCGAGTTCCCGCAGGTGTGGCGGATGAACCTCGCCTACGACCAGCGGCTGCCGTGGTGGAACCTGGTCGCGACGGTCGAGGGCCTCTACGCCCGGGTCCAGAAGGACATCCTGTACCAGAACATCAACCTCGAGCAGACCGGCACCCTGTGGAGCGGGGCTCCATCCTTCTCCTCCATCGACAGCACCTTCACCGGCGCCTACCTGCTCACCAACACTGACAAGGGCGAGCAGAAGAACGTCACCTTCAAGCTCGAGCGGCCCTACGCGGGAGGCGTCTACGGCTTCCTCGCCTACACCTGGGCCAAGGCCACGACCGTCAACGAGGGCAGCTCGTCCCGCGCGGTCTCCAACTGGCAGTACAACGAGGCCGTCGACCCCAATAACCCGGGCGAGAGCACCTCGGACTTCGAGGTCAAGCACCGCCTGTCGGCCTCGATCGCCTACACCTTCAACGCCGAGACCCGCTGGGCGACCACCGTGTCGGCCTACTTCAACCGGCAGAGCGGGCGCCCCTTCTCGCTGATCTTCGCCTCCAACTTCCCGAGCGTGAACGGCGACACCGCGACCGGCAACGACCTCTTCTACGTCCCGTCGGGCCCGGATGACGTCATCCTCTCCGGCGGTACCTGGGACCAGCTCGTGTCGTTCCTCCAGGCCACCGGCTACGACAAGTACATGGGCAAGATCGCGCCGCGGAACGCCAAGTACGGGCCGTGGACCCAGAGCCTCGACCTCCACATCGGCCAGAACATCCCGGTGCCCTACGGCGAGCTCGAGCTCACCGGCGACATCCTCAATTTCCTCAACCTGATCGACGACAAGTCCGGATGGGTGACCTACGTCAACTTCGGCACCCTGACCCCGGCCAAGTACCTCGGCATCGACCAGGCCACCGGCAAGCCGATCTACCAGCTCTACAACCAGGTCACCGCGCCCGCAGACAACCCGCTGTTCGTGCTTGACAACCTGCGCTCGCGCTGGCGCGCGAAGCTCGGACTCCGCTACACCTTCTAGGGCGTCGCGGACGCGACCTCTCCGGCCCGGGCGGGTCCCCCGCCCGGGCCTTTTCTCTGGTCGAGACGTCCCTGTCACCCTCGACCTGTCATGGCAGGCCCCGAGGTAGACTTCCCGGGTCAGGGAGCGACAGAAAGGGGCGTGACGCAGTGGACGAACCGATTCGCCGCTCGATCCGGAGCGAGCGCGGCGCCTACACGGTGCTGGTCGGCGACGGTCTGCTCGGGCGGCTCGGTGCGCTCGCCGCGGCCGAGGGCGTGCCGCGGCCGCGAGCCGTGGTGTCGGACGTGACCGTTGGGCCGCTGTGGGCCCGCGCGGCGGCAGCCAAACTCGGTACCGACGCACCCCTCGAGCTCCCCGACGGAGAGGCCGCCAAGGCCTGGCCTCAAATCGAGACGGTGCTCGCGGCCCTGCTCAAGGGCGGTCTGCACCGCGGCGACACGGTCGCGGCGGTCGGAGGCGGGGTGGTGACCGACCTGGTCGGCTTCGCCGCCGCCATCTTCCTGCGCGGGATCGACTGGATCGCGGTCCCGACCACGCTGCTCGCCATGGTCGACGCGGCGGTCGGCGGCAAGACCGGGATCAACCTCCCCGCCGGCAAGAACCTCGCCGGGGCTTTCTGGCCGCCGCGGCTGGTGGCCGCCGACGTCGCGACCCTCGCCACCCTGCCGTCGCGGGAACTGCGCGCCGGACTGGTGGAGATCGTCAAGCACGCCTGGATCGCCGACCGCGGGCTGCTCGAGCTGCTCGACCGCCCGGTCGACGGCCCCTCCTCGCTGCCTCCGGCGCGCTGGCGGGAGCTGGTCGCGCGGGCGGTGGCGGTCAAGGCCGAGGTGGTCGAGGCCGACGAGCGCGAGGCCGGCCGGCGGGCCGCGCTCAACCTCGGGCACACCGTCGGCCACGCGCTCGAGGCCGTGACCGACTACCGCCGCTTCCTGCACGGCGAGGCGGTGGCATGGGGCCTGCTCGCGGTCGTCGAGCTGTCTGCCCGGCGCGGCCTGATGTCGCCGGCGTCCGCCACGCGCCTCACGTCCGCGGTGACGATGCTGGGTCCGCTGCCGCCGCTGGACGACCTGTCCGCGGACCGGATCCTCGAGCACTTGGCCCGGGACAAGAAGCGCGACGACGGCGGCGTCGCATGGGTCCTCCCCACGGACGACGGGGTCGTGCTCGCGCAGCGCGTGCCCACCGCCGAGGTCCGCGAGGTCCTCGCCACCTTGGGCCGGGAGGGGGAGTGAATACCACAAAGACACAGAGGCACAGAGCCGCCCGCCCTTCCGAGATTTCGGTCCGCGCCCGCGGCGTGGAGCGCCGCGGGCGCGGACCGATGAGCTCAGCCAGGGAAGGACTCTGTGATTCTCTGTGTCTCCGTGTCTCTGTGGTTCATCTTCGCGCTCGTGCCGGGGTACGATAGGCGTCTGATGGCGAGCACGGTCGAGAGGACGGAAGCGCTGCCGCAGCGGCTGCCCCATGAGCCCGAGGCGGAGCGGGCGGTGCTTGGCGCCGTGCTGCTCGACCCGGGGTCGCTGCTGCGCGTGATCGAGGTCCTCCGCGCCGAGGAGTTCTACCTCGACAGCCATCGCCTCGTCTTCCAGGCCTGCCTCGACCTCCAGGAGCGCGGACAGGGGGCCGACCTCCTGACCGTGACCAACTTCCTGCGCGAGCAGGGTCAGCTCGAGCGGGTCGGCGGTGCGAGCTACCTGGCGTCGCTGGTCGATGCCCTGCCGGACGTCGCCCATGTCGCGGTCTACGCCGAGATCGTCCACGACAAGGCGGTCAAGCGGCAGCTGATCGCAGCCGCCCAGCGCATGCTCACCACCTGCACACTCGACCAGGGCGTCGCCAAGGAGGCCGTCGAGCAGGCCCAGGCCGACGTCTACCGGATCGCCGAGGACGCCCTTTCCGGAGGCCTGGTCCACATTCGCGAGCTGACCCGGCGCGAGGTCGCCAACCTCGAGGCCGCCCGCACCTCCCACTCCACCCTGACCGGGCTCGATACTGGTTTCACCCGGCTCAACGAGTTCACCTCCGGGCTGCAGCGCAAGGACCTCGTGATCCTGGCCGCCCGCCCATCGATGGGCAAGACCTCGCTCGCGCTCAACGTTTGCACCCACGCCGCACTGCGCTGCGGCGCCAAGGTCGCGATCTTCTCGCTCGAGATGTCGGCCGACTCGCTGGTGCGCCGGATCCTCTCGGCCGAGGCGCGGGTCGACCAGAAGCGCTTCGCCACCGGTTACCTCGCCAAGGCCGACTGGCCGCGCCTGACGATGGCCGCCCAGACCCTCGAGGAAGCCGCGATCTGGGTCGACGACTCGCCGGGCATGTCGGTCCTCGAGCTCTCGGCCAAGGCGCGACGGCTCAAGCAGGAGCGCGGCATCGACCTGGTCATGGTCGACTACCTCCAACTGATGACCGGCGGTGGCCGCTTTGCAAGCCGCAACGAGGAGGTGTCGGCGATCTCGCGCGGGCTCAAGGCGGTCGCCAAGGAGCTCGACGTGCCGATGCTGGTGCTGTCCCAGCTCAGCCGCCAGCCGGACCGCCGCGGCGGCGACCATCGGCCGCAGCTCAGCGACCTACGCGAGTCCGGCTCGATCGAGCAGGACGCCGACGTGGTCCTGTTCATCATCCGACCATCGATGTACGATCCCGAGGTCGATGACCGGCGTCTGGCCGAGCTCATCATCGCCAAGCAGCGCAACGGTCCCACCGGCCAGATCGATCTGGTCTTCCAGCACGAGTACACGCGCTTCGAGAACGCCGACCTCGCGCACAGCGAGGCCGAGGCGCCCTGGTAGGGGAGGTGCGGGTGACTGCCTGGCTCGAGAGCTTCGGTCTGATATTCCTGCACCTGTTCGAGGAGCTTGGCCGCTTCTTCTACATCGCGGCGCAAACCTTCCTGTGGATGGTCCGGCCTCCGTTCGAGCCGCGTGAGTGGCTCAAGCAGATGGTCCGCGTGGGCTACGACTCGATCCCGGTGGTGCTCCTGACCACGATGTTCACCGGCATGGTGCTCGCCCTGCAGACCTACCGTGGCTTCGAGCGCTTCCATGCCGAGGGATTTGTCGCCTCGGTCGTCGCCCTGTCGCTGACCCGCGAGCTGGCCCCGGTGCTGACTGCACTCATGGTCGCGGGCAGGGTGGGCTCGTCGATGGCAGCGGAGCTCGGCACCATGCGCGTGACCGAGCAGATCGACGCGCTGTACGCGATGGCCACCGAGCCGGTCCAGTATCTGGTGGTGCCGCGGGTCGGCTCGTCGGTGCTGATGCTGCCGCTGCTGACCTTGATCGGCGATGCAATCGGCATCTTCGGCGGTTACGTGGTCGCGGTCGGCCTCTTCGGCGCCAACGGCTATCTTTACTGGGACCGGACCTTCCAGTACATGGACGTCAACGACATCACGTCTGGGCTGATCAAGGCGGCGTTCTTCGGCTTCATCCTCGCGGTCACCGGCTGCTCGAAGGGCTTCTACACCTCGGGCGGGGCGGAAGGGGTCGGTCGCGCGACCACCGCGGCGGTGGTGATGGGCTCGCTGTCCATCCTGCTGTCCGACTTCTTCCTCACCAAGATGCTGTTCTGAGGTGGCGATGGAAGCCCAGGTTCAGCCCAAGATCATTGTCATCTCGCTGGTCAAGTCGTTCGGTGCCAAGCGGGTGCTGGAGGGCATCGACCTCGAGGTCCTGCCCGGCGAGTCGGTCGTGGTGGTCGGCGGTTCTGGCGCCGGCAAGACCGTCCTGATCAAGCACCTCATCGGACTGTACCTGCCCGACGAGGGCCACGTGGTGATCGACGGCGTCGACCTGACCGCGGCCTCCCCGGAAATCGCGCTCGAGCTGCGCAAGCGCTTCGGCATGAGCTTCCAGGAGGGCGCGCTGTTCGACTCGATGACCGTGTTCGACAATATCGCCTTCCCGTTGCGGCGGCACACCCGGCGCAGCCGAGCCGCGATCGCCGAGCGGGTGCAGGAGTGCCTGCGGCTGGTCGGCCTCAACGACGTCGAGACTAAGATGCCCGCCGAGCTGTCGGGCGGGATGCGACGCCGGGTCGGCTTCGCCCGGGCGATCGCACTCGAGCCCGAGATCCTGCTCTTCGACGAACCGACCACCGGGCTCGACCCCATCAACACCGCGCGCATCGCCTCGGTCATCAACAGCATGCGCCGGCAGCTCCAGGTCACCGCGGTGACCATCACCCACGATATGAGCCTCGCCATGAGGGTTGCCGACCGGATCGCCATGCTCCGCCACGGTCGCATCATCGCGCTCGCCCCTCCGGACGAGTTCGCCGAGCTGCCCGACCCCTACGTCCAGGCGTTCCTGAGCGGCGAGGTGCCGGAGGACGAGGAGGAGACACCATGACCCCAGCCGCCAAGATCGGTCTGTTCATGCTCGTCGGGCTGATCATTCTGGGCGCGTTCATCATCAAGATCGAGGACATCCCGATAGGCGATCGCGGCGAGCGTCTGCACGTGGACGCGGCGTTCCCCTCGGTCGCCGGCCTCGACCGTCAGGCTGCCGTGCGCATCGCCGGAGTCCGGGTCGGCAAGGTGGAGGAGATTCGGCTCGACGGCGTTCGCGCCCTGTGCTCGCTCTCCCTCGAGGAAGGCGTGACCCTGCACCAGGGCGCTCGCGCCCAGGTCGCGAACCTCGGCATGCTCGGTGACAAGTACATCGAGATCTACCCCGGCGACCCGAACGCTCCGCTGCTCGCGCCCGGGGTCGTGCTCGAGGGCGGAACGCCGCCCTCCTTCGACGACGTGCTCAAGGTCGCGACCGACATCGGCGCCGACGTCAAGCGCGTCACGAGCGCGCTGAGCGAGTCCCTCGGCGGCGAGAAGGGCGCCGAGGCGATCTCGGATATCGTCGCCAACATCCGCGAGACGACTGCCGAGCTCAAGCAGTTGATCGCCGCCAACCAGGCCAACGTCAACGCCACCACCGAGAACTTCCGCGACTTCTCGGCGACCCTGAAGGAGGAGCTGCCGCGCATCGCGGAGAAGATCAACGCCCTCGCCGACCAGCTCCAGGGGGTCGTGGGCGAGAATCGGGACGACCTCCACGGCTCGCTGGCCAACATCCGCGACCTCTCCGAGCGGCTCAAGGTTTCCGCTGACAACCTCAACCAGATCACCACCAAGATCGCTTCGGGCGAGGGCTCCGTCGGCAAGCTGATCAACGACGAGACCACGGTCGACAAGTTCAACGCGACCCTGGACTCGGTCGAGTCCGGAGTGGACACGCTCAAGAACACCATCGGGCGCTTCGAGCGCTTCCGCCTCGAGATGAACATCCGCGGCGAGGCGCTGCCCGGCGTCAGCGACAGCCGCACCGCGTTCGGCTTCGACCTGTGGATGACGCCGAAGAGGTTCTGGCGCCTCGAGGGCGTCGACTCGCCGTTCGGTCCCACCCGGACCACGACCGAGGTCATCACCACGACCTATCCGGACGGATCCACGAGCTCGATCACGCAAACGACGGCCAAGACCCAGGACAAGATCGGTTTCAATGCCCAGATCGGCTACCACCTGCTGCCCTCGACCACGCTGCGCGCGGGCGTCTTCGAGTCTCGCGGCGGCTTCGGCGTCGACCAGGACTTCGAGCTCGCCCACCGGCCGCTGCGACTGTCTCTGGAGGCCTACGACTTCAGCCGAAGCGTTGACAGCTCGCCCCACCTCCGGCTCGAGGGCCGCTACTTCGTGACCCCGAACCTGTTCCTGATGGCCGGCTGGGACGACCCGCTGTTCTCTCAGCGCTCCTCGGTGCTGATCGGCGGCGGTGTGCGCTGGGTCGACGAGGACCTCAAGTACAGCCTCGGCCTGCTCAGCGGTGTGAGGCCCTAGCCCCGGTGAAGCGAGAGGTCCTGTTCTTCTGCACCTCGTGCGGCCACGAGTCAAAGAAGTGGATCGGGCAGTGTCCGGGATGCGGGGCGTGGAACAGCTTCGCCGAGCAGCCGCGGGCGCCGCGCTCCCGAGCGGGAGCCCAACCCGGGCCACGCGCGGTGCTGGTACCGGTGAGCGAAGCGGCCGCGTCCCCCGCGGTGCGGACACCGACCGGAATCGACGGCGTCGACCGGGTTCTCGGCGGTGGGCTCGTCGCAGGATCGCTCGTGCTGCTCGCCGGCGAGCCGGGGATCGGCAAGTCGACCCTCTTTCTCCAGGTCGCCGCCGCGATGGCGCGCCCGGGCGCGCCGGCGGTCTACGTGACCGGTGAGGAGTCGGCCGAGCAGGTCGCCTTGAGAGCGCAGCGGACCAGGAGCGTGGGGCCGGATGTGCTCCTCCTCCCCGAAACATCGTGTCAGGCGGTGCTCGAGCAGCTGCGCACGGTCTCCCCCGCTCTGGTCGTGGTCGACTCGATCCAGACCATGGTGGTGGACGAGGTTGATGCGCTCGCCGGCTCGGTCGCCCAGGTGCGACAAGTTGCGGCGCACTTCCAGACCTGGGCCAAGACCGGCGGCGCTCCGGTGGTTCTGGTCGGCCACGTGACCAAGGAGGGCACCATCGCCGGCCCGAAACTGCTCGAGCACCTGGTCGACGTGGTGGTGTCCCTCGAGGGCGAGCCGGGTCACGACTTGAGGCTGCTGCGGGCGACCAAGAACCGATTCGGGACGATCGCCGAGCTGGCGCTGTTCGCGATGGGCGAGCGCGGCATGGAGGGTGTCCTCAACCCGTCGGCGTGGCTGCTCGAGGATCGCCAGGCCGGCGCTCCCGGCTCCGCTGTGGTTGCGGCCCTCGAGGGCACCTCGCCGCTGCTGGTCGAGGTCCAGGCCCTGGTCGCCCCGTCCGCCCTCGGCACACCGCGCCGCGTCGCCCAGGGTTTCGAGGGCTCGCGCCTCGCCCTCCTGCTCGCCGTTTTGGAGCGCCACACGGGTCTCGGCTTCGCCGACCGCGACGTCTACGTCAACCTGGTCGGAGGGATCTCCCTGTCCGAGCCCGCTCTCGACCTCGCGGTCGCTGCCGCACTGGTGTCGTCGACCTCCGACAGAGCCCTGCCGGCGGACCTCGCCGTGTTCGGTGAGATCGGCCTGCTCGGGGAGGTGCGGGGGGTGAGCCGTGCCGCCGAGCGGGCTCGCGAGGCCGCTGCGCTCGGCTTCGGCCGGGTCGCGGTGGCTGGGCGGGACGCGGCGTCCGAGCTCGTGCTTCCGGCGATCGCGATCCACCGCGTGGGCGACCTCGTCCGTCTCGTCTCGCGGGAGAGCGGATGACCTGGTCGGATGGCCGACGCCCGGCGCAGCGAGGTCCGCTGCTTCCGATCGCCGGGTTGGCCGCCGTCGCCCTCGGCCTCGGGCTCTACATCGCCTGGAACCCACCGCTGCGCCTGGCTCTGCTCCGGCTCGCACCGGTGGCCGTCGCCGGGCTCGTGGTGGTCGCGTTCCTGGGCCTGGGTATGCCTTTGGTGCGGCGCTTCATGCCCCAGCCTTCGCCAACCGACGAGCGCCTGCTCGCCATCGCCGTGGGTGCCGGGCTCAGTGCTCTGCTTGTCTTCGCCCTCGGTCTCGCCGGGGTCATGAGCCGGCCGGTGGCCGGGATCTGGCTGGGGCTCGGACTGGCCCTGGCCGCAGTCGAGCTCATGCGCCGTCCGCCGCGACTGCCCCCCGCACCCTCGGGCTGGGTCGCCGTCGCGGCGGTGGTCGTGGTCGCGTTGACCCTGGCTGCGATCGTCCCGATGCTGGCGGCGCCGGCGACGACCACCGACGAGCTCGAGTACCACCTCCTGGTGCCCAAGGCCTATCTGGTGCTCGGGCGCATCGAGGTTCTGCCCGGCTTTCTCGAGTCCAACTACCCGAGCCTCATGGAGTACCTCTACATGCTGGTGCTCCCGCTCGCTGGGCCGGTGGCGTGCAAGGCCCTGCACTTCTGGTTTGGGCTGGTGCTCCTGGTGGCCATCGCCCGGCTCGCCGCCCGGGTCGTGCCCGAGGGCAGCCGAGTTCTCGCCCCCGCGCTGTACCAGACGATGCCGGTCGCGGCGCTGATCCTGGGCTGGGCGTGGAACGACGCGACCTTCGTCTTCCTGCTCGTGCTCATGTTCCACGGGATCGTCGACTACCACCTCGCGGACCCGGCGTCGCGCCGCGCCGCCGTCCTGGTAACTGCCGGGGTGATGGCGGGGCTCGCCTCGTGGACCAAGTACACGTTCGTGTTGGTGGCCCTGGCACTGGTCCCGGTGGCCGTCGCCGGCGTGCTCCGCTGGCGATGGAGGCTGCGGCACCTGATCGCTTTCGCGGTGCCGATCGGGGCGATCTCGATGCTGTGGCTGGTGAAGAACTGGGCCTTCACCGGCAACCCGGTGTTCCCCTTCCTCCATGGGATCTTCGCGAGCCCGCTGTGGAACGCGGCCGCCGCAAGGACCTTCCACAGCGCTCTCACACGCTACGAGATACCCGGGTGGCACTGGACGACCGCACGTGCTGGTCCCGTTCCGGATGATGCTGCAGCCGCGGCTTATCGACGTCCACACCGGCGTCCTGCCGCTGCTGCTGATCCCGCTGGCCTTCGCTCGGGGCCTTCCCCGTGGCGCGGCGCCGCTCAGGGCCTTCCTCGTGGGCTCTGTGGCGGCGTGGCTGGTTATCCAGACCGAGGCTCGCTCGCTGCTCACCTGTCTCGCGGTGCTGGCCGTTGTCGGGGCGGCCGCCGCCGAGGTTCACCTGGTGCGCTCGCCCCGGCTCCGGCGGGCATTCCTCGCGCTGCTCGCAGTCGCGGTCGCCGCGAACCTCGTCGTCATCTCGGTGACGGCGTTGGTCACGTTCGACCCCGTCCGGTACCTGATCGGGAGCGAAGGTACTGCGGACTACCTGCAACGCTCGGCCCGCGCTCAGGACGTCTACGACTGGCTTGACGCGCAACCCACCGTGCGGGGCGTTCTGCTGGTCGGCCTGCACGGTCCCTTCTACCTCGAGCGGCCGGTCGTCTTCTCGAGCTTCTGCGATCCACCGGTCGCCGAGACAGTGGTCGCCGGCGCGGGCTCGGCGGCGGAGGTGGCGCGCACGGTGACGGACCTGGGCGTCAGCCACGTGGCGGTCGACGCCTCTCAGTGGCGGCGCGAGCACGAGGCCGGGCTGTACTCGTGGCCTGCCGCACGGCGAGAGCTGTTCGAGCGCTTCCTCGCCGAGTCGTGCACGCCGGTGGCGCGATTCGGCGAGGTCACGGTCTACGCCGTGCAACATCCTTGAACCACAGAGGCACGGCGCGAGCTCGCGCCGGTGAAGAGTGATGAGAAAAGGGTGAAGAGTGAAGACGGGCTCGCACCACTTGACCATCACAACTGGCTTTCAGTAAATAACTTACCTCCGCTTTGGTCGAGCTCGCCGACATGCGATGACTCTTGACTCTTCACTCTTGACTCCTGACGACCCGTCACGCGCCGTGGCGGGTCGTCACGACGGGGAGCGGTGGGGCGCGGCGAGGTAGCAGCCGAGGTAGCTGTTGCGGCGGCGCAGGCTCTCCAGCGGCTGGGTCCGTCCCGAGGTCTCACGCCGCAGGGTGTCGTAGAGCTGCGCGAGCTCGCTGCGATGGCGGAAGAGCCACATCTCGAGTGGCTCCCCGCGCTCAAGGTCCGGCGGGCGCAGCGGGATCTGGATCGAGTGGAGCAGGACGTCGTCGTGGTTGCGGTACTGCCCGAAGACCCAGGTGCGTCGGCCGGCGTCGTCGAAGAAGGTGACCACGACCAGGTCGTCGGGGACCACCGCCGACGGCGCCATCGGCTCCGTCGCGAGCTGGGCGTCCAGGCGGCGCAGCAGCTCCAGCAGAGTGCGCTCCCGGGGCGCCGGGCGGGCGCCTGCCGGAAGCTCCGGCCAGGTCGCGGCCGCCACTAGCTCGAGCGGCGGCAGACCCTTGAGCCGGGCGACCCCGAGGTAGCGCAGCCCGAACCACAAGGTGTCCTTTTTTCCCGGATCGGTCGGGAACACCGCCCACGGCTGCTCCCAGGCCTCGACCACCTTCGGGCTGTGCTCCTTGAGCTCGGAGCTGAGCTCGTCGAGGAACGGGATACTGAGGACGATGCCCTCGTTGATGAGCTCGCCGTGGGCGTCGATCCAGGCCGGGTAGGGCTGGCCGACGAGCTCCCGACGTCCGCCGCGGGCCGTGACGAGCGGCGCCAGGAAGGCATCGACGCTGGCGGGGTCGAAGCCCGAGTGGACCAGGAACTCGGCGATCTCGTCGACCTCGCGGACGCTTTTGCCGGTTGTCAGCCGGACGAGTTCGACCACTGAGTGGCCGAAGAACTCGAATCGCGAGGTCCCGTCGTCCCCAGGCAGCGGCAGCAATTGGTAGGAGCCGCAGTTCACGGCGCAGCGGATGCCCTGGTCGAAGGGAAAGCCGCTGCGGCGCAGCTGGTCGTAGACCTGCTGCATCTCGCACGCCGCCGCGATCATCCGTAGCGCCCGGCGGGAGGAGTAGAAGGCGCCGTCGCCGAGGAACTTCTCGAACGTGAGCCGCCGGCGCTTGCGGATCTCCTCGAGCCGGCTCAAGAACGCGAACATGAAGCGCAGCGCCTTTTCCTCGGCGGCTTGGCCGCGCTTGCGCACCTCCTCGAGCAGGGCGGTGAAGTTGGTCAGGTCGTAGATCATCCCGAAGCGCTTGACCGCGGTGTCGACGACTCCGGGACGGGTGAAGTCGAAAGGGCGCAGAGACCGCGAGATCGTGACCTTCCCGGTTCGGGAGACGAGGCGGAGGTCGGGCCCATCGGAGAGAATGGTCAGCACCCGCCGCCGCAGCGCCGCAAGCAGCTCAAAGCGCTTGAGCCGCAGGCCGAGGTCGCT
Source organism: uncultured Acidobacteriota bacterium (assembly GCA_963727925.1). Classification (GTDB taxonomy): domain Bacteria; phylum Acidobacteriota; class Thermoanaerobaculia; order Thermoanaerobaculales; family Sulfomarinibacteraceae; genus CAVSIS01. The sequence continues at coordinate 136,723 of CAVSIS010000056.1, read as the reverse complement.
GAGCAGTCGGGCGTGGTGGGAGGACAGGCCGATCCGCTCGATGAGGCCCGCTCGGCGCAGGGCTTCGAGCGCGCGCTCGTCGTGAAGGATCTGGGGACGGTCGAAGGAGACGGCGGCGCCGAGCGCCATGTGCACGATGCCTTCGAACGAGGGCACGCGCTTCACCACCTCCTGGAGGTTGGCGAAGGCGGTGTCGCGTGCGGCGATCAGCGCGCTGCAGTCGCCGCGAAGCCGCGTACGAACGTACTCGGTCAGCCCGTCAATGTCGGGAGGGACGATGGTCTCGCCGAGCAGGAGCTGATCCTGGCAGACGGCCGGAAGCAGAGCCGGCGACGGCGGGGCCGCCACCGACGCCAGCCGCTTGAGCTCGTCGCCGGCGGCGAAGAAGGCGCGCTGCAGGAGGTCGGCGAAGACCGACACGATCGCCCAGCGGATCGCGTCGCCCTGCTGACGATCGAGTACCGTGTCTTGCGCCCGTGCGATGGACGGGATCCGCTGCACCAGCTGCGCAACCTCCCCGGACAGGAACAGGAGCAGGACCTCGGCCAGGCCGCGGCCGTAGTCGTTGAGCAGTACGTTCTCGAAGATCGCCGTCAGCGAGCGCAGGCTGCGCTCCCGGTGGACCATGACTTTGTGCTTGTCGCCGGTCTCGTCGCCGCTGTCCGCGAGACGGAAGTCGACCTCGACCGCGAGGTGCTTGCCGAGCTCGCGGCGGAGCTGCTCGACCGCCGGAGTGACCAGCACCGGGAAGCCGTAGGTCAGGACCGTCTCCTCGTCCTGGCTGTAGATCGGGTACGGCGCCGGGAGGCGGGCGAGCTCGGGGAGAACGGAGGTCCATCCTCCGGCGACCTCGGGGTGCGTCAGCCACAGAGGCTGCCTCAGATCGCGTCCGAGGACGCGCTGGAGGAGCTCCGGCCCGGTCGTGTGCACCACCATGGGCCCATTGTATTGATTCCCGCGCGGACACGGCTCATCCGGCGGCCCGGATCGCTCCGCCGGCGCCCGTCGCACGGTCCAGCGCTCGGTACGCCACCGCCTCGGCGATGTGCGCCGCGTCGACCCGTTCGGCATCGGAGAGGTCGGCAAGAGTCCTCGCGACCCGCAGGATGCGGTGGAAGGCCCGGGCCGACAGGGCGAGGGTCCGGGTGGCGCGCTCGAGCAGCCGCCGGCCGTCGGGGGTTGGACCGCAGAAGCGGGCGATCTCCTCGGGGCCGAGGTCGGCGTTGGTCCGCGCACCGGTCCCGGCCAGCCGCGCCCTCTGGCGATCGCGAGCACGCCAGACGCGCTCAGCGACCGACGCGGTAGATTCGCCACGCCGGTCGGAGGTGAGCTCGCGCCACGGCACCGGCGCGACCGCCACCTGGAGGTCAATGCGGTCGACCAGCGGTCCCGACAGCCGGCTCTGGTAGCGGCCGACCTGGGTCGGGGTGCAGGTGCAGCTCCGTCTCGGGTCGCCGAGGTACCCGCACGGACACGGGTTGGCCGCCGCGACGAGCTGAAAGCTGGCCGGGAAGCCCAGCGACGAGTGGGCGCGAGCGACCGTGACCGTGCGGTCCTCGAGAGGTTGGCGCAGGGCTTCGAGCACGTCGCGCCGGAACTCCGTGAGCTCGTCGAGGAAGAGCACCCCGTGGTGGGCGAGGGAGACCTCGCCCGGCTGCGGTATCGCGCCGCCGCCGATCAGCGCCGCCGAGGAGATGGTGTGATGGGGCGCCCGGAACGGGCGACCTACCACCAACCCGCGCGGGCGCGGAACCCGGGTCGACACCGAGTATACCGAGGTCGTTTCCAGGGCCTCGTCGATGTCGAGCGGCGGCAGGATCCCGGGCAGCCGGCGGGCGAGCATCGACTTGCCGCTCCCCGGCGGGCCCATGAGCAGGAGGTGGTGGCCGCCCGCGGCGGCGACCTCGAGGGCGCGCCGGGCGACCTCCTGGCCAACCACGTCCGAAAGGTCGGGCGTCCGCCGTGGCACGTCGCGTGGCGTCTGCGCCGTGCGCTCGGGACGATCAGGCGGGAGCACGCCGTCGCGTAGGTAGCGCACGACCTCGCCGAGGCTTGCGGCCGCGATCACGGTGAGACCGGTCACGACCTCGGCCTCCGGACGGTTGTCCGCCGGGACCACCAACTCGGCGAAGCCGGTGTCCCGAGCTGCGAGCGCGATCGGCAGCACCCCGCGAACCGGCTGCAGCTCGCCTTCCAGCGACAGTTCGCCGAGCATCAGACGTCCCTCGAGCTGGGTCAGCGGCACCTCTCCGGCGGCCGCGAGCAGCCCGACCGCGATCGGCAGGTCGAGGGCGGCGCCCTCCTTGCGCTCATCCGCCGGAGCCAGGTTGATGACGATGTTGGCGGGCTCGGCCGGCCGGCCGAGGTGTCGAATCGCGGCCATGACACGCTCGCGCGCCTCGCGCACGGCGGTGTCGGGCAGGCCGACCACGGTTACCGAGGGTAGCTGGGCCCGGATCCGGTCGACCTCGACAGTGACGAACAGGGCTCCCACGCCGCGAGGCGTTGCACTGAAGGCTTTCGCCAGCATGGTTCTCTCCCGTGCTGTGCAGCGTGGAACAGCTCAACCGTGCCACGGGCAGGCGCCGAAGTCAAGGGTGGCCTGCGCGCACCGCCGCGAGACGCGAGAAGTAATACGCGAGAGGTGAGTAAGAAGCTGAGGAGGGGGATCGTAGGGGCGGAGCTTGGAGGCTGTCTCACAACTCCCACCGCCAGGCCTTGCCGGGTTCACGAGGCGCAACTTCCAGCTTTTTCAATTGAACCGCGAAGGCCGCGAAGAGCGCAAAGATCACAGAGAAGAGCATTCAAAGAAGATACTTAGCGCTCTTCGCGCCTTTGCGGTTCACATTCTCGCGCGCGTCCGAACAGGCTCTCTGGGGCTCGGAGCAGGAGATCTGCCCGGTCTTCGAGACGGCCTCCTTGCCTCCGCCCGGTGGGGCCGGAGGTGTTCCCGGCACGGGCGTACACAAGGTGCGCCCCTACTCCAACCTGCTCAGCTCTCAACTCTTCTCGCCTCTGCCGCCCGAGAACCTCAAGAAGACTCCAGAACCTCGAGCGGTGCTACACTGGCAGCGACTGTTGGATCCGGGGGCGTACTGGGTTCGACGGGGAACGGTTTCCGGCTCTCGGCAGCGTGTCGAGGTCCACCGCCTCGTAAAACAGGTGGGTCTTTACAGCTGCCAACGCTGACTACGCACTGGCTGCTTAGGTAGCCACGTTGGCCCCAAGGTTCCGCCTGCCGGCCTGGGGTCGACGTCATTCAGGCAGGCTGGGTCGCCGTGCCGCCCGGTAGCGGTGACCGAGATCTGACGGGCTGGCCCCGTGGTGCGGGTGCCTGCTGACAGACCACGGGGTGAGATTTCACCGGCAGGCTGCACACGGAGACACCGAGAGCCGGGGTTCCTCGGACGTGGGTTCGATTCCCACCGCCTCCACCAACTCCTCCTTCCGAGCTACACTCGTGCGCGCGCCGAAGGGCGCGCGCGGAGGTGTGAGCGTGAGCGAGTGCCAGCTGACAAGAACCCGGTCGAGCGCAATGGCTGCGACAGCCTCCCTGCGGGTCAACACCTCCCTTGAACGTGCCGATGCGTGAGCTGCTTCGAGCCATCGCGGCAGGTCTCCTCCTCCTCCTCGCGGCCACCGTTGTCGGTGCCCAGCAGACGCTGACCTTCGCCTACCTCGGCCGGACGGTCGAAGTTCCCACCTTCGCAGGACGCGTCGAGCTGCTGCCGGTGCTCGAGTTCGTCGGCGCCGAGGCCGGTTTCTCGCCCGCCGCAGGCACCTATCGGGCCGTGCTCGGCGACCACACGGTCCAGCTCGCGCCCGATCGGAAGATCGTGCTGGTCGACGAGAAGCTGATCGACACCGGCGAGGCGCCGATCGCCTCTCAGGGTGGTGTCGCGGCGTCGCCGGAGTTCCTCGACCGCTACGTCCTGCGGGCATTCGGCCTGCGACTGGAGCGCTCCGAGGGGGGTTACCGGATCGCGACCGGCGCGCGCTTCGCCGAGCCGGTAGCGGTTCGACCGGCCGCGGCTGACTTCGCCGCCACTACGACCCTTGTCCTGACGCTGGGGCGGGACGCCCGGACCGAGGTCGAAGCCGACGCCGAGGGATCCGTGGTGGTGCGGTTCGACGATGCGACGCCGCAGGTCGACGCTCCCGGACCGCTGCGTTCGCGGCGAGTGCGCTCACTCAGCTCCCAGGGATCAGAGCTCCGGGTCGAGCTCGCGCCTGATGTCGGGCTCCGTGCGTGGCACCGGCTCGACAACCCGGCTCGGGTCATCCTCGAGCTGGGCAGGGTCATGCCGACACCGGCGCCGGTCCCTGCCGGGACCGCGGTCGAGGGTCCCGCGCCGATCGTGATCGACCCTGGCCACGGCGGCGACGACACCGGCGCCGTGAACGGCGGCGGTGCAACCGAGAAGGACGTCGTGCTCGCCCTCGCGCGGCGGCTGGCCGGGGCGCTCGAGGCCCGCGGCTACACGGTGCGGCTCACCCGCAACGACGACGAGACCCGGGCGCTGACCGACCGCACCGCGCTCGCCAACCGGCTCAACGCGAGGGCCTTCGTGTCCTTGCACGCCAACGCCTCGACGGTCGCGGCGGTGCGGGGCGCCGAGACCTACTACATGAGCCTCGACCAGTCCTCGACCGATGCCGCCGCCGCCGCGACCGCCGAAGCCGAGAACCGTGCCGGGGCCGGCGGCGCGCAGCACTCGCCACTGGACCTGATCCTGTGGGACCTCGCCCAGGCCGAAGTGCTCAACGAGAGCGCGCGGCTCGCGGTCTCGGTCCAGTCGCGCCTCGACGCCCTGCTCGGTGCCAAGGACCGCGGGGTCAAGCAAGCTCCGTTCGTGGTGCTTACTGGAGCGACCATGCCGGCGGTCCTGGTCGAGGTCGGTTTCCTTTCCAACCCGCAGGAGAAGCGGCTGCTCTCCGAGGCCGACTACCAGCAGCGCATTGCCGACGCGATCGCGCTCGGGGTGGCGGACTTCGTGGGCCGGCCATGAACCGTCGTCTGGCCTGGATCGCCGTCGGAGCGGCGGTGGTCGCGGCGCTGCTGGCGTGGCTGCTGCTTGGCGGTGGCAGGGTTCCAACGCAGCCCACCGCCGTCATCGCGGTGGAGCCACCGACGCCGACCCCTGCCCCGGAGCAGCGCATCCTGCTCCTGTTCACTGCGGACGACGGTCTGCTGCACCCGGAGTTGCGCTCGGTGCCCCTGCCGGCTGATGTCCAGGAGCGTGTCCGGGTTGTGGTGCAGGAGCTGCTCGCGGGCTCTGCGGAGCAGCGCCCGTCGCCGATTCCGTACCCGGCCCAGCTGCTCGGCGCCTACGTCGACCAGTCGGGGCACGCCTTCGTCGACCTCTCGCCGCCGCCGACTCCGCTGGGCGGAGCGCAAACCGAGCTTGTGTTCGCGTACGCCGTGGTCGACTCGGTCCTGTTCAACTGCCCCGAGCTCAACGCCGTCCAGCTCCTGTTCGGTGGCCGCGAGGTCACCACGCTGACCGGGCACCTCGACCTGTCGCACCCATTGGCGTTGAACAAGGCGTTCATCGGCACCTCATGAGCGCGAACTCGAGTGGTGTCGGACCGATCGGGATTTTCGACTCCGGCGTCGGCGGTCTCACCGTGTTGCGCGCGCTGGTCGAGCGGCTGCCGCAGGAGGACTTCCTCTACCTCGGCGACACGGCTCGGCTGCCGTACGGGACCAAGTCCGCCGGGACCGTCCAGCGCTATGCGGTCAACGCCGCCCGCCACCTCGTCGGCCAGGGGATCTCTCTCCTCGTCGTGGCGTGCAACACCGCGTCATCCTATGCACTCGACGCCGTCCGGGAGGCATGTTCGATACCCGTGGTCGGTGTCGTCGAACCCGGCGTGCGCGCGGTGCTCGCCACCGGGGCCCGCCGGATCGGGGTGATCGGCACCGAGGGCACGATCCGCTCCGAGGCCTACCAGCGGGAGCTCGCGCGCTGCACTGGCGGTGTCGACACCCGCGCGACGGCGTGCCCGCTGTTCGTGCCGCTGGCCGAAGAGGGTTGGGGTGACCACCCGGTGACCGACGCGGTCGCGGCCCACTACCTGGCGCCCCTGCTCGATTGGGGAGTGGAAGCGATCGTGCTCGGCTGCACCCACTACCCGCTGCTGGTGCCGTCGCTTCAGCGCGTGGTCGGCCCCGGCGTGCGCTTGGTCGACTCGGCTTCGAGCGTCGCCGCTGCGGTGGTGGCCGACCATCACGGCCAGCGCGCGGGGTGCGGGAGCGGTCGGGTCGTGGTCGAGCTCACCGACGGTTCCGACCACTTCCGCAACGTCGCGCGCGCGATCCTCGGCCGCGACCCGGAGCACCTCGAGCTGGTCGACGTCGATGCCGGCGGGTAGGAAGAAACCACCAAGACGCATCGCAGGCTCCCCCGCAACCCAAGAAGGCGAGACGCCAGAGGTGAGAAGGTATGGAGGCGTAGGGGAGGAGCTTGTCTCCTCCCGGTGGGGCCGGGGGTGTTCCCGGCACGGGCGCATGCAAGGTGCGCCCCTACTCCAAACTGCTCAGCTCTCAACCCTTCTCGGCCCAGCTGCCTGAAAGCCTCAAAGAAACTCTACAACTTCAACCGGTAGTACTACAAAGGCATCGTTGGGGCAGCTTCCTGAGCTTCTTGTTGTCTTTGTGTCTTGGTGGTGAGGGTTCGATTGCGACGTCACTGTCGACCCGGGGTCACCATCAGCGTCTGTTCAGCACGGCGGCGGTATACTTCGCGCCCCGGAAGGAGGCCCGATGCGACCTGACGGACGGCAGCTGCACGAGATCCGGCCGATCACCATCGAGCCCGGCTTCATCCGCTACCCCGAGGGCAACGTCCTCTACCGCGCCGGCGACACGGTCGTGCTGTGCAGCGTGTCGCTCGCGGACCGGACCGCGCCGTTCCTGCGCGGCACCGGGGAGGGTTGGGTGACCGCCGAGTACGCCATGCTGCCCCGAGCGACCGACACTCGCTCCGAGCGCGAGGTTGCGCGGGGACGTCAGAGCGGCCGTTCGCAGGAAATCCAGCGCCTGATCGGCCGCTCGCTGCGTGCGGCGGTGCGGCGCGAGCTGCTCGGCGAGCGTTCGCTGCTCGCCGACTGCGACGTGCTCCAGGCGGACGGCTCGACCCGGACGGCGGGGATCTCGGGTGCGTGGGTCTCGCTGGTGCTCGCGCTGGCCCGAATGTGGGAGCAGGGTGTCCTGAGCGACTGGCCGCTGGTCCACCAGATCGCGGGTGTCGCGGTCGGGTTGGTACGTGGCGAGGTCCGGGTGGACCTCGACTACGGCGAGGATCTCGACTGCGACGTGGACTGCAACCTCGTCTTCACCGGCGACGGCCGCCTGGTCGAGATCCAGGGGACCGCCGAGGGCGAGCCGTTCTCACCGGACGCGCTCGTGGCCGTGGTGGCGGCGGGCTGGGAGGGCGCGCGCCAGGTCATGGCCGCCCAACGCGCGGTGGTCGGACCACGCCTGGAGGCGATTGGACTCGCGTTGCCGCCCGTACCGTCCCCGGCTGTCCGGAGCTGACAGCTCGCGCCCTTTGTGGGCGATCGAGTGAACCTTCAACATGGCCTGTGGACGCGTCGTGACGGGGGTTCCCGGTCGCGCGTATCGTGCCCGCCGGACCGGTCTCCAACCCCGGGAGTTTCCTTGACTTCGCGCGCGGCGGCTCACTATACTCGGCGTTCGCCGACGGCGGCGGATCTTTGGCAACCAGTAGAGGACTGATGCGTCGGGGTGTAGCGCAGCCTGGTAGCGCACCTGCCTTGGGCGCAGGGGGTCGGAGGTTCAAATCCTCTCGCCCCGACCACTCCCGACCTGAGCCCGCATGATTCACCAGGGGTCTCCTGCGACCGGCGATACGACGTACGCGGCGGTGCTTTCTCACCTCGGAGTGCTCGACGTATTGTCAAATACGCCTCCGCGCTCCTCGGCTCGAAATCCCCACCGCGCATGCCGTCTCGCCGGCCTCGTGACGACCTCCGATGAATCATGCGGGCCAGGACCTGCCCCGTGACTAGGAATCCGCCTGTAGCTCAGCTGGACAGAGCAACGGACTTCTAATCCGTAGGTCAGAGGTTCGAGTCCTCTCAGGCGGACCAGAGCACTGTCTTGCGGTGGGCGTAGCTCAGTTGGTTAGAGCGCCAGGTTGTGGCCCTGGAGGCCGAGGGTTCGAATCCCTCCGCTCACCCCACCCGTTCGCGTGTCGCGCCCGTAGCTCAGTTGGATAGAGCGTCAGACTCCGGATCTGAAGGTCGTGAGTTCGAATCTCGCCGGGCGCACCATTCTCCCTCCCGCGACGCGACACGGCGGCGAGCTTCGCACTGCGCCGCCCGCCCCTGCCCCTCCGTGAATCGAATCTCGCCGGGCGCACCATTCTCCCTCCCGCGACGCGACACGGCGGCGAGCTTCGCACTGCGCCGCCCGCCCCTGCCCCTCCGTGAATCGAATCTCGCCGGGCGCACCATTCGAATCAATCACTGAGCCTCCCATGACGGGAGGCTTTGGTGTTTCTGGAGTGAGCACGGCTACCGTTCTCTGGGCCGTGGTGGTCCGCGGGCCCGTCCTCAGCCGCCCTCGCCGGCAGGCTCCATGGCCGCGACCACCACGGTGTCCTTACCGCCCCGCTTGGCCGCGTACATCAGCTCGTCTGCACGGTGGAGCACCGACTCGGCTGTCGTCGCCGGGTCGTCCACGACGACCGCCCCGGCGGAGAAGCTCACCGGGGGGTCGTGGGCGGCGAGGGTCCTGCGGAGCCTCGCCCGGAGGTCCTCGAGCAGACGGCGGGCGCCGGCCTCGTCGGTCGCTGGCAGGAGCAAGGCGAACTCGTCGCCGCCCACCCTGGCGACCAGGTCGGAGCGTCGCACGGCGGTGCGCATGGTGGTGACGATGTCACGGAGCAGGTGGTCGCCGGCGAGGTGCCCGAGCCGGTCGTTGACCTGCTTGAAGTCGTCGAGGTCGAGGGAACCGAGGGCGAACGGGTTGCCGCCGCGGGCGAGGCGCCCGATCTCGCGCTCGAGCTCCTCGTGCAGCCGACGCACGTTGAGCGCGCCGGTGAGCGGGTCGGTTGCGGCGAGGCGGGTCTCGCGCAAAAGAGCGGCGCGGGTGAGCCCCAGGAAGACGACTGCGCTGGCGAAGAAGAGCCCTCGGATCACGAGGTTCCAGTACGCGATCGACGGTCGCAGGAAGGGTGTCGTGTCGAGGTCCACCACGTGCAGGATCGCGAGCGAGATCACCAGAACCAGCCACGGCGACCACTTCGGCCCCCACCACGAGGTCACCGCCACCGGGATGAGGTAGAGCAGACCGGTCGCCAGGTCGGCCGGCAGCACTGCGATGTCCGCCCAGGCGATCGCCGCCAGCAGCAGCAGCGCGAGCACGGATACCGCGAGGCGTCTCATCGGGGCGGCGCCGGCCACGCGCAGATTGTACTCCCGGCCGGGGGGATGAACGAGCCCGGCTCCGAAGGGCGCGCGAACGAGGGCGGCCCGGTCCCGGGTTCAGTGCAGATGGGTGATGATCGAGCCCATGTCGACCACCATCTTGTGGCTCCGCTCGAAGGTCTCGGCGCCTTCCTTCTCGCCCTGACGGGCGAACTCGGCCTCGAGCTCCGAGACCTCGTCGGCACTGAGGGTCTTGCGCGCCATCGGGTAGAAGACGTGGTCCTCGAGGTGAATGTGGTGGCGCAGGAGGGCGATGTAGGCGGCCAGGTTCTCCACCAGGTCGGCCGTCCGACCGGCATCGTTCGCCTCGTAGCCGTCGAGCGCGGCGGCGACGGCCGAGATCAGCTCGCGGCCGCGCTCGTGCTGATGGCGCAGCGTCTCGAGCTGGGCGTCGATCTCGCCCCGCTTGTGCTGCGCCAGACGGACGAACAGCACGTGCTCCTCCTTGAAGTGATGGAAACGGTCGGCGAAGGTGCGCGCGAAGTCGACGCCCTTCTCGAAGAAGGCGCGCGACGGACGGCGCCCCTCTTCGAGGTGGGTGGTGGCCAATGCGAGGTTGTCGAGGTACTGGCGGATGAGCCCGTGCTCGTTGGACAGCGTTTCGATGGGGTCCATGGTCACCTCCTCGAGTCGAAGCGATGTGACGAATATAGGCCTCGAACCGGGGCTCCGCGTTGACCGGGGTCAAGAATGGTTGGCTGCCGGATCGCGAGCGCGGTGTGTACGGTCCTCACGCTCGCCCAAGGCGCGCCGCACAATTTCTCGGCTACAGTGTCGGAAACCACCGGAGGTGGCCATGCGCGGCCCCACGCTCGTCCTGCTCGCGGTCCTTCTGGTCGGCGCAGCGGCCTGCGTCCGACGGCAGAGTCCCGCCGCGACCACCCTCGAGACGATCCGCTCCCGGCTGCCCGCCGAGGTCGAGGGCTGGTCCGCGACCCCCTCAGAGGACGGGATGTACGATCCGGAGTCGATCTACGGCTACATCGACGGCCATGCTGAGGTCTACCTCGCCTACGGAATGACCGGCTGCCTGTCGCGCCGTTGGCAGGCACCGGACGGTCGCGGCGAGCTGGTGCTCGACGTGTTCCGGCTCGGTTCTCCGGACGACGCCTGGGGCGCATTTCGGCGCGACGCGGACGGCGAGCCGGTCGAGGTCGGCGACGAGGGCCGCATCCGGCCGGGTTGGCTGTCCGTTCACAAGGGTCCCTACCTGGTCTCGGTGTGGGCCGACTCGGGAGCGGCCGACAAGGAGCTCCTGCTCGCCATCGCCCGCGATGCCCTCGCGGGAATCTCGGAGCAGGGAGGAGCCCCGCCGAAGCTGGTGACGGCATTGCCGGCGCCGGGGCGCGACGAGGCCAGCGTGCGCTTCGTGCGCGGCAGCGTGCTGCTCAGCGCGGAGGTGCCTCTGGCGGGCGATGACCTCCTCGGCGTCGGCCGCGATGCCGCCGTCGCCCTGGCGCACTACCAGCGTCCTTCCGGCGAGGCGGTCCTCGTGTTGGTGGAGTATCCGCATCGCGATCGAGCCGAGGCGGCCTACCGAGCGGTCCTCGATCGGCTGCCTGCGGACGCCGGCGCGGGCCGTCCGGCGGCCAACGAGGACGGGACGTTCGCGGCGATTCGCATCGACGGCGAGCGACTCGCGCTGGTGGTATCGGCGACGACGTCGTCGGCTGCAGACGAGCTGATGGCGGACGCCGCCCTGTGGGTGGGAGGTTCGAGATGATCGACGACGGCCTGACGCGGCGCGACTTCCTACGGACCGGATCGGGTGCGGCGGTGGCGGGCCTGCTGGGGTTGCCGGGGACAGCCGCGGCGGTGGGCGCTGCAACCAGCCGAGTGGTGCTGGTGCGGGACCCCGCCGTACTCGCCGGGGACGGAGGATTTGACCCGAAGGTGATCGCGCGCATGCTCGACGACGCCGTCATGGCCCTACTCGACGAGCCGCAGCCGGCCCATGCGTGGCGCCGGCTCGTGCGACCGGACGACGTGGTCGGGGTGAAGACCAACGGGTGGCGGAGCCTCGCCACCCCACCCGCGCTCGAGGACGCGATCGTCCGGCGTGTGCGCGAGGCGGGGGTGGCGGAGAAGAGCGTCTCGGTCGACGACCGCGGGATCCGCACCAACCCGGTCTTCCAACGAGCGACGGCGCTCGTCAACGCACGGCCGTCGCGGATCCACTACTGGGCCGGTCTCGGCACCTGCCTCAAGAACTACATCATGTTCGTGCCACGCCCTGCGGACTACCACGCCAACAGCTGCGAGAGCCTCGGCGCCATCTGGCGCCTCCCCGAGGTGGAGGGGAAGACCCGCCTCAATGTCCTGGTGATGCTGACGCCGCTGTTCCACGGGGTCGGCCCGCACGCGTTCTCGGCCGAGTACACCTGGCGTTACGCTGGACTGCTGGTCGGAACCGATCCGGTGGCGGTGGACGCGACCGGCGCACGCATCATCGAGGCCAAGCGGGCGGAGTTCTTCGGGGGGGAGCGGCCGATCAGTCCGCCGCTGACCCACATCGTCGCCGCCGATCTCCGCTACGGTCTTGGCAACGCCTCGCCGGATCGGATCCAGCTCATCCGCCTCGGCCACACCGACGAAAGCCTGATCTAGTGTCCTGAGTCAGAAGTCTGCTGCCATCTCGGCGGCTGATTCCGCCGCTGGCGGCGTTGCTCCTCCTTGACGTAGGGCGAGGCTACGCCTGCGTCGTCGCGCCTTGCCAGCAGCGAAATCCTCTCGCCGACCAATGCAACGAACCTCTGACTCAGGACACTAGCCTCCTTCGAGGAAGCGGATCAGCCGGTCCCGCCCCGGCCCGCCGCTGTCCAGGAATTTCACCGCCATGCGATCGTGGAATGGGTCCTCGGTGGACACGGCCGGCTGATGCCGCACCACCCATCCGGTGGCGGTTACGGAGCCGGCTGACGATTCCGACGTCAGCTCAACCTGGCAGCGGGTTCCGATCGGCAGTAGGTGTTGGGTGATCACCAGCACACCGGTCAGGGACAGGTTGACGACCGGGCAGGCAAGCGGGCTGGCGTTGATGTCGGGCACGATGCGGGCGGTGACCACGCTCGAGAGGCGCTTGCGCGGCGCCACCGACAGCAAGCGGTCGATCACCGGTCGGAGCAGCTCGTTGGGAGCGTGGCGAACGAGCACGGTCGTGGCGTCGCCGCCGAGCGTCTTCTGGATTTCGCCCCGTCCATCAGACGGGGTCAGCACGAGCAGGGATCCCTGCCGCCGTGCGCGCCGGGGAGAACGGAGCTCGCGGACGAACTCGGCAAGGCCGACGTCAGGCAGTGGGGCGTCGCACACGATCAGCGGGAACTCGGTTCGTTCGGCCAGCTCGAGACCGAACCGGGCGCTGGTGACGACGACCGGATCGAGCCCCCGATCGCGGATGACGTCCGCCACCCGTTGGGTGAGCGCGGCATCGCGCGCGATGACGAGGACCTGACGGCTGGCCCCGCGGTCGGCATTGCGAATCCCTCCGGCCTCGCGGCCAGAGAAACGGCGGATCGCTGCCCGGATCGATCCGATCAGGGTCACGGTCCGGGCAGGCGGACGTTGTTCACTGGGAGCATCTCCTCGTTCGGTTTTGGTACGGATCAAGCTGACCTTGGTTGCGCGGAACGCGTTCAACAAGCTACACCAGACCAACATCATAGCATCCGGTATGCCCCTGCCGCGTCGTGAGTGGGCCCAGTCGTTCCAGCTCTGTGCGAGGTGAGCCGCGTGGAAGAATATGAGTGTATACAACTCATTCTTGGAGATTCTCGCACAGTTAAGGCTTGACAAATCGATACTCAGATCCTATAGTGGTGTGTGGGAGCCAGAGGAGCTCTACTTCGAGTCCCTTGGAGGTGCAGCATGAACGGAATGATTCGTTGGGATCCACTGCGTGAGGTTGCGGTGATGAGCGACCGCATGAACCAACTCTTCAACCAGCTTTCGGGGCGCTCGGGCCAGCTCACCGACGAAGGCTCGATCTCCGCCGCATGGATGCCGGCGGTCGACATTCGGGAGAACGCGGACAGCCTGATGCTGGCCGTCGAGCTTCCCGGTATCGACCCGAAGGACGTCCAGATCTCGGTCGAGAACAACATCCTCTCGATCAGCGGCGAACGTAGCATTGAGCAGGCGTCCGAAGGCGAGACCTACCACCGCGTCGAGCGGGCCTATGGCAGCTTCGAGCGGACCTTCCGTCTGCCGCCGTCGTTCCGCGGCGAGGACATCGTCGCCAAGGCCGTCAACGGGGTCCTGACCCTGACGGTGCCGAAGCGCGAGGAAGCCAAGCCGCGGTCGATCAAGGTCGATATCCAGAGCGCGTAATCCGCCGCGAACCGGGCGGATGACGACGACCCCGGGGCGACCCTGAGGTCGTTTCGTCTTTCGGTGCGACCTCGTCAGGAGGGCGCGCTGAGAAAGCGCCCGAGCGGCGCCGCGACCCGCTCCGGGTGGGTGAGGTGGACGTGGTGTCCGCCCTCGACCTCGATCAGCTCCAACCTCCGCACCGCTTCCACCCGGGCCGTGATCAGCTTCGCCGGGAACGGCCACCCGTCCTGTGCTCGTACGGCGAGCACCGGGCACTCGATCGCGGCCAGAAACGCGAGCACCTGGGGCTCGGTGAGCCGGACACGAGAGCGCGCTTTGAGACCTGAATCATGGCGGAAGCGAACCCCGTCCCCGGCGGACTCGGTGCCGCGCTCGACCAGCAGGTGGGCGGCCTCGGAGTCGAGATCGGTGCCTCGGCGCCGGGCCTCGACCGCCTCGTCGAGACTGGCGAACACCCGGCGAGACGCGGCGGCCACCCGTTTCTCGTCGGCGAGGGCGCGGGCGAAACCTGCGGCGACACCCTCGGCAGGCGCCGAGAGGGGTCCGAATCCCTCGAGCAGCACGACCCGCTCGATCCGATCAGGTGCGGTGGCAGCGAGGAGGGTGGCAATCCCGGCGCCCATGGAATGGCCGATGACCCGGAAGCGCGGCCACTCGAGGGCGTCGGCGGCTGCCAGCACCTCCGGGACCCAATCGACGAAGTGATGCGCCGAACCCTGGGGATAATGGTCGGATCGGCCGTGGCCGCTGAGGTCGGGGGCGACCACGTGGAGGCCGGCCAACATCGGTGCGAGACGGGCGAAGGAGGCCGCGTTGTCGAGCCACCCGTGCAGCGCGAGAGTGGGCTGGCCCGACGGCGGGGCCCATTCCAGCGCAGCCAGGCGTCGGCCGACCAGGTCGAGCGTTCGCTCCCGCGGGGACGTCATGACGCGACTATAGCCGTGGCCTGCATATCTCACCAGGCTGACGGCTACGGACCGAATCTCACGGCCTCTCTCGTCCCTCGCTTCGCCACCTGGTGAGACATGCAGGCGGGGGCCTTTCAGGAGAGCAGATCCAGGATGTGCTCCGCGGCCGCGATGCGGCCATTCTCCACTATCGCCGCCGAACGGGGTGCGGCGAGAAGGGGATCGAGCCGTTCCAGCCAGCTGCCGTCGCCGAGCGCCTCCGGATCGATCGCTGCCGAGGAGACCCTCGCGCGGACAAAGGCTTCGAGGACAGGTGACTCGGGAAATCGAGGCCGGGGCAGGTAGAGGAACGCGCTGCCCGCGTGGGCGACCTCCGCCACCGTCGAGTAGCCGAGCTTGCCGACCACCACGTCGGCGGCGGCGACGAGGTCCGGGTGGTAGAAGCCGGAGCGGTGGGGCAGGCTGAGCAGGCGGCCGCGCTGCTGCGGCTCCCGGCTGCCGCCGGGGACGACAAACCAGGCATCGGCCCGTGTCTCGAGGTAATCCAGGCCGGTGTAGGCCCACTCGAGGCCGCCCATCGTCAGGAGGACGAGCCGAGCGTCCTCGGGCACTCCGAGGCGCTGCCGAACAGCGTCAGGGGAGGACCGGGCGGGGCGGCTCACCGGCGCGACGCGGCGCGCGGCGGCAGCTGGACGACACACCGGCTCGGTCTGGAGGTGCAGGTCGAGGTGGTCGAGCTGTTCGCGAGCTGGCTTGACGAACGCATCGAGGGGTGGCCCATAGGCGGCGTAGATCAGGTCCCAGGTGAAGTTCTCGATCAGGACGGCGGGCAGCCCGGCCCGCGACGCCACCGCCGTGCCGAGCGGCGAGATGTCGGACACCACCACAGAGCAGCCGAGCTCGGTGACCCGACGCGCCAGGCGGTCGACCCGGCGCCTGGAGGGCGGCAGCAGACCCTGCAGCCTCTCGGCGGTGGCGACCGGGTCCTCGTCCATAGCGGTGCGCTGCACGAGGCCGAGGTCGGTGACCTCCTCGTGGCGACGCCATCGTGCGGAGAGCGAGCCGCAGAAGAACCACTCCGGTACCGTGGTGAAGATCTCGAAGCACAGGCTGGGCTCAAGTACAGCCAGGGCGTCGATGACCGCCGACGCGCGCGCGGCGTGGCCGAACCCGTGAGGGGAGATGAAGACGGCGACGGAGCGCTGCGGCATCCGGCGAGTCTACCCCGCGCCGCGCCCGTCGAGGCGCGTGGTAGCATGCCGCCGTGCGTCGATGGATCGTCCTCATGTTGGTTGGGTTCGCCGCCTCCGCCCTGGCGCAGGACCGGGGTGCGCGCGCGTGGCAGCAACGGCTGGCGGTCCCGATGCCGACGGTCCTGCCCTTCGTCGCGCTCGATCCTGTGAACCCCTTCGCGACCCGCGTGGACGAGCCGCCGACCCTTCTCCATGCGACCGTTCCAGAGCGCTTCGAGGCGACCGGCCGCGCGGTGGTGGCGGCGTGGGTCGATGCCGACGGCCAGTGTCGCGAGGCGATCGTGCTCGAGCAGCCCTTTCCGGGGTTGGTCACGCCGCTGGTCGCAGAGTTCAAGGACACCCGCTTCGAGCCGGCTCGGGCGGGAACGCAGGCCAAGCCAGCCTGGGTCGTCCTCGAGGTCGGGTTCGGGGCCGAGGTCAGGACGGCGACCGTGCTCGACCAGGTCCTCCAGATGCCCGATCCATCGGCGCCCCCGGCGCCGGCCACCCCACTCGCTTCTGCACCGCCGGGCCGTCTCGCGGAGCTGGACGCCGCGGCGCCTTCGACGCTCACCTCCCCGGCAGCCCCACGACGGGTCAAGGTCCGGGTGCCGCATCACCAGGCGGAGATCGGGATCCGCCTGCTCGCGCACGTCACTCCACAGGGTCGCTGCGACCGCTTCGTCCCGCTCGAGCTCGACGGTGGTCTGACCACGTGGGTCGCGGCGTACCTCGGCACCTGGCGTCTCGAACCGGGTCAGACCAACGGCCAGCCCCTGGCGGCCTGGGTGGTGTGGACCGCGCGGCTGGGCCTCGACCTGGGCACGATCAAGTCCAGTGAGGTCAAGGTCCTGCGGGACCGCGGCTTCAGCCCTGGGGGCTCGTCCGACGCGGCGCCAACACCTTCCGCCGGTCCCCCGACCTGAGCGTCACCCGCTCGGAGTCGAGCCACTGCAGGATCGGGATCGCCAGCTTTCGCGTCAGCCCGAAGCGCTCCTTGAAGTCGCCGACGCCGAACTCCTCGACGCCCGCCTCGCGCAGGCCGCGCGCGATCGCGTCGAGCGCGCCGCGGTGGATCAGGAACTTCCCGTCGAGCCGTACCAGAAGGCCGCGCTGGACCAGGAAGCGGCAGATGCCTTCCACGGTGGCGCCCTTCGCCCCGAGCCGGGTCGCGGCCTCGCTCGGCGACGGTGGCTCCAGACCCGCCTCGTGGTACAACCGCTCGATCCGTCGGGTGAGCTCCTCGCCGAGCTCGGTCATGTGGTGGCGACTGCCCGGCGGCAGGACGCGCCCCTCGCCGACCTCGACCACGCCGCGCTGACGCAGCTCCTCCAGGTAGAGGTCGGCCAGGCCCGAGGCGGCCCTCGGGAGAAGCTCGGCGGCGAAGTCGCGCGCGGGCACGCCTGCCGAGACCTCCTGGCCGGCGAGCCGCCGGGAAAGGGCCTCGGCCGCCGCAGCGGCGAGGGCGTCCAGATGACGGGTTGCGACCAGTCGTCGCGGTTGGGTGGCCAGCACGCGGATCGATCCCGCTTCGACGAGCCGGCCCAGGGGTGCTTCGACGGCGTCGCTGGTGGCGCCGAGCCGGCCGGCGAGTTCGTCGACGGCGACCGCGGCAAGGCCGGCGCGGTCGATCCAGGCCGCGAGTAGCTGCGGCCAGTCGCGACGTTCGACCGACGGGAGCTCGGCCAGGGTAGCGCTGTCGCGGCGCCGGACCCGGGCGAGGTGCGGGTCGAGCACGAGGCCGCCGGCGAAGGTGTTGACCGGTGCAGGACGCCGCAGGACCACGCGATCGCCCGGGAACAGCACCGCGGGTGAGCGCAGGGAGAGCTGGACGACCGCGCTCTCTCCGGGGGCGAGAGGCCTGCTCGAAAGCCTGTCGACCCGGGCTGTCGTCCGCGCGGCGAGGGCGTGAACCTCGACCTCGTCGCCCTCGTCGAGCGCATGCGGTGCGGAGCGCAGCAGCTCGAGGCGCACGGTGACCAGGCCCGTGGCCCGCCAGGGGCCCGGGGCGAGCACCTGATCGCCGCGCTCGAGATCACTGCGCGACAGCCCGGCGAGATTGAGGGCGACGCGCTCGCCGGCTTCGACCATCTCCCGCTCGGCGCCGTGGACGTGCAGCCGCCGCGCGCGGGAGACCGCACCCCGCGGCAGCACGACGACGTCGGCACCGACGTGGAGGGCGCCCCACAGGGAGGTCCCGGTCACGATGGTCCCGGCCCCGGGCAGCGTGAAGACCCGGTCGACCGCCTGGCGGAAGGGCCTCCCCTCGATCTGGCGCGGCCGGACGCCCACGGCCTGCTCGGCGAGCACGGCACGCAGCGCGTCCACGCCCGCGCCGGTCGAGGCGGAAACCGGCACCATCGGAGTGTCGGCGAACGGGGTCCCGGCCATCAGCTCCCGGATCTCCTCGACCACCAATTCGATCAGGTCCTGGTCGACCAGGTCGGACTTGGTAATGGCGACCGCGCCGCCCGGCACGCCCATGAGACGGATCACCTCGAGGTGCTCGCGGGTCTGCGGCATCACGCCCTCGTCGGCCGCGACCACCAGCAGTGCGAGGTCGATCCCGGCCGCGCCGGCGATCATGGTGTGGACGAGCCGCTCATGTCCCGGAACATCGACGAAGTGGATCTGGAGGTCGTCGGTCTCGAGGTGGGCGAAGCCGAGGTCGATAGTAATACCGCGGCTCTGCTCTTCCGGCAGCCGGTCGCAGTCGATGCCGGTCAGGGCCTTGACCAGCGTGGTCTTGCCGTGGTCGATGTGGCCGGCGGTCCCGTACACGACGTGGCGCATGGCGCTAGCCAAGCTCGAGCCAGCGGAACCAGATTGGGTGGCTGGCCTTGTACCAGGCGAGCACCTCCTGGATCAGGACCTTCTTGTCGGGCGGCAGCACCGCGTCGTCGATCTGGTCGAAGTGGACCCGCATGCGGTCGTCCGGAAGGTGTTCGATGGCCTCGGAGGCCAGGGTCTGAAGCTCGTTGCGGATCCGGCCCGAGTCGGAGATCTTGACCGGCCGGGTGCGGAAGTCCTGGCCGGCGTAGAAACGGTCGAGCAGCGGCGAGAACACCATCCGCATCTCGGCGGTCGGCTCCATCAGGCGCAGCGTCGCCGTGACCTCGAGGATGCCGTGGCGGGTCGCTGCGAGGGTGGCGACCCGGTAGACACCGGGCTGGACCTGCTCGACCCCGGCGGTTCCGGTGTACGGGTCGGGGAGCATGGCGCTGGCCAGGGCGAGGACCCGCCAGCGCTTGTTGGGGAAGAAGTCGTCCGCGGTCAGCACGCGCTTGCCGATCGGCAGCTCGGCCGCGAGCGCGCTGGCGAGGCTGGTTCGGTACGCCTCGACCACGCCTTCCTCCACCTCGCGGCCGAAGGTGCGGGCGAGGGCGGCGGCGAAGCCGGGGTCGTGCGGGTCGAGGCGCGCGAACGCCGCTTCGCGCTCCCACGAGGCGTCGAAGCGGGAGGAGAACAGCGCCAGCGAGGTCGACAGGTGCAGCACCGGGTCGAGGCTGGAGGCCTGCATCGCCTCGGCGGTAGCGGCGTAGCCGTCGCAGATGAAGAGGTTGGTCCGGCCGTGCTCGTCCTGGTACGGCCCGACCCGGAACGCCGGGGCATAGGTGCCCGACTCGGTGAAGACGGGGATTCCGGTGCCGGGCATCGGCCACCCGTCCTCGACCACGTGGGCGCCGAGCTCGCGCCAGGTCCGCCACAGCGAGCCGATGCGGTGCTCGCGGGACTTCCCGCCCAGCGTCCACACGTGGACGTGCTCGGGGGCGATGCCCGGGTAGGCGGCGAGGATGGCCTCCATCACCAGCCTGCGCGGGGTGAGGTAGTCGATCAGGATCGAGCGCTCCGCCGCCTGCTCGACGACCGTCTTCGGCAGCACCAGGGTGCCCGCATAGCCCTCGTACGGCTTCGCGACCTTGAGCGGCTGGTCGAACAGATGGAGCACGGTGAGCGGCCCGGTGGGGGCGCCCTTGGCGAAGCGGGAGGTGTTTTCGAGGGTGTCGACGGCGGCGCCCCAGACCGTGATCCCCTCCGCGCGCAGGTCGCCGAAGAAGTCGTCCCAGCGGTAGCGCTCGTCGTTGAGCAGTCGATGGACCCGGTGGTCGACCCAGCGCGCGACCTGCGGGCGCGCGTAGACCCGACCGAAACCGAGGAGAGGGTTCGAGCCCATCTCCGGCGTCTCGCCGGCCTTCGGCATCAAGCCCTCGCCGAGGCTGACCATGACCGCGTGGTTCTCGGGCAGGCTGCGGGTGAGGTACCAGAGGGCCTCGCTGAGGGCATACGCCGAGACCGCATCGGCGTCCTTCTTGACCCGGTTCACGCCGGCCTTGTCGAGCCCCTTGCCCTCGCCGAAGCGGCCGAACAGGCGTGTGCCGAGGGCGGTGACAGCGGTCGCCATGACGAACGCCCGTTCGAGCCCGGGGCCGACGAAGGAGAGGTGGTCGCCGTCGACCGGCTTCACCCAGCGCTCCTCGACGTCCTCGAGCCAGAGGTGGAAGCGGCCGAGGATGGATCGGGTGTCGAAGGCCCACTGGGAGATCAGGTTGCGGCGCTGGTGGTCCATCGGGTCCTCCGCTTGGAGCACGGTCGGGTACCGCTCACTGTGCCATGCCGGGGCTTGATACTCAAGGCGCGAGACGTGAGAGGTGAGGAGGTCAGAGGGTGAGGGGGTGAGAGGTGCGGGCTGGTCCCCGCCAGTGTTGGCAGCCGTGCGTCACGCGACCTACTCTGCCCGGTGTGGTTCACTCGGGAGTGCGGCCGTTGACGAGCTCGGTACGCCACCAGCCGAGGAGGTCCGAGAGAGTCCGCTCAAGGGGGATCTCGGGGCGCCAACCGGTGACGTCGGTGAGCCGGTCGTGGCGGCCGACCTGGATCGGGATGTCGGCGGGCCGCAGCCGGTCCGGGTCGACGCGGACCACCACGGTGGCGCCGGAACACGCGAGCAGCAGGTCGAGCAGCCGCCGGATCGCCACCCCCTGTCCGGAGCAGACGTTGTAAGCCGCGCCAGGCTCGCCCTGGGTGGCGGCCAGCCACCATGCGCGGGCCACGTCGCGGACATCGACCAGGTCGCGGACCACCTCGAGGTTGCCGACGTCGATCCGCGGCGGTCTTGAACCGCTCTCGATTTCGGCGATCTGACGAGCGAGGCCCGAGCACACGAAGCGCGACGGCCGGCCGGGGCCGGCAGCGTGAAACATTCGCAGGCGGACCGTGGCCCAGCCGTAGGCGGCGGCGTACTGCATCGCGATCAGCTCCTGGGCGGCCTTGGAGACGCCGTAGGGGCTGACCGGCGCGAACGGCGCGTCCTCTCCGATCGGCTGCTGGTCGGGGCCGCGGCGCCCGTAGACCTCGGCGGAGGAGGCGACCACGAGCCGAGGCGCCAGCCCGGCCGCGCGCACGGCCTCGAGCAGGCGAAGCTGACCCAATGCGTTGACCTCGAGCACGCGCTCGGGCGCCCGCCACGAGTCGGCCACGGCGGAGGCCCCGGCGAGGTGGAGCAGGAGCTCGGGGCGAGCGGATGCTACCGCCCGCCGCAAGGAGTCGGGATCGTCGAGGTCGGCGACGACGGTTCGCACCCGTCCGGCGAGGAGGGACGTTCCGGCCGACGGCTGCACGAGACCCCACAGCTCGGCGTCGGGTGCAACCACTTCCAGGTGTGCGACGACGTGGGAGCCGATGAAGCCGTCGACGCCGGTGACGAGGACCTTCACGATGCCGCCAGGTAGCGTCGCAGGGCGTCCCGCCAGGTCGGCAGGGGGGCGCCGAGGAGCGCCGCGAGCCGCGCGGTGTCGAGCACCGAGTTTGCGGGGCGGGGAGCGGGCCGCGGGACGTCCGCGGTACAGACCGGCCGAACGTCGACCCTTGCGCCGAGCTGTCGGACAATCTCCTCGGCAAAGCCGTGCCAGGTGGTGGCTCCCGAGTTGACCGCGTGGACCGTGCCGCGGGCCCCCCGCTCGAGCAGCCCGAGGATGGCCTCGGCGAGGTCGTCGCAGTAGGTCGGGCAGCCGCGCTGGTCGGCAACCACTCGCAGCGGCGACGTGCCGGCCTCGATCTGGCCCCTGATCGCGGTAATAAACGAGCGGCCACCGCGTCCGAACAGCCAGGCGGTGCGGACGACAAGGTGCTCGGGCGCCCGCCGTGCCAGGCGCTCGCCCTCGAGCTTGCTGCGTCCGTAGGCTGAGGTTGGGCCGACCGGATCATCCTCGCGGTAGGGATGCTCGCCGGCCCCAGAAAACACGTAGTCGGTGGAGACCTGAACGAGGGTCGCACCGGTCGCCGCGCAGGCCGCCGCGAGGTGCCCGACCGCGGTGCCGTTGACCGCGAGAGCGAGCCCCGGGTTGTCCTCACAGTCGTCGACAGCGGTCCATGCCGCACAGTTGACCACCGTGCCCGGCCGGATTCGGTCCAGGGCCGCCGCCACCGCGCCCGCGTCGGCGATGTCGAGCGTGTCGAGGTCGTGGCCCTCGGCCGCCAGACCGTGTGCCGCGGCCGCCTCGAGCAGTGCGCGTCCGAGCTGGCCGTGGGCACCGGTCACCAGGATGTCGGGCATCGTGGAGCTCTCCAGTCCGTCGCGCGGGATGGTAACAGAGGACGGCCACTGGAATACCGCCCGGAGAGAGGGCATTGTGGCGAGTGACCGACCGGAGGACCCGAGATGCCACAGATCGCACCACAGCCGCAACCGACGGAGCGCGCGACCGTGCCCACGGTCGATGGCAACCCGATCCCGCGCAGCAACGAGAAGGAGCGCGTGCAGCGCATGGCCGGCCACATGGCCGCCATCATGCGCGAGCTCAACCTCGACCTCGCCGACCCGAACTTCGAGCAGACGCCCGAGCGCGTGGCGAAGATGTACCTCGAGATGTTCCACGGGCTGTTCGAGGGGTCGGAGCCGAAGGTGACGACCTTTCCCAACGACGAGGGCTACCACCACATGGTGATCGAGCGGGAGATTCCGTTCTACTCCATGTGCGCGCACCATTTTGTGCCGTTCTACGGCCACGCCCACATCGCCTACATCCCCGACCTGCAGATCGTCGGTCTGTCCAAGCTGCCGCGGATCCTCGAGTTCTACGCCAAGCGGCCGCAGCTCCAGGAGCGACTGACCGAGCAGGTGGCCGAGTTCCTATGGTCGAAGCTCAAGCCGCTCGGGGTCATGGTGGTGGTCGAGGCGCGGCACCTGTGCGTCGAGATGCGGGGGGTCAAGAAGCCGGGCGCCCTGACCACGACCTCCGCGCTACGCGGCTGCTTCGCCGACCGTAAGGTCCGCGAGGAGTTCCTCGCGCTGGTGCGGCGTCAGATCGCCTGGTGAGGACTGCAGGCTAGTCGAGCTCGCAGAACAGGTACACCTTGTGGAGGTCGAGCACGACCCGGCCGCGAACGGTGAACCGCTCGGCTCCGGAGCGGGTCTTGCCGCTCGGCACCCGGACCGAAGGCAGCTCGAGTCGCTGCAGAGAGTTACCTTGCTCGTCCTCGAGTAGGAGCACGGCCAGCACGTGGACGGTCTTGGATCCGTTGTTGGTGAAGGTGGACGTGACCTCGAGCTCGATATCGCGGTCGGCGGTGAGATCCTGGCCCTCCCTGGGCGAGACCCGGATGGCGTCGATGTGGACACCGTCGATGCTCACGGGCGGCGTGAGGTCGGTGCCGACCGTGTAGGGGTATTCGGCCTGGTAAGGGCTGGCGACCTGCTCGACGTCCTGCGCGCCGGCCACCACCGCCAGCATGGCCGCACCGAAAGCCGCCACGACTCGAACCACTCGGCTCCGCATCCGTCCCTCTCTCCTCGCGCACGTTGTGGGTGGACCCTGTGCCCGGCGAACCTAACCCAGGATTATACACGGGCGAAGGGCCGGCGCCCGAACGCAACGACGCGACGCCTCGCGGCGTCGCGTCGGAGGATGACGGATGGGGTGCGAGGCTACGGGAGCCCGATGCGCATTCCCTTCTCGATCTTGCCCGCGTTGCCCGAGACCACCGAGCAGATCCCGAGCTTCTCCTTCACCGAGTCGACCTTGAGGCGGGCAACCTCGGTCACGGACTCGTCGAGCACCTCGCCGGTGTCCGGGTCGCGAATGACCTCCGAGTCGCCGACGACGAAGGTCTGGCCCGGGGTCACGCCCTCGCGGGAGCCGCGGTTGATGTAGACCTGGTTGCCCTTGACCAGGACCACCGCACCGGTCCACGGGATCTTCGGCAGCTGCGCGAGTGAGGAAGTCGACCGCCTGGGCGCAGGCCGCCTCGACCGCCTTGCCGACGTTGTCGTTCTTGAACCCGCCGACGTCGCCGCCCCAGCCTGCGCCCGAGTAGCCCAGGCTCATGCCCTTCTGGGTCGACTCGCCGACCACGCTGGTCGAGGCGAGCACCTGGCCCGTGGTCGAGTCGACGATGTAGATCGTCGCGTTGACCTCACCCTTGCCGCCCTTGCCGCCGACCCGAAAGCCGTGGATGCTGATCCCGCCGCCGCCACCCTTGACCGAGTCCTGGACGTGGGTGATCGCGCCCTTGACCAGGAGCTGGGCGGGTGTCATCTGACCGGTGGCTGGCGCCTTGCTGCCCTGCGCGGTGCGGCCCGATGCCGCAAAGTCCTGCTCTTCCAGGGCCTCGGAGCGCATGTCCTTCTCGCCGAGCACGATGAACCTGCCGGTCTGGTTCAGCATGTCGGTCAAGACGGTTCCCCACGCGTCGCCGAGGTCCCACTGGCCGGCCCAGCCCGCCTGGTTCTCGAACTTCGACACGGTGATGGAGAACCGGAGTCCGCCCTCGGCCGCGTCAGCGGCGAGCGGGGCGAGCAGCAGAATCGATGCGAGACCCAGGACGCTAACCTTGAGAAATGCCCTCATGTTCAAGCCTCCTCATTCGTGAGCCGGTATCGGCCGATGGTACGGCGCGCGCGTCGACCTGTCAAAAGCCCCGGTCCTTGTCAGCCGGGGTACTTGCCCGTGATGTAGTCCACCAGGTGCTGGATGTGGATCGCCTGGCCGCGGACCGCCCATCGCGTGAGATCGCCGATCGAGACCATGCCGAGCAGGCGGCCGTCCTCGATGACCGGGAGGTGGCGGCAACGCCGCTCGGTCACGACCGCCATCGCCTCGGGAACGGTCACGGTCGACCGCACGGAAACCGGGTCGGTGGTCATGACCTCCGACACCCTGGTCTCCGCCGGGTCGAGCCCGCTGTCGACCACCCGGGTGAGGACGTCGCGCTCGGTGAAGATCCCGACCACGGTCTCGCCCTCTCTGACCACGAGACACCCGATTCGTTCCTGGTTCATCTGGCGGACCGCGTCGAGGACCGAGATCTCCGGGCCGATGCTGTGGACATGCGAGCCCTTCATCTCGATGATCTCTCTCAGCGTGTGTTGCTGGGTGTGCTGCATGGCGCTCCTCCAAGGGTCCGCGGGAAGGACCGATCGCCGCCTCGCGCCCGGGCCGCAGGCCGGAATTCGATCTGAGCACTGATCTCAGTATATCCCGTCCCGAAAAACTCGCTGTTGAGCGCGTCGATTCCCAAAGAGCCCGTTGGGAGCTTCGCGGCGCTGTGAGGCCTATACCCCACAGTCTCTTCGGGAAACAAACAGGGCGGCGGGAGCTCCCGTCGCCCTGGGAGGTCGCCTGGATCGCTAGGTCAGCGCAGGGTGAACTGGGCCTTGAGCACGCACATCGCGGCCATGTTGACGATGTCGTTGACCTCGACGCCGCGTTGAAGCACATGGACGGGTGCGGCGATGCCGGTCAGGATCGGCCCGATCGCCTCGACCTTGCCCATCCGCCACAGCAGCTTGTAGGCGATGTTGGCGGCCTCGAGGTCGGGGCAGACGATGACGTTGGCGTCGCCCTGGATCGCGGAGAAGGGGTAGGCGTCGGCGGCGATCGAGGGCTCGATCGCGGTGTCGGCCTGCATCTCGCCGTCGATCACCAGCTCCGGCCACCGCTCGCGAGCGATCTCGGCGGCGCGCCGGACCTTGAGGCTCCGTGCGCTGGCGTTGGAGCCGAAGTTGGAGTAGCTCAGCATCGCGACCCGCGGCTCGACCGCGAAGTACCGGCGCGCGACAAAGGAGGCGAGGAACGAGATCTCGGCGAGCTCCTCGGCGGTCGGATCCTCGTTCACCGTGGTGTCGGCGATGAACAGCATCCGGTCCTCGAACAGGAGCAGGTAGACGCCGGCCACCCGGGTCACCCCCTCGCGGGTGGGGTGGATCTGCAGCGCCGGCCGAATGGTGTCCGGGTAGTTCATCGTGAGGCCCGAGATCAGGCCGTCGGCGTCGCCCTCGCGGACCATCATGTTGCCGAAGTAGACCGGGTCGTGCATCCGCTTGTGGGCGTCCAGCCAGGTCACGCCCTTGCGGCAGCGCATGTCGAAGAAGAGCTTCGCGTAGTGCTCGTGGCGCGGGTCGTGGGAGGGGTCGATGACCTCGACCGAGCCCTTGGGCAGCTCATGCTCGACGAGCAGCCGGTTGACGGTCTCGGCATCACCGAGCAGGATCGGCGTGCAGATGCCCTCCTCGACCAGGACCTTGGCCGCGCGGACGATCTTGGTCGCGTCGCCCTCCGGGAACACGATCCGCTTCGGGTCCGCCTTGGCCTGGTCGAACACCGCGTGCATGACCTGGCGGGTGCGGGAGAGCCGGTTTTCGAGCTCGCGCACGTACTCCTCGCGGGACGCGTAGGGCTTGCGCGCGACCCCGGTGCGGATCGCGGCGTCGGCCACCGCCGGCGCCTCCCACAGCAGCACCCGGTAGTCGAACGGTTTCGGGATCACGTACTCGCGACCGAACTTGAAGGGGTGGCCGCCGTAAGCGCGGATCACCGAGTCGGGCACGTCCTCCTTGGCCAGTGACGCGAGGGCGTGGGCGGCGGCGAGCTTCATCTCCTCGTTGATCTCGGTCGCGGCGACGTCGAGGGCGCCGCGGAAGATGAACGGGAACCCGAGCACGTTGTTGACCTGGTTCGGGTAGTCGGAGCGGCCGGTCGCCATGATCACGTCCGAGCGCACCTCGGCGACCTCCTCGGGGGTGATCTCGGGGTCGGGGTTGGCCATCGCGAAGATGATCGGGTCCTTCGCCATGGTCGCGACCATCTCTTTGGTCAGCATGCCCTTGGCCGAAACCCCCGTGAACACGTCCGCACCCTTCACGGCGTCGGCGAGGGTGCGGGCCTCGGTTTGAACCGCGAAGAACTCCTTGTACGGGTTCATGCCCGCGGTGCGCCCCTTGTAGATCACGCCCTTGGTGTCGCACATCAGGAGGTTCTCCTTGCGCACACCGAGGGAGAGGAAGAACTTTGCGCAGGCGATGCCGGACGCCCCGGCGCCGCAGAAGACGACCTTGACCTGGTCGATCGGCTTGCCGACGACCTCGAGAGCGTTGAGCAGGGCCGCGCCCGAGATGATCGCGGTGCCGTGCTGGTCGTCGTGAAACACGGGAATCGAGGTGGTGCGCTTGAGCTCCTCCTCGATCTCG
This sequence comes from uncultured Acidobacteriota bacterium, assembly GCA_963727925.1. Lineage (GTDB taxonomy): Bacteria > Acidobacteriota > Thermoanaerobaculia > Thermoanaerobaculales > Sulfomarinibacteraceae > CAVSIS01. Next base: position 109,334 of record CAVSIS010000056.1, on the reverse strand, counting down.
AAGCACTCCGGGGCCTTGATGTCCTCGAGGTTGATCCCGCCCAGGGTCGGCTCGATCATCTGGCAGAAGCGGATGATCTCCTTGGGGTCGTGGGACTCGACCTCGATGTCGAACACGTCGATGTCCGCGAAGCGCTTGAACAGAACGCCCTTGCCCTCCATCACCGGCTTGCCGGCGAGGGCGCCGATATTCCCGAGCCCGAGCACCGCGGTGCCGTTCGAGATCACGGCCACGAGGTTGCCCTTGTTGGTGTACTCGAAGGCCAGCTCCGGGTTCTTGGCGATCTCGAGACAGGGCTCGGCAACGCCCGGGGTGTAGGCCATCGACAGGTCGCGCTGGGTCACGCACGGTTTGGTCGGCACCACCTCCGTTTTGCCGTGGCGTTTGCCGGTGTGGTACGCAAGGGCTTCTTCGCGGGTGATCTTCTTCATGGGTCCTCTCCAGTGGTTCGCTGTCTTGCGGACAAAGCTCGCGATGTCCTCTGCCCAAGAGAGACTGTTCACAAGCGTCCGGCGCGGACCATATCTCCTTGCCGTGGCAGCGTCAACCGCACGTCCGGGAGGGGCGGGACGTGTGCCGCTCGAGCGCGAGCCGGACCAGCTCGTCGATCAGCTGCGGATAGGGCGTGCCGCTGACCTGCCATAGCCTGGGGTACATCGAGATCGAGGTGAAGCCGGGGATGGTGTTGACCTCGTTGACCCAGTAGAGGCCGGACGCGCGCTCCAGGAAGAGGTCGACGCGCGCCATGCCGGCACAACCGAGGCCGCGGAAGACGGTCACCGCCAGCCGCTGCGCCCGCTCGCGCTCACCTGGCGAAAGCGGCGCCGGGGCGAGCAGTTGGCAGGCGTCATCGAGGTACTTGTCGGCGTAGTCGTAGAACTCGTGTCCGGGAATGACCTCGCCCGGCAGCGAGGCCCGCGGGTCGTCCGCGCCGAGCACCGCGACCTCGATCTCCCGGGCGTCGAGGCCGGCTTCCACCAGCACCCGCCGGTCATGCCGGAGGGCCGCCTCGATCCTGTCCGGCAGGCGATCGGATGCCGACACCTTCGAGATCCCGACCGACGACCCGAGTCGGGCCGGTTTGACGAACACCGGCAGACCGAGCTCGAGGATCTCAGCCGTGACGAGGTCCGGCTCGCGGGCCCAGCGCTCGGCGCCGAACTCCACCCACGGTGCGGTGCGCAGGTCGGCCTGGGAGAGCAGACGTTTGGTGAGCGCCTTATCCATGCACACCGCCGAGGCAGCCACGTCACAGCCCACATAGGGCAGGTCGAGGACCTCGAACAGACCCTGGACGGTGCCGTCCTCACCGAACGGACCGTGCAGGATCGGCAGCGCGACGTCGAAGGCCTCCGCGAGCAGACGCGGGTCGATCCGGTGGCGGCCACAAAAGGTGAGCACCTGGTCGGCGCGGTCGCCCGAGCCCTCGAGCACCCGGCGCGCCTCGTCCGGATCCGCCCACAGCCCGTCCTTGTCGACTGCCATGGGGACCACCTCGTAGCGTCCGGGGTCGAGGGCGCGCGCGACCGACCGCGCCGACACGACACTCACCTCATGCTCCCCGGAGCGACCACCGAATACCAACGCGAGCCGCATGACGCCTCCTCGGGCGATGAGATCGACCGCTTCATATCCTACGATGGGTCGCCATCGTGGCGCGGAGATGGCGTCGGTGCGGCGAACCGGAGGTGGTTCGCCTCGAGCCAGGCGGGAAGGTCCGGAACGCCTGCGAGTACCGCGACCGCACCCGCCTGGAGCAGGGCGTCGGCCAGGTCCTGCTCGCCGGCCACGCCGACGACAGGGAGCCCGGCCGCCCGCCCGGTGGCGACGTCGACCTCCATGTCGCCGACCAGGAGCGCGTCGCCCATGGCGGCCCCGAGGCGACTCACCGCGAGACGGACCATCGCCGGGTCGGGCTTGGGCGCACCCACGTCCTCGGGCCCGAGAACCACCGGCAGGAGCCCGTCCCAGCCGAGGTGGGTGATCAGCCGTCGGCTCCAGCGCACCGGCTTGTTGGAGCAGACCGCCAGGCGCGCGGTCCCGGCAAGGCGGGCGAGGGCCTCGCCGACCTCCGGGAAGGCCGGCGTCGCGGGTTCGAGAACCTGGTCGTAGGCCTCGCCGAAGCGTCCCGTGAGGTCGTCGATCGCCGCCGGGTCGTCGCCCACGGCGTCCCGGACGAGCCGGTCAAGGCCGCGGCCGACGTGCCGACGGACCCATTCCAGCCCGACCGGCCGGCGGCCTGACGACTCGAGCGCGCGGTCGAGGGCGATCGCGATCCCGGGGAAGGAGTCGATCAGCGTCCCGTCGAGGTCGAAGACGATCGCGCGCGGCCAGTGGCTCATGTCGTGCAGGCTACGGGGTGTTGGCACCGCTGTCGAGCGCGGGGCCGTGCGCAGTACGATGGGCGCATGGCTCACGTTGTTCCAGGCCTGGAGGTGCTGCTCGCCGATCCCGCGCCCGTTGGTGACCGCCCGTGGGCCCTGCTCGCCAACCACGCCGCGGTCACCCGCGGGCTCGACCCCGCCCGCTCGACCCTCGCCAGTGCCCTCGCCGGTCCCGTGGTGCGGCTGCTCGCCCCAGAGCACGGGCTCGACGGCGTCGCCCAGGACATGGAGGCGGTCGCCGACGAGCGCGACCCGCTCACCGGTGCGCCGGTGCGCTCGCTGTACGGGCGCGACGCCGCGAGCCTCGAGCCCGAGGCCGGCGACCTGGAGGGGGTCGAGGTCCTGGTCGTCGACCTCCCCGACATCGGAACCCGGTACTACACCTTCGCAGCCACCATGGACGCCGCGATGGCGACGTGCGAGCGGCTCGGGGTCGAGATGCTCGTGCTCGACCGCCCCAACCCGATCGGGGGATTGGCCCGGGAGGGTGGGCCGATCCGCGCCGGTCTCGAGTCGTTCGTCGGCCGGGTCCCGGTGCCGGTCCGCCACGGCCTCACCCTCGGCGAGCTCGCCCTCTTGATTCAGCGAGAGCGATACCCCGGGCTCGCCCTCGGGGTCGTGATGTGCCGTGGCTGGGGGCGCGGCGACTGGTGGGACGCTACCGGCCTGCCGTGGATCCCGCCAAGCCCCAACATGCCGACCCTCGAGACCGCGGTGCTCTACCCGGGACTGTGCCTGTTCGAGGCGACCACCGTGTCGGAAGGCCGCGGCACCACCCGTCCCTTTCACCTGGTGGGCGCGCCGTGGCTCGAGGCGGCCGCTGCGGTGGCGGCGCTGCGGGCCCGGGACCTCCCGGGAGTTGGGGTCCGCGCGGCCCGCTTCCGGCCCGCGTTCGGCAAGCACGCAGGCTCGGTCTGCGCCGGCCTCGAGCTCCACGTCCTTGACCGGGGGGCGCTTGAGCCCCTCGCGCTCGGCCTCCACCTGCTCCAGGTCGTCCGCGACCTTCACCCCGAGCACTTCGCGTGGCGGTCCGATCCCTACGAGTTCGTCGCCGACCGCCCGGCGCTCGACCTGCTCACCGGCTCGCCCGAGGCGCGCGAGCGGATCGAGGCCGGCGCGCCCCTCGAGCCGTTGCTCGAGTCGTGGAAGAGAGACGTCGCCGCCTTCGAGGCGACTCTCGACGGGATCCTCCTCTACCACGACCGGTAAACGCAGGATTTCACCACAGAGTCACAGCGCGGGCTCCGCCCGCAACCCAAGAGCGCACCAGGGGCGGGTCTGGGAGTCGGTGCTTCCGGCTGTGAACCAGAGGCATCGGGCGCCCGAATCCGGGGTCGGGCGGCGGGCAGCCGGCGGCGGGGTCGGGTTCGGCATTCCGGCCGGCAACGCCGTGGCCTCCCGACCCCGGCTCCCCGCGCCCTGCCGCCTGCAGCCTGATCCCGGACCCGAGCGCTAGGGAGCGGAGCAGCTGGGCCGACCTGCAAGGGGTCTGGGTCCGAATCCGGGGGGTCGGGCAGCGGGCCGCAGGCAGCCGGCGGCGGGGTCGGGATCGAGGTCCCGCGGGTGGCCGGGCTGTCTGGACGGAGAGTGTGCTGGCTCAGCTGGAGTGAGTAGGCGACCGGCAGTCGGCAGTCAAGGGCAGGCTCGCTTCGCTCACGGCCTGCGGCCGCCCTTGACAGCCGACCGCCGGCCGCCTTGGGGGCAGGTATGAGCCAGCACACTCCCCCGCCCAGCCAGCCACGAACCTCCCGCCGCAGCCTGCCTCGGGGCCGGGCCAAGCTGCTCGCGCTCACAGTCGCGGTGGAGCTTGCCGCGAGCCTTGCCGAGCTGTCACTGCCTCGCGGGCTGTCACATCTGAGAGACCACCTCGTACGGGCAACCGATAACACCGCGCTGCGGCTGTCAGAGGCGAGCGGGCGGACGCTGGGCAACCGGTATCAGCATCTGGAGGCGGCGTATGCAGAAAACCAGGAAGTGCAGAGCGATCTCGTCCTGATGCGAGCTCGCGGGGTCGAGATCCCCGCAGCGGTCCTCCATCACGCTGATCGCCTGGGCGGTCTGATCTACGGGCTGCTGCGCGCGGAGCTGCGGGATGCAAGCAGGTGAGGGCCGCTACCCAAGTGATGGCTTACTGCCTCTGTGCCCCTGTGGTTCAAGACCTCCTGCGGCGTTTGAGGGCGCGCAGGCGGGTGACCTCGGCGACGATCCGCGCGGCTGCGAAGTCGACCTCCTCGGCGGTGGTGAAGCGGCCGAGGGAGATTCGCAGCGAGGCCCCGGCCAACGCCGGCGCAACCCCCATCGCGCGCAGCACCGGCGACGGCTCGGCGCGGCCGGCGGTGCATGCCGAACCGGTCGAGACCGCTATGTCGTCAAGGGCGGCGAGCAGTGCGGGGCCGTCAACACCGGCGAAGGACAGGTTGCTGGTGTTGGGCAGTCGAGGGGCCGCGGCGCCGTTGACGGTGACGCCGTCGAGGTCCCCCAGGATCGCGCGCTCGAGGCGGTCCCGCAGCCCGGCGAGGAGGGCGGCGGCTTCGGCGAGCCCGACGACCGCAATCTCGAGGGCGGCCGCGAGCCCGACGGCGCCGGGCAGGTTGGGGGTTCCGGGACGTACGCCGCCCTCCTGGCCGCCGCCTGCGAGCAGCGGAGGGAGGGTGGCGCCACGTCCGAGGTCGCGCACCCACAGGGCGCCGACGCCCTTGGGACCGTAGGCCTTGTGCGCCGACAGGGACAGCGCGTCGACACCGAGTGACGCGACGTCCAGGGCGTGCTTGCCGGGCGCCTGGGCGGCGTCGCAGTGGATCCGGGCGCCGGCCGCCCGCGCCATCGCCGCCGCCTCGGAGACCGGCTGCAGTGCGCCGGTCTCGTTGTTGGCGAGCATCAGGCTGACCGCCGCGACGTCGGCGTCGAGGGCTGCCGCAAGTTCATCGAGCCGCACCCGGCCGTCGGGCGCGACGCCGACGACGGTGACCGGCCTGCCTTCGTCGGCCATCGCCCGCGCGACCGCGAGCACGGAGGGGTGCTCGGTCGCCTGGGTGACGAGGCGCCGTCGGCCGGAGGGAGCGGTCGCGACCAGGCCGCGCAGCGCGATGTTGTTGGCCTCGGTAGCGCCGGAGGTGAAGACGACGTCCGACGCGTGGGTGGCGCCGATCGCCTGGGCGACAGAGGTGCGGGCCGCCTCGAGCGCCCCGGCGGCGTCGCGTCCGGGGCCGTGGCCAACGCTGCTCGGGTTTGCGAAGCGCGCGGAGAGGAACGGCAGCATCCGCTCGACCACCCTGGGGTCGCAGGGCGTCGAGGCGTTACAGTCGAGATACACGGGTGTCTGCATGGCGCGCGTCCCACGAGGACGGGGGAGTCATTGTATCCGACGGTCGGTCCGGGCACCCGAGGAAGCGACCAAGCGTAGCTGCGCTTGCAGCTTGCGGCGCCCCCGGCTACCATGCGGCGGCGTAGTCTTGCTGCGCGTGAGGAGCGGCGAGGCTCCACACCTGGGCGCCGTGAACGGGGGTGACATGGGCAACGGAGAGCTTTCCGCAATCCCGGCCGACATCGTGCTGACGGTCCCGGAGGCCGCGGCGCGGTTGGCGCGCGGCGAGCTGATCGTGGTGGTCGACGACGCCGACCGCGAGAACGAGGGCGATCTCGTGCTCGCCGCCGACCGGGTAACCCCCGAGGCGATCAACTTCATGGCCCGGCACGGCCGCGGCCTGATCTGCATCGCGCTCACCCCGGAGCGTTGCGACGCCCTTGACCTGCCGCTCATGGTCGAGAAGAACACGTCCTCCCACGGCACCGCGTTCTGCGTTTCGGTCGAGGCCCGCGAGGGCACCACGACCGGGATTTCGGCCCACGATCGGGCCGCGACCGTGCGCGCCCTGATCGACCCGCTGACCGCCCCGGACGACCTTCGCCGACCGGGCCACATGTTCCCGTTGCGGGCCAAGCGTGCCGGAGTGCTGAAGCGGGCCGGCCACACGGAGGCCACGGTCGACCTCGCGCGGATCGCGCGCCTGACCCCGGCCGGAGTGCTGTGCGAGGTGATGGACGAGGACGGTCGCATGGCGCGCCTGCCGCGGTTGATCGAGTTCGCGCGCGAGCACGACAACCTCGGAATCCTCACCGTCGCCGACCTGATCGCTTACAGGTTGCAGACTGAGAAGCTGGTCGAGCGGATCGCGGGCCCCCTGCTGCCCACCGCCTATGGCGGCTTCCGGATCTTCGGCTACCGCAACACCGTCACCGGCGAGGAGCACGTCGCCCTGGTGATGGGTGAGATCGACCCGGAGCGACCGGTCTTGGTCCGCGTCCACTCGCAGTGTCTGACAGGCGACGTGTTCGCCTCGAGCCGCTGCGACTGCGGCGTCCAGCTCGACGAGGCCCTGAGCCGGATTTCGGCCGAGGGCTCGGGGGTGCTGCTGTACCTGCTCCAGGAGGGACGGGGGATCGGGCTCTTCAACAAGCTGCGCGCCTACGAGCTCCAAGACGACGGCGCCGACACCGTCGAGGCGAACCTCCACCTCGGCTTCGCGGCCGACCCGCGCGACTACGGGACCGGCGCCCAGGTGCTCGCCGACCTCGGTGTGCGCCGCCTACGCCTCATGACCAACAACCCCCGCAAGTACGCGGCGCTGGCCGGCTTCGGACTGGAGATCGTCGAGCGGGTGCCGCTCGAGGTGCCGCCGACCGTGCACACCCGAGCCTACCTCGAGACCAAGAAGCGCAAGCTCGGCCACCTTTTGAAGTTGGTGTGACGCCGGCTGCGGACAACTGATGACCTTTCCTCTGCCCGACCTCGCGGAGCTGGCCGAGGCGCTCGCGCGGGGCGAGCGCGAGCTCGCCGTGGGCGGGGTGACGCCGTCGGCGCGGGCGCTGCCGCTCGCCGCTCTGACCGCCCATCACTGGCCTGCGGCCCCGATCGCGGTGGTTGTGCCTCACCTGCTCGACGCCGGAGAGCTCGCCGCCGGGCTTGCCCTGCTCGCGCCCCAGCTCGCGGTGGCGGTGGTTCCAGCGGAGACCGCGGCACCCTACCAGGGGGCGGAACCGGCGCTCGCCGCCCGCCTCGCCCTCGTCCGGTTGCTCGCGGGTCTCGCGCGCCGCGAGCTCGACCTGGTGGTGGTGCCGGCGCGCGCGCTGCTCGCCCCGGTGCCCCGGCCCGAGTCGGTGCTGGCGAGGTTGGCGACGTTGACCCGCGGCGACTCCGTCGACACCGAGGAGCTCGCCCGGCGGCTGGTCGAGGCCGGCTACCGCCGGGTGGATCTGGTCGAGGAGCCGGGCGATTTTGCGATCCGCGGTTGGGTCGTGGACGTGCACACCGGGGGCGACCTCGGCGTGCGTCTCGAGCTCGACGACGACTGCATCGAGGAGATCCGACCGTTCGATCCCGCGACCCAGCGCACCGCCGCCGACCCGCTCGAACGCGTGGAGCTGCCGCCGATGGACCCGTTCCCGGCCACCGACGAGCGGCGCGAGCGGCTCGCCGGGATGCTCCGCCGAGACCTGCCCCAGCTCGCCGGCTCGCTGCGCGACGGCGTCGAGCGTCGGCTGTGGTGGGGGACCCTGCCGCTCGCCGACGTGACGGTGTCATGGCTCGATGTGCTCCCAAGCGTGGTGGTCTGCGACCGCGACGAAACCCTTGGCGAGCTCGGCCGCTGGTTCAAGGTCCAGGAGCGGGAGTGGCGCACGCTGGCGTCCCGCACCGTCCAGCTCCCGGGTCCGGATCGGACCCTCGTGCCGACCGACCGGCTCGCGCCGCGGCTCGAGTCGCCCGAGCTGAGGATCGAACGGCTCGAGGTGGTGGACGGGCGCACTCGCTGGTGGCGGCTGTCGACCCACGCGATGGAGAGCTTCGTCCGCCGCCTGCCCGACCTGGTGCCGACGCTGCGCCGGCGCCGCGCGCTCGACCTCGCCCAGGTGCTGGTGGTGGCGTCGTCGGGAGAGGAGCGCCGTTTCGCCCACCTGCTCGTCGACGGCGAAGTGCCGCCGGTGGCGCCACCGCCGCAGCCGGGCGCGGTGGCCATCGCCCTCGGCGAGCTCGAGCGCGGCTTCCTGTGGGACGGCGGGCTCGCGGTCTACGGGCGCCGCGATCTGACCTCGGTGCCGCCGCCCCGGCGGCGGCGGTCCGGCCTCGCGGCGTTCGTCTCCGACCTGCGCGACCTGCGGCCCGGCGATTACGTCGTCCACGTGGACCACGGCATCGGGCGCTTCACCGGCTTCCGGCGCGTCCCGGTCGAGGGCCGCGCCTTCGAGATGCTGGTGCTCGAGTATGCCTCCGGCGACACGCTGCTGGTACCGGTCGAGAGGGCCGACCTGATCCAGAAGTACGCGGCCGGCGACGGCGAGAACGTGCCGCGGCTCGACCGGCTCGGCGGTTCGACCTGGCGGCGGCGGACCGCGCGGGTCAAGAAGGCGGTCAAGGAGATGGCGGCCGAGCTGCTCCGTCTGGCCGCGATGCGGCGTGCGGCGCGCGGCCATGCGTTCTCGCCCGACTCGCCGTGGCAGCGCGAGTTCGAGGGTGCGTTCGAGCACGACCTCACCGAGGACCAGGAGCGCGCCGTCGCGGACATCAAGCAGGACATGGAGTCCGAGCGGCCGATGGACCGGCTGCTCGCCGGCGACGTCGGCTACGGCAAGACCGAGGTCGCGATCCGGGCGGCCTTCAAGGCGGTGCTCGACGGCAAACAGGTCGCCGTGCTCGCCCCGACGACGATTCTGGTCGAGCAGCACCTGGAGACATTCCGCCGCCGCATGGACGGCTTTCCGGTCGAGCTCGCGATGCTGTCCCGCTTCGTCTCACCGCGCCAGGCGAAGGAGGTCCGCGAGCGGCTTGCGGAGGGTCGCACCGACGTCGTGGTCGGGACCCACAGCCTGCTCGGCTCGTCGGTGAGCTTCCGCGACCTCGGTCTGGTGGTGGTCGACGAGGAGCAGCGCTTCGGCGTCGCCCAGAAAGAGCGCCTCAAGCGACTGCGCGCCGAAGTCGACGTGCTCTCGATGTCGGCCACGCCGATTCCGCGGACCCTCAACATGGCGCTATCCGGGCTGCGCGACGTGTCGCTCATCGAGACCCCGCCGCGGGACCGCCAGGCAATCGAGACCACCGTGCTCCAGTTCTCCGAGGAGGTGGTCCGCGAGGCGATCCTGTACGAGCTCGAGCGCGCCGGCCAGGTCTTCTTTGTCCACAACCGGGTGCGCTCGATCGGCGCCTTCGCCGACTGGTTGCGCCGGGTCGTGCCCGAGGCTCGAGTGGTGGTTGCCCACGGCCAGATGGGCGAGCGCACTCTCGAGCGCGCGATGCGCCGGTTCCTCGACGGCGAGGCCGACGTCCTGCTCGCCACCGCCATCATCGAGAATGGGCTCGACATCCCGAACGCCAACACCCTGCTGGTCAACCGCGCCGACCGATTCGGGCTCGCCCAGCTCTACCAGCTGCGCGGCCGCGTCGGCCGCTCGGACCGGCTCGCGTTCGCCTACTTTCTGATCCCTCCCGGGCAGGCGCTGTCGCCGATCGCCCGGGCGCGGCTGGCGGCGATCCAGGAGTTCTGCGAGCTCGGCGCCGGGTTCCGCATCGCCGCCCGCGACCTCGAGATCCGGGGTGCCGGTAACCTGCTCGGCGCGGAGCAGCACGGCTTCATGGAGGCGGTTGGGTTCGAAACCTACTGCCGGCTGCTCGAGGAGGCCGTGGCTGAGCTCGAGGGCCGGCCGCTGCCGTCGCGCCGGGAGGTCGAGCTTCGGCTCGGGGTCGACCTCCAGCTGCCTCCGGCCTACATCCCGGAACCGGCCCTGCGGCTCGCGTTCTACAAGCGGCTCGCCTCGGCGCTGGACGAAGGGACCCTGGCGGCCCTGGTGGACGAGGTGGCCGACCGCTACGGTCCCTCCCCTCCCCAGCTCGGCGCCTTGGCCGATGCCCAGCGCATCCGGCTCGCGGCCCGCCGCGAAGGCATCGCCATGGTGCAGCGACGCTCCGGCGAGTGGCGGCTGCGGCTCGACCCCGAGGTGGCTCCGTCGGCCCGGCTCGGGCTCGTGCTCTCCCAGTGGCCGGGCGCCCGCCTCACGCCCACGGGAGAGCTCACGATCCCGGCGCCCGACCCCGATCTCGGCGGCTTGGTCGCGCTCATCGAGAAGCTCGGCGGGGAGGCGTCTCGAACGTGAGCGATCCGGTCGGCGAGGTCGTCAGCGAGGCCGTGCGCGTGGTTCCGTCGGCCGACGGCCTGGTCGTCGACTGGCGCGGCGTCGAGCCCGACTGGCAGCCGCGGCGGGGAGCCGCGCCGGGCACCGCCGTGATGTGGCGGGAGTGCCCGTTCGAGGCGGTGGCGCGGGTGGCCACTCCGGGGGGCTCGCGCTGGGTCCTGCGGCCGTGGCCGGAGGGTGAAGCCATGCGCTCGGTGATGCGGCTCGATGCGGAGGCGGTCGACGCTGCCCGGCGCCGCGCCGAGTCGGAACGCGCCGCGCGGCTGCGACGCCTCGCCACGTTGCCGCTCCTCCCGTTGATCGGGCTCGCGCCGGGAGCGACCCAGGAGCGGTGGCGGCTCGACTGGGGCCATCCGACCGGAGCGGCCGTGTTGGTGTCGGCGCTCCTCGAGCTCCTGCTCGGGTCCGTCGGGTTGCTCCAGGCCATGGTGATGGCGGCCGGTTCCGGCGAGTGGCTGCTGCCGCCGTGGTTGCGGTGGCTGGTCGTCGTCGGTCCCGTGCTGTGCTTCGAGGCGGCGGTGCGGGCGACGCTGCTCGTCACCAATGATCAGCCGACCGGCTCGCTGCTCGCCGCGCCGCTGACCGTGCTGACCCGGCGCCGTGACCGCCCCGAGAGTCCGCACGAGGCCGCCGAGCGCTCCCGAGCCGCCCCCACACGGTCGCTGGTCGTGCTCACGCTGCGCATCGCCTATGCCAGCATGGCGTGGCGTGAGCGCCAGGAGCGATGGGCACCGGAGCTCGGCCTGCGCGCGGCATGGCTGACGGTCCTCGGAGCAGGGGCCGAGCTCACCGGCGGCGTGGTCAACCTCGCGCAGCACGGCAGCGACGGCTCGCCGCTCGTGTGGCTCGACCTTTTCTTCGTGATCGAGGGCACCGTCCGACTGCTCTGGCTCGCCGCCAGCGGCCGGCCGGTGGGCAGCCTCCTCGCCCTCCCGTTGGAGCCCCTCGTCGATCGCTTCGAACGGCGCGCGCGGGGGCCCGGCGGTCGGCACGGATCGTGCTAGGCTGTCCCCCGTGTGCCGTCTACCGACGCGCCTGCCGGTCCTGATCCTCGCGCTCGCCGTGCTGGCGACGTGCCGCGCGGACGACGGCGCGATCGCCCGCGTGGGCAGCCACCCGGTCAGGCTCGACGCGTTCCAGAGCTACCTCGAGGCGATCACGGGCGAGGCCTGGCAGCAGGTCGACGACAGGGTGGCGTCGCGGCTGCTCGACCAGTACCTCGACCAGGAGGTCATCCTCGCCACCACCGGCGGCGCCACCGCCCCCGCGGCCCCCTCGCGCCGTGCCGTTGTCGTCCGCCACCGCCTCGCAGACGCGTGTGGACAACCCCCAGCGGCCGACGCCACCGCGGTCGCGGCGGAGGTTGAGCGCCGCTCGAAGGTGGTGCGCCCTGCCGGTGCCCACGTGCGCCAGCTCCTGCTTGACACGCGCGAGGCCGCGGTCGAAGCCCGCCGCCAGCTGGCCGCCGGAGAAGACTGGACGGCGCTGTCGAAACAGGTCAGCCGGGCGCCAAATGCGGACGGTGGCGGCGAGGTCGGTTGGGTTCGGCGCGGCGGTCTGCCGGAGACCCTCGAGGACGCGATCTTCGCGCTCGCTCCGGGTGAGATCTCGCAGCCGGTGCAGGGGCCGTCCGGCTTCCACATCTTCCAGGTGAGCGAGACCCGGCCCGAAGGCGGCGCGGTCCGCGCCGAGCTCGAGGCGGAGGTCCGGCGCGAGCTTGACGAGAGTGCGGCTCGCGCCTTCACGAGCACCTGCATCGACCGATTGGCGCGCGAGGTCGGGGTGACGACCCGCCCGGGCAGACTGTGGTTCCAGTACGATGGCCGTTACGCGGAGGGACGACATGCGGGCTAGGAAGTTGTTGATCGTGATGGCGATTTTCGTGGGGTTCGCCCCCCGGGTGGGTGCCGAGCGCCAGGTGCTCGAGGCGATCCTGGTGCGCGTGAACGACCGGATCGTGACCATCTCGGAGTTTCGCCGTCGGCTCGAGCAGGAGCTGGCACAGCGTCCCCAGCCGACCTCCCGGGACGACCTGGAGAAGTTCGCGAAGAGCTTCCTGAACGCGATGGTCGACGAGATGGTGCTGCTCGAGCGCGCCAACGAGAAGAAGGTGACCATCGACGATGCCCAGGTCGATCAGGCGATCAAGGGCCTGCGCGAGGAGAACGGCCTGACCGACGACACCCAGTTCCAGCAGGCGCTGGCAAGCTCCGGCCTGACGGTGGACGCGCTGCGCGAGCGCTACCGCCAGACGATGACCGTGCAGCGCACGGTCCAGAGCGAGGTCAAGGCCACCGAGATCACGGAGGAGGAGGTCCGTGCTCTGTACGAGAAGGACCACGAGGACTTCAAGGTGCCCGAGAAGGCCGAGCTCGAGCAGCTCTTCTTTCCGGTGGCCCAGGACGACTCGGACCGCCAGGCGGTGCTCGGCCGTGCCCGCGGGCTCGTCCAGCGCGTCCACACAGGCGCTGACCTCAAGGCCGAGGCGACCCTGGCCGGCGTCGAGCTCCAGACGCTGGGCGCGATCCCGGTCAGCGATCTCCGTGAGGAGCTGAAGGACGCCATCGCCGGTGTGCCCGAGGGCGGGCTCACCGAGCCCTTGGTCGTTCCTGGCGGCTATCAGGTGCTGCGCCTGGTGCGCAGGATCCCGGCCGGATACCAGCCGTTCGAGGAAGTCCGCGAAACGCTGCGGCGCAAGCTCTCCCAGGAGCGATTCCAGGGGCAGACGGAAGGCCTGGTCGACCGGCTCAAGAAGAACTACCTGGTCGAGGTCCACGAGGACCTGCTGCCGAACGCGCTGGTGGGTCTCACCCATGGCTGAGAACCGGGAGTGGGTCCGGGATCTGCGGCCGGGTAGCGAGGTCGACGAGGTCTACGCCGTGCGGGCGAAAGAGGTGCGCCAGCGGCGCGCCGGCGGGCCGTTCCTCGCACTGACCTTGGGTGACCGCACTGGTGCGGTGGCGGCCCTCGTGTGGGAAAACGTCGACGCGATCTCCTCCGCGCTCGCGGTCGGCGGGCTGGCCCGGATCCGGGGTCAGGTCCAGCGCTACAACCAGAAGCTGCAGGTCGTCGTCCGACGGGCGGTCGCGGTGCCCGCCGAGGAGGTTGATGAAGGCGAGTTCGTCCGCGCCTCACGCCAGGACCCGGAAACGCTGTGGCGCGGCGTCGAGGAGCTGATCGCCGAGCTCAAGGACCCGCACCTGCGGCAGCTGCTGTACCGGATCTTCTCCGATCCCGAGGTCGCGGAGCGGTTCCGAGTCTCGCCCGCCGCGCGTTCGCTCCACCACGCCTTCCGCTCCGGCCTGCTTGAGCACACGCTCTCGATGACCCTGGCCGCGCGCACCCTCGCCCGCCACTACCGGCTCGACGAGGGCCTCGTAGTCGCCGGCGCGCTGCTCCACGATCTTGGCAAGATCTGGGAGCTCTCCTCGGCTGCGTCGATCGAGTACACCGACGACGGAAGGCTGCTCGGCCACCTGCCAATGGAGGTCCTCCACGTCGACCGGAGCATCGCCGAGCTGCCCGAGTTCCCGGCCGAGACCCGGCGCCAGCTGCTGCACATCCTGCTCGCCCATCACGGCGAGTACGAGTACGGCTCTCCGCGGCGGCCGAAGACTCCAGAGGCGCTGGTGGTCCACATGGCCGACAACCTCGACTCCAAGCTCGCCGGGATGCTCGAGGCAATCTCGTCGGATGGGGGTGACGACGAGGCGTGGACGGGTTTTTCGCGCATCCTCGATCGGCACGTCTACCGCCGGGTCGCGCCGACCGAAAGCGCGCGCCCACGGGACGAGTGAGCCGCCGGGGGGGAGAGGTGTCAACCGAGCGCACGGATCGCGGCGACCACCTCGGCGGGGTCAGGGAAGCGCCCGGTCCGGTGCTTCGAGTACACCAGGCGCGTGTCAACGGTGACGTCGAAGACGCCGCCCGCTCCCTTGATCAGCTCGGCTCGGGCGCCGAGCTCGCGCTCCAACACGTCCGCCAGACCGGCGGCCCGTGGGAGGTAGTTTCAAACGACGCAGTACTCGATCGTGATCTGCATGACCCCTCCCCACCCGTCAACACGGCGTGTGCGAGTGAGATTCTCGCACGGAGCCCGTTCGACCGTAGTCGAAGTCTGGCGGATAATGCGGGCTCGCATGCCGGTCGCCCAACGTTTCGGCGCCGAGCTCCGTAGAAGCTGCGGAGAGTGACGGCATGGCGATGCGGCTGCGGGTGGTGACGACGGTCCGCGACGGCGAGTCGGGGAGGACCATGGACGAACGCGAGCTCGTGCGCGCGGCTCGTCGGGGCGACGAGGAGGCCTTTGCCGCCCTGGTGCGACGCTACTCCTCGGGTCTCCATCGGACGGTGGCCCGCATGCTCGGCGAAGACGCCGAGGCCTGGGACGTGGTCCAGATGACCTTCCTCAGGGCCTGGCAGCGGCTCGACCGATACGACAGCCGGTGGAGCGTGTCGACCTGGCTGTACCGCATTGCCACCAACCTTGCCATCGACCTGATGCGCGCCCGGACGAGCCGCGAGCGCGCCCAACTGGCCGGAGGTGAGCACCACCTGCGTCTGGTCGGCGACGGAGAGGCGGCATCGAAGGCGGCCGACGAGGGCGAGCTCGAGCACATCATGGGCCACCTGCTGACCCGGTTGACCCCGCAGCAGCGGGCGGCCTTCGTGCTGCGGGAGATCGAGGGCCTGCCGTCGACCGAGGTCGCCGAGGCCATCGGGTGCACCCCGACCACCGTCCGCAACCACGTGTTCCAGGCGCGCAGGGTACTGCGGCGCGAGCTCGCGCTGCACTATCCCGAGTACCTGCCGAGCGTGCAGGGGGAGTGACATGGACTGCGATCGACTTTTTGCCGCCTTGCCGCGGTACCTGGACGACACCCTCGACTCCACCGAGCGGGAGGCGATCCGCCGGCACCTCGCCGAGTGTCCGCCGTGCCGGCGGCATGCCGTTGCACTCGACCCGAGCCTGGCCCTGGTCCTCGCACGGCCGCGCGAGGCCTCGGCCGAGGAGGTCGAGCGGTGCGTCTCCGCGGTGACCTCGCTGGTCCATCAGGAGCGCCTCGCCGGCCACATGCACCGGCCGCGGCGGCGCTGGCTCGCGGCGGCGGCCGTTCTGATCGTCGCGCTCACGGCAGGGACTGCGTGGCGACTGATCGGCGGCGGCCACGCGGCGACGTCCCCGTCGAGTCGCGGCACCGCCGTGCTCGAGTCTCCGGTGCGGCCGGCGCCGGAGGTCGAGGTGGACATGAGGGAGGCCGGCGTGCGCGTCTACCATCTTGCGGTCGACGATACCTCCGATACGGCCGTCGCGTTGGTCGTCAACCCGGCTCTGGAGCTGTGACGGTGCGCCTCGCCTCGCTTCACGCAGCTGTGCTCGTCGCCGCGCTGGCGGTGCTGTCGGCGACCGCGGCCGCCCTGACCGTGGCTCGCGTCTTCGAGCTTCGGTACTGCTCGGTGGCGGAAGCCGCACTGGTGGTTCAGCCGCTGCTCTCCGACGAGGGCGCGCTGACCCTCGAGCCCCGCCATGCCCGGCTCACGGTCCAGGACCGTCCCGAGGTGGTCGACCGTATCGCCCGGACCCTGGCGGCCTTCGACAGCCCGCCGGCGCGCTTCCGCATCCGGGCCGAGCTCTACGAGGCGTCGAGCGAGCCCGGCGCCGCAAACGACGCATCGGTCGCCGACCTCAAGCTCAGCGAGGTTTTCCGTTACACGTCCTTCCGTCGCATCGGCCAGGCGATCCTCGAAGGCGACGTCGGCGCGACCGCGCGTGCCGAGCTCGGCGACGGCTACCTGGTGCGGTTCACGGTGTCGCCGGGGGAACGCCCCGAGGGTTTCGTCGCGCCGGAGGCGTCGTCGCCCCTGGTGCGTCCGCCGGCGGCCGGGCGGTGGGCTGCCGGGCACGCGAGCGAGCCGAGCGGCCAACCCGCGAACCGCCGCGTGCGGTTGGACAGGCTGGTGCTGGCGCGCATCGGGGCCGCCGGTGGGCTGCGCCCGCAGGAGGTGCTGCGCTCGAGCGCACTGCTCGCCACCGGCCAACGGGTGGTGCTCGGCGCGAGCGCCTCGGAGTCGGCGCGTAAGGCGCTCGTGCTCGTGCTCAAGGCTGAGCCGGTCGAGGGGCGCTAGGTGCCGGAGTTCGCCTGCCGTCTCGGAGCGCCCGACGGCTCGCTGCTCGAGCAGCGGCGGTTGGCGGTGTCGGCCGAGTCACTGCGCCGCGAGCTCGAGGACGAGGGCTTTCACGTTTTCTCGGTGAACTCGGCCGGCGGCGGCCTCAAGCTGCGCCTGCCGGGGCGAGGTGAGCGGGTCCCCACCCAGGACTTCCTGCTCTTCAACACCCAGCTCAAGACCCTGCTCCACGCCGGGCTGCCCCTTGCACAGTCGCTCGACCTGCTGCGGACCCAGCAGACCAGCCCCCACTTCAGGGCCCTGCTCGACAAGGTCCACCAGCAGATCACCACCGGCGTCGCGCTGTCTGACGCCTTCCTCTCCCTTGGCGACACCTTTCCGCGGCTGTACGCCAACTCGCTGCGCGCCGGGGAGCGCTCCGGCGACCTCGAGACCGTGCTCGCGCGCTATGTCGAGTACCAGCGCCTGGTCGAGAGCGTGCGCAAGAAGATCGTCGGTGCGCTGACCTACCCGGCGATCCTGATCATGCTCGCGGCCGGACTGGTCGTGGTCCTGATGACCTACGTGATCCCCAACTTCTCGAGCTTCTACGCCCAGTTTGGGGCCGAGCTGCCGTTGCCGACCCGGATCGTGATCGCGCTCGCGAACTTCTGCGGCGACAACGTGATCGCGCTGTTCGCGGGGCTGGTGCTCACGATCTGGGGGATTCGCGCGTGGTCGCGGACCACACGCGGTCGCCGAGCGCTCGACCGGATCAAGCTGCGGTTGCCGATACTCGGCGGACTCGCTCACCTGTTCGCGATGTCGCAGTTCACCCGCTCGCTGGCGGTGCTGCTCGGTGGCGGTACGCCGATGATCCCGGCCCTCGAGACGGCGTCTACGTCGGTCTCCAACGCCCACGTCTCGGAGGCTCTGCTGGCCTGTGTCCCCCGGGTGCAGGAGGGACAGGCCCTGTCCGATACCGTCGCCGCTACGGGTCTGGCGCCGGACCTTGCGCTGGCCATGATGCGGGTGGGCGAGTCGACCGGTGCGCTGCCCGAAATGCTGACCCACACCTCGCAGTTCTTCGACGAGCAGATCGACTTCTCGCTCAACCGCATCGTCACGCTCATCGAGCCGGCGATCCTGGTGTTCATGGGCGCCGTGATTGCCGGTCTCCTGCTGGCGGTCTACTATCCACTTCTCACCCTGGTCTCGCGGATGAACTAGAGAGGGCGTGATGGCGACCGACGCAAACCTCGATCAGTCCCTGGTCATGCTCGCCGGCGGGGCCACCCGCCAGGAGCAGGAGGACCTCGAGCGGGCGCGAGCCCTGGCCGACCGGCTCGGACTGCCGTTCGACCCGCTGACCGAGTTCCACATGGAAGCAGACCTGTTCCGCGCGATTCCGGTCGAGGTCATGCTCCGCTATCAGTTCCTGCCCCTGGGCGAGCACGACGGCTCCCTGAGGGTGGTGATGGCTGATCCCTCGAACGTGGTCAACGTCAACGAGCTCGAGCTCGCGCTCGCCCGCCCGCTCGAGCTGGTGGTGGGACCCTCGCGCCGAATCGGCGAGCTGCTCGAGAAGTCCGAGTCGACCCAGCGGGTCCTCGACGAGGCGACCGAGGGCTTCCGCATGCAGCTGGTGCAAGAGGCAGAGGATGGCGAGGAGGTGCTGTCGATCGACCGCATCACCGCTGACGCCTCACCGATCATCCGGCTCGTGGACTCGGTGCTGTTCAACGCCATCCAGCGGCGCGCGTCGGACATCCACATCGAGACCCAGGACCGCGAGGTGGTGGTCAAGTACCGCATCGACGGTGTCCTGTACCAGGCCATGGAGGCGATCGACAAGCGTCACCACTCGACCATCGTCAGCCGCGTCAAGGTCATGTCGGAGCTCGACATCGCCGAGAAGCGGATTCCGCAGGACGGGCGCTTCAAGGTCCGCCTGTCGGGTCGTACGATCGACTTCCGTGTCTCGATCATGCCGACGGTGCACGGCGAGGACGTCGTCATCCGCATCCTCGACAAGGAAGCGGCCAACGCTGAGTTCCGCACCCTGAACCTCGACGTCCTCGGCTTCGAGGACGACATGAAGCGCCAGCTGCGCAAGTTCATCAACGAGCCTTACGGGATGGTGCTGGTGACCGGGCCGACCGGCTCGGGCAAGACCACCACCCTGTACGCCTGCCTGGCCGAGATCGCGTCGACCGAGGACAAGATCATCACGATCGAGGACCCGGTCGAGTACCAACTCAAGGGGATCACGCAGATCCCGGTGAACGAGAAGAAGGGCCTGACCTTCGCCCGCGGGCTGCGCTCGATCCTGCGCCACGACCCGGACAAGGTCATGGTCGGCGAGATCCGCGACGAGGAGACCGCCGCGATCGCGGTCCAGTCCGCCCTCACCGGCCACCTCGTGTTCACCACCGTGCACGCCAACAACGTGGTCGACGTGCTCGGCCGCTTCCTCAACATGAAGGTCGATCTCTACAACTTTGTGTCGGCCCTCAACTGCGTGCTCGCGCAGCGCCTCGTGCGCCGCATCTGCGAGCACTGCAAGCGGCCGACGAAGGTGGCCCCGAGCCTACTCGAGGACTCCGGGCTCGAGCCCGACCGCTACGCGGACTTCACCTTCGCCGAGGGCGTTGGCTGCATGGAGTGCGGAGGGACCGGTTTCCGCGGCCGGATGGCGATCGCCGAGCTGCTCAACCTCTCCGACAACATCCGTGAGCTCATCATTGACCGCCGTTCCGCGGCCGAGATCAAGCGGGCCGCCAAGGCCGAAGGGATGCGCTTCCTGCGTGAGTCGGCCCTGCAGAAGGTATTCGCCGGACACACCACGCTGCGCGAGGTCAACAAGGTGACCTTCGTCGAATGAACTGGCGCAGTCTCTTGACATCGCCGCCGCCCACGACCGGCTGGCTGCTCGAGCAGGGGTTGCTCGCGGTCCTGGTCCGGGATCGCAAGGGCGGTCTCCAGGGAGCTGTGGCGGCGCTCGCGGATGGGGCGATCGAGATCGGTCCGGTCGGGCTCCAATCGATCGACGTCGCCCGGGTCGGTGAGGTCGCCACGGCGCTGCGGACCAACCTCGAGGGCGTGCCGCGTGCGGCCGTGGTGGTTCCGACCTCGTGGGTGCGGACGCACCTGCTCGAGTTTGACACCCTGCCGCGGAGCGCGGACGAGGTCGACGAGGTGGTGCGCTGGCGGCTCAAGAAGCTGCTCCCGGTGCGGCCGGCCGACCTTCGGATCGCCACCGTGCTCCCGAACGGAGGCGGACCCGGGCCACGCTCGCTGATCGTCATGGTCGGCCTCGAGCGGGCCTTTGCGGACCTCGAGCAGGCCCTCGGCCAGGCCGAGATCGTGCCCGGACTGGTGACTTCGCGCCTGTATGCCCTCGGGTTGCGACCGTCGGAGGCGCCGGTCCGGGTGGTGGTGCAGCAGGAGGCCGGGTTTCTGTCGTTGCTGGTGCTGGAAGACGGTGTCGCCCGCCTGGTGCGCACCAAGCCGCTCACCGGCGGCGAGGCCGCGGATGTCGTCGCCGTGCTCGAGATGCGCCTGGGTCTGTCGTTCATCCGCTCGACGCTGGAGCTGACCGGCCCGCTGGTGGTCGACCTCGTCGCCGACGAGCCCGAGCTCGCGGCCGCGCTCGCCGAATGGTGGCAGCACCAGGACGGGGTGACCTTGGGCCGGCCGGGGCCGAACCTGACCGACGACCCGCTGCTCGACGGACGCCTCGGTCCGAGCCGTCTCGCCCCGCTGCTCGCGACCTTGGGAGCATGGCCGGCATGATCGCGCCCAACCTTGCGACGCGACCGTTCCTCAACACCCGCCCGGTGTGGTTACTGACCGCAGTTGCAGGCGTCATCTCGCTCGCGCTGCTCGCGGCCAATGTGCACCTGTACCTGTCCAGCAACGAGGCGACCAACGCCCTGGTCGTGCACGAGGGCGAGCTCGCGGCCACCCGGCAGTCGCTCGAGGGCGAGCTCCGCACGGATGTCGCCAGCCTCGACCAGGTCCCGTGGAAGCAGATGGCGGCACGCACGGCAGGAGTCAACGTCGTGCTGCGCGAGCGCGGGTTCTCGTGGTCGGCGATGCTCAACGACCTCGAGCGCGTGTTGCCGTACGACGTCCGCCTCGTCCAGATCGCGCCCTCGGTGAACAAAGACGGGATCAAGCTCGGGCTGCAGGGCATCTCTCGCACCCGCGAGGCCTTGCTCGAGCTCCTCGACCGGTTGATCTCCGATCCGAGCTTCGCCGACCCCCTTCCGAGCACGGAAAAGGGACCGGAGGACGCCCATGTGCCGGGCTACGAGTTCCAGGCCAGCGTGACCTACCTTCCACCGGAGGAGGTCGCCGCCGCGGCCGCTGCCGAGGCCGAGCAGGCGCCGCAGGCTGCGGGTCCCGTCGCGGAGCCGGGCGCGGCCTCAGGGGCGGTCCGGTGAACGGGCGCCGCTGGCTCCCGTGGCGGCGCCTGCTGCCGGTGTGGTTGCCGGTGGCCCTGTTCGCCCTGGCCAACCTCTCCGTTTACGTGTGGCTGAGCTCGGAGACCATCGGGCGCCGAGCGGCGCTCGAGTCCAGCGTCGGCGACCTCCGCCAGACCATCGCCCGGCTGGAGCGGGCGCGCACGCGTGCGTCCGGCGACCGGACGTCCGTCGAAGCGCTGCAGGTCGACCTCGACCGGATGTACGACGAGGTGTTCGCGAACCTCGACGACCGCCTGACTGCGATCCTGCGCGCGGTGGGCGACGCGACCCGCCAAGCGGGCGTGCGGCCGGGCACCTTCAGCTACAGCGCCACCGAGGACAAGAAGCTCGGCCTGTGGAAGTTCCAGATCAGCTTCAATTTCGAAGCGGGGTACCGCCAGGTTCGCCAGCTGCTCGACGCTCTCGCCGACAGCAACCAGTTTCTAATCGTCGACCGGATCTCGTTCACCGGCGACGCGGACGCGCACAGCCAGGACCTGCGCATCGCGCTGGCGGTTTCCACCTACGTGGCGCGGGCTGACAAGGAGCTGCTCGACCGTCTGACCTCGGGTCTGGCGCCGACTGGAGGGGAACGTGGCCGCAGCTCCCGCTAGCCTGCACTTCTCGCCACCTCCCTACTGTGGGCACCGATCCGCCGGCCATCGCCGATCCTTTCGCGCCTCGGCGCCTGCGACGTATGAACGCATACGACTCGGCGCCTCGCCGCTCAATGACTCGGCGCTGACAGGCGCCTCGGCGCCCTCGCGACGTGACGTGGTGAGAAATGCAGGCTAACCGAAACCGCACCGTGCTGCTGGTCGGCGTGCTCGTCGTGCTGGTGGCGTGGTACCTGACCCATAGGACCGGCTCCGGAGGTGGCGCCGGCGCGGGGAGGAAGGCCAACGCCCTGGCTTACAAGGGGCGGGAGATCCCGGTGCTCGAGACCTCTCGCATGACGCCCCCGCCCGAACCCACCGGCGGGATCGGACGCAACCCGTTTGGTTTCGGCGCACCGCCGACGCCGACCGCGGGCCCGACCCTGCCGCCGCCCTCGCCGCGGCCGACCCTGCCCCCGCGCCCGACCCCGACCCCGCGCTGGGTCGAAGGATCCGACGGTGCTCGCCTGCCGCCGCCGCCGCCATTCAACCGCCAGTTCATCGGAGCCTTCGGGCCCGATCGCCTGATCGTCGCGGTCTTCCGCAAGGACAACCAGGTCGATGTCGCGATCCCCGGGATGGTCATCGACAAGGCCTTCATCGTGCGCCAGGTCGGCTACGAGTCGGTGACCATCGGGTTCGTCGGCTACCCCGAATCGGAGGATGTGCGTGTACCCCTGGAATCGAACTAGCCTCAAGCGCGCGGCCGGTGCCTTCGTGGCCTTCGCAGTGGTTCTCGCCGCCGGCTGCTCGACGGCCGAACGGCCGGGACGGCAGGGCCAGGAGGCCGTCCATGACCTGAACTGGGACGCGGCCGTGTACTACTACCTCGAGGCGCTGGCCAAGGAGCCGGACAACCTCGAGTACCGCATGGCGCTGACCCGGGCGCGGCTGAAGGCCGGTCAGGATCACTTCCAGCGGGGCCTCGCGTTCAGGGAGCTCGGCAGGCTGCCGCAGGCGCGCGCCGAGTTCCAGCTCGCGACCCAGCTCGACCCGACCCACCAGTTCGCGGAGCAGGAGCTCGAGCGGGTCGACAAGGAGCTCGACATCCTGTCACGGCCCGATGGCCAGCAGACTCTCGAGGAGATGAAGGCGAAGGCCCGTCAGGCCAAGGTCCAGGCCCCGATCCTCGACCCGCGGTCCAAGGAGCCGATCACCTTGACCTTCCCCAAACCGAAGCCGGTCAAGGAGATCTACCAGGCGATGGCGAAGGCCTACGGCTTCAACGTGCTGTTCGACCCCAAGCTCAAGGACGACAAGCTGTCGATCGAGCTTGCCGACGTCACCGCCCAGCAGGCGCTCGACATCGTCGCGCAGGCGGCGGGGCACTTCTACAAAGTGCAGGACGAGCACACCATCCTGATCGCCGAGGACAACCCGCAAAACCGCCGCGACTACGAGGACCTGGTCATCAAGACCTTCTTCCTCTCCAATGCCGACGTCAAGGACGTCGACAAGCTGCTGCGCTCGCTGATCGAGGCGCGGCGCCTCGCGACCAACGAGCAGCTCAACGCCATCACCCTGCGCGACACCGCCGACAAGGTCGCGATCGCCGAGCGCCTGATCGACATGAACGACAAGGCCAAGGCCGAGGTCATGATCGACGTCGAGCTGATCCAGGTCTCCAATACCAAGAAGTCCGATATCGGTGCGCTGCTCTCGGCGTACCAGACCAATCTCGCGCTCGATCCGAGCAAGGTCGGCGACGGCAGCGACACGATCTTCCTCAACGAGCTCAGCTCGATCAGCCGCAGCGCGTGGTCGGTTACGGTGCCGAACATCCTGCTCAAGCTCATCAAGTCGACCAGCGAGGCCCAGACCCTGGCCCAGCCGCAGCTGCGCTCGACCGAGGGCGAGAAGGCGTCGTTGGTGATCGGCGACCGGCTGCCGGTCCCGGTGACGAGCTTCAACACCTCCAACACCGTCGGCTCCTCGGTGGTGCCGATCACGTCCTACCAGTACCAGGACGTGGGCATCAACATCGAGGTCGAGCCGCGGGTCCACCACAACCGCGAGATCACGCTCAAAGTCACCGTCGAGGTCTCGCGCAAGACCGGCGACGTCACGGGTCCGAATGGCCAGGCGCAGCCGATCATCGGCACCCGCAAGATCAACACCGTGATCCGCCTCAAGGACGGTGAGACCAACCTGCTCGCCGGGCTCTACCAGCGCGACGAGAGCGAGTCCGAGAGCCGCATCCCGCTGCTCTCCGACATCCCCCTGATCGGCCGGTTGTTCACCTCGAAGGCGAAGGACCACCAGACGGTCGACCTGGTGCTGACCCTGACCCCGCACATCGTGCGCTTCCCGGACATCTCCGAGGAGGACCTCAAGCCGCTGTGGGTCGGGACCGAGAGCCGGATCTCGTACTCCGGCTCGACCTCCCGCGTCTACTCCGGAAAAGCCGAACGCGGGCCGTTCGATCCCCGCGATCGCAGCGACCAGTCGGAACAGTCGGACGAGGGCAAGGTCGACGAGACGGCCCCGAAACCCGGGCGCGGTCTGGTACGTCCGCAGTTGACGCGACCGACTACGCAACCCCCCCGAGATCCCAGCCAGGAAGGCCAGTCGCTGGTGCCGTCGGGCGGCGCCTCGGGCACCTCCGCCGAGCCACTCCAGGGCAGCGACGGGAGCTCGACGTTGGATGAGGGGGCCCCGCCGACCGAGGAACCGAACGGTTCCGCGTCGATTCAGAACCAGACCGGGGTGGCAGCGACGCTCCCGGTGATCCTGGGTATCGAGCCGTCGGTGGTCTCGGTCCATCCGGGGCAAGAAACCGTGGTCCAGCTGGTGGTTTCGGGCAAGGCAGGCGGCGTGCGCCTGCCGCTGGTGCTGTCCTACGACCCGGCGCGAGCGACCCTGCTCGGCGCCGACACCGTGCCCGGAGTGCGCCTGAACTCGCGCGATGCGAACGCCAAGGATGGCTGGGTGTCGTTCGACCTCAGCCTGGACCAGGTCCAGGAGGTCCCCCAGGTCGTGGGGCTCATCCACCTGCGCGGCGAGGCCCCCGGACCGGTGCCGCTGGTGTTCACCGTGGACGGCGCGATCGCAGCCGACGGCACCCGCCTCCCGGTGGGGGTGCGCGACGGTGCGCTGTTCGTCGTCGAGGACAGCACCGGAGGGTCGGCCTCGCCATGATCCGCTCCCTCGCCCGCCGCCGCGAGGCCGGCTTCACCCTCGCCGAGCTGGTGATGGTGGCCGCCCTGATCGGGCTGCTCGCGACCATCGTGCTGCCGGTGGCGAAGTTCACGGTCAAGCGGCGCAAGGAGGCCGAGCTGCACCTGGCCCTGCGCCAGATGCGGACCGCGATCGATGACTTCAAGCGCCTTTCCGACCAGGGCATGATCCCAATCAAGCTGGGCTCAGAGGGCTACCCGCCGGACCTTGACACCCTGGTCGAGGGCGTCCAGCTCGTCGGCCAAGACACCAAACGCAAGTTCCTCCGCCGCCTGCCGGTCGACCCGATGACCG
This sequence comes from uncultured Acidobacteriota bacterium, assembly GCA_963727925.1. Taxonomy (GTDB): domain Bacteria; phylum Acidobacteriota; class Thermoanaerobaculia; order Thermoanaerobaculales; family Sulfomarinibacteraceae; genus CAVSIS01. The sequence continues at coordinate 84,068 of CAVSIS010000056.1, read as the reverse complement.
GAGACACGGAGTGGGCGCTGCGCAGCTACCAGGACGACTGGGACAGCGACAGCTGGGGTGGCGAGAACGTCTACGACGTCTACTCGAAGTCCGATGCGACCGCATTGGACGGAACCAAGTACAAGGACTGGTGAGTCATGGCAGGCGACCTCCGTGTACGTGACCGGTCGGCGCCCGCCCACGGCGCCCGCGGCTTCACCCTCATCGAGCTGATCGTCGTGGTGGCGATCATCGGCATCCTCGCGACCATCGCGGTGCCGGCGATGCGCAACGCCCCGCAGAAGGCCAAGGAGGCGGTGCTGCGCGAGGACCTGTTCACCATGCGTTCGTGCATCGACCAGTACCTCGCCGACCGCGGCCACTACCCGGCGTCGCTCCAGGAGCTGGTCAGCCTCGGCTACATGCGGATCGTCCCGGTCGATCCGATTACCAAGTCTCCGGACACCTGGGTGCCGGTCTATGCCGAGGCCGACGACGAAAAGGACCTCCAGCCGCTCGACGAGGGCTCGGGCGGAATCATGGACATCAAGTCGGGCGCTCCGGGCAGTGCGCTCGACGGGAGCTCGTACTCGGAGTGGTGAGGGTGGCGCCTCGAACCGCACCGGCCCGTCCCCGCGACGATGAGGGCTTCACGCTGGTGATGGTCATGGTCATCCTGGCTGTGATGGCGATCGCGATGGGTGCGGCGGTGCAGACCGTCGCCTTCCAGGCCCAACGTGAGAAAGAGGCCGAGCTCGTCTTCCGCGGCGAGCAGTACGTCGAGGCGATCCGTATCTTCAAGACCCGTTTCGGGCGCTACCCGGTCACCCTCAAGGAGATGTGGGAGTCCAAGCCGCGGGTGATGAGGAAGCGCTGGAAGGACCCGATGACCGGCTCCGAGGAGTGGGGGATCGTCCACCTCGGCGAGGACGGCCAGCAGGTCGGCACCGTTCCCGGCGGGCTGCCCAACTCGGGTCCCCAGCCGAGCCCGACGCCGGTGCCGACCCCGCCACCCGAGCCGACCGGAGGCCTGCCCGGGATCCGGCCCGGACAGCAGGTCGGTCCCATCATCGGCGTTCACTCCACCTCGTGCGAGGACAGCATCCGGGTCTACGAGGGCCGGACACGGTACTGTGACTGGAAGTTCGTGTACCGCGAGAACAAGGGAGGCGCCCCGCGACCCGGCCCGCCGAACAACCCGCCGACCGGTAAGTAGGCTGTAGTACACTCCGCCGCGCCATGGATCGCTGCCCTCCCGCGCTCCTCGTCCGATCATTGCCCAACCGTCGCACCGTGTCCGCAGCGGTATGGCTGGTGCACGGTTCCGCCCACGACCCCGAGTCGCTGGCCGGCGCCACTCACCTGGTCGAGCATCTGACCCTGCGCCGCTGCGGCGCGTTCGACCGGGCGTCCCTGGCGCGGCTGGTCGACCGCCTCGGCGGCGATGTCGACGCCTGGACCGCGGCCGAGGCCATGTGCCTCTCGGTCGAGACCACCCGCGACGCCCTCGGTGACGCCCTCTCCCTGCTCGTCGACGCCGTCCTGACCCCGACCTTCGATCGCGACGACGTCGATCTCGAGCGCAGGGTGACGTTGGCGGAGCTCGAGCTGTTGCGCGACGACCCCGCCGACCAGGTCGAGGAGGCGGTGCTTCGCGCCGCCTGGGGTCGCCATCCGCTGGCACGGCCGGTGATCGGGACCGCCCGCAGCCTGCGCCGTCTGACCCCGGCGGCCCTGCGCCGCCACCATGCCGACCTCGTCCGAACCGGCGGTGTGCTCGCGGCGGTCGCCGGCGACGTCGAGACCTTCGAGGTCGCCGCCGGCCTCGCCCGCCTGCCCCTCACCGAGCCGCCAGCGGCCGAGCCGTTGCCGTCTCTGGCGTGGCACGGGGATCGCCTCGCCATCCAGCGCGAGGGATCCGACCAAGTCCACGCGCGGTTGGCCTTCCCGGCCATGGCCGCCGGCGACCCGCGGCTGCCGGCACTGACAGTGCTCAACCGGGTGCTCGGCGTCGGCGCCTCGAGCCGCTTGTTCCAGCGACTGCGCGAGGAGGAGGGCCTGACCTACGACATCTGGTCGGGTCTGGTACTGCGCTCGCTCGGCGGCCTGGTCGAGGTCGGCTGGGCGTCTGCGCCGAACGTCTTTTCGGATGTCACCCGAGTCGTCCGGGAGGAGGTCGTACGGCTCGCCGTGGACCTCGCCGACGACGAGGTCGAGGTCGCCTCTGAAGGCCTCGTGCGCGGGCTGATCATGGATGCGGAGGACCCCTCGGGCCTGGCCGGGCTCGACGCCGGCGAGGTGCTCGACCGCGGCCGCCGCTTCGACCTCGAGCGGTCCCTGGCCGAGGTCCGCGCCGTCACCCCGGCCGAGGTCGTGGCGCTCGCGCGCGACATTCTCGTCCCCGAGCGGATGGCCTCTGCCGTGTGCGGCCCGAAGGGCGTCGCGACTCGCGTTGCCTAGCACCGCGACCGCAGGACCCCCTGTCTGCGGTCGGAAACCCGGTTCGCGCCCCCAGGGCCCTGCGGATCGCGCTGCTGAGGATTCGCTGCGCGAATCCCGGGATTTGGCAGCGATTCCTGTTCCCGCGCCCGCGAGGGTGCGGGAACAGGAATCGCTCGGTATGATGCCGGCGATGTCGGACACTGTCACCGTGAGGATCCGGCGACTGCCCCACGCCGACGGGTTGCCGCTGCCCGCCTACGCCAGCGCAGGCGCCGCGGGCGCCGACCTGGTGGCGGCGGTCTCCGAGCCCGTCACCCTCGCGCCGGGCGGGCGCGCCGCCGTTCCCACCGGGCTGGTCATCGAGCTGCCGGCCGGCTACGAGGGTCAGGTGCGGCCGCGGTCGGGCCTCGCCTTCCACCACGGGGTCACCGTCGCCAATGCGCCCGGCACGGTCGATGCCGACTACCGGGGCGAGGTCCGGGTCGTGCTCGTCAACCTCGGCGACGAGCCGGTGACCGTCGCCCGCGGCGACCGCATCGCCCAGCTCGTGGTCGCGCCGGTGACCCGGGCCGAGTTCGTCGCCGACGACCGCCTATCCGCGACGGGGCGAGGCGCCGGCGGCTTCGGCTCGACGGGACGGTGACCGTGGAGGTGGTGGTCCTGGCCTCAGGGTCGTCGGGCAACGCGACCCTGGTGTCCGCCGGCGGGACCACCGTCCTGCTCGACGCCGGCATTTCGACCCGATCGCTCACCCACCGCCTCGCCCAGCTCGGACGCGACCTGGCCGAGATCGACGCGATCCTCGTCTCCCACGAGCATAGCGACCACGTCCGCGCTCTCGAGGTGCTGCTCAAGCGGCGTCCGATCCCGGTGTGGGCGACCTCCGGTACCTGGTCGGGGCTGACGATCCGTTGCGACGGCGGAGGAGTGCTCGAGTCGGGGCGCGAGCAGCGCTTCGGCGCGCTCGGCGTGCTCCCGGTCGCGACTAGCCACGACGCCGCCGAGCCGGTCGCGTTCGTCATCGACGACGGCCGCCACCGGATCGCGCTGTGCACCGACACCGGCATCGTCACGCCCCTGCTCGAAATTCGGCTCACCGGGTGCGACCTGCTCTGCCTCGAGGCCAACCACGACGCCGACATGCTCCGCCACGGCCCCTACCCGTGGCCGCTCAAGCAGCGCATCGCCTCGCGCTCCGGTCACCTCGCCAACCACCAGACCGTCGAAACGCTCGATCGCGTGCGCCACGCCGGTCTGCGGGCGGTGGTCGGGATGCACCTCTCCGAGCACAACAACCTGCCCGGACTGGTCCTCTCAGAGCTCACCCGAGCTGCCGGGGAGGGGGTCGCGATCGAGCTCGGGTCGCGCTCCGAGCTCGTGCGGGTGGTACTCAACGGCGACGGCCTGACCCTGGAGCGGCGCCCCGCCGTCGACGCGCGGCGAGGCGCGGAGAGTTCCGCCGGGTTGTGAGGCTCTCCCCGAAGATCAGACCTTCTCGCACCACCTGTGCGCGTTCTGGAACAGACGCAGCCACGGCGAGGCGGCGAGGTTGCGGCGCCAGCCCTCCGGCATCCAGCCCCACTGCCAGGGCAGGAAGGTGCGCTCGGGATGGGGCATGATCGCGAGGTGGCGCCCGTCCGGGGTGGTCAGGGCGGCGATCCCCCGGGGTGAGCCGTTGGGGTTGAACGGGTAGGCCTCGGTCGGCGAGCCGGCGTCGTCGACGTAGCGCACCGGCGCGAGCCCCTCCACCTCGACCCGGTCGAGCACCGCGGGATCGGGGAAGTGGGCCTGCCCCTCGCCGTGCTGGAGCCAGATCCCGAGCACCGAGTCCGCCATGCCGTCGAGCAGCACTGCGGGGCTGGGGAGGATGCGCACGGTCGCGAACCGCGACTCGAAGCGACCCGACGCGTTGCGGATGAAGCGCGTCTGGGCGGCGTCCCCGAGCCCGCGCCACGGTACCCAGCCGAGCAGGGCGAACAGTTGGCAGCCGTTGCACACCCCGAGGGTGAAGGTGTCGTCGCGGGCGACGAAGGCTTCGAACTGGTCGCGGAGGCGGTCGTTGAACCGGATCGTCCCCGCCCAGCCCTTGGCCGAGTCGAGCACGTCGGCGTAGCTGAAGCCGCCGACCGCGACCAGACCACGGAAGCGCTCGAGCCCGATTCGGCCCTCGAGTAGGTCCGGCATCGCCACGTCCCACGGCTCGAGCCCGGCGAGCCACAGCGCCGACGCCATCTCGCGGTCGGAGTTCGAGCCCTCCTCGCGCAGCACCGCCACCGGGACGCGATCGGCGCGGGCGAGGACCGCCGGCGAGGTCGCGGAAGGGGTGAAGTCGAGTCGGAAAGGCGGCGTGGTGCGGTGTCGCAGACCCGCTTCCTCCTCGGCGACCCGCGCCGGGTCCGCCTGGAGGCGCTCGAGCTGGAACGAGGTCGCCTCCCAGAGGTCGCGGAGGTCGCGCACGTCGTCCGCGAGCACGCTCCGCCCCGCGACCCGCACGCGGACCTCGGGACCGGCGAGGACCCCGCCGATCTCGGTGCACGGCACATCCGCGGCGCGAAAGGTCTCGAGGGCGGCGGGGACGTCCTCCGGGGCGACCTCGAGGACCAGGCCGAGCTCCTCGGCGAACAGCACCGCGAGCGGGTCCGCGCCGTCGAGTGAGGGGACATCGACGTCGATCCCGGTGTTGCCGGCGAAGGCCATCTCGAGCAGGGTCGTGATCAGCCCGCCGTCGGAGCGGTCGTGGCCGGCGGCAACCCTGCCCGCGGCGAGCAGCTCCTGGACCGCCGTGAACCCGTGCGCGAGCAGCGAAGGATCGTCCACGTCCGGCGAAACGTCTCCGATCTGCCCCCAGGCGTGGGCGAGGGCGGATCCGCCGAGGCGGTGGCGGCCGCCGCCGAGATCGACCAGAAGCAGTCGCCCCCGTCCCGGGAGCTTGAGGTCCGGCGTCGCCGTCGCGGTGATGTCGGGGCAGGTCACGTAGGCCGAGACGACGAGCGCGCCGGGGGCCTTGACCGTCTCCTCGCCGTGCTCTCCGTCCGGTGCGAGGGCCGCCATGGAGAGGCTGTCCTTGCCGCCGTCGACCGCGATCCCGAGCGCGATCATGAGGTCCTTCATCGCGACCAGGGCGTCGACCAGCGCGGCGCCCTCGCCGGGCAGCTTGGCGGCCCACATCCAGTTGGCCGAGCAGCGCACGTCGGGCAGCGCGGTGACCCGCGCCCACACCAGGTTGGTGAGCGCCTCGCCGACCGCCAGGCGCGCCATCGCCGCCGGGTCGATCAGGCCCTTGACCGGCTGCTCGCCGATCGCGGTCGCGCCACCGGTGGTCGCGAGGTGGCTGCGGGCGATGACCGCGACGTCGGCGACGGGGAGCTGGAGCGGGCCGGCGCAGGGCTGCCGTGCGACGAGGCCGGTGACAGCGCGGTCGACCTTGGTGGTGAGAAAGCGTTTGGAGCCGACCGAGAGCAGGCGCAGCACGCGCTCGAGGGCGGCACGCACGTCGAGGTCGGCAGGAAGCTCGAGCGGCGTCGGGTGCGGCCGCACCCGCGTGAGCTCGAAGTGCTTCTGCGGCATGTCGCCGAGGACGTCGTCGAGCGCCAGGTCGACCGGAGTCGAGTCGTCGAGCGTGTCGTGGACGACGATCCGTCGGTCGCCGGTGACCGTGCCGACCACCGCCCAGGGGACCTTTTCGCGCTCGCACAGCTCGCGGAACAGGGCCTCGTGCTCGGGCCGGATCAGGAGGGCGTTGTTCTCCTGGTACTCCGCGCCCCAGATCTCGAGCACCGACAGGGTCTCGTCGCCGAGCGGCACCGTCCGGATCTCGATCCTGGCCCCGGCAGGCTCGACGATCTCCTTCAAGACGTTGCAGTTGCCTCCCGCGCCCTGGTCGTGGATCGAGATCACCGGGTTGGCCTCGCCGAGCTCCACGCAGGCGCGGATGACGCGGTTGAGCTTCTGCTCCATCTCGGCGTCGCCGCGCTGGACGGCGTTGAAATCGAGCTCCGAGACGTTCTCGCCCTGGACCATGCTCGAGGCGGCGCCGCCGCCCATCCCGATCCGATACGCCGGGCCTCCGACCTTGACCACCAGCATTGCGGGCTCGGGATCGCCCTTGACCGCGTGGCGGGCGTCCATCTGACCGACCCCGCCGGAGAACATGATCGGCTTGAGCCACTCGCGGCGCTCGCCCGAGGGCAGGCGGAGCCCGAACGAGCGGGTGAAGCCCTGGATCACCGGCTCGCCGAACTTATTGCCGTAGTCGGAGGCCCCGTTCGAGGCCTCGATCTCGATCTCGAGCGGCGGTGCGAGGTTGGCCGGGTAGGCGAAGTCGGGGTCCTCCCACGGCAGCGGGTAGCCCGGGATGCGCAGGTTGCCGACGCAGTAGGCTGCGGTGCCGGCGACCACGTGGGCGCCGCGGCCGGTCGCCTGGACGTCGCGGATGCGTCCGCCGGTGCCGGTCTCGGCGCCCGGAAACGGCGCCACGCCGGACGGGAAGTTGTGGGTCTCGGCGGTGAAGATGAGGTCGAGGTCGAGCTCGCGGGCGACCAGCGGGCCGGGTCGGCCGGGGTCGGCCGGCACCAGCGTGCGGGCGCGGCCGCCGCGGATCGAGCTCGAGTTGTCGCGGAACGCGATCACCGAGTTGTTGGGGTTGGCCTCGAGCGGCTCACGCACCATCGCCAGGAGGTGACGCGGCAACGGCTCGCCGTCGACCACGAGTCGGCCGCGGAAGAACCAGTGCCGGGAGTGCTCGCTGTTCGACTGCGCGATGTCGAAGCACTCGACGCTGGTCGGGTTGCGGCCGATGCGGTTGCGGAACAGCCGGGTGTAGGTGTCGAGGTCCCAGTCGTCGAAGGCGAGCCCGAGCTCGCGGTTGATGCGCTCGAGCGCTGCGCGGCCGTGCTCGAGCACCGGCACTTCGAACACCGGCTCCGGCTCGACCCCGGGGTCGAAGCTGGTCAGGGGCTCCGGGTAGGGGCACTCGGTCATGCGGTCGTGCACGGCGGCGAGCAGGGCGTCGCAGCGCGACGGGTCGAGCGCGCGGTCGGCGACGAGCTGCAGACGCCGCGAGCGCTCGATCCGGCGCACCGCGCCGAGGCCGCAGGCGTGGCACACGGAGACTGCGTTGGTCGACCACGCGGTGGTGAAGCTGAGCCGCGGACCGACCTCGAGCACCGGACCCTGGCGCGGGTCGAGAAAGCTCACGCGGCCGAAGCGCTCGGGTTCGAAGGTCTCGGCAAGCAGCCACGCCAGGATCTCCGCGTGCCGGGCGTCGAGATCGCCGACGAGCTCGACGTTGAAGCAGAGCTCGGTGGCGATCGCTGAGACGGCGGGCGAGACGTGGGCTCGGGCGAGCTCGAGGAGCGCAGCACGGCGGGCCGGGGCGAGACCCGGGGTCCGAAAGAGGTGGAGGACCTGCATGGCGAGGTTGTAGCAGGGTCCGCTCGCCCGCGCCAGTGGTGGCCACATGAACCACAGAGGCACGGAGACACAGAGAGGACACAGAGCCCGCCCCCCTCCCGGCCATGACGGCCCGGGTCCGACCCGGGCCGTCATGGGGTTGGGTGGGGGCCCTGCGATGCTCCGTACCTCTGTGTCTCTGTAGTTCTCCTCATGCTTGCCGAGGGAGTGGGTGGGGGATAATGTCGGCCCTCGGGAGGCGCGGACGATGACCACCTACCGTGACGCAGGAGTCGATATCGACGCCCAGGACCGCGCGCTGGCGCGGATCAAGGCGATGGTCCGCGCGACCTACACCGACGGCGTGCTCTCGGACCAGGGTTCGTTCGGCGGGATGTTCAAGGTGCCGCTTGCCGGGCTTGAGGAGCCGGTGCTGGTGGCCTCTGCGGACGGCGTCGGGACCAAGCTGCGCGTCGCCTTCCTCGCGGGCCGTCACGGCACCGTCGGGCGCGACCTCGTCCATCACTGCGTCAACGACATCCTGGTGCAGGGCGCACGGCCGCTGTTCTTCCTCGATTACCTGGCCACCGGGAGGCTCGACCCGGAGGTTGCGGCGACGGTGATCGGCGGCGTCGCCGCCGCCTGCTCCGACCACGGGCTCGCGCTGCTCGGCGGCGAGACCGCGGAGATGCCGGGATTCTACGCCGATGGCGAGTACGACCTCGCCGGCTTCATCGTCGGTGTGGTCGACCGCGGCCGAATCCTCGACTCAAGCGCGGTCGGCGCCGGCGACGTGCTCGTCGGGCTGCCCTCGGACGGCCTCCACACCAACGGCTACTCCCTGGCCCGCAGGATCTTCTTCGAGGTCCTCGGCTGCGGCGTCGACGACCGCGTTCCCGAGCTCGGCGCGACCGTCGCCGACGAGCTCCTCAAGGTCCACCGCTGCTACCTTGAACCGGTGTGGCCGCTGCTCGAGCGGGGCCGGGTGCACGCCCTTGCCCACATCACCGGCGGCGGGCTCACCGACAACCTGCCGCGGGTGCTGCCCGAGGGGCTCGGGGCGGAGGTCAAGGTCGGCTCGTGGGACGTCCCCCCGGTCTTCCATCTCCTCGCCACCGCCGGCGAGGTCCCGGAGGATGACCTCTGGCGGACCTTCAATATGGGCGTCGGCATGGTCCTGGTTGTGCCGCCCGAAGAGCTCGGGGCGGTGCTCGCCGAGCTGCGCGCGGCCCGCTGCCCGGGCTTTCCGATGGGCATCGTGGTCAAGGGCGCGCACGGCGTCACCTACGACCACCCGCCGGCCGGCTACCCGAGCGGGCTGCGCTGAGGGAGCCTGCAGCTCTCACCAGCGTGACGGCTGCTATCCTGCCGGCCATGGTGCGGCGGGCTGTGCTGCGGGTCGCTGGAGCGATCCTCCTGGTGGCGGCCGCTTCCATCGCCTCGGCAGGCGGTCTCCCCGTGCACGCCTTCTCCGTCCAGTCGGAGGGCACACCGCAGGCGATCGACGCCGGGGCCGTGGTCGAGGTCCCGGTCGAGCTGCGCAACGACGGCAGCCTCACCTGGCGACCGTCGGATCGCATTCACCTCGCCTACCACTGGCGCGACGACCGCGGCGCGGTGGCGGTCTGGGACGGTCACCGCAGCGTGCTGCCCGGCGAGGTCCCGCCGGGCGAAACGGTCGCACTCGTGGCGAGGGTCCGGGCGCCGGTGGAGCCGGGGATCTACACGCTGCAGTGGGACATGGTCCACGAGCTCGTGTGCTGGTTCGCCGAGCAGGATCCCACGCCGGAGCCCCGTCGCAGGGTGGTCGTCCGCGCAGTCCCGATCGAGACCGGCTTCGAGGTGGTGGAGGAGCACACCCCGCGATGGCTGGTTGCGGGGCGGCGCGTCGACGTGCCGCTCGAGGTCCGCAACACAGGACGCACAACGTGGCCGGGTGACGGCTCGATCCGAGTTGCGCCGCACTGGCTGCGGCCCGACGGCCAGGTTGTGGTCAGGGAAGGGCTGCGGACCCGGATCCTCACGCCGGTGCCCCCGGGCGGGGTCGTGGAGATTCCGGCGAGGATCCGGGTCCCGACTGGCCTCGGGCGGTGGCGTCTCCAGTGGGACATGGTCGACGAGGGTGTGTGCTGGTTCTCCGAGGTCGACCCTCGGTCTGGCCTCGAGCTCACCGTTTCGGTCGTTCCGGAGCCAGCCGACCTCAGGGTGCTCGCGGCGATGACGTTTCTGATTGCCCTGGTCGCCCTCTCGGCCGCCTCGGCGCGCCGACCGCCGGCCTGGCTGGTGGCGACGCTATCGGTGGCCGACCTGGCGTGGCTGGCGGCTGCACTGGTGGCGGCACAGCATGTGGTGCTCGGCGAGGCCCGGCGCACTCTCGAGCCCGGGGCGTGGACGCTCGCCGGTTCGGCGGTCGCGGTCCTCGTGCTCCCGCTGGTCCTGCTGCCGCGTCGGGCGCGGCCGTGGCTGGGGTGGGCGATGGGCCTGGTGGCGATGCTCCTGCTCGCCGCCGACGTGCTGTACATGCGCTACTTCGGCGACCTGCTGTCGCTCGCCGCGGCGGCGGGCGCGGGCCAAACCGGCCAGGTGCTGGAGAGCGTCGCGGCGCTTCTCAAGCCACGCGATGCGTGGTTCCTCGCCCACCTATTGCCGGGGCTGGTGCTGGCCGGTGCAGTGGCGGCGCTCGCCAAGCGGTGCGGGCGACGGCCGGTGCTGGTGGCGGCGATCCTGCTCGGTCTCGCCGTGGTTCCCGGCGCGCGCGCCGCGATCGGCTCGATGAAGACGGGCTATGGCTTTGCCTCGCAGGTCTTTTCCTCGCTCGTGAGCGCGCGCCGCGTCGGCGTGCTCGGCTACCACCTAAGCGACGCGGCCCGCGCCGTCGGCCGCCGCCTCCGCGCCGGTCACCTGTCAGAGCGGCAGTATGGGGAAGTCGTCGAGTGGTTCCGGTCGACGGCCTCCCGACGCGCCGGCACCGGTTCCCTGTTCGGCGTCGCGCGCGGGGCCAACCTGGTGATGGTCCAGGTCGAGTCGATGCAGGCGTTCGTGGTCGGGCTCGAGGTCGACGGCCAGCCAGTCACGCCGTGGCTGGACGCCCACCGCTCGGGTTGGATCGAGGTGCCCCGGTTGACCGACCAGACTGCCCAGGGGCGCAGCTCGGATGCCGAGCTCGCGACCCAGGCCTCGCTGTTGCCGTCGAGGGCCGGAGCGGCGGCCTTCCTGTATCCGAGCGAACACTTCACCGGGCTCGCGGGCATCCTCGCGGGCGCCGGCTACACCACCGTGTCGGCGGTGGCGTTCGAGGGCTCGTTCTGGAACCGGCGCCGAATGCACCCGGCCTACGGCTATGCCACCAGCCTGTTCGCGCCCGACTTCGCACCCGGCGAGCGGATCGGCTGGGGGCTCAACGACGTCGACTTCCTGGCCCAGATGGCGGACCGGCTAGCGGGTCTCGAGCCCCCGGTGTGCGCGTATCTCATCACGCTTTCGCTCCACCACCCGTTCGCCGACTTCCCCGACGATCGCAAGGTCCTGCGCCTTGGCGGCCTCGACGGCACGCCGCTGGGCAACTACCTGCACACCATGCGCCTGCTCGACCAGGCCATCGGCTCGTTCGTCGACACGCTCGACGCGCGCGGCCTGGGTCGTGACACGATGTTCGTGCTGTGGGGCGACCACGACGCCGGCTTCGGCTACGATCCCCAGCTCGCCGAGTTGGCCGGGATCCGTTCCGACATCGTCGGCTGGAAGCTCGCCGACGCGGTGCCGCTGATGATCCGTGTCCCAGGGCTCCCAGGGCGGGTGCTCGACCGGCCGGCGGGCCACGTCGACGTCGCCCCGACCGTGCTCGCTCTGCTCGGGATCGACCCTGCGGGCTACGCCTTCGTCGGGCGCAACCTGCTCGGTGTGCCGGGGTCCGGACCGGTGCTCGGCGATCACGATGACTGGTCGGATGGGGAGCTCCTGTTCCTGCCCCAGGGTGGTGAAGGAGACGAGGGCGAGTGCTGGTCGATCGCCGCCAGGGAGCGCGTCAACGAGTCCGCCTGCGCCGCCTCCGAGGCCGCCGCCCGGGCCGAGCGCCGAGCGTCGACGGCAGTCCTCGACCACGATCTTCAGCAGCGCCTTCACGAGGCTCTCGCTAGCCCTCGTCACTAGGAATTCACGCCACCGCATCGCGGCGAACTCCCGAGCGGCGGCGTGGCGTGAATTCCTGCGGCTTGCATTTCGACCAGAAATCAGTACACTGCGTCGGCCCGGTCGATCCGGGACTCACCACTCCTCGCCCCGGGCGGCGATCCGGGGCCGAAGGCCAGGAGGAGCGACATGCCGCTGTTCGAGCTCGGTGTCATTCTCGACCCCGAGGCGACCACCGAGGAAGAGACACAAGCCCTCGAGCGCCTCGAAACCATCATCACCTCAGCCGGCGGCGAGGTGGTCGACAAGGATGTCTGGGGCCGCCGCCAGCTCGCCTACCCGATCCGCAAGAAGAACTACGGAAGCTACCAGTTCTGGAAGTTCAACGTGGGCGGGGAGGTCATCTCCAAGCTCAACTTCGAGCTGCGGACCAACGACCTGGTGATGCGTTCGCTGATCCTCAACCTGGATCGCGAGCTCAAGCGCAAACACAAGATGGATCGCCAGCAACAGGCCAAAGCTGAGCACAAGGCCGCCAAGGCGGCCGCTGCGGCCGAGCGCGAGACGGCGGAGGTCGACCAGTGAGAAGTTCCGCCCCCATGTCCGGACGCAAGAAGCGCTTTCGCCGTCGCGCGAAGGTGTGTCGCTTCACGGTCGATAAGATCGGCTACATCGACTACAAGGACGTCGATCTCCTCCGTGAGTACACGCCGACCAATGGCAAGATCCTCCCGCGACGGGTGACCGGGACCAATCCGGCCTTCCAGCACAAGCTCGGCCGGGCCATCAAGCGCGCGCGCTTCATGGCGCTGATGCGCTACGTCGGCGACTGACCCGGGTCTCTGCCTGGAGCTTCGCGTGCCCTATCAAGCTCCCGGTCAGACGACCGGGGCGCTGCCACGCCCGCCCCGCCTCGGTGCGGTCGCCGCTGGCGCTGTCTCGCTCCTGCTGACGGGCAGCCTGGTCTTCGTCCCCTTCTTCGGGCTGTTGATCGCGCCCCTCGGCGCGATCCCAGTGGTTCAGCTGGCTGCGGTCGGGAGACGTTCGGTCGCCGCCTGGGGCTGGGTGGTCGCCGTGCTCACCGCAGCCGTGGTCGTGACCTCGGTTGCCGGGGATGCGGGCGGCGCGCTCGCGGTGCTCGCGGGCTATCTGCTGGTCGTGGTGCTGCCGGCGGTCTCGATCGAGGCCTGGCGGTCGAGCGGGTCGAGCGACGGACGCTGGATCGCGACCGTGACCGCCTCCGTTGCGGTGCTCTCGATGACGGTGGTGATCGCATCGGTGTGGCCCCAGGACCCGGTCACCGGCGTGACGGCGGGCCTGCGGCAGGCGAGCGCCCAGGTCGAGGCCTTCTATCAGGGCATGAGCCTCCCTCGCAGCGACGTGGCCCGGACCGTCGACCTGCTCAAGCGGATGCTCGCCTGGGGTCTGCCGTCACTGATCGTCGCCTACCTGGTGGCGGTTCTTTTCTGGCTGCGTTCGCGCCTGTCCGTGCTGGGTTTCCCGATTCCAATCGAGCCGTTCGAGCACTGGCGCAACGACGAGTGGCTCGCGGCGGCCTTCGTCGTGACCGGGGTCGGGGCGCTGGTGCTGCCGGGGACCTGGCGCTGGGTCGCGGTCAATCTCCTGGTTGCGGTGCTCATCTTGTATTTCACCCAAGGCTTGGCTATGATCCGAGCCCACCTCGCGAGGCTCGTCGGCCGCGGGTGGCTGGTACGCTGGGTGCTCGCCCTGGTCTGTCTTCAGGTGCCGCTGGTGCTGATCGTGGCGGCGCTCGGCGTTGCGGACAGCTTTGCCAATCTCAGACCGCGGGCGAACCCCGACGGGAGGAACGCATGAAGATCATTCTGAACGACTACGTCGAGCACGTCGGCGAGCGCGGCGACACCGTTGAGGTCAAGCCGGGATTCGCGCGCAACTACTTGATTCCAAAGGGACTCGCCTACCCCGACTCGCCCGGCAACCGGCGCCGCTTCGAGCGCGAGCAGAGCCACTGGGAGGCGGTCGACCTCAAGCGCCGCACCGCCGCCGAGAAGGCGGCCCACGAGCTCGACGGCATCGAGTTGCTGTTCGAGCGTCGCGCCGGCGAGCGCGACGTCCTGTTCGGCTCGGTGACCTCGGTCGACATCGCGAAGGCGCTGGCCGACAAGGGCTACGAGATCGACCGTCGCAAGGTCCTGCTCGACGATCCGATCAAGGCCCTGGGGCGGTATGAGGTCCAGATCCACATTCACCGGGCCATCAAGGTGACGATTCCTCTCGACGTCGTGCGTCCGGGCGAGCAGCCCGGCGCCCCGGCGGCTGCCGAAGTCGCTGGCGAAGCCGCCGAGAGCGAAGCCCCCGCCAGCGTGGAGGCGTAGTCGCAACGTGGATTCCGGACGCGGCGCCGAGGCCCCGGACCGGGTGCCGCCGGGCGCCGCGGCGGTCCCTGAACCGAGTCCAACGCGCTCTCCGCTCGGCTGGCTCCTCCACCCACGCGCGCTGATCGCGCGGGTCCGGTGGCTGGTCGCCACCATTCGCGAGAACGACGAGCGCAGCCGCATCACGGCGGCCGAGTTCGCGAAGGTACGGGACGAGCTCGCTGCGGAGGTCTCGGGCACCGAGCGCGGCGCACGCGAGCGCGATCATGCGCTGGCAGTACGCGCGGACGCCCTCGAGCGCGAGCTGACGATCCTGCAGGAGGACGTCGAGCGGCTGCGCCACGATTGGGCGGCGTCCCTTGAAGCACGGGTGGACCTCGTCGCCGGGGCCCAGAGCGAGCTCGTAGCTGAGCTCGAGCGCCTCCGGGACCACCGGCTTCCGGCCCTCGCGGGCAAGCTCGACGTCCTCGTCGAGCGGCTCGCGGGCGAGATCGACGAGCTCGCGTCGCTGCTCGAACGCAGCCTGCGGCGGGAGCCGTTGCCGGTCCCCGTCGCCTCGCCCGGAGAGGACGACCTCGCGGCTGTGCTCGCCGAGATCCAGCCACGCCTCGTGGCCGCACTGCGCGGCGGCGAGGACGAGATCCGCCACCGTCTCGAGCATCACCTAGCCGAGCTCGCCGCCCACCCGCCGGTGCTCGACCTCGGCTGCGGGCGCGGCGAGCTGCTCGACCTGCTGCGTGAGGCGGGTGTCCCGGCGCGCGGCGTCGAGGCCGATTCGGCGCTCGCCGGGGCCGCGAGACGGCGCGGGCTCGCGGTCCGCGAGGGCGACCTGCTGACCGTGCTGCGCGAGCAGCCTGCGAGCTCGTGTGGAGCCGTGAGTGCGATCCACGTCATGGAGCACCTGCCGGTCCCGGCGCTGCTGGCGACCCTCGCCGAGATCCGCCGAGTGCTCGCGCCGGGCGGCTTGCTCGTGGTTGAATCCCCCAACCCGCACTCGATGCGGGTGGGTGCCAGCCTGTATTGGCTCGACCCCACCCACCAGCGACCGCTGATGCCGGAGACCCTCGAGCTCTTCCTGGTCGCGAGCGGGCTCGAGGTCCTCCGTCGGGAGTGGCTGCACCCCTTCCCGTCCGAGCAGCAGCTGCTCTCCACCGACCGGCCTCCGCGCCCCGAGGCGACCCCCGCGGTGGCCGCCCTCGCCGCGGAGCTCGACCGCGCCCTGGCCCGCCTCGATGAGCTGCTCAACGGGCCGCGGGACTTCGTCATCGTCGCGCGCTCGCCGTCCGGGACTGACGGCTCGGCCGACACCGACCCGGAACCGTGATCCGAGAGGAGGACCCATGTGGCGTGAGGCTGCTCTGACTTTGGCCGTTGCCGCGCTCGCCGTCGCCTGCAGCGAGCGAGCCGCGTCCACCCCGCCGCTCGCGGTGGCCGACGACATTGTTGCCCGTCGGGCGCAGTTCGTACCGATGACCCTCGACGCTGATCTCTCCCACCTCGCTCCCGGCGACCTCGAGGCGCTGCGCCACCTGGTCGAGGCGGCCCGCGTCGTCGACCGGATCTTCCTCCGCCAGGCCTGGGCCGGAAACCCCGCCTTCGCGCCGCGGGTCGCGGCCCTGACCGGACCCGGCGCACAGGCGGCCAAGGACTATGACCGGATCATGTACGGGCCATGGGACCGCCTTGCCGCGTTCGAGCCCTTCCTCGGTCACCAGCCGCACCCCGAGGGCGCCGGCTTCTACCCGGAGGACATGACCGCCGCCGACTTCGACGCCTGGTTGACCGCGCACCCCGAGGACCGACCGGCATTCACTTCGCTCACCACGATCATCCGCCGGAGCCCGGTCGGCCTCGTGGCTGTGCCTTATCACGAGGCATACCGCGAGGAGCTCGAGGAGGCTGCAGGGCACCTGCGGGCGGCGGCGGCCGCGACCGCCAACGCGAGCCTCAAGCGCTTCCTCGAGCTGCGCGCGGACGCGTTCTTGAGCGACGACTCCTACCAGTCGGACCTCGCCTGGATGGACCTCGACTCCGATCTCGAGGTGGTGATCGGTCCCTACGAAACCTACGAGGACCGTCTGTTCGGCTACAAGGCGGCCTTCGAGGCGTTCCTGTGCGTCACCCAACCGGAGGACTCGGCGCGCCTGGCGGTGTTCAAGAGCGAGCTGCCGTTTCTCGAGCGCAACCTCCCGATCCCGGAAGAGGACAAGAACTTCGACCGCGGCACCGAGTCCCCGATCCACGTCGCCGACGAGGTCCTGACCGCCGGCGACGCCCGCGCCGGGGTCCAGACGCTGGCCTTCAACCTGCCCAACGACGAGCGCGTCCGCGAAGCCAAGGGTTCGAAGAAGGTGCTGCTGAAGAACATGATGCGGGCCAAGTTCAACGCCATCCTGACGCCGATTGCGGCGCGTGTGCTGCCCGCCGACGAGCTCGACCGGCTCAGCTTCGAGGCGTACTACCAGTTCACCCTCCACCACGAGCTCTCGCACGGGCTCGGCCCGGGGCGGATCACGGTCGACGGTCGCACCACCGAGGTCCGGCTCGAGCTCAAGGACCTGTACTCGGCGCTCGAGGAGGCGAAGGCGGACGTGCTCGGCGTCTACGACATCTACGCCCTGGCCGACAAGGGGGTGATGGACCCATCGATCCTGCAGTCCCTGCCGTGGACCTACACCGCCGGCCTGTTCCGCAGCGCCCGCTTCGGGACCACCGAGGCGCACGGTCTCGGAGTCGTGATGCAGGCCAGCTTCCTGCTCGAGAAAGGCGCGCTCGAGGTCACCTCCGAGGGACGTCTGCGGCCGGTCCCCGGTCGCTTCCCGGAGGCGATCCGCGAGCTCGCGCACGAGTTTCTGGTGGTCCAGGCGCGAGGCGACTACGCCGGCGCCAAGGCACTCGTCGCGAAGTACGGGACGGTGGCGCCAGCGATGCAGGCGATCCTCGACGGCCTGTCCGACATTCCGGTGGACGTCGATCCCGAGTACCCGATGACGGGCCTCGACCGTTGAAAGGGCTGGAACTGGGTCTCAAGTCAAACCGCTCCAGCCGCATGGACATTTGCCGGCGCGGAGTTCACAATCTGCCGATGCGGCGCGAGGCCGCGAAGGGAGGAGCGCGAGGATGCCTGTACGGGACCTGACGATCGCCATGGTGGGCTCGGGCGGCGACGGCGTCGTCACCATGGGCGACATGATCGCCCAGGGTGCGGCCCGCGAGGGCCTCAACGTGATGAAGGTCGAGGCCTACGGTCCGCAGATCCGGGGTGGCGAGTCGTCGTGCACCGTCCGTGTCAGCTCGGACCCGATCTACTCCCAGGGTGACCAGATCGACGTCCTGGTGGTGTTCAACTGGGCGGACTTCGCCCGTTTCCGCGGTGAGCTCGTGTGCGCTCACGATGCGATCGTGCTCTTCGAGGCGACCGACGAGAAGCCGCACGACCAGATCGACCTCGGGGTCGAGGACACCGTCCGTTGGGTCCCGGTCCCGTTCATCCAGCTCGCGAAGGACACCGCCGGCACGACCCTGGCCAAGAACATCGTGACCCTCGGTCTTCTGAGCGGCATGTTCAAGCTCCCCGAGGCGACGCTGCGTCGGGCGGTCGAAGGCAAGTTCTCCAAGAAGAAGGCCGAGGTGCTGGAAGCCAACCTGAGGGGCTTCCAGGCCGGGATCGACTTCGCCGCCACGATTGCCGACCAGGCCGCGGGCAAGCGCTTCCAGTACCAGGCGAAGGAGCCGATGCTGCTGATGTCGGGCAACGAGGCGTGCGCGGTCGGCGCGCTCCATGCGGGCTGCCGGTTCTTCGCCGGGTACCCGATCACGCCGTCGTCCGAGATCCTGCACTTCCTCTCCCAGTGGATGCCCAAGATGGGCGGCTACCTGGTCCAGACAGAGGACGAGCTGTCCGCGATCGGGGCCGTGATCGGCGGCTCCTTTGCCGGGGTCAAGTCGATGACCGCGACCTCGGGTCCCGGCCTCGCCCTGATGACCGAGATGCTCGGCCTGGCCTCGATGGCCGAGGTGCCGGCGGTGATCATCGACGTCCAGCGCGGCGGGCCGTCCACAGGCCTGCCGACGAAGAGCGAGCAGTCGGACCTGTGGCAGGCCCTGTGGGGCTCTCACGGCGACGCCCCGCGGGTGGTGCTGGCCCCGTCCGACGTCGAGGACTGCTTCCACGCGACCGTGGCCGCGTTCAACATCGCCGAGGAGTCGCAGATGCCGGTGATCGTGCTCTCGGACCAGTTCGTCGCCCAGCGCCGCGAGACGCTGTCGATGCTGACCCTGGACCACGAGGTCAAGAACCGGCGCGTGCCGACGATCGGCGAGCTCGAGGGCTACCGCCGCTACCGCGACACCAAGTCCGGGGTTTCGCCGATGACTTGGCCGGGAATGAAGGGCGGCGAGTACCAGACCAACGGGCTCGAGCACGACGAGTTCGGCCAACCGTCCTCAATGTTCCTCACCCACGAGAAGATGAACGCCAAGCGCTACCGCAAGCTGCGCGCGGTGCGCGACGACTACAGCTTCTTCCGCCGCTACGGCTCCGAACGCGCCGACGTCGGCGTGATCTGCTGGGGCTCGTCCAAGGGCCCGGTCAAGGAGGCCGTGCTGCGGGCCAACGGACGCGGCGAGAAGGTGGCCGCCTTCGTACCGCAGCTGATGTACCCGTTCCCCTACCACGAGTTCAAGGACTTCCTGGCGAGCGTGAGCGAGGTCATCGTGGTCGAGCTCAGCTACTCGGCCCAGTTCTACAAGTACCTTCGGACCTTCCTCGACCTCCCCGAGGGTCATACCTTCGTCTACAAACGCTCGGGCGGCAAGAACCTCACCGTCGCAGAGATCGAAGACAAGATCCAGAAGGTCCTGGAGATGGGCGCCCTGCGGCGGGAGGTGTTGGTATGAACGCGACGGCGATCACGGACATCCAGTTCAAGCCAGGCGACTACAAGAGCGACCTCAAGCCGGTCTGGTGTCCGGGCTGCGGCGACTTCGGGGTGCTCAGCGCCCTCTACCGTGCGCTGGCCAAGATTGGGGTGGCTCCCGAGAACACCGTGGTGCTGTCCGGCATCGGCTGCTCCTCGCGCCTGCCGGGCTACGTCAAGACTTACGGGTTCAACGGCGTCCACGGCCGCGCGCTGACGCTCGCTACCGGGGTCAAGGTCGCACGTCCGGAGCTGACAGTGATCGCGGTCGGGGGCGACGGCGACGGCCTCGCAATTGGCGGCAACCACCTGATGCACGCCTGCCGGCGCAACCTTGACGTGACCTACATCCTGATGGACAACGAGATCTACGGTCTGACCAAGGGCCAGGCCGCACCCACGACGCCGACCGGCGACAAGACCAAGTCGACCTTCTGGGGCAACCCCGAGCCGTCGGTCGACCCGTGCGAGCTCGCGATGTCGTGCGGCGCGACCTGGGTCGCGCGCGGCTTCTCGGGCGACCTGAAGTTCCTGGTCGAGCTCGTCGAGGGCGCGCTGCGACACCACGGCTTCGCGTTCCTGAACGTGATGTCACCCTGTGTCACCTGGCGAGGGGACGACCAGTTCAAGACCATGAAGGAGAAGCTCCGCACCCTGCCCGAGGGTCATGACCCGAGCCGCCGGGCCAACGCACTCGCCTACACACGCGAGACCGACGTGCTGACCCAGGGCGTGCTGTACCAGGTGGAGACGCCGTCGTTGGTCGACCGTCTCGAGAGCATCAAGCAGCGCGCCATGGACGGTCGCCCCGCTCCGAGCACGCGCGAGATTCTCGAGACCTTCATTCCCAAGGTCTGAATAAGTCGACAACCAGTCTCAACAACCGGGGCGCCATTCGGCGCCCCGGTTGACGTCTTGCTCAAACGACATATCTTCTTTCTTTAGGAAACATTTTCCTAGGTGAACTATGGCGCCCGGCAGCGCGAACCCGCGCCCCGCCGAAACCGATTGGGGCAACAACTCACCGAGCGATGAGATGCGCCGGTTCCTCCACGCGGCACACCTCCTCGGCGCGCTGCTGCGAGAGATCCTCGAGGAGCGCTTCCTCGGCGCGGCATGTCCCGAGCCCCTGACCCGGGTCCAGTTTTGCCTCCTCAAGCTGGTGGCTTTCGCGCCGGGGATTCAGGTCGGCGATGCCTCCCGGCGGCTCGGCCAGTCGCCCGCGGCGGGGAGCAAAAACGCTGAGCGGTTGGTCCAGCTCGGGCTCCTGGACCGCCGCGCCGTGGCGCGAGACCGGCGCGCCTCGATGCTGTTCGCGACCGCCGAGGGCGAACGGCG
Organism: uncultured Acidobacteriota bacterium; assembly: GCA_963727925.1. Lineage (GTDB taxonomy): Bacteria > Acidobacteriota > Thermoanaerobaculia > Thermoanaerobaculales > Sulfomarinibacteraceae > CAVSIS01. The sequence continues at coordinate 63,514 of CAVSIS010000056.1, read as the reverse complement.
GGTGCGGACGTACGAGATCCTCAAGAACCAGAATCTGGCGCCGGCCCTGGCGGGCCTCGACGACGACCGGCGCCGCGATCTGTGCGAGCAGCTCGAGGCGATCTGCGAAGGGCTCGCCGACGGGATGCGCCCTCTGCGCGAGCCTTGCTTTCGCTGCGCCGGCTACCCGGAGGCATCCTGCCCGGTGGCCCAGATTCGGGGTCGCTGTGCGCTGCGGCCGGCGGACCGGCCGACCTGAAGCGGAGGACCGGACGATGAGGTATTGGAGGAAGCCCCTCGACATCGACAGTGTGAGGGTCCCCCACGGAGAGGTGGTGATCCTCGCCGACCGCTGCAAGGGGTGCGGGTTCTGCGTCGAGTACTGCCCCAAGGAGGTGCTGGCCATGTCGGCGGCGTTCAACCGCAAGGGCTATCACCCGCCGGAGGTCGTGGTTGAGGGCCAGTGCGTCAACTGCAACCTGTGCGAGATGATCTGCCCCGACTTCGCCATCTACTGCCTTCCCGCCGAGAGCTCCCCGGCCGGGGCTGGAAAGGAGGGCGCGCCGTGAAAGCCGATCCCCTCGGCGTGCTGACCGGAGTGCACTATCTCGACGGCGACTTCGCCTGTGGGGAGGGGGCGATGGCGGCGGGCTGCCGGTTCGTCGCCGGCTACCCGATCACACCTTCGACCGAGGTCGTCGAGCGCATCTCGCGTCGCTTCCCGACAATGGGCGGCACCTTCATCCAGATGGAGGACGAGCTCGCCTCGATGGCCGCGGTCGCGGGCGCGGCCTGGACCGGGACGAAGGCCATGACCGTGACCTCGGGACCGGGCTTCAGCCTGATGATGGAGAACATCGGCCTCGCGGCGATGATGGAGACCCCCTGCGTGGTCGTCAACGTGCAGCGTGGCGGCCCCTCCACCGGCCTGCCCACGATGGTCGGGCAGGCCGACATGATGCAGGCCCGATGGGGTTCGCACGGCGACTACCCGGTGATCGCACTCGCCCCACAGTCGCCGCAGGAGGCGTTCGACCTCGTCATCGACGCTTTCAACCTCGCCGAGTCCTACCGGGTGCCGGTGATGTTCATGATGGACGAGTGCGTCGGCCACATGACCGAGAAGGTGGTGATCCCGCCGGCCGACGAGATCGAGATCGTGCCCCGGCGCCTCACCGCCCAACCGCCGGGAGAGTACCTGCCCTACTTCAGCGAGGGAGGCTCGGTGCCCGAGTTCGCCCGCGCCGGCGACGGCTACCGCTTCCACACCACCGGGCTGACCCACGACGAGCACGGCTACCCGGTGATGAGCGCCGAGTGCCAGGACGTGAGTGTCCGTCGGCTGGTCGCCAAGATCAGCGATCACACCGAGGACATCGTCCGGATCGAGGAGGACGGGGTCGAGGGCGCCGACGTGGTCGTGATCGCCTACGGCATCACCGCGAGGGTGGCGAGGATGGCCGTCGAGCTCGCGCGCCGCGAGGGTCTCAAGGTCGGTTTCCTGCGCCTGGTCGTGGTGTGGCCCTTCCCGGAACGCCGGGTGCGCGAGCTCGCCGGGCCTGTGAAGGCGTTCGTGGTTCCGGAGATCAACCTCGGTCAGATGGTCCTCGAGGTCGAGCGCTGCGCCGCAGGCCGTGCGTTGGCGATTCCGGTCGCCCATGCCGGCGGCGGCGTCCACGACCCGTCGAAGATCGTCGCGGCGATTCTGGAGGCAGTGAAATGAGCACCCCGGCGACGGCCCCGCGACCCGAGGACCACCCCATCGCGCCGTTCCTGCGCATGGACCGGATGCCCCACATCTGGTGCCCGACCTGCGGCATCGGCACCGTGGTGAAGTGCTTCGCGAGCGCGCTCGAGGAGGCCGACCTCGACCTCGCCAAGACCGCGGTGGTGTCCGGGATCGGGTGCACCGGGCGCGTCGCGGGCTACATGAACCTCGACGCCTTCCACACCACCCACGGGCGGGCAATCCCGTTCGCGACCGGCCTCAAGCTCGGGCGGCCCGAGCTGCAGGTGGTGGTCTTCTCCGGCGACGGCGATCTCTCCGGCATCGGCGGCAACCACTTCATCCACGCCGCGCGGCGCAACATGGACCTCCTGGTCATTTTGGTCAACAACTTCATCTACGGCATGACCGGTGGCCAGAACGCCCCCACCACCCCGGTCGGCGCGAAGTCCTCGACGATGCCCTTCGGCAACTTCGAGCGTCCCTTCAACCTTCCCCATCTCGCGGCGAGCTGCGGCGCGACCTTCGTCTCCCGCTGGACCTGCCTGCACATCCGCCGGCTCACCAAGTGCATGCGCGTCGCACTGCGCAAGAAGGGCTTCCGCTTCATCGAGGTGGTCGCGCCGTGCTCGACGCTGTACGCGCGCCTGAACCGGCTCGGCAGCGGGCTGGACCTGATGCGCTTCTACCACGACAACGCCGAGATCCGGCACGGCGCGGACACTCGCGACGTCGACATCAGCTTCCAGGACACGATCGTGTGCGGCAACTTCGTCGACATCGAGCGTCCGACCTACCTCGAGGCGATGCGCGCGCACTACCGGGAGCGCCTCGGGGACCGTTACGTGCCGATGCCCGAGGAGGGGGGGTGGCTCCATGCCTGAGGGACGCACCGAGATCCGGATCACCGGCTTCGGCGGTCAGGGCGTCGTGCTCTCCGGCTACGTCATCGGCCGGGCGTGCGCGGTCAATGCCGGCATGCACGCGACCATGATCCAGAGCTTCGGACCCGAGGCCCGGGGGTCGGCCTGCTCGACCACCCTGGCCGTGTCCGAGAATGAGATCCTCTACCCCTACATCCACCGTCCCGACGTGTTCGTGACGATGTCCGCCGAGGGCTACGAGAAGTACCGCGACGAGCTCGCCGACGACGGCGTGCTGATCTACGAGCAGGACCTCGTGACGCCGACCCCCAAGCCCGGGCAGAGGGCCTTCGGGGTGTCGTCGACCCGGATCGCCGAGGGCCTGGGACGCGCGATCGTGCAGAACATCGTGATGCTCGGTTTCTTCGCCGCCGTGACCCGGCTGGTGCCCCAGGAAGCGATGCGCGACGCGGTCCGCGCGTCGGTCCCGGAGGGCACCGAGGAGCTCAACCTGCGCGCGTTCGACGCGGGCTGGGCGGCGTTCGAGACGAGTCCGACCGAGGCGCCCGCCGAGCCGGTGGGCGTCGGACGATGAAACCCGCGGTCCCCGCCCGGGGGGCCGCCACGACCGATGGGGGTGACGGGATGGGGGAGCAGCCGGAGCAGGCCTCGCAGACGGTCGAGGCGCCCAGGACTCCGCGTGCGCTCGTCATCGGAGGCGGGATCGCCGGCATCCAGGCGGCGCTCGACCTCGCCGACGCGCGCATCCCGGTCACGGTGGTGGAGAGGTCGCCTTCGCTGGGCGGACGCATGGCCCAGCTCGACAAGACCTTTCCCACCATGGACTGCGCGATATGAATCCTGGGGCCGAAGGCCCTGGATGCCGGTCGGCATCCGCTGATTGAGGTCATCGCCAACGCCGAGGTGGTCGCGTGCGAGGGGGAGCCCGGCGCCTTCCGGGTGACGGTCCGCAAGCACCCCCGCTACGTGCATGAGGATCGCTGCGTGGCGTGCGGGCTGTGCGTCGACCACTGTCCCCAGGTCGGCGGCAACGAGTTCGACATGGGGCTCAAGGTGCGCAAGGCGATCTACCGCCCGTTTCCACAGTCGGTCCCGGCCGCCTACGTGATCGACCCCGAGGCCTGCCTCAACTTCCTGCCCCACCTCGACCGGCGTCAACGCCGCCGGCTCGACAAGGTCACCGAGCTCAAGCGCAAGGCGCGACCCGACCTGCCCCCGAACCTGCTCCCGTGCGCGCACTGCACCTCGGTCTGCGACGTCGACGCGATCGACTTCGACATGATGGCGGTGGACCGCGAGCTCGATGTCGGCGCGATCCTGGTCGCGGTCGGGTTCCAGGAGTTCGACGCCCGAACCCTCGGCGCCTACGGCTACGGCCGCCTCCCGAACGTGATCACCAGCCTGGAGCTCGAGAGGATGCTCAACGCCTCCGGGGTGACGCACGGCCACGTGGTGCGCCCGAGCGACCTCGAGACGCCGCGCCGGATCGTGTTCATCCAATGCGTCGGCGCCCGCGGCGAGGGCGGCCGCCCCTACTGCAGCCGGTTCTGCTGCATGAACGCGGTCAAGGACTCGATGCTGATCCGGACCCACGACCCCGAGGTCGAGGAGATCACGATCCTGCACACCGACCTACGGGCCTTCGGCAAGGGCTTCGATGACTTCCTGACCCGCTCCCGCGAGTCCGAGAGCGCCACCTACGTCCGCGGCCGCCCGGCCAAGATCTCCCACCTTCCCGAGGAGGACGCCCTCGAGGTCTTCGTCGAGGACACTCTCGACCACCAGCGGCTGCGCGTCCCCGCCGACCTCGTGGTGCTGTCCCTCGCGGCGGCGCCCAACGAGGGAGCGATCCTGCTCGCCGAGGTGCTCGATATCGCGACCGACCGGCACGGCTTCATCGCCCGCTCGGACCCCGCGGTCTCAGCCGTCGAGACCACCCGCGAGGGCGTGTTCGTGTGCGGCAGCGCGGTCGGCCCGCAGGTGATCCCGGACTGCGTCGCCCAGGCCTCGGCGGCGGCCGCACGCGCGCAGCGCTGGCTCGGCGCTTTCCGCCACGAGGACCACGCGACGCCGGTGCCGCCGATGGACCTCGCAGGTCCGCCTCGGGTCGGGGTCATGATCTGCCACTGCGGGATCAACATCGCCGGCGTCCTCGACGTCGAGCGCCTCGCCGAGGAAGCGGCCTCGCTGCCGGGGGTGGTGGCCACCCGAACCGACCTCTTCGCCTGCTCCTCCACCGGTCAGGAGCAGCTGGTCGAGACCATTCGCGAGCACGGCCTCAATCGGGTCGTGATCGCGGCGTGCACGCCGCGCACCCACGAGCCGGTGTTCCGGTCCACGCTGGCGCGGATCGGCTTCAACCCGTTCCTGCTCGAGATGATCAACATCCGCGACCAGTGCTCCTGGGTCCACGCCGCCCAGCCGGAGGAGGCGTTGGAGAAGGCACGGACCCTGATCCGGATGGGGGTAGCGCGGGCCCGTCACCTCGAGCCGCTCCAGGAGGGCGAGGCGGCGATGACCCGCGCCGCTCTTGTGGTCGGAGGCGGCATCGCCGGCATCCAGGCTGCGACCGACCTCGCCGAGCAGGGCTTCCCGGTGACTCTGGTCGAGAAGGGCGACCGGCTCGGCGGCCGGCTCGCGGCGCCCAACCTCAAGCACCTCTACCCGAGCCTGCGCCCGGCCGCCGACGTGCTGGCGGAGAAGATCGCCCGTCTCGAGGCGAGCGGGGCCCAGGTCCTACTCGGCACCGAGGTCGCGGGGATCACCGGTTTCGTGGGCAGCTTCCAGGCCACCCTGACCGGCGAAGGCGCTGGTACGCTCGCGGTCGGCGCGGTGATCCTCGCGATCGGCGCCGACCTCCACCACCCAGGGACCGCCTACCGCTTCGGCGAGCTCCCCAACGTGATCACCTCGGCCCGGCTCGAGGAGGCCTTGTGCGCAGGGGACGACCTCGCGTTCGGCGGCGAGCCGCCGAAAAGCGTCGCGCTCATCCTGTGCGTCGGCTCCCGCGACCCGGAGGGTTTCACCGGCTGCTCCCGCTACTGCTGCCCGACCGCGATCAAGCAGGCGCTCGAGCTCACCCGGAGAGGGATCGACGCGACGGTCTTCTACCGCGACATCCGCACCGTGTCGACCGGCGCGGAGGAGATGTACCGTGCGGCCCGCGGAGCGGGCGTGCTGTTCGTCAGGGTGCCGCCGGGGACCACCCCTGAGGTGCTCGGCGCGGGCAGGGCAAACGCAGTCACGAGCCACGACCAGCTCCTCGGACGGCCGCTTCAGGCGCCCGCCGACCTGGTGGTGCTGGCCGTCGGGATGCGTCCGAAGCAGCCCGACACCCACGTGTTCCACGAGATGCTCAAGGCGCCGGTCGGCCTCGACGGCTTCTTTCTCGAGCGCCACCCCGAGCTGGCGCCGGTCGAGACAGCGGTCGAGGGGATCCTGGTCGCCGGCACCGTCCAGGGCCCAAAGGACATCGTCGACACAGTCGCCCAGGCCTCCGCCGCGGCGGCCAAGGCCGCGGTCTTCCTCGCCCACGACCGGGTCCGGCTCGACCCGGCGGTGGCGGTGGTCGACCCCGAGCGCTGCCGCGGATGCGGTCAGTGCGCGGAGATCTGCCTGTTCCGGGCGCCGTCCCTGGTCGAGCTCGAGCCCGGACGCTTCGCCGCCGAGGTCAACCCCTCGCTGTGCAAGGGCTGCGGGACCTGCGCCAGCTGGTGCCCGTCGGGCGCGATCACCGCTCGGCACTTCACCGACACCCAGATCATCGCCCAGATCGATGCCTGCTTCGGGGAGGCCCGGCCATGAGTCCCCGCGCACGACCGGCCATGCGACCGACGGCCGCCGCCCCGGTGCCGTCCTGGAACCCGCGCCTCGTCGTCTTCGCATGCAACTGGTGCTCCTACGCCGGCGCCGACACCGCCGGCGTGTCCCGCATCCAGCACCAGCCGCACTTCAGGATGATCCGCGTCATGTGCTCGGGCCGGATCCAGCCGGCCTTCGTACTGCGTGCGTTCGAGCGCGGCGCGGACGGCGTGCTCGTGTCGGGGTGTCACTTCGGCGATTGCCACTACCTGTTCGGCAACGAGCGAGCGGTCGAGCAGTTCGACAAGACCCGCAAGGTGCTTGACGTGCTCGGGCTCGAGCCCGGCCGGCTGCGGCTGGAGTGGATCTCGGCCGCCGAGGGCGCCCGCTTCGCTGCCGTCATCGACGAGTTCACCGACCAGGTGCGGGCCCTCGGTCCGAGCCCGTTCACTCGCCCGGGATCCGACCTCGGAATCGAGGTCGCCGACCCCGTGGCCGCGGCGGAGGTGCGCTGATGGAGCCGCTGGCGAGGGACACCAACGCCTGGGCGTGCTACGACTGCGGCAAGTGCACGGCGACCTGCCCGCTGGCGCGGGCCGGCGCGCCGTACAGCCCCCGCCGGCACGTGCTCGCGACCAACCTGGGAGGGACGGAGGGGATCGTCCACGGCGCGACCCTTTTCACCTGCCTGACCTGCGCGGCGTGCGACGCTCGCTGCCCAGCGGAGGTCGACTACGTCAGCCTGGTCCGCAGGCTCAGGGAGCGCGGCTTCGACGCCAGCGTCGAGCCCGAGTGTCCCCATGGCGGGGCGCTCCAGTCGCTGATGCGGATGATGGCGACTGGAAGCACCCGGCAGGACCGGCTCGGCTGGATCGACGGCGACCTCAGGAGCGACCCGGCGTCGGGTCGGGTCTTCCTGTGGACCGGCTGCACGGTGTACTACGATGCCTTCTTCCCGGAGCTCGGGATGCACACCGTGAACGGCACCCGCGCGGCGCTCAAGCTGCTCAACCGGCTCGGTGAGGTCCCGGTGGTGTCGCCTCAGGAGCGTTGCTGCGGGCACGACCTCGCCTGGAACGGGGACCGTGCTTCGTTCGAGGCGCTCGCGCGCCACAACGTCGAGCTGGTCCGCGCGAGCGGCGCCGAGGTGCTGGTCGCACCGTGCGCCGAGTGCGCGCGCACCTGGCGGCTCGACTACGGCCCGTTCCTGGACGGTCTCAAGCTCGAGGTGCTGCACCTCTCGGAGTACCTCGCCGGGCGTCTCGGTGAGCTCGAGCTAGGAAGCGGCGGGGCCGGGAAGGTGACCTTCCAGGACCCCTGCCGGCTCGGCCGCCACCTCGGCGTCACCGAGGCGCCGCGTCAGGTGCTGCGGGCGGTGCCTGGCGTCGAGTTGGTCGACATGGGCCGCTCCGGCGCCCGGGCGGTGTGCTGCGCCGGCGGGACCTGGTCGAGCTGCGACCGCTACGCCAAGCAGATCCAGGTCGAGCGCCTCGCCGAGGCGCGGGCGACCGGCGCCGAGGTGCTGGTGACCGCGTGCCCGAAGTGCCAGGTGCACCTCAGGTGCGCGATGCAGGATCCGAACCCGATCGAAATTGAGATGAGGGATCTCGCCGAGGTGGTGTCGGCGGCCCTCGTGTGACGGAGGGGAGAGCGGACATGGCGACACTGGAGAAGAACGGCGCGCTCCGCATCGGGGTCTTCGTCTGCGACTGCGGGCTCAACATCGCCGGCGCCGTGGACTGCGCGGCGGTCGCCGAGCACGCCGCGACGCTCGACGACGTGGTATGCGTGGTGCGCAACCGCTACACGTGCGCCGACCCGGGCCAGAACGAGATCAAGAACGCGGTCCGGGAGCACCGCCTGAACCGGGTTGTCGTGGCCTCGTGCACGCCGCGCCAGCACGAGCCGACCTTCCGGCAGTGCGTGCTCGAGGCGGGGCTGAACCCCTACCTGATGGAGATGGCCAACCTCCGCGAGCAATGCTCCTGGGTCCACCCGGGCGACTGGGACGGGGCGACGGCCAAGGCCAAGGACCTGGTCGCGAGCGCCGTCGCCCGCGCCCGCTTCCTCGAGGAGCAGCAGGAGATGAGCGTGCCGGTGACGCGGCGCGCGCTGGTCATCGGGGGCGGGGTGGCGGGGATCGAGGCCGCGCTCGAGCTCGCCGACCAGGGCCACGAGGTCGTCCTGGTCGAGAAGCAGGCGTCCATCGGCGGGATCATGGCCCAGCTCGACAAGACCTACCCGACCATGGACTGCTCGATATGAATTCTCGGGCCTAAGGCCATCGATGCCGGTCGGCATCGGCGCATCGAGCTCATGACCTTCTCCGAGGTGGAGGAGGTCTCCGGGTACGTCGGCAACTTCACGGTCAAGATCCGCCGGAAGGCGCGCTTTGTCGACCCCGAGCAGTGCAACGCGTGCGGTGAGTGCGCCGCGGTGTGCCCGGTGTCGGTGCCGGACGAGTACCAGATGGGGCTGTCCTCGCGCAAGGCGATCTCGATCCCGTTCCCGCAGGCGGTGCCGTGCTCCTACATCCTCGACATGGGCTCCTGCCTGGGCAACAACCCGATCGCGTGCGGCAAGTGCGCCGACGTGTGCGAAAAGAAGGCGATCGACTTCGACGACCACGACCGGATCGTGACCCGTGAGGTGGGCGCGATCGTGGTCGCGATCGGGCTCGACGTCTACGACCCCACCGAGATGGACGAGTACGGCTACACCCGCTTTGACAACGTCATCACCTCGATGGAGTTCGAGCGCCTGATCTGCGCTGGCGGTCCCACCGCGGGCCACTTCGTGCGGCCCTCGGACCACCAGCAGCCGAAGCGGATCGGCTTCATCCAGTGCGTCGGCTCGCGCAACCCCAAGATCGGTCGCCCGTGGTGCTCGAACATCTGCTGCATGAACACGGTCAAGGACACCCTGCTGCTCGCCGACCACTACCCGGACACCCAGAACGTGGTCTTCTACCAGGACATCCGGGCATTTGGAAAGTCCTTCGAGGACATGTTCCAGCGCTCCAAGGAGGCGGGCACCCGCTATGTCCGCGGCCTGCCCGGGGACATCGAGGAGGACCCCGGGACCCGCAACCTGGTGATCACGGTCGAGAACACCACCTCGGGCCGGATCGAGCGCCACGAGCTCGACATGGTGGTGCTCTCGGTCGGGGTCGAGCCGGCCCGGGACCGCGACAAGCTGGCCGGGCTGCTCACCCTGTCCAAGACCTCGGACGGCTTCTTCATGGAGTCCCACCCCAAGCTCAAGCCGGTGGACGCGCCGACGAGGGGCGTCTACTTCGCCGGCTTCTGCGAGTCGCCCAAGGACATCAAGGACTCGGTCTGCCAGGCGGGCGCCGCGGCCTCGCGCGCCGGCGCCCTGCTCAACGCGGGGCAGATCGCGATCGAGGCGATCACCAGCGTGATCGACGCCGAGGCGTGCCAGAAGTGCGGTCTGTGCGCCGCGGTCTGCCCCTACGGCGCGATCGCCTGGAAGAAGGGCGACGTCGCCGCTGTGGTCGAGGCGGCGTGCGCCGGGTGTGGCTCGTGCGGCGCGACCTGCACCTTCGGCGCGATCACGATGCGCCACTTCACCGACGACCAGCTCCTCGCCCAGGTCCGGGCGACCCTCGCCGAGCGGCCCGAGGACAAGGTCTTCGCCTTTGCATGCAACTGGTGCTCGTACGCCGGCGGCGACATGGCGGGCATCTCCCGCATCAAGTACCCGTCGACCAACCGGGTGGTGCGCACGATGTGCTCGGCCCGGGTGTCGGAGGAGATGGTGCTCGAGGCTTTTCGGTGCGGCGCCCCGGTGGTCCTGGTCTCCGGTTGCCACTACGCCGACTGCCACTACATCAACGCCAACCGGCAGACCGTCAAGCGGGTCAACAAGCTCTGGGACAAGCTCGAAAAGGCGGGGGTGAGGCCGGAGCGGCTGCAGCTCGAGTGGATCTCGGCCGCGGAGGGCCAGAAGTTCGCCAAGGTGATGCGGCAGATGGAGGAGCTGCGCGCCACCGTCACCGCAGAGGAGATCGCCCTCGCCCGCGAGGCGCTCAAGCCGAAGCCGAAAAAGGCCCGCGCGGCGAAGGAGGCCGGCGCCGCCGAAGCCGCGGCCCCGGCGTGAGGAAAGGACAAACCACAGAGGCACAGAGACACAGAGGGGAGCACAGAGGGGATGAGGGCAGTGGAAGATCCGTGGGCTGATTGGTGGGCGCAGCCGTGATCAGTCTCTGTGCCTCTGTGTCTCTGTGGTGAAAGGGGGCGGGGGGGACGCACATGGCGACCACGGAGATTGCGTCGTTTCGCTGCATGATGTGCGGCCACGAGTACCAGGAGAAGGTGGTCAAGGACGAGGACGTCGAGCGCTCGTGCCCCAAGTGCCGCTCCAACTCGATCCGTCACCTCAAGAAGAAGACGGCGGCAAAGGCGGGTTGAACGTGGTCCTCTGTGGTTCTGTGGCGAGAGGAGGGGGCCATGCCGGCTCCGGATGACGTCGTCCGCATCGACTTCGCATTCAAGCGCGAGCTGGCGCGGAAGATCGAGGGCAACCTCGCCAACTACTGCTACCAGTGCGGCGCCTGTGTCGGCGACTGCCCGGCGGCGCGCTACAGTGACGTCTTCAACCCGCGCGAGATCATGCTCAAGGTGCTGTACGGACTCGAGGACGAGCTGCTCGGTGAGAGCTCGGTGCTGTGGGAGTGCACCAACTGCTACAGCTGCCACGAGCGCTGTCCCCAGGAGGTCAAACCGGTCGAGGTGATCATCTCGCTCAAGAACATGCTCGCCGACCGCGGCGGGGAGCCGGCAGTCGCGTCGAAGATCATCCGGACCTTCCAGACCACCGGGAGAACGGTCCCGCCGAGCCCCGCCATCGACCGCCAGCGCGAGCGCTTCGGTCTCGCGCCGCTCATACCGGTTCCGATGGACGAGATCCGGGCGATTCTCGGGCTCGAATCAGAGGCGGAGGCACGGGAGGAGGAGAAGCCGTGAAACGTGTCGCCTTCTTCCCCGGTTGCCTGATCCCGGCTCGCCACCCTGCGATGGAGTTCGCGATCCGAGCCACCTTGCCGCGTCTCGGCGTCGAGCTGGTCGACCTCGACGGTGCCTCCTGCTGTCCCGACCCGATCTACTTCAAGTCGAGGGACAAGCTCGACTGGCTCACGGTGGCGGCGCGGAACCTCACCCTGGCCGAGGATCTGGGACTCGACGTGGTCACCAACTGCTCCGGCTGCACTGCGACCCTGTCGGAGGCGGTCCACCTGCTCGGCGATCTCGAGCTGCGCGAGCGGGTCAACTCCAGGCTGGCAAGGATCGGGCGCGAGTACCGCGGCACCAGCCACGTGCGCCACATCGCCACGGTGGTGCGCGACGACGTCGGCGCCGACGCGGTCCGCGAGTCGGTGGTTCGACCTCTCGAGGGGCTCAAGATCGCGGTCCACTACGGCTGCCACCTGCTCAAGCCGAGCCGGGTGATGCGGGTCGACGATCCCGACGACCCTCACCTGATGGAAAACCTGGTGGCGGCGCTCGGCGCCGAGCCGGTCCGTCACCGCAACTGGTTCCTGTGCTGCGGCAAGGCGTGCCAGGGCGACGACATCCCGGCAGCGATGATGAACGACCTTCTGACCACCGTGCACGACGAGCACGCCGACATCCTGGGGATGATATGTCCGACCTGCTTCGGGCAGTTCGACCACGGCCAGAAGCGGATCGGAGAGATGTTCGGCAAGGACTTCCACACCCCGCCGGTCTACTACTTCCAGCTCCTCGCCTTTGCCCAGGGCGCCGCATACGACGACCTCGGTTTCGAGCGCCAGCGCTTCAAGCCGGAGTGTCTCCGGACGTACCAGGGGGTCTGATCCGGCGGCCTGCGGCAACCGCGCTTGCCGATCTCCGACCCGAGCGCCATCTTGTAGTACAAGCTGCTCTCGAGTCTGGACTTGTGCCGGGTCGACCCGGCCCCCACAGGGGCGTGCGAGAGGCACCGATGCGCTGCACGCGAGGCGGAGGCGCCGGTCGAACACGCAACCGAACGAGCGGCGGACGGGAGGATCTCGTGGACACGAAGGTGACTCTCAAGGATGGCAGGGCGGTGGTCATCCGTCCGATGGGACCAGACGACTTCGAACGCTCGTTCGACTTCTTCTGCTCTCTCCCGGCAGACGACCGGAAGTACCTTCGGGTCGACGTCACGCAGCGCGACCTGGTCGAGCGCCGCACCGCCGGCATCGACCCCCGGCGCGTCATCCGATTGATCGCGGAGCTTGAGGACGCGATTGTCGCCGACGGAGCGCTGGAGCTCGAGGGGCACGGGTGGGGCGACAACGTCGCCGAGATCAGGCTCATGGTTGCCGAGCCGTTCCAGCGCCTCGGCCTGGGTACGCTGCTGGCGCGGGAGCTCTTCTTCCTTGCCGCCGACCGCAAGGTCGACCGCATCGTCGCCCGGATGATGGGTCCGCAGGTGGGGGTGCGGCGGATGCTCAACCGGCTCGGCTTCAAGGAGGAGTTCCTTATTCCCGAGCAGGTCCGCGATCAAGACGGCACCTGGCAGGACCTGATCATCATGCGCTGCCCGCTCGCCAACCTCTGGAGTGAGATGGAGCTCGCCCTCGAAACCGCGGACTGGCGCCGCCACCGGTAGCCATCCGCCCCCACCGCCGGTCGACGACCGGCGGTGGGGGCGGATGGCTTTGATGCGCTTCGCGCATTCAGGTTGGACTGAGCTCAGAGGATGACGGTGACCGTGAGTGCTACGCTTTCTCCCATCGGAGGAAATATGCGACGCGGGACTCTGATGCTGTTGGTGCCGATGGCGCTGCTGGCCGCGGCGTGCACGGTGAATCCCGTCACCGGCAAGAACCAGCTCGACCTCATGGGCGAGTCCCAGGAGGTCCAGCTCGGGGCGGAGCTGTACCCGGCCTACACCCAGGAGTCCCTGGGCGCGATCGCCGACCCCAAGGTCGAGGCCTACGTGCAGCGAGTCGGGGAGTCACTCGCCGCGGTCGGCCACCGGCCACAGCTCGACTACAGCTACAACGGCGTCAACGACCCGGTGGTCAACGCCTACGCGCTGCCCGGGGGCAAGATCTCGGTGGCGCGCGGGCTGCTCGCGCGCATGGACAGCGAGGACGAGCTCGCCGCGGTGCTCGGTCACGAGACCGGCCATGTCACCGCACGCCACGCCGCCGCGCAGTACAGCCGGCAGATGCTCGCCCAGCTGCTCGTGGTCGGCGGTGCGGTCGCGCTCGAGGCGTCGGACGTCAAGCACGCCGAGCTCTACGCGCTGGGCGGGATGGTCGGCGCACAGCTGTTTCTCGCGCACTACTCCCGCGACCAGGAGCGCCAGGCGGACCAGCTCGGGATGGACTACATGATCGCGGCCGGCTACAACCCGAAGGGGATGGTGGACCTGCTGGGCGTGCTGGTCGAGCAGCAGCAACGCGACCCAGACTTCATCGAACGCATGTTCGCCAGCCACCCGATGTCCGCGGAGCGCTACGACGTCGCCAAGGCGCGAGTCCTGCAGCAGCCGCCCGACGTGCTCAAGCGGCCGCTGCGGCAGCGTGAGTACCGGCAGCGAATGGCCCGGGTCATCAGCCAGCAAGAGGCCTACGACCGGCTCGGCGAGGCGCAGCGGCTACTCGTCAAGGAGGACTTCCGCGCTGCCGAGAGGTTGCTCCAGCAGTCATCCGACGAGTGGCCCTCTGACGGTGTGCTGCGTGCCTTCCTGGCAATCTCCGAGCTCAAGCAGAAGCGACTCGATGCGGCGATGACGAACGCCAATCGGGCTGGCCGCGACGCTCCTGAGGTCTTCCTCGCGCGCATGATCGCGGGCCAGGCCCTGCTCGCGGGCAAGCGCTGGAACGATGCCCTGCCGCACGCAGAGGCGGCAGTGCTGATTCTGCCCGGTTCGGCACCTGCGCAGCTCGCGCTCGGGGTCGCACTCGAGAATCTCGGCCGGCGCGACAACGCCGTCCAGGCCTATGAGAAGGCCCGTCGTCTTGACCCCGAGGGCGAGACCGGTCAGGCGGCGAGCGAGCGGTTGCGCCGGCTCGGCGCTCTCTCGTGAGGGGTCGCCGGCGGCTCGTTGCAGGCGAGCCCTCGCCGCGATGGGGTCTCAGTCCGCTCTGATACCATGATTGGGTGCGTTCCACCGCCGGCAGGCGGCCACGAAGAGGCTCACGAGTCGATCGCGTCCGACCCGTGGCGCTTGAGGTGCAGCGAGCGCAGGCCGTGAGCCGCACAAGGAGGACGAGATGATCCACCGCACGCAGCGCGGACGGATTCCGGCCAAGCCGCACACCGTGTTCGAGGTCGACGGAGCGCTCGCCTGGGAGCACTGTTTCACGCGCGATGGCTTCGAGGGTCCCTACACCATCATGTGGCATCGTCGTCAGCCGCACTGGGTGATGCGCGAGGAGGACCTCGGCCCGCATCCAGGCTGGGCGGAGCCGGTCTGGGAAGGGCCGCTGCGTCGTTGCCACTACCTGTCCCAGCGCACTCCCGATGGCGGTGAGCCGCTCACGGCGCGACGGCTCTTCTTCGCCAACAGCGACATGCGGGTGTGGCTGGCGCGGCCGAAGGAGAGCGAGCCGACCCTGGTCGCGAACGCGGACGCCGACGAGCTGACCTTCGTCCACGCGGGCTCGGGACGCGTCGAGTGCCCGCTCGGGGTCCTGCGTTTCTCCCCCCAGGACTACGTCTACGTGCCCCGGGGCCTGCCCCACCGCTGGCTCCTCGACGAGCCCGCGCACCTGCTGGTGATGGAGTGTGCGAGCTCGCTGCGGGTGCCCAAGCAGTACCGCTGCCCCGAGGGCCAGCTCAGCATGTACGCGCCGTACACCCACCACGACTTCCGGGAGCCGGAGTGGAGCGAGGGCGGCGCCGCGGACGGTGGTCCGCGCCGGCTCGTGGTGGTCAAGGGCGGCCGGCTGACCGCGTTCGAGCTCGCCCACGACCCCTTCGACGTCGTCGGCTGGGACGGGCAGGTGTGGCCGTTCGTGTTCCCGATCCGCGCCTTCCAGCCCAAGACGGGGCAGGTCCACCTGCCGCCCACCATCCACACCACGTTTGCCGGAAACGGCTACGTCGTGTGCTCGTTCGTGCCGCGGATGACCGATTTCCACGAGCGCGCCATCCCGTGCCCGTACCCACATTCGTCGCCCGACTGCGACGAGATCCTGTTCTACGTCGAGGGCAACTTCACCAGCCGCAAGGGGGTCGGTCCCGCCTCCATGACCCTGCACCCGCGGGGCCTCGCGCACGGCCCGCACCCGGGCTCCTACGAGGCCTCGATCGGGACCGATCGCACCGACGAGCTCGCGGTCATGATCGACACGTTCGCTCCGCTGCTGCCGACCCGCCACGCGCTCGCGGTCGAGGACCGCGAATACAACCGCAGCTGGGTACGCTAGCGGCACGCGCTGCAGCGCAAGAAGGTCGTGAACCTGAGCCGCAACTGCGAGGAAGTCGCAACTTCGTCGGCAGGGCGCGCGTATCATCGGGGGTGATGCGACTCACCAGCCGTCGCATGGCGACACTCCTGGTCCCGGGGGCGATCGCCTTTTTGATTGCCGCCCTGTCGGTAGTCGACATGGTGGTGCCGCGCCCCTACGACGGCGTCGTGCTCGAGGCCGACGTGCCGGGGATGCGCATCGTGCGCCAAGTCGTCCCTGGCTCGGGCGCCGATCGCGCTGGAGTCCGCCCGGGCGACGTGATTGTCGGCATCGACCGAGCGGTGCTCAACTCCAGCACCCGGGCTCAGGAGCTGCTCAACCGCCACCGCATCGGTGAGCTGGTTCCCTACCTCATCCGGAGCGCCGGGCACGTGGTCGAGGTCCAGGTCCAGCTCGGCCGCAGGCGGTTCGGCGACCTCGCCTACCTGTCGGCCTGCGTGCTCGGCTTCGTGTTCTTCTTCGTCGGCACGTTTGTGGTCATCCGCCAGCCGCGCCAGCCCGCGGCGAGGGTGTTCTACACCATGTGCTGCCTCTTCATGCTCTTCCTGGTGTGCCGGCTCCGCCCCGCCTCGTACTCGTGGGTCGACTCCTTCGTTCTCACCACGGGGACGGTGGCGCTGCTCTTCCTACCCGCGACCTTCCTCCACTTCTTCCTGATCTTCCCGCGCCCGATCTGGGGCTGGCGGCGCGACCCGATCGCCAACGTGCTCGGCGTCATCTCCCGTTTCAGCCGCGACATGGTGCCGATCTACCTGCTCCCGCCCGCGGTCTACGTGGCGGTGGTCGCCTGGGCACGCCACCGGAACAGCCCGGTCGCCCTGATCAGCGGTGCGCCCGCCGCCAACTGGTGGGTCATGGTCGCCTACATGGTGCTCGGGCTCGGGGCGCTCGGTCTCAGCGCGGCCTACCTGCCCGAGACTCGGCTGCGGCGCGGCGCGGGGCTGGTCTTCGTCGGCTCCGTGTTCGGCGTCGTGCCGTTCATCGTGCTCGCGGTTGCCTTCCCCTCGTTCCTGCACACCGAGCGCTTCCTGTTCACCGGAGTCGCGCCGCTCATCCTGGTTCCGGTCACCTTCGCCTACGCCATCGTGCGCTTCGGGCTCCTCGACATCAGGGTGATCCTGCGCAAGAGCCTGCTCTACACCGTCACGACGGCCCTCGTGACGGCCCTTTACGCACTCGGGATCGCGTCGTTCACGTGGCTCTTCCGGGGTACGGAGCTGGCCGCTTCGCCGTACTTCCCGGTCGTGTTCGCGCTCGCCATCGTGCTCCTGTTCGAGCCCTTGCGGCAGCGGCTCCAGGGTCCGGTGGACCGCTTCTTCTTCGCCGAGCGGGTGCGACTCCAGCGGGCGATGGTCGAGATGGGCGAGGCGTTCGGCGAGCATATGGACCTCGGTCCCGTGGTGCGCGAGCTGGTCGAGCGCCTGCCCGGACTGCTCGGCGTCCACTTCGCCGCGCTTTACCTGTCCGAGGGCGGCGTCGTCCGCCGGGTGGCCGGACCGAACGAGCTGCCCGAAGAGCTCTCCGACCTCTCCCTGCTGACCGACCAGCTCCACCGCCAGGGGTCGCTGGTGCGTCTGGACCAGCTCGCCCCCCTGCGACTGATCTCTCCGGCGGTGCACCGGCTCGCCTCGGACCTCGGTGAGCGGGGCGTCGAGGTGATCGGACAGCTCGCCTCGCCGCGGCGCTTCGTCGGGCTTGTCATGCTGTCGGGCAAGAGCGGCCAGATGACCTGGGAGCAGGAGGAGCTCGATCTCCTGCGCGGGCTGCTCCACCAGGCAGCGATCGCCCTCGAGACCTCGATCATGCTCGATGAGCGCGCCCGTCGCGCCGAGCTCGAGCGTGAGCTCGAGATCGCTTCGGCGATCCAGACCTCGTTGCTGCCGCAGCGCCTGGAGCTTGCCGACGGGTGGCAGGTGGCGGCGACCTGCCGGCCGGCGCGCGAGGTCGGGGGTGACTTCTACACCGAGCTCGCCGGGCCGGAGCCGGGGGCGCGGGCGATCGTCTACGGCGACGTCTCGGGCAAGTCGATCCCTGGCGCGCTCATGATGATGGCGGCGCACGAGGTGCTGCACTCGATCTCGCTCGCGAGCCGACGGCCGGAGGAGCTGCTCGAGCTTGCCAATGAACGGCTCTACGCTCTGCGCGGATCGGCGACGTCGCTGCGGGGCGCGAGCTTCGTCGCGCTCGGCTATCTGGCGATGGCGCCCGGGAGCGGCCGCCTCATGTACTCCCTCGCCGGGCAGCCGCCGCCTCTGCTGCGACGCGCCAACGGCGAGGTCGAGGCCCTGGTCATGCCGACCCACCGGGTGCCGCTCGGGGCGATGCGGCGCGGCGGGTACGAGATGTTGGAGACGGTGCTGGACCCCTCCGAGCTGCTGTTCGCGTACTCCGACGGCGTCGTCGAGGCGATGTCGCCCGACGGCGAGTTCTTCGGCGAAGAGCGTCTGCGAGTGCTCTTGGCCCATGCAGGGCCCGATCCGGAGACCGTGGTCGAGGAGGTACTCGCGGCGCTGGGCCGGTTCTGCAACGGGCGCTCAGCCTACGACGACCTCACCGTACTCGCGCTGCGTTGGTCCGGTGAAGCCTCGTGAAGGGCCGCAACCTTCCCGCTGCGCTGCACGTATCTTGTCACGGGGGTGGGACCCGTGTGCTTGGAGCACGCGGTCCGCAGCCCCTTTCGGCCGCCGTTGGCGGTCGTTGGGAGAGGGTGTAAGGATGAAGGCCAAGCTCTGGATTCCGCTGGTACTTGCCGGGCTTGCCGCGGCCGGCGTGGGTTACACGGTGCTGGCACGCTCGCCGCAGTGGACCACGTCCTCTCCGGAGGCTCTGGTCGAGTTCCAAGCGGGCAACGATGCGCGCATGAAGTACTACTGGGGCGACGCCATCGTCCACCTCAGGAAGGCGGTCGCGCTCGACCCCAACTTCGTGTTCGCCAAGCTGGTCCTCGCCAACACGCTGCGGATGGAAGATGTCAAGGCCGCAGACGAGCTCTTCACCGAGGTCTTCGCCGCCGACACGAGCGGGCTGACGGCGCGGGAACGGATGTTCGTCGACCGCGCGCGCGCCCTTCATGACGGCGATTCCAAGATGGCCGACGACGTCCTCGACCGTTACCTCCAGGACCACCCGGACGATCCCTATGCGCTCGAGTCCAAGGCGACAACGGCGTGGGTTCACGGTGACCTTGCCACCGCCGAGCGGATCTTCCGCCACATCCTCGACATCCGCCCGAACTGGGTCGGTGCCTACAACATGCTCGGCTACGTGACCATGCGCCAGGGGCGCTTCGTCGAGGCCGAGGAGTACCTGACCAGCTACCGTTTCATCGCGCCGGACCAGGCCAACCCCCACGACTCGTTGGGCGAGCTCTTCACCTTGCTCGGGCGCTACGACGAGGCCGAAGCCTCGATCAACCGGGCGCTCGAGATCAAGCCCGACTTCTTCAACTCCTACGACACCCTTTTCCTGATCGCCAACCTGCGCGACGACAAGGCCGGCATGGCAGAGGTCATCCGCCGCGCCGAGCAGGCGAAGGTCTGGTCGCCGGAGATGCTCGCCATGTTCCGCTGTGGTGCCCACCTCGCCGAGCTCGGCGAGGCCCGGGACTGGCAGGGCCTGGTCGCTGAGGGCGACACGCCGTGCGTCACCGAGGGCTCCCCGTTCGTCGGCGCTGCGCAGATCGTCCACCGAGCCGCGTGCGTGCTCCACGACTGGCCGCTGGCGGACCGGATTGAGGCCCGCGCGCACGAGGCGCTCGACCCGAAGGCCGGGAGCGAGAAGAGCGAGAAGAGCGGGGGACTCGACCGGGACGTCATGACCGCATCCGTGGCGCACATGGCGGCGGTCCGTGCGGCGGTCGAGGGTCACCTCGCCGAGGCCGTGAAGAGCTGCCGCGAGGCCGACGAGGGGCTCAGCTACACGAACGCCGCTCTCGGCACGTTCAAGCTCGTCAACCGGCTCCTGCTGGTCGAGATCCTCCGCGCCGAGGGCGACGACGCCGAGGCGCACCGAGTGCTCGCGCAGGTGCGCGCCGTCAACCCCGCCCTGGTCGCGCGGTTCGAGGAGCGCGGGCTGTCGATCCTCGGGCTCGAGCAACACTAGCCCGCACCTCCAAACACCCCCCGGCCCTGCCCGCCGATCTGACGGTCTTCGCTTCGCCGGCTGGTGAGGACTGCAGGCTCGCACCGCGCGCCGCACAGCCACATCAAGGCGATCTGGCGGCCACGCTGGCGCAGGGGCTGTGCAGCGCGCGCTGCTTCGGACGCGCTGCGCGCATCCTGAATTCAAGCTGATCGATCGCAGTGCGGGTCGAAGCGGACGCCGGGCAGAGAGAGCTCTGGCCGAGGCCTTCGGCCGGCCTGACTCAACCTGCTATCCTCTGGCGACCGCTCGCTCCGCCGAGGTGAGGATGACAGAGAAGTCCGGCGTCCTGAGGTCGTTCCCCCCGCAGTTCTGGCTCGTGATCATGTTCGAGTTCTTCGAGCGCGGGTCGTACTACGGCGTCATGAGCATCCTGTCGGTGTACCTCACCGACATTCTCCACTTTCCCAAGGAGAGCGTCGGGCTGATCAAGGGCACGATCCAGCCGCTGCTCTACTTCCTGCCCATCATTTCGGGCGCTCTCGCCGACCGTTTCGGTTACCGCAGGACCCTGCTCGTCGCCTTCACCCTGCTCGGCGGCGGCTACCTGCTCACGTCCCAGGTCACGACCTACACCGCGGTCTTCCTCGCCCTGTGCGTCATGGGACTCGGCGCGGGGGCGTTCAAGCCGATCATCTCCGGCACCATCGCCCGCGTTACCGACGAGTCGAACTCGACCCTCGGCTTCGGCGTGTACTACTGGTCGATCAACCTCGGCGCCTTCCTGTTCCCGCTGATCCTGGTCCCGCTGCTGAAGAACTCGGTCGGCTGGAGCTGGGTGCTGGTCGCCGCCGCGGTCGGGACCGGGATCATGATCCTGCCGACCCTGATTCTGTTCCGCGAGCCGGAGCGGCCGGCCGCGGCCGAGGGGGCACCCAAGGCGAACCTGGTCCAGAGCCTCGCCAACGCCTTCGAGATCGTGTACTCGCCGGTGGTGCTGGTGTTGGCGGCGTGCCGGCGGCGGCGCGGTTTGGCGGTGGTGGTCGGCGTGCTCGCGGCGGCGTTCGTGGTGCTCGCGGGCTGGCGCTACGTGGCACCGCACCGGGAGGTGGTGGCCGCCCCGGGAGTCGCGTACCCGGCCGGCGAGGGGACCCTCGTCATCCGGGTCGAGCGCAACATGACCCGCGAGCCGCCGTTCGCGGTCTCCTCGCGCGACGAGCCGCCCGCGGGATTGACGCTCGTGGTCTACCGGCCCGACGACGCCGAACACTTGG
Organism: uncultured Acidobacteriota bacterium; assembly: GCA_963727925.1. Classification (GTDB taxonomy): domain Bacteria; phylum Acidobacteriota; class Thermoanaerobaculia; order Thermoanaerobaculales; family Sulfomarinibacteraceae; genus CAVSIS01. The sequence goes on along the minus strand of CAVSIS010000056.1, from coordinate 42,319 downwards.
CAACGGAGATGCTCGAGGCGCTCGCCACCGCCGGTCTCCAGGCCACGGTTGCGCCGGGCCAATTGGTCGAGATGGTCGCGGGCGCGGTGCAGCCGCCGCGGCTCGTGCTGCTGGCGGGCGCCGGCGAGCCGCCGTACGCCGTCGAGCAGAGCACGCCCGGCAAGATCACGATCCGTGCGCCCGACCCCTCCGCCTACCCTTCCTACCGGGCGAGCCTGCTCGCCGAGCTGCGCGCTGTCCCGAGCCTCGCCGCCATGCCCGGAGGAACCCTCGACGAGCTCTTCGAGCGCGGCGCCAAGCGTCCCTTCCTGCTCGCCTTCGTGGCCCTGCTGCTGGTGACGGCCGCGGTCGTGCTGAGCCTCAAGCCACGCTGGACGAGGGCCGAGACCGGCGCGCGGACCGCAATGGCGGTGTCCACGGCCGCTGTCCTGGCAGGGGCGCTGTGGCTGCTGCCGGACCTCTCGGTGTTCGCGCGCATCGTCAGTACGGTGATCGCGATGACGGTGCTTTCGTTGTACCTGATCGACGTCGGCGACCGTGACCGCATGCGCGCGAACTGGCGCTTCCTGCTCCTGATCTTCCTCTACTCCGGCTTTTGGGTGCTTTACTTCCAGATGTTCGACTCGGTGCTGTGGTACGTGCAGGCGTACGTCGACGCGTCGTCCCTGGATCGGGTGGTCAACGGTGCGCTGGGGTGGCTGGGCATCACGGCCGCCTGGCACTTCGACATCGAGCACGTGACCGTGATCAACGCCGGCACGATCATCCTGCTCCAGCTGGTGGTGTCCTCGATCGTGCGCTCGACCCGGGCGCTGCCGACCATGATCATCGGCATCGGCCTCGGCACGATGGGGATGGCGATCCTCGCGCTCTCGACCCAGATTTGGGTCTTCATGGCCGGTATCGTCATCTTCTCGATCGGCGAAATGACGGCGCACCCGAAGCTGATCTCCTACATCGGCCAGATCGCACCCCGCGACCGGGTCGGAACCTACATGGGCTACATTTTCCTCTACGGGGTTATCGGCTCCTCGATCGGCGCCGTGCTCGGCGCCAACCTCTACGTCCGCTTCGTCGACCAGCTCAACCAGCCGCGCACCCTGTGGCTGATCTTCTCCCTCATCGGCGTCGCGACCATCGTCGCGCTCGCGGTGTACGATCGGCTGGTGTCGAGCCACCGATGACCATCCGCCCCGCCGTGCTGACCACACGCGCGGTCGCCTGCGCCCCCGGCGGCACTCGGAACGTCGAGCTCGCCCTCGACCCGCCCGGACCGGGTGAGGCGCTGCTCCGCCTGGTCTGCTGCGGACTGTGCGGCACCGACCTGTTCAAGCTCGCTCACGCCAGCGCGCCCGAGGGCTCGGTCCTCGGGCACGAGCTGGTCGGCGTGGTCGAGGCGGTCGGTGAGGGAGTTGCCGAGGTCGCGTGCGGAGACCGTGTGGTGGTCACCCACCATGCCGCCTGCGGAGGGTGTCCGCTGTGCCGCCGTGGCGCCGACACCCAGTGCGCCACGTTCAAGGAGAACCTGCTCTGGCCCGGCGGCTTCAGCGAGCGCCTCCTGGTCCGTCCGCGGGCGGTCCGCAACGCCTGGCGGGTGCCCGGCCACCTCTCTGACGCCGCGGCGTCTTTCCTCGAGCCCGCCGCGTGCGTCTTGCGCGGCGTCGACAAGGCGGCGCTGCCGCCACATGAGGGGGTGGCGCTGGTGATTGGCGGTGGAGCCATGGGCCTGCTCCACCTTCTGGTGCTGCGCGCTGCGCACCCCGACCTCAGGGTCGTTGTGAGCGAGCCCGAGCCCGAGCGGCGACGACTGGCGCGGGCGCTCGGAGCGGTCCTCGCGGTTCCGCCCGAGCGGGTCGAAGAGGCCGCACGAGAAACCTCCGATGGGCTCGGTGCGGATGCCGCCTTCGACACCGTGGGCGGGTCGGGGCCGCTCGCTGATGCCCTCGGCGCGCTGCGTCCGGGCGGTACCTCCGTGCTCTTCGCCCATGCCGCCGAGGGCGAGCCGGCGGGTTTCGCACTCAACCCATTCTTCAAGGGCGAGCGGCGGCTGGTCGCGACCTACTCCGGCGGCCGCAGCGAGCAGCTCCGGATCGCCCGCCTCCTCGCCGATGGCTCGCTCGACCCGGCGCCGCTGATCAGCCACCGCCTGCCGCTCGCCCGCTTTGCCGACGCGGTCGCCCTGGTGCGGGCGAGGCGCGCGCTCAAGGTGCTGCTGGAGCCCGATCCATGAGTGCTCTGCCGGCGAGCCAGCGTGTGCTCTACCTGCTCGGGCCGGAGCGCGTCGAGCTGCGTCGGGTTCCGGTCCCACGGCCCGGCCCGGGCGAGGTGGTGCTGCGGGTCGAGGCCGCTACCACCTGCGGCACCGACCTCAAGGTGTGGCGACGCGGCGGGCATCCGCGCATGCTCATCCCGCCGTGCCCCTTCGGCCACGAGGTCGCCGGGGTGGTCGCGGCGGTCGGCGCCGGAGTCCGGGCCTTTACCGAGGGCGACCCGGTGGCGGTGGCGAACTCCGCGTCGTGCGGCGACTGCGCGCAGTGCCGTTCCGGTCGCGAGAACCTGTGCCGCAACCTCGAGTACGTGAACGGCGCCTACGGCGAGTACCTGCTGCTGCCGGCAATCTTCGTCGCGCGCAGCGCCCGGTTGCGGCCCGCCGGGCTGTCACCGGCGGTGGCCGCGCTCGCCGAGCCCCTCGCGTGCGTGCTCCATGGGGTGTCGGCGTGCCCGGCCGGGGCCGGGACCGCGCTCGTGCTCGGCGGCGGCCCGATCGGCCAGATGTTCGTCGGCGAGCTCGCCCGGAGCGGCCGCCGGGTGGTGGTGGCGGACCCCGTCGAACGCCGGCGCGCGATGGCGCTTGCGCTCGGGGCCGCGGACGCGGTCGAGGTCACCGGGTGCGGGGAGGACGCGCTCCGCCTGACCGACGCGATCGGTCGGGAGGGCGCGGATCTCGTGGTCGAGGCAACCGGTGTTCCCGCCGTGTGGGAGACCGCGATGGCGGTGGTTGCCACCGGCGGGACCGTCGTCCTGTTTGGGGGCTGTCCGCCCGGCGCCAAGGTGCGCTGCGACGCGGCGCACATGCACTACGGGGAGCTCACGGTCAAGGGCGTCTACCACCATCGTCCCGCGACGTTCGTCGAGGCCCTGGAGCGGCTCGCCGACGGCCGGCCGCAGTATGGGCTGCTCATCGAGCAGGAGCTACCGCTCGAGCAGGTCGAGGTCGCCCTGCGAGGGATGGCGGCGCGCGAGATCCTCAAGGCGGCGATCAGGCCGTAGGCAACCCGAGAGGCCCGGCCGGAAACCTCCTCGCGGCTGCGAATCGCGATCGAGGTGCAATCTTCGGCGCCGGAAGTCCTTGAAGTAGAAGGACTCCATCTGCGGCCCTCTGGCGCCGCATCTCACGCCTCCTCCCGATTCTCGCTTCGCAGGGGGGGTCCCGGCCGGGCCTCTAGCCTGCGCGCATCGGAGCACGTGTCGGCGTCGCGCTCGCCGGAAAGAGTTGAACGGTTGCAGTCGTTGTGGTCACATGCGGGCGCAGACTCGCAGGGAGGACGCATGCAGGTTCGCGTGACGCTCGCGGTGGTTCTCGCGCTCGCCCTGTCCGTGGGCTGCGGAGGCGGCGCGCGCAGCGACCGCTTTGAGGTCGCGCTGGTCACGCCGGGCCCGGTCTCGGACGGCGGCTGGAACGCGGCCGCGTACGCCGGGCTCGCGCGCATCGGGTCCGAGATGGGAGCCTCAACCTCTCACCTCGAGGCCTCGAGCCCGGCGCAGTTCGAGGAGGCCTTCCGCGACTACGCGCAGCGCGGTTTCGACCTCGTCTTCGGCCACGGCTTCGAGTTCTCCGACGCTGCGGTCACCGTTGGGGCCGGTTTTCCTCGCACTGCGTTCGCCGTGACCTCCAGCCGGACCGTGGCGCCGAACGTGGCCGGACTGGTCTTCCGGCTCGAGGAGTCCGCCTACCTCGCCGGGGTCCTCGCCGCGAAGGTCTCCTCGAGCGGAGTCGTCGGCGCCGTGGGCGGTATGGAGATCCCGCCGGTGCGGCTGGTCTTTGACGGCTTCCGGCGCGGTGTCCTCGACACCCGCCCGGACGCAAGCGTGCGAACGGTCTTCCTGGGCAACTGGGAGGACGTGGCCGGCGCCCGCCAGGCGACCCTGGCCCTGGTCGACGCCGGCGCGGACGTGGTCATCCACAACGCCGACGCCGCCGGGCTCGGGGTCTTCCAGGCCTGTCGCGAGCGCGGCGTGCTCGCGCTCGGGACCAACACAAACCAGGCGGGCGTGGCGCCGGACGTGGTCCTCGCCTCGGCGGTGATGGACATCCCGGCGGCGATGCTCCGCGTCGCAGAGGACGTTCGCTCGGGACGCTTCGTCGGCCGGGTCTACACCTTCGACCTGGCGTCGGGCGTCGTCGACCTGACCCTCAACCCCGCGCTCGCCGAGCGCGTCACCCCGGAGGCCCGCTCCGCCCTCGACGACGCCCGGCGTCGGATCGTCGCCGGCGAGGTCGGGCTGGAGCATTTCGGCGGGTGAGCTTTCGCTCACCCCGGGAGGCCTGTGGCTGACCCCGCATCACCGATGCTCTGGGTGCGCGGCCTGACCCGGCGCTTCGCCGACCTGGTCGCGCTCGACCGTGTCGACATCGACGTTGCGTCGGGTGAGGTCGTCGCCCTGCTCGGCGAGAACGGTGCGGGCAAGAGCACCCTGGTCGAGATCCTCGCCGGCCGGCTCCGGGCGGACGAAGGAGAGCTGCGGCTCGCGGGGGCCGTCTGGGCGCCGGCGACGCCGCGCGACGCCTGGCGGGCGGGCCTCGCGGTGGTGCACCAGCACTTCCAACTGGTCGAGGCGTTCACCGTCTCCGAGAACCTCGAGCTGGCGACAGGTCGACGCGACGTCGTGCCCCGCTGGGCGGAGCTGGAGCGAGACCTCGAGATGGCGCTGCCCACCATCACCGCGACGGTGGGTGGGCTCGGCGTCGGCGAGCGGCAGTGGCTCGAGATCGGCAAGGCGGTGCTCGGTCGGCCGCGCGTGCTGCTGCTCGACGAGCCGACCGCCGTGCTCACGCCGCGCGAGGCCGACAGCCTGTTCGCCGTGGTGCGGCGGCTCGCGGCCCGCGGCACAGGCGTGGTCTTCATCACCCATCGCCTGGACGAGGTCCGCCGTCTCGCCGACCGGGTGGTCGTGCTGCGCCGCGGACGAGTGGTGGCGCGGGTCGCGGGTGACGCTCCCACCTCAACCATGGCCGAGGCGATGACCGGACATCTACCGGAGCCGCCGCCGCGACCGGTCACGAAGCGCGGTGCGCTGGCGGCGCGCCTGGTCGGGGTGTCGGTGCCGCCGCGGCTCGCGCCGCTCGGCCTCGAGCTGTACGCGGGCGAGGTCGCGGTGCTCGCCGGTGTCGACGGCAACGGTCAGGTCGCCGCCGCCGAGCGCCTCGCCGGCCTGCGCCGGGGACCGGGCAGGGTCGAGGTCGGCGGCCGTACCGTCGCCCGTCCCGACCCCTGGGCGATGCGCGCGCTCGGAGTGGCCGTCATCCCCGGCGACCGCACCCGCGAAGGGGTGGTCCCCTCGCTGTCGGTGGCGGAGAACCTGGTGCTCGGCCGGCACCGGTACCCTCCGGTCGGCGGTCGTTGGCTCGATCCCGAAAGGGTCACGGCGGCGGCGGCGGAGCTCATCGAGCGTTTCGCGATAGTCGGCCGTCCGGGCCAGAGGTTGGGCGAACTCTCGGGCGGGAACCAGCAGAAGGTGGCGGTCGCCCGGGCCCTCGCCGGCCGCCCCCGGGTCGTGGTGGCGATCCATCCGACCCGCGGTCTCGACGTTGCCGCCCAACTCCAGGTCCGCCATCACCTTCTCGAGGCCGCCGCGGGCGGCGCGGCGGTGCTGGTCGTGACCTCAGACCTCGGCGAGGCGACCGCGCTCGGCGACCGCGTGCTGGTCATGTCGCGAGGGCGCGTTGTCGGCGAGGGCGGCCGTGCGACGCCGACCGAGATCCTTGCGCGGTGGCTCGGCGGGGAGGCCGCGTGAGGCGCTGGCTGGTCGCCGTGGCGGTGGTCCTCGGCGCCACGATGGTGGTTGTCCTGGCGGTCGGCGGAAGCCCGGTCGCGGCCATGGCCGCGGCGTGGGACGGTGCGTTCGGCTCCGCGTTCGCGCTGCAGGAGACGGCGGCGCGGATCGTTCCGCTGCTGTGGTGCGGGCTGGCGGTCGCGGTGGCGTTCCGGGCCGGGGTGTGGAACATCGGCGCCGAGGGCCAGCTCGTGGTCGGCGCGATGGCCGCGACCTGGACCGCTCTCGCTCTGCCGCCCGGCGTGTGGAGCGCGCCCGCCGCGCTGCTCGCGGGCGGCCTCGCCGGCGCCGCGTGGGCGGGCGTCGCCGGGGCCCTGCGCGCGGTCTCCGGGGTCAACGAGGTGCTGTCGACGATCCTGCTCAACCTCGTCGCCCAGGCTGGGCTCGGATGGGCGGTCCACGGACCGCTCCAGGAGGCGGCCGGCAGCTATCCGCAGAGCGATCCCGTGCCGTCGGCGGCCTGGCTTCCTCGCCCCCTTCCGCCCGGCCGGCTCCACCTCGGCCTCGCCCTCGCGCTCGCGGCAGCGGCGGCGCTCGCCCTGGCGCTGCATCGCACGCCTTGGGGCCTGGAGCTGCGCGCGGTCGGCGATGCGCCCGCGGCGGCCCGTGCCGCCGGCGTCCGCGTTGGACGCCTCCAGACCGGGGTGTTGCTGCTGTCGGGAGCGCTCGCCGGTCTCGGCGGTGCGGTCGAGCTGCTCGGCATCACCCATCGGCTGTTCGAACGGTTCAGCCCCGGCTACGGCTACTCCGGCATCGCGGTGGCGCTGCTCGGCGGCCTCGCACCCGGCGGCACCGCCGCGGCAGCGACCCTGTTCGGAGCGATGGCGGCGGGATCCGGTGGCATGCAGCGGGTGGCCGGGGTCCCCGCGGTCGCGGTCCTCCTGGTCCAGGGCCTGGTGGTCGGCGTGCTTGCGGTGAGGATCGGTCGTGAGCGTCGCTGAAGTGCTGACCCTGGCCGCGCCGCTGCTGTGGGCGGCGGCGGCGGAGCTGGTCGGGGAGCGCGCCGGGGTGCTCAACATCGGTATTGAGGGGGTGATGCTCATCGCCTGTCTGGCGGCGGCGGTCGCGTCGCCCGCGCTCGGCCCGTGGTGGGCGATCGCCGCCGCCGCTGCGGCCGGCGTCGCGTCCAACTCCGCGTTCGCCGCGGCGGTCGCACTCGGTGCGGATCAGGTGGTCGCGGGAACCGGCATGGTGCTCGCCGGCCTCGGCCTGACCGGGGTCGTGTTCCGCACCCTGCAGGTCCGCGGTCTGTCGTCGACGCTCGTCCCGACCCTGCCCTGGGGCCCTCTCGAGCTTGGAGCTCTCGCCGCGGTGGCGGCGGTCGGCGTGGTGCTCGCCCGCACCCGCATCGGGCTCGTGGTGCGGGCCTGCGGCGAGAACCCCGAGGCGGTGGCGGCCGCCGGCGGCAACCCTCCGGCGGTGCGCTTCGCGGTGCTGCTCGGCGCGGGGGCCCTGATCGGGGTGGCCGGGGCCGCGCTCGTGCTCCGCGGCGCCGGGGCGTTCGTCGAGGGGATGACCGCAGGCCGCGGCTTTCTCGCCCTCGCCCTGGTCCTGCTCGGCCGCTGGCGTCCGTGGGCTGTCGCCCTCGGCACGGTGCTGCTCGGTGCCGCGACTGGGCTCCAGTTCCACCTCCAAGCGCTCGGCCTCGAGCGGGTGCCGTACCACCTGCTGCTGGCGCTCCCGTACCTGCTCACCCTTGCCGTGCTCGCGCTGATGCCGCGCGACCGCCTCGGCGGGCCCGCCGCGCTCGGCCGACCGTACCGCGGCCAGCGCTAGCACCGCGTAGCGCAGAGCCCCTTCGAAGGCGCGCGTGTCGGGAGAGCGGGCGGGGGGCTCTGCGGTACGCGCTGCTTTGGACTCGCTGCGCGAGTCCTTTTGGCCAAGCTCTCGGACAGAACGGTGGATCCCTCAACCCGGACTCACCCCAATCACCAGTACCGAAGCCTGCAATCCCTCGCGCCGCTGACAAACCTCATCGAGAGCTCAGTGCGGTTCGTGGAGCTCGTACAGGACCACCTTGGGTCCGTGCCATACCACGGGTGTCGCCCGGAACGGTGCCAGGATGCGGTCCAGGGTGCCCGGCGCCAGCCCCTCGTGGCGCTCGAAGGCGGCGACCAGCGCCGGGTCGTCGAAGAGGTCGGCGAGTGCCAATACACGATGTCCGGCTGCCAGGCGAGCGCGGATCTCGGCCGAGACCTGGGCGGCTGCGGCGTCCGGTTCGCGTGGACCCGGTGCGAACGCCAGGTCGAGCAGGAGCGCCTCGCGCTCGGCGAAGTAGGGGACGTAGATCCGCAGCATGGACTCGGGTCCGACCCCGAGCAGCACCACCAGGTCTCCGGACTCGGTCGAGTCGCGGATCAGCTCGGCGCGAGCGAGGAACGGGTTGTTCTCGGGGTGCGAGGCCGGGATGACGGTGCCGACAAGGTTCACGGCACCGAGGAGGAGGGCGAAGCCGACGATTGCCGCCGTGGCGACGCCGCACGCTCGCCGAGGCAAGGTGGTGGCGGCGGCGCCGACGAGCAGGAGGCCGGGCACGAGCGGGAAGGCGACGAACTTGGGTGATCCGACGTTGTAGGCCGAGAACAGCACCAGAAATCCCGCCATCCAGCCGACCAGGAGGAGCGTCGCGCCGCGCTGCCGGCGCCATACGGCGGGCAGGCGCCAGGCCCCCAGCAGGGCGAGGGCGACCAGCCCGGCCCTCGCAGCCCACACCGCCGCGGCGAGCGCCGACGACCCGAAGCGTGCCCCTGCGGCAACGCCCGTCACCACGCCCTCGAGCTCGAGGTCCGGGCGGAATCCCTGCCCGAGCAGCCATGGGCCGGAGCCGAAGGTCCGCGTCTCGGCCACGTTGTGGGCGAGGTCGACGAATCCGGCGGTGGTCGACACGCCCTCGGCGGCTCGGTAGTAGAGGGCGTATGGCGCCACGCCGGTGACGAGGAACCCGGCCACGACGATCGCAGCCAGGGCGAGGCGCCGGTGACGGGAGCCCGGGACACAAGCCACGGTCATCGCGAGGACCACGGGCAGCGCGAGGCCGGCGGCGGCGTGGAAGCCGAAAGCGAGCCCTGCGGCGAGGCCGGTCACGACCGCCGTCGGTGCGCCGCCGTCCTCGAGCAGCCGCAGGGCGGCCGCGAGGGTGACGAGCAGGCAAAGGACCGAGGCCGGGTAGACCTCCGGGTCGGTGGCGAAGTACCAGAAGGAGTGTGACAGCCCGAGCACCGCCGTAATTGCGAGCGAGAGGCCGGTGTGGCCGGTCAGGCGTCGTGCGACATGCGCGAGCACCAGCACCGCGGCGGCCGAGAGCAGGGCGTTGAGCGCCTGGAGCAGGCCGAGTACGTCAACGACGATCCCCGCCGCAAGCAGGGCGCGTCCGATCAGCCAACCCAGCGGCATGTAGAGCATGTGGTACTGGTGCCACAGGACGTGGGTCGCTCCGGTGTAGAGCGCACGGTGGACGAGGGCGGCGTAGGCGACGGCGTCGTGGGACCAGTCGGCGGTTGGCCAGCACAGCCACAGCGTGAGCAGGCCAGCGGCGAGCGCCGTCGCGAGGACGCCGAACCCGATCGCCGGGCGGGAGGTTCGGGGCCCGCTCATCCGCCGTCGTCGAGGCCCGCGAACTCGTCGTCCCAGTCGTCCATCTCGGCATCGGAAAAACCGAAGTGGTGGCCGATCTCGTGGAGCAGGGTGAGCTGGATCTGGCGGACCAGCTCGGTTCGCGTGCTGCAGGCCTCCATCAGGGGACGGCGGTAGAGCTCGACGACGTCGGGCAGCACATTGCCGTAGCCGCCGCCGCGCGCGTCGAGCGGGACGCCGGTGTAGAGTCCGAACAGCGTGTGGCGGCGGGGATCGAGCTCGAGGTCGAGCAGGGACTGGCGCACCGGGGACTCATGGACCTGGACGACGAGATTGTCCATGAGCTCGGCGAGCTCTGTCGGCATCCGGTCAAGCGCCTCGGAGACCGCGACCTCAAACTCCGCCCGAGTCATCTGCATGGGCTCATGATACCGGGCGCGTGCGTGGCGCGACGGACCGTACATCCGGATCCGCCATCCATCAATGAGCGTCACCCTCCTGGCGCGGACGCGTCGCCACAAGTAGACTCGTCGGGCCTCCCGGGGGTGGCGCCATGAGGTGGATCAGCGTCCTCGGCCTGCTCGTCCTGCTCGCGATCGCGTGGGCGATGTCCTACCACCGCCGAGCGGTGCGCGTGCGGCCGGTAGCGTGGGGCATCGGCCTCCAGTTTCTGTTCGCGGTCATCGTGCTCAAGCAGGACCTATGGAGCTTCGTTGGCATGGCCGTGCTCGCCGGGTTGGTCGCGGTCTACCTCCTGGTCGCGGGACGACAGCCCCTGGCCGGCGGAGTCGCGAGCGCGGCCGGAGTGGTGCTCGCGGCGGCCGTTGTCGCCGCTGCGGTGGGGCGCCTCGCGCCGGGTGCGCTGCCCGCGGTGCTCGGGGTCGGCGTCCTCGTCCTCGCGCTCAACTCTCGCTTCCGTCTGGCCCCGGGGCTGGGATCGATCACAACCGTGATGCTGCTCGCTCTGGGGGTCGCGTACCTGACCACGCGGGGGCTCACCGGGCAGGTGGTGTTCTCGTCCTTCAGCGCCAAGGTCGCCGCCTTCCTCAACCTGTCCGACTACGGGTCCCGCTTCCTGTTCGGCAACCTCGCCGATCCTCAGTACTTCTTCCCCGGGCCGGGCTCGATGTGGCCTGGCTTCGGCTTCCTCTTCGCCTTCAAGGTGCTGCCAACGATCATCTTCTTCGGCGGCTTCATGGGCGTGCTCTACTACCTCGGCCTGATGCAGAAGGTGATCGAGGCGATCTCGCGCTTCATGCGCTGGACAATCGGCACCAGCGGCGCCGAGACCCTGTCGTGCAGCGCCAACATCTTCGTCGGCCAAACCGAGGCGCCGCTGCTGATCAAGCCGTTCCTCGACGAGATGACCCGTTCCGAGCTGCTCACGGTCATGGTCGGCGGCTTCGGGACCATCGCCGGCGGCGTGCTTGCGGGCTACATCGCGATGGGCATCCCCGCCACGCACCTGATCGCGGCGAGCGTGATGGCGGCGCCGGCGTGCCTGGCGCTGGGCAAGATCCTGTACCCCGAGCTCGAGCACTCGCAGACGGCGGGGGACGCCTCGATGCCGGAGATTGACGCCGGCGGCAACGCCATCGAGGCAGCCTCCAACGGAATTTCCGACGGCCTCAAGCTGGCGCTCAACGTCGGCGCGATGCTGATCGGCTTCATCGCCCTGATCGCGGTGGTCGACGTGCTCCTGAACTGGGTCGATGGCCTCATCGACGGCTCGCTACTGCACGGCGCGTACGTCCAGTACGGCTCGGGCGGGATGTCGCCGGCGGTGGGCGAGTACGTGGGGATCTTCCCCGGATCGCTACAGACGCTGTTCGGCAGCCTGCTGCGACCTCTGGCCTGGCTCATGGGGGTGCCGTGGGAGGACGCCGCCAAAGTCGGCAATCTCCTCGGGATCAAGCTGTCATTGAACGAGTTTGTCGCCTACGGCCAGCTCGGGACCTACGTCAAGGACGGCGCGATGAGCCAGCGGGCGATCGTGATCTCGACCTACGCCCTGTGTGGCTTCGCCAACTTCTCGTCGATCGGCATCCAGATCGGCGGCATCTCGGCAGTCGCGCCCCTGCGCAAGAGCGACCTTGCCCGGATCGGACTGCGCGCGATGTTCGGCGGAGCCATCGTGTCGGGTCTCAGCGCCACCATCGCGGGGATGCTCCTCTGAGCTTCGACCCTTGTCGCCTGCGAGTCACTTCGTGATGGGTCGCGTGACGGCCGCGCGGTGACGGGGTGAATGCACAACGGGCCACGCCCGTGCGCGGCTCGAACGGTGTGTGTAGTGGATAATGCGAGCCGACGGAGGTGACACTATGCGTCGTGCCCTGGCCCCGGTCATGCTGTTCGCGATCGCGCTGGTTGGCTGCGATCTCATCAACCCCGAGCGGCCAACGCCCCAGCCCGATGTGACCTTGTTCGGCAACCTGCTCGAGGTCACCGAACCGACCGCGGTCGGAGGCGCCTGGACGGTCACCCTCCAGGTCGGCGTCCCGCGCGCGCTGGCGGCTGCCCAGCAGGCCGAGGGCCGGCCGACGCCGGTGGTCGAGAAGGGAACGGTGGCTGAGGTCACCCTCGACGGCGACACGGTGGTGCTGGTCGACGGGCGCCCTGGCTCCCTGGCGGCCCTCAACCCGGGCTCCGAGGTGGTGGCCGTGCCGGTGCCAGGCACGACCCGCATGGCGGGGTCGGCGCGGATCTTCCTCCAGGCTGAGTACTTCACGGACTTCGCCACGTACCGACGGTGGAACCTGCCCGGGCTCGAGAAGGGTGAACCGACGGCGACCCCGAATGAGGACACGGCGCGAATCAACAGCGCCGGAATCGAGGAGTCGCCGGTGCCGGTCGGTAGCGGTCGGGTGCTCTACTTCAGCGCGCGTCTGCGTCTGCCCGAGGAGCCCAAGGGGCGCTGGTTGGGCGCCCGGCGCCCAGGCCTCGGCGAGCCGGCCGAGGGCGGCCGCCCGCTCAGCCGCAGCTATCGCACCGAGCGCGGAGCCGACGGTTGGTCCGCACCGGAGTTGGTGGAGCTGCCAGGGGTCGATGCCGCCGCTTCGGTCCGGGTGACCTGGGTCTCAGACGACGAGAGCCGGTGCCTGGTGACGGTCGAACCCCCGGACCAGAAGCCCTGGGTGGGGACGGCGAGTCGTGCTGACATTCGCCATCCGTGGGGCGCGGTCGAGGCCGTTGCCGCTCTCGGCGGCGGCGACTCCGCGGACGGCGTCTATCTGGCCGGTTCGAAGACCAAGATCGCCTTCGCCTCCACCAGAGGCGGAGCGACGGGCTCGGATCTCTATCTCTGGGACCCCAAGCAGGGGGACGTGCCGCAGCCGCTCGATCCCCGCATCAACACCCCGGGCGAGGAGTGGCGCCCCCGAGTCGGCCCCCAAAACGCGCTCTTCTTCTGCCGGGGAGACCGCCAGCTGGTCCTTTCCGGCGGGAGCGTGCGCCCGGTGCGTCTGCCCGGTCCGTTCCGCCGCGAGGCGAACCAGGCGGCGCCGACCGGTGACGGCGGCTGGCTGTTTCTGGTCGTGCCGCGCTACACCCCGGTGGAGGTCGATCTCGACATCGTGGTCGCCCCGATCGCAGCCGACGGGAGTGTGGGCGAGCCGGTGCCGGTCGACGATTGGCGGGAATAGCCTGCATTTCTCACCACCTCATAGGACTCAGCGCCTCGCCGCTCGATGACTCGGCGCTGACCGGCACCTCGACGCCCTCGCGACGACACGTGATGAGAGGTGCAGGCTCGCGCGGGTCAGCGTGACGGCCCAGACCCACAGGTGTCGTGGTCACAGTGGCGGGGGAGCGGCAGACGTTCGCGGTGCCGCGCGATGAAACGGTACGCCGGAGGGCCCAGCCAGGACAGAGGCGGCAGCGCGCCGATCGCGGCGAGCGCTCTCCACCCGGGCAGCGCCGCCAGCACCCGGCGCCAGGCGGCGTAGCCGGACAGCAGCGTGCCGTCCGGCTCGCGGGTCCACATCTCGAGAGCGAGGGCGTCGGGCGGGACGGGAAGCTCGTCGTCGGCCGTCCTCCGAAAATCGACCCAGCGAATCCGGTGGTGCCGATCGCGGCGCTCGGCCCAGATGCGTGAGCGGCGGCACAGCTCGCAGGCGCCGTCGGTGAAGACCTCAAAGGTCGCGTTGGCCTCGGGAGGTGCGCTCATCCGCCCTGAACAACCTCGTGGTGGACTAGGGCGTTCCAGGCTTGACAATTGTTTTAGAACTCTCTAAAATACAGATATGGTAGTGCGCTCTCGAGAACATCTCGACGCCGTCGGACCCCACCGCCAGCCCACTGGCCCGCTCGACTGCGTGGCGCCCGACCGCAGCCCGGACGAGCTCGCCGGTTTGCGCCGCGCTCTTACTGGAGCCGAGGCGACCCTGCGCCGCCTCGCAGATCACCACGCTCTGCTCGCCGGGCTGTCGCGGCTCAAGATCCTCGCGCTGCTGCGCACGGCCGGTGAGCTGTGCGTCTGCGACTTGGCGACGGTGCTCGACATGACCCCGGCCGCCGTCTCCCAGCACCTCAGCCGGCTGCGCAGCGGTGCCCTGGTCGCCTCGCGGCGGGACGGCATGATGATCTACTACCGTCTTGCCGAGGACATCGGCGACACGGCATCGTGCCTGCCGAGCCTGGGCCGAGGCGGCTCGACGGGAAGGTCCTGATATGTCCCGACGCGCGCTGGTTACGGTCGTCATCGTGACGCTGATCGCCGTTACATCGGCACTCCCGGCATCGCCGTCTGCCGAGCACATGCGGGCCAACTTCACCGTCGAGGGGATGCACTGCGACGGGTGCTCGGCGACGATCACCGCGACCCTGAAACGGATCAAGGGGGTCAGCGACGCCGGGGCGGACCACGAGGCGGGCACGGCGTGGGCCGTCTATGCGCCGACCCGGACCACGGTCGAGGCCATGAAGCGTGCGATCGAGGAGCTCGGCTACACCGTGACCGCTGCGACCTCGGAGCCCGTCGAGGCGTCAACGGCCGGCTGACGAGCTACAATTCGGGCGTGCTGCGCGAGCTCCTTGCCGACCATCGCCTGCGCCGGGCCTGGGTGTTGACCAAGCTCGGTGTGATCGCCGCCGCCGGGCTCGCGACCTGGCCCCTGTCCCGGGTCATCGGACCCAAGGCCTGGCTCGGCTACGGCGTCTTCGTGCTCTTCGTCGTAGTGACGACGGCCGGTTTGCTGGCCTCCGGGCGGAGCTCGTCAGATGCCACCCCGGACAGAGCGGACGACGACGGCGACTCCGCGGAAGAACCTCCCCCCGGACAACCGGTCGTTCTCCCGATCGAGGACAGCCTCGACCTCCACCCGTTCGCCCCCGGGGAAATCCCCGACGTGGTCCGCGCCTACCTCGACGAAGCAGTCACGCGCGCCTTCGAGGAGGTGCGTCTGATCCACGGGCGCGGGATCGGCGTCCAGCGCGAGCGGGTCCGGTCGGTGCTCGCGAAACACCCGTCGGTGGTCGAGTACCACGACGCCCCCCCGACTCGGGGAGGCTGGGGCGCGACCGTGGTCCGCCTGCGTTGACGGCGCGACGTCTCGACTGATGCCCTGCAGCCCTGGCTTTGCCCGCAACCCAGGAGCGCTCCAGGGGCGGGCCTGCGAATGCGTGCTGCCGGCTGTGAGCCATAGGCATGGGCCGACCGAATCCGGGGGTCGGGCGGCAGACAGCAGGCGGCCGGGCCAAGCTGCTCGCGCTCTCAGTCGCCGTAGAGCTCGCCGCGAGCAGCCTGGCGATCGTGTCGTCGTCGCGAAGCGAGGGCGACGGCCGGAGCAGGTTGATCGGGGAGAGTCACAAGCCGCGGAGCGGCGCAGTAACCAAGAGGTGCAGAGCGATCTCACGCTGATGCAGGCTCGCAGTGTCGAGATCCCCGGCGCAGTCACTCGTGACGCGGATCGGCTCGGCGGTCTGATCTACGGGCTGCTGAGCGCAGAGCTGAGGCGAACCGACCAGTGACGGCCGACCCCGCTGTCGTGGCTCGTCCGGCGATGGCTCAGGACGTGGGCTCCGCGGGTGTCCTCTTCCACCGGGCGAAGCCCGGAAGAGGAAACCGCTCGCCGGCGTCGGACGCCGGCGAGCGGTTTCCTAGGGATAGATTCGGTTGAGCGTGCGCGGGTATGGAATGGCCTCGCGCAGGTGGTGGATGCCGGCGAGCCAGGAAACGCACCGCTCGATGCCCATCCCGAAGCCGGCGTGCGGGAAGCTGCCGAAGCGCCGCACGTCGAGGTACCACTCGAAGGCCTCGCGCGGCAGACCGTGCTCGGCGATCTTGCGCTCGAGGTGCTCGAGAGAGTCGCTGCGCTCGGAGCCGCCAATGATCTCGCCGTAGCCCTCAGGGGCGAGCACGTCGACCGCCAGCGCCCTGGTCGGGTCCGCCGGGTCGGGCTGCATGTAGAACGCCTTGATCGCGGCCGGGTACCGGGTCACCAGCACCGGTCGGTCGAACTGCTCGGCGAGCACGGTCTCGTCGTCGCCGCCGAAGTCTGCGCCGAACTCGATCTCCTGGCCGAGGTTCTTGAGCAGCGCGACCGCATCGCCGTAGTCGATCCGCGGGTACGGCCGGAGGGTTGCGGGCTCGAGCTTCGAGATGTCGCGCTCGAGCCGCTCGAGGTCCTCAGCGCAGCGATCGAGGATCCGGGACACGAGGGACGACAGAAACTCCTCGGCGAGGTCGAGCAGGCCGTCGAAGCGCAACCAAGCGACCTCGGGCTCGACCATCCAGAACTCGGTGAGGTGACGGCGGGTCTTGGATTTCTCGGCCCGGAAGGTGGGCCCGAAGCAATACACCTTGCCGAGCGCGGCAGCTGCGGGCTCGAGGTAGAGCTGACCCGACTGGGACAGGTAGGCGGGCTCGCCGAAGTAGTCGGTCTCGAACAGGGTCGAGGTGCCCTCGCAGGCGGCCGGGGTCAGGATCGGTGAGTCGATCAAGGTGTAGTCGCGGGTCTGGAAGAAGTCGCGGATCGCGAACTCGAGTTCGGACCGGACCCGCATCAGGGCGTGCTGCCGCTTCGAGCGCAGCCAGAGGTGGCGGTGCCCGAGCAGGAAGTCGGGACCGTGCTCCTTCTTGCCGATCGGGAACTCGGGTGCGATCTGCACCGGCTCGAGGCCGGTGACTTTGAGCTCGTACCCCCCGGGTGCGCGCTCGTCGGCGTGGACGACCCCTGTCACGATGAGCGACGACTCCTGAGTCAGGGCCACCGCTGCTTCCCACACGCGCTCATCGACCTCGGGCTGGAACACGACGCACTGGAGGTAGCCGAAGCCGTCGCGCAAGACGATGAAGCGCAGCTTGCCCTTCTTGCGCCAGTTGTAGACCCATCCCCGCAGGGTCACGGACGCGCCGACGTGTGCGGCGAGCTCGCGGGTGGTGACGATCGGGCCGGTCATATGCGCCTCCGAAGCCGGAATTCTACACGAGTAGACGCAACTTCCACGGTAGGGGAGAATAGCCCTTCCCGCCGAGCGGCCACCGTGGCATGGCGGGCGGGCCGGGGAACGCCCGACCCCGGACCCGGGAGATGCGATGAAGACCTTCAGGCTCGACGACGGCCGTGGCCAGCGCTATTTGGCCCGCGTGCTCGCGCGTGGTGAGACCCTGCTCGACGACGGCCTGCTCGGACGCGTCCGAAACGTCGCCGAGGAGATCCGCAAGCGCGGCGACGCGGCCCTGCTCAAGCACATTAGGGCCCGCGATCTCGATCGGGTAGGCGGGCGCGAGATCCGGATCGGCGCTCCTGCGGGACCGGCCGAGGCGGAGCTCGGGGACGAGCTTCGGCAGGCCCTCGACGCCGCGATCGACAGCGCCCGTCGCTACCACCGGGGCCAGCTGCCGGAAGGCTCCCGGCACGCCTTGGAGGGCTCCTACGCCACGCTCGATGTTCGCCCGGTGCCGTCGGTCGGGATCGTGCTCGGCGGCGCCGACGGCGTGCCGCTGACCTCGCTCGTGATGGCGGTGGTGCCGGCCCGCCTCGCCGGGGTCGGACGGATCGCGGTGGCGATCTCGCCCCGGCTGTGGCTCGGGCGCCCCGAGGCGCGGTACCTGCTCGGCCGGCTCGAGGTGGACGAGGTCTACCTGATGAGCGGAGGCCACGCCGCTGCGGCGCTCGCCCTCGGCACCGAATCGGTCGCTGCGGTCGACCTCCTGGTCACGGGCGGCGACCTCGAGACGCTGGCCGCCGGAGTGGTCCTGTCGCGCCACGTTTCGGTCCGCTCCTGCGGCGGGCCGCCCGAGCTCGCGGTGATCGCCGACGCCGACGCAGATCCCGCTCTGATCGCTGCGGACCTCCTCGCGCAGCTCGAGCGGGACCCGAACGCCCTCGCGGTGGTGGTGACGCCGTCCGCGAAGCTCGGCTCCGCGGTGGCGTCCAGGGTGCGCTCGCGGGCCCGCCGCCTGGGCCGCGGTCATCCGGCCCGCGAAGCGCTCAAGCGGTGGGCGGCCACGCTCGTCGTGGCCGACCTCGAGGTCGCGTGCGACGTCGTCAACCGCATCGCTCCGAGCCGGGCGGAGGTCCTGGTCTCCGACCCCACGGCGGTGGTCCCGCGCCTGACCCACGTTGCCCTGGTGTGTGTTGGCCCGTGGACGGCGCCGGCGTTGGTCGACGAGGTCTCCGGTACGACCGGGCTGCTGCCGACCCTGGGCCGCGCGGCCGCCCGAGGTCCCTTGGTCACCTGGGACTTTTGCCGCCTCCAGGCGGTGGTCGGGATCGCCGCCGCCAACTACCCGAAGCAGGCGTGGACGGCGACCACGCTCGCCGCCGCTGAGGAGCTTCCGCTGCACGCCGCGTCGCTGTGCGAGGGCTGCCGTGGCAAAGGCTGACCCGACCGCGCCCGGCGTGACCCGGCCCGACCGGCGACGCTTCCTCGAGCTCGCTGCCGCCTACGACGTGGTGCCGGTGGTGCGCGAGCTGACGTCGGACACGGTCACCCCGTTCACCATTTACTCGGCTCTCGCCGCACTCGGCCGCAACCCGTTCCTGCTCGAGAGCGTCGAAGGCGGCGAGCGGGCGGCGCGCTTCTCTTTCGTCGGTGCCGACCCGTGGCGGATCGTCGAGCTGCGCGGCGGTACGGTGCTGGTGGACGGCGCTCCTGAAGCCGGCCCCCCACTCGAGGTCCTGCGCCGGGTCACCGCCACCGGACGGGTCGCGCCGGTCGAGGACCTGCCGCCCTACTGCGGCGGCGCCCTCGGCTACCTCGGCTACGACGCGGTCCGTCTGGTCGAGAGGATCCCCGCCTCGGGGCGCGACGAAACCGGGCTCCCCGAGGCCTGGTTCGGGCTCTACGACGGGGTGGTCGCGGTTGACCGCGCGCGCCAACGGCTGCAGTTGGTGGCGAGCGCCCGGATCGACGGCGACCCCGAAGCCGCCTGGCGATGGGCGATGCGCCGGCTCGAAGGCATCACCGCCGCGCTCATCTCCGAGCGGCTCGCACCACGACCGGAGCCGGTGCCGGTCCCGGCCGAGGACGCCTGGGCGGGGTGGTCGGCGACGCCCACCGAGGACGCCTATCTGGCCGCGGTCACCACCGCCCGCGAGCACATCCTGGCCGGGGACATCTTCCAGGTGGTGCTGTCGCGGCGGTGGCGGCGGATGCCGCGCTGCACCGCGGCCGAGGTCTACCGCATGCTGCGGCTGACCAACCCGTCGCCCTACATGTTCCTGTTCGACACCGGTCAGGCGCGGGTGCTCGGCTCGAGCCCGGAGATGCTGGTCCGACTGCGCGGCGACCTCGTGGCCACCTGTCCCATTGCCGGAACGCGCCGCCGCGGCGTCGATCCGACCCAGGATGCCGTGCTCGCCGCGGAGCTGCTCGCCGACCCCAAGGAGCGCGCCGAGCACGTGATGCTGGTCGACCTCGGGCGCAACGACATCGGCCGCGTCGCCGCCCCGGGCACCGTCCGGGTGGTCCGCGAGATGGATGTCGAGCGCTACAGCCACGTCATGCACCTGGTGAGCGAGGTCGAGGGCCGGCTGCGTCCCGACTGCGACGCCTGGGACGCCCTGCTCGCCTGCTTTCCCGCCGGCACCCTGACCGGTGCCCCGAAGGTGCGGGCAATGGAGATCATCGACGACCTCGAGGAGGTCCGGCGCGGGATCTACGGGGGGGCGATCGCCTACCGCACGGTCACCGGCGACCTCGACTCGTGCATCGCGATCCGGACCCTGGTCGAGCGCGGCGGTGTGATGCTGGTCCAGGCGGGCGCCGGGATCGTCTACGACTCGAGGCCCGAGGCCGAGCTCGAGGAGTGCCGCTCGAAGGCGCGCGCGCTCATTCAGGCGGTGTCGATGGCTGAGGCCGCCGCCGGCGCGGCGTCCGACGAGGTGACGTCGTGATCCTGATGATCGACAACTACGACTCGTTCACCTACAACCTGGTGCAGGAGCTCCACATGGTGGGTGCGTCCGAGATCCGGGTCGTGCGCAACGACGCCGCCTCGGTCGACGCGCTGCTCGCGCTTCAACCGCGCGTGATCGTGATCTCTCCGGGACCTGGGACACCCGAGTCCGCCGGCGTGTCGATGGCCCTGATCGCCGCCGCCGCCGACGTGCCGGTGCTCGGCATCTGTCTCGGCCACCAGGCGCTGGCGGCGGTCCACGGCGGCCGGGTGGTGCGGGCGCCCGAGCCCGTGCACGGCAAGACCTCGGCGATCCGCCACCGCGGCGGCGGACTGTTCGCTGGGCTGCCCGATCCCTTCGAGGCGACGCGTTACCACTCCCTGATCGCCGAACGGGCGAGCGTGCCTGATGTGCTCGAGGTGACGGCCTGGACCGACGACGGCCTGGTGATGGGCCTCCGCCACCGGACCCGGCCCCACTACGGGGTCCAGTTCCACCCGGAGAGCTACCTGACCCGGCACGGGCTCAACCTGCTGGCGCGGTTCCTCGAGCTGGCCGGGCTGCCGCTGTCCGAGGCGGGCCGAGGGCTCCTGGCCCGCGGAGAGGCGTGATGGGCGAACTCGACCTCAGGGCCCTGTTGCGGCGCCTGATGGCCGGCGAGTCGCTTCCCGGCGACGAGGTCGAGGCGTTGTTCGGAGCGGTCATGGATGGGCTGCTCGAGCCCGCTGTGGCGGCGGCGTTCCTGGTCGCCCTGCGCATGAAGGGGGAGACCGGCGCCGAGGTCGCGGCCGCCGCGCGGGCGATGCGTGCCCGGGCGATCGCGGTGCCGATCGCGGACCCCGCCTCCGCGATCGACACCTGCGGTACCGGCGGCGACGGCGCCGACACGGTCAACATCTCCACTGCCGCGGCCCTGGTCGCGGCCGCCGCCGGGGTTCCCGTGGCCAAGCACGGCAACCGCTCGGTGTCGTCGCGCTGCGGCTCGGCCGACGTGCTCGAAGCCGCAGGCGTTCGCCTCGACCTGCCCCCGGAGGCGTTGGCGGTCCTCCACCGGGAGGTCGGCATCGCCTTCCTGTTCGCGCCGCGCCTGCACCCGGCGATGCGCGAAGTGATGCCCGTCCGGCGCGCCCTCGGCGTGCGGACGACCTTCAACCTCCTTGGTCCGCTCACCAACCCCGCCGGGGTGGGGCGACAGGTGGTCGGGGTGTGGGGCCGCGAGGTCCAGGACCTCCTCGCCGCCGCCCTCGCCGACCTCGGTGCGACCTACGCCCTGGTCGTGCACTCCGCGGACGGACTCGACGAGCTGAGCGTCTTCGCCCCGACCCGGGTGGTCGAGGTACGGGACGGCCGAGTCCGGGGCGAGTGGACGGTCGACCCCGATGCGCTGGGGCTGACCCCGTCCGACCCCGCCGAGCTGCGCGGCGGCGACGTCGCGACCAACCTGGACCGGCTGCGAACGGTGCTGTCAGGGCGGGAGCGTTCAGCGGCGACCGATGCGGTCGCGCTCAACGCCGCTGCCGCTCTGGTCGTGGCAGGCCGCGCGGACGATCTCGCGTCAGGGCTCGCGAGCGCACGCGAGGTGCTCGCTTCGGGTGCGGCCGGAGCGCGCTTGGAGGCCCTGGCGTGGCGCTCGACGGAGCTCGCCGGTGCCCCCTAGCCTGCACTTCTCACCAGCTTCCTACTGCAGGCGCCGATCTGCCAGCCGTCGCCGGCCCTTTCGCGACTCGGCGCCGGCGACGCATGTCCCTACACGCCTCGGCGTCTCGCCGCTCAATGACTCAGCGCTGACAGGCAGCTCGGCAGCCTCGCGACGCGACCTGGTGAGAGATGCAGCTTAAGTCAATCCTCGACCGGATCGTGCTCGCGGTGCGCGCCCGCCTCGACGCGGCCCCGGCGATGCCGGACCTCGAGCGGCGCGCCGCCGACGCGGTGGCGCGCCGTCTCGCCGAAGGGCGGCGCAGCCTTGCAGCGGCGCTGCGGTCCCGCTGCCCGGCGATCATCGCCGAGTGCAAGCACGCCTCGCCCTCGGCCGGGGTGCTGCGCGAGCCCTTCGACCCGGTCGCGCTCGCGCGGGCCTACGCCGCGGGCGGCGCGGCGGCGATCTCGGTCGTGACGGAGCAGGACTTCTTCGCCGGCGACCCGGGGTGGATCGGCCTGGTCCGCGCAGCGGTCCCGCTGCCGGTGCTGTGCAAGGACTTCGTTCTCACCGAGCGCCAGCTCTGGGAGACCGCCGCCCTCGGCGCCGACGCCGTGCTCTTGATCCAGCGCTTGCTCGACCCGCCGATCCTGGCGAGGCTGCTGAAGCTGGCGCGCCGCCTCTCGCTGGATGTCCTGCTCGAGCTTTTTGTGGACGAGGATCCGGCACCGGCGATCGCCTCCGGCGCCGAGATCATCGGGGTCAACGCCCGCGACCTGGCGAGCTTCCGCATCGACCTCGAGCGCGTCGCCGAGCTCGCGCGGGCGATCCCCGACGACCGCATCCGGGTCGCCGAGAGCGGTGTCCGCGGCCCGGAGGACGTGGCCCGACTCGCCGCGGCCGGCTGGCACGCATTTCTGGTCGGCGAGCACCTGGTCCGCGCGCCCGACCCCGAAGCCGCCGTCCGCGCCCTGGTGAGCGGAAGATGAACCACAGAGGCACAGAGGCACAGAGGGAGTCCGAAGGGCGTGATCCGCGGCACCGGCGGGCCGCTCTACGGCCCGCCGGTGCCGCGGATCACGCGTTCTCTGTGATTCTCTGTGTCTCCGTGTCTCTGTGGTTTTCCCTCCGATGAAAGTCCTGGTCAAGATCTGCGGGTTGACGCGGCGCGAGGACGCCGAGGCGGCGATCGCCGCCGGCGCCGACCTGGTCGGCTTCATCTTCGTCCCGGGGACGCCGCGAGCGCTCGACCCTGACCGGGCGGTCTGGATCCACGACCTCGCCGGCGCCGAGCGGGTCGGGGTCTTTCGCGGCGCCGCTCTTGCCGAGATCGAGCGGGTGCGAGACCAGCTCGGGCTCGATCGGGTCCAGCTCCACGGCGACGAGCCCGATTTCTGGCTCGAGCGGCTTGGCCCGCGGACCCTGCGCCGGGTTTCGGTGGCCGCGGCGAGCGTCGACTGGGCGCGTGTCGCCTCGCTCGCCCGGGTCAGCCTACCGCTGGTCGACCCCGGCGCCGGGTCTGGGGTGGCCGGTGACTGGAAAGCATGGGGCGCACCACCGGCAGGGGTGGCGTTCGGGGTCGCGGGCGGGCTCACCTCGGAGACTGTCGGCGGGATGATCCGCCGTCTTCATCCGGCGCTGGTTGACGTCGCGTCAGGCGTCGAAGCGAACCCCGGCGTCAAGGACCCGGCGAAGCTGGCGGCCTTCGTGGCCGCGGTCAGGGCTGTCTGACCCGAGGCGTCGTCACTTCATCCGCTCGACCGCCACTTCGAAGGTCTGCTTCTCGACCGAACGGTTCCCTGGCGGCCATGGGGTAGAATCGGACCCCGCGCGCGGAGGAAGCATGAAGATCTCACCCGATCACAACGGGTATTTCGGCCCCTATGGCGGTCGGTTCGTACCCGAGACGCTGATGGCGCCGCTCGACGAGCTCGAGGCGGCCTACCGAGCGGCGCGCACCGATAGGACGTTCCAGGCGCGCCTCGACGACCTGCTCACGACCTTCGTCGGTCGACCGACGCCGTTGTACCCCGCGCGCAGGCTCTCGGCCGAGCTCGGTGGTGCGCGGGTGTGGCTCAAGCGCGAGGACCTGTGCCACACCGGCGCCCACAAGATCAACAACGCGGTCGGGCAGGCGTTGCTCGCGCACAAGATGGGCAAGAGCCGTGTGATCGCCGAGACCGGCGCCGGTCAGCACGGGGTCGCCGCCGCGACCGCGGCCGCCCTGCTCGGGCTCGAGTGCAGAGTCTACATGGGCGAGGAGGACATGCGGCGCCAGGCGCCCAACGTCAGCCGCATGCGGCTCCTCGGCGCCGAGGTGGTGGCGGTTGACTCGGGTTCGCGGACGCTCAAGGACGCGATCAACGAGGCCTTGCGCGACTGGGTCACCAACGTCCGCACCACACACTACATCCTCGGCTCGGTTCTCGGCCCACACCCCTACCCGATGATGGTCCGCGACTTCCAGTCGGTGATCGGACGCGAGGCCTTTTCCCAGTTCCGCCGCGCCACGCGCACCCTGCCCGACCTGGTGGTGGCGTGCGTGGGTGGCGGCTCGAACGCGGCGGGCATCTTCTCGGCGTTCGTGCCCCACGAGCGGGTCCGCCTGGTCGGGGTCGAGGCGGGCGGACGCGGCAACGAGCTCGGCGAGCACGCGGCCCGCTTCAGCGGCGGTGCGGTGCCGGGCGTCCTCCATGGCACCTTCACCTGGGTCCTGCAGGACCGCGACGGCCAGGTGGCGACGACCCACTCGGTCTCGGCCGGACTCGACTACCCGGCGGTTGGTCCGGAGCACGCCAACTGGCATGACACCGGCCGGGTCGGCTACGCCCGGGTCGACGACCGTGACGCTCTCGGCGCGTTCCACTTCCTGAGCGAGACCGAGGGCATCCTGCCCGCGCTCGAAACGGCCCACGCACTCGCCTACGTGGTCAAGCTGGCGCCCGCGATGCCGGGCGACGCACACATCGTGCTCAACCTCTCCGGTCGAGGCGACAAGGACCTCGACGAGGTGCTGCTGCGCGAAGGGAGCCGGCCATGACTCGGATCTCGGACGCCTTCGCCTCGGCCCGCAAGAGCCGACGGGCTGTCTTCGTGGCCTACGTGACCGCCGGCGACCCCAATCTCGAACGCACCGCCGAGGTCGCGCGCGCCTTGCGCAAGGGCGGTGTCGACATCCTCGAGCTCGGGGTTCCCTTCTCCGACCCGATCGCGGACGGCCCCACCAACCAGCGGGCCGCGGAACGCGCGCTCGCCGCAGGGACCACCCTGCCCGGCGTCCTCGAGTGCGTGCGTTCGATCCGCTCGGCTGGCGAGGATCTCCCGGTGGTCTTGTTCACCTACGCCAACCCGGTGGTGCGCTACGGCATCGAGCGCTTCGCCGAAGACGCCGCCGCCTCCGGCGTCGACGGGATCCTCTTCACTGACGTCCCGGTCGAGGAGCTCGCGCGATTCGCGCCCGCACTCGAACGCTGGCGCCTCGACCCGATCATGCTGGTCACGCCGACCTCGACCCCGAAGCGTGTCAAGGCTGCCGCCCGCCACGGACGGGGCTTCCTCTACCTGGTTGCAAGGACCGGCGTCACCGGCGCTCGCCGTGACCTCGACGCCGAGCTCGAGAGCCACGCCAAGGCTGCGCGCAAGGCGACCCGGCTGCCGGTCGTGGTCGGTTTCGGGATCTCCACGCCGGGTCAGGTCGCCAAGGTCGCACACCTCGCCGACGGCGTCGTGGTCGGCTCAGCGATCGTGGACCGGATCGCGGCGGTCGGAGATTCCGACGACCTCGCCGACATGGTGCAACGCTTCGTGACTCCGCTCGCTGAGGCCTGCCGGCGGTGAGCCGTGCCCCTGGTCATGCGCGCAATCCGGCTCTCGCCTCCGCCGGGAGGTGAGGGGTGGGCCGCCCGAAACGCCGCCGCCTGGGTCAGAACTTCCTCACCGACGGCCGGGTCGCCGAGCGCATCGTCGGGCTGCTCGAGCCTGAGCCGGCCCGGGTGCTCGAGATCGGTCCCGGCCGTGGCGCCCTGACCGCGAAGCTCCTCGACCGCTTCGAGCGAGTCCGAGCGCTCGAGCTCGACGAGGATCTGCTCCCGGGCCTCGCCAGTCGTCTTGCCGGTCGCGGGCTCGAGCTGCGCCTCGGGGACGCGCTGACGGAGCCGCTCGAGAAGCTATTCGACGGCGACAGACCGTGGCAGGTGGCCGCCAACCTGCCCTACTCCGTCGGCACCGCAATCCTGCGCCGGCTGTTGCCCCGCTACGATCTCCTCACGCGGGTCGTCGTCATGCTCCAGTGCGAGGTCGCCGAGCGGGTCGTCGCGGCGCCCGCGGGGAGCGGTCATGGGCTTATTGCCCTCGAGCGCGCGGCCTGGGCCGACGCGTGGATTGCGTTCAACGTCGGCTCGGGTGCCTTTCGGCCGCGGCCGAAGGTGACCTCGAGTGTGGTCGTGCTCGACCTGCGTCCGTCGCCCCACCCCGGCGAGGTCCTCGCCCGGGCGCTCTCGCTCGCCGCCCACGCTCTGACGAGGCCGCGCAAGATGATGGTCAACGCGGTCGCACCGCGGGCCGACGCCGCCAGGCTCGTGGCGGCGGGTGTCGATCCCAGTGCGCGGCCGGGCACCCTCGCGCTCGACGACTGGGTGCGGCTCGCTAAAGCGATCGCCTGACGCGGCGGGTCGCGGTGCTACCATGCCCTCGGTCCGCAGCCGTCAGACTGGTGAAGAATGCAGGTTAGGTGTCGGCGCGGCGGACGGATGCGCCGCCGAACGAGGGGTGGAACGTGGGCGTGTGGCAGGCAGCGATGCTCGGCCTCATCCAGGGGCTGACCGAGTTTCTCCCGGTGTCCTCGTCCGGTCACCTGGCCTTGGCGCAGTTGCTGATCCCCGGCTTCAGCCAGCCCGGCGTGGTGTTCGACGCGATGCTCCACGTCGGCACCGCTCTCGCGGTCCTGGTCTTCGAGCGTCGAACCGTGGTCGAGCTCGTGGTGACTCGGCCCGGCCGCCGGCTGGCGGTGCTCCTGGCCGCCGGTACGGTTGCGACGGCCGTGGTCGCGTTCCCGCTGCGCAGGCTCGCCGAGGACGCCTTCACCAGCGCGCTGTGGGTCGGGTGCGGTCTCCTGGTAACCGCGGTCGTCGTGTGGACGGCCCGCGCCGAGCGGGGCGGACGCATGAACGAGGACAACATGGGGTGGCGCGAGACCCTGGTCGTCGGTCTGGTCCAGGGGCTGGCGGTCTTTCCCGGCGTTTCCCGGTCGGGCTCGACCATCGCCGCCGGGCTCGGGGTCGGCCTCGACCGTCGCTGGGCCGCGCGCTTCTCCTTCCTGCTCTCGGTCCCCGCAGTGCTCGGCGCGGCCGCGGCCTCGGTGGTGCTCGAGCATGACGCCCTCGTCGGCGTTGAGCCTGGATTCTGGCTCGCGGCGGCGACCGGAGCCGTGATTGCTGGTTTGTCGGGATACACCGCCCTACGGCTGGTGATCCGGACCGTGACCTCGCACAGCTTCCACCGCTTCGCGTGGTATTGCCTGCCGCTCGGCCTGCTGGTGCTGGCGCTGCACGCGGGAGGGCTGGTGTGACCCGCGAGCGCGTGTTGCGCGAGGCCCTGGCGGTCGGCCTGCTGCTCGGCGCCGTGCTGCTCGCGGTGGCGCTCGGCAGCCACAGCCCCCTCGACCCGAGCCCGCTCCACCTGTCGACCGAGCGGGCGACGCCGGCCAACCTTGCGGGGTGGCTGGGTGCCTCAGTGTCGGCGGCGGCGCTCGCGCTGGTCGGGTTGCCCGCGTTGCTTCTGCCCGTGCTGGCGGCGGCCGTCGGCTGGAGGCTGCTGCGCGACCGGCCGTTCGCCTACCCGCGGCTGCTTGCGCTCGGGTGGGGGCTGCTCATGATCGCGGTGCCGGCCCTCGTGCACATGGTCCGGTCGGACTGGGTGGCTCGCGGGGGGACGGTACCAGGAGGTGGGATGGTCGGCCGCGCCGTCGCCGAGCTGCTGCTCGGTTTCGCGGGTCCGGTCGGACGGCTGGTAATTCTCGCCTTCGTGCTGGTGGTCGGCCTGCTGCTGACCTCGGGGGCGTCGGCGGCGGCGGTTGCGGAGCGGCTGGTGGAAGGGTTGCGCCGACGGCTCGCAGCACGGAGTGAACGTCGGTCCACGCGTCGCAGGGAGCGCGACCAGGCCGCCAGTCGCCGTCGCGTGCTCGCCCGGCAGCTCGAGCGCCTGGAGACCGACGACGAGTTCCCAGGCACGGTCACGGTCAAGGAGGTCAAGGGCAAGGGCCGCTTCCGGATCGTGCGCAAGCGCGCGGCCGAACCGCAGCCACCGCAGTCTGAGGCCACGATCGAGAAGAAGGTGACGTCCGCGCGCCGAGGTCGGAAGCCCGGAACGGCGGTTCCCGAATCGGTGGCGCCCGTCGTCCAGGAGGAGTTCGACTTCATCGACGACCTCTCGTCCTACGACCTGCCGAAGGTGTCCTTCCTCGATCCTGCGGAGGAACCCGAGTCGAGGGACTCGAGCGCGCTGATCGAAATGTCGCACCTGATTGCGAGCAAATGCCAGGAGTTTCGCGTTCGCGGTGAGGTCGTCAACATCCGGACCGGACCGGTCATCACCACCTACGAGTTCCGACTCGACTCGGGAGTCAAGATCTCCGCCGTCCAGAACCTCGCCGAGGACCTCGCGCTGGCGCTCAAGACCGAGTCGGTGCGGATCGAACGGGTCCCCGGACGGGCGACGGTCGGCATCGAGGTGCCGAACCCCAACCCGCAGGTGATCCGGCTGCGCCAGATCATGGAGTCGCCGGAGTTCCAGCGCACCCCGTCGCTGCTCTCGATCAGCCTTGGCGTCGACATCCACGGCAACCCGGCAGTCGCCGACCTGTCGCGCATGCCCCACCTCCTGATCGGCGGCTTTACCGGATCCGGGAAGTCGGTCGGCATCAACGCCATGATCATGTCGATCCTGTACAAGGCGCGGCCCGATCAGGTGAAATTCATCCTGGTCGACCCGAAAATGGTGGAGCTCGGCGTCTATGCCGACATTCCGCACCTGCTGACACCGATCATCGTGGACCCGAAGAAGGCTGCCAATGCGCTCGGGTGGACGGTGTCCGAGATGGAGGACCGCTACCGCCGGCTGGCCGCGCTGGGGGTGCGCAACCTCGCCCAGTACAACCAGCTCGTGGCGGACCCGGTCCAGCTGCGCCGGACCATCGACCAGCTGCGCTGGAACGAGGAGGAGAACGGTCCGCCCACACTCCAACCGCTTCCCTACATTGTGGTCATCATCGACGAGCTCGCCGACCTCATGATGACCTCCTCGCGGGCGGTCGAGGAGTCGATCACCCGGCTCGCCCAGAAAGCGCGTGCGGTCGGCATCCACTTGGTGTGCGCCACCCAGCGACCGTCGGTGGACATCCTGACCGGTATCATCAAGGCCAACTTCCCGTGCCGCATCGCCTACAAGGTGCGCTCGAAGTTCGACTCGCGGACGATTCTCGACATCATGGGCGCCGAGCACCTGCTCGGGCGCGGCGACATGCTCTTCCTCGCGCCCGGGACCTCAAATCTGCAGCGCATGCACGGGCCGCTGGTGACCGAGAAGGAGATCGCAACCGTCGTCCGCTACATCAAACGTTTTGGAAAGCCCGAGTACCAGCGGGACGTGCTCGCGCACCCGGCGCTCGGCGGCGACAAGAGCGGCCGGCGCACCTCACTCGACGAGGCCGAGATCGACGAGCTCGGCGATTCGATGTACGAGCCTGCGGCGCGGCTGGTGGTCAAGACCCGCAAGGCCTCGGCGAGCTACATCCAACGCCGCCTGCATCTCGGCTACACCCGGTCCGCACGGCTTCTCGATATGATGGAGAGAGAAGGGGTCGTCGGACCGCTCAATGGCTCCAAGGGACGGGACGTGCTGGTCCCCCCGGACCACTTCAGCGAGGTCGACGACACGCTGGCGTTGAATCTCGGCGATGACCCGGAGGACGAGACCTGAGCGGAGGCGCTCGAGGGAGGATTCATGGGGTTTGCAGGGCTCGAGCTCAGTCCGGATGACGTGGTCCAAATCATCGAGGTCACCGGAATCGTCATCCTGTTGCTGCTCCTGCTCGCCAGCTTCTTCTCTCGCGCCCGGGTCTTCTGCCAGTATCTCCAACACATGACCGGCATCGTGCTCAAGCCAACGGCAGTCCGCGCCGCGTTCAAGCGCCACGGTCGCGCCGGCGTACGAGACCTGCTCATGGACCTGCTGATCAAGCAGGACCTCGCCGACCCGAGCCGGCGGGTGACCCCGGACTCCAAGCCCGACACCTCGGTGTTCGAGGTCGACGCCCTGCGCTGAACCGCCGTCGCCGCTATGATGTCTCGGTGCCGCGAATCCGAGTCCTCACCGACGCCCTGGTCAACCGCATCGCTGCGGGCGAGGTCGTGGAGCGTCCGGCCTCGGTGGTCAGGGAGCTGCTCGACAACAGCCTCGACGCCGGGGCGGGGCGGGTCGACATCGAGCTCGCGACCGGCGGCCGGACGCTGGTCAGGGTGTCGGACGACGGTTGTGGGATGGATGACGACGACGCCCTGCTCGCGCTCGAGCGCCACGCGACCTCGAAGATCGGCTCGGTCGAGGAGCTGACCCACCTCCAGACGCTCGGCTTTCGAGGCGAGGCGTTGCCGTCGATCGCGGCGGTTTCGCGCTTCGAGATGCTGAGCTCCGCGGACCCCGCCCGGGGCGGCGTCCGGGTCACGGTCGAGGGCGGACGGGTGCTCGCAGTGGAGCCGGCCGCCCGGCCGCGCGGGACGACCGTCGAGGTCCGGGACCTGTTCTTCAACACCCCCGCGCGACGCAAGTTTCTGCACGCGCCCGAGACCGAGCTCAAGGCGGCGCAGGAGGCCATCTGGGGCCTCGCGCTGGCCCGCCCGGATGTCGCGTTCACCCTCCGCCACAGCGGCCGGACGCTGCTTGAGCTGCTGCCTGCGACGGACGCCGCCGCACGGTTTGCCGACCTGCTCCTGAAGCGCGGCGGGGCTCGGGTGGTCCAGGGCGAGGCTGCGGCCGGCGGGGTGGCGGTCACGGCCCTGGTCGTGGCCGGCTCGGGGAGTGGACGTCCGTCCCTGCTCTTGCTCGTCAACCGCCGTCCGGTCAAGGACCGCCTGCTGGTCGGCGCCGCGATGCGCGCGCTGCGCGAGGGCGCGGCGACCGGCGGCAGCCGCGTTGCGGTGATGGTCGAGCTCGCGCCGGAGGAGGTTGACGTCAACGTCCACCCGGCCAAGGCGGAGGTCCGTTTCGCCCGCCCGGGCGCGGTGTTCACGGCGGTTGCCCGCGCGGTCGGAGAGGCGCTGGCCCGCTCCCACGGCCGGGTCGACGTGCGCCGGGTCGAGGTCGGGACGTCGGGAGAGATGCGGGTCGCCGAGGCCGAGGCTCCGTACCGCGGTGGAGGCCTGTTTCCTCACCCGGTCTACGACCGCGGTGGATGGGCGCCCCCCGCGGCTGGAGGGCCGCCCTCCCCTTCGGCCATGCCGGCTCGGCCGACGGCGCGCTCCGGCGCCCGGGCGGGCAGCCCGGACACCCCGTTCGGACGACTCCTCGGCCAGTACCGGAGCTCGTTCCTGCTGCTCGAGGACGACGACGGCCTGGTCATCGTCGACCAGCACGTGGCCCACGAGCGGGTGCTCTACGACCGTATCCGGCGTCGCCTCGCAGGGGCCGCGGCGCCCGCCCAGCGGTTGCTCGACGGGGTGCTCGTCGAGCTCGACCCGGTGCTCGTCGCGGCCCTTGGGAGGGTTGCGCCGCTGCTTCAGCGGGTGGGCTTGGAGGCCGAGGCCTTCGGTCACGACGTCGTGCGCGTGACCGCGGTGCCGCCCGAGCTCGGCGCGGACGCTGTCGGCGGACTGCTCGCCGAGCTGCTCGAGCGCGCCACCGCCCTCGACGGCGTACCGGAGCGGATCGCGGAGGCGCTCGAGGAGGAGCTCGCGGCGGCCCTGTCGTGCCGCGCCGCGATCAAGGTCAACCACCATCTCGGCCCGGCGGAGCAGCGGACTTTGCTCGCCGACCTCGCCGCCACCGACGACCCCTACCGCTGCCCCCACGGGCGGCCGATCGTGCTCCGCCTCAGTCAGGACGAGATGGAGCGCAGGCTCGGGAGACGCTGATGCGGCGCGAGCACTGGTACCTGACCGAGGGTCTGATCTTCGTCCACTTCGCGGTCTTCCTCCTCACGGCGGTCTCGCCCGAGAACCAGGATGCCGCCCGGGCGGCCCTGACGCTCATTCCGGGCGAGGTTGCAGCGCGCCCGTGGAGCGTGGTGACCTACCAGTTCCTCCACGGCGGGATGCTCTCGTTCTTCATCTCGATGCTGGTGCTGTGGATCATGGCGCGCCCGCTCGAGGAGGAGTGGGGCTCGCCGCGTTTCCTCGTCTTCTGGGCGGTTTCCGTACTTGGCGCGGCAGGCGCCGCCGTGCTGGTCGGCGTGGAGCTGGGGAGCGACGTTTTCCTCGCTGCCTCGCTGCTCTTCACCTACGCGACGCTCTACCCAAATGTCGAGTTCCTGCTCTTCTTCATTCTCCCGGTCAAGGTCAAGTACCTGGCGATCGTCGGTGGGGCCTATCTCGCCTTCCAGAGCCTCCAGCTCGGCCTGATGGGGGGACTCGTCAACCTGGTCGGCATGTCCGCCGGCTACCTGTTCTTCCTCGCCACCCGGCGCCTGCCGTCGAAGCGGAGGGTCGTTTTCGAGCTCAAGAAGCGCAAAGCGGACCTGGTCGCGAAGACCCAGGACGCGACGGTCGAGGTCCGCAACCGGGGATGGGACCCGAAGGTCCGTGCCGCTGTCGGACGCGCCCAGGAGGCGGGCGCCGTCGCCGCCGAGGACGACACGCTGCTTGACGAGCTCGACCGCGCCCGGGATCCGTCGATCATGGTCTGTGCGCCTGCCGACTTCGGCTTCATCGACGACCCGGTGTGCCGCGCCTGTCCGGGCTACCCGGAGTGCGCTGCGCGGCGGATCCGGATGACGGCCGACGAGGCCGCACGGGACTGAACCACAGAGACACAGAGGCACAGAGGGGGGCTCAGTTCTGTGCTCCTCTGTGCTTCTGTGTCTCTGTGGTCATTATCGAGTCTCGCGCGTCTCGTTCGAGAGCAGCGTGTGGTTGCCGCCGTCCTCTCGCGGCAGCACCCACTCGAGGACCTCGCCGCCGCGCAGCTCGGCAATGGCGTGGGAGAGGGTGTCGCGCAGGTAGCGGCCGGTGATCTTGATCGGCAGCTCGGCGACCGAGATCGTCGGCGAGATCGCGAGACAGAGCATGTACTCGATGATGTACGACGCGTTCTGGGCGATACGGCCCGAGTAGCGGACGCGCTGCTCGAGGATCCGCGCCTCGTGGATCGAGCGCCCGAACTCCGATTCGACCAGGTTGTCGAAGGTCGTGAGGATGAGCTCGACGCAGAAGGTGCGGCTTCCGGTCGCGACGTACTCGTAGAACTCGCTCTCCAGGTCCCACGGAGACAGCCCTCGCCCCGACGCGAAGGTCCAGTCGATGCCCCGCATGCGCGCGACCACGGATTCGACCGGCGGCAGCTCGAGCTCGACCTCCAAGTGAATGCCGCTGTAGCGTCCGTCGTGGACCTCTCGGCTGATGACGGTGGTGCCTGGCCGGCGGGCCAGCGCCTCCTCCATGCGCTCGAGCTCGGGAGGAGACGCGATCATCTTGATGCCGATGACGTCGTCGAGACGCTGGTCGTCGCGCTCGAAGCGGACCGACATCGTGCGCAGCCGAGTCGCGACCTGGCGCTCGGCCTCGGTGAAGTCCTCGACCATGACCTCAGGCGGCGAGACCATCGCGTCGAGTGGGACGCCGCTGCGGCGGGCGCGGTCGGCGGCGATCTCTCGCGCAGCGTCCTCGATCACCCCGGCGAGCTGGTCGGCGAGCCGGCGTGAGGCCTTCTCGGCGATGCGACGAATGCGCTTGCGCCGGACCATGGCGGACAGGCGCCCATCGCGGCCGTGGACCAGGCTCATGAACACCGGCGTGCGAGGAAAGTACTCCTCGGGGAACGACCGGTAGCGCTCGATGAGCTCGCTCTCCCGTCGGCTCGGTGAGGTGACCGCCGCCACGATGGCTTCGCGCACGGCGTCCTTGGTGACCACGCGCTCGAGCCACAGGGGGCCCGGTTCGAGCACGTTGGCGAGGTCGACCACCAACGCACGGACCGCCGGGGCGGTGATTGCGCGCTCGAACACGAAGATCTCGGTCAGGACGCGACCATCGGCCGGGAAGACACGGCCCGCCAGCCATCGGCTCGCCACTTCAAAGAGGCGGTCGCGGTGGACCAACCCGGTCAGATACATGGGAGGGCTCCGGACACACAAAGGGGCCAAGCGGCAGGCATCGTCCCCTTATGATACGCCCGCACCGGATCGTCACCATGTATGCAAATGTGACTCAATACACGGTTTGTTGATTTGGTGAAGAATTTCACATAGATTGATGGAGGCGCGGCCGCGGTATGCTGGTCATCCGGGGTCCTCGCACCACCGGCACAGGAGGGCGTCACAGGTGCTCGAGAGGCGAGTCACGGTCTTCGTCGGTCACTTCGGCAGCGGCAAGACGGAGATTGCGTTGAACGTTGCTCTCGACTGCGCCGCCCGCGGCGAGGCGGTGACCCTTGCCGATCTCGACGTGGTCAAGCCCTACTTCCGGTCCCGTGCGGCTCGCGACCTGCTCGCCGCGGGCGGTGTCGAGCTGCTTGCGCCGGGCGGCGAGAACACCTTTGCCGATCTCCCGATCATCGTCCCCCAGATCCGCAGCGGCCTCCGCGAGCGCGGCCGTCGGTTGGTGCTCGACGTCGGTGGCGACGACATCGGGGCGCGGGTCCTCGGCTCGCTGTCCGACGTCGTGCCGAGGCCGGAGACCGACTGCCTCCTGGTGCTCAACTTCCGCCGTCCTTCTACCCCCGACGTGGCCGCCGCGGTGGCCATGATCCGCGACATTGAGACGGTCGGGCGCCTGCCCGTGACCGGAGTGGTGTCCAACACCCACCTCCTCGGCGAGACCACTCCCGCCATCGTCGAGGAAGGTTGGCGACTGGCGACCGAGACCGCAGACCGGGTCGGCGTGCCCGTGGCTGCAGTTGCCGCAGCGGCTGAGCTCGTTCCGGAGCTTCAGGGGCTCCCCTTCCAGTGTCCGTTGTTGGTCCTGCGCCGCATCATTCGACCCCCATTCGAGCAGACCCGCGCGCAGCGCCGGATCGGGCCGCTGTTCGCCGTCGGCTAGGAAAGGAGAGCCGCCGTGTCCGAGATCGTGATCACCCCCGACCAGTGCAAGGGGTGCGAGCTGTGTGTGCAAGCGTGCCCGCAGAAGATCCTCGGCATGAGCACGTCGATCAACAGCAAGGGGTACTTCTACGCCGAGGTGGTGGAGCAGATGCGCTGCATCGGGTGCAGGCTGTGTTGCATCACCTGCCCAGACGTCGCCATCGAGATGCGGTCCCAC
This sequence comes from uncultured Acidobacteriota bacterium, assembly GCA_963727925.1. Classification (GTDB taxonomy): domain Bacteria; phylum Acidobacteriota; class Thermoanaerobaculia; order Thermoanaerobaculales; family Sulfomarinibacteraceae; genus CAVSIS01. The sequence goes on along the minus strand of CAVSIS010000056.1, from coordinate 7,250 downwards.
GGCACGATGTACCACTACTTCGCCTACTGAGGACGGGGGCAGCGATGGCCAAGAAGCTGATGAAGGGGAGCGAAGCGATCGGCGAGGCCGCGGTCCAGGCCGGCTGTCGGCTGTTCTTCGGCTACCCGATCACGCCCCAGAACGAGATCCCCGAGTACATGTCAATGCGCCTACCGCAGGTCGGCGGACGCTTCGTCCAGGCCGAGAGCGAGGTCGCGTCGATCAACATGCTGTACGGCGCTGCGGGCTCGGGCGAGCGGGTGATGACCTCCTCCTCGTCGCCCGGCATCTCGCTGATGGCGGAGGGCATTTCCTACATCGCTGGTGCCGAGCTGCCGGTGGTGATCGTCAACATCATGCGCGCCGGCCCGGGGCTGGGCGGAATCCTGCCTTCGCAAGGGGACTACTTCCAAGCAACCAAAGGAATGGCGCACGGGGACTTCCGGCTGCTCGTCCTTGCGCCGTGGTCGGTGCAGGAGGCGGCCGACCTGGTCCAGGACGCGTTCGACCTCGCCGACTTCTACCGCAACCCGGTGATGGTGCTCGGCGACGGCCTGATCGGTCAGATGATGGAGCCGGTGGAGTTCCGTGAGGGGCGCCAACCGGTCAAGCCGCTCGCGGCCAAGGACTGGGCCGCCACAGGCTGCCACGGCGACCGTCCGACCAACATCATCAACTCGCTGTTCCTCGACCCCGAGGTGCTCGAGCGCCACAACCTCAAGCTGAAGGCAAAGTACGACACCATGCGCAGGGACGAGGTCCGGGTCGTCGAGCACGGAACCCAGAGCGACTACGACGTGCTGATCATCGCCTACGGCACGGTTGCGAGGGTGTGCATGACCGCTATCGAGGACCTCGCCGAGCGCGGGCTCAAGGCTGCGATGGTCCGACCAGTCACGCTCTTTCCGTTCCCCTACGAGACGATCCGGCGGGCCGCAACCAAGGCGAAGGCAGTGCTCGTCGTCGAGCTCTCCACGGGTCAGATGATCGAGGACGTCCAGCTCGCGCTGGCCGGCAAACGCCCGATCCACTTCCACTGCCGGCTCGGCGGCATGTTGGCGACGCCGGAGGAGGTCACTGGGAAGGTCGAAGAGATCCTCGCCGGGCGCTCCGAGGAGGTGCACCATGTCTGAGACGGTCTTCGCGCGGCCCCATGCCCTGGCCGACGTGACCACGCACTACTGCCCGGGCTGCACCCACGGCGTGATCCACCGATTGGTCGCCGAGGTCATCGACGAGCTCGGCGTACGGGAGCGCACGGTCGGCGTCGCCCCGGTCGGCTGCGCGGTGCTGGCGTACAACTACTTCACCACCGACTTCCACGAGGCGGCCCACGGACGTGCGCCGGCAGTGGCGACCGGGGTCAAGCGCGCGCGCCCCGACCTGATCGTCTTCACCTACCAGGGTGACGGCGATCTGGCGTCGATCGGCATGGCCGAGATCGTCCACTGCGCCAACCGCGGCGAAAAGGTGACGGTCATTTTCGTCAACAACGCGATCTATGGCATGACGGGCGGTCAGATGGCGCCCACCACCATGCCGGGCCAGGTGGCGACCACCTGCCAGCTCGGGCGCGACGTCGAGCAGGCCGGTTACCCGATCCGGGTCGCCGAGCTGCTCGCCACCCTGCGCACACCGGGTTTCATCGCACGCGCCTCGGTCCACAACCCGCTGCTGACGGTCCACGCCAAGGAGATGATCCGGCGGGCGTTCCGCTACCAGGTCGAGGGACGCTGCTTCTCGTTGGTCGAGCTGCTGTCGACCTGCCCCACGAACTGGGGCATCCCTCCCGCCGAGGCCATGACCTGGCTGGAGCGGAACATGCTGCCCTACTACCCGCTCGGCGTGCTCAAGACGCCTGACGGCGACGACCGCGCGGCGCGGCCCTTCCCGGCATGAGGAGGCGGCGATGCAGAACGACGTGATCCTGGCCGGATTCGGGGGGCAGGGCATCCTGCTCATCGGGAAGATGCTGGCCTATGCAGGGATGCACGAAGGCAAGGAGGTCTCTTGGCTGCCGTCGTACGGGCCAGAGATGCGGGGCGGAACCTGCAACTGCACGGTGGTGATCTCCGACACCACGGTCGGGTCGCCGGTCATCCAGTCGCCGCGGGCGGTGCTGGCCATGAACCTGCCCTCGCTGGACAAGTTCGAGGCCGACCTCAAGCCCGGCGGGGTGCTGCTGATCAACACCTCGCTCATCAACCGGCCGGCACGGCGCGACGACGTCATCGTGGTCGAGGTGCCTGCCAACGAGATCGCCAACTCGCTCGGCAACCCGCGCGGCGCCAACATGGTCGCGCTCGGCGCCTACATCGGAGCGACCGGCGCGGTGTCGCTGGAGGAGGTCGAGGAGGTCGTCCGCGAGACCTTCGCGGCAAAGCCGCAAGTGGTCGACGTCAACCTCGAGGCGCTGCACCGCGGCTTCGAGCTCGGGGCGCAGCATCGCGCCGTCGCAGCCGAGGCCTGAGGCGGGAGGGAGCCGCATGTCCGACGTTCCGTGCATTGACATCACCGCGACCGAGGAGATTCTCGAGCGCTACCCGCGCGAGGAGCCGTCGCTGATCCAGGTCCTCCAGGACGTTCACCGGGCCTACAACTACCTGCCCTGCGATGTTCTGGTCCGGGTGGCGGAGGCCCTCGACGTGCCGCTCGCGAAGGTCTTCTCGGTGTCCACGTTCTACAAGGCCTTCTCGCTCACTCCCCAGGGCGACACCATCATCAAGGTGTGCACGGGTACCGCCTGCCACATCCGCGGCGCCGGTCAGCTCGTCGAGGAGCTCGAGCGCGAGCTCGGCATCGGGCCCGATGAGACGACCGAGGACCGCGCGTTCACCCTCAAGACCGTGAACTGCGTCGGCGCCTGCGCGATGGCGCCGGTGATGATCGTGGGCGAGACCTACCACGGCAGCGCGAAACCGGCCCGTGTGGCCGGCTACCTCAAGACCAGTGAGGGGGCGAAGGATGCGAATTGAGTCGAGGGCTCAGTTCGAAGCTCTACAGGCCGAGGCGAAGCGCCGCGAGGAGGGTCGAACCCAGAAGATCCTCGTCTGTTGTGGGACCGGATGCCTGGCGTCCGGCTCGAAGCAGGTCGCAGAGGCCTTTGCCCACGAGGTCGCAGAGCGCGGGCTCGAGGCGGAGGTTGGCCTGTTTGTCAAGACGACGGGTTGTCACGGCTTCTGTGAGCGAGGGCCGCTGGTCGTGTTCCAACCGTCGGGAATCCTCTACACCAAGGTCAAGCCGACCCATGTCGCCCAGATCGTCGAGAAGACGGTCATCGGCGGCGAGGTCATCCCGCGTCTGGTCTACAAGAACCCCGTCGATGGCAGTCGCGTCCCGCAGTACGACGAGATCCCGTTCTACAAGCACCAGACCAGGGTGGCGATGCGCAACATCGGGCGGATCGACCCCACCGACATTCGCGACGCGATCGCCATCGGGGCGTACTCCGGGCTCGCCAAGGCGCTCTTCGAGATGACCCCGGAGCAGGTCCTCGACGAGGTCGAAACGTCCGGTCAGCGGGGGCGCGGCGGCGCCGGGTTCCGGACCGCACGCAAGTGGCGCTCGTGTCGGAAGGCGCCGGGCGAGCGGCGCTTCGTACTGTGCAACGGGGACGAAGGCGATCCCGGCGCGTTCAAGGACCGCTCGATCATGGAGGGGGATCCCCACTCCGTGCTCGAGGGTATCGTCATCGGCGCCTATGCCGTGGGCGCCCACGAGGGGTACCTCTACGTTCGCGACGAGTATCCGCTGGCGGTGGTCAACCTCACCATCGCCATCGCCGAAGCACGCAAGCTCGGGCTGCTGGGCAAGAACATCCTCGGGACCGGCTTCGACTTCGATGTCCGGATCTCGCGCGGCGGCGGCGCCTTCGTGTGCGGAGAGTCGTCGGCCCTGATGCGCAGCCTGGAAGGCAAGACCGGTGAGCCCCGAGCCAAGTACGTGCACTCGACCGACAAGGGCCTGTTCGACCAGCCCACGGTGCTCAACAACGTCGAAACCTGGGCCGGGATCGGCGCGATCATCCAGCACGGCGGCGCCTGGTTTGCCTCGATGGGGACCGAGAAGTCCAAGGGGACCAAGGCCTTCTCGCTGGTCGGCAAGGTCAAGAACACGGGCCTCATCGAGCTCCCGATGGGGACGACGCTGCGCCACATCATCTTCGACATCGGCGGCGGGATCCTGAATGACCGCCCGTTCAAGGCTGTGCAGACCGGAGGCCCCTCCGGCGGCTGCGTACCTAACAGCCTACTCGACCTTCCGGTGGACTTCGAACGGCTCACGGAAGCGGGTTCGATGATGGGCTCGGGCGGCATGATCGTGATGGACGACCGCACCTGCATGGTGGATGTTGCGCGCTACTTCCTCGCGTTCCTGAGCGAGGAGTCGTGCGGCAAGTGCGTGCCCTGCCGCGAGGGGCTGACGCAGATGCTGCACCTCTACGACGACCTCATCGCGGGCCGAGGCACCGACGTCCATCTGGCGAAGATCGAGCGCCTCGCCGCCGGCATGCAGCTCGGCAGCCTGTGCGAGCTCGGCAAGTCGGCGCCGAATCCGGTGCTGTCGACGCTGCGCTACTTCCGGGACGAGTACGTCGCGCACATCCGTGACCACGCGTGCCCTGCGGGTATCTGCCGCGACCTCACCGCCTATGAGATCGTCCCCGAGGACTGCGACGGCTGCCACGCGTGCTTCAAGGCCTGTCCCGTGGACGCCATCACCGGCGTCGCCAAGGAGCTGCACGTCATCCACCACGAGGCCTGCATTTCGTGCGGAGCGTGCTTCGACGTGTGCCCGAACGACGCCATCCGAACCTTCCCCAAGGTCCGGCTTTCGACGGAGGTGGTGTGATGCCCTCCCTGACGGTCGATGGAACGAGGGTCGCCGTGCCGGACGGCGCGACCCTCCTGGATGCGGCGCGGTCCGCTGGCGTGCACGTGCCGACCCTGTGTCACTTCGACGGGCTTGAGCCCTGGGGAGGCTGCCGGCTGTGCGTGGTCGACCTATGGCGGCCGGGCTGGGACCCGGACTGGTTCAAGATGGTCACCGCCTGCAACCATCCAGCCGAGGACGGCATGAAGGTCTTCACTGCGACCGCGCGGGTGCTCGAGACCCGCGCCGTGGTGCTCGACCTGCTGCTCGCGCGCTGCCCGGAGGCGCCCCTGATCCAGCGCCTGGCCCGCGAGCACGGGATCGAGCGGACCTCGTACACGGCCAATCCGGAGCCGACCGACTGCATCCTGTGCGGCCTGTGCACCAGGGTTTGCGACCACATCGGCGTCTCCGCCATAGCGTCGGTCGACCGCGGTGCGGGGCGCGAGATCGCGCCGCCCTTCCACGAGGCCCCGCCGGACTGCATCGGCTGCCTCGCCTGTGCCGAGATCTGCCCGACGGACTGTATTCCGTTCACCACCTCGAGCTCGAGCCGCACGATCTGGGGAAGGACTTTCGAGATGCTTCGCGACCCGGCGACGGGGGAAGCCGTGATCACCAAAGCCCAGGCGGAGCACTTCGCGGCCCGTTCCGGGGTCCCGAAGGGCTACTTCGAGTCCTCTGACACCACCAAGCGCCGCGTCATGGCCGAGACCTTCGCGCGTCTCGGCCTGGCGGACTGAGGAGGCGGCGATGGAGAGGATCTACAAGGTCGCCGTCGAGCGCTGCATTGCGTGCGGCAAGTGCGAGCTCGCCTGCGCCTTCGCTCACGGCAGCGAGGGGCGCCCCTCGCGCAGCCGGATCAACATCCACCGGCGCGGTCCCGAGCTCGGTACTCCGGTGGTGTGCTTCCAGTGTCATGAGGCCGCGTGCGTCGCGGTGTGTCCGACCGCAGCCTTGGCCCGCAACGCGGAGACGGGCGCGATCGACATGCTCCGCTCGCGCTGCATCCAGTGTCGGATGTGCGTCGCGGCGTGCCCGTTCGGCAACATGCTGTGGGACGCGACCTACAACTGTGTCCAGAAGTGCGACCTGTGCGGGGGCGACCCCAGGTGTGTACCGTTCTGTCCCACCGGCGCGCTGAGCTACGTGCCCGCCGGGTGCGCCGCCGAGCGACCGCAACCGCTGGACCGAGGGGAGGCATCATGACCGAGGGCCATGACCAGATCCGAGAGGTCCTGCGCCGGGCGTACCAGATCGAGGTGGACGGCTACACCTTCTACTCGATGGCCGCCGAACAGGCGAAGAAGCCGGCGGTGCAGGAGCTGTTTGACAAGCTCGCGCGTGACGAGGTTCAGCACAAGGCGTACATCCGCCAGGTGATGGGCTCCTACGAAGACAAGGGAGTCGAGGCGTTTGCGATCCAGCACCGGGCGCCCGAGTTGAAAGCCTTCACCGAGACCATCTTCACCGAGCGCTTCAAGCAGCAGGCGCAGGGCGCCGACTTCGAGCTCGGCGTGCTGTCGGTCGGGATGACGCTCGAGACCAACGCGATCCGCTACTTCGGTGCAGCCGCGAGCAACGCGAGCGAGGCCGAGGTGCGCGAGTTCTACGAGTTCCTCGCCGACTGGGAGCGCCAGCATCTGGACGCGTTGCACGTGCTCTACAACGGGGTGCGTCAGGACTTCTGGTCGGAGGGACGCTTCTCTCCCTTCTGAGCGCGTGGGGGCCCTCTGGTGAGATATGCAGGCTAAACTGGCCTCATGAAGAAGGCGCTGCTCGGCCAGATCGCTCATACCCGCTCCGGCGACAAGGGGGATGACTCCAACGTCGGCGTGATCGCCGACTCCCAGGCGGCATACGTTCTGCTCCACGAGGCTCTCACCGTCGAGCGGGTGGCGGCCCACTTCGCCGGGCTCGAGCTTCGGGGAGTGGAACGCCACGAGATCCCCAACCTGCACGCTCTGAACTTCATCCTCAAGGACTCGTTGGGCGGCGGAGGGACGGCGAGCCTGAAGACCGACGCCCAGGGCAAGACCCACGGTCAGGGGATGCTCCTGCTCGAGCTCGAGGTCCCGGAGGACCTTCCGCTGCGGCCGCGAAGCGAAGTCTGTCGTGCGACTTCGTTGACACCTAGCGACCACTGAGCTATAAACCTCGTCCTGGGCTGCCCAGGTAGCTCAGTTGGTAGAGCAGCGGACTGAAAATCCGCGTGTCGGTGGTTCAAATCCGCCCCTGGGCACCATGATCCAGAAATCACGGCAGCCAACGGCTGCGACGATCGGGACGCCGCGATCTGCGGTGCTTTCTCGTTCTCGCTCACTTGCGATTCTCTGGGCGCCCCGGTGGGCGCCCAGAGAATCGCATAGAATCGCCGG
>CAVSIS010000055.1:0-3575 GCA_963727925.1 uncultured Acidobacteriota bacterium | reverse complement strand
CTCGCCACGGCGAGCATGAGCGCGCAGAGAAGAGTGAAGAGTGAAGAGTGAAGAGTGAGGCGCCGCCGGTGCATCGATGTGAAGAGTAAGGAGTGCAGGGGAAAGAGTAAAGGGTGACGCACAGGAAGACCCCCGACATGAGGCACCATGAACGCGCCGACACCGGCCCTGGAGGCCCGGCCGGAAACCTCCTCACGGCTGCGAATCGCGACTGAGGTGCAGTCGGGCTTCCTTCTTCGTAGGAACGCAGCATGCCTGCGCCCGCGCCGCGATCCGAATCCAGTCGTAGGGGAGCAGCTCGCCTGCTCCCGCGCGCGATCCGGGCGAAAGCGCGAGGGGAGGCGGCGCGGGCGGTTCCAGGCAATCTCGCACCACGGTCAGTCCAGCGGCCCAGGCGACGACGCCGTTGTACGATCTAGAGGTGACCTCCGCTCACGAACCCGGATCGGCGAACACGCCCAGCCGCCATGAGCCGTCGTGGCTGGCGGCTTTGCGGCTGCTGCGCTGGCCGGTGGTCATTGCCGCGTCGGTCATTCTGATCGTGGCGCTCGGGACCAGGGCCTGTGACACGGTGACCCGCCGCGGCCGAGCGGCTTTCGACGCGCTCAAGGGCGGTCTCAGTAGCACGTCGCTGACGACCTCGTTCGTCGCCTCCCTCCCCCACCTCGTCCCCGGGTCCGGCACCACTCTCGAGCTGGCCGCCGTCGAGTCGGTCGAAACGGTGACCCGAAGTGAGAACCGCAGGCTCTTCTTCGACCTGCTGTCGCTCGGTACCACCGTGACGGAGATCCGCGTTCCCGTAACCTACCGCTACCACGTGCGCCTCGACGCGCCATGGCGCCTTGACGTCGTCGGCAATGCCTGCGTGGTCCACGCGCCGGCGCTCGAGCCAACTCTGCCGCCCGCGATCCACACCGACCGGATGGAGAAGCGGGTCGAACGCAGCTGGCTGCAGCTCGACCTCACTGCCCAGATGGACGCACTGGAGCGCAGCCTCACGCCGACGCTCTCGGTCCGAGCGCGCAGCCCCGAGACGGTCGCCATGGTGCGCGACCTGTGCCGTCGCCGGCTCGCCGAGTTCGTCCGCGCGTGGCTGCTGCGCACGGGCCACTGGCAGGACGAGCGCCTGACGACGGTGGTCGTCCGCTTCGCGGATGAGCCGGAGGCAGTGAAGCGTGAAGGGCCGAGGTTGAAGAGTGAAGAGTAAGACGCCCTCAAGATGTCACCGTCGGTCGTAGGGGAGCAGCTTGCCTGCTCCCGTGCCGCGAGTCGAACCGGGCGGAGGCAAGCTCCGCCCCTACGACCACGGCCGTCTCCCGGGCGGAGACAAGCTCCGCCCCTACGGTCGGATGAGATCGCGGCGCGCGACACGGGCGGAGACAAGCTCCGCCCCTACGGCCATATACGCCCACCTCTCACTCCACCGCAACGCGTTCGATCTCCCCGCCGAAGCGGTGGCGGACGCGCATTAGGAGCAGGATCGCCACCGTGCCCAGCCCCGCCACGAGCCCCCACCACAGGCCCACGGGTCCGAGCCCGAGCGGGTAGGCGAGGGCGAGGCTGACCGGAATGCCGATCAGCCAGAACCCGAGGATCCCCACCACCATTGGCGTGCGGGTGTCTCCAGTACCGCGCAGCACTCCGATGGCCACGACCTGGAGGCCGTCGAAGACCTGAAAGAAACCTGCCACGGGGATCAGCCGCCCGGCCAGCTCGCGCACTTCGACGACGTCGGTGAAGATCGCCGCGAGCAGACCGGGCAGGAGCAGGAAGCCGGCGCCCGTGACGACCATGAAGGCGGCGCCGGTGAGTAGAGCGGCTGCTGCTGCCCCGCGAGCGCGTACCACGTCGCCCGCCCCGACCGCGTTGCCGACCCGAACCGCGGCCGCACCCGAGATCCCGAGCGGCACCATGAACGTCAGCGAGGCCAGGGTGAGGGCGACCTGGTGGGCCGCGACCTCGATCGTACCGAAGGCGCCCATGAAGAGTGCCACGGCTGCGAAGGCGGCCATCTCGAGCTGGAGCTGGCCGCCGATCGGCGCGCCGAGTCGGACGGTGGCCAGGAGCGGCTTGAGGCGTAGCGCCGCGCGGTCGAGGCGCTCGAGGTGGGGCCCGAGGTCGCGTCGCGCGAGCACCAGGAGGCCGACCGCCATGAGCCAGCGGCAGGCGAGGGTTGCCCACGCGGAGCCGAGGGCTCCGAGCCGGGGCATGCCGGCGAGGCCAAACACCAGCACCAGGTCGAGGCCGAGGTTGGCGAGATTCGCGGTCACGATGGTCAGCACGATCGGCCGCATGCGCTCGACAGCCTGCAAGGTCTGGCGCAGTACGACGAACACGAAGAACGGGAACAGGCCGGGTGCCGAGATCCGCGCGTAGCCCGCAGCGATCGGGATGACCTCCGGTGGCTGGTGAAGCACGGAAAACACCTGCTCGCCAGGAATCAGGACGGCGGCGCCGGGCACTGCAAGCAGGGCGGCGAGGATCAAACCGCGCTGGAGCGCACGCGTGATGCCCGTCTTATCGCCCGAGCCAACCGCCTGCGCGACCAGCGGATCGAGCGCGAGCAGGACGCCGAACCCGAAGGCCGATGCCGCGATCACGTAGAGATGGCCCAGGGCCACCGCCGCCAAGTCCTGCCCGGAGACGCGTCCGACCACCGCGGTGTCGACGACGCCCATCGCCATCAGGCCGACCTGGACGACGACGACCGGCACCGCGAGCCCGAGCATCCCCGAGAGCTCCCGCCGAACCGACCCCAACCGCCGTCCGAGCGTCACCGCCGCCTCCCGTCAACCGCGCCGCGGGAGAGTAGCGTGCCCCGCGCTCCGAGTCGAACGCAGAGCGCGGGGGGTGAAGAGTGAGGTGAGAAAGTGAGGAGGTGAGAAGGTAAGAGCGTCGGGCGGTGCGCTGCCGTGGTGGAATCGGTACCCCGATTCAGCCGTAGGGGAGCAGCTTGTCTGCTCCCCGGACCTGCGCAATCGGTATCAGTCCGTCCGTAGGGGAGCAGCTTGTCTGCTCCCGTGCCGGAATCGCGCCAACTTCACCGGGCGGAGACAAGCTCCGCCCCTGCGAGGACATGTGGTGAACCCGCCACGGTGAGCCGCGGGGCGAATGCAGCGCGACGATCGGGCGGATGGGGTCGCCGAGCACGACCCGGGCGGAGACAAGGAGGCTGTCTCACAACTCCCACCGCCAGGCCTTGCCGGGTTCAGGAGGCGCGACTTCCAGCCTTTTCAATTGAACCGCAAAGGCCGCAAAGCACGCGAAGAACGACGCCAAGAGTATTCATAAGAACTACTGAGCGCTCTTTGCGTCTTCGCGGTTCAAATGCTCGCGCGCGTCCGAACAGGCTCTCTCGGGCTCGGAGCAGGAGATCTGCCCGGTTTTCGAGACGGCCTCCAAGCTCCGCCCCTACGAACGCCTGAGGCGCACCCCTCGCTGCCCCCCTCACCCTCTTACTTCCTCACCTCCTCACCTTCTTCCCTCCTCACCTCCTCTCGCCGGGTTACCATCGATTGATGAACCCGACACCCACAGCCGAACGGCCGCGTCCCGACCCGGGCATCGGCGTCGTG
>CAVSIS010000054.1:0-4735 GCA_963727925.1 uncultured Acidobacteriota bacterium | reverse complement strand
AGCTGAGTTTCAGGGAGTCCCCCTGCCCGAGCTGGCCGCGAGGCTGCGGGAAGAGAGCCCCGAGCTCGCGGCACGCACCGACACCTCCACCGCCCGCCGCGTGGTCAGGGCCCTTGAGGTCGCAGCGGCACGCCGCAGGGGCGCAGCACCGCCGGGCCCGCGCCTCGAGGTGCCGGTCCGATGGCGGGTCCTCGCCGTCGAGATTCCGCCCGGCGAGCTCGCGGCGCGCATCCACGAGCGGCTCATCTCGCGCCTCGAGGCCGGCCTGGTGGACGAGGTCCGCGGCCTGCTCGAGCGCGGCGTCGACTGGCGCTGGCTTGACCGGCTCGGCCTCGAGTACCGCGAGGTCACGGCCTATCTGCGAGACGAGAAGCCTTTCAGGACCATGGTCGACGACCTCGAGACCTCGATCCGGCACTTCGCCAAGCGCCAGCGCACCTGGCTGCGGGGTATGCCGCGGCGAGGGGTGTCGGTGGAGTGGATCGGGCCGGGCGACGCCACGTCCGTAGAGGTTTCCAGCCCCCTGTGACCGTCAGGAGAGTGTCCGCTTCGGCGCTACACTCGGATGAGCAGGAGGCGCGATGTTCAAGGACGTCAAGGACCGAGTGTGGGCGTTCGACCTCGAGTGGGTCCCGGACCCGCTCGCAGGGAGGCTGGTCTACCGTCTGTCCGACGAGCTTTCCGACCTCGAGGTCCTCCAAGAGATGTGGCGCCGGGGGGGAGCGACGGACGAGGAGCCGCAGCCGTTCCTCAAGCTCTGCCTGTGCCGCGTGGTGTCGGTGGCGGCGGTGGAGCGACGGGCGCGCCCGGACGGTTCGGTGAACCTCGCTCTGATGTCGCTGCCTCGGGAGCCCGACGACCCGGAGTCGGCGGCCGAGCGGTCGGTGGTCGGGACCTTCCTCGAGGCGCTCTCGGAGCACCGGCCGCAGCTCGTCGGCTTCAACTCGCAGGGGTCCGACCTCCCGATCCTGATCCAGCGCGGCCTCATCCTTGGGGTCAGCGCGCCCGGCTTTTGCCGGCGGCCCGACAAGCCCTGGGAGGGGATCGACTACTTCGCACGCGGCAGCGACTGGAACATCGACCTCAAGGACATCGTCGGCGCGTGGGGGCTGGCGGCGCCGAGCCTGCACGAGCTCGCGGTCCAGTCCGGGATTCCGGGCAAGATGGACGTGGACGGGGCGGCGGTGGCTGACCTGTGGCTCGCCGACGACACTCGGCGCATCGTCCAGTACAACGAGTTCGACGCGGTCACGACCTATCTTCTGTGGCTGCGCACGGCCCACCTCGCGGGCTTCTTCGACGCAGCCACCTACGCGGCCGAGCAGCATCGCCTGGAGGAGCTCCTCGCACGCGAGATCGCCTCCGGCAAGCTCCACCTCCAAGCCTACCGCGAGGAGTGGATGCGGCTACAGACCCTGGTCGCCGACCGTGATCCTGGGAGCCTGTAGGGCAGAGGCCCGGGATACCACGAGGATCTGCGGACGGCCGTCACGGGCCTCTGGCCTGCGGGGTGCGAGGAGTATGTAGCCCATAGCGTACACGGCGTCTTTCGGGCGGCGTGAAGCCCTGTCTTCGTTGCATCCTCGGCCCGTACTCGGAGTACTGCTCCTCGAATGCGCCTCAACAGGCCCTTCACGGCGCTCCGAAATCCACCATCCACCTATGAGCTACACACTCCTAGTTGACCGCCATCGGCTGCGAGAGGATGAAGCTGGCGATCTCGACGTCGAACTGCTCACCGTCGGCGGTCGTCATCTGGTAGCTTCCCTGCATCGTTCCGAAGGGCGTCGGGAGGGGGCAGAACGAGCTGTACTCGTGACTCTCGCCCGGTTCGAGGATCGGCTGCTGCCCGACGACGCCTGCGCCCCGAACCTCCTCGATCCGCCCGGCGGCATCAGTGATGATCCAGTGGCGCGTCAGCAGCTGCACTGTCTCGCTGCCGTGGTTCTCAATCCGGATGTTGTAGATGAAGAGCCAGCGGCCGAGGTGAGGCTGGGACTTCTCGGGAAGGTAGTGCGGCTCCACGGTCACCGTGATTCCGCGGGTTGTGGCGCGCGAGCCGGTCATGGCTGGCCTCCGTGCTGGTCGGGAACGAGGCATGACTTTCTCAGATTCCAGGACCTCGTGTGCGACCTGTCACTCGACCACGGGGTACGAGCGCGCTATTCTAGCAGCCGATGGATGTTGCTGGACGCCACGCGCTGTTGGTGAGCGCCGATCACGGGCGCTTCACACGCTTCGTCCCGGTGCTCCAGCGGGCCGGGCTCGAGGTCCAGCGTGTGCTGCGCGGTTTAGCGGCACTGAAGGTTGCCGAGACTGTGGGTTTCGACCTGCTCCTGGTGGTAGCACCACTCGAGGACATTCTGCTGCGCGAGTTCATTCGCGTGGTGCGAGCGCCGTCGTCGCCCAGCCGCGACGTTGGGGTGATCGTGCTCGCTGAGGGCACAGATCTCGATGCTGCGCGCACCATGGCCGGCGTGGGAGTCAACCGGGTACTCCCGCTCGACTGCGACGATCAGGTGCTGATAGACACCGTCACGGTGCTGCTCAACGTCGCTCCCCGCCGGCGGCTGCATGCGGTGCTCAAGGCGGATCTTGCGCTCGGGCAGCGACGCCGCCTGGTGATGCACCAGACCGAGAACCTCTCGCTGACCGGGGCGCTGGTCAGAGCCGAGCCCCCATATCCGGTCGGGACCCGCTTCAACTTCGAGATTGTGGTGCCGGGCATGTCGGCGCCGATTCGCGGGACTGCCGAGGTGGTGCGCCACACCAACCTCTCCCGTGAGCCGGTCAAGGGCTTTGGAGCGACGTTCGTGTCGTTTGCCGGCGACGGCCACCGGAGCCTCGAGAACGTGCTTGCGCGAGCTTCCTGATCACGGCGGAGACGCCGCCTCACCCGAGTCGGGATCGAGCTGAAGCAGGGTCGCGTCGACGGCCTCGAAATCGCGCCCCGTGACTGCGGAGAGGGCACGCAGCAGGTCGTTGTCCCAGCGCTCGTCGGGCTGCCCGGACAGGTACCAGTCGCTGCCGTTGTCGGCCAGGATCAGCCCGTAGCGCTGAAGGGCGGTGAGGATCACCTGGAGCCCGGGCGGGTAGCTCGAGACGTCGAAGGACGTCTTGAGGCGGAATCGCTGGCCCATCGCTGGACGTCCCGGGTCTGTCGAGCTCGACGCGAAGTGGCGGGCGGGCCACACCCACGTACGCCGCGTGAGACGCGCCGTGAAGCGGATCGCGTGACGGATCTCGCCGGAGGCGACCTCGTCGTAGCGCACCAGGCCGGGAAGGACCGGAAGGCCGGCCGCATCGGACGAGGTCCACCCTGCGGGGCGCAGCGCGTTGGACGTGAGGTCGAAGACCGCACCGGATCCCGCGTGCCACGACCCGTCCTCCTGGGGCCACGCCGCCCAGAGCTCGAAGAGCCGGCAGCGGTCGACGTCGAGGACCAGCACGTGGCGGTCGCCGTCGGAGTCGGACCCGCCCTCGATGGCGACCCCGGGCGGGATCGGGTACGGGCCCGGATCGCTCTCGTCGTCGTAGTCGAAGGCGACTGCGACCGGAGGCTGGTCCCCGGGAACCTGCGCGGAGGGGATGCCGATCGGGCCCCCGTCCCACAGACCGGAGCCGAAGTCAGCGTGGAGCCCGGTCGACGCGCCGATCGTGGCGATCCATGCGGCGGAGTCGGGATGCACCGGCAGGGTGTCCACCCGGGTGTTCCAGATGCTTGAGGCCGGCAGCACCAGACACGGCCCGAGGGTGGGCGAGTCGGGCGGGTGGACCAGCGGCAGGTCGAAGGTGCGGACCAGGAGGACCGCCAACTCATCCCTGGCGAGGGGTGCAGTGGGGCAGTACAGTCCGCCGCCGCAGCCGGTGGCGACACCACGCCGAGCGAGCTCCTCGATCCAGCCAGCCGCCCAGTACCCGGCGGACACGTCGGCGAACACGGATCCGGTGGCTGCAGGCGGGCTCCACCCCCAGGGCTCGACGGAACGCAGCAGCAGCACTGCGATCTGATCGCGGGTCACCGGCGCCGACGGGCAGTAGCGCCCCCCACCACAACCGGATGTGATCCCCCGCCTGGCGAGCTCCTCGATCCAGGGAGCCGCCCAGTGGCCGAGCGGTACGTCGGTGAAGACCGTTCCGGTCGCCACTGGGGGTTGATAGCCGCGTCCCTCCTTGGCTTTGAGCAGGAGCACGGCGATCTCCGACTGGTCGACCGTCGCGCCCGGACAGTAGCGCGGGAAGGGCGTCGACGTGCAGCCGGAGGTGAGGCCGGCGGCGGCAATGGACTCCACCCACCGCCATGCCCAGAAGTCGAACGGCACGTCGCTGAAGGTCGCACGCGTCCAGAGGACCGCCGTGTTCGGGGTGAGCCGGCCCGTGGCCGTGCGGACGGGGCCGGCCGCGCCCGCCAGGGGCGCCATGGCGATCGCCAGGGCAAGAGCCACCGCAGCTCGCATGTCGGCCTCCGGAGGTCGCTCGGACCGATCGTATCGACCCAGGACGATTCGGGACGTGACCCGGCTCACGCGTCCGTCCTCGCAACCTCCCCGCCGATTCGACCCGAGCCTGTCATCGGGGGGGCGTCGGTCCGGCACACTCTTCGAGAGGTCGGGTGGGTGGGCAGCGAGCGCCATCCTCAAGATGCCAGGAGGAATGGCGGCGGCGGGCCGTGACCCACGCAACCCGTGTCGTCTCGCGCCTCCCGCCGTGTGCTCCTACCCAGGGGTGCGTACGT
>CAVSIS010000053.1:0-126716 GCA_963727925.1 uncultured Acidobacteriota bacterium | reverse complement strand
GCGCGCGGGCTGCCGCGAAGCTCTCCGCCGAGCGCGAACACAGCACGAGCCGGAAGCCGAGCGCGTCGAGCCGATCCTCGAGCCAGTCGAAGTCGACATCGCGACCACGGTGCTGGAGCTGCCACACCCGCGTCGAGAGGTGGAAGCGGTCAACGATCCACGAGTAGTAGCGAAGGTTCTCGAACAGGTGGGCCCAGGTGGCGTAGGTGTCCATCGCCAGGGCCTCCTCCTCGGGGTCGTAGTTGACCAGCCCGCGCCCCCACGGGAAGTTGGTGAAGCCGCACCACTCGGCGGACACGACCGGGGAGTGGTAGCGGTACTTCCGCGGCCCGACGATTCGAGCGTGCTCGTTGAGCGCGAAGGCGATCTCAGTCTTGAAGGTGAGCCGGGTGCCCTCCAGGATGACCTTGGGAACGAGCTTGCTCATCGGTTCTGCACCTCCGGGCCGCCACTGAATGGTACCCGCTTCCCCGCCTGAGCCGTTTCCTCCACCGGCGGAGATGAACCGCTACGCGCGATCGGGTACGCTCTCGGAATGACAGGCTCTCCGCTTCCTCCGCCTCAACGCACCCTTGGCCGGACCGGGCTCGAGGTCTCGGCGCTCGGTCTCGGCGGCGGCCCCCTCGGAGACCCGGGGCTGTCGGAGCGGGACGCGGACCGGCTGGTCCGCACCGCGGTGGACGCGGGAGTGACCCTGGTCGACACCGCACCCAGCTACGGCGAGTCAGAGATCCGCCTCGGACGGATCTTCGCCGCCGGCTTGAGAGAGCGTGTCGTGCTCTCGACCAAGCTCGGCTATGGGGTCTCGGGCGTCCCGGACTGGACCGGCGACTGCATTCGCGCCGGTGTCGGGCAGGCGCTGCGCCGGCTGCAGACCGACCACCTCGACATCGCCCACCTCCACTCCTGCACGCTCGAGATGCTCGAGCGCGGCGATGTGGTCGAAGCCCTCACCCGGTCCGTGGCAGAGGGTACGGTCCGGGTCGCCGCCTACTCGGGAGACGGCGATGCGCTCGCCTGGGCGATCTCGTCCGGCGCCTTCGGGGCCGTCCAGCTCTCCCTCAACCCGTGGGACCAGGCCGCGCTTGACGCGGCCCTCCCTACTAGCCGACACCTCGGCCTCGGCGTGCTGGGGAAACGGACCCTGGCCAACGCCGTCTGGATCCGCGACACGCCGCCCGACGAGCCGGATCTCGCGGAGTACGCCCGCCGCTTCCGTGTCCTCGCGCTCCACCGCGACGGTCTCGGTTGGGCTGAGATGGCGGTACGCTTCTCGGCGTGGCAGCCGGGAGTCTCGGCATGCCTGGTCGGCACGCGCAGCCCCGAGCGCTTGCTCGCGGCGGTGCGGTACCTGGGCGAGGGCCCGCTCCCAGGTGAGGTCGAGCGCCGCATCCGGGCCGACTTCCGCCGTGAAGGCGCCGGGTGGAGGGGAGTCATCTAGGATTTTCCGGGCCGGGGCCGCAAGATGCGGCCCCGGCCCGGAAAATCCTCTGTGATAGAAAGGTGCATCGGGAGGTGACCATGCTCCGCCACGCCTCGCTTCGCGCCGTTCTCGCCTGTGGCGTCGTGCTCACACTCGGATGCGGACAGCGGCAGGAGGCAACGCCGTCGCGGGCATCCGCAACGCCCGTGCCGGATACGACCCAGTGGCGTCTCGAATGGGCTCAGGGCGCCACGTTCTACGAGATATTCGTCCGCAGCTTTGCCGACTCAAACGGGGACGGGATCGGCGATCTCCCGGGGCTCACCGCGCACCTCGATTACCTCAATGACGGCGACCCGGCTACCGACACCGACCTCGGGGTCGAGGGGATCTGGCTGATGCCGGTCTTCCCCTCGCCCTCCTACCACGGCTACGACGCCACCGACTACGAGGCCATCAATCCCGACTACGGCACGATGGAAGACTTCAACCGCTTTCTTCAGGAGGCCCACCGGCGGGGCATCCGGGTCATCCTCGACTTCATGATCAACCACACCAGCTCGCAGCACGCGTGGTTCGTCGACTCCTCATCAGGCCCAGGCTCGCCCAAGCGCGACTGGTACGTGTGGCGCCCAGACGACCCCGGCTGGCGCCAGCCGTGGAGCGACCAGGGGCAGCCGACGTGGCACGAGAAGAACGGCGCCTACTACTACGGCATTTTCTGGGGCGGAATGCCCGATCTCAACTTCCGCAACCCCGAGGTGCGCCACGAAATCGAACGCATTGCCAAGGAGTGGCTCGACCGTGGCGTCGACGGCTTCCGGCTGGACGCCGCCCGACACATCACCGCTGATGGACCCGGCCAGGCGCAGAACGACACCCCGGAGACCCACGCGTTCTGGCGCGAATTCTCCGCCTCGGTGCGCCGCTCGCACCCCGGGGCGCTGCTGGTGGGAGAGAACTGGACCGACGCCGAACACATCGCGCCCTATTACGGTGCCACCACGGCAGTCGCGGCCGGCGAAGAGCTGCCGATGAACTTCGACTTCCCCCTCGCCGAAGCGATCCTCTCAGCCGTGCGCCAGCGCGACGCGGCCCCGATCGCGGCTGCCTGGGCGGACAAGGTCCGGCTCGACCCGGCGGGGGTGCTCGACGGCACCTTCCTCACCAACCACGACATGGTCCGGGTCGCGACGCAGCTCGACGACGACGGCGCCAGGCTGCGCAGCGCGGCGTCCATCCTGCTCACCCTGCCGGGGACGCCGTTCGTGTACTACGGCGAGGAGCTCGGCATGCTCAATCGCGACGTCTCTGAAGGCGACCCGGGCAAGCGCGCGCCGATGGCGTGGGACGGCTCACCCAATGGGGGATTCACCACCGGTACGCCCTGGCTCGGCCTGCCTCCCGGACGTGAGACCCGCAACGTCGCCGACGAGCTCATCGACCCGGGCTCGATGCTCGACCACTACCGGCACCTGATCGGCCTGCGCACTGCCAGCCCGGCGCTACGCAGAGGCTCGCTCGAAATGCTGAGCGCGGCCGACCAGCCGTCGTCCTGTCTCGCCTACCTGCGCACCGACGGTGACGAGCATCTCCTGGTCGTCCACAACCTCAGCGAGGGACCGGCCCACGTTGGGCCGTTGGCTGCCGGCGCGCACACGGTGAGCCCGATGTGGTCGAGCGGCGAGGCGACCGCAGAGGCTGACGATGTCGGCGTCACCGTCGGTCTGACCGCTGGTGCGAGCGCGATCTGGCGGGTGGAGTGATCCGCGTGGCACTCGCTCACGCCTCCGGGGCGTCCGATGGCGGCGTGGCCGGCGCGAAGCCGTCTGGAGCGCGGCCGTAGGTCCAGACCAGATCGGCGAGCCGGTCACGCAGGTGGTGGTCGAGCATTGGTCCGGTCAGCCGGAACGCCCAGTTCCCATCCCCCCTCCCCGGCGTGTTCATACGCGCCTCCGGTCCCAGGCCCGCCACGTCCTGGTGCGGCACCACCGCGAGGTCGGCGACCGACGCCATGGCGAGGCGGATCATGTCCCAGTGGACCTCACCGGCGTCCCCGCCGGTGTAGCGACGCAGCAGCTCCCGCTCGCCCTCGGTGGCCTCGTCGCGATACCACCCGACGGTCGTGTTGTTGTCGTGCGTCCCGGTGTAGACAACAAGGTCGGGCCGGTGCCGGTAGGGAATGAACGACGAGCGGGGCTGGACGCTGAATCCGAACTGGAGGATCGCCATGCCGGGCAGGCCGAGGCCCGTTCGCAGCTCGATCACATCGGGGGTGATCTCACCGAGGTCCTCGGCGATCAGAGGCAGGCCGCCGAGCTCTCTGCGCAGGGCGTCGAACAACGCACGGCCCGGGCCCGGCGCCCAGCGGCCGTTGACGGCGACATCCTGGTCCGCGGACACCTCCCAGCCTGCCGCAAAGCCGCGGAAGTGGTCGAGCCGGACCGCGTCCGCGAGCTCGCAGGCGTGCCGGATACGTTCGATCCACCACCGGAAGCCGTCGGCCGCATGGCGCTCCCAGTCGAAGAGCGGGTTCCCCCACAGCTGACCGGTGTCGCTGAAGTAGTCGGGGGGTACGCCGGCGACCACCGTGGGCCGCCGCTCGGCATCGAGCCTGAACAGCTCAGGATGGCCCCAGACGTCGGCGGAGTCCAGGGCGACGAAGATCGGCAGGTCGCCGAGCAGCCGGACACCCCGGCGGGCGGCCGCGGTCCGAAGCGCTCCCCACTGGCGGAAGAAGAAGAACTGCTGCAGCTCCTCGGCCCGGATCGTTGCGGCGAGCCGGGTCCGCCACCGGGCGAGTGCCCCCGGCTCACGGCGGACCAGCTCGGACGGCCACTCGATCCACGACGTCAGGTTGTGCGCCCGCTTGACCGCGGCGTAGAGCGCGTAGTCGGGAAGCCAGTGGTGGGAGCGCTCGCAAAAGTCGTCGAATGCGGCGTGCTGACCGCCCGACGCCCGCGTCGCAAAACACTCGACCGCGCGCGCAAGGAGTGCGGACTTCCACGGCAGGACGGCTGCGAAGTCGACCCGCTCTGCAGGAAACGACGGCGCGCCGTCGATGTCGCCTGCCTCGAGCAGACCGTCCTCGTAGAGGGCGTCGGGTGAGATCAGCCACGGGCTGCCCGCGAAGGTTGAGGTTGCGGCATACGGCGACTGGGACGGCCCCGGCGGGTGGACGGGGAGAACCTGCCACCAGGTGATCCCCGCGTCAGCCAGCCATTCGGCGTAGGCGTGGGCCGAAGGGCCGAGGTCCCCGATCCCATAGGGCGAGGGCAGGCTGGTCGGGTGGAGGAGGATTCCTGCGGATCGGTTCATCGAGGTCTCCCGCGCGAATGGTCAATGGTACCCCAGGGCGCAGGCTAGAATGACTTGGCCCACGGCTTTCGCGATCGAACCTGGAGTGAAGCATGACCGATTCCTCCCGACCGTTGCGGCCCGACAGGCCGGCGGGGCCGCTGCTCGACGACGGCCCGGGGGTCGAGTCCGCCGCGCCGCGCGCGTCGAGCGAGGCCGGCCGCGCGGCGGTCGACGCGCTGCGGGCAATCTCCCGCACGGCGCGCTCCTTCCTGTACTACGACCCCGCCAACGACTCTATCCACGATGCCCTCCAGGAGGTGGCCCGCCGCATGCTGGAGGCGCTCAAGCCAGGCGACCTCGTGCTCGAGGTCCGGCCCACCGAGCTGATCCGCGAGGGCGAGGTGGTCTATCGCGAGCCCGATCGTGAGCGCTCGCTCGCGTTCCGGCTCTACCGTGACGGCGTGCGCCGTCTGACCATCGCGCGGACGGTGACCTGGGACGAGCTCGTTGGGCTGCTCGGCGTGCTCTCGGTCCGCTACACGGGCGTCCGCCAGCAGGAGGACGACATCGTCACCCTGCTGTGGCGGCAGCGCTTCAAACACATCACATCCCTTGCCGTGGAGGGCTTCGTGGCGCTCGACGACGAGCTCGGCGAACCGGCCTCTCCGGGTGGGCCCCGCACGACCCGCCAGGCGAGTGTGTTCAAAGCCCCGTACCGCTTCGACGAGCCCGTGCCGCCCTACTCCTCGACCTCCGGCATCGTCCATCGGCCGCTGACGCCGCAGCAGGCGGAGGCCGTGCGCGCCGACGACTCGCCCGGTGAGCTTCCCGCTCAGTGCATCGACCTGCTCGACGAGCTGCTCCGGCCGAGGGGAGCCGAGGCGAGACCGTTCGAGGCCGAGCCCCTGATCGGACAGGTGCGCGAGATCCGCGCCTTCCTCGCCGGAAGCCGTCAACTGCGCCGGCTGGCGCAGGCGCAGACGATCGTGCTGTCGGCGTCGGAGCAGGTCGCCGGCGAGCCGCTCCGGCAGCGTCTCGCCGAGGAGCTGTCGGGCGACGACCTGCTCGCAGAGGTGGTCAGCGCGACGCTGTCGTCCTCGGTCCCGACCTCCGCGCTTGTCGAGCTGGTATCGTCGCTGGCCGGCAACCCTCTGCCCAGGCTGCTCGAGCTGCTCGCCGGTCGGTGGACCTCGGGCGGACGTGACATCGGTCTCCCGCTGCTCGAACGCGCCACCGAGGAGCAGCTCGCCGAGGTCGTCACCAGGCTCGGAGGTTTCGATCCGGTGATCGCGGCCGACCTTCTGCCGACGGTCGCCGCCGGTGCTCCCACGGCCCTGCCGGAGCTGGCGCGGACACTCCTCGAGCGCGGCGGGGAGGACCTTCGTCTGGCAGCCGTCGAGGCACTCGACCGGGCGCCGCGCCGGCCCGAGACCGGCCGCCTGCTTTCCTCACGGCTCGACGACCCGGCGGCGGCGGTCCGGACCCTCACCGTGAGCGCGCTCGCACGCCTCGGTGATTCGCGAGCCTTCGACCCGATCGCTCGGCTCGCAATCGAGCACGAGGGCCGGCTCGCCGGCAGCGACGAGGCCGAGAGCGTGGGCGAGGCCCTCGCCGCACTCGACTCGGCGAAGGCCGTCGCGACCTTCGAGACCTGGGTCAGGCCGCCCGGTGTCCTCGCCGCCCTCCAATCCCGGCGAGAGGGACTGTGGTGGGTGGCCGCCGCGGGTCTGTCCCGGCTCCGCGACCCGCGCTGCGCCGAGCTGCTGCGCTTCATGCACCAGAAGAGCGCCGGGGCGCTGCGCGAGCGCTGCATCCGCGCGTCCGTCCAGCAGCGCCACCTCGGCCCGGACGGCCGTGATGGTTGACCGCATCCGGGAAGCGCAGGAGCGGCTCGCCCGCATCCTCGGAGAGGCCCGCGCCGGGGAGGACCGCGAGCTCGCCCGGCAGGTCCGCGAGCACGGCGAACAGCTTGCTCGCCTGATGCACGGCCTGCTCCGCCTGGCGGCCCTGCACGCTCCGACCAACAACGCCTTCGACCGGCCGGTCCAGGAGGTCATGCGGCTGACCGCGGACCTGTGCGCCCTGCTCGGTGCCGTCCAGGTCCTGTGCGTCGAAGGCCAGGTCTATGTCAACGACCTGCGCACACGTTTCGACGTCGATCCCGAGCACGCGGTCGCGCTCGGCGAGGGTCTGGCCCGCCACAACGTCGGTGGGATCACCTTTCACAGTCCCCTCGACGACTCTCAGGTGCGGACCATGATGCACCTGCTCGCGGGTCAGTCGGCCGCCGACCGCCGCCGGACCCACCTCCAGGAGGCCTTCGCCCGCGCCGGTCTGGCGAGTGTCGAGCTCGAACCGCTCCAGCAGTTCCGGCTCGATGACGCAGCCGTGGAACGCAACGTCGACGAGGTCTACCAGGACACAGCTGCGATGGTCGCGGACGCCCTCGCCGAGCTCGAGTCCGGACGTCTGCCGAACCCGCTGCCGATCCGGAGGGTGATCCACCAGCTCATCGCCATCATCGCCACCCACGACGGCGCCCGGCTCGCCTTCGAGGCCGACCCCTCGCTGCCGGCGTTCGCCCGTCACACTGTGATGGTCACCAACCTCAGTCTGACCATCGGGCGAGCCGCCGGACTTCCTGCCTCGTCTCTGGCCGACCTCGGCATCGCCGCGGTGCTCCACGACGCGGGATACGCGGTCCGTCCCGAGGACCGTATTTGCACGTTTGCCGAGCACACCCGGGCGGCGCTCGACATCTTTCTTCGCCAACGCGGCTTTCACCAGGCCCGGGTGCGCAGGATGCTGGCCATGGTCACCCACCACCGGGCGATCACGGCGACGCCGAGGCCCTCGCTGTACGCCCGCGTTCTCCACATCGCGGACGACTACGACCTGCTCACCCGCATCCGCCCCAACGGCCAGGCCGCGCACCCCCCGCCCCACGCGATGCGCCTCATGGCCGCGCTCGGCGGCGTCGAGTACGACCCGGTCCTGCTCCAGGCCTTCGTCAACGTCATGGGCCCGTACCCTCCCGGCTCGGTACTCGAGCTCGCCGACCGCCGCTGGGTCATGTCGATCTCGGGCGTGCGGGAGCCGTCCACCTTCGACCGGCCACTGTGTCGCCTCGCCCGGCTCCGCGACGGATCGACCCCGTCCGAGCACGTCGAGGTCGATCTCGCGCAGGGCGGTGAGGTCGCCCGGGTGGTGCATTTCGACCGAGAGGGCCCTTGAGGTGGCGCTTCCCCCACCCCTCACGCCCGATCTCGCTCGCTTCGCAGCCCTGGTCGCGGCGGTGGCGCTGACCCGCCTCGCCGAGCTTGCCCGGGCGGGCAGGAACCGCGCCAGGCTGCTCGCACAGGGGGGAGTCGAGGTCGGTGCAGGTCACTGGCCGGCGATGGTGGCGGTCCACGCCGGCATGCTGATCTCGGCACCGCTCGAGGTCTGGCTTGCCCGACGGCCGCTGCACCCCGCCCTGGCGGGAATCATGCTCGCGGTGCTCGCGGTCACCTTTGCCCTCCGCTACTGGGTGATCCTCTCGCTCGGGGAGCGGTGGACGACCCGGATCGTCGTCCTCCCCCGGACGCCCCGGATCACCCGCGGTCCCTACCGTTGGCTGCGCCACCCGAACTACCTCGCCGTCGCGTTCGAGGTCCCGGCGCTGCCGCTGGTGCACACCGCGTGGATCACGGCCGCGGTGTTCGGTCTCGCCAACCTCGCCGTGCTTGCCGTGAGGATCCGCGCAGAGGACGAGGCACTCACGCGCCTTGGGAGTGAAGAGCCGAAAGTAAAGAGAGAAGAGTAAGAGATTTGCATCCCGCAACACGGGCGGAGGCAAGCTCCGCCCCTACGTCTTGCGTCTTGCCTCTCGCGTCTCGCGACCGTCCCTGCTCACCCTTTTACCTTCTCACCTTCTCACCAATAGGTGGTGGTGATCGTGACCGGACCGTGGACCCGCGCGCAGCAGGCGAGGCGCTCGTCGGGGCGGGCGTGGAGGGCGGCGAGCAGGCGTTCCTCTTCCGCCGCCAGCGGGGTCAGGTTGGCTGCCCCGTCAACCACTAGGACGCGGCAGAAGCCGCACAGTGCGACGCCGTCACAGGAACGTCCCAACGGGAGCCCGGCCTGTATCACGGAGTCCATCAGGGAGGTCTCGGGCAGAACCTTGACCTCGCGGCCGTCCGGCAGGCAGCGCACGATGTGGGTGGTCAGGTCGAAGCTAGCCTGCATCTCTCAGATCGTGCCCTTTGGTCCGTGTCCCTACAGCAGGCGCCGCGCCCTGGCGGCGGCCTCGAGCTGGTCGCGGAACATCGGGTGGGAGATGTCGATCAGCATCCGCGCTCTCTCGCGCAGGCTCTTGCCGTAAAGGTTGGCAAGGCCGTACTCGGTCACAACGTAGTGCACGTCCGCCCGAGTGGTCACGACACCCGAGCCCGGGATCAGAGTGTCAACGATCCGCGAGATCGAGTCACCCTTGGCGGTCGACGGCAGGGCGATCACCGGGACGCCGCCGTTGGACCGCGCCGCGCCGCGGATGAAGTCGAGCTGCCCGCCGAACCCCGAGTAGATGCTGGTCCCGATCGAGTCGGCACAGACCTGGCCGGTGAGGTCGATGGCAAGGGCCGAGTTGATCGCGACCATGTTGTCGTTCTTGGCCACGATGAAGGGGTCGTTGACGTACTCGTTGGGGTGGAACTCCATGAACGGATTGTTGTCGACGAACTCGAAGGCCCGGCGGCTGCCGATCACGAACGAGGCCACGATCTTGCCGCGATGGAGGGTCTTCTTTTCGTTGGTCACGACCCCCGCCTCGAACAGATCGACGAGGCCATCGGAGAACATCTCGGTGTGGACCCCGAGGTCGCGCTTGTCGCGCAGGAACAGGAGCACCGCGTCGGGGATCTCGCCGATCCCCATCTGGAGCGTGGCGCCATCGATGATCAGTGAAGCGATGTTCTGGCCGATCTTGCGCGCCACGTCCGAGACCACCGGCGCCATCTTGAGCTCGAGCACCGGCTCGTCGACCTCAACCACGTGGCTGAGCTTGGACACGTGCACGAAGCTGTCGCCGAGCGTGCGCGGCATCTGCTGGTTGACCAGCGCGATCACCGTCCTGGCGCGCTCGACCGCGGCCTTGGTGGCGTCGACGCCCACGCCGTAGGAGCAGAAGCCGTGCTCGTCGGGCGGCGAGATGTGGATCAGGGCGACATCGACAGGGAGCAGCCCGAGGGTGATCAGAGTCGGGACCTGGTGGAGGTGG
Source organism: uncultured Acidobacteriota bacterium (assembly GCA_963727925.1). Taxonomy (GTDB): domain Bacteria; phylum Acidobacteriota; class Thermoanaerobaculia; order Thermoanaerobaculales; family Sulfomarinibacteraceae; genus CAVSIS01. The sequence goes on along the minus strand of CAVSIS010000053.1, from coordinate 116,736 downwards.
ATCGGGACCCAGTCGGCCCTGCCCTCGTTGACCGCCTGGCGGACGTTGGCGCCGGCAAAGAGCGCTCGGTGCCGAAAGTGCGGCTCCATGCCGGGCGCCGCATACGGTGCTTCGGCCAGCGTCAGGATGTGGGCGACCTCGACGTTCTCCAGCTCCGGAGCACGGGCGACCATGGCGTCGATCAGGCGCTTGGGCGTGTTGCACCCCGGGTGCACCCAGACACAGTCACCGGAACGGATGTCCCGTACGGCCTGCTCTGCGGTCGTCACCCGCTTCCGGTAGATGTCCATCCAGTTCATCGGCCTCTCCTCAGGCGCCGGCGATCGGCTGATGTTCGACGTCGAAGGCCTTCGCCAGGCTCTCGCGCACGCAGCGGCCGTCGTAGGTGTAGGTCCCCCGTCGCAGGGCACCGCTCTCGCGAACGGCGCGGTCGAAGCCCTTGTCCGCGATCTCCTCGACGTAGGGCAGGATCGAGTTGGTCAGCGCCCGGGTCGACGCGCGCGAGGCGGTCGACGGCAGGTTCGGGACGCAGAAGTGCATGATCCCGTCCACCATGTAGGTCGGGTTCGAAAAGTCGGTGGGACGGGAGGTCTCGCAGCATCCGCCCTGGTCGATCGAAAGGTCCATGATCACCGAGCGCGGCTTCATGAGCTTGAGCATCTCGCGGGTAACCAGGATCGGGGCGCGCTCTCCGTGCACCGCCACGGCGCACAGGAAGAGGTCGGAGAAGGCGAGCGCCTTCTCGATGTTCTTCGCGGTCGCCACCATGGTCGGGATGTCCCGCCCGACGTGGGTGTGCATCCGGCGCAGCGCGTTGACGTCGCGGTCGAGCACGACCACGTGGGCGCCGAGACCCATGGCGGAGGCCGCAGCTTCGCGGCCCAGGGTTCCCGCGCCGAGGATGGTCATCGATGCCGGCGGGATGCCCGGTGCGCCTCCGATCAGCAGGCCCTTGCCGCCGAACTCGTTGAGCAGCAGGCCGGAACCGATCACGACCGCCAGCCGACCCGCGATTTCGCTCATTGCCTCGAGCACCGGGGCGTGGCCGTTGTCCTCCTCGATGATCTCGTAGCCGACCGTCGCCACGCCGCCCTCGAGCAGTCTCAGGAAGCCCTCGCGCGGGGCAACCGCGAGGTGCCAGGACGCCAGCACCACCTGGCCGGGCTGGAAACGCCCAAACTCGTTCGCTGGTGGCGGCGAGATCCGGATCACGAGCTCCGAGCGCAGCAGCACCTCCTCCTCGGAGTAGGCGATGTTCGCGCCGGCCTCGAGAAACGACTCGTCGGGAAAGCCCGCCTCGGTGCCGGCGCCGCTTTCGACGTAGACCCGGTGGCCGCGGTCGGTCACCGCCTTGACGCCGCCCGGCGTGAGCCCGATGCGGTGCTCGAACGGTCTGCGGTCCTTGACCAACCCAACGTCCATGGTCGACTCCCCCTGTCGTGATCGGTTCGGAGGACACGGCGCGCGCTTCACAGCGCCGGCCCTTGTGAATTTCACCACATTGACGGGGGCCGGGCAACCGAGGGTGGCTCAGAGGAGCGCGCCGCGCAAGCGCTCGAGCAGCCCCTCGACGACCGCCATCGCCGGCTCGGGCACGAAGAGCCTCAAACGGATCCGGGTGGCGACCACGCCGGGCGCGAACGCGAGCGCGAACGCCCAGCGCGGACGCTCTCGCCGCACCAGGGCATCCGGCTCGCCCTCCGCGTCCGGGTCCCACGCCAGATCGGGCACGACATCTCCGACGGGCCGAGAGCGCGGCAGCACCAACCAGACCAGCGTGCGGCCGGCCCAGGCCACGTGCGACAGGGCGAGGTGGACGCGTTCGGCGAGATCCTGGATCTGGGGACCCACCGGCAGGACGACCGTCTCCAATTCGCCGGTCTCGCGGTACAGGAGGTGGTAGACATCGTCGGCCTCGCGCAGCGACTCCGCGAGGCGCACCAGCGTGTCAGTCAGCGTGCGTCGCGCCGCTCCCTCACGGCCCTGCGGCAGGTCGAGGGTGACATCGATCGCCGTCGGCCCCGCGCTCGGTCCGGGCGACGGCTCCCTCGTCCAGCCGAGACGAGGTTTCGAGCCACGTCGCCAGCGCAGCACGGACCGAACCACGGCCGCCGCCGGCGCAAGCACGAGCAACGCCGCACCACCGAGCCCGGCGGTGAGGCATCCACCCTTCCGCGCGGGTCGGGACGGAGGGTTCGAGCCCGTCATCGGCGATCATCATCGCGACGCGGCCGGAAGTGACCCCTCCGTGGGTTCGCGTGCGACGCCCTGGCGCCGCTCACCGTCGCGAGCTTGGGCACGGCCCCGTCCGCGGCTCCGAGAAGGTCGTCCGCACTGCGCCCGGGTACCCGAGCATTCGCGTCGCACCGGCGCACGTCCGCTGAGCTCACTGCCATGTGATTCCACTCAGGTGAACGGATCCGAACTCGTCTTGGTCGGTGAGTTTCACCTCGATCGTCAGCGCCGAAGCGGAGGTCGGCAGGGCGCTCGGAAACAGGACCGTTTCGGCGTCACCGCGGTAGCGGGAGTAGTGCTGACGCTTCGAGAACGTCTCGCCGTCTGGACCGGCCGTCGTCACCGTCACGTCCGCTTCGGTCGTGTTGGCGACCACGACCCCGATCCTGCTCAACCTGCGCGTCGTCCCGAAACGGATCTCGTAGCGCGCAGGGTTGACGAGCTGCGTCCGCGTGATCGTCCTGGGGTTGTCGTCGAAAAGATCGACAAGTGACCCGATGTCGAATCGCGGATGCTCCACGGTGACGAGGTCGCCGTAGGCCATTGCGGTCTCCTCGACCGACGAGCGGACCTTCGCGAGATTCTCTGCGGCCCAGCCGCTGAATCCGCGCTCCCGGGTCAGGGTCCCGGCCATCATCAGGGGCCGCCCAAGCGGGTCGTTCACGGTGTGAAGCACGCGGATATCGAGCGGGCACCCGGCCGAGCGGGTGCTGACGGGAAACGCTTCCGGAAAGATGAACACCGCTCCCTCGGGCCAGGTGAGACGGCCGCGGCACACTTCGTCGAGATTGGACATCACCACTTTGTCGAGAGCGCGTTGAGGAAGGAAGAATCTCGCAAAGACGTCGCCCGTGTTGAACAGATTGGTCGCCAGGTAGACCGACGTGAAGCGTTCGGCGTTGTGCCCGATCCAGTCAAAAAGCTGCGGGGCACCCATTTGCAGCCCGAAAAAGCCGTAGTCCGAGTAGCGGCGGATCGACTCGTGGCGAGTGTACGAGCTGAACCACACGGCGTACGCCACGAGAAAGGCAGTCAAAGCGCCAACCGCACCATGGCGCCCGAGCCGCCTCGCAGGCAGCCATGAGAGGACCTTGTCGAGGCCGATACCGCCGAACAGCACCAGGAATGCGCCCACTGGAAGACACCGGTGACTGTTGGTCTCGAGCAGCGATGCGGGAACCGGAACCGCGAGCATGAACGCAAAAACGATCCTCGTCTCGGGGCGCCGCAGCCGGGATAGGCAGAACACCAGGCCGGCCAACGAAAACGGTGCGAGCCAGATCGGGACGAGAGGAAGCTCCGGGATGACGTGACGTTGGATTGGACCTTCGTGTGGAGTGCCGTCCCAGGTGAACCAGAACCACGGGTCGACGGCGCGCAGGTACTCGCGGCCGAAGTGCTCGACCTTCTCGACGACTGGAAGCTGAGCGAAGTTGACGTACCCCGCCGACTCGAGCCGCCGCAGTGCGATCTCCGGATGGGTGATCTGCAGGACCACGTACGGAGTCAGGAGGATCGCAAGGAGGCCCACGAGCAGCAGCCATCGACGCCAGAGCGCGGAGTGCGTCGGCGCGAGGGCCAAGGTTGTGAGAACCGTGGCCACGACGACCCACCCGCGGCCGGGTGTGTAACAGTAAAACGATGCTGCAGCTGAAACGGCCGCCAGCACCACAAACCTGAGGCCGCCCTCGAGAGAACGAGCCGTGAAGTAGAGATACAAGAGGAAGAACGCCGTGGCCGGCACGTACTCAAACCCTGTCCGGCTGTGCAGATACCAGAACGGCGACAGGGCGAGCAGCAGGGGTGCGAACCACGCGAACCTGCAGTCAAACACGTGCCTGAGAGTGAGGTAGAGCGCCAGGACACCAAGCAGGCTCAGCAGGGCAGTGGCGGTCCGCACTGCCCAGACTGACTTGCCAAAAGCTGCGATGAGCGGTACCTGGAGGTAGACGGTCAGCGAGAGGGGATACTCGCCGAGCCCTTCGAAGAACAGCGGAAAGCTCTTCCCGGTGTGGTCGGCGCCGGTGTGGGCGATCGAGTAGGCGTCGACTCCGGAGATGGCCTCGTCGGCGAAGAAGTACACGGGGTAGCGATCGATCTGGACGAGGACGAGCACAATGTAGAGCGCGAGGGCAGCGACCAGCAGCGCGCTGCCCCCGTATCGGGAGATGACCCCACGCCCGGGCGGTTGCATGTCGGAACGGTTCGCCCAGCTGCTGTCCACTCGCTCCACGATACCCATTACGCCGCGCACCCGCAATCAGCCGCGCCAACAGCACACCGGCCCCGGGGAAGCCACGAATCGTGGCAGTCATGTCGTTCCGCTGCAGTCAGGGGGACGAGGCGACAGTCGCCCCTGCCACAGGCCACGGCTGGCTCACGGACCTCACTCCGATGCGCGACCATGGCCGGGCCGCGCGGCTCCCTGTTGGCATGCCCACCTCGAACCAGCACGGTCTCCTGTTCCGAGCTCAGATCGAATTACCACCGTTCCTCTGGCACAGGCCACCCCCGGGCGTCGGGCTGCGGGTAGAGGCTCGAAACGGGGCGCGCGCTTTCGGGAGCTCAGCCCTCAGAAATCGGAATTGACGCGATGTCGTGCCGGCGCATCGTGATCGCCATCAGGACGCCGAGCAGGGTCAGGAGGGTGCCGATCCACACCAGGCCGATCAGCGGCTTGGTCGAGACGTCGAGCACCAGGCTCGCCGGCTTCGGCGGCTGCGGCGTAAGGTTGGGGTCGAAGACCTGGAGCTCGACCGTACCGCCCTCGGCATCGACCTTGCCAATCGACAGCGTGACGCCGCCCGCGCCCGGCACCGCCGCCGGCGTGATCACCGGTCCGCCGGGACCGCCGCCGTGGAACGACGGGCGGACCTCGGCCGAGCGGCCCTCGCGGTCGACATCGAAGATCGCGTCGAAGTTGATCTTCCCCGCCTGCGGGTCGAAGTCCGAGAGGTCGAAGTCGCGGAAGGCGATCTTCATGCCCTCATAGTTCAGCGACTCACCCTTGTTGAGGACCTGCGACCGCGCGATGCCGCCGCCGAGCCCGAGCAGCTCGACCTGGATCGACTCCGCGCCGACGTTGAGCCCAGAGACCCGAATCTTGCCACCCGAAGTGCCCGGAATGTCCACCGCCACCGCCTGGACGCCGCCATCGCTCGACACAACCGAGGGCTCGAGCTCGGCCGGGGCTGTGCCCGGCCGCTCGAGTCGCACCACCATGCCGACGGTGATCGCGCCCGGGACGGCGTTCTGGCTCGCCATGTCGAAGTGGTCGAAGGTCAAGGTCCAGTCCTTGAACGTCGCCGGCGTAGCCGCCTTGAGTGTCAGGCGACCGCTCACCGGCGCTTCCTCGCCCGGGTCGTACTCGACCGGCGCGAGGTAGAGGTCAGAGGTGAGGAACGAGCGGATGTCGGGGTTGGCGACCAGCTGGTTCGACTTGCGGTTGACCCACATCTTCGGCTTGAGCACGAAGTTCCGCCCGCGCGGGTCGGTCACGTCGACCACCATCGCGTCGCGCGCCGCGGGGTTCGGCTTCTCGACGCCGCGGAAAGTCATGGTGTAGCCCATCACCTGCTGCGGCACGTCGACCTTGAGCCGGACCTTCTCGCCGTGGTCGAACCACCCGGTGGTGAGGAAGGCGAGCAGCATCATGCCGAGCCCGACATGGGCGACGATGCCACCGGCGGTCTTCCACTGCCGGGTCGCGATCTTCTCGCTCGCCGCCCACACATTGGCGACGATGGCGAAGATCGCCGTTGCGGCATAGAGGATAGCGCGCGGGCCGTGGAGCCCGAGGGCGATGCCGAGCCCGAGCAGGGACCCGGTGACCGCGACAACAACGATCAGGCGGCGGCCGGTCCCCGCCATTGCCCGGCGCCAGCCAAGAAACGGCGTCACGCCGAGAATCACGGCGAAGACCACGGCGAGCCAGTAGCCGACGCGGTTGTAGAAGCTCGGACCGACCTGTGAGGGCGGGCCCCAGAGCCGCGAGATGAGCGGCGCCGAGGTACCGAAAGCGACCACCACCGCGAGCAGGACGAGGAGCAGAATGCCGACGACGAAGAATATCGTCCGCGACACGAACGGCTCGGTACCGCCCTCGGCCGGGATCTCGCGCCATCGCCACGCCAGCATTCCGATCGACAGCGCGAGGAAGAAGAGCATGTTGAACACCAGCCAGCCGGTGATCCCGAGGTCGACGAAGGAGTGCACCGAGAAGTTCGCCAGGACGCCCGAGCGGGTGAGGAATGTGCCGTAGACCACCAGCAGGTAGGCGCTCATGGCGAGCGCCAGGTTGAGCCGCCGGAACCGGTTCCGGCTTCGCTGCAGGAGCATGCCGTGGGTCAGGGCCGCGGTCGCGAGCCAGGGCACGAAGGACGCGTTCTCGACCGGGTCCCAGCCCCAGTAGCCGCCCCACCCCAGCGTCTCGTACGCCCAGTAGCCGCCGAGCATGATCGCCAGGCCGAGGGTGCCGAGGGAGAGCAGCACCCACGGCATCGAGACCTTCGGCCACTCGTCGTAGCGACGCATCCACAGCGCCGCGAGCGCGAACGCGAACGGCACCGACAGCGACGCGTAGCCGAGGAACATGATCGGGGGGTGGATGACCATCCACGGGTTCTGGAGCAGCGGGTTGAGGCCCTGGCCGTCCATCGGGATCGAGCCGGCGGTGAGCCCCTGGTGGAAGCGGAACGGGTTCTGGCGGAGCAGGATCGCGATCAGCGACAGGATGGTGGCGTTGTAGAACACCATCACCCGGGTCTCATAGCCGCGCGCGAAGCGCATCAGCGGCAGGCCGACCAGCACGCCCCAGAAGATCCAGAGCAGGAAGCTGCCCTCCTGGCCGCCCCAGAAGCTCGAGATCAGGTACGAGGTCGGGAGGCTGTTGTCGGAGTACGCGTAGACGTAGAACAGCCGGTAGTCGTGGCGGACCAGCAGAAACATCAGCAGCGCGCTGGTGGCCACGATCGCGACCGTCATGATCACGTAGGCCTGGCGCGCCAGGGAGAGCCACGCCTCGCGCGCGCGGATCGCCAGCAGGTAGCAGGCGGTCGACAGGATACCGAGCAGGAAAGCTGCCCACAGCAGCAGATAACCGGGTGTGTACATGACGCCCCCTCATGCCGTGTCGGGCGGGCGGACGCCCACCGCGCGGGACCGGAGCAGGCTCAGTAGGAGCTGGCCTTGCCCGTACCGCCCTCGAGCCCCTGGTACTTCGACGGGCACTTGACGAGCAGCTGCTCGGCGTGGAACGCGCCGTCACGCCAGCTGCCGACCGCCACGACCTGGGTCGCCTCCTCGAAGTTGCCCGGCTTGACACCGTCGTAAACGACGGGGAGTTTCCTCCCTGCACTCGTCGACCAGACCGAAGCTGAGCTCCTGGTTTGCCTCGACGTAGCGGGTGGAGTCGGCCTCGAGCGAGCCGGCGATCTGGACCTTCTTGCCGCCTCGCATGGCCTCGTCGAATGACACGTAGGGGGTGAGGTTGGACGTGAACGACGTCGCCCCGAAGGCGAGGAAAGCCGTTATCAACACGCCGCCAATGGCATACCAGAGCTTGCGCTGGCGCCGTGGATCACTCATCAGTCCTCCAAGCGGCGGACCTTGCGGTCCAGCCGGTACACGTAGGCGAAAAGGCCCACCCAGATGATCAGGGTGACGAGGGTGATGCCCATCAAGTCGTTCATCAGAGCAGCTCCTCCTGGCGACGCTGCCGGATCCGTTCGATCCGACATTCAATAGTATATAACCATACGAACAGACCCGTGAATCCGACCAGCGAGCCCATCAACACCTGGAACATCCTCGAATCCATCTTGATCTTGCCCTGGGTGTTGATGATCGTGTCAGGGTGCAGCGACCAGTAGATGCGGGGCACCACGAAGACGAGGAACGGCACCGTCACGAACGCAAGGATCGCGTAGACCGCGGCAAGTGTCGCCCTGCGCTCGGGGTCGGTCACCGCCGCGCGCAACGCGAAGTACGCGGCGTAGATCAGGAGCAGGAAGGTGATCGACGTCTCGCGCGGGTCCCAATTCCAGTACGAGCCCCACATGATGCGCGCGAAGATCGAGCCGGTCACGGTTGCGAGTAGCGCGAACATCAGGCCGAGCGCGGCAGACGAGGCGGCGCGCACGTCGTGCATCGGGTCCCGCCGCCACAGGTAGAGGATCGAGGCGACGCAGGAGACCAGGAACGCGAGCGTCGCGACCCATGCCGTGGGCACGTGGAAGAAGACGATCCGGGCCGACTCGCCCTGGAATCCGGCCGCCGACGGCGCCCACAGGAACGCCGCCCAGATCACGACCGCCATCCACACCAGCAGCACCCACTTCAAGGCGTCGTTCATCCGCATCAACCCCTCGATCCTCTCCGGCCCAGCCCTGCGAGCGCCGCCCGGTTCGCGTTCCGGTCGAGACCCTTCTCGGGAACGGCGAACGACCGGCTGTGGTCAGTCATTCCACACCACCGGAAACAGAAACACGGAGAGCACCGTCATGATGCCCCCGAGGGAAATCACGGCCCGCAACGTGGACAGCACCCCTTCGACCTCGCCCTGAGATGCGGCCGTGGTGCCCTGGATCACGAAGATCAAGAGTGGCAGCAGCAGCGGCAGCGAAAGCACCGAGAACAACGCACCGCGACTCATGGCGCGGGCGATGATCGCGGCGACCATCGTCGTGGTCACCGCCAAGGTGTAGCCCCCGGCGGCGAGCACGGCCAAAAACCACCACGGGCTGGCGACCCGGTATCCCATCAGCACGCAGTACAGTGGCACCAGAATCGCCATCAAGACGACCAGCAACACCAGATTGAAGAGCAGCTTTCCCGCCCACACCACAAGTGGGTGTGCCGCCAGGCGGAGCAGCGCGGCGGTGTGGGTCTCCTCCTCCTTGACGAACGAGCGGTCGAGCCCAGCCATCGAGGCGAAGAAGATCACGATCCAAAGCAGCGCACCGAGCAGGAACGGCCGGTCGGCCTCGGCAATCCGATAGGGTCCGATCGTGTAGGAGACCGCCGCCAGCGTGGTGAGCGCGAAGAGGCCGACCGCATTGAGCGAGACCCTGGTGCGAAACTCCGCCCGGAGGTCCTTGACGAAGACCGCGGTGAGCTCATTAACCCGCATTTCTCACCAGGTCACGTTGCGAGCTCGACACGGTCGTCCCCCCAGGTCATCTCGCGTCGATCGTTGGTCGCGAGGATGATCGTGCGGCCGTCAGCGGCGGCCGAGCGCGTGAAGCCCTCGAGCCAGTCCTGCCCGGTCGGGTCGAGGTTAGATCCCGGCTCGTCCAGCATCAGCACCGGCGGATCGTGGAGCATCGCCTGGGCGATCTTGAGGCGCTGGGCCATGCCGGTCGAGTACCCCATCACCTGCGTCTGGCGGTCGGGGTCGAGGCCGACCCGCTCGAGGCACTCCCGACAGCGGCTTTCCATCGGGCCGAGACCGCGCACCCGCGCGAAGAACTGCAGGTTCTCCATCGCGGTGAGCTCCTCGTAGACCGACATCGCCGGTGCGACGACGCCGAGGTGACGGCGCCACTCGTCCCGCGCCATGGGTGGCGCGGAGTTCCGCCGCCACTCGATCCGGCCGACGGTGGGGCGCACGAGGCCGCACAGGATGCGGAGCAGGGTTGACTTTCCGGAGCCGTTGGGGCCGGTAATGACGAGGACCTTCCCTGGGACGGCGTCACCAGAAACCCCTTTGAAGATGACCCGCGCGTCGTAGCGCTTGGCGACTCCCTCGAAACCGATGCTCACCGCCCCCGACATCGCGCAAGAAGATACCACGTTTCAGGTAGCGACCTTGGACGGCAAGTTGGACCCGTCGCGCGCCCGCCAGCGTTCGACCTCGACCCGGTTTCCTCCGGCGGCCTTGGCCCGGTACAGCGCGCGATCCGCCACCAGCAGCAGACGGTCGGGCGCGACCGGCTCGGGAGCCTCCACCTGGACGACGCCGATGCTGGCGCCGACCCCGAAGCTGCGCCCTTCGGCCTCGTAGCGCTGGGCGGCCACCTCGAGACGGATCCGCTCGAGGACCACCAGGCCTTCCGCGTTGTCGGGCATCACCATCGCCAGACACAGCTCGTCACCGCCCCACCTGCCGGACAGGTCGAAGGGGCGGAGGCTGGACCTGATCAGTTGCGCGCTCGTGCGGAGAACACGATCGCCGACCGAGTGGCTGTAAAGGTCATTGACCTCCTTGAAGCCGTCGAGGTCGACCATCGCCACCACCAGCCAGTGGCCTGCCCGGCGGGCACGCTCGGACTCCTCACTCAGGCGCGCCAGGAAATGATCGCGCCGCAAGAGGCCAGTGAGACTGTCCACGGTTGCGAGACGATAGTGCCGGCGGTACCGGTCCGCCAGTACCAGGCTCATTGCGACATAAAGCGGCAGGAACGCGATCGGGAACACGAGCCCCTCGACCGCGAAGGGTGGCGGCGTGACGAATCCGAGATCGGCGAGAATGTCGAAAACGCCGGCACCGGCGTAGACGAGCAGGACGCCACCGATCGGGCGCGCATACGGCATCCTGCGTCGCACACAGGTCACCAGCAGCCTGGCCACCTCGGCGGCCAAGACCAGCATCACGATCAGCACGGCCGTCGAGGCGCGCACCACCGCGAGCAGGGAGGGAGCCACCACGGGCACCGCGGCGAGCAGCGCGAGGGCCGCGATGCCGAACTGCACGACCACACCCGGGATCCGCTCGAAGAAGGCGAACGCGAACCCCACCAGTAGAGCCACCGAGCACGGTAGCAGGGCGAGCCTGGCCCGATCGAGAGTCGCCACGCTGACGACTCCCGAGAGCAGGTCGGGCTCGTGCAGCAGCAGGTACAAGGCGGCGGTTCCTGCGAAGCCCGAAAACAGGAGCGAGGATCGCCCGGTGGGCTCGGGGAGCACGACCGCAAGGACCAGGTGGTGTGCCGCGACCATCGCGAAGAAGACTGCGAAGGCGACCACCAGCAGTGTCCCACGCCGGGACGCGCGCACCAGGTCGTCCTCTGCGGAACCGACAGCGATGCGGCCGGGCGGCTCGCGGGGATGCCCGGCGCCGTCCTGGTCGAGCCGTGTCTCGATCGAGGAGAATGCGCGCGGGGCGCACGACCACGTTCCAGCGACTGCCGCCGGGATGCGCTCGACCACGAGCCGACCCGCACCCCACGAAACCTGCGACAACGCGACCACGGCAACGGCGGCCAGGATTGCCCCCCGGATCACACGTCGGCGGCCACGCGCGGACTCGGTGCCTGAGCGCTGTACGACGGAAGCCACGGGCACTGATTGTACTGTGACGAGAGGTGCCCCTTTTCAGGGAGACGGTCGGCGCCTCGCGAATAATGCGGGCTCGGTCCGCGTTGGCGTGACCGAACCACCGCGCCCGTGAGCTCCCGAAACGGACCCACCGCGGCGCCGACCGGAGGTCTCATGTCGCCTCTTCGCCGAACGAGGGCCCGTGTGCTGCGCGCTGCCGTCATCGGCGGCGGGGTCTCCGGCGCCTCGTGCGCACGGGCTCTCTTCGCTGCCGGCATGGACGTGACTCTCATCGACAAGTCGCGCGGGCTCGGGGGACGCACCTCGACACGGCGCGGCGGGCCGGTCGCCTTCGACCACGGCGCGCCGTTCTTCCACGTCGCCGGAGATCGGTTCGCTTCGATCGTCGAGGAAGCTGAAGCCGCCGGGGCGCTGGCGCGCTGGACCGGGCGGGTGCGCCTGCTCAACGCCGGTCAGGTCGAGGAGGTTGTCGGCACCCAGGAGCGCTGCATCGCCGTTCCCGGTATGAGCGCGTTCGCCCACCAGCTTGCTGAGAACATCCCGACAGTTCTCGAGTGCCGCGTCGAGCACGTCCTGCCCGAGGATGGTGGATGGCGGCTTCAAGATGCCGAAGGCACCGACGTCGGCCGCTATGACGCGGTGGCGGTGGCCGTACCGGCCCCGCAGGGGGCTCCCCTCCTCGCCCACGCGCCCGAGCTGGCCGGTGCGCTGGCCGAGGTGCGGATGGCGCCGACATGGACCGTCATGGCCGCATGGAGCCGCCCCCTCGAGCTGCCCTTCGAGGCGGCCTACATCCCCGCGGCGTCGCTCGCTCTCATGGTGCACGACGGCACCAAGCCCGGCCGCGACGGCGGCGAGACCTGGGTGCTGCACGCGTCCACCAGGTGGTCCGCAGCGCACATCGAGGACGACCCTGCGGTGGTGGCCGCTGCGCTCGTCCGTTCTGCGGATTCGGCGGCCGGAAGAAGGCTGCCGGAGCCCAGCCATGCCGTCGCCCACAGATGGCGCTACGCGTCCGTCCTGGCGCCTCTCGGAACCGACTACCTCCTCGACCCGGTCCGCCGCCTCGGCGCATGCGGCGACTGGGGACGGGGGAGCACCGTGGAGAATGCCGTAATTAGCGGGGTCTCGCTCGCCGAGGCTCTGCTCGAGGGGACGCGCTAGCCTCAGCTCGGCAGGCGAGCCGAGCCTTCGAAGAGCTCGAAGCGGAGCAGGCGACACTCGATGGGACCGTTGAAAAGCACGATACGTCGGGATGTGCGCAGGCCGATCGACCGCGCGAGCTCGGGCTCGCCGACCAACAGCCACGCGGTGCACCCGGCCGCGCCGTGCTTGAGCGCGTCGCCGAACGCCGCGTAGACCTCGCGGAGCGGTCCGACCTCGCCCAGCCGTTTCCCGTAGGGTGGATTGGCGACGATCAGCCAGCCTGGCTCGAGGTCGAGATCACCGACGTCACGGCGCTCGACTCGGACCGCCTCTCCTACTCCGGCCGCACGCGCGTGGCGGCAGGTGGCCTCGACGGCCCGCGCGTCCGTGTCGGACGCGACGATCTGCGACGGCGCCGCACGCCGGGCCGCACGCGCCCGCTCGCGAGCCGTCCGAAGGGGCGCCGGATCGACCCCCGGCCACCGTTCGAAGGCGAATCCACGGGCAATCCCCGGAGCTGTCCTGGTCGCAATCAACGCGGCTTCGACGGCGAGCGTGCCGGACCCGCACATCGGGTCCGCCAGCGGTACCTCACCGTCGTAGCCGATCAGCTGGAGAATGCCCGCGGCGAGCGACTCGGCGAGCGGCGCGGGACCACCGCCGGTTCGGTAGCCGCGATGGGAGAGCGGCTCCCCCGAGGCATCCAGGCCCAACGACACAACGTCGTCCCCGAGGTGGACGTGGATCGCGATGTCTGGCGCACGACGGTCGACGTCAGGACGGGCACCGGTGCGCCGGCGGATCCGGTCGACCACGGCGTCCTTGACCAGAAGTGCCGCGAACGCCCGGTTGGCAAACACCGCCGAGCGACCGACCGCCTCGACCGCGATCGTCTGTCCGGGCGCCACGAGCTCTTCCCATGCGATGGCGGAGGTCAGCCGATACAGCTCGTCGCGCCCCCGTGCCGGACCCGCGGCGAGCCGCAGCACGATCCGCATGGCGGTGCGCAGCTCGAGGCTGGCGGTACACAGGTCGGCGAGCGAGCCGCGAAACTCCACCGCGCCACGACCGATCGTCATGGCCTCTGCGCCGATCCCTGTGAGCTCTACGGCAAGCACCTGCTCGAGACCACGTGCGCAGGTGGCGGCGAGATCGAGACGGCCGTCGAGGATTGAGGACACCGCCGCACGCTACACGGCCGCCGGCCGGCATGCAATCTCCGCATCGCCGTTCTCGCAAATCCGCGACGTGACGTGCTCGGTCATGCAGGCTAGAGTGGAGGTGTTCACCGCCGGACGGAGAGGCGGCGGGACGTGTGCACCAACGCCGCAGAGGATTGCGAGCTGCGGACTCTTCTTGGGGGCTTCACGTGTCGATTGCCGGAAACCTTCGCACCATGCCCTTCGCGGACCTGGTGCAGTGGCTTTCCAACAGCTTCAAGACCGGCACGCTGGTCATCGACGGTCCCCGCTACACCACCCGAATCTACTTCCGGCGCGGATCGGTGGTGGCCGTGGCCTCCGACAACCCGCGCGAAATGCTGGGCTACTACCTGGTCGGCTGGGGCTACCTGACCGAAGAGGAGCTCCAGTATCTGATCGAGATGCAGGACCATTTCAAGGTCATGCTCGGTGAGCTGGTGGTTCAGATGGGTCATCTCGGACGGCCGGAGATCGATCACCTGATCCGGATCAAGACCGAGGAGACCATCTACGACCTGATGCTGTGGGACGAAGGCAACTTCCGTTTCCTCGAAGGCGAGCTCCCGGAGCGGGACTTCCTCGAGCTGCAGCTACCGGTCCACCAGTTCCTCCTCGAGGGTCACCGGCAGCGGGACGAGAGGGTGCGCTTCTCGACCGTGATTCCGAGCTCGGGCCACGTTCCGGTGATGCTCGAGACGCCGGAACCCGGCAAGCTCAACGTCGTCGAGCAGGCGATATTCGAGGCCATCGACGGGACCCGCAGCATTGAAGAGATCGCGCTCACCGTGCGAGTACCTGAGTTTGACGTGCTCGGATTCGTGTTCCATGGACTCGAAAGCGGCAGGGTGCGGCTTGAAGGGCCCTCCGACGAGGTCCGCTCCACCCCTGGGCACAGCCACGCCCCGTGGCACGATGCAGTCCATGAAATCGAGGACCGGGTCGAGCGCGACCGGCTGTTCGATGCTCTGCAGATGCTCGCGGCGATCCGCGACAAGTACCCGGAGAGCCCCGACGTCGGCGCCTTCGTGGCGGCGACCGAGGAACGCATCGACGACCGGCTCCACTCCAGCCAGCTCTCGGACAGGGTCGTCCTCGAACCCACCGCCGGGCTTTCCGAGCTCATGAACCTCGACTGCGCACCGGCTGAGGGCTTCGTCCTGTCCCGAATCAACGGGTTCTACAGCGTTCGGGAGGTCCTCAGGCAGCTGCCCGGCAGCGAGCTCCAGAACCGGGCGATCCTCCACAACCTCCTGCGCCGGGAGCTGGTCAAGGTCAGCGAGACACGTTCCGTTCGACGTTACCGCGCCACCGCGACCGCCGAGGAGCTGCCCGCCGTCGAGACCGACGACGACCCGTTCCAGTTCTAGTCCTTCCTGCGGTCGTCGCGGCCGAGCAGGAGGTCGAGGCCCGCCTCGACCACCGACGTACTCGTCTTCAGCGCGTTGCGACCGGCGCGCCCGAGCCGCTCGCCAAGGACATCGTCCACGGCTGTTTCGAGCCCCTTTCTCATCTCCTCCCGGAGGCGAGGCGAGACCTGATCAGCGCCCTCGATCACGCCACCGCGGACCTCCTCCCGGAGCCTCGGCAGCACCTCCTCCGCCGCCTCGGCCACGCCTGCCGTAACCTCGGCCCGGATGCGGGGCGTCACCTCGGCCGCTCCTTTCTCGACGGCCCGTCGCACCGAGTTCCCAACCTCCTCGGCGAGCTCCGCCGCCCCGGACCTCAGGAATCGACCGAGGACGACCACGACCGCCGCACCGACCACGGCGCCGCCCACCGCTCCACCGAGCATCGCAATCAGCAGGTCTGGCACGTGGCGACCTCCCTGTCCGCTGGAAGCTCTCGAACCCATGATATCCCGCGAGCGCCGTCTGGATCGAAACCGAGACGCTCCGGGGCAGATCAGTGGGCCCTCCAGAGGAGCAGCATCAACCGTGAGCTCGCCAAACCACTCCAGGCTCACTCTTTACACACACTCCACGGGACCTTCTCCGGAGCCTCGCGGCCGTGCTCGGGCTGGTCGTCCAGCAGGCGCTCAAGCGGACATGCACGCGAACCCGCCCGTGCCGCGTCGCCGGGGGTCCGCCCCAGCGCGTCGGCATCCCCGACGCAGGCTCGTTCCCCTCCGGCCACACGCTACATGCCGTTCTCTGCACTCTGAGCATTATGGCCACGCTTCCGGTCCTGGCGGCGCTCTACCTCCCGCTCGCCGTTCTGATCGCAGTGTCGCGGGTCGCCCTCGGCGTGCACTACGCCTCTGACGTCGCCGCCGGCGCCGCTCTCGGCCTGATGCTCGCGCTACTGGTTTCCTAGGCTCGCACCCTGAGCGGACAGCTCCCAGATGACCTGCATCGCCTGTGCCGCAAAGGGGTCGAAGAGGGTCCCGGAGCCACCTTCCAGAGTCGCCGAGATCGCCTCGCGACTTGCCGTGCCGCGGGGGCCGCGAACGGTGTGCAGGATGTCAAAGACCTCCGCCACCGCCACCATCGCCGCCGCGGGATGGGGACGCCGAGGCTCGGGCAGGCGCGGCCACCCTCCCCCCTGCCAGGTCAGGTGGTGCTCGAACGCGACGATCGGCGCGACGGGTGGGAGCTGGGGGACCGCCAGCAGGCGTTCGAGGCCGACCCGCGGATGGTCGAGTTGCAGCTCCCACTCGCTCCCGCTGAGCTCGAGGTCCCGCCGCAGCACCTCGGGCGGCATCCCGACTTTGCCGATGTCATGGAGCAGGCCCGCGAGGCCGAGGTCCCGCCGGTCGCTCTCCTCGAGCGCCAGTGGAACCGCGAGCACCAGCGTCAGCACGGCCACGTTGTGGGCGTGGACACCAAGCCAGTCGTCCTCGACGTCGAGCGGCGAGAGCAGTGCCAGCGGGTCCTCGATGCGCTGGAGCTGGCGGTCGAGGTTCCCGATCACGTCGTCGAGCGAGGCCACCGGCAGCGGCCGTCCTGCCTCGACTGCGGCGAAGGCGTCGCGAATGACCTGGACGCGGTCCCGCAGGGTCGTTTCGGGGAGCTCGCTGCTCCCAGAGTGTGCCCGGTCAGCGGCCTGGTCGCCGACCAGACGGCCGACCCGGATGTGCTCGAGTGTTGGAAACGGAGCTCCGGGCGCCACGGCGAGCACCTCGAGGAAGAGCCCGACCTCGTCCTCGGTGACGCCGCGGGAAAACGACACCCGTTCGACGCCGTGGATGTGGAGGCGGCGCAGCAGTGCCCCGACCTGCTCGCCCGCGCGTGTGAACGGCCGCCCTTCGATGAAGAGCTCCTCCTGAAGCACCACCAGCGAGAGCTCGCCCTCGGCGCTGCCCCCCTCACGAGGCGCCCGAACATCAGCGACCAGCTCGTGGAGATGCTCGACGAGCCGGGTGCGAGCGCGAGCCGCGCGAGGGTGGTCGCCCGAGTACAGGCGCGTCGTCACCACGCCCACCGCGAGGTCGGTCAGCAGGGCGAGGACGCTCCCCTCCCAGCCACCCTTAACGCTCACGACGCACCTCCCTGGCGGCGGGCAAGCAACGCGCGCGCGGTCTCGGCGGCCGGATCGCGCTGCTCTGCAATGCGGCGCAGGACCTCGTCCGCCTCTGCGCCCGGCATCCGGGCTGCGGCCCGGGCCACCATTTCCCACACTTGCGTCAAGCGAAAGGTGTGGCGCCACTGCGACAACGACGCGACGCGGAGCAGCGCCTCTGTGGCCTCGCGGTTCGGGAACATGCCGAGCAGGTCGATCAGCTCCAGCGTCTCCGGATCCCTGAGTCGGCCGCCGCGACGCGCGTCGAGGGACTCGGCGAGCAGGCGCCCGATCTCTGGGTGGCGCATCTTGCGTCCGAGGGAGACCAGTTCCCGCCAAGCCACCGGATCGTCGCGACCGACAAGCTCGCGCACGCCCTGGATCCACTGCGGATCCCGGGCCATGGCAAGCGTCTTGACGGCTTCGGCCACGACCCTGGCGTCAGGATGGACCAGGAACTCCTGGGCCCGCGCCGCCAGCTCCGGATCGCCGATCCTGCGCAGCAGCAGAATGCCGTTGCGGACCACGAACCAGCGCTCGTCGTCGAGCATCGTTCGAATCCGCGGGACCGCCGGCGTCCCGATCGTCACCGCCATCTCGAGCAACCGGCGACGTCGCGAGAGATTGTCCTCGAAGCGCAGCCTGGTGATCACGGCCGGGATGAGGTCCTCGCCCAGCAGGATCACGATTCGGGTCAGGTCCGGCCAGTGCTCCTTGCCCCAGATGCTGACCGCGTCGAGCATGGCGCCCAGCCCCTGGATGCCGGTGACCCGCTCCCGCAGCACCCTGTCGTTGCTCGCCAGGAAGTCGCACACGATTTCCCCCGCCTCCGAGAACTCGCCGAGCTCCAGGTGCTCGTAGAAGCGGTCGACCAGACGGCCTCCGACGGTGGTGGCGAGAACGGTCTCGGGGAAAAGCTGGTAGGCGACCCTCAGGACCTGCTCCAGGTGCCTTCGCTGGGCGTTGGGGTCCATGGCCTCGAGAATCTCAGGGTCGGCGGTGGATTCGGCGAGGAAGCGGCGCAGCGAGGGGCTGTCGACATAGGAAAGCACCGGCTCCGGTGATTGTCCGGGCACGGCGACACCGAGCTTGTGCAACAGCGACCTGGATCGGATCACGAGTTCGTCCGGGACCTCGTCGCCGCGTCGGCGCCATGGGTCCGCTCCCGATGGATCCACCGCCGCCAGCTTCTCGAGCAGCGCCGTGACCGCCAGCGGAATCTCGACACCGTCGTCGACCAGTGCCTCGACCCCGTCGATGAACAGCGCCGGGGAGAGGATTTCGGGCAAGCGGGCGCGCAGCGATCCCGGCGGTTGCGCGTGCTGCACCATCAGCCGCACCGCCAAGTGCCGGTTGTCGGCCTGGAGGGTCCGCACCATCTCTTCGACCGAGGCCAGGAGTGCCATACCGTCAAGCAGCTCTCCGCTCTCCTCGGTCTCACCCAACAGCCCGATGAGGTGGTCGACCAGGAGACGAACGAAGCCGGACGGGTCGCCGGCGGATTCCGCCATCATCCCCATGTCCTCGGGAGTCAGGCCTCCCGATCCTTCGGACGACCCGAGCACTCCACCCGTGATGCGGTTGACCAGCATTTCCCACAGGCGCTGCTGTGCGCTGCCCACCACCCCCAGCCCGTCGGAGAACACGAACCAGTTGACGTCGAGCGGGACCAGCTCGATCCCTTCGAGGGACTCCGCCTCGGCGAAGATCCGGGTGCGTTCGGTCTCGTCGGCCTGGTCCTTGAGGCCGGACATCAGCTCCACGAAGCGTCGCAGCGTGCCTGAATCGACTGGCGGGCGAATGGTCAGCGCGACCACCCCGAGGTGGAAGAGCTCAAGCGCGAGGCGCTCGGTCCGTGCGGCGTGACCGCTCAGCTCCTGTCCACCAACACGAAAGCCCTTCGGCGTCACCTGGACGAGAATCACCCGTCCCTGGAGGTCCGCCGTCAGCTCCTCGAGCTGACGCCATGCGGGCTCGGTGGCCGGATGGTCGCCGTCGTAGAAGCGACGCAGCTTGCGCATCACTTCGAGCTTGAGCAGCCACTGACCGACAGAGTCGACCGTGTCATCTTTGGCTCGTGTCACCTCGTTCACGAGCCCAGTATCTCCCGGCACACACATGCCGTGCCAGCGAGGACGAAGCGCACCCGCCACTCCCGCTGTCGGTGTTCGCCCCGCAGAAGAGGAAGAGCTTTGCGCAGGATTCGCGAAGCGAATCCGATACAGTGGGTGCCGCAGAGCCCCCGCGGACCGCGACCCAGCCGAGACTTCCTGGAAGAGGCTCTGCGGCTTAGAAGTCCAGCGACTCGCCGAAGTCCAGGACCCGCGCCTGCTCGCCGAGCTGCCGGACCCGCGCCACGAACTCGTTCGGATCGGTGTTGATGACGTCGAAGGTCCCGTAGTGCATCGGAATCACGAGCTTCGGCTGGAGGAACTCGGTTGCCTTGACCGCGTCGTCGATGCCCATCGTGAAGTTGTCGCCGATGGGCAGCATCGCGACGTCGATTTCGTTGAGCTCACCGATCAGCTTCATGTCCAGGAACAGCCCCGTGTCTCCCGGATGGTAGAGCGTCCGACCGTCCATAGTGATCAGGAAACCGCACGGGTTGCCTGTGTAGGTGCCGTCGGGTGCGCACGACCCGTGGTGCGCGATCGTCAGCTTGACCTTTCCGAACGGAAACTGGTGGGCGCCGCCGATGTGCATGGGATGGACCTTTGCACCGCGCGCTTCGCAGTAGTTGGCGAGCTCGAACGGGGCCACGATGGTCGCATCGTTGGCCTTGGCGATCTCGATCCCATCACCGATGTGGTCGCCGTGGCCATGGGTCAGCAACACGTGGTCGACCCTGACGTCGGCTGCCGCCATCGCCGCCACGGGGTTGCCGCTGAGGAACGGGTCGATGATGATCCGACCGCCGCTGCCCTCGAGGAGCGCGGCCGAGTGTCCCAGAAAGGTCAGCTTCGGCATGTCGTTTCCTCCCCTCGCCGGACGCCTCGACGCGAAAATTGCCGCGCCCGTCCCGGCGGATGCAGCGACCATTCTACGACCGCCGCGCGGAGGAGAACCTCCTCACAGCTCCTGCGTATCACATACTGGTGGCGGGTTCCACCCTGATGGAGGTGTGTCATGGACGCCGTCCGCAACCCTTTGCACCGCTCGTCCGAGGATCAGATCATCGCCGGCGTGTGCGGGGGCATCGCGAGGTGGCTCGGCTGGCGGCCCACGGTGGTCCGCATCCTCTACGTCCTGATCTCGGTCCTCTCGGCCGCCTTTCCCGGGATCCTCGTCTACCTGCTGCTGTGGCTCCTGATGCCGAAGGAATCCTGAGGGCATCGACCGCTGTCGCGACCGACGCCCTCAGGATTCCTCTCATGCGCCGCGCGCATCCATGGTTGTTTGGGAAGTGGAGTGCCTCGCGCCCCCTTTTCACCTCCTCACCTTCTGACCTCCCGAGAACCTTTCTTCGCCACTACCCGTTTGAGGGGATGAGACGGTTCGGAGGTGCGGTATGACGATGAGGCGAACTTCCGCTGCGCTGCTTTCCCTGGTTCTCCTGGCGGCTGTCCCGGTCATGGCCGGCGACGCCACCCGGTGGCTCAACGTCCACGTGACCGACACCAAGGAAGGAGCAAACGTCGAGCTCCATCTGCCCTTCGGGCTCGTCATGGCGGTCCTCGACGGTGTCGACGTCGAGAACTTCCACCGCGGCAAGATCCAGATCGACCTCGATCACGACACCGACATCGACTGGCCGCAGCTGATGAAGGCGCTCAAGGACTCGCCGGACGGCGACTACGTCACGGTGACCTCGAACGACGCCGACGTGAAAGTGCAGAAGGCATCCGGGATGCTCCGCATCCACGTCACCCAGAAGGAGGACGAGCACGCGGTGGTCGACGTCACCCTGCCGGCGACGCTGATCGACGCCCTGACGTTCGACGAACACAACGAAATCGACGTGAAGACGCTCCTCGCCGGCCTCGATCGACTGCCGGACGGCGAGATCGTCCGGGTGACCTCCAATGAGGCCAACGTCCGCATCTGGATCGAGTGACAACGGGAGGCGACCATGAACCAGCGCGGGATCTCCACCGTCGGCGCGATCCTCCTCGCGACCGTGGCAGGGCTCGCCGCCGCGGTCGCGCTCTCCGACTGGGTGGTGGTCGACGTCAAGGTGCCCGAGGACGACGTCCGTGTCGTCGTGCCGTTCCCGCTGTTCGCAGCTCGGGTGGCGGCCGGCTTCATCCCCGCCGAGGCCTTTGAGGACGCGACCATTCCCGACGAGGTGCGCACGGCGCGGCCCCAGGTGCTCCAGGCGCTGCACGCGCTCCACGACGCCCCGGACGCGACCCTGGTGCGCGTCGACGCTCCGGATGCCAAGGTCACGGTGACCAAGCGCGGCGACGACCTCGACATCGCCGTCGACGCCGACGACGCGACCGTCCGCTGCTCGATCCCGATCGACGGCGTGATCGACGCCTTGGAGAGATGGGACTGGAAGACGGTCGACCCGAATCTCGCCTTCCGGGTCCTGTCAAAGGCTGGATTCGGTCGCCTGGTCACGGTCGAGGCGAAGGACGGCACGCGGGTTGTGATCACGACCTGGTGAGCGGGGTACGCCCGCGCTCACCACACAGTCCACGGGTTCAGGCGGCCGAGGCTCCCTCGGCGGCAAGGACCGGCTCCAGCTCCTCGATCACATCCACTCGCACCGCCTGATCGAGCGGCTCAAGGAGCGTGCGGCGCCCGATCTTGTAGGCACGTCCCCGCCAGGCGACAGTCCGACTCAGGAACGGCACCGGCCACAGCAGCGCGACCAGGATCTCGCGCAACGGCTCGAGCACCAGATACAGCGCCGGGCTGCGGCGGACGCCCACCGCGCGTTCGGAGGCCAGCGCCGAGCCCGCCACGAGACCCACGGTGGCGGCCAGGAGCACGGCGGTGGTCCGTCCGGGGTCGAGCACGAAGGCGGCGCCCGCCGCCAGCAGCGGGTTCGCCAACACCTCTGCCGCATAGCCCCACGGGCTGATGTGTCGTCGGATCCTCGCCCAACGCAGGTGACGTGAGACAAAGCGGCGCACGGAGACCTCACCGAGGACGTTGTCGACAAACTGCGGACAGACCACGACGCCGAGCCCGAGCGCGTGGATGGCCTCGCCGCAGACCTGGTCCTCGGCGAGGTAGCGGCCGAGCTCGCCGAGACCGCCGATGCGTTCGAGGTCGCCTCGGCGCAGCAGCATCGACTTGCCGACCGCGCACACCCGACCGAGCAGCCCGCTCGCCGCGGCCACCGCCCCCATGACGTAGGTGTTGAGCTGGACGGCCTCGAGCACGCCGCCCAGCCCGCGTGGGGCGGTGCCGCGGAAGAACGACGTCACCATCCCCACCTCGGGCTGCAGGAGGTGGGCGGCCATCCCCTTCAGGTAGCCCTCACCGACCGCGACGTTGGAGTCCGAAATCAGGATGACCTCGTGGCTCGCCACCGCGAGCAGATTGGCGAGGTTGTTGACCTTGGGGTTCGCCCCGATCTCGCGTTGGTCGACCACCACCCTGGCCCGCACGCCGCGCGCCAACGCGTCGGCGGCAACGCGGCGGGCGACCGCGACCGCAGGGTCATCCGGGTCCTGGATTCCGAGCAGGATCTCGTACTCGGGATAGTCGAAGTCGAGGAAGCTGCGCAGGTTGCCTTCGAGATCGGCATCGACGCCCTTGAGCGGTTTGAGCACGCTGATCGCTGGGAGCGGGCTCAGGATCTCAGGCGGCAGCCCACACAGGAATCGACGCTGGCAGAGATGCATCAGCCACACCAGCGCAGCACCGACGACGGTCAGAACGGAAAGGGTCGTCGTCATCATCTCGCCTTCGAGTTTCGCGCGGCACCGGTGAAGACCCCGTGAAGCGGAGGCAAAACCCTCGCGAATGTGCTCTCATACCCGCCGTGCCGCAGCTCCGAACGCCCGCAGCCGCCCTTCCGCCGACACTCGTTGCCGCGGTCGAGATGGGCTACGGCCACCTGCGCGCCGCCACCGCACTCGCCGATCACCTCGGGCTCGAGGTGGCGGCGATCGATCGCGCTCCGTTCGCCGATCCGGGCGACACCCACAGGTGGCGGCGCCTGCGGCGGACCTACGAGGTCGTCTCGCGGATGTCCCAGGTCCCGGTCGCGGGCGTCCCGTTCCGCCTCGCGCTCGACGCAGCGACCGAGATCGCGGACGGCGACGGGCATCACCCTGTCCCTCCGGGGCTGGCGGCCCGGAGGCTGGCGCGCCTGGTCGACGCCGGCCTCGGCCGTGCGCTCGCCAAGCGCCTCAAGGGCAGCGGCGAGACGCTCCTTTCGACCTTCTATGCGCCGGCGATCGCCGCCGACCGGCTCGCTCACACGCCGGTCGTCTGTGTGGTCACCGACAGCGATCTGCATCGGATCTGGGTCTCGGTCAAGCCGGAAGAAAGCCGGATCGTCTACTGCGTGCCCTCACGCCGGGCATCGCGGCGCCTGCGCTCGTACGGCGTCCCGGCGGATCGGATCCACTTCACCGGCTTTCCGCTCCCGGACGAGCTCACCGGCGGGCGTTCTCTCGGGGTGCTCAAGGGAAACCTGGCAGCGCGCCTGGCCCGCCTTGACCCAAGCCGGGCCTTCTTCGACGGCCGACGACGCAGGGTGGAAGCGACCCTCGGCCACCTACCCGCGGGCGAACGCGGTTGCCCGCCACTGCTCGTGTTCGCCGTCGGCGGAGCCGGCGCCCAGGCGCACGGCGTACGGCCCCTGCTCGCGGCGCTCGCGCCGGAGCTGCGACGCGGCGCGCTCCGGCTCGCCTTGGTCGCCGGGGTCCGCTCCGAGGTCGCCGCCCGATTCCGAAGAGCGATCGACGGGCTCGGCCTCAGCGATCTTCCCGCTTCCGCGTTGCATGTCCTCCATGAGCAGAGCTTCGCGAGCTACTACCGGGCCTTCAACGCGCTCCTCGCCGAGGCCGACCTCTTGGTGACCAAGCCGAGCGAGCTCGTGTTCATCGCCGCACTCAGCCTGCCGCTGCTGCTGACGAGCCCGGTCGGGTCCCACGAGGCGGTCAACCGGCGCTGGGTGATCGGACGCCGCGCCGGCTTCGACCTTCCGCCGTCGCGGTATCTCGTCGGGTGGCTGCAGCACCGCCTCGCCGACGGGAGCCTGGCCGAATCCGCATGGGTCGGCCACTGCACCATGCCGCGCCGGGGGGCCTTTCGGGTCGCGGCGGTCACGGCAGCGACCGCGGCCGGAGAGGCGCCAGGCCCGATGGAGCCGATGTGCGAGGCGGTTGATGGAGATTGAGGTCGAGGTCATCGACTCTGAGGTCACATCGTTCGGCCTGCTCGAGCTCGCCCGCTACCGGGCCCCGGACGGTCAGACCGGCTACGAGATCCTCATCGACGGCGCATTCCTCATGGCCAGCCACGGCAGTGCCAGCGAGCGTGCGATGGCGGTTATCGCGCGGGCGCGGCTCGAACCGGATCGGACCGGCGTGCGGGTGCTGATCGGCGGCCTCGGCGCCGGCCACACACTGCGCGCAGTGCTCGACCAGCGCGGCGTCACACACGTCGTCGTCGCCGAGATCGGCGCACGGGTCGTGGACTGGAACAGGCGCTACTTCAACGAGGTCAACGGCGCCGCACTCGACGACCCGCGGGTCGTCATCGTGGTCGGCGATGTCCTGGAGGTCATCCGCAACACCCCGGCGGCGTGGGACATGATCTTGCTCGACGTGGACAACGGCCCCGGCTGGCTCGCGGCACCGGTCAACGCGGCGCTGTACGACCCGACCGGGCTCTCTGCCGCGCGTGCGGCCCTGCGGCCCGGGCGTGTCCTCGCGATCTGGAGCCCCGGCGTCAACCGTGAGCTTGAAGGCGTCCTCGGCCGGGTCTTCAGCGATGTCGAGGCGGTCGGCACGGAGGCCTTCAGCAGGCCGGAGGGAGAGCCCCCAAACGTCGTCTACCTCTCCCTCGCCACGCGGTGACCGGCAGCCTCGAGCGCTGCGCAGGCCCGGTCGAGGTCTGTTTCGCGCACCAGCACGTGGTCGGTGTCGAAGGTGGAGATCGAAAAGAGGCTCACCCCGGCCTCGGCCAGCGGCGCCGTGAGCGACGCCAGCACGCCGACCAGCGAGAACTCGAGCGGACCCCGGACCGTCAGCCGGCAGAATCCCCGTTCGGCCGCGAGCCGCGCCGGCACGTCGGCCCCGGCGCAGACAAGGGAAAGCTCCTCCTCCGTGCGGGTCAGCGAGTGAAAGCCCGACCTCATCGCCCAGTCCGGAAGTTCTGCATCCGCGTCGAGTCGAACGACCGCCAGCCGCTCCGGCGACACCTCGAGATCGAGCCGGAGCGCGCTCACTCGGTCACCTCGGTGTCGCTGTGAAGGTGGCGTCGGATCTCCAGGGAAAGAGCGTACCCCACTCCGATCAAAGGCTCCATGCCGTATCGGCCGACAGCGGCGAGGGCGAGGGAGAACGGAATACCGCCTGGCCGGCACACGCTTCCCACGCCGGACGGGGCGGACCCCTCGCGCAACCACCGCCGCCCGGACGTAAGCCTCATCAAACCGCGCGGCGAGGAGCCACATGACAGACCGCGACTACGACCTGTTCGTGATCGGCGCCGGTTCGGGCGGCGTTCGCGCGGCCCGGATGGCGGCGGCCGCGGGCCTGCGGGTCGCGGTCGCCGACTCCGGCCCGCTCGGCGGCACCTGCGTCAACGCCGGTTGCGTGCCGAAGAAGCTGCTGGTCTACGCAGCCCAGCTCGGCGAGGGCTTCGACGACGCGACGGGCTTCGGCTGGACGACCCCGGGACGCTCGTTCGATTGGGCGCGCCTGATCGCCAACAAGGACCGCGAGATCGCCCGCCTCAACGCCATCTACGCCCGCCTCCTCGAGGACGCCGGCGTTACCGTGCTGCGCGCCCGGGCGACCGTGACCGGTGCCTACGAGGTCGAAGTCGAGGGCAGGGGCGTCTCGGCCGATCGGATCCTGGTCGCCACCGGGGGACGACCACAGCGGCTCGGCATCCCCGGCGACGAGCTCGCGATCACCTCCGACGAGGCGTTCCATCTCGCCGAGCTGCCGCGTCGAGTGCTGATCGCAGGCGGCGGTTACATCGCGGTGGAGTTCGCAGGGATCTTCCGGGCACTCGGTAGCGAGGTCACCCTGATGTACCGCGGACCGCTGTTCCTGCGCGGCTTCGATGGCGATCTTCGCCGCCAGCTCGCCGAGGAGATGCCCAAGCGCGGGATCGACCTCCGCTTCGAGTGCTGCCCGGCCGAGATCCGGCGCGCCACGGCCGGTCTCGAAGTCATCGACAGCGCAGGCGCCCTCCATCGGGCGGATCAGGTCCTGCTCGCGATCGGACGCCTGCCCAACACACAGGGCCTCGGGCTCGAGACGGCCGGTGTCGAGCTCAGCTCTACCGGCGCGGTAGTGGTGGACCGCCACTCGCGCACCCGCGTGCCATCGATCTGGGCGATCGGCGACGTGACCGACCGGCTCAACCTGACCCCGGTCGCCATCGCCGAAGCGATGGCTTTCGTTGCCACCGAGATCCGCGGGACGCCACGCGGCGTGGACTACGAAAACGTGCCAACAGCGGTCTTCAGCCAGCCCAACCTGGCCACCGTCGGCCTCACCGAAGAGGACGCGAAGCAGCGCTACGGCGACGACGTCGTGATCTTCCGTTCGTCGTTCCGACCGATGAAACACACCCTTTCAGGGCGTGCTGAGCGGTCGCTGATGAAGCTGATCGTGCAGCGCTCGACCGATCGCCTGCTCGGGGTGCACGTGCTCGCTCCGGACGCCGGCGAGATCGTGCAGGGCTTCGCCGTGGCCCTCACTGCAGGAGTCACCAAGGCCCAGCTCGACGCCACACTCGGCATCCACCCGACCGCCGCGGAGGAGCTTGTCACGATGCACACCCCGGTAGAGTGAGCCCGACAAGAGGACCCTTCGGACCCCGGCTCTCGCACGCAACGGATCACGTTCGCGCGGACCACCTCCGCCAACTTCACCATCGGAAGTCGGA
Source organism: uncultured Acidobacteriota bacterium (assembly GCA_963727925.1). GTDB lineage: Bacteria > Acidobacteriota > Thermoanaerobaculia > Thermoanaerobaculales > Sulfomarinibacteraceae > CAVSIS01. Next base: position 89,347 of record CAVSIS010000053.1, on the reverse strand, counting down.
GGAAGGGGTTGACACCCTGTAGCGGAAGGCCCATCTTCTAGACTGGTCGGTCGAACTGATTGGTTTAGCCAGGGAGCCGAACTCGCATGCCGCGACCCCGATTCGACAACCTCGACCTCGAGACCAAGCGCCGCCTGCTCGAGAACGCCGCCGCGGAGTTCGCGCGCCGCGGCTTCGAAAGCGCCTCCCTGAACCACATTCTCGAGGTTTCCGGGCTCAGCAAGGGTGTCTTCTACTATTACTTCGACGACAAGGCCGACCTCTTCGCGACCGTGGTTCAGATGACCTGGGAGGTGCTCCTCGAAGGCGACCCGCTCGACCCGGCGGCGCTCGACGCGGCATCCTTCTGGCCGACCCTCGAGGCTCGGTTCTTCGAGCTCGCCGAGCGCGCCGCCTCCTATCCGTGGATGAGCGGAGTGGCGACCCTGATGTACCAGCCTCCCCCCGTGTCCGGGGTCCGCAGCGTGGTCGCCGAGCTGTTCGACGAGGCCCGCTCCTACCTCGAGAGCCTGGTCGATCGCGGCCGTGAGGTCGGCGTCGTGCGTCCTGACCTTCCCTCCGGTCTCCTGGTTGCAATGCTGGTTGCTGCGGCCGAGTCAGCCGACCGCTGGCTGGCCGAGAGCTGGCTGAGGCTCGGCGACAGCGAGGCGATGCGCATCGGCGGAGAGGTTTTCCGGATGCTGCGACGCCTGGTGGAGGCGCCGCCGAGAGGAGTGCCCCGTGAGTGCTCGGGACTCGAGCCACCAGCCCGAGGCGCCTGTCTTCCGCATCGAGGGCGTCACCAAGGTCTACCACATGGGCGAGGTCGAGGTGCATGCCTTGCGCGGCGTCGATCTCGAGATCGCCAGCGGAGACTTCGTCGTCCTGCTCGGCCATTCTGGCAGCGGCAAGTCGACCCTGCTCAACATCATTGGCGGTCTCGACCACGCCACCGAGGGGCGCGTCCTGTACCGCGAGCAGGACCTCGGGGCGGCCGATGAGGACGCCCTCACCCGATACCGGCGGCGGTCCGTCGGCTTCGTGTTCCAGTTCTACAACCTCATCCCGAGCCTGACCGCATGCGAGAACGTGGAGCTGGTGACCGAGATCGCAGACGACCCCATGCCGGCCGCCAGCGCACTCGAGCTGGTCGACCTCGGCGACCGGCTCGAACACTTCCCGGCGCAGCTTTCGGGCGGCCAGCAGCAGCGCGTCGCCATCGCCCGCGCGATTGCCAAGCGTCCGGACGTGCTGCTCTGCGACGAGCCCACCGGCGCACTCGACATCACCACCGGCGTGGTCGTTCTCGAGGCCCTCGAGCGCGTCCACCGCGAGCTCGGCACCACGGTCCTGGTGATCACTCACAACGCCGCGATCGCCGCCATGGCCGACCGCGTCATCACGCTCGCCGACGGCCTCGTTTCGGACGACCGGCGCAACTCGCACCGCGTCGACCCGCGCGAGCTCGAGTGGTGAGACGTTCACGGACCGGAAGGCGGGAGCAGTGAAGCTCGCAACGCTCGACCGCAAGCTGCTGCGGGACCTTTGGCTCGCCAAGGGCCAGGCGATCGCAATCGCCATGGTGGTGGCGGCGGGCGTAGCGCTGTTCGTGCTGCTGCGGACTACGATCGCGTCGCTCGAGCTCACCGAGTCCGCCTACTACGACCGCTACCGCTTCGGGAACGTCTTCGTGTCGTGCAAGCGGGCGCCACTACGGGTCGCGGAGCAGATTCGGCACATCCCCGGCGTCGCCCGGGCGGAGGCCCGGGTCGTCGAGCACGTCACCCTCGACGTGCCAGGGCTCGCCGAGCCGGCGGCGGCGCGGATGATCTCGCTTCCGGTACCCGACCGACCGACCCTCGACGACGTCGTCCTGCGCGCCGGTCGCTACCCGGAGGTCGGCCGCTCGGACGAGGTGCTGGTCAGCGAGGCCTTCGCCACCGCCAACCACCTCGCGCCGGGAGACACCCTCGCTGCGGTCGTCAATGGGCGCTGGCGACGTCTCCGGATCGCCGGGCTCGCGCTGTCGCCCGAGTTCGTGTACACCATCCGGCCCGGCGAGCTGCTACCCGACGACCGGCGTTACGCGATCATCTGGATGGAACGGCGCGCGTTGGCAACGGCCTTCGACATGGAAGGCGCGTTCAACGACGTCGTGATCCGGGTGATGCGCGGCGCCTCGTCGGCTGCCGTCATCGATCGGGTCGACGCCCTGCTCGGGCCTTGGGGCGGTCTCGGCGCGATCCCCAGGCGGCTCCAGGCGTCCAACTTCTACCTCTCGAGCGAGCTCGGCGGGCTGCGTGCGTTCGGCACCGTGCTTCCGGTGATCTTCCTCGGGGTGGCCGCCTTCCTGGTCAACGTGGTGCTCTCGCGCATGGTCGACGTCCAACGCGAGCAGATTGCCGCTATCAAGGCGCTCGGCTACTCGAATCGGGCCGTCGGTCTGCACTTCGTCAAGTGGGCGGTGCTGGTGTCCGGAATCGGGGCCGCACTCGGCGTCGGCGTCGGCGCCTGGCTCGGCCGCGGCATGACCGAGATGTACACCGCCTTCTTCCGCTTCCCGCTCCTGCAGTACCACCTCGCTGGACGGATCGTACTCGCAGCGGTTGCGGTGAGCCTTGCTTCCGCCGTCATCGGCGCGCTCGCCGCCGTGCGCCGCGCGGTGACTCTGCCGCCTGCCGAGGCAATGCGGCCCGAGCCGCCGACCCTCTATCGCACCAGCTTTGCCGAGCATCTCGGGCTCACACGGTGGCTCAGTCAGCCGACCCGGATCGTGCTGCGCAACCTCGAGCGCCACCCGGGACGGGCCGCGCTGTCGGTGGTCGGGATCGCCTTCGGGGCGGCCCTCTACATCGCCGGAAGCTTCTCGATCGACGCGATGGACGCCATGATGGACGTCCAGTTCAACATTTCGCAGCGCTGGGACCTCGCGGTCTCGTTCGCCGAGCCGAGGTCGGCGGAGGCGCTCGACGCGGCTCTCCACCTGCCCGGCGCACTCCGCGTGGAGCCCTACCGAGCGGTGCCTGTCAGGTTCGTGCTCGGGCACCGTCGCCGCACGTCCGGCATCACCGGGATCGCGCACGGATCGGAGCTCTACCGCCTGGTCGACGCCCACTCCCGCCCTGTCACGCTGCCGCCCGGTGGTCTCGTGCTCTCGACCGAGCTCGCCAAGCTCATCGGTGCGAAGCTCGGCGACCTGGTCACGGTCGAGGTGCTCGAGGGCGCGCGCCCGGTCCGGAGAGTGCCGGTGACCCTCCTGGTCGACGAGTCGATCGGCGCCGGCGCCTACATGGACCTCGAGGCCCTACACCGGCTGATGCACGAGAGCGACGTGCTCAGCGGAGTCTATCTCCAGGCGGACACCCGCGCCGAACCCGCCCTCTTCCACCGTCTGAAGACGCTGCCGGTGGTCTCCGGGGTGAGCCTGCGCAGCGCCGCGCTGGCGAGCTTCAACGAGACTCTCGGAACCATGATCGGTGCCATCCGCACGATCAACATCGTTTTCGCGGTCGTGATCGCCTTCGGGGTCGTCTACAACGCCGCCCGCATCGCGCTCGCCGAGCGCTCGCGGGAGCTCGCGACCCTGCGTGTGATCGGTTTCGAGCGCGCCGAGATCGCCTACATCCTGCTCGGAGAGCTCGCCCTGTTGACGGCTCTCGCGGTTCCCCTCGGCCTCGTCATCGGCCATGGTCTGGCGGCCGCGGTGGCCAGGCTCTACGACACCGAGATGTGGCGGTTGCCCCTCGTCATCTCGTCCCAGACTAATGCCCTGGCCGCCATCGTCGTCGCCGCCGCCACCGCGGTGTCGTCGCTGGTGGTGCGCCGCAAGCTCGACCACCTCGACCTGATCGAGGTGCTCAAGACCCGGGAGTGAGCTTCATGTCCACCTCTCGCACCACACGCTGGATCCTCGCGATCGTCGCCGCCGTCGTCGTCGTGGCGGCCGCCGTCATGGCGCTGCTGCCCGACCGCGTCGCGGTCGACACCGACCGCGCGACGCGCGGCCCACTCGAGGTGACCCTCGAGCACGAGGGCCACACCCGAGTTCGCGAGCGCTTCGTGGTCTCGGCGCCGGTCGCCGGACGGGTGCTCCGGACAAAGCTCGAGCCCGGCGACGAGGTCACCGCTGGCACGACCGTGGTCGCGGTCTTCTCGCCCGCCGCCTCGACCCCGCTCGACCCGCGCACCCGCCGCGAGGCCGAAGCCCGCGTCGCTTCCGCGAGGGCCCAGCTCGACCAGGCCCACGCCGACCTGCTCACCAAACGGGCGCAGCGCGATTTCGCCCGCGCCGAGAGCGAGCGCTACGGGACGCTCGGCGACGGCGGAGTGGTGCCGCAGGAGCAGGCCGAGATCGCGGCGATGGCGGCCGCTTCGACCGAGGGCTCGGTAGCCGCTGCCGAGGCGGCGGTCGAGAGCGCACGGCACGAGCTCGAGAGCGCCCAGGCCTCGCTGCTCGAGCCGTGGAGCGACGGTCCGGGCCAGGAGGTCGCCGACGGGCGAGCCCTCCGGCTGACCTCGCCGGTAAATGGCGTCGTGCTGCGCCGCCTCCACGAGAGCGAGGCAGTGGTGCCGGCCGGCGAGCCGCTGCTCGAGATCGCCGACCGCCGCGACCTCGAGGTCGTCGCGGACTTCCTGTCCTCCGACGCCACCGCCATCCAGCCCGGGATGGCAGTCCACCTGACCCAGTGGGGCGGCGAGCAGCCCCTCACCGGAACAGTGCGCCGTGTTGAGCCGTCGGCGTTTACCAAGGTCTCCGCCCTCGGCGTCGAGGAGCAGCGCGTATGGGTCGTGATCGACCTCGACGCGCCCGCGGACACTCACCCCGCCCTCGGCGACCGCTACCGGGTCGAGGCCGAAGTCGTGGTGTGGCACGGGGACAACATTCTCCAGGTACCTACTGCCGCAATCTTCCGGTCGGGCGAGAGCTGGGCCGTCTTCGTCGTCGAAGACGGCCGCGCCCACCTGCGGACGATCACCGTCGGCCACCGCAACGAGCTCCACGCCGAGGTGGTCGACGGCCTTTCCGAGGGCGACGCCGTGATCGCCCACCCCCCGGACGCGGTCGAGGACGGGACGCGGATCGTCAAACGAGAGAGTTGAACCACAGAGACACAGACCACCCGCCCTCCCGAGGAACGACCCTCAGGCCCGTGCCCGGCACGGGCCTGAGGGCTATCTTCCTGGGTGGGTGGGGGGGTCTGTGTCTCTCTGTGTCTCCGTCCCTCTGTGGTTTGCCCGCTCCCATGCCGCGGCCAATGCCTCGGGGGTGTTGCAGTTGGCGCGCACGCCGGGGTCGTCGACCGCGGCATCGACCGCGCGCGCGGCCTTCAACACCTCGCGCAGGGTCGGGCCTCGGAACCAGCCTGCCACCACTGCCTCGGCGAGCCCCCGCGAGAGCGCGATCGGGTGGCCGTGACGGCCCCACGGTGTGGTGGCGATCGCCGCGGGGGAGGCAGCCGCCGCCACCGCAGCGACCGTCGCAGCGCGCACCAACGGGTGGTCCACCGGCAGCACGACCACGGTCGTCCAGCCCTCCGTCTCGACCAAGCATCGAAGGCCGCACGCGAGCGAGGCGAACATGTCCATCCCCGGGCTGGGCAGCACCACCGGGACCACGCCCGGAGGAACGGCGTCCGTCGGCGAGCCCGGCGGCAGCGTCGCCGCCACCGGCCGCGCGCCGCCTTCGGCGAGCCCCTCCCCGCATGCGGCGAGGAAGGTCCGGCCGTCAGGCAGTCGCGCCCATGCCTTGGGTCCGCCCCAGCGCCGCCCCTCGCCGCCGGCGAGGATCAGCCCCACACACTCGATCCTTGTCACCTATGCCACCACACCTGGCGCCGACAACCGGGAATCTGACGCGCGGTGGCCCCTTCGCGGATCGCCCGCATCGCTGCCTCGGGATCCTCCACCGACGTGCCGCACAGCGCGCCGAACCCGAGCTCGAAGAGGACCGGCGCGAACGGCGTCGAGGGGCCGAGCATCATCCACAGGGCCCCCGGCTGACGGTGGCGGAGCACCTCGTCGAGGGTGTGGTTGATGAGGGTCGTGGCAGTGACCGCAACCATGTCGGCTTCGGGCAGCAGCTCCGCCATGCGCTCCGGTCCGAGGTCGCCGGGTCCCAGGCCATTGCCACGCTCGAACACCCAGAGCTCACGGCACGCGGGTCGCAACCGGTCGACGAAGGGGAAGTGGCCGATCACCGCCACCTGTAGGCCACCACCGTGCTCGGCGAGTACCTCGAAGGCGTTGGTCGTGTCGACGCGGCCGCTTGGCGGGGGCAGCAGCGCGTTGACCGCGGCGAGACCGATCGCCGCCTCGAGTGTCGACGCCGAACGCACGCATGCCCGCAATCTCCAGGGGGGCGCGCGAGTGCAATGACCCCGCCTCGGCGACCGCAGCCCCGCCGTGGCGCCAGCCCTCGGACCATAGCGTCGAGGCCATGCCCGCCCCGAGGGTGGTCCTGACGCCGGCCCAGAACGGCCCGACGGTGAGGTCGAGCAACGCGCTCCCCCCGGCGCGGCCGCGGTCGAGCTCCTCGATCAGTCGATCGAGCGTTTCTCCCCCGCAGCGGGTCCCAGATCGATTCTGGTCATGCGCGTGCATCCTCACTCTCCCCGGCCCACATTCTGATCGATCTCCAGCCCAAGGGCGAGGGCGCCTGGTCCGCACCGCCACACGGTGCACCGAGGAGGCCGCATGCGAAGGTCGACGGCAACCCGAGCGGGACGGGGGTTGCAGAGTCTCCGCTCGCGACGCCGCCCCTGGTTCCTCCGCCGGAGAACCGGTGTCCCGACTGATGCGGCCTATCCGCAGTGCGATGATAGGATCAATGTGTGACCCTTTGAGAAAGACGAAGTCTCAGTTCAACAAACGTTGAGCGCGAGGGAGGTATCACATGTCCGATCGCCATGACGGGAAGAACGACGCAGCCCGCGGCGTGACCCGCCGGGGATTTCTCGGCGGCGTCGGTGCTGGAGCGGTGGCCGCCGCCGCAGGGCTCGCGGGCCAGGAGAGCGCGGCGGCGCTGGAGATCACCGATCCGGAGGCGATGGTCCGGATCGCGCTCTCGATCAACGGCCGCGTGCGGCACCTGCTGGTCGAGCCGCGGTGGTCGCTGCTGTTCGTGGTGCGCGACCTGCTCGGCCTCACCGCAACCAAGGTCGGATGCGAGCGCGGCGAGTGCGGGGCGTGCACGGTGCTGGTCGACGACCAACCCCGCTACGCCTGCATGATGCTCGCGGTCGAGGCCGAGGGGCACGCGATCATTACGCTGGAGGGTCTGCTTGACGGCGAGGCGCTGGGGTCGACGCAGCGCGCGTTTGCCGAGCACGACGCCTTCCAGTGCGGCTACTGCACGCCGGGTCAGATCATGGCCGCCGAGGGTCTGCTGCGGGCCCACCCGCAACCTGACGACGCCACGATCCGCCAGGGCATGAGCGGCAACCTGTGCCGCTGCGGCGCCTATGTCCACATCGTTCAGGCGGTGGACACCGCGGCGCAGCTCCGCAGGACGGGGGGTGGAAAATGACCGAACGAGAAGCCTATCACCTCCCAGGCGCCGTCCCCGAAACCCCCCAGAGTTCGACCGAACCCGGGCCGTGGACCACGACGCGGGTGGTCGGCACCCGGCAGACGAGGGTCGATGCCTACGAGCGCGTCAGCGGCTCCGCGGTGTACCCCTTCGACGTTTCGCTTCCCGACATGCTGTTCGGGGCGATCCTCCGCTGCCCCCACGCCAACGCGATGGTGCGCCGGGTCGACACCTCGGCCGCCGCGAAGATGCCGGGCGTCCGCGGGGTGCTCACCGGAAGCAGTCCAGGCGCCGACATCCCCTGGTACGAGCGCGAGGGCACGGCGTACAGCCGACTTTTCGACCCTCACTGCCGGCACGAGGGCGAGGAGGTTGCGGCAGTCGCCGCCGAAACGCCCTACCAGGCAGCAGACGCACTGCGGGCCATCGTGGTGGAGTACGAGCCCCTGCCCTTTGTGATCGACGACCAGGCGGCGCTCGCCGCAGGCGCGCCCAAGGTGCACGAAGGCGGCAACGTGGTCGGCCAGCCGAGCACCCGGGAGCGGGGTGACGTCGAGCGTGGCTTCGCCGACGCCGACGTCGTGGTCGAACGCACCTACCACACACCGTGCGAGATCCAGGCTCCGATGGAACCCCATGGGTCGGTGGCGAAGTGGGACGGCGCCAGGCTCACGGTCTGGGACAGCACCCAGGGCGTCTTCAGCGTCCAGGACGACCTCGCCCGCGTGCTGAAGATGCCGATGGCCAACGTCCGGGTCATCGGGCATTACATGGGCGGCGGCTTCGGAGCCAAGCTGGAGACCGGTAAGTACACCGTGATCGCTGCGCTGCTCGCACGCATGACCGCGCGGCCGGTGAAGCTCTTCCTCCCCCGCGAGGACTGCTTCCGGGTCACGGGCAACCGCCCCGCCAACACCATCACCGTCAAGGTCGGAGCCAAGCAAGACGGCACCCTGACGGCGATCGACTACACCAGCCTCGGCTCGAACGGCGCCTACCCCTACAACGCCGGGACGAGCACCATGGCCGCCTACCTCTACCGCTGCCCGAACGTGCGCACCCGCGACACCACCGTCTACACCAATGCCGGCAAGGCGCGACCGATGCGAGCGCCCGGCTTCCCGCAGTGCGCGTGGGCCTTCGAGCAGGCGATCGACGAGCTCGCCGACAAGCTCGACATCGACCCGGTCGAGCTCCGCCTGCGCAATATCTCCGACGTCGCGCAGGTCCGCGACGGGATTCCGTTCACCAACAACCTGCTCGCCGAGTGCCTGCGCCAAGGCGCCGACGCGTTCGGCTGGAAGGCGGCTCGAGCCCGGACGAAGGGCTCAGGGCCGATCCGCCGCGGCGTCGGTGTTGCGGCCGCCTTCTGGGTCTATCCTGGGGGTCCCCCCTCCACCGTGATTGTCAAGCTCTTCGCCGACGGCAGCGCAAACCTCAACATGGGAGCGTCTGACATCGGCACCGGCACCAAGACGTGGGCGGCCATGATCGTCACCGAGGAGCTCGGCGTGCCGCTCGAGCAGATCCAGATCGAGCACGCCGACACCGCCACCACCCAGTACGCGACCTCTTCGGGGGGCAGCAAGACCGTGCCCTCGGACTCGCCTGCGGTCCGCGCGGCGGCGGTCGAGGTGCGGCGGCAGCTGCTGGCGATGGCTGCCGAGCAGCTCAAGGTGCCGCTTTCGGACCTCGAGCTGCAAAACCTCGAGATTGTCAGCCGCTCGAGCCCCGGCACGAAGGTCGCGGTGACCGCGGTCCAGGAGCTTCAACGGCAGGGCGTGGTGGTTGGCACCGGCTACCGGGGGCCAAACCCCGAAGGCTCGGTCACCTGGCCATTCGCCGCCCAGTTCTGCGAGGTCGAGGTCGGCACCCGCACCGGAGAGGTCCGCCTCCTGCGCTTCCTCGGATCCCACGACTCCGGGCGCGTGCTCAACCGATTGACCTTCGACAACCAGGTCTTCGGCGGCATCACCATGGGCGTCGGGTTCGGCATGACCGAGGCTCGGATCCTCGACCGCAGGACAGGGAAGATGCTCAACGCCAACTTCCACGCCTACAAGGTGCCGACGATGCTGGACGTGGCGCCGGACCAGACCAGCATTCCCCTCGACCGTCCCGACGACGCCTTCAACACGACCGGGACCAAGGGCCTTGGCGAGCCGGCCACGATCCCCACCGCCGCCGCGATCGCAAACGCGGTCGCCCATGCGATCGGCACCCGCGTCACCGACACGCCGCTCAACCCGACCCAGCTCGCCGCACTGCTGGCCGCGGCCGGAAAGGAGGGCTGAAATGCTCCCCAAGTTCGGCTACCTCCGTCCGCGCACACTCGACGAGGCGCTCACCGCCCTCGATGCACGAGGACGCCCGGATTCACGCCGGCGGCAGCGACCTGCTCGGCTGTCTCCACGACGGCATCTTCCCGGCCTCGAGCGTGGTGAGCCTGTCGGCGCTCGAGGGGCTGCGGGGAGTTCAATCCACCGCTGACGGCAGCCTGCGCATCGGCGCGATGACGACGATCTCCGCGGTCGCGGAGGACCCCACCATCCGCAGCCGGTTCACGGCCCTCGCCGAGGCCGCCTCCCAGGTGGCGTCCCCTCAGCTCCGCAACCAGGGGACCTTGGGCGGCAACCTCTGCCAGAAGCCGCGCTGCTGGTACTACCGGGGCGAGTTCCACTGCTTGCGCAAGGGTGGCGACACGTGCTTCGCCTTCCAGGGAGAGAACCGCTACCACTGCATCCTCGGAGGCGACGCCTGCTACATCGTCCATCCCTCCGACACCGCCCCCGCCCTCGCCGTCCTCGGAGCGGTGGCGTGGGTCGTCGGCAGGGGTTCGAGCCGGGCGGTCCCGGTCGAGTCGCTGCACGTGCCGCCGTCGGTGGACCCGCAGCGCGAGACGGTACTGGAGCCCGACGAGATCCTCACCGAGGTGGTCATCCCGCGTCCAGAGCCCGGTCTGCGGTCGTCCTACCGCAAGGTCCGAGAGCGCGCATCGTGGGACTTCGCCCTCGCCGGAGTCGCGCTCGCCCTGGTCCTCGACGGGGCCCGCGTCACTTCCGCCCGGGTCTTCCTCTCGGGCGTGGCGCCGGTCCCCTGGCGCTCGAAGGCGGCGGAGCAGGCGCTGGTCGGCCGATCCCTGGACGCGGCCACCATCACCGACGCTGCCGAGGCCGCGGTCGCCGGCGCCGAGCCGCTCGAGCAGAACGCCTACAAGGTGTCGCTGGTTAAGGGGCTCGTCACCGAGCAGCTGGAGAGAATCGTGCAGTCGTGACCGCAGGCTCCCGCCGATGAGGACGGCGCTCGGGCCCGGTTCCGGGCGTTTTCCTTTGCACAATGCGGCGCCGCGACGCACGGCTCGATGCGGTTCCTCGCCATGAATGATGCCCATTCCGGGGAATGAGACCTCCGATGCTCAAGTTCCACGTTGCAGATCACGTTGAAATAGGGAGGCCTGCCATGCGTCTGACGAGGATTCTCGCGGTTGTCTCGATTGTGCTCGTCGCCGGCCCGGTCGCTGCCCAGAAGGTCGGCAGCAGCCACCTCTTCCCGGTCGTGGTCCACGCCCAGGGTCTCGGCGACCCGCCCACCATGTGGCAGTCGGACGTGACCCTCCACAACGTCGGCGAGCAGAGCCTCACCGTTGCCCTCCAGCTCTTCCCCGAGGGCCAGGCGAATGAGTTCGATCCCAGCTTCAGCGGTCAGCGTTCACTCCAGGTGAGCCTCGCAGGGCACGGAACGAAGACGGTCGAAGACGTCATCGGCGAGCTCGGCTATACCAACGGAATCAAGGGCTTGCTGCTCGTCACCTGCGATCCGGATCTCGTCCCCGGCAATCCGGAGGGCTCGGCCATCGTCACCACGAGCCGGACCTACAACACCGGCAGCAGCCTCGGCACGTACGGCCAGACCGTCCCGGCCAACGAGAAGTTGATCAACGCCTATGGGACGCCGTCCTACGCGACCGGAGCTCGTCAAGACAGCCGCTTCCGCTCGAACCTCGGCATCGTCAACCTGTCCCAGGGCGGCCCGGTCACGGTGCACTACCGCGTGCGCGACGTTTCCGGCGCAGCCCGAGCCGAGGGCACGAAGGAGGTCCCGGCCGGATCGATGGGGCAGTGGGCCATCGCCGATCTTGGCGTGCCCAACGCGACCGGACCCCTGACGGTGGAGCTGTGGCTCGACCCGGCCGACGTCACGCCCGATCCCTGCTCGGCGCAGGGCGGCGCAGGCGCCAACTCCTTCATGGGCTACATCTCGAAGGTCGACGGCAATCCCCAAGGCACCGGCGATGCCGAGTTCATCATGGCGGTCCCGTCCCAGATCCTGAACTGTGGATGAGCGCGCCAACGGGCTCGTAGGGGAGCAGCTTGCCTGCTCCCGTGGTGACGTCACCGCGATGATCCGGGCGCAGGACCATCGTTCGAACACCGGGCGGAGACACGGAGGCTGTCTCTCAACTCCCACCGCCAGGCCTTGCCGGGTTCAGGAGGCGCGACTTCCAGCCTTTTCAATTGAACCGCAAAGGCCGCGAAGCACGCGAAGAACGATGCCAAGAGCATTCCTAATAGCTACTTAGCGCTCTTCGCGTCTTGGCGGTTCAAATTCTCGCGCGCGTCCGAGCCGGCTATGACGGCCGAGGAGCGGCAGTTCTGGTCGGGTTTCGAGACAGCCTCCAAGCTCCGCCGCTACTCCGGGCATGGCCGCCTGTGTCTCTGTGCCTCTGTGGTTTGCCTAGTACGTCGCGAGCTCGCCGACCTCTGCCTCGACCGCGTCGAGGATCTCCCGCGATCGCACCGCCGCCATCATCGCGTTGTGGTCCGGGTGGAGCGGGCGATCCACTTCGAGGAAGTCGACCCGGCGGCGGATCGCGGCGTGGGCAGCGCGCGTGCCCCGGCCCGGCGTGAAGCTGCGGAGGTCGAGCGCCTGCGCAGCCCCCATGAGCTCGATCCCGAGCACGCCGCAGGCGACGTCGAGGATCTGACGCGTCTTGAGGGCGGAGTTCATGCCCATCGAGACGAAGTCCTCCTGGTCGGCGGCGGCGGGGATCGACTGGATGTACGCCGGCGCCGACAGGATCTTCTGCTCGACGATCTGCATGTCGGCGGTGTACTGGGAGAGCATCAGGCCCGAGAACATCCCCGCACCTTTGGTGAGGAACGGCGGCAGCCCGACCGACAGAGCGGGGTTGGTGAGCCGGTTGAGGCGCCGCTCCGAGAGCACGCACACCATCGTGACCGCTGCGCCGAGGGTGTCGATCGGGAGGCTGACCGGGGTGCCCTGGAAGTTCGCACCGGTGAGCACTATACCGTCCTCGGCGAGGAAGATCGGGTTGTCGCCGACGCCGTTGGCCTCGATTTCGATCTGTGAGCGGGTCCAACGCAGCTGGTCCCGCGCGGCGCCAACAACCTGGGGCGTCGAGCGCATCGAGTAGGCGTCCTGGACCTTGACCGTCTCCTTGCCGGTGAGCAGGTCCGAGCCGTCCATCACGCGGCGCAGGTTGGCGGCCGAGGTCACCGCGCCGCGGAAGCCGCGCAGCTCGTGCAGACGAGCGTCGTAGGGCTTCATGTTGGCCTTGAGCGCCTCGAGCGACATCGCGGCCGCGATCTCCGCCTGCTTGAGCCAGCGCTCGGCATCGAAGACCGCGAGCGCCCCGATGCCGTTGAGCAGGTTGGAGCCGTTGATGACGGCGAGACCGTCGCGTGCCTGAAGCCCCGGCACCGGGATCCCCGCCCGCTCGAGGGCGACGCCGCCCGGCAGGCGCTCGCCGGCGAAGAACGCCTCGCCCTCGCCCATCATCAGGAGTGCAATCTGGCTCATCGGCGCGAGGTCGCCGCAGGCGCCGACCGAGCCCTTCACGCACACCACCGGCGTCACCCCACGGTTGAGCATCTCGATCAGCGTGAGGGTGATCTCCGACCGGCACGCCGAGCAGCCGTGGGCGTGCACGTTGGCGCGCAGCAGCATCGCGGCGCGCACGTGGTCCTCTGGGGCCGGATCGCCGATGCCGGCGGCATGGTTGTAGATCAGGTAGCGCTGGAAGTCGCGCACCTGGTCGTCCGACAGCACGACCTCGGAGAACTCCCCGATGCCCGTGTTGACGCCGTACATGATCTCGTGCGCCGCGATCCGCCGCTCGATGAACGCACGTGACGCCCGGATGCGCTCGAGGGCCTCCGTCGCGAGCTCGACGGGCTCGCCGCGGCGGGCGACGGCCTCGATGTCCTCGATCGTCAGGGATGAGCCGGTAAGGGTGACGGACATGGGTGCCTCCTGGTGCCCTCGGGGTCGCGCGGAGCGAAGACCCGAGAACTCGGATCTGGTCGCTCCCACCCACCCCGCAGCAACCGGGTGTCCCGGTCCGCGTGCCGCCATGATGCGCCGGTGCTGGCGGCACGGTCAAGTGGTCTCGTGCGACATGCTCGGGAGCGTGAGCGCCCATCTCACCGGCGGAGCTGGACGATGAGCACGCCCGCGGCGGCAACCGCCAGTCCGATGACCTCGCGCACGGTGAGCGCCTCGCCCAGGAACAGCCAGGCGAGCACGGCGATCTGGATCATCATCGTGTTGTTGATCACGCTCGACTCGGTCGCGGTCAGATGGCGCAGTGATCGGTTCCAGAGAGTGAAGGCGAAGGCGGTGTTCACCGTCGCCAGGACGACCACGATCGCAGCCGCGCGCGCCGACAGGGTCGGGACGCCCTCCGTCGCGACGCCGGCGGCGAGCAGCACGGGCGCACCGACCGCCATGCTCACCCCGGTGACCACCACCGCCGAGCCGCCGCGCCGGTTGATCCGGCGGCCGAGCAGTGCCGCGGCGGCGTTGGCCGCAAGACACAGACTGGCGACAGCGAGCCCCGCCGGAGCAGCGAAGACCCGGAGGTCGGCACCGAGGTAGATCACCGCGCCGACCACTACGGCCGCGGTTCCCGCCCACTGCAGCGGCGTCGGCCGCTCGCTCGTCACGAGCCACGAGACGGACGCGACCAGCAGCGGAGTCATGCTGAGGATCAGGGCGAGTGTTGCCGCCGGTAGAAGGGCCAGCGCGGCGAACTGGGCGCCCTGGGTGACGGCGTAAAAGACCACCCCGAGCAGGGCGAGCTCAGCGAGCTCGCTGCGGCCGAAACGCCTCGGCACCGCACCCGCCCGGAGCCTAGCGATCGCCAGCGGGGCGAGCAGGGCCGCCGCCAGGGTGTAGCGCAGGCCGGCGAAGACCAGCGGCGGCAGGTCGCCAAGGCCGATCTTGATCAGCACCCACGAGCTCGACCACAGCACCGTGACCAGCAGCGCCTCGGCGATCGCTCCGAGGCGGGCTTGCGGGGTGGTCGTCTCCGCCGCGCCTGGCCCAGTCTGATGCGTCACTTCGGTGAGGCCACTCGCCGGACCATTTCACCACGGAACTCAGCGATGCGCACAAGGCGTTGTTGGAAGACGAGAAGGACCCCACCCGCTCAGGTGTGGCGCGAGCGGCCCGCCTTCAGCGAGCACAAGCCGGCCCTCACGAGGGGTCCCCCGCGCGGCTCACCGGGCGATGAGCTGTCTTCTCGAGGTCGCTTTGCGCCGGACGTCTTACGTCTTGCGTCTCACGTCTCGCGCCCCGCGTGTCTTGCGCTCAGCTCGTGACCAGCACCTGCGAGGGCGAACCTTTGCGGGTCCTCGCGTACTCCGCGACATCGGCGACCGCCGCGATGGCGTGCTCGATCTCTTCGTCGGTGGTGAAGATCCCCGGCGCGAAGCGGACCGTACCGTCGATCTCCGCCGTGCCGAGACCCTCGTGGACCATCGGCGCGCAGTGCAGGCCGGTACGGGTGATCACGTCGTGCTCGACGTCGAGCAGCTGGCCGACCAGCTCGGCGTTGAGCCCGTCGACGTTGAATACCAGCACCGGGAGGTGGTCGCGGTTCATGTCGGCGCAGTACATGCGGACGCCGTCGATCGCCGCGAGGCCGTCGTGCAGACGACGTGCATGCCGCATCTCGTGGTCGAAGATCGCGGCCACGCCACCGCGCTCTTCGATCCACCGTTGGGCGGCGAGCAGCCCGGCGATGCCCATGGTGTTCAGGGTGCCGAACTCCATGTGCCAGGGGTACTCCTCGGGCTGGGTGCGTAGAGCGCTCTTGACTCCGGTGCCGCCGGAACGGCTCGGCCTCAGGTCGACGTGTTCGGCGATGTACATGCCGCCGGTCCCGGTCGGCCCGAACAGCGATTTGTGGCCGGTGAAGCAGACCACATCGATGTTCATCGCGGCAACGTCGATGTCGACCAGGCCGGCCGTCTGCGCGGCGTCGATCGCAAACAACACGCCGCGCTCGCGGCAGAGACGGCCGATCTCTGCGACCGGCTGCACGGTGCCGATCACGTTCGACCCGTGGTTCATGATCACGAGCTTGGTGTTGGGTCTGATCCTCTGCGCGATGTCCGCTGGATCGACATACCCGTCGCAGTCGAAGGGGACCCAGTCGACATCGACGCCGTGCTGCGACTGCCAGTACATGGGACGCAGCACCGAGTTGTGCTCGAGGCAGGTGGTGACGGCGTGGTCTCCCGGTGAAAGGACGCTCGTGATGAGCAGGTTGAGCGCGTCGGTGACGTTGTGCGAGAACACCAGCCGGTTGGGCTCGCTGCCGCCGAAAAAGGCGCACAGCTTCTTGCGCGCGTCGGCGAGCACCGCCTCCGCCTCGAGCGCAAGGTCGAACCCGGTCCGTCCCGGGTTGACGCCGCGGGTGGCGTAGAACTCGCTCATGAAGCGGATGACCTCGGGCGGTTTGGGGAAGGTGGTCGCGGCGTTGTCGAGGTAGATGTACTCGGTCATCGGGGTCACCTCACTCCAGGGGAATGTCGAGCCGGCGGTCCTGAAGAGCCGTCATGATCCGACGCCGCGAGGCCGCGATCTGCGAGCGGATGCAGGACACCAGGCCCTTGGTGTTGCGCCGACGCAGTAGGTCGACCAGGGTCTGGTGCTCCCGCCGCATCTCGGCCGCGAAGTCGTCGAGGTCGAGGCCGAGGAAGAAGAAGCGCTGCATCGAGCTGAGCAGGTCGCGCAGCATCGCGACCAGCCTCTCGTTGCCGCCCAGCCCCGCGACCTCGAGGTGGAACTCGAGGTTGCGATCGAGGAAGTCGGCGTACGACGCCCAGTCGTGGAACGTGTACTCGGTCTCGGCGAGCTGTTCCAGTCGCTCGATTTCGTCCTCGCTGGCGCGCTCGACGGCGCCGTTGACGGCGTGGGTCTCGAGCACCTCGCGCAGCTCGAAACAGTCGTTGATCTCTTTGAGCGAGATCCGGTTGACGAAGTAACCCTTGTAGGGCACCGCGGTCAGGAGCCCATCCTGCTGGAGCCGCCGGCAGGCCTCGCGCACCGGGACCCGGCTGGAGCCGTATGCGGCTGCGAGCTCCTGCTCGGTGAGCGACGCGCCCGGACGGTGGCGCAGCGTGATCAGGTCACGCTTGAGCGCACGGTAGACCCCTTCGGCGACGGTTCTCCGTTCGACGGCTCCCGGCATCGCGACAACGTCGGCGCTTCCTCGCATGACAGAGATTGTATACAACCAGTATACGGGACGCAACCACCCTTTCGATTGAACCGCGAAGCCCGCGAAGAAGACCGCCATGAGATGTCACCCGAGATCTCTGAGCTCTTTGCACCGTGGCGGTTCAAGCTCCCACGTGCTCCCGAACACCCAACGCTGGTCAAGGAGCGGGAGGCGCGTTCGAGCTTCGAGACAGTCTCCTGAGCTGCGCCCGTGCCAGAGTCGCCGCGTGGGTCGGTCGTAGGGGAGCAGCTTGGCTCCTCCCGTGTGACCTTTCAAACCGGGCGGAGACAAGCTCCGCCCCTACGACGTCTCGCGTCTCCCGCCCCGGTTCCTGCTAAGATCGGGCGGCACCCGCCACGGGAGGGACGATGCATCAGAAGCCCGCCTACGTCCCGAAGCACAAGGTCCGCTTCGTCACCGCCGCGAGCCTGTTCGACGGACACGACGCCGCGATCAACATCATGCGCCGCATCCTCCAGGCCCACGGCGCGGAGGTCATCCACCTCGGCCACAACCGGTCGGTGGCCGAGATCGTCGACGCCGCGATCCAGGAGGACGCCCAGGGCATCGCCGTGTCGTCCTACCAGGGCGGGCACATGGAGTTCTTCACCTACATGGTCGATCGGCTGCGCGAGCGCGGCGCCGACCACGTGAAGGTTTTCGGCGGTGGCGGCGGCGTGATCGTGCCGTCCGAGATCGCGGAGCTCGAAGCCTATGGTGTGACCAAGATCTTCTCGCCCGAGGACGGCCGCAGGCTCGGTCTCGACGGCATGATCGACGCCATGATCGAGGCCGCGGATTTCGACCCCGCCGCGCTGCCTGGAGGCGACGAGCTCGGCGCCGGCGCTGAGCGATGGCTCGACGTGGCGCGCGCGATCTCGCGTGCGGAAGCCGGCCAGACGGTGGCGATCCCCAAGCGCGCGACTCCCGCCCCCGTGCTCGGATCGACCGGAACCGGCGGCGCCGGAAAGTCCTCGCTCACCGACGAGCTCGTTTTGCGCTTCCTCGCCGACTTTCCGGAGCTGACGATTGCAATCCTCTCGATCGACCCCACCAAGCGCAAGACTGGCGGCGCCCTGCTCGGCGACCGGATCCGGTTCAACGCGATCGGCTCCGACCGCGTCTTCATGCGCTCCCTCGCCACTCGCCAGGCCCACCGGGCGCTCTCGGGCCACATCCAGGAGGCGATCGCCATCTGCCAGGGCGCCGGCTTCGACCTCATTCTGGTCGAGTCGTCCGGCATCGGCCAGGCCGACTCCGAGATCGTCGACATCGCCGACCTCTCGCTGTACGTGATGACGCCCGAGTACGGCGCCGCGATGCAGCTCGAGAAGATCGACATGCTCGATTACGCCGATTTCGTGGCGATCAACAAGTTCGACCGCCCGGGCGCGCTCGACGCGCTACGCGACGTGCGCAAGCAGTACCGCCGCTGCCACGTCCTGTTCGAAGGCCCGGCGGACGAGGAGCTCCCGGTCTTCCCGACCTGCGCCCACCAGTTCCACGACCACGGCGTCAACGCCCTCTACCAGGCGATCGTGCGCCGCCTCGCCGCGGACCACGACGGATATTGGTCTCTCGAGGGGACCAGGGCGAAGCCCATCGGCCCGCCCCAGCGCCACCCCGTGATCCCCGGCGAGCGCTCCGGCTACCTGCGCGAGATCTCCAAGTCCGTGCGCTCCTACAAGGCATGGGCCGACGAGCAGATCGCGGTCGCCGACCGGCTCTACCAGCTGGTCGGGGCCCGAGCCATCCTGTCGGCCCGCGAGGGCGAGGGCGGCCAGGCCGACCTGTGGAAACTGTTCGAGGAGATCACGGCCGCCGAGGCCACCCCCGAGCCCCACCTCGCCGACCTCGACGCTGAGATCCGACGCCGCGCCCACGGACTCGACTATGACTCCCGCGAACTACTCGCCGCCTGGCCGAAAATCCGCGCCGACTTCGCCCGCGACGAGTTCAGCTACACCGTCCGCGGCAAGGAGATCCGCGTCCCCCTGACCTCGACCTCGCTGTCCGGAACCAAGGTGCCGAAGGTGCAGCTCCCGCGTTTCATCACCTGGCCCGGGATCCTCCGCTACCTGTTCCTCGAAAACGTTCCCGGCGCCTTTCCCTACACCGCCGGCGTGTTCCCGCTCAAGCGCACCCAGGAGCTGCCGACCCGGATGTTCGCCGGCGAGGGCGGCCCGGAACGGACCAACCGGCGCTTCCACTACCTCGCCGAGGGCCAGCCCGCGGTGCGCCTGTCGACCGCCTTCGACTCGGTCACGCTGTACGGGGAGGATCCCCACACCCGGCCTGACATCTACGGCAAGGTCGGCGAGTCGGGGGTCTCGATCTGCACCGTCGAGGACATGGAACGGCTCTACGCCGGCTTCGACCTGTGCGCTCCGGCGACCTCGGTGTCGATGACCATCAACGGCCCGGCGCCGATGATCCTGGCGATGTTCTTCAACGCTGCCGCCCGCCAGCAGGCCCGCAAGCGGCTGATCGAGTCGGGCCGGCTCGACGCCCCGCCCGAGGCCGCCTTCCAGCCGGTGGTGGACGGCAGGGACTGGGACGCCATCGCTCCCCTGCTCGCCGACGGCGAGTGGAGCGAAGTGCTCAAGCGCACCATGCACGTCGTGCGCGGCACCGTTCAGGCCGACATCCTCAAGGAGGACCAGGCCCAGAACACCTGCATCTTCTCGACCGAGTTCGCGCTCCGGATGATGGGCGACATCCAGCAGCTCTTCACCGACTGGAAGGTGCGCAACTTCTACTCGGTGTCGATCTCGGGCTACCACATCGCCGAGGCCGGCGCGAACCCGATCTCCCAGCTCGCCTTCACCCTCGCCAACGGCTTCACCTACGTCGAGACCTACCTCGCGCGCGGGATGCACATCGACGACTTCGCCCACAACCTGAGCTTCTTCTTCTCCAACGGCATGGACCCCGAGTACACCGTGATCGGCCGGGTCGCGCGGCGGATCTGGGCGATCGCGATCCGCAACCGGTACCAGGGCAACGAGCGTTCGCAGAAGCTCAAGTACCACATCCAGACCTCGGGCCGATCGCTGCACGCGATGGAGATCGACTTCAACGACATCCGGACCACGCTGCAGGGGCTGCTGGCGATGGCCGACAACTGCAACAGCCTCCACACCAACGCCTACGACGAGGCGATCACAACCCCGACCGAGGAGTCGGTGCGGCGCGCGATCGCGATCCAGCTCATCAACGCCCTCGAGTTCGGCCTGCTCAAGAACGAGAACCCCTTCCAGGGCTCGCACATCGTGGAGTGGCTCACCGACCGGGTCGAGGAGGCGGTGCTCGACGAGTTCGAGCGCCTGTCCGAGCGCGGCGACGTGCTCGGCGCCATGGAGACGATGTACCAGCGCGGCAAGATCCAGGAGGAGTCGCTGCACTACGAGCGGCTCAAGCACACCGGTGAGTACCCGATCGTCGGGGTCAACACCTTCCTCCGCGAGGGCGCCGAGACCGCCGACGACACCCCGCTCACCCGCGCGACCAAGGAGGAGAAGGACGCCCGTCTCGCGCACCTGCACGACTTCCGGCAGCGCCATGCCGACCTGTCGGCCGAAGCGCTGGCGCGCCTACAGGACACTGCCCGCTCCGGCGGCAACCTGTTCCAGGAGCTGCTCGCCACGGTGTGCTCCGCCTCGCTCGGGCAGATCTCGAACGCACTCTACGAGGTCGGCGGGCGGTATCGCAGGAGCATGTAGCAGGAATCCGCTGCGCGGATTCCTATGGTTTGACGTCGCCCCGAACGTTGCTCACCGCATTGAACCGTTGTTCGACGTTGCCGTTGTGTGCCACGCGCGGATCAGCCTGAGGGCGAGTCGGGAGCGTCCTCGTCCAGCCAGCCGGCGGCTCGCAGCATGGCACGCTGGTAGGCCTCGATCACCTCGGGGTGCTGGCTCGCCGGTCTCTCCGCGGTGCACGCCGTGCACACGATGACGAGACCGCTTCAACGCCCCCTGAGCACGGCCCGCCCGCCGCACAACGGGCACCGGGGAGAGACGTCACTCGGGTCCATTGCATGAGTGTAGCCTGACCTGCGCCCGTGCCGGAATCGCCGCCTGAGTCAGTCGTAGGGGAGCAGCTTGTCTGCTCCCGTGTGATGGTCGAGGCCGGGCGGAGACAAGCTCCGCCCCGTCACTCTTCACCCTTTTCTCTTCACCCTTCACCGGCGCGCAGCCGCGCGCCGCTCAGTGCCCCGGCGCGGCCTCGACCGCGGTGGCGCGGCCCTGGCGCAGCGTCACGTCGCCAGAGGAGGTGTCGACCCGCAGGCGGACTGCACCGGCGCCGCCTTCGAGCCGGAGCTCGTCGCCGTGGCGGTTACGGTCGCCGTTCCAGTCCGAGCGAATGTCGCCACTCGAGGTGCTGATCAGCCCGTCGAGCTCCGTTCCGGCCGGAAAAGCGAAGGTGACTTCGCCGGAGCTGGTGTCCGCCACCACGCGGGCGGCTCCGGGCGCGACTGCCCAGCTCGCCTCGACGTCCCCCGAGGAGGTGTCGAAGCTGGCGTCCCCCAGGAGCCCATCGGCCTGGATGTCGCCGGACGACGTGTCCGCCTTGAGCGTCCGCGCTGGACCCTCGACCACCACGTTGCCCGACGAGGTGTCGGCGACGACTTCCTCCGTCTCGCGGGTGAGCCGGATGCGGACCTCGCCGGAGGAGGTGTCGGCGCTCAGGGACCGCATCGCGCCGGAGATCTCGCAGTTGCCCGAGGAGGTGTCGCACAGCACTTCGGCATCGCCGAGGTCGCCGTCGATGTGGACGTCGCCCGAGGACACGTCGATCGTCACATCGAGGCCCGGGGGCATCGCCACGGTGATCGTGCCGGAACTGCGGTCGCTCCAGCCGCCGAAGCTCCACGATCCGTTCTCGCGCTTGGAGATCACGCGCAGCTCGCCGCCGACCTCCTTGAACCGCGGCGCATATTCCTTGGCGAGGCGCTCGGCCCGGGAGCCGGTGAACTCCATGTCGACCTTGACCTCGACCGTGGCACCGGGACGAACCGTTACCACGACGTCCTGAAAGCTGGCGTCTACCATCACCCGGCGGGCGCCGTCGACGGCGAAGCTGTGGCTCTCGTGGACCGCCTGTGACGCGGACGACGCGACGGCGGGGACGAACAGCAGGGCGAGCGCGGTGACGACGAGAACGACCATCCAGCGAACACGCATGTCAACCTCCCGGAATGTGAGCATGACGTCTCCACAGCGATGAACGGAGAAACCCACACCGAGGTTCTCGAACAGAAGACCACAGAGGCACAGAGACACTGAGCCACCCCCCCACCCGAGAGTCTTCTGCGGTCCTGTGTAGTACGACCGTTTGAGGTTGTGGAATGCCCTTGAGGATCTCAGGCAGCCGAGCCGAGAAGGGTTGCGAGCTGAGCAGCTTGGTGTAGGGGCGCACCTTGCGTGCGCCCGTGCTGGGAACACCTTCGGTCCCACCGGGCGGAGGCAAGCTCCGCCCCTACGATCCCCCTTCTCACCTTCTCACCTTCTTACCCCTGCCGTTTCGCCTTCTTGGGTTGCGGGGATGGCCCGCGCTGAGTCTCCGTGGCTCAGCCCTATCACTCCACCGAGAGGACCATTGCCAGGTTGGTGGATCCCTTGATCCCGAACGGAACACCCGCCATCACGATCACCCGGTCCCCGGACGCGGCAAGGCCGGCCTGGAGCACCCAGCGATTCGCGGTCTCGAGCAGGGGGTCTTCGGAGCCGAGGACATCGGTCACCGCCGGCACGACGCCCCAGGACAAGGCGAGCTGGCGGGCCACGGCCAGGCTCGGGGTGAGCCCCAGCACCGGCACACCCGGCCGAGTGTGTGCGATCAGGCGCGCGGTCGAGCCGGAGGCGGTGAAGGCGACGATGGCGGCTGCGCCGACGTCCCGGGCGAGCCTCCCGGCCGAGCGGGCGAGCGCCGCCGCGGTGCGCGGCAGCACCTCCGAGATCGGCTCGCGCAGGATCGAGTCCGAGTCGAGGATCGGCTCGACCACCCGCGCGATCTTGTCGAGCATCCCGACCGCCTCGACCGGGTACTGCCCGATCGCGGTCTCCTCGGACAGCATCACCGCGTCGGTGCCGTCGAGCACGGCGTTGGCCACGTCCGAGGCCTCCGCGCGCAGGGGGCGCGGGCTGGTGACCATCGAGCGCAGCATCTGGGTCGCGGTGATGACCGGCTTGCCGGCTCTGCGGGTCTCGCTGATGACCCGCTTCTGCACCAGCGGCACCTGCTCGACAGGCATTTCCACCCCGAGGTCGCCGCGGGCGACCATCACCCCGTCGACCGCGGAGAGGATCGCCTCGAGGCGCTCGATCGCCTGCGGCTTCTCGAGCTTGGCGATCACCAGCGGCGGGTTCGGCCGACCCGCCAGCATTTCCCGCACCGGCTCGATGTCGCGCTCGTGGCGCACGAAGGACAGGGCGACGAGATCGACCGCCTCCTCGATCCCCACCGCCAGGTCGTCGCGGTCCTTGTCGGTGAAGGAAGGTACTCGCAGCGTCGTGCCGGGGAGGTTGACGCCCTTGTGCGAGGCGACGCGGTCGCCCACCACGACCTCGCAGCGCAGACGGCCGTCGACGTGCTCCAGGACCTTGAGCTCGATCAGGCCGTCGGCGAGCAGGATCCGCTCACCGTCGTGGACGTCCTCGAGCAGGTACGGGTAGGCGACCGGAAGGTCGTCCGGTCGGACGGTGCCGCCGGTCGGCACCAGGTCGATCCTCCCACCGGTCGCCAGGTCGCGTTCGCCGCCGGCCAGCTCCCCGAGCCGGATCTTCGGCCCGGCGAGGTCCTGGAGGATGGCCACTTCCCGCCCGTGCTCACGGGCGACCTCGCGGACCATGCGGATCGTCCGGCGGTGGCTCTCGCGGTCGCTGTGGGAGAAGTTGAGCCGGAAGACATCCGCGCCGGCCGCAAGCAATGCGGCCACGCCCACCGGCGAGGCCGTGGCCGGTCCCAGGGTGCACACGATCTTGGTCCGCCGCAACGTGGTCCCCGTCGTCATGCCCGCGCCTCCTGTGGATCGTAGGTCAGTCTACCCAATGTCGGCTGTAAGGAGGAGCTCGAGCACGCCGTCCGGGACCTCGGCCTCGGCGAGCAGCCGCCGCAGCTCGGGACGGCTGACCAGTCGGGCGATCTCGGCGAGCGCCTCGAGGTGGCCCTCGGGGTCGTCCGGCGGGCCGAACAGGACGAACGCCAGGTGGACGCGCTCGCTGTCGTGGGCGTGGAAATCGACCCCGCCCGGGAGCTGGACCACGGCGCACAGCCGCATCGCGAGCTCTGGGCAGTAAACGTGGGGAGCCGCCACGCCGTGGCCGAGGGCGGCCGGAAAGAAGCGGTCGCCGGCCATCAACTCTTCGACCGCGCGGGCTGCCTCGAGGCCAGGTACGACGGCCGCGAGCCGGTCGGCCACCTCGAGGTAGAGCTCGCGCGGCGTGCGGACGTCGAGGCGCAGAACGAGCTCGCGGTGCAGCGCTCGACGCAGGATGTCGACCTCGCGGCGAAGGGAGAGCGTCTCGGCCGACCCGAGCCCAACGGAGTCAGGGGACGGGTCAATGACAACGCGCCCTTCGGCCAGGGCGACCAGGGAGGTCACGACCTCGCCGGGCGCCGCGTGCGGACCCAGGCTCTGCACCACCCTCGCCTCGCCATGCGCCAGCTCCGCCGACAGCGCCGAGGGCTTCGGCAGTCCCGGCCAGACCTGGCGCCCGGAGACCGCCGGCGAACCGTCACGGGTGCCGGTCGTACCCCAACGGTACAGGTGGTCCCTACCGAATCGCTCCCGCCAGCGCTCGCACAACAGGCTGTTGAGGTCCTCGTTGTCTGTCAGGGCGAGCAGGCGCCCCGCTTCGATCAGCTCCGGCCGCTCCTCGATCGCGAGGTCGCGGGCGTCCTCGCGGATCGCCACGAGACCGTCGTCCAGAGCGTGGGCGACCCGGCTCGGATTGGTGTCGACCAGCACCACGGGGACCTTGGCGCGCGCGATCAGGAAGCGGGCGATCTGACGGGCGAGCTCGTGGGCGCCGACGATCATCCAGCCGATCGGACGGGTGCGGACGAGGCCGAGCAGGCGCGCCATTGGACCCGCGGTGAACCCGGCCAGCAGGACCGTCGCGATGATCACCGAGTACGTGAAGGTCTCGACGAACACCCCCGCGAACTCGTACCCGGTGCGGCTCTTGAGGTCGATAGCGAACAGCGAGGCCATCGACGCGGCGACGATTCCGCGCGGGGCAACCCAGCCGAGGAAGACCTTCTCGCGCCACTTGACGCCGAGGCCGGCCGACGACAGGGCGACGTTGAGCGGCCGCACCACGAGGATCACCGCGGCGACCAGCGCGGCTCCCCGCCAACCGAGACGCGCGAAGTCGGCGAACTCGAGACGGGCGGCGAGGAGAATGAAGAGCATGCCAATCATCAACTCGGTGATGTCGGCCTTGAAGCGCTTGACGTCGGCCAGACCCGCCGGCCTCCGGGCCCCGATCACGAACCCGGCCGCGACCACCGAAAGCAACCCCGCCTCGGCGAAGCCGAGCCGGTGCCCGACCGCCTCGGTGAGCCCGAAGACCAGGATCGCCCCGCCGAAGGTGAAGACGTTCTGGAGGTCGTCCGGAACCCACTCGAGCTCGAGCACGCGCGCCAGGAGGTAGCCCCCGAGCGCGCCGATGGCGAGCCCGGTCACGACCCGCAGCGCGAGGTTGACGAGCGCGAGCTCGCCGCCGAGGCCGTCCACGAACTCGAAGCAGAGGATGGCGATGAAGACGCCGATCGGGTCGATCAGCACCCCCTCCCAGTGGAGGATCTGGTGGACCCGGGCGGTGACGTGGATGCGCTTGAGCAGCGGCGCGATGACCGTCGGACCGGTGACAATGACCAGGCTGCCGGCGAGCAACGCGATCGGGACCGGGAAGGAAAACAGCAGCCACGCGAGGGCCGCGGTCGCAAACCAGGTCACGAGGACGCCCACCGACAGCAGGCGCCGGATCAGGGCCGAGGCGGAGCGGTAGCCGCTGACCTCGAGCGTGAGCCCGCCCTCGAACAGAATCAGGCCGACCGCGAGTGACACCACCACCGGCAGCAGGTCGCCGAGGCTCGAAGGTTGGACGACCCCGAGCACCTCCGGGCCGAGCACGATACCGCCGAGAAGCAGCACCACGATGGCTGAGGTCTGCAGCCGCCGCGCGACGACCATCAGCATCGCGCCTGCCGCAACCGCAACGGCGATGGTGATCAGGACAGCGTGGCTGCCGAGCTCGACTCCGTTCATCGTCCTCCCTGTGGTCCGCGTATTCTAGCCCGCATATTTCGACCCTTCCCTGCTTCGGACACCGATCTGCGGTGCGATCGGTGTAGACAACATATTATCTAGATATATTTATACACGGCAAAGCCAGATAGCATTTCAACAGAAACAAATCTACAACGATTGCAGTAGTTTCTGAATTATCCTCCGTCAAATTCACTCCTATCGAAATACTCGACAAATACTCGATGTTGCTCGAGCCGAACCCGGTCGGAGACCGGAAACACCTGGAGGTACCTCATGAAGAGTGTGAAGCTTTCGATCGCCGTTCTCGCCATCACCGCGCTGGCCGCCGTTCCCGCAGTCGCAGGCGACTGTGCGAGCGGAACCAAGGCGTCCCACGCGTCCAACACCATGACCGCACCGGCGAACCTGGTCGACACCGCCGTCGCCGCCGGCCAGTTCACGACCCTCGTCGCCGCGGTGCAGGCCGCCGGCCTCGCGGACACCCTCGCCAACGGCGGACCGTTCACGGTGTTCGCCCCGACCGACGCCGCGTTCGCCAAGCTCCCGGCTGGCACCGTCGAGGCGCTCCTCGCCAACCCCGACAAGCTCCGTTCGATCCTGCTCTACCACGTCGTGGCAGGAAAGGTGTACTCCGGCGACGTCGTGAAACTCACGTCGGCGAAGACCGTCCAGGGCTCCGACGTGCAGATCCGCACCGAGAACGGCTCCGTGATGGTCGACGGCGCAAAGGTCGTCGCCACCGACATCGAGAGCTCAAACGGCGTGATCCACGTGATCGACACCGTGATTCTTCCGCGCGGCTGACCCTGCCGGCCGGACTGACACCCGCCTGATCCGGCGCGCCCCCGTGGGCGCGCCGGTTTCTTTTCAGGCCCAGCCTGCACTTCTCACCAGCTCCCTACTCCGGGCGCCGATCTGCCAGCCATCGCCGGTCCTTTCGCAACTCGACGCCTGCGACGTATGTACCCATACGACTCGGCGCCTCGCCGCTCAATGACTCAGCGCTGGCACGCATCTCGACCCCCTCGCGACGTGACCTCGTGAGAAATGCAGGCTAGCGAACCTGCCCCCCGTCGAGCTCGACGGTGGCGATGTCGAGGAACTGGGCGGCGGTGTCAACCACCGGATGAGCGGCGCCCGCGAGGTCGAGCTCCCAGATCCGATCGTCGGCGGTCCGCACCGGCTCGCCGCCGGGGTCGAACACGTGGTTGCCGGCCCCGGCAAACTCCTCGCCGGGTGCGACCGAGGCCTCGATCGCGCAGCCCAGCACCCAGACCGAGTTCTCGATCGCGCGGGCGGCGAGCAGCGTCCGCCACACGTGGTCGCGCCGCCACGGCCACCACGCGGGGGCGATCAGCATCTCGGCACCGGCGCCCAGCCGGAGCGCACGGGCCTGCTCGGGGAAGCGGACGTCGTTGCAGTTCATCAGTCCGATCGTCAGCCCGCACCAGGTGAACGCGACGTAACGGTCGCCCGGGTCCCAGCGCTCGTGCTCTCCGTTAGGCCGGAAAAGATGGATCTTGTCGTACGCGGCGAGGCGCTCGCCGGCGCACCACGCGGTGAGGCGGTTCGCGCGCCCGACGCTCACCGAGCCGCACACCAGGAGCGCATCGCCGGCGGCGCGCGAGGCCTCGGCGAAGGCCGCCCACGCACGCTCAGGGTCGAGTGACCGGCCGTAGCCGGTCAGGAACAGCTCTGGGAAGACCACAATCTCGGCGCCGCCGGCGACCGCCGCCGCGGTCTCGTCGCGGAACCTCGACAGGTTCGACTCGGGGTCGAGGCAGACCCATCGGGAAAGGTGCGCACGCATGGCAGCCTCCTTACCGAAGAGCATATGCCAGCGGCGAACTCGATGTCCGGGATAGCTGTAGCGGGCCCCGGGATCGCGGCTGGAGCCGCGATCCCCGCGTGTCACGGAGCCGGAGGGACGAGCACAAGCTGTTCGTCCCTCCGGCTCCGCGCCCCGCTCCGGCCTGCAGACGCAGGCCGCCGGGGCCCCGCATCGCGCGTGAGGCCCGATGCCAACGTTCTTGCGCAGGAGGACTGCGAGTCGCGATTCGATCCCGCCCCGCCACCCCCCGCCCAGCCGCCCTCACAGAGCCGCGCCGGGGACCGCCTCCGGCGCTCCTCCAAACGCGCCTCTGACAGGGGTGGAGAGAAGAGAGAGCTAGGGCGGGTCGTTCCAGCGGCGGTTCCGATGCCGGAGCGGACATGGCCGGTCACCACGCCTCGTCTCGTAGGGGAGGAGCTTGTCTCCTCCCGCTCGCCGGCCCGCGGGCTACTGCCTGCCCGCCGTCACCGCCCGCTGCAACTGGCCGAGCGGCTGGACCACGGGCGGAGACAAGCTCCGCCCTTACGTCGTGCCTCTAGCGTCTTGCGTCTCGCGTCTCACCTCCTCACCACTCCCACCGTGGTCGGATCGCGCGTGCCGGAGTCGATCACCGAGGCGTACGCCCAGGCCCGGCACCCCGGCGTCGCCGTCGCGACCTCGGCCCACCCCTCGAACGGGTGCAGCGCCGCAAGCGGGTCGAAGAGCTGCCGCCACTCTCCCGGCGCCAGGTTGAGCTCGATCGGGCCGCCCGCCGCGGTCCCGTCCTGGCGCCGCGGCTGGACGAGCACCCGGCACGCTGCCGAGCCCAGGTTGACGGCGCCCAGGTTGCTGTAAGCGGTCTCGGTGCGCACCACGAGCGGAACCACCCCGGCGTCGCCAGGCCCGAAACCGTCGTCAGCGCCGAGCGCTGGAAGCTGCTGGCCGTACGTCCCCGCGGCGCCTTCGGCGAAGGTCCGCGCGGTGGCGGCGAGCCGGACGTCCGCGCGCAGTACCAGGACACCGGATGCGCTCGCTCCCGAATCGAGCCCGAGCGCGTCCACCAGGACGTCGCGCCACACCCGGGACTCGCCGGGACCGAGCTCGACAGTGGCGTCGCCGAGCGGGACGTCGCCGAGGAAGCCGAGCACCAGCTCGGTCGACGCGCCCGAGCGATTGACCACAGAGACCGTGGTGCGCCACGGAGTTCCGCCGGCACCGGAAAGGTGGGCGACGGCGGGCACCACGGTCATGACCGGCGTCGGTCCCGCTGCATCGGCGACGGCGTAGATCGCACCGCCGCTGTAGTCGACGACGTAGACCGTGCCGCGCTCGTCTTCGCCGAAGCTCGAGAGGGTGAGGCCGGTCTCGGACAGCACCGACGACTCCCAACCACCCGCCGCACGCTGCAGGCCCCACAGGCGGCCGCTACAGTAGTCGCCGTAGAGGTAGATGCCGTCGAACCGGGGCAGGGCCGGGTCTCGGACCACGAAGCCGCCGGTCACCGAGCACCCCTGACCGTGGTCGTACTCCGCGACCGGCAGCACGAACGCCGAGCCGTCGCAGCTCGGCGCGCTGTAGCAGTGTGAACCCTCCAGGACGTTCCAGCCGTAGTTCTCGCCGCCCACCGACCCGGCCGGCTGGCGGTCGATTTCCTCCCACGCGCCCTGCCCGACATCGCCGATCCACAGGTCCCCGGTTGAGCGGTCGAAGGAGAAGCGCCACGGGTTGCGCAGACCCAGCACCCAGATTTCGGGCCGGTCACTCGCGCTGCCGTAGAACGGATTCGACGGCGGATTGGCGTAGGGCACGTGCTCGGGCGAGACGTCGAGCCGGAGCAGCTTGCCGAGCAGCACGCCGGAGTTCTGGGCGCGGTTTCCGGGGTCGCCCGCCGAGCCGCCGTCACCGGTCCCCACGTAGAGGTAACCGTCGGGCCCGAACGCGAGCTGGCCACCGTTGTGATTGGAGAAGGGCTGCGCGATCCGCAGCAGCACCTGCTCGCTCGCCGGGTCGGCCCTTTCGGGGTCGCCGGTGAAGCGATAGCGGGCAAGCACGGTGTCGCCGCTGCGGTCGGTGTAGTCGGCGACGAACCAGCCGTCGACGGCGAAGCTCGGCGGAAAGGCGATGCTGAGCAGGCCGCGCTCACCGCAGCAGGACACGCGGTCCGAGAGGTCGAGGAAGGGCGTCGGTTGCCGGATCCCGTCGCGGACCGTCCACACCCTTCCGCCCTGCTCGACGACGAAGATCCTCCCCGAGCCGTCGCCGGCATGGGTCACCTGGAGCGGCTTGTCGAAGCCGTCGAGCCGTCTCTCGAGCACGATCTCCGGCCACTCGGCGGCGGTGCACACCACAGCCGCGGCGATCGTCGACAGCAGGGCCACACTCGAGAAGAGCACTGGGCGTCGCATGGTGGTCCTCCAACGGAAACAACCACCGCGGGCGTCGGGAGCTTTCGTGCCGCGTGTGGTGCACGTCACGGCTGCGCCCGAGTTTCGCTCGGGCGCGCGCGAGAATCTGAACCGCAAAGACCGCGAAGATCGCTGAGTATTTTATTGTGATTACTCTCTGCTGCGATCCTCGCGTTCTTCGCGGCCTTTGTGGTTCCATCCAAGACGCTGGAAATCGCGCCCCCTGAGCCGGCGAACGCATGCCAGTGCGTATCGTGAGACAGCCCCTCTGTCTCCTCCCCTACGAGGGCTCGACCTTTGACGGTGCCATCACGGGCGGAGACAAGGAGGCCGTCTCGAAAACCGGGCAGATCTCCTGCTCCGAGCCCGAGAGAGCCTGTTCGGACGCGCGCGAGAATGTGAACCGCAAAGACGCGAAGAGCGCTAAGTATCTTGTTTGAATGCTCTTCTCTGTGATCTTTGCGCTCTTCGCGGCCTTCGCGGTTCAATCGAAAACGCTGGAAGTCGCGCATCGTGAAGCCGGGAGAAGGCACACCGTCACGAGTTGTGAGACAGCCTCCAAGCTCCGCCCCTACCCCTCACCTCCTCGCCCTCTTACCTCCTCACCTCCTCACCTCCGACGTCGTACGATGCACCCATGGCCCGCGAGCACGAGCTCCGCCTCTATGCCCACCGCGGTAGCTCCGCCGCACTGCCCGAGAACACTCTCGAGGCGTTCCGGCAGGCTCTCGCCGACGGCGCCAATGCCCTCGAAACCGACGTCCACCGCACCCGCGACGGACATTGGGTCGTGTGCCACGACCCCGACGGCCGCCGCATGGCGGGCCGTCCGGAGCGCATCGCCGACATCGACCTCGCCGAGGTCGAGCGCTGGGATGCCGGCCGCGGCTTGAGGATCCCGACCCTCGAGGCGCTCCTCGGCACTTTCCCCGGGGTCCCGCTGAGCGTCGACCTCAAGCCGGCCGATCCCTCGCTCGTGCGCTCCGTCGTTGATCTGCTCGAACACCTCGGGGCCGAGCACCGCGTCACCCTGGCAAGCTTCCATCCGCGCGTACTGGCGGCGGTGCGCCACCTCGGCTGGCCGGGGAGGACCGCGCTCGGGCAGCTCGAGGTGGCGGCGCTGCGCTTCCTGCCCGCCGGAGTCGCTCGCATCGTTGTCCGAGGCCACGCCGCCCAGGTGCCGCGCGCGAGCGGAGCGATCCGCCTCGACGATCAGCGCTTCATCGCTCGGTGCCGTCGACTCGGCCTGCGGGTCGACTACTGGACGGTCAACGACCCGGAAGTCGCCCGGAAGCTGCTCGCCCGCGGCGCGACCGGGATCATGACCGACGATCCCGCGCGGATGGCGACCCTCTTCGCCGCGTCGGGACGAGAGGTCTAAGCGCAATCTCTGTAGATACTTCAAGGGTCAAGTGTGATTGCCCTCGCCGCGCCACAGAAATCTGGAATTCTGTTTCAGGTTTTGTCGTTCCACTCCACGGAGGCGCGACGTGCGGGTCACCAAAGCCGAGGAGTACGGGGTTCGCCTGGTGATGCGGCTGGCCACGAGCGGCCGACAGCTCACCGTACGCGAGATCGCCAAGTCCGAGCGTCTGCCCGAGCCCACAGTGGCCAAGGTCATCGCCGAGCTACGGCGCGCGGGTGTCGTCGACGCCGAGCGGGGCCGCAACGGCGGCTATTGCCTGGCCGTCGCACCCGACGAGCTGACCCTCGCCGGCATCGTCGCTGCCTTCGACGCGCCGCTCTACGACCGCGGCTTCTGCGAACGATACGGCCCCGAGGGCCTGCCGTGCGTGCGCTCGAGCGGGTGCGGCCTGCGTCCGGTGTGGCGTGGGCTGACCGCAGTTGTGAGTCAGTTTCTGTCCCAGATCACGGTCGCCGACCTGCTGCGGGGCGACCGCCCGACGGCGGTATCCCCGCACCTGGCCACCCTGCCGGTGGCTGGTGGCGCCGAAGGCTGAGGTCCGACCCGTGCGACCCGCCGAAAAGGAACGAATGGAACGAGGAGAGAGCATGTCGACCGACACCAGGACCCTCGAGGAGCTCGCGAGCCGCGAGTACCAGTACGGCTTCGTCACCGACGTCGAGCAGGACACCCTGCCGCCCGGGCTGAGCGAGGCCGTGGTTCGCGCGATCTCGACCCTCAAGCGCGAGCCCGAATGGATGACCGAGTGGCGCCTCAGAGCCTTTCGACACTGGCTGACGATGACCGAGCCGCGGTGGCCCAACGTCAGCTACCCGCCGATCGACTACCAGGCGATCTCGTACTTCTCGGCGCCGAAAAAGCGCCCGGAAAGCCTCGACGAGATCGACCCGGAGATCCTCAAGACCTACACCAAGCTCGGCATCCCGCTCGAGGAGCAGAAGGTGCTCGCGGGGGTGGCGGTCGACGCGGTATTCGACTCAGTGTCGGTGGCGACCACGTTCAAGGGCAAGCTGAAGGAGTTCGGGATCGTCTTCTGCTCCTTCTCCGAGGCGGTCCACGAGCACCCCGAACTGGTGCAGAAGTACCTCGGCTCGGTCGTGCCCCACACCGACAACTTCTTCGCCTCGCTCAACTCGGCGGTGTTCTCCGACGGCTCGTTCGTTTACGTGCCGCCGGGCGTGCGCTGCCCGATGGAGCTGTCGACCTACTTTCGGATGAACGCCCAGAACACCGGGCAGTTCGAGCGCACGCTGATCATCGCCGACCGGGGCGCCTACGTGAGCTACCTCGAGGGCTGCACCGCGCCGATGCGCGACGAAAACCAGCTCCACGCCGCGGTGGTCGAGCTGGTCGCCCACGAGGATGCCCAGATCAAGTACTCGACGGTGCAGAACTGGTACCCCGGCGACAAGGAGACCGGCGCGGGCGGGATCTTCAACTTCGTCACCAAGCGCGGCAAGTGCGCCGGCGACCGCTCGAAGATCTCGTGGACCCAGGTCGAGACCGGCTCCGCGATCACCTGGAAGTACCCTTCGGTGATCTTGAAGGGCGACGACTCGGTGGGCGAGTTCTACTCGGTGGCGCTGACTGCCGGCCGCCAGCAGGCCGACACCGGCACCAAGATGATCCACCTCGGCCGCAACACCCGCTCGACCATTGTGTCGAAGGGGATCTCGGCGGGCCGTGGCCAGAACACCTACCGAGGCCAGGTCAAAGTCGCCAAGGGCGCCGACGGAGCGCGCAACTTCTCGCAGTGCGACTCGCTGCTGATCGGCGACCGCTGCGGCGCCCACACCTTCCCGTACATCGAAATCTCGAACCCGACCGCACAGATGGAGCACGAGGCCACGACCTCGAAGATCGGCGAGGACCAGGTCTTCTACTGCAACCAGCGGGGCATCTCCACCGAGGACGCCGTGTCGATGATCGTCAACGGCTTTTGCAAGGAGGTCTTCAAGGAGCTGCCCATGGAGTTCGCCGTCGAGGCCCAGCGCCTGCTCGGCGTGAGCCTCGAGGGGAGCGTCGGATGAGGACTGAAAGGGAACCAGACATCATGCTCGAGGTGAAGAACCTGCACGTATCCGTGGACGGCAAGGAGATCCTGAAGGGCATCGATCTCGAGATCCGCCCGGGCGAGGTGCACGCGATCATGGGCCCCAACGGGTCCGGCAAGAGCACCCTCGCCCAGACCCTGGCCGGCCGCGACGGCTACCAGGTCACCGCCGGCGAGGTTCGCTACAAGGGGCTCGACCTGCTGGAGATGCAAGCCGAGATTCGGGCCTGCGAGGGCCTCTTCCTGGCCTTCCAGTACCCGGTCGAGATTCCTGGCGTGTCCAACACCTACTTCCTGAAGGCCGCGCTCAACGCGATCCGCAAGCACCGCGGCCAGGAGCCGCTCGACGCGATGGACTTCCTCGCCCTGGTGCGCGAGCGGATGCAGCTCGTCAAGCTCGACGAGACGCTGCTCAAGCGGCCGGTCAACGAGGGCTTCTCGGGCGGCGAGAAGAAGCGCAACGAGATCTTCCACATGGCGGTGCTCGAGCCGACCCTGGCGATCCTCGACGAGACCGACTCGGGGCTCGACATCGACGCGCTCAAGATCGTCGCCGAGGGCGTCACCAGCCTGCGCGGACCCGAGCGCTCGTTCCTGGTCATCACCCACTATCAGCGGCTGCTCAACTACATCGTGCCTGATGTCGTGCACGTCCTGATGGACGGCCGCATCGTGCGCTCGGGCGGAAGCGAGCTCGCGCTCGAGCTCGAGGACCGAGGCTACGAGTGGCTCGAGACGGCGCCGGCCGGCGCCGGTGCGTGAGGGGGCGGCCGTGAAGGACGTCGCCGTCGCCCGTCAGGCCGGACTCGACCGTCTCGTCGCGTCGCTCGCCGGCACCCGCTCGGGGGAGCCGATGGTGCTCGGCGCGCTGCGCCGTCGCGGCCTCGAGGCCTACGCCGCCAACGGGCTCCCGACGCCGCGCCACGAGGACTGGCGCTTCACCAACCTGCGTCCGGTCGTGACCACCGAGTGGACCACGGCCGGTCCGATGGTGGACGGTGCGACGCGCGCCGCGGTCGCCGCGCGGAGCTTCGAGCCGGCCCATCGGCTGGTGTTCGTCAACGGGAGGCTGGTCTCCGAGCTCGGCTCGTCCAACGGGCTGCCCTCAGGGGTGATCGTGACCAGCCTCGCGAGCCTCGCGGCGGAGCGGCCCGAGCTGGTCCGCAGCCACCTCGGGGCACTCGCCGCCCCGGAGACCTCGCCGATCGGCGCGCTCAACGCCGCCGGTTTCGTCGACGGCGCTGCCGTCGTGCTCCCGCGAGGCGCGGTGGTCGAGGCCCCGATTCACCTCGTCTTCGTGACCTCGCCGAACGACCACCTAGTCGCTGCCTTTCCACGCGTGCTCGTGGTGGCGGGCGAGTCCAGCCAGGCGACGGTGGTCGAGTCCTACCTCGGCACCGCCGGCCGGGCGCTGACCGCACCAGTGACCGAGATCATCCTCGCCGACGGCGCGATCGTCGACCACTACCGGATACAGGAGGAGTCGCGCCAAGCCTCCCACGTCGCCGTCCAGGCCGTGCGCCAGGGACGGGCGAGCTCGTTCTCATCCCATGCCGTGACCCTCGGCGCCGGGCTCGCCCGGACCGACGTCGGCGCCGAGCTGCTCGGCGAGGGCGCCGACTGCGTCCTCAACGGACTCTATGTGGTCGACGGCACCCAGCACGTCGACACCTCGATGCGGGTCCGCCACGCGGTCCCCCACTGCACCAGTCACGAGCTCTACAAGGGGATCCTCGACGGCGGCGCCCACGGCGTGTTCACCGGCCGCATCGTGGTCGACCCGGGCGCGCAGAAGACCGACGCCAAGCAGACCAACCGCAACCTCCTCCTGTCGCCGACCGCACTCGCCAACTCGAACCCGCAGCTCGAGATCTTCGCCGACGACGTCAAGTGCACCCACGGCTCCACCATCGGCCGTCTCGACGAGGACGCGGTCTTCTACCTTCGCTCGCGCGGGCTCGACCGCGCCGCCGCCGAGAGCCTGCTCACCTGGGCCTTTGCCAGCGACATCGTCGGGAGAGTCAAGGTCGAACCGGTCCGCCGCGTGCTCGAGGAGTTCCTGATCGAGAGGCTGCCCCAGGGCGAGCTCGTCCGCGAGGCGTTCTGATGGCCACGCAACCGGTCACCACCCCGGCCGAGGCCGTGCTCGATCTCGAACGGGTGCGAGCCGACTTCCCGGCCCTCCACCAGGAGGTCAGGGGCAAGCCGCTGGTCTACCTCGACAACGCCGCGACGACCCAGAAGCCGCGGGTTGTGATCGACGCCGTGAGCTCGTTCTACGAGCGCGACTGCGCCAACGTGCACCGCGGCGTCCACTCGCTCTCTCAGCGAGCGACGGTCGCCTACGAGAACGCCCGTACGGCGGTGAAAGCCCACCTCGGCGCCAAGGACAGCCGCGAGATCGTCTTCACCCGCGGCACCACCGAGTCGATCAACCTGGTCGCCCACTCCTTCGTCGGACCCCGCCTGACACCCGGTGACGAGATCCTGATCACCGCGATGGAGCACCACTCCAACATCGTGCCGTGGCAGCTCCTCGCCGAGCGCACCGGCGCCGCGCTCAAGGTGGCGCCGATTGACGACCGCGGCGAGCTGATCCTCGACGAGCTCGAGCGGCTGCTCGGCGAGCGGACGAAGATCCTCTCCGTGGTCCACGTCTCCAACGCCCTCGGCACCGTCAACCCGATCGCCGAAATCGTGCGGATGGCTCACGCCCACGGCGTGCCGGTGCTGGTCGACGGCGCCCAGGCGCTGCCTCACATGAGGGTCGACGTGCTCGAGCTCGGCTGCGACTTCTACGCCTTCTCCGGCCACAAGGTCTACGCTCCGACCGGGATCGGCGCCCTGTGGGGGAAGCGCAGCCACCTCCTCGAGATGATCCCCTACCAGGGCGGCGGCGACATGATCCTGTCGGTGACCTTCGAGAAGACGACCTTCGCCGAGCCGCCCCACCGCTTCGAGGCCGGAACGCCCAACATCGCGGGCGCGATCGGCCTCGCCGCCGCGCTGAAGTACGTCGACGCGGTCGGCCTCGAGGCGATCGCGGCCCACGAGCACCGCCTGCTCGAGGAGGCCACCGCAGCCGTGCTCGAGGTGCCCGGCGTGCGCCTGATCGGCCAGGCCCGCCGCCGCTCCGGTGCGCTGTCGTTCGTGATGGACGGCATCCACCCCCACGACGTCGGCACCATCCTCGACACCGAGGGCATCGCGGTCCGCGCCGGTCACCACTGCGCCCAGCCGGTGATGATGCGC
Organism: uncultured Acidobacteriota bacterium; assembly: GCA_963727925.1. Lineage (GTDB taxonomy): Bacteria > Acidobacteriota > Thermoanaerobaculia > Thermoanaerobaculales > Sulfomarinibacteraceae > CAVSIS01. Next base: position 52,085 of record CAVSIS010000053.1, on the reverse strand, counting down.
TACAACATCTCCGCGACCGTGCGCGCCTCGTTCGGTCTGTACAACACGTCCGACGAGGTCGCCGCGCTGGCACGCGGCCTTCGCCGCGTGCGGGAGGTCTTCGCCTGATGTCAGAGCTGCGCGATCTCTATCAGGAGGTCATCCTCGACCACAACCGGCGGCCCCGGAACTGCTACGCCCTCGACTGCCCGAACCGCTCCGCCGACGGTCACAACCCGCTGTGCGGCGACACCGTCCGTGTCTACCTGCGGATCGAGGACGGGATCATCCAGGAGGTCTCGTTCCAGGGCCACGGCTGCGCCATCTGCACCGCCTCGTCGTCGCTGATGACCGAGTCCGTCAAGGGCAAGACCATCGAAGAGGCCATGCAGCTGTTCGAAGGCTTCCACCACATGCTCACCGGCGTCGCCGAGGAGCAGGGTCTCGAGCTCGGCAAGCTCAGGGTCTTCGAGGGGGTGCGCGAGTACCCGGTGCGGGTCAAATGCGCGACCCTCGCCTGGCACACCCTCAAGGCTGCGGTCGAGGGCGAGCAGGCGGCAAGCACGGAGTAGGCTCATGGAGCTCAAAGACCGCATCATCGACGTCATCAAGACGATCTACGACCCCGAGATCCCGATCAACATCTGGGAGGTCGGGCTGATCTACGAGGTCGAGGTCGACGGCGACGGCAACGCCCGCATCGTGATGACCCTGACCTCGCCGATGTGCCCGGTCGCCGAGTCCCTGCCGCCGGAGGTCGAGGAGAAGACCGCCGCAGTCGAGGGCGTGGCCTCGTCAACGGTCGAGGTGGTCTGGGACCCGCCGTGGGATCCGTCCATGATGTCGGAGGCCGCCCAACTCGAGCTCGGCTTCTTCTAGCAATTGACGCTCAGCGCGCAGCATGCTGCTGCGCGCTGAGCGTCAATTGCTCTCGACGACGAAACCGCCGGCATGGGCCTTGTTGGTCTTGAGTTCGATCCCGACCGCTGACGGGCAGAAGGCTGCGTCGAGCTGCTGCCTGAACGGTGCAAGGGACGCGGTGATCGCGAACGGCAGAGCATCCTGCCACGGTAGCCTGCGTGGATCCACTGCCATCGCCGCGAGCTCGGCGTCGAGAGCGGCGAGCTCCTCCGGCGAGCCCCCGACGGCTGCGAGCGCCGTGCGCTGGCGTTCGAGCACGCCGTGAAGACCCTCGGCGACGCGCCCGTTGAGCGCCGCGTCGTGGAACGCCCGCCGCTCGGTGCGCTCGTGCGGATCGAGGAGCTGCCCGTGGTATGCGAGCACGTAGATCCAGTCGTACTCGTCAAGGCCCATGCCAACGTCGAGCAGAGCCTTGTCGCGCGCCGCAAAAAAGGTCCCGAGATTACGAGCCATTCCCATCGCGCCCTTTGTCGTGGAGAGCGCCAACTTGAGGGCCTCCATCCGGGAGACGCTTTCGCGCTTGTCGAGGGAGTCCATCCGCTGGAGCGCCCGGTCGAACTCGGCGATACTTTCACATGGCTCCGCAAGCGCCGCCCGAACCGCGAGAAAGGCCTCCACCCGCTCCGGTGCGATCGATCCGTCCGCCGCAGCCTTGAACGGAGCCGACGCTGCGCGCTCGGCGAGCTCGCGTTCGGCATCAACTGCCCGCCGGAACGGCACCGTCGTCATGTACACGAACGCCACGAACAGCGCGAGCCCGGCCGCGGCGGCGATGCCACACCCGGCGAGCCAGCGGCCACAGCCGCCCCCTTGACTGCTCTCGGCCTGCATGGAACCTCCCCACACAAGATAACGGGGGAGCACTCGAAATGTGAACTCGCCTGCTCGTCACGGCCGGCGCCGCAACGGGATCAAGCTCTCGTCCCTGGCGGTGTCGCAGCCAAACGCTGTCAGGGGACGACGGTGGCGACGGCCTCCGCGACCTCCTCGGCGCCAGCGTCCGAGCGGAGCACGACGTCCGCGACAGCCCGCCCGCCGTTCGAGGCCGCTCGACCACCGGCTTCGCGCAAGGCAAGCAGCGGCACCGCGCTCAGCGACGCCTCGCCCCTGAGCACGGAAAGGGCCGTCTCGCCGCCGAGGCCCGGCAGGCCGAGATCGACGATCAGAGCCGCCGGCCGGAACGCTGCGGCGGCGACTCCGGCGTGGAACGCGGATCCCACGACCAGAGGCACGAGGCCGCGCTTGACGAGCGCCCGGCGGATCGCTTCGGCTCGCCGGCTGTCCCGGTCGGCGACCACCACCCGACGTTCCTCCGGGCGCAGCTCATCGGGAATCGGCATCTGCTGGTCGTGAAGGAACTGCATGAGATCCGCCCGCGGGATCCGGTGATCGCCCCGCCCCGGGAGTTTGAAGGCGTTGAGCGCGCCGCGTTGGATCCAGCGGGTGACGGTGCGGAAGCTGACGCCGCACAGCTCGGCGACGTCGCCGGTGGTGAGATGGCGCTTGTCACGGACGTCGGTCACGAACCCTCCCCCCCGGCCCGTAGGTTGCGTGGATTGACGGGTCGGTCCCGATCGTCCAGTACCCCGCCGGGCACGAGGTGATACACCCAATGGGCAGCAGGATTGTCCGACTGCACCTCACCTGGACGTCGCACCGGACACTCGCCGACAGCGTATCCTCCTTCCCGGGAGGTCGCCATGGACTCGGCTGCCTTGCTCGGCTCTTCACTGTGGGCGCTGTTCCGGAACAAGCTTCGGAGCCTGCTCACCGTGCTCGGCATCACGATCGGGATCGCGGCGGTGATCTGCGTCGTCGCGATCGGCAAGGCGGGTCAGGCCCGCGTCGAGCAGCAGCTCGCCAGCCTCGGCGACAACTTCGTCTGGATCGAGGCGGGGGGCCGCGCGGTCAACGGCGTTCGCACCGGCTCCCACGGCACGAAGTCGCTGACCCTCGCCGATGCCGCCGCGATACGGAATCAGATCCCGCTGATCAAGAGCGTGTCGCCCAATGTCGACGGCTCCGCCCAGGTTATCTACGGCAACGAGAACTGGTTCACGCGCTACCGCGGGGTCTCGCCGGAGTACTTCGACATCAAGAGCTGGCCGGTCGACTCCGGAGCGGTGTTCACCAAGGACGACGTCGAGTCGAGCGCCAACGTGTGCGTGATCGGCAGCACGGTGCGCGACCAGCTGTTCGGCGCCGAGAGCCCGATCGGGAAGGTGATCCGGATGGGGTCGCTGCCGCTCAAGGTGATCGCCACGCTCCAGTCGAAAGGGGTTTCGCTCGAGGGCCGCGACCAGGATGACACCATCATTGTTCCGTACACGACCGCGATGAAGAAGATCAAGGGCAACAACTGGCTCGACGATGTGCTGTGCTCGGCGGTCTCGCAGGATGTCGTGAAGGCTGCCGGCCAACAGGCTGGCGCGCTCCTGCGCGACCGCCACCACCTGAGGCCGGAAGAGGATGACGACTTCAACATCCGCAACCCCGAGGACGTGGTCAAGGCCCAGCTCGCGGCGAGCCATACGCTCGCCATGCTCCTGATCGCGATTGCTTCGATTTCGCTCGTGGTGGGAGGGATCGGCATCATGAACGTGATGCTGGTCTCGGTCACCGAGCGGACCCGCGAGATCGGCGTCCGAGTGGCGGTTGGCGCGACCGACAACGCGATCCGATTCCAGTTCCTCGGCGAGTCCGTGATCTTGAGCCTGGTCGGCGGCGCCGCCGGGGTGGCGGTCGGTATCGCGGGCTCCTTCTTCCTCGGACGAACACTTGGATGGCAAATGGAAATGTCGTTCGAGGCGGTGGCCTTGGCGGTCGTGTTCTCGCTCGCGGTGGGCGTCTTCTTCGGGTATTACCCGGCGCGACGGGCGTCCACGCTCGATCCGATCGAGGCCCTGCGCTATGAGTGAACTCGATCAGACGCCGGTCGTCAGACGCCCCAAGAGGTCGCGGTGGGTGGCGCTGTCGATCGTCGCGTTCCTCGCCGTCGTCGCTATCTTCGTCGCGTCGCGCGCAGGGCGCGGCGAGCAGCTTCACTACTTCACCGCCGAGGTCGAGCGGGGCGAGGTGCGAGATGCGGTCGACGCGACCGGGACGGTCAACGCCGTCATCACCGTGCAGGTCGGCTCGCAGGTCTCCGGGACGATCGCCGCGCTGAATGCCGACTTCAACTCCCGCGTCAGTACGGGAGACATCATCGCGCTGATCGACCCCCAGCTCCTCGAGGGAGCGCTCAAGCAGGCGGTCGCCGACCTCGAAAACGCGAAGGCGAGCGTGATCGTCGCAAGCGCCAACCTGACCAAGGCGGAGGCCGCCGAGGTGCAGACACGGCGCGAGTACGAGCGGGCACAAGCGCTCGTCAAGGAGACGATTGGCTCGCAGCAGGCGCTCGATCTGGCCCAGGCCAATCACGAGGCGGCGAAGGCCGGCGTCGAGGCTTCTCAGGCGTACGTCACCCAGGCCCGCGCCCAGGTGCGGCAGAAAGAGGCCGCGGTGTCGGTGGCCCGCACGAACCTCGCCTACACCGTGATCCGTTCGCCGATCGACGGCACCGTCGTCGCGCGCAACGTCGATGTCGGCCAGACGGTCGCTGCGTCGCTCCAGGCGCCGACCATCTTCACGATCGCGCAGGACCTCAGCAAGATGCAGGTCTACGCGAAGGTCGACGAGTCCGACGTCGGGAAGATCCGCGCCGGGCAGCCGGTGACCTTCAAGGTGGATGCCTTTCCCAAGGACATGTTCCACGGGGAGGTCAGCCAGGTACGGATGAACCCCACGACCGTCCAGAATGTGGTGACCTACGACGCGATCATCGCGTTCGAGAACCCGGATCTCAAGCTCTTCCCCGGCATGACGGCGTACGTGACGATTCCGGTCGCAACCGCAGAGAACGTTGCGAAGATCCCGAATGCGGCGCTGCGCTTCAAGCCTCCACTGACCCCCGAACAGGTCCAGGGGCTCTACGCCAAGGCGAAGATCCAGCTCGAACCGAGCGGCGAAGGTGCGTTCCCGCCCGCCGGAGCGAGCGACGCTGGGCCGGGCGCCCGCGGGCCGCGCCCAACCCGCACGGAAACTGCCGTCGTCTGGAAGCTCGAAGACGGCAGCAGGCTCCAACCGGTCGAGATCTCGCTCGGCATCACCGACCACACCTACACCGAGGTCGCGAGCGTCCTCGTCGGACACCTGGAACCGGGTGACGTTGTCGTCACGAGCTTCGTCAGGTCGAGCACCCTGGCGCCCTCGACGCGAGGGTTTGGGCGGTGAGCGCGGGGGTCGCCGGCCCGGTCATCCGCGTCGAGGAGATCCACAAGTACTACGAGCTCGGCGAAACGCGGGTGCACGCGCTGCGTGGCGTGAGCCTCGAGGTCGAGCTCGGCGGCTTCGTCGCGATCATGGGTTCCAGCGGAAGCGGCAAGTCGACCCTCATGAACATTCTCGGGTGTCTCGACCGGCCGAGCTCAGGCCGCTACCTGCTCGAAGGCGTCGATGTCGCGAGCCTCGACAAGCGCGCGCTCGCGGCGATCCGCAACCTCAAGCTCGGGTTCGTCTTCCAGGGATTCAACCTGCTCCCTCGGACGACGGCGCTCGAGAACACCGAGCTGCCGACGCTGTACTCACCGATCGACAAGCAGGAGCGGCACCGACGGGCCCGCGAGGCGCTCGAGCTGGTCGGGCTCGCAGATCGGGCGCGCCACTTCCCCTCGCAGCTCTCCGGCGGCCAGCAGCAGCGCGTCGCCATCGCCCGCGCGCTGGTGAACCGGCCCTCCGTGCTCCTCGCCGACGAGCCGACCGGCAACCTCGACAGCCGCACCTCGGTCGAGATCATGGAGGTCCTCCAGAGCTCTCAACGAGCGCGGGCTGACGATCGTGCTCGTCACCCACGAGCACGACATCGCGCAGTTCGCGAGACGAGTGGTCGTCTTTCGGGACGGCCTCGTGCGCAGGGAAAAAGCGGTCGCGAGCCCGGCGAAGGCGAGCGAGGTCCTGAAAACGCTGCCGACGCTCGAAGACTAGCAGCCCGCAGGGTTTCTCCCTGCGATTCACGGCCCAGCAACTCGGCGGAGGTTCTCCGGACGTAGGTTGATCGTCCGCGCGAAGCCGACCACCAGCCGGCCGTGGTTGACCACCAGCCGGTGGAGCTTGAAGTCGCCGAGGCCGAAGGTGACCTCCGCGGAGGGCAGCACCTCGAGGTAGCGGTCGCGGGCAGCGGTCCAGGCATTCCCGCCACGCTCGAGGGTCTCGACGCGCCCCTCGAGAGTGAGCCGCGGCACTTGGAGTGGGCCGGGTGCAGCGGCCGGGTCAGCGTGCACGAGGGCGGCGAAGGGCGCCCCGGGCAGCAGGCCGCGAGCGTGGCCGGCGAGCCGGGAAGTGTGCACCAGCACGGCCTCGAACCGGGGCTCGGCGGCGAACGGCAGAAGTCCAATCACGGGTTCGCCGTCCGCTACCACCGCGAGGGACAGCACACGGGTGCGGGTCAGCAGATCGCGAAGCAGCACGGCATCTTCGTCACGCATCCCGAAACCTCCGAGCAGGCCTCACCGCACATCCTATCCGAGCTGCTCGGCAGTCCTCTCGGACCAAACTCGTCTGTGGCGCTGCCGTACCATCTCCCTGGGAGGGTCAGCCATGCCGGGTCACCGATTCCTCATTGTCGACGTCTTCGCCGAGGCCCGCTGGGCCGGCAACCAGCTTGCGGTGGTTCTCGGTGCGGGCGATCTCGACACCCCGTCCATGCAGGCCATTGCGCGCGAGTTCAACTTCTCGGAGACCGCCTTCGTGCTCGCCTCCGAACCCGGTTCCCGCGGCTGGCCGGTGAGGATCTTCACCCCCCAGCACGAGCTCCCCTTCGCCGGCCACCCCACCCTCGGCACCGCGTGGGTGATCCGCTCGGTCCTCCTCGGCGGTCGTGCCGAGCTCATCGAGCTCGACCTCCCCGTCGGCACGATCTCGGTGGTGCCCACAGTCGTGGACGGCGCCGAGGTGCTGTGGATGCGCCAGGTCCCGCCGCTCTTCGGGGCGCGCTTCGCGCCTGACGCCATCGCCCGGGTGCTCGGTCTCGCGGCTGAGGACGTCGACGCCGATCTGCCGGTCGAGGAGGTTTCGACCGGTATCGGCTTCCTCATCACCCCGCTGGCGTCCCTCGACGCCCTGCGCAGGGCGCGCATCGACGCTACCGCGTGCTCCGCTCTCCTCGAGGGCGGGATGGCTGAGGACGTCCTGATCGTGGCGCGCGAGGGGCGCGATCCCTCCCACCAGCTCTCGGTGCGGGTCTTCGCCGCCTCGCACGGCGTCCTCGAGGACCCGGCTACCGGCAGCGCCAACGGCTGCCTCGCCGGCTGGCTCTCCCGCCACCGGGTGCTCGGTGACCCACACGTCGACGTCACGGTCGGCCAGGGGCACGAGATCGGCCGGCCCTCGCTGCTACGGCTACGGGCGTGGCCCGACGGCGACGGCATCGCTGTAGAGGTCGGAGGACGGGTGGTCCCCGTCGCCGAGGGGCGGCTGTCCTGACGGCGGCTCATCAACGCGCGACGGCTCGACGGACCGCTATGATGGCCGCGGCACGACCATGACGCACACCACACGACGCTTTGTGCTTCTCGGCATCACTGGACTCGTGCTGCTGCTGTTCGCGGCGCTGGTGGTGACGACCGTCCGCGCCGACCTTCAGCGAGGGTGGGCGGGGTTCGGGTTCCAGGCTGCCGTCCCCGCCGACATGCCGATCGCGCTGCCCTTCGTCAGGGCGTCAGGCCGCGTGCTCGCGATCGCGGCCGGTTCGCCGGCCGAGCGAGCCGGCATCAAGGCGGGCGACGTCGTGGAGGCGATCGGCAGCACGCCGATCGCGAATCTCGCCGCCCTGCGGACGCAACGGACTGAGCTGCACCCCGGCGACACCGTCGAGGTCACGCTGCGGCGCGAACACCTGGCCATGACGATGCCGGTGGTGTTGAGCTCCTCCCTGCGCTCCCCTCAGATCCTGGTCGGCGTCGTCTCGAGCGTGGTGACCGGCGTTGTCTACCTGGCCATCAGCCTGCTCGTCGGCTGGGTCCAACCCAGGTCGCGCGCCGCGTGGGTCTTCTTCCTGATGTCGGCGACCGGCGCCGCATTCTTCCTCGGCTGGGCGCTGGTCGAACCCGAGATCTCCGGCCTGTGCGGCCTCGTCCCGATCGGCACCGACCTCCGTCTGGTGGCGGTCTTCGCCGCCTTCGTCCTATTCTCGGTCGTGCTCGCCAACCTCCTCTTCCACCTGGTGCTCGTCTTCCCCGAGGAGCGCCCGGTTCTGCGCCGTTGGCCGGAGGTGCTGCACTGGATCCACACCGTGCCCTTCCTGCCAGCCGCGCTCATCGTGATATTGACCCTCGGCTTCGAGGTCGTCGACACCGCACGCGCGGCAGCGGTTTTCGTCATCGCCGCACTCGCGCTGCTCGCGCTGTGGGTGGTGCGGCTGGTGCGGCGGGCACACCGGGAGGGCCTGCGGCGGGCACTGCTCGCGAGCCCGTGGTCGGTTCAGGGAGCGGTCTTGGCCGCGGCCGCCGCTTTCTCACCGGCCATTGCCCTGATGCCGTCCGGTACCGCAATGGCGGTCGGGATTGTGACCGGCGCCTTGGGCATCATGGTGGTTCTCCTGATCACGCTGGTGTGGTCGGTGCTGACGTGCGTCGAGCTCTCTCGCGGCTTCCGCACCGCCGGCGCCGACGCGCGCCACCAGCTGCGCTGGCCGGTGTGGGGAACGCTGGTCGCGGTCGGGGGCTCCGGGATCATCGTGGTCGTGCTCCTGGTGGTCGGCGCGGTGACGACGCTCGAGCCGCCCGCAAGTACGGTCATCAGCATCGGCGCATCCTCCCTTTCCAAGCTGATCTACTGCCTGATCCCGCTGTCGTTCGCCTTCGGCATCCTCAAGTACCGGTTGATGGCGATCGACGTCATCGTGCGGAAGACCGTGGTCTACGCCGGCCTGACCGGGTTCATCGTGGTCGGCTACTTCTTGATCGTGGGCGTGTTCGGCGTGCTCCTGGTCGCGGTGGCGGGGGTGCGCAGCCAGATCCTGACGGTCATCGCGACGGTCGTCGTCGCCGTGCTCCTGGTGCCGGCACGCAACCGCATCCAGGCCTTCGTTGATCGCCGCCTGTTCCGCCGCGAGCGCGCGTTCGGGGAGGCCCGCGAACAGCTGGCCGCGCACGTACGGTCGTCCAACGCCCTGACGCCGCTGCTCGCATGGATGGCGGACGAGCTCCAGGCGGCGCTCGGCTCGAGAACCGTCGCCATCCTGGTCCGCGAGCCGCCGGGACGCCGGCTGCGGGCGGCGGCCACCGTTGGCCTGTCCGACTCGGTTCGTTCGATCGTCGCACTGTCCAGCGACGGGCGACTGGCCGGAAGCGCCACCGACGTGGTGCGCGTCGAGCCGTCCGCCGAAAACCCGGATGACGCCGAGGCTCTGAACCGGACCGGCGCGCACCTCGCCGCCCTCGCCCGCCACCGGGGCGAGGTGCTCGGGATCATCCTGGTCGGCGGCGAGCTCGCTCGGAAACCTTACGACGACGAGGACGAGCGATTCCTCGCCGACGCCGCGGCCGAGCTGGCCCTGGCGCTGGCGACACTGCAGCCGCGTCGCATGGAGCTCGAGTTCGACGAGGCGCGCGAGCTTCAGCGATCACTGCTGCCGCAGCGGCTCGAGCAGATCGACGGCGTCGAGGTTGCGGCCCACTGGGAGCCGGCACGCGAGGTCTCCGGCGATACCTACGACGTGGTGCGTCTCGACCGGCATCGGCTCGGCCTGGTGATCGGCGACGTCGCCGGCAAGGGAATGTCGGCCGCGCTGCTGATGTCGAGCCTCCAGGCCGCGGTCAAGGCGGTCGCGACGGCGGACACGGCGCCCGAGGTGCTGTGCGAACGGGTGCGGGCCGTCGTTCGCCAGAATCTCACCGGGGGAAGGTTCACGACCCTCTTCTACGGCATCCTTGACCGTTCCGCCGGCACCCTCGCCTACTGCAACGCCGGCCACACGCCGCCGCTACTCCTACGCCGCGACGGTTCGGCCGAATGGCTCGTGAACGGCGGCCCGGTCATCGCCCGGCTCCTCGCCGACCTGCCCTACCAGGGGTCGGTGACTGCGGTCGCGCCCGGAGATGTCGTGGCGCTGTTCACCGACGGGGTCACCGAGGCGACCAGCCCGTCCGGCGACCTGTTCGGCGAGGACCGGGTCGTTGCGACACTCAGAACGCGCAACGGCGAGCCCGCGTCGGAGCTCGCCCGCCGTCTCGCAGAGCGCGCTCGGACCTTTGCGGCCGGAGACGCTCAGGACGACGTCACGGTCGTAGTGGCGCGGGTCGTCTGACCTGCGCGTGAGCTACCGCGGCGGTGGATACGCCACCAGCAGCTTTTCGACCACGGCGCGGATCTCCTCGTCACCGGGCGCCATATCCCGGATCGCACCCTCAGCGATGCCTCGCCACACGAGCTGCTTCTTGTCGCGGTCCATGAGATCGACCACCAAGGTGCCCTCGCGCCAGGTGTTGACGTGCGCGCCGCCGTAGCCCCACGGCCGCCAGTAGCCCCACCCGGTGTAGGTCACGCTCACCCGCTCGCGAGCGGCGGTGTGCACCGCCACGAGAAGGTCGGCGTCCTTGCGCGGCGCGGCCCGGAGACCGCGCGACTCGAGGCCGCGCGTGATCTCGCGTTGGAGGCGCTGCTCGACCAACGGGCTGACGCTGCGCGGCGCCGTGCGCAGCTCCCGGGCGTCGAGCCACGAGAAGCTGTGGTACCGGCTGAAGTCAACGTCGTGGTCCCAGTCGGCCTTGATCGCGACTGTCGAGCAGCCCGCGGCGAGGAGCATCGCCGCTCCCAGGAGTCCCAACCGAACGATCGTGCGTCGCATGGTGTCGTCCCTCCACTCACCCGCCGGACCCCCGGCAGGCCCTCACTCCATTGTCCGACGTATCGCGGAGGCCTCGGGTTGTCTCGCTCCGGGGCGCCTCGGATCCGTCGTCAGCAAGACACTGCGAGGACTGTGCCATATTCCGCCGCGTTTCGCTTCGACGCGCCCACGCCGCACCTGACCTCGCTCGAGGTCACCCATCCCCCGTCGGAGGACGCCTATCCCGGCGGCTCAAGCCAGGGCTGCAGGCAGTTGTGGCGCCGACTGCTCGGCTTTCTCGGCCGGACCGCGTATGGTCAGCCGAACGGGCTGCCGTCCTCGGACACCCTGCGCAGGTAATCCTGGAGCGTGCGACCTGGTTCCGCTGCGAAGATCTCCGGCAGAAGCTCGAGCGACTGGATCCGGTCGGGCCTGAAGCTGCGAAAGTCCTCGCGCAGCTCGCAGAACGCGCCCAGAGTCGCCTTCGGTCCCCAGAAGAAGAGCGCGAGGGGACGCACCACCCGCTCGCTGAATTGCTCCTGAAGGTCGACGTAGCGCATCTTGACCTTGCGCTGCTCACGAATCGCCTCTCGAAGCGTCACCATCTGGCGGGCGCCGGGAAGCGTCCACCCGACGTCGGGAACGTAGAGCGCGGTGCGCGCCATGCGGTCCCGCAACCGTTTCGGCAGCGCGTGCTCGATTCGAGCGACGGCGTCCTGCGCCGCCCCGGCGAGGTCGTCTCCGCACCAGGCCTGGACCATCCGCGCGCCGAGCACCAGCGCCTCGAGCTCATCGACGTTGAACTGCATGGGGGGCAGCTCGTAGCCCGGGTCGAGGGCGTAGCCGACGCCCGCTTCGCCCCGTATCGGCACGCCCTGACGCGCCAGGTCTGCGACGTCGCGGTAGACCGTCCGTTCGGAGACCTCAAGCTCTTCGGCAAGCTGGCGGGCGGTCAGCATGCGCCGCAGGCGCAGCAGCTCCACCAGGCGGAACAGGCGATCGGCGCGGCGCATGCGGCATTTTATAGCGTGGTCTGCGCCGACCGTCCTTCGGTCCGGAAGAACGGCACGGCCGGGAGGATCTCCCGTCCCGGCCGGCCGCTGTTCCACCACGGATGGAGGCGATCAGGCACCGTTTCGCCACAGGCCGAGAACACCCCCGGTCGGGTCCTGGATCACCGCAAACGACCCCATTCCCGGAATCGCGGTCGGAACGACCTGGACCGACCCGCCGAGCGTAGCAACCCTGGCAACCGCAGCCTCGAGGTCAGTGACCGCCACATAGGGCATCCACGTCGTCGGCAGCTTCGAGTCGGGCTTGTTCATAATCCCGCCGCCCGGCCCACCCGCCTCGGGTCGGAACATGGCGTAGTGCTGCCCGTCCCGCATCGGGACCTCCTCGTACGACCAGCCGAAGAGGTCGCCGTAAAAGGACTGCGCCGCCTTGCGATCATCGGTCACCATCTCCACCCAGCAGAACTCGTGCATGTCGATCTCCCTTCTGCGGCGCGGGCGCTCTGGGCACCGGCCGCATGGAGATTCCAGCAGCGCTCTCCTGACAGCGTTCTGTCAGGGGTCGGCAGGAAACACCGACGCTCCTGCCACCGTGGTGTCAGGAGGACGGGACCGGCGGCAACGCCTCGGTCGGGGCCACCACCGGAGTCGGCACCTTCGACTTGAGCTCCCGGAACTTGCCGCTGAGCTGGCTGAGGCGGGTGTCCCAGGTCGCGTCGATGGACTGGCCGCGAACCAGGACGTGGAACTTGGTCATGATCATGATCAGGAAGATCGGCTTCAGGAACGCCGATCGGATGTTGGCGGCGAACAACACCGCGATGAGCAGAGCCGCTCCGCCCCCGAAAACCCTTGTGTTCTCCGGCAGAACCGCCGCGATCGCGAACGCCGGAGCGAGCATCACCACCCACGCGAGCAGGGTGAGCGCCTTGTCGAGCACAACCACCCACGCTGCGGTCTTGAGGATCTCCTTGGAGTTCTGGCAGTAGTAGATCAACCCGTCCTTGCCGGAGCGCCACGGGCTCGCGTCGCCCCGGGCGAGGTTGTAGGAGAAGATCGTCTCGTCGATGTACGTCGTCGCTGCCTGAATGACGGCCCGCACGATACCGACCAGGAAGTCGAGCCCTGGGATCGGCAGCAGCGAGGAGATCCACTCCAGGCTGCGGTTGAAGGCGCGCACCACGCCGCGGATCAGCAGGTCGAGCCCGAACAGCACGTTGACCTCGCCGAAGCGCTCGATGACGATCCGCTTGCCGTAGCCGAACATGCCCTCGCCGCCGTTGCCCACCTCACCGTGTGTGACCAGCTCGGTGATCACCGCAATGTGGCCGGCCTTGACCAGGTAGAGGGCGTAACGGACGACCAGACGCCAGACCGCGCCGGCAGCGCCGAGGCACACGAACATCCAACCCAGACCGACCCACGGGTGAACCGCGGCGCCGAGGAAGGCGGCGCCACCGAAGGTCGCCACCATCCACACGATCGTGGCCAGGCTCACCCCGAGCAGGATCCCGAATCGGACCACGGCGTAGGGCAAGGTCTTCAGGAAGAGCCCGATGGCAGTGGCGAAGCCGGCCTTCTCGACCGCCACCGGGTACGAGTGACGCACGGGCTCCGAGGGGTGACTGTACTGGCTCATCGAGATCCTCCGTGGAGACGGCCGGGAGCCTACGGCTCGCCGAGACGGGCTGTCAAGGCGCGGCCGGCGCGGTCGCCCGACAGCGGGCCAAGTTGTGCGGAATATCCCTCTCATACTCAGTGTCTCTGGAAGCCCGTCACGGTCCCGTCAAGGAGGCCAAGTGTCAAAGCTCCTCTCGTCCGCGCTCGTCTCGCTCCTGGTAGTGCTCGTCGTACCGGTCGCCGGAGCCGCCGATCCCTGCGCCCTGGTTCCCCAGACCGACGTCGCCAGGCTCCTCGGCGCCGCTGTCATGGCGGCGCGCCCGCACGGGCCCGAGGTCGACAAGGGCAGCGGCGGGATGCGGTCGATGTGCGTCTATCAGCTGAGGTCCGCCACTGTCATGCTGAACTGCATCGAGTTTTCGGCCGCCGCGGAGGCCCTCGCGCCATGGCAGGCCGGCCTGACCGAGGCCAGGGCCGACCCCGACTCCAAGGTGTCGCTCGACACGACGGACGGAGGAGGGTTGGCGTTCTGGGCAACCACCCAGGAGGACACCGCCTACGCCATGGTGCAGGGCCGCTATGTCATCCAGGTTGCGGCCGGCGGTCCAGGGTTCCGCACCGTGCCCGTTCAGTCCCTGCGGCTGCTCGCCCTCGAGGTGGTCCGGCGCCTCTAGCCTGCCCGCCCCGAGACGTTCCAACCGTCCTCTCCCACCTCGCATCCCCCGGCAGATCCTCCCTCGTGGGGCAGTCCGCCGTGCCCGGCGATGACGGCGCACACCCAGCGTCGACGCGCCCCACGGGCCCGCCCGTAGCCATCGGCGCATCCAGTTGACATCAGGGCTTCCGGCAAGGAAAATCAACTCAGGGCGAACCCACGCAACCAGCGAGAGATCGATCCGGTTTGACATCCGGCGGCGGTCGCTTGCTAAAGCATGGAGGGGAGGAGCGATGAAGGCGATCTATCTGGCGATCTTAGGTCTTGGTGCCTTCCTCATTGCGTACCGGTTCTACGCGAAGTTCCTGGCTGAAAAGATCTACAAGCTCGACCCCAACTTCGTGACCCCGGCCCATGAGTTTCAGGACGGGGTCGACTTCGTGCCGACCAACAAGCACGTGCTGTGGGGTCACCACTTCACCTCGGTCGCCGGTGCGGCGCCGATCGTCGGGCCGGCCATCGCCGTGTACTGGGGCTGGCTCCCGGCTCTCCTCTGGGTTATCTTCGGCACGATCTTCTTCGCCGGCGCCCACGACTTCGGCACCCTCTGGATCTCGTCCCGCTTCAAGGCGCGCTCGATGGGCTCGCTCACCGAGCAGGTGCTGTCCAGGCGCTCCCGCACCCTGTTCATGATCGTGATCTTCCTGCTGCTGCTGATGGTGAACGCGGTGTTCGCGATCGTGATCGCGCGGCTGTTCGTGAAGTTCCCCGGCAGCGTCGTGCCGATCTGGTTCGAAATCCCGGTCGCGATCCTGGTCGGCTGGATCATCTACCGCAAGGGCGGCAAGCTGCTGTGGCCCTCCATCGGCGCTCTCATCGCACTCTACGTCATGGTCTGGTACGGCGCCAAGATGCCGGTAGTCATTCCCGAGCACTTCCTCGGGCTCGGCCCCGCCGGATTCTGGGTGGTGGTGCTGTTCCTCTACGCCTGGGCGGCCTCCCGCCTTCCGGTGTGGTTGCTCCTGCAGCCGCGGGACTACATCAACTCCCACGAGCTCATCGTCGGCCTCGGCGTCCTCTATATCGGCATGGCGGTCGGCAACCCCACCATCATGGCGCCAGCCTACAACCCCTCTCCCGCCGGGGCCCCCCCGATCCTCCCGATCCTGTTCATCACCATCGCCTGCGGCGCCATCTCGGGCTTCCACGGGCTGGTCTCCTCCGGCACCTCGTCCAAACAGCTCGACAAGGAGACCGACGCGAAGTTCGTCGGCTACATGGGGGCGGTGGGTGAGGGCGCGCTCGCGTTGGGCTCGATCCTGGTGGTGACGGCGGGTATCGCCGCCACCCGTGCCGACTGGTCTGCCCTCTTTAGCAGCTGGGGCGCCGCCTCCGGCGGGGCCGCGGGCAACTTCGTCAACGGCGTCGCCCAGATGGCGGAGAATCTCGGCGTGCCGGTGCCGGTGGGACAGGTCTTCGCAGCGGTCATCGTGGTCAGCTTCGCCGCGACCACCATGGACACCGGCGTCCGCCTCCAGCGCTACATCGTCGCCGAGCTGGGCGAGCAGTACGACATCAAGTTCCTCAGTGAGCCCACCGTGTCCACCACCATCGCCGTCGCGGCCTGCCTGGCGCTCGCCTTCGGCGCCCACGCTCCCGGCGGCGGGGTTGGCACCGGCGGCCTTGTCATCTGGCCGCTCTTCGGCACCACCAACCAGCTCCTGGCGGCGCTCTCGCTGATCGTGATCGCGGTCTACCTCAGGCGGCTCGGGCGCAACATCCTACCGGTCATGCTCCCGATGGCCTTCCTGCTCGTCATGACCACCTGGGCCATGCTCACCAGTCTGGGCAGATGGCTGTTCGGGGACAAGCCCAACTACCTGATGGGCGTCATGGGCGTGATCGTGCTGTTCTCCGCAGTGTGGATGGCGCTCGAGGCGTACCTGGCACTGCGCCGGCCCCCCGTTTCGCTTCCAGAGACGGCAGAGAAGTGAGCTCCTTCTGGCAACGGCTGCGAGAGCGTTGGCGACGGTTCAACGAGTTCTACGACGAGCTTTTCTTCTCGCCGTACCGGTCGGTGGCGGCGCGCCGCCACCGCGACGAGGAGGATCTCTTCCTCCTGCTCTGCTTCTCGGACATGATGGGTATTCCCAACCCGGTGAACTACTACACCCTGGAGCTGCTGCCCGCGATGCTCGAGCGCTTCCATGCGTGGCACCTGCGTCAGGGAATGGAGAAGTCGCCCCCCGGGGGCTTCAGATGATGCTGACGACCGGGGCCCCGGCGGGGCCCCGCGCCTTTTCCTCGAGGACCCGATGAACGAACCTCACTGGCTCGACCGCCGGATCCTTTTCTTCGGCGGCAAGGGCGGAGTCGGCAAGACCACCTGCGCGACCGCGTTCGCCCTGCTCGCCTCCCAAGGGGGACGGCGCACCCTGCTCGTGTCCACCGATCCCGCGCACTCCACCGGGGACATCCTCGAGACCGAGCTCGGCCCGACCGAGCGGAGGATTACCGAGCACCTCTGGGCCCTGGAGATCGACTCCGAGAAGGCCGCCGCAGAGTACATCGACCGGGTGCGCATCCATCTCCTGCGGGTCGCTCCCGAGCACCTGCGCGCCGAGATGGAGCGCCAGGTGGAGATCGCCCGGGTGTCGCCCGGCGCCGAGGAGGCGGCGCTTTTCGACCGCGTGGCGGACCTGGTGCTGACGGTCCACGACCAGTACGACCTGGTGGTCTTCGACACCGCACCCACGGGTCACACCCTGCGCCTACTCACCCTACCCGAGCTGCTGCAGGCGTGGATCGACGGCCTGCTCGAGCGACGCAAGCGGGTCAACGAGTTGTCCGGGATGTGGCGCCAGATGACGGTGGGCGGGGCGCCGGAGGAGGAGTCGTCCGACCCGGTCGAGAAGATCCTCACCGCGCGGCGCCGGAAGTTCTACCAGATGCGGATCCTCCTCTTGAATCCCGGAGAGACCGCGTTCATCTTCGTGCTTCTCGCCGAGCGGCTACCGATCCTCGAGACCGCGAAGGCGGTCACCATGCTGCGCCGATTCAAGGTCCCGGTAGGCGGGCTGGTCGTCAACCGGATTCTCCCCGACGACTCCAGCGGCCACCCGTTCCTGGCCGCGCGCAAGGAGCAGGAGAAGCGCTACATGCAGGAGATCGTGGCCACGTTCCCCGACTTGCCCCAGCTCGAGCTCCCGCTCCTGCCCCACGACGTCGTCGGACCCGAAGCCCTGCAGGAAATCGTGGGCCACCTGCGGCACGCTATCGGGTAGCCCGCGATTCTCACCAGGCTGAGCGCCCGCTGAGCAGGGGCCCTTGATGGTGTTCTGAGAATCGAGGCAGGCCGGGATGCCTCTGTCCAGAGTGTGCCTCGCAGCCGTACGAGGTCTCCCGTTTCCTTCGCCCGTGAAGTGACAAGATGGGGCCCGAACCTCGTCATTGGGGCGTGAGCGACTCGATACTGACCGCCGCCGTACCTCACGAACTTGCCGCACCTCCGGAGAAGGCTGATGCCGTGACTGGCGATGACGACCCCCTCTTCTTGCACTTCGCTTCGCTCGCCGACGGTAGTATCGAGGCGCTCGGCGGAATCTACGACCACAGTGCTGCGGACCTGTTCGGCTTTGCGCTGTTCCGAACCGGCTCCCGGCAGGACGCAGCGGATGTCGTCCAGGAGGTCTTCGTGCGACTCGCGCGGACCGGTGCGAAGCTTGCCGAGGTCCGCAACCCGCGCTCGTACCTGCTGGCGATGACGCACCGCGCGGCGGTCGACCTCGCCCGCCGGAGCCGCCGGCTGGTCGCGATCGACGACGCGGTCGCCGAGCCGGTCGCAGCCGATGCCGAGAGCCGGGCCGAGGCGGCCGTCGTCGCGTCAGCGCTCGGGAAGCTTCCTCCGGCACAGCGAGCGGCGGTGTATCTGCGGCACTACGAGGGGCTGTCGTTCGCCGCCATTGGCTCGGTGACCGGCGTCCCAACATTCACGGCGGCGAGCCGCGTCCGGCTCGGCCTGCGCAAGCTCCGCAAGCTGCTGGGGGTGACGCCATGATCGAGAAGCCACTGTCGAAGGTGACGCCCGGGCGACCCCCGGCGGACCTGCGCGAGAAGGTGCTGCGGGCGGCGGCCTCTGCACCGCCGGAACGCCGACGAGATCGGCGCGGCCTGTCCCGCTTCGACCTCGGACTCGCAGCGACCCTGGCCCTGCTGCTCCTGGGCCACGCCGTGCTCTCGCTGCACCATCCCCAGACCAGTCAACCGACGCTGGTTGCCGAAAGGAGCCAGCAGGCGCCGCCGACCGACCTGCAGTCGGCCCTCGACCTCGAGCAGCTCGGTGCCAGGCTCGAGACGGACCCGAGGAGCGTCCGCTGGGCAGATCCTGACCGTCGCAACGGTCCTGCGCACGACCTCGTGAGAGCGCACCGAGAGGAGTCAGACATGCACCGCCCACGACTGAGCACCGGTTTCCGCATCCTTGGAGTGGCCGCCGCCCTCGTGCTTGCCCTGCTGCTCGCCCTGCGGGTGCAGGCCCGAATGACACGCCAGAACGTCGAGCAGGAGATCGGACCGCTGACTCCCGACGCCTACGCCTCCGCCACCGTGGCCGACGAGGACAACGCCGCGATTTGGTGGCGCGCCGCCGCAGGCGCGCTCGATCTTGACGAGGACCAGACGACGCTGGTCGGGGACCTCTCAAAGCTGCGGGTGGGCGACTGGACGCCCGCGCAGCGCGAGGGGCTCGACCGGGCCTTCGCGCGCAGCGCGCCGGCGCTCTCCCTCGCCGAGCGGGCGGCGGCTCTGCGCGGCTCGAGCTGGGGTCTCTCCGGCTCCCAGGCGATCGGCCCCAGGCCGGACATTCCGATGCTCCAGCTCCTCCGGCTCGCGCGGGTCCTCGATGTCCGGGCACGGCTCGCCATTGCAACCGGCAACTGGGCAGCGTTCCGGCTCTCGGTCGCCGAGATCGGCGGCCTCTCGGAATCGCTCGAACGGGAGGCGCCCCTCATCTCACTGCTGGTCGGCCTTGCCATTGACCGCATGGCAGCGGACGTGGTGCTGACCGCAGTGCAGAGTCCGGAGACACCGCGGAAGGCTCTGGACGGTCTTGCCGCGAGCCTTCCTGAGGTCGATCTGACCACGGCCTGGAAGCGTTCTCTCGGCCTCCGGGCGACCCGGCTCATGTCCGGCGCCTCCGGCCACGACGACCCCTCTGGCAAGATGACGGATGCGGCCGCGGACCAGAATATGGGCATGAAGTCTTTGTTGGAAGCAGCGCGACTCTCAGACGGCCCCATCGCCGCCAACTCGGAGCTCATCCGCAACCTCGAAGCGCACAAGACCGTAACCCAGGATGCCCAGAAGCCTGAAACCCTCGAGACTCTGGCCGGAGCGCTGGTCCGGGTCCAGAGCATCCTCTCCCTGCGACGGCTCGAGCGCCTCGCGATCTCGGTGAGGCTCGAGGGCCTCGCTATGGGACGCTACCCGGAGACCCTCGCGCGCTGGCCCGAGGCCTCCGCGCCCGACCCCTTCACCGGCGGCGCGATCCACTTTGAGCTCCGCCCCGACGGCTCCGCGACGATCGAGGTCCCAGGCGCCGAGGAGATCTACAACCGCGCGAGCGTCCTCAGGACCTTCGTCCCCTACACCTGGGAGCTGCCGGCGCCGGCTTCTTCATCGAGCTGACCAGCGGAGCTGTACTCCTGCTGGTCACGGCGAGTCGCGACATCCCGAAAACGTGCTGTGCGCGGTGACCTGACCGCCCGCGACCATCCGCCGCCCCCGCGCGAACACGTCGCGGGGGCGGAGCTCCCCGTCGAACACCACCAGGTCGGCATCCGCGCCGACCTCGATCCGGCCCTTGCCGCGCAACCGGTAGATCCGGGCCGGGTTGGCGGCGAACAGCCGGCAGGCGTCGGCGAGACCGACGACCTCCTCGCGGACGAGCGCGCGGAACGCCGCCAGCAAGACATCCGGGCGCGCGATGTCGAGCCCCGTGAGCTCGCCCGCGGCGTCGAAGACCGGGATGCTGCCGCCGGCGTCGGAGCTCACCGTCACCCGATCGAGGAACGCGCCCGCAGTGAGCAGACGCCGCACCGCCTCCACCACCGATACCTCTGCACCGTGGTTCCCAAAGCCGGCCGTGAAGTCCGCGCAGCCGCCCGCGAGCACGTGCTCGACAGCCTCGGCGAGCAGGCGTGGGTTCCGGCAGCAGTGGGTCGGCACCACCTGGGTGAGCGGAATCTCGGTCTCGGCGAGCAGGCGGCGCACCAGTTCAAGGCCGCGCTGGCCGTCGCCGAGATGGAGGTGGAGCACTCCCGCCTTGGCGCCGAGCATCCCGCCCACGCGGCACTCGGCGGCCAGCCGGGTGATCTCGTCGAAGGTTGGCTGCGACGACCGGTGGTCCGAGATCGCAATCTCGCCCGCCCCGACCACCTTGTCGATCAGCACCAGGTCGGAGCGGATGCTGCCGGTCAAGGTGACCGGGGGGAGCTGGTACGAGCCGGTGAAGATCCACGCGCTGATCCCCTCCGCCTCGAGTGAGCGTGCCTTCGCCAGCAGCGACTCGAGGTGGCGCGTCACGGCATCGGTACCGAGGCAGCCGATCACGGAGGTCACGCCGCAGGCGACGAGTTCCTCGATGCTGAGCTCCGGGGCGCGGGTCGCCGGTCCGCCCTCGCCGCCGCCGCCCAGGATGTGGACGTGGCTGTCGATGAAGCCGGGGACCACCTGGCAGCCCCGCGCATCGAGCCGGTCGACGGCCACGCCCCCAGGCTCGACAGTACCCGGCTCGGCGACCGCCGCGATCGACGTCCCGGCGAGCAGGAGATCGCGCTCGCCGAGGGGCTCCGGGGCCCACACCCGAGGTCCCTGGATCAGCGTGAACACCTCGCACCCTCCTTCGGGCCGGCGGCAACCGCCACTTCAGCTCCCTGGGATCGTCTCGTCGTCGCGCCGGCGTGGGGCGATCCCGATGCCGGTGAAGCCGTACAGCAGCGCGAACAGAAAGCCGGTGTAGCACATCACCGCCCACGGCGCGTACTCCAGGGTCGGTACGCCGAGCGTCCCCGCCATGAAGACCCCGGCGATGCTCCAGGGGATCAGGGGCATCACCACCGTGCCGCTGTCCTCGGTGGTCCGCGACAGGTTCTTGGCGGCGAGGCCGCGGCGCCGGTACGCGGGCGCGAACAGCTCGCCCGGGATCAGAATCGAGAGGAACGAGCTCCCCGTCATGGCGGCCGTCGCGATGCAGGCGGCGACGGTCGCGGCGACCAGGCGGCCGGTCGTGGAGGCGACCCTGAGCAGACGCTCGAGCAGCACGTCGAGCATCCCGGCGTGCTGCATGATGCCCCCGAACGCGAACGCCGCGAAGGCGATCAGGGTCACGTCCATCATGCTCGCCATGCCGCCCCGGGTGAGCAGCGTATCCACGGTCGCGTTGCCGGTCGCGGACTCGAAGCCCGTGACGAGAGAGGCGACGGCGGGAACGAGGCGCGAGCCCTGGACCGCGATCGCGAGCACCACCGCGACCCCCGACGAAATCAGCATGCCGGGGATCACCGGCCGTTTGCGGAGCGCAGCCCAGAGGGTGATCGCGGCCGGCAGCAGGAGCACGACGTGGAACCGGAAGGCGCCGCGGATGGCGGCCTGGATCGCGGCGGCGTCGAGACCGGCCGCGGACCCCGCGCCGGTGCTGATCCCCGCAACAGCGTACACCGCGAGGCCGAGAAACCAGGCGGGCGTCGTCGTCCATAGCATGTGCCGGATGTGGTCGAAGAGGTTCGAGCCGGCGGCGATCGGGGCCAGGTTGGTGGTGTCCGAGAACGGCGATAGCTTGTCGCCGAAGTAGGCGCCCGCGACGATCGCACCGGCGGCCTGCCCGAGGGGTATCCCGAGGCCGTGGGCGATCCCGATGAAGGCCACGCCCAGCGTGCCCGCGGTCCCGTAGGATGTCCCGGTCACGAGCGAGATGAACGAGCACACCAGGTAGCTCGTGACCAGGAAGAAGCGCGGCGAGATCAGCTCGAGGCCCCAGGCGACCAGCATCGGGATGGTCCCGGCGGCGATCCACGAGCCGATCAGGGCGCCGACCACGATCACGATCAGCATCGCAGGCATGCCCTTGGCGATCGAGGTCACGATCCCCGCCTCGAGCTCGCGGTAGGAGTAGCCGAGCCGGCGCCCGATGACGCCGGCGACCGCCGCCGCCGCGATCAGCAGGACCTCCGCCGGCAGCCGCAGCACCCCGTAGCCGACGCCGAGGAGGATGGCGATCGCGACCAGCGGCGTCACGGCTTCGAGAAAGGTCGGCGGTCGCTTCCGGACTTCTTCCTCACTCACCGGTGTCATCTTCGGCTCGCTCATTGGTCCTTGACCGACATCCGTACTCGTCGCGGAACCCGCCTACGCGAAAGGAGGTGGCTGGGCAACCTCACTCCGCAGCCATCTCGGTGAGCTTGAGCACGGTCCTCCAGTTGCGGGCTGTGCTCACGGTGCCGAGTCTGGCGTCGAAGTACTGGTTGGTGAGCTTCGAGCGGGCGACGCCGTTCGGGCAGTGGAGGTAGATCTCGCGTCCCGCAACCACGAAGCGATCGGGCGGCGACCTGTCCGGGTCGAGCTCGGCGACGGCCCCCTGGCAGGGCGTGTCGGCGAGGAACATCACGTGCAGGGTGCTCGGGTCGGCACCTGCCTCAAGGAAAGGGCTCGAGCGGGTGATCTCGGCAAGCTCCGCGGCGGATCGCAGGATCATAGGAACAGCGAGCCCGGAACGGCGTTCAATGAGCGCCGCGAGCGCTTCCGGAAGCTCTCGTGCGAGCGCGGGGCTGGCCCGGAACACGACGTTTCCGCTCTGGATGTAGGTCCGGACCTCGCGGGCGCCGAGCTGCTCGCACATCGCTGCCAGATCGCGCATGGGCAGCATGTTCTTCCCGCCGACATTGACTCCACGCAAGAGGACAGCCCAGACGCCGCTCCCCGCTGCGCTCGACCCCTTCCGCGTCGCCTCCGACATGCGCCGAGGGTACACCGTCCGCCGCCATCTCTCACCGTCAGGACGCTGCGTCCATCAATGCCTCCCGGTGTCGCGCCGGGGTTGACCCACCGCAAGTGAACGGGCACACTGGCGTTGCAAAAGCAGTCCACAGGAAACGCCTCACGGGAGGTCACAGCCATGCGACGCGACGTCGTCAGCGGAGCCTTGCTCATCTCGTGCTCGATTGCCCTGCTGCTGGTGATGGCCCACCACCCGTCGGCCCACGCCCTGCTCGACCCTGCTCGCTTCGCGCAGCAGGCCCGGCTCAACACCCTGGTGCACGGGCTCGCACTGGCCTTCGTGCCGCTGCTCTTCATTGGGCTGCTGGGGCTGTCGCGCCGACTGGGGAACGGCGAGCTCCCGATCTCTGCGCTGGTCGCGTGGGGCTTCGGCGGCATCGCGGCCATGGCTGCGGGCGTCGCGAGCGGTTTCGTCGCCACCGACGTCATTGAGCGAATCCTCGCGACGGACGGACCGACTCGGGAGACCTTGCGCGCCCTGCTCGCCTATACCGGTCTGGTCAACCGGGGTTTCGCGTCGGTCAACGCAGTCTCGTGGGGAATGGCGATGGTGCTGTTCTCGGTCGCCATCGTGGCGACCCGGCGCCTGTCGCCGATCTCCGGTGTCGCCGGACTCCTCATCGGCGTCGGAGTCCTGGGATCCGTGGCGTCAGGCATGCTCAAGCTCGGAATCCACGGCTTCGGGTTGGTCGTCCTCGCCCAGAGCGTTTGGCTGGTGTGGGTCGGCGTCCTTCTGTGCCGTAGTGCTCCGACTCCGGCCGACTCCGCCTGAGGGACCGAACGCCGGCACAGCCTCATGCCACTGGTCGGCGACGCGCGTTCGCCGTCACCCGTCGTGATCCTCGTCCTCGAACATCCTGCGGGTGCCCATCCCGTGCGCCTCCTCGATCCTCAGCAGGCGCGCTTTGGTGGTCACGCCGCCGCTCGCCGAAAAACCGCCGAGGCCGCCGTCCGCCGCGACCACCCGATGGCATGGCACGAGGATCGGGACCGGGTTGCGGCCCAGTGCGCGGCCCACGGCGCGGGCCGCATCGGGCTCGCCGACCCGAGCCGCGATCTCGCCGTAGGACACCGCCTCACCGGGAGGGATGGTCCTGAGGACCTGGTAGACGCGGCGCTCGAACACGGGCACGCCGCCCAGGTCGAGCACGACGCCTGAAAGATCGCTCGCCTCGCCGGACAGCAGGGCGATGATGCCGTCGATCGCGCGCTCGACGTCGACCGGCGGGGTCTTCTCGCCGGCGGTTGGGAACCGCCTCGCCAACCGCGTCCGCGTGTCGGCGTCCCGTGTCTCGGGGAGCTGGACCCCGGCGACGCCGCGCTCGCTCCAGGCGATACCGCAGCGGCCGATGGAGGTGTCGAAAAGCGCGAACCCGTGTGTTGTCATGACTCACTTATAGCACCCCACCCACGAGAGAGACTCGTGATTTCCCAGGGTGACCGCACGTCGCTCGAACGAGATACCATGCAGGCAATGGCATTCTCGTGATGGACTGCGGAACCGCGATTCCTATTGGTCGAGGGGGAATGGGCGAGGTCTCCAAGGCCTGGGACGAGACCCTACAGCGCTTCCTCTCCCTCAAGCCCGGGAACATCCTCGTCGTGCGCCAGGAAGACGGCGGGTGGCGCCCCGTCGTCGTCGATTTCGGGATCGCCCACGGGGTCGAGGCGCCGGGACCGACCTCGCGGCGGGCCTCCGAGCCGCCGATCGTGCGCTCGGAATCGACCCCGTCATGGACCGCGCCCTCGCAGCTCTCGGCCAGCTGCAGCTGGCGGCAGCCAGGTCGGCCAGGGACCCTACCATCCGGCAGCGATCAGCGGCCGCAGCCGCGGCCAGTCTGAGCCGAGCGCTCGAGGTGAACCCGCTCCTGGTACGCGAGCTCGGGCCCTTCGTCGAGCAGGCGAAGGCCCTGAGCAGTCCCAGCGTCTGAACCGTGACGGTCCCTCAGGACGCGCCCGAAGCCGGTCCCGCGATAGTGGATCGAGAGGCTACTGAACGCGGGCCAGATCTGCATGCGATCATCGCGCGGGCCCTGCGGAAGGAGTACGATCCGTGAAGGACAGCGTCCCACAGCGTGGTGGCGCGGCGAGGGAACCCAAGGTGCAGCATGGCTGATGCGCTCCGCGTGCTCGTCCTTGGCGATGCCCACGGCGTTGTCGAGCTCGTCGTCGATGCCCTGAGGCGCGCGGAGCACACGGTCGAGATCTGTATCGCTGGCGACGCCGAGGAGGCGGCAAAGGCAACGGCCTCGTTCGCGCCGGACCTCGTCCTCTCGAGATCGGTTGCGGCCGGAGATGACGCCGCACGGGAGAGGGTCGGCTCGGCGCTCCTGCTCTCCCAGCACGGCGATGCCGGCGTCCGCTTCCGCGACATCATCGAGTACAGCCGCGACCTCTTCTTCGTCCACGGGCCGGATCACGTTCTGACCTACGTCAGCCCTCAGTCACGGGAGTTCTTCGACTGCGAGCCGGAGGAAGCGCTGGTCCGTTGGACGGAGTTCTCGACCGACAACCCGGTCAACGAACTGGGCTTCGAGCTCACCCAGCGGGCAATCGACACCGGCGAGCGACAGCCCGCCCACGAGCTCGAGCTGGTGAGTCGGACCGGGCGACGCTTCTGGGTCGAGGTGCGCGAGGAACCGGTGGTCCGCAGCGGTTGCACTGCGGCCATCGTCGGTTCCCTCACCGACATCACCGAGCGCAAACGCACTCAGGAGCGACTGGCACTGCTGGCGCACGCCCTGCGATCAGTCGGTGAGGGCGTGTGCATGACCGACGAGGCCGATCGCATCCAGTTCGTCAACGACGCTTTCTGCCGCCTCTACGGATACGGCGAGGCGGAGCTGGTTGGCCACCACATCGGCATGCTCCGCGCAGACGACGTCACGGCCCGACGGGACGGGGAGATCCGCGAGGGTACGCTCGGTGCCGGCTGGCACGGCGAGATCTGGAACCTCCGCAAGGATGGCACGCAGATCCTGGTGTCGCTGTCGACCTCCACGGTCCGGGACGAGCAGGGCAAACCGCTCGCGCTCGTGGGTGTGATCCGCGACGTGACTGAGACGCGTCGCATGGAGGATGCGCTCCGCGAGAGCGAGGACCGTTATCGCGACCTGGTCGAACAAAGTGCCGACCTCATCTGCACTCACGACCTCAGTGGGGTCTTCCTGACAATAAACATGGCCTCCGCGCGGGCGGTTGGCTACGACATCGCCGATCTGGTGGGCCGCAATCTCGTGGAGTTCCTGACGCCTCGCGGCCGCTCGCTCTTCCCGGCGTACCTTGACCAGCTCGGCCGCGAGGGCTCGGCGCACGGGATCATGGAGATCGTCACGCGAACCGGGGAAGTGAGGTACTGGGAGTACGACAACACAGTCCGTACCAAGGGAGTCGCCGCGCCGATCGTGCGCGGCCGGGCCCGCGACGTCACCGAGCGGTTGTATGCCGAGCACTCCCTGCGCACGTCGGAGCGCCGCTACCACGCGCTCTTCGACGGCGCCAACGACGGCGTTCTCATCCTCCGCGACTTTCGCTTTACCGAGTGCAATCCCAAGGCGTGCGAGCTCTATGGACGGAGCCTGAAAGAGCTCGTCGGAATGGCCCCTTGGGAGGTCTCCCCGACCGCGCAACCTGACGGTGACGACTCGCAGGCGAAGGCGAGGCGCTTGGTCGAGGCGGCGTTGGCGGGAGCACCGCAGCGCTTCGAGTGGGAGCACACGCGCGGCGACGGCAGCGGGTTCCTCGTCGAGGTATCGCTGAGTGCACTGCCCATCGGCAACGAAAAGCTGGTACAGGCCGTCGTCCGCGACGTCACCGTCCAGCGACGGGCGGCGGAGGCCGAGCGACGGCGCCTGCGGCAGCTTTCGGCCATCAACCGGATTGCACGGCAGGTCGCAAGCGAGCTGGATCCCGACGCCGTGGTGCTCGCCGCGGTACGCGAGGTCCATGAAACCTTCGGCTACTACAACGTGATGCTCCTCCAGGTGGACGTCGAGACCCAGGAGCTGGGCCGCCAGGCGATCGCCGGCGCCTACGAGTGTATCGCGGTGATGGACTTCCGCCAGAAGGTCGGTGAGGGCCTGATCGGGGCGGCGGCGGCCAGCGGGCAAACCGTGACCTGCAATGACGTGCTCTCTGACCCGCGCTTCATCGTCGGATTCGACGTGGAGATCGCCACCCGCTCCGAGATCGCGGTGCCGATCCGCGTCGGCAACGACGTCATCGCCGTCCTGGATGTGCAGGAGGCGCGTCCTGGCGCCTTCGACGAGTCGGACGTCCAGGTGCTCGAGACTCTCGCCAGCGAGATCGGCGTGAGCCTCAACAATGCGAAGCTGTACGCGGCGCTCAAGGGCAGCGAGGACCGCTACCGCACCTTTTTCGAGCAGGACCTCACGGCGGACTTCCTGGCCAACGTGGACGGGGCGATCCTCGAGGCGAACCCGGCGTTTGCTGAGATTTTCGGCTATGCGTCGTCTGGGGACGCGGCGTCGGCCACGGTGGCCGATCTCTACCCAAACCCGAAGGACCGGGCACGGACGCTGAGGCTCCTGCGCGAGCAGCGGCGGCTCACGAACTTCGAGCTCGAGCTGCGGCGGCGGGACGGCACGCCGGTCCATGTGGTGGCCAACCTCGTCGGGATCTTCGACGAGCACGACGAGCTGACCGGCGTGCGCACGTACCTGTTCGACATCACCGCCCACAAGACCACCGAGGAGCAGCTCCGCCAGGCGCAGAAAATGGAGGCGGTGGGGCGTCTCGCCGGTGGCGTCGCGCACGACTTCAATAACCTCCTCCAGGCCATGCTGGCCACGGTGGGGGTGCTGCGCCACCGCGCCGGAGACACCACCGAGTCCGGGGGTCAGCTGGCCGAGCTCGAGGACAGTGTGCGTCGCGGCGCCGCCCTCACCCGCCAGCTCCTGCTGTTCGCGCGGAGGGAGGTGTCGACCCGGGAGACACTCGATCTCGGTCAGGTGCTCAGCGAGGCGGTTCCGATGCTCCGGCGCCTCATCCCAGAGAACATCCCCATGGTGATGGAGCTCGGGTCCGAACCGCTTCCCGTGGTCGGCGACCGGGGGCAGCTCCAACAGGTCCTCATGAACCTCGTCGTCAACGCCGTCGATGCCATGCCAGGCGGCGGCTCGCTGACGCTGCGAGCCGGACGCTCGGCCGACACTCTGTGGTGGGAGGTGGCGGACAGCGGCGCCGGTATGACCGAGGAGGTATTACGGCGGCTGTTCGAGCCCTTCTTCACCACCAAGAGGTTGGGCACCGGCCTCGGCCTCGCGGTCGCCCACGGCATCGTCACCACCCACGGAGGCCGCATCGAGGCGACCAGCATGGCGGGAAACGGCAGCACCTTTCGGATCACGCTCCCGTGCGCAGCCGCTGGCCCCGGCGAGCTCGAGGTCAGGTCGGCCGCGGAGGCTTTCGAGACCGGACACGGAGAGCGCGTCCTGCTGGTCGAGGACGAGCCCGCCGCACGGGCGGGGCTCGGCGAGATCCTGGACATGCTCGGCTACACGGTCGAGTCGGTCGAAAGCGCCGAGGCCGCCCTCGACCTCCCGTCGCCGGAGCCCCTCGACGTGCTTCTGACCGACTATGTGCTGCCGGGGAGAAACGGCCTCGAGCTGGCGTCGGCCCTGAGGGTGGCCCAGCCAGGTCTCGGGGTCATTCTGATGTCGGGCTACGCCGAGGACACCGCCCTTCGCGGCGGCACGCTGCCCGCGCACATCCGATATCTGCAGAAACCCTTCGACGTTCACACCCTGGCGCGAATATTGCGCGACGTGCTCAACGGGTAACTGTCTCAACGGTCCGCGAACTCGCCCAGAGGGCGATAGCAGAAGAGGTAGTCGTTGGCACCGACCACCACCATGAGGGTCGCGCCGCGGTTGAGGGCGTACTCGACCGAGCCCGGCACCTCGCAGTCGCCGTGACATTCACTGACGTGGGCGGGGGACTCGTGGTTGCGCAGGCGGTCGAACCACGACAGACAGACCGGGTCCGACATCCGCTCGGCGGCCGCACGGTCCGCCAGCGACTTGGCACTGGTAATGTCGAGTGGCATTCCGCCAGTCTCAACAGTAATCGTCGGAAGTGAATCGCGCATCGTCGCCTCCCGCCTTGGCAACACCGGTTCCGGTGCTGCGCCTTCCCGCGCGGCTCGTTCAAGGTGGAGTCGCTGGGCCAGGTCAGCCAGCAGCGTACACGCCGGCAAGAAACGTCACGATCCGCTCGACCAGCTCTTCGGGCCTCTCGAGGACGACCGCGTGCCCTGCGCCCTCGACGACCTCGAAGCGAGCGCCCGGGATCGCCTTCGCGATCGCCCGGCACCGCTCGCGGGGGATGAAGCGGTCCTCCCCCGCCGCGATCACCAGGGTCGGGCAACGGATCGCGGGTAGGTCAGCGGCGACGCTCGCCCCACCGGCGGTGGTGAGCAGGTCGGCGAGGTCTCGAAACCAGCGCTCGGGAAGCAGGGCCGCCGCCTCCCGCGCCCGTGCCCGCTCGACGCGGTGCGCGACGAGCCACGAGGCCGAGTAGACCACCGGCTCGAGGGCATCGGAGAGTGCTCCCCGGTCGTCCCCGGAGACGCAGGACAGCGCCGCCTCGCGCCAGCGTTCGACCTCGTCCGCCATCGAGTCGGCGAAGCCGACCGCGGAAGCGATCGTGATCAGCGCGCGCACCCGCTCGGGGTGGCGCGCGGCGAGCAGCGCGCCGACCGCGCCGCCGAAGGAGGTCGCGACCGCGGCGGCCCGCTCGACGCCGAGCGCGTCGAGCAGCGCGACCACCTCCGCGACCTGGCCGCCGAGATCGGCGGGCGGCAGTCCTGGTGACAGGAGCTGGCCGCGGAGGTCGCAGCGGATCACCCTAAAGCGCTCAGCGAGCGGGGCAGCCATCGGCTCCCAGCTCGCCATCGTCATCGCGATCCCGTTGAGCAGCAGCAGCGGCTCGCCGTCGCCGTCGATCCGGTGGGCAAGCAGCCCGGCAGCCGGACGAGCCCGACTCACGTCCGACCCGGCCACTCGAAGTCGAGACTCTTGGTCCGGGCGAAGGCCTTGATCGCGGGGAAGAAGATGTCCGGCCGTTCAATGTAGACCACGTGCCCCGAGCCCTCGACCAGCTCCCAGCGGGTGTTGGGCAGGATGTCGCGGATCCGCCCCTGCTGCCAGAGCGGGATCGCGCGGTCCTGGGACCCGGCGACCATCAGGGTCGGGGTCCGGATCGAGCGGTAGCCGTCGAGGTTGGCCTCGATTGAACCGAAGAACGGGTCCTGGGCCTCGGTGAGCCGGATCAGACAGTGGCGCTGGTCGACGTAGCGGTCGAAGAAGCGCTGGCGCATGGCCTGGAACTGCTCGGGCGGGATCCGGGCTGCGAACGCCTCGCCGAAGATCTTCTCGTACATGTAGTGGGTGTAGAGGTCGAAGGTCTCTCGGGTCGAGCGGTAGAAGCGCAGCGAGATGTCCTGGTAGAGCTCGAACAGGCGCTCGCGGCTGAGCAGGATGCCGGACAGGACGAGGGTGTGGAGCCGCTTCTGGAAGAGGCGTGCGAAGTCGAGAGCGATGAAGCCGCCGTAGGAGATGCCCATCACGTGCGCCCTCTCCTGACCGATCTCGTCAAGGATCAGGGCGAGGTAGCGCGCGAACTCCGGGATCGAGTAGGGCACGTCGTCCTTTGACGACTCGCCCTGACCCAGGTAGTCGTAAAGCACGACGTCGAACTCGTCGAGCAGCATCGGCAGAAAGCCGTACCACGCCTTGGTGTGCATCGCGAGCCCGTTGAGCAGGACGATCGGCTCGCGGTCGCCGGTGCCGTGAACTTCCCACCAGATCTGGAACCCGTCGACCGCGACGTGGCCGCAACGAAGCGGCGTGATCTCACCCGCCATTGCCCCCTCCCTCGGAAAGGGAATTCACCACAGAGACACAGAGGCACAGAGACTCGGAGAAATCTCCCTCCGGCCCGGCGCCTGCGCGCCGGGCCGGAGGGAGACTCTCTGTGTCTCTCTGTGTCTCCGTGCCTCTGTGGTTCAATCCGCTCTCCCTGCATGCGCCCGCGCGACGGGCGGAGACAAGCTCCGCCCCTACGTCTTGCGTCTTGCGTCTTGCGTCTCGCGTTTCACGCGCGCCGCAGGACGGTGCACACCGAGGCGCAGATCGGGCCGCCGATGTTGAAGGTCGCCGCGAGCGTCGGGTTCTTCACCTGGAGCTCGACGGGCGCCTTGCCGAGCAGCTGCCACGCCGCCCAGCCGATCATCGCGACGCCGGTCGCGCCGACCGGGTGGCCCTTGGCGATCAGCCCGCCGGAAGTGTTGATCCCGCAGTCCCCGTCCGGCGCCGCCTTGCCTTCGACCCAGTAGTGGGCGCCCTTGCCGTAGCCCGCCTTGCCGATCACCTCGGCGGCGATCGCGCCCATCACGGTGAAGCAGTCGTGGACCTCGGCGACGTTCACGTCGGCCGGAGCGGCGCCCGCCATGCGGTAGGCCGCACCCATCGCGGCGAAGGCGCCGGCCGGGCGCAGCACATCGCGGCCCGCCTTCATGAGCGGGTCGGTGGCCTGCCCCCAGCCGGCGATCTCGACGCAGTCGGCCTTGGCGATGCCGAGGCGCTTCAGGCCCTCCTCGGTCGCGACCAGGAGGCCGGCGTAGCCGTCGGTGATCTGCGAGCAGTCGTAGGTCTTGAGCGGAAGGCCCTCGACGATGTAGCGGTTGCGGCCCACGGGGGTCGCGGCCTCGTCGAGCGAGACCTGGATGCCCTTCATCTGCGCGTAGGGGTTGAACTGGGCGTTGGCGTACTCCTGGGCGGAGACGGCGGCGAGGTCGCGCTCACTGACGCCGTGGGCGGCCATGTAGTCGCGCATGACCTCTGCGAACAGGTGCGGGAAGATGTAGATCTTGCCCTCGCGCTCAGCGGGGTGGGAGAAGTAGCCCAGAACCTCGCCGATCTGCGCGCCGTCCATCTTGCCCTCGTCGTTGCGCATCTTCTCGTAACCGACCGCGAGACCGACCTCGCCGAGGCCGCACTGCAGCTTCTGGATCACCGACAGCACCGCCTGGCCGCCCGAGGCGCAGGCGTTCTCCACCGCCTCGATCGGCTTCGCGCCCATGCCCGGGACCATGGCCACCAACCCGGCGAGCAGACCCTGCTTGTTGAGCGAGAAGTTGCAGGTGGCACCGATCGAGCCGACGTCGACGGCAGCCGTGTCGGCCCCGATCTCGGCCAGGGTTTCGGTGACCGCGGCCGAGATGATCTCAGGGATCGTCATGGCCATGAGCTTGCCGAACTTGGACTGGTGATAAGCGGCGATGTAGACCTTCTTCATGCTCTCTCCTTCGTGGGCCGGCCGCGGCCGGCGGGAATCTCAGCGGTTTCGTCTCAGCTCCTGCATCGGGGGCGAGCTCATATCATTGGCTCCCGCAGTCGCGCGTAGCCTCGGCCTCGACCAGCTCCTGCCAGCGCTCGGCGAGCTCAGCCTTGACCACCTTGCCGTAGGGCGTGCGCGGCAGCGCGTCGACCGCGATGAACCGTCTCGGAACCTTGAACTTCGCGAGGCGACCGGAGACAAAGGTGGCGAGCTCCGCCGGGTCTGCGGTCGTGCCCGCTGCGGCCACCACGAACGCGACGCCGACCTCGCCCCAGGTCGGGTCGGACACGCCGATCACCGCGGCATCGGCGAGGCCGGGATGCTGGAGGAGCTCGTTTTCGACCTCGGCCGGGTAGACGTTGACCCCGCCCGAGATGAACATGTCCTTGCCCCGTCCTGCGATGGTGAAGAAGCCGTCGTCATCGACCCGCGCCATGTCGCCGGTGTGAAACCAGCCGTCGGCGTCGCGCGACGCCGCGGTCGCCTGAGGGTTGTTCCAGTAGCCCGCGGACACGTGCGGCCCGCGGAACACGAGCTCGCCGACCTCGTCCGGGGGCAGCGGCCGATTGTCGGCATCGACCACCCGCGCCTCGGTGAACATCATCGGCGTGCCGATCGACCCTGCCTTGAGCCGCACGTTCTCCTCGGTGATCGCGAAGCAGTTGACGCCGACCTCGGTGAGGCCGTAGCCCTGACACAGCTCCACGCCGCGCTCGGCGTAGACCTCGATCAGGTGTTTGGGCAGCGGCGCACCGCCGGAGGCGAACCACCTTACCGACGACAGGTCGGCGGTCGCGAACTCGGGCGCGTCCGCGAGCAGCTTCCAGATCGTCGGCACGCCGAGCAGCACGGTGCAGCGCTCGCGCTCGATCGTCCGCCACACCTCGGAGGCATCGAAGCGGGCATGGAGGACGATCGTGCCGCCGATGGTGAAGATCGGCACCAGGAACGCTCCGAGTCCTCCGGCGTGGTACAGCGGGGTGAAGATCGGGCTGACGTCGTCGGCGCGCAGCTGCCAGCCGACCACCGTGTTGAGCCCGTTCCACGCCACCATCCGGTGGGGAATGATGACGCCTTTGGGCTTGCCGGTCGTGCCCGAGGTGTAGAGCAGACAGTAGGGCGACTCGGGGTCGCAGAGGTTGCGGCGCCATTCGGATGGGGCGATCCCTGCGACGAGCTCGGCGTGGCGCAGGTCGCCGGCCGCCTGCGGCGCGTCGAAGGCGACCCAACGCGTGACCGAGGTCGTGCGCCGCAGCTCGGCGACCACGCTCGCGTGCTCGCCATCGTACAAGCACGCGGCGAGCCCGCAGTCGGCGACGATGCCGGCAAGCTCGTGGGCGGTCGCGCGAGTCGACAGAGGGACCAGGATCACGCCCGACTTGCCGGCGGCGAAGAAGGCGTCGAGGAACTCCACGCGGTTGCCGGACAGCAGCCCGATGCGGTCGCCCGGCGCGAGGCCGAGGGTCTCGAGCCACACCCGGGCGCAGGCGACCGCGCGCTGGTCGAGCTCGCGGTAGGTGAAGCGCCGGCCGGTCGCGACCTCCACCAGCGCCGGCGCATTGGGCGTCAGGCGGGCACGCTCGCCGAGAACGTCGCCGTGAATCATGGCGTCTCCGGCACGGCTTCCGCCGCGGTCTTCGGGGCCGGCGGCGGTCCGTCGAGCAGGCCGATCAGGGCGTCGTCGAACTCGGTCGGGCACTCGCGCTCGGGTACGTGACCGCAACCCGGGAGAATTGTCAGCCGCGCCGCTGGCAGACCATCGAGCATCCGCCGCGCGTAGTCGAGGTCGAAAAGCTTGTCGGCGTCGCCCCACAGCAGGTCGACCGGAACTGTGACCTCGTCGAGGCGGCCGTCGAGCACGTAGGGCGCCATCTCGCCCGCGGTTTGGGCGAAGCGGGCGAGCGGCCCGACACGGGCCTGGCGGATGATGTCGGCGAGCACCCAGTTCGGCACCGGCGGTGTCTTCGGTCCGGTGAGGGCCTCCATGAGCTTGGACGCCTCGGCGCGGGTGCGCGGGAGCAGCGTGTACTCGGGCTTCGACTCCTGGATCGCGCCGCCGTTGACCGCCACCACGCGGGCCACGCGGTCGGGCCGGGCGCGGGCCTCGAGCAGCGCGACCCAGGCGCCGAGGGAGTTCCCGACCAGGATGACCGCCTCACCGTCAGCGCGCGCGTCGATGGTGGCGCGGACCCCGGCGAGGATCTGCTCCATGTGGATCGGTCCGGTGTGGGGGTCACTGGCGCCGTGCCCGGCGAGGTCCGGGATCAGCACCCGGTAACGCTCGACCAGGCGCGGGACGGCGCGAGCCCAGGCGCCGGCCTGGTCGCCGGCGCCGTGCAAGAGAACGACTGTCGGCCCGGACCCGCCCTGCCACACCGAGACCTTTCCGAACGGAACTTCGACCTCGGTGCGCTCGAGCCCTGCCTTGCCGAGGGCGTAGCGGCTCACCCGGGCATCGACCGCGAGCGGATGGCGGAAGACGTAGATCGCGCCGCCGACGAAGGTCAGCACCGCCAGCAGGGCGAGCACCAAGAGGACCCTGCCGACGAGACCAGCGCTAGGCAGCATGGCCGACGCTCCTTTCCGGCCGGGGTCACCGCATCCGGAACGCGGCGCCGGCCTGATTGTAGCCAACCCCCGAGCCGACGAAGATGACCAGGTCGCCGGACTTGACACGGCCCTGCTCGACGGCGTCGTCGAAGGCGATCGGTACGCAGGCCGAGCCGGTATAGCCCCACTTCTCCATCACGGTGTGGGCCTTGGACATGGGCAGACCGAGGTCCGCCATGACGAGCTCGATCGACGGCCTGCGGACCTGGGTGAAGATCGCGAGGTCGATGTCGTCCAGCTCGAAGCCGCCGTTGGCAGCGAGTGCACGCGCCACCGCCGGCCAGCCGTCGTGGTTGATCTCGGGGGGATAGCGCTCGAGCATCTTGACCGTGGTCCGCCCCGCACGAACGGCCTCCTCGCTCGCCGGCTCGAAGGTGCCGCCGGCGTAGAGGCCCCAGTGGCGGTGGTAGGCGCCGTCGGCACGGAAAGCCGACGAGACGAACCCTGGCTCGTCGGAGGGCTCGAGCACCGCGGCGCCGGCGCCGTCGCCGTAGAAGAAGAGCATCGGGTCGTCCGCTGCGGCCAGCTTGTGCATCAGGTAGGCGCCGACCACGAGCACGGTGCGGAGGTTGGGGTTGGTCGCGATCATGCCCGAGGCGACCGTAAGCCCGGTAGGAAACGACGCGCAGGCACAGCCGATGTCGAATGTGCCCGCATTCTTCGCCCCCAGCTTGTGCTGGAGGACGACCGAGGTCGCGGGCGAGATGTAGTCCGGGGAGTCGGTGCCGACGATCACCAGGTCGACGTCCTCGGGACGCCGTCCGGCCCGCTCCAGTGCCTGGCGCGCCGCGGGCAGAGCGACGTCCGAGGTCGCCCAGTCCTCCGGCGCCCAGAAGCGGGTCTTGATTTCGGAGCTCTGCTCCATCTTGTCGACGAACTCGGGCAGGTGGGCAAAACGCCGCCGCAGCTCGTCGTTGGAGACCTCGCGCTCGGGGATGAAGCGGCCGGTTGAGACAATCGTTGCGTGGCGTGCCATGGTGACCTCCTCAGGTCCCGATGACGAGACCGCCGTCCACCGACAGCACGGTACCGGTGACCCACGTCGCGGCATCGGAGGCGAGCCACAGGTAGGCCTCGGCGATGTCGTTGGGGTCGCCGATGCGGCCCATCGGCGTGTGGGCCACCATCCCGTCGAGCACCTTCTGCGGCATCGCGGCGAGAATCTCAGTGGCGACGAAGCCAGGCGCGACGGCGTTGACCCGGATCTTGTAGCGGCCGAGCTCGCGCGCCCAGGTCTTGGTCATGCCGATGACCCCCGACTTGGTGGCGACATAGTTGGTCTGGCCGAAGTTGCCGTTGAGGCAGGCGACTGAAGAAGCGTTGAGGACCGCGCCGCCGCCCGCGGCAATGAGGTGCGGAACCGCCGCACGGGTGCAGTTGAAGACGCCGCGCAGGTTGACGCCGATCACCGCCTCCCACGCCTCGTCGCCCATCCGCGAAACGACCTCGCCGTCCTTGAGCTTCACCAGCTGCGAGTCGCGCACGATGCCGGCGTTGTTGACCAGGACGTCGATTCGCCCCCAACGCGACACGACCTCGGCAGCCGCGCTGTCGACCTCGTCCGCCTTCGAGACATCGACCTTGTGGAACATCGCGCGTCCTCCGGCCGCCTCGAGCTCGCGAAGAAGCAGTTCGGAGGCGCCGTCGGCGACGTCCCACGCGGCGACCAGGGAACCTTCCCGCGCGAAGCGCAGGGCTGTAGCGCGGCCGATACCGGCTGCTGCTCCCGTGACGATGACGATCCGGTTCGCGAGCCCGGTCTCGATCATGCTCTTTCTCCTTTGGGTCTTCAGCCGGTCCCGACGCGGCGCGGCGCCGGCGACCCGTCCTCGTGGACAGGTGGGGTGAATGTGGTCCGGGGCGCTCCGCCGCGCGGAGCGCCCCGGGGGGTCGACATCAGAAGAGCCTGTACTCCAGGGTCGCCAGAATGGTCCGCGGCGCCCCGTACGATCCCACCACCACGCCGAACACGGGCAGGTTGTAGCCGTTGGTGAGGTAGTCCTTGTCGGCGAGGTTCTTGCCGATGATACCGAACCGCCAGTGAGCGCTCGGTGACAGCCAGGAGATCCAGGCGTCGATGAGACCGTAGGCGGGCTGCATGAGAGGCAGCAGGGGCTTGGTCGGGTTGCGCGGGTCGGACCCGCCCTCGTTGGTGAGCACCGAGTCGTCGCGATAGGCGTAGCCGACGCTGCCGGTGATCAGGCCGCCGAACGCGGGGAAGTCCACATTCGCCCGGATCGCGCCGGTCCACTTCGGGGAGTTGGTGATGACCTGGGTGTCGACGAAGCCGTCGTGGTTCGCGTCGAGGAACGAGTCGGGCTTCGCGTCGAGGTAGGCCAGGTAGCCGGACAGCCCGAACCAGGTCGGCGAGTCGTACACGTACTCGAGCTCGAAGCCCTTGACGGTGGCATTGCCGGCGTTGAGGAAGTTGCCGAAGAAGGCGTCGTCCACGCCGTCGCCGTTGGAGTCGTAGGAGGTGAAGGTGCTCACCTGGATGTCGCTGTAATCGCCGTAGAAGATCGCACCGTTGAGGACCAGCCGCCGGTCCGCGAGGACCGACTTGAGGCCGACCTCGCCCATCGTCATGATCTCGTCGTCAAAGGGCTTGGCGGAATCGGGGAAGACGGTCGACTGGGCGCGGACGTTGTAGCCACCGCTCTTGAACCCGCGGCTCACCGTCGCGTAGCCCATGACGTCGGGCGTGAACTGGTACTCCAGGCCTGCCTTGGGGGCCCAGGAGGTGAAGGTCACGTGGTCGTTGAAGTCGGCCAGGACGAACGAGATGTGCTCGAAGGTGCCGTCGGTGTTGAGCACGTTGAACGCCCGCCCGTACTTCGTCTCCCGGGTCGGCCGGATGCCGAGGTTGAGGGTCAGCCGGTCGGTCAGCTTGTAGTGCCCGTCAGCGTAGAGGGCATACGACTTGGTCTTGATGTCACCGTCCGTGGTGGTGAAGGTGCTGCCGACAAAGTCGGCCTTGACCGTGCCTCCGGCAGTACCGTTGAAGTAGTAGAGGCCGATGACGCCGTTGAGCCGGCCGCTCCCGGAGTGGATCAGCTGGAACTCCTGGGTGGTCTGGTGGTCGCGGTAGATCGCCGGACCGGTGTCGACGATCGGCGCCGGCGTGGTGTCGAAGTCGATGTTGTTCTGGGTGTCGGTCTTGCGGTGGGCGGTGATCGACCTGAACTGCCACGCGGAGTCGATGTCCCACGTCAGGGTGGCCGAGTAGCCCTTGGACTTGGTGCTGTTGAGCGGCGCGAGTCCGCTCTCGGTGTCGAACAGGTTCGGAAGCGGCGGGCAGGTCCGCCCGAGGAAGATCGGGCACAGTGGGTTCGCCTCGAGGCGGGTGAGCCCCACCGGCTGTGCGTCGTCCTTGGTCCAGTCGTTATCCAGCCTCAGCTTGACGTTGTCTGAGGGCAGCCACTCGAGGCCGAGACGGTAGGCGGTGGTGTCCTTGTTGGACACGTCCTTCCCGGTGTAGAGGTTGGTCCCGTAGCCGTCTCGCTTGAGCTTTGCGAAGGCGACCTTGCCGCGGAGCTTGCCGGGGATGAGGGCGCCGCCGTAACCGGCCCGGATCTCCTGGGTGCCGAAGCTGCCGGCGTTCAGAGTGATGTTGCCCTGGTTGGTATCCGAGAGTGGCCTGGTGACGTACTTGATGGCGCCGCCGATGGCGTTCTTTCCGTACAGGGTTCCCTGCGGTCCGCGCAGAACCTCGACCCGCTCCACGTCGTAGACGTCGAGCAGCGCGCCCTGCGGCCTCGCGATGTAGACGTCGTCGATGTAGAGCGCGACCCCGGGATCCACGCCCCACAGCGGGTCCGACTGGCCGACGCCACGC
This sequence comes from uncultured Acidobacteriota bacterium, assembly GCA_963727925.1. Lineage (GTDB taxonomy): Bacteria > Acidobacteriota > Thermoanaerobaculia > Thermoanaerobaculales > Sulfomarinibacteraceae > CAVSIS01. The sequence continues at coordinate 13,179 of CAVSIS010000053.1, read as the reverse complement.
AGAAACGCGGTCAGCGTGGTCGACTGGTTCCGGCCCTGGTAGATCGACAGGTTTGGAACGTAGCTCCCGAGCGTGGAGATGTCGGTCGCCGCAACGTCCTGCAGCTCCCCTCCCGTCACCACCGAGACCGCGATCGGAACGTCCTGGACGTTCTCCTCGGTCTTGCGCGAGGTGACGATGATCTCTCCGGCGAACTGCTTGCCCTGGTTCTTGGCCGCCTCCTCGGCCTTCTTGGCGGCTTCGTCCTTGGCCGTCGCCTCGTCCTTCTTCGCGGCCTCGCCGGGTGTCTGCGGCTGCGGAGCCTGTGCCAGCACAGGAATCGCCAGCCCCAGCACGATGGCGAGTACACCCACCAAGCGCACTCTCGTCCCCGTTCGCTCGTTCATGAAGTCCTCCCTCGGTCGTAGTCCGCCTCCCCCGTCTGGCCGTCGTCGCCCCCACCCCGGGGGAGCACGCCGTAACGAAGGATGCGGATGAACTCGTCCACTGCTTGCGATGCGTTCATGCCGAAGTGCATGGGCACGCCGAAGCACTTTTCGACGGTGTAGAAGTAGAACAGCCACCGGGTCGCGACCATGACCGCGACGACCGGATCGACGTCGCCGAGCCGGCCCTCTCGTCGGCGGGTCTCGAACGATTCCTGGTAGGCCTCGCGGAAGCGCTCCGCCATCGACTCATAGAAGTGCCGGATGTGTTCGCCGCGGAACTCGATCACGTCGATGAAGATGAGCATGATGGTGCCGGCGTTCTCTTCGACCGTGGCCTCGATCGCCGCCGCCATGTCCTCGAGGTCGTCGGGAAAGCGCGCCCGGTAGAAGACCTGATTGAGCGGATGGTTGCGGTCGAGCAGGCGCTCCCAGTAGTCGTCAATGAGGCGCTGGTAGATCGCTTCCTTGGAGCCGAAGTGGTGGTAGAGATTGCCGACCGAGACGCCGCTCGCCTCGGAGATCTGGCGCATCGAGGTGGCGCCGTAGCCCTGGTGGGAGAACAAACCCAACGCCGTCGTCAGGACCTGCTGGGTCGACGCTTCTGACCTCTCGGCCTGTCGTCCGTTGCCCGCCACGGCCCTCCCTCTCTTACAAACCGAACGTTCGTTCTATAACATAGAGCCAGCTCATCGACATGTCAAGACCCGGCGAGCTCTTGAATGCCTCCTTTCGCGGCTCGCTTCGACGGTGTCGCAAACCGGCAGGGAACGATGTGGCAAGATGACGTGCGTGGGCTGGTTGACACGACGGGGATCCAGCAAAGAGAAGGGCGTGAATTCGTTCCCCCGAACGACGATCAAAGGGCAGATGGAGCGGCGGCCGCGTGAGTCTTGCTGAAGCCGCGGTGGCTACCGTCTTGGAGCTGCTATTCAGCTCTGCGGCACTGGCTTCGCTCACCCTGTTGCTTGCGGGCCACCTCAGCGTGGCAGGGACCCAGCTTCGTTCGGCGATGCCTGCCGTCGTGGTCATGACCGTGGCAGGGGCCTTGCGCATGTCGAACTGGAGGGATGTCGGGCTTCTGTTCTCTCGCTTCACGCCTGAGGATGTGAGCCGAGCTTCAAGGTCGCTTTATCGCAGTCTCACCGCTGTCGACAACGACGACCGGCGATCCTCCTGGTGGTGGCTGGTGATCGCGCTGGCGTCCTCCTCTTTCCTTCTCAAACTCGTCAACGCTTTTGCCTACAGAGGTTTCTTCTCGGGCGACGATGTCGAGGTCCTGGAATGGGTGCTGTCTAGGCTGCAGGGCTGGCAGCACTCGCCCTGGGCTCTCCGCAATCCGTTCTTCCCGTTCTCGTTCGTCTTTCCCCCGCTGTGGCTGGCCCACCGGGCCGGTCTTCACGACACGTGGGCCCTCGTGCTCCTGGCGAGGTCATGGATGGCCCTGTGGTCCTCCCTCGGGGTGGTCTTCGCCTACCTCGTCGGAAAGAGGATGACCGGGTCGAGTGCCGGGAGTGCGTTCGTCGCCGCAACGGTCGCTTTCGGTGGATTGTCCGTCCGCTTCTCGTCGGGAGTCCTCCCGCGCTCGGCCGTTGCAGTGCTCATCCTGGCAGCCCTGTGGCTCGTGCTCGACGAGCGTGACGGTGGCTGGCGGCCTCTGGTGGCCGGAGCGTTGGTCGGGGTCTCGGCGGCCGCTCGCTTCGGCGAGGCTGTCTTCGTGGTGGCCGGGATGATTGTCTTCGCCGGCCAGCGGCGATGGCGGAGCCTCATCGGCTACGGGCTGGCTGCGGTGCTGACGGCAATGGCGGCCGTCGGCGGTTCGGACCTCCTGTTCACCGGCGACCCGTTGGCGAGCACGAACGCAATCTGGCGCTACACGCTCGTCGAGGGTGCCTCGAGTCGAGGATTCCAACCCTGGTACGCCTACGTCGGGTACATCGTGCAGATTCTCACGCCGATCGGAGCTGTCTTCGTTTGCTGGGCTCTGAGACGCTCGTACGCGGTGCTCTGGGCATGGTGCGCGGTGCCTCCGCTGCTCCTCTCACTGCTCCCCCACAAGGAGATGCGGTACCTGACCGCGCTGATGCCGGTCCTCCTGATTCTGCTCGCCCTCGGGGCACTCGAAGCGATGTCCCGACAGGCGGAGGCTGTCGAACGGGCCGGTCGCTTGCGGTGGTGGACGCCGGCGGTCGTAGCGGTGCTTCTATTGGGGGCGGCCCTGTTGCAGCTCGATATGGCCAGGTTCAGGCGCTCTCGCACTCCAGTCGAGGCGGCCCGCTGGATAACTCGGCACTGGACCGGCCAGGCCATTGCCCTGGAGCAGCCGTGGCGGGCCGGCGGTAGGCTGTTTCTCCCCAAGTCGGCCTCGATCGTCGATCTCGAGCCACCCGAGTCGGCGAACCTGAACGGCGGCCTTCACGACGCGCTGACCAGCCCGCAGGTCGGATTCCTCGGACTCAACTCGAAGACGTTTGGACAGCCCGGTGTGACCACGGCTGTCGGCAGGGCGGGGTTCCGTGCGGTCGACCTCGGCGAAGACGCAGGGGACGACTATCTGCTCTTTGTTCGCTCCAACCTCTGAGCCGCGGGACATCAGTGGGCAGCCCGGGGATTGGATCGGCCTGCACCTTGGTGGTGGATACCAACGTTTCGAGGCCGCCGATCAGCTTTCCGACGAACCGAACGCCTTGCGCATGACCGACAGCGTCCGGCGCAGGCGCCGGCGGTCGTCGGCATTCGGTGAGCGGCCCCTCTCGAGCCGCCGGTCGATCAGCTCTTCGAGCTCGCGGGCGAGCTCGCCGAGCCGGTTCAGCCCCATGGTGGAGCCCGCTCCGGACAGGCCGTGGAAGAGCATGCGAAGCTCCGCGGCCGGCTCCGGTTCCCACTGCCCTGTGCCCAGCTCGTCGAGCAGGGCCTCCGCCCGAGCGAGCTTCTCCGGCACCTTGACGCGGTAGCGCTCGCGCGCCTCGGCGAGCTCGGCGGCGAAGTCTCTCGGCTCACCCGATGGGTCCGTCGCGGCCAGAATCGGGTCCAGGGCGCGCAGCAGCCGCTCCGGCTCGAACGGCTTGGACAGGTACTCGTCGGCACCCGCCTCCGTCGCCTCGCGGGCGAACCGGCCGGCGCGGTAGACGGCGCTGAGCATCACGACCCGCGTTCCGGCCAGCTCAGGATCGGCTTTGACCCGTCGACAGACCTCGAATCCGTGCAGGCGGGGCAGGAGCGCGTCGCACACCACCGCCGCCGGCCGCTCCGCCTGGATCGCAGCCAGCCCGGCCTCGCCGTCGGCCGCACGCACCACGCGCGCCCCGGCCTGCTCGAGCACCAGCTGGACAAGGTCGCCGACCTCGGCCTCGTCCTCGATCACCACCACCACGCTCATCACCGCTCCCCCCGTGCAACGCGCTCGGGCAGGCGAAACCAGAAGGTGGTCCCGACCCCGAGCTCGCTGAAATACCCGATCGTTCCACCGAGGTGTTCGATGATTCCCTTGGAGATCGCGAGGCCGAGACCTGTCCCTCCCGCTCGGCGGGTGTCGGAGCCGTCGGCCTGGACAAACCTCTCGAACAACCTCGGTCGAATCTCCTCGGGAATGCCGGGACCGCTGTCCGACACCGCAACCTCGAGCTCACCGCCGACACGCGACAAGGAGATCTTCACGTCACTGCCCTCGGGAGCGTACTTCACCGCGTTCGACAGCAGGTTGGCGATCACCTGCTGCAGCCGCTCACCGTCGACCTCGACAGCCGCCCCTGTGATCTCGCCTTCGCATCGTAGCTCGATCCCGAACGACTGGGCATAGCCCCGAGTGGCGTCGACTGCGTGCTCGACCAGCCGCACCAGATCGAGCACCTCGACCCGGAAGCTCATGCGTCCCGCGCCGAGGCTGTCGAGGTCGAGCAGGTCGTTGACTAGCCGCAGCAGCCTACGGCCATTGCGCTCGGCGACCTCGATCATTCGCCTCGCCTCGTCGGAGACGACGCCGGCCACGCCGCCGAGGACCAGGCCGAGATTTCCCAGGATCGAGGTCAAGGGCGTGCGCAGCTCGTGGCTCACGGTCGAGACGAACTCCGTCTTCATCCGCTCGATGGCGGCCCGCTCGCTGACGTCGCGAACCACCAGCTGGGCCGCGGGCTGGCCGTCAAAGTCGAGCCCGGTGATCACGACCTCGGCGTCGAAGCAACGACCCGTCCCATCCAACCACGCCTCGTCGTGTGCCGTCATACCGATCCCGGACCTCAGCACCCCCTCGACCATCGCGAGAGACGCGTCCCGGCCATTCGTGGCGAGGAAATGCCCGAGCCGGCGACCGACCACCGGAGCCGCGGGGACCCCGCCAAGCAGGCGTTCTCCGGCCGGGTTCACGAAGACGACAACGCCGTCGCGGACGACCACGATCGCGTCGAGGGAAAGCTCAACCAGGCGCCGGTAGCGGTCCTCGCTCACCTCGAGCGAGCGCTGGGCCGCGAGGCGCTCCCTGATGTCGCGGGCGACGCACACGAAGCCGCGCGGGAAACCGCTCCGCATCACGGGAGCGAGCGAAATCTCGACCGGGACTCGGGTACCGTCGTCGCGGCGGAGCACGGTCTCCACCAGGGCCGTCTCGGCGCCGTACCGGGCGGCGCTCAGCCACACTGCGGCCTCCTCCTGGGAGGCGCCCAGCATCCGGCGCGCGTCGAGCCCCCGCGCAGCGCCCTCGTCCGCACGGCCGAGCAACGCGAGGGCAGCCGGGTTGGCGGTCTGCACAACCCCGGACTCGTCAAGCACCATCAGGCCCTCGTCCATGCTGTGCAGGACAGCGTCGATCGAGTCGAAGGAGATGGTCGTCTCGCGCAGCCTCTGGGTCATCTCATTGAAGGAGCCTGCGAGGCTTCCGATCTCTCCCCCGGTCTCGACGGCGACCTCACCCTGGAAATCGCCCTCCGCCACGGCGCGGGTCGCGGCGGACAGCCTCGCCAACGGTCGCACCACCGCGTTCACCGAGACCACCGACAGCGCGGCGCCGAGCAGCAGCACGGCAAGGCTGACCGCGAGGCTGCGGGTGATGTACCGTGAACGCTCTCGCTCCAGCCGCTCCAGGGAGAGCTCGATGTGGAGCCCGCCGAGCAGCCGTTCGCCGAAGCGGATCGGCTGCGTCACGCTGACCAGATCACTGTTCACGCGGGTCGCACCTGCCGCGTCCGACAACGCGGCGGCCCGAACGTCGTCCGGGACCAGGACCTGCCGGTTGGGGTTGGCCAAGGTTCCATCGGTCAGGATCCGCATCTCGTCGTCGAACACGAAGGCACCGACCACGTCGTCGCGATCGCGCAGCTCGGCGAGCAGCGTGCGCAGGGCGCGAACGTCGAGGTTGGCGAGCGGATCGGTCGCCGACGAGGCGACAAAGGCCGCGAGGCCCTCGGCCCGCTCGCCGATCTCGTGTTGGAAGGCTGCGCTCACCTGACCGAGGGTGAAGACGACAAGCACCGCCCACATCGCGAGCAGCAACACGGCATTGAGCAGCAAGAACCGCCACCGCAGACCGAGCTTCGAGGTCCAGCGCATCATGGGCGCTGCTCCGCATCGCCTCCGAGGTCTCCACCGAGCGCCTCGAGCAGCGGTTCCAGCCGCGCGAAGAACGCCTGCGCACCGCCCGGCAGACGGTCGAAGCGCTCCGTGCCGCGGAACTTCCGGAGCGCCAGTCGTCCAGGCTCGTCGTTGTGCATCCCGAGCAGCGCACGCTCGATCGCGTCGACCGTCTCGGGCGCCAGATCCCGCCGCACGCAGACCACGTTGCGCGGCACGTCGACCGTGCGCGCGATGATCTCGACCTCGTCGGCGCGGGCTCCGACCATCAAGGTGTAGTAGTCGGCATTGACGGCCGCGGCGGCGACCTTCTTCTTCACCACCCAGACCGCCGAGCTCTCGGCGTCCCCCGACACGACATAGCCGATCCGGTCCGCGGCCACAGCCGACGCCGGATCCTCGAGGCGGTCGAGGCGATAGCCCAGCGCCTGCAGGGTCGCGCGCGGCAGGAAGTAGCTGGCGGTCGAAAACGGCTCACCAAACGCGATCACCCGCCCGCGCAGGTCGTCAAGGTTCCGAACGCCGCTGTCCCGTCGCACATAGATCACGCTGTGGTACTCCGCAACTCCCTGTTTCGAGCGGCTGAGCAGCGGGATCGCACCCGATCGTTGGGCGACGAACGCGGCCGGGAACGGGCTGTCGATGTAGACGTCGACGGTCCCCGTTCGCAGCTGCTCGGCCATCGCGCCGACCGAGTCGGCGACCAGGACGCGCCCGACGCCGATACCGGCCGCGCCCAGACGCGAGGCGAGAGCCTCGGCGAAGGGCTGCAAGACCTCGTACTCCTTGCCCGGAGTCAGGGAGACGGAGCCGATCGTGAGGACACCCGACACGACGGGTGAGGGAGTCGCCACGACCGGTGCGCGCTGCGGCCCACACGCCGCAGCAACGAGCGCAAGCAGCGCGGCCGCGCGCACGGTGCCGACGCGCGTCGCCATCTCCACTAATCCAGCCACTCTACCGGCCCAAGCGCTGCCAGATCGCACGGACCGCGTCGGGCAACGTCATCGGGTCGAACGGCTTGTGGATCACGTCGTTGGCACCGAGATCGCGCAGACGGGCGGTCTCCTGCGGGTGGACCTTGGCGGTCAGCATGACCACCGGAAGGTCGCGTCCCACGTCGCTGGCGCGCAGCCTTGCGAGCACCCCGGGGCCGTCCATCTCCGGCATCATCACGTCGAGCAGGACGAGGTCGGGGCGACGCTCGCCGATCGCCTCCAAAGCGGCGGGGCCGCTTGCGTACGCCTCGACCTCGAAGCCTCCGACCCGCTCCAGGGCGAGGGTCGCCACGGCGCGGATGTCACCGTCGTCCTCGACCACCAGGATGCGACGCAGTTGGTTGATTCCCTCGGCCACGGGGGAACTCTACACTAGCCTTCATGTCTCACCAGCCTGACGGCTGCGGACCGAGAGAGACCACGATCTGCGACGCTTTCTTGAACTCGCTCACTCACACTGGCCGACAGCAGCGGCACGTGGCCGAGGTCTCGCCTTCGGCGAGGCCATCTGCCGCCCGCTGGTGGCGGGGAGACGCAAGCAGCGAAGCCGCGAAGCAACGTAGCTCTTGCTACGCCTCACTCGCTCGTCCTCCGGAATCGCCACATCTCACGGTCTCTCTCGGCCCTCGCTTCGCCACCTCGTGAAATATGCAGGCTCGCAGCGTAGGTCGCAGGTCCCCTTGAGAAGTGCCGGCTACCTACCGACGGTTGCGGCACGGGGACGGAACATCAGCGAGTAGAGCATCTGAAGGTACTGACGCGTGGGCTTTTGCCCGCGCTGGGTGAGGTAGCGCCAGAAGCCGTAGATCCGGGCCAGCGACATCACCCGCTCCGCGTACAGCGACCAGGTGTAGCGGCTCGCGACCCGCGCCTCGGCCCCTCGCGACACCCTCGCCCACACCTCGGGATCCGCAGCGCAACGCTCGAGAAAGGAGGCGATGGCCTCCGCTGCACGGTCGCCGTGGTTGGGGTCGATGTGGAAGCCCGACACACCGTCCTCGATGATCTCGAGGGGACCGCCATAGCGGGTCGCGAAGGTCGGCAGGCCGGTCGCCATTGCTTCAATGACGGTCAGTCCGAACGCTTCGAAGAGCGCCGGCTGGACGAACACCCCGCGGCGGTCGGCAACGACCCGGTAGAGCTCGCCGGCGAAGGGCTTCGGGAGTAACGCTCCGATCCACCGCATCTCGCCGTCGAGATTGTGCTCGTCCATCAGGTGGTGCATGCGCTCGATCTCGGCGGCCTCCTCCGCGTCCGCCGACGAACCCGGATCGACGGTGCCGGCGACGATCACGAGGTTGGCCTGCTCCCGCAGCTGCTCATTGCCGGCGAACCACTCGACGAGCCCGGTCAGGTTCTTGATCCGGTCGAGCCGGGCAATGGACAGCACCACCGGGCGCTCCGGGTGCTCCGGACAGCCCCGGGTGTCGGCACGCCTCGGCGCGAACAGCATCTCCTCGATCTCCGGAACCAGAGACTCGAGCCGGTGCTCGTGCGCGGAGTGCGAAAAGTAGATCGAGTCGTCGACGCCCGGCGAGACGATGTTGAAACGGGGGTCGAAGACGTCGATCCCGTGCACCACCCGGTACAGGCCCGGCAAGGTGAACGAGCTGTGGCTCTCGTACTGGCCGACGCTGTCGTCGTTGCCGGCGATCTCCTGGTAGGTCGAGGTGATGATGAAGTCGGACGCATTCATCGCCACCAGGTCGGCAGTGAACTGACAGCTGAAGTGATAGCGCTCCTCGTTGTCGGCCCAGTACAGGTCCGACAGCAGGTACTTCGACTTCTCGAGCGCATGGGCGATGGTGCAGTGGGTCACGCCCAGGCGCTGCGCAAGAAGCGTCGCGACGAGGTTGCCGTCGGAGTAGTTGCCGATGATCAAATCCGGCCGGCCGGAGAGCTCGGCCACCAGCTCCTTCTCAGCGTCGAGCACGAAGCGCTCGAGATAGGGCCAGATCTCGAACCGAGACACCCAGTGCGGGACCTCCTCGCCGGTGGCGGAACGGAACGGCACACGGAGGATCCGCGCTTTGCGGGTGCCCGCGATGTGCTCGAGGCGCTGGTCGCAGCTCGTCCCCCGGCTTTCCGGAATGAGCCTCGTCAGAACGACGATCTCGGGTTCGAAGTCGATCCCCTGCGCTTCAAGCCGGCGCGACATTTCGCGCTCCAGGGCGCGCACCTGATCGAGGATGTAGACCACCTGGCCGCCGGTGTCCGGAAGCCCCATTACGCCGGTCTGCCCGAAGTAGCCGTGGGGCGAGAGAATCGCCACCCGGAAGATCATCGGGATGCGAGACACGAGCGCTGCGAAGGTCGCCGGCTCCGGGGCCTCGAGCAGGTCCTGGAGCAGGCGAAGTGTCTCCAGCATGCGCGCGGCGGTGCGTCCCCACCCGGGCTCGAAGCCGAGCGAGCGCAGCTGCCCGGCGACGGCGTCCCACTCGGCGGCAGGGTCCTCCCGAGCGAGCAGGGTGGTGGCCGACCGCACCGCCGAGCGAAGCGCTTCCACATCGCCGATGGCCTCACTGATCATCAGATGACGGCCGCGACAGCTGTGGACCGACAGAAAGCGGAACAGCTCGTCGAGACCGCGTTCCGAGTCGACCAGGAGCTGACTCGAAAGCTGCCGGTTGAGGAAGTCGATGCCGCGACCGATCGAGTGCGGCTCCTTGACCCGCGGCAGGCCCCGAGAGAAGGGCTCGAGGTCGATTTCGAGCGGCCAGGCGTTGCGGTCGGCCCCCGACCCGAGCACGATGCGTTCCTTGAGGGCAAGAAACGCGCTCACATCAATCGCCTCGAAAACGAGCGGATCCGTCTGCCAGCGCAGGTGGGTCCAGCGACCGATCCGCGGCCGCAGCGCAAGACACACGCTGTGATCCTCGACCGCGGCCTCCTGGACTGTCGCGATGACGTCCGCGAAGGCAGTGTCGGCGAGGCCGGCCACCGCCGGCTCCTTCTCGCTGAGAAGCTTGAAGGTGTCCCGCAGGTCGGAGCGCAGCAGGAACCTGCGGCCGTCCGACAGCCAGGCGTGCAACACCATGTAGAGCGCCGGGCGATGGGCCTCTGCGAGCGCGTTCAGCTTTTCGATCACCTGTCCTCCTCTTCTGCTTCGATCGGGCGTCGCTCGGTCTCGAAGAACTGCCAGTGCTCGATGCCCTCCAGGACGCCCCAGGCGTGATGGCCGTCCGCCATATAGACGTCGTCCGCTCGGCCGAGCGAGTCGAGCTCCGGCTCGTGGTTGCCCACCACCACCGCCCGGGCTCCCGAACGCAGCATATCGGCGTCGTTCCCGGAGTCCCCGGCGACCAGAATGCGCTCGGTGTCGAGGCCCCAGCGGCTGGCGAGGTAGAGCACCGCTCTCCCCTTCGACGCCCGCACGGGTAGGACATCGAGGTAGGCGTCGTGTGAGCTGATCACCGTCGCCGCGACCCCGGCCTCCCGCAGCCGGGCCCGCATCTTGGCAACGCTCGGCGCGGCATCGGGGTCGATGAAGTAGCTGACCTTGAACCGCCGCTGCTGGCTCTTGGGCTGGGGTTTGAGGCCGGGGAGATCGGCGAGCAGCTCCCGCACGCGGTCCGGCCGCCAACGGTGGTCGATCCTGTGCTGCCAGCCGAGGTCGGGAATCAGACCTCCCGTGGTGTAGTGGATCTCGGTGCCCACCGCCGTGATCAGGACATCCGGGGTCGGCACCCCCCACTCTTTCAGCACCCGCATGGCGCTTGGCAGCACCCTCCCGGTGGCGATTCCGAACGCCACCACCTCCCGGCGGGCGCGCAGCCGCTCGAGCAGCTGCTCGAGTGCCTGGCGATCCCCGAGCAGGGTGTGGTCGATGTCGACCACCATCAGACGGTCGACCGAGGCAAGCTTGACCGCAGGGGCGCTGGTCGCGGCCGTACGGGCGCGCCGCGCCTGCATCAGGTGCACGCTCTTCAGGTAGCGCTCGGCGTGCCCGCGCCACGAGTAGTGATCCCGGGCGGCACGCTGGCCGGCCCGAGACAGGGTGCGCCAGCGGCGCGGATCGGACAGGATTCTGTCCAGCGCAGCCGCCATCGCGTCCGCGTCGAGCGTGTTGACGATCTCACCGTGCCCGCAGTTCTCGAGGATCTCCTTCGGTCCGCCGTCGTCGGGGGCAATCACAGGCAGGCCGCTCGCGGCTGCCTCGATCAAGGTCAGGCCGAAGGGCTCGGTCAGCGCCGGGTTGACGAACACGCCATGCAGTCGGGCCGCGAGCCGGTAGAGCTCCGGCACGTCCTCGGACGCGTGGCGTTTCGGGTAGGCCACCGAGCCGTAGAGGTCGTGGCGGTCGATCGCCTTGAGCATGCCCTCGAGGACCTTCCGTTGACCGCGGTCTGCGTCGTCGACGTCGTCCCGGCTGCCGATCAGTAGCACGAGGTTCGCCCGCTCACGCAGCCTCGAGTGGCCGGCGAAGGCACCAATGAGGGTCTTCAGGTTCTTGCGCTCATCGGGCCGTTGCACGGCGAGCACCATCGGCTTCCTCGGATCGCGCAGGAAGCGGGCGAGCTCGAGGGCGATCGCCGGCTTCGGGTCGCCCCTGCGCGGCGGTCGGAAGCTCGACAGGTCGACCCCCGGAGAGATCACCACCATGCGGCTGCGCCGATGGCGTTCGTACCTCCCGTACTGCTCTTCGACCTCTTGGCGGGTACTGGCCACGACGAGGTCAGCCGCAGCCAGAGTCCGCTCCTCCTCGTCGATCCGGCGTCCGATGTGGTAGCGCGACTCGATCGTCGCCTCGTCGAGGCCCTTGTCGAGGAGACGTTGACGCTTGACTCGTCCCAGCGAGTGCCCGGTGTGGACGAGGGGACGGTTCAGAAACGCCGCCAGCTGGCGCCCGACGTAGCCGGCGTCCGCATAGTGGCTGTGGATCACGTCCGGGAGACGGCCGCGGTGGCGGAGGTACTGCAGCGTCTGATCGACGAGATCGTCGAGGTACGGCCACAACGACTCCTTGCGGACATACCGCGAGGGCCCGCACGGCAGGCGGACGATCCACGCGCGCTCGGCGATCTGCTCGCGCGGCTCCGAGTACTCCGGATCGACGCGGATGTCGAGGATCTGGCGCGTCAACAGCTCGACCCGGTCGACCCCATCCTGCTCGGACAGCGCTTGCGCCAGCTCGAGCACGTAGCGGACCTGCCCGCCGGTGTCCGCGTCACGCCCGAGCTCGGTTTCGTGGCCGCGGATCAGTCCGTGCACGCTGATCAGGAGGATGTCGAGGCCGTCAGTGTCGGCACTCATGACTCTGCCTCCCACCGTTCGAGCAGTCGCTGGTACCGAGCCCGGTCGTCGAGCACCGCGCCGCGCACGGCGCACACCGCGGACGCCAGCTCGAGGGCGCGCGGGAGGATCACGGCAAACGGCCAGGAGCGCGTCAGGCCCATTACCACCACCGCCGTGAACGCGTCGCCCGCACCCACGGTGTCTACAACCTCGTCGACCGACACCGGCACTCCCGCGAGCTCGCCGCCATCGCGTAGCACGGTCAGGGCTCCCCGTTCGCCGCGCGTCACCAGTACCACCTCGCAACCGGTGCGCTCGATCAGCCACCGCGCCTTCGACGACAGCGACCGGCCGCCGCTGACGACCCGCTCGAGCTCGTCCTGGTTGAGCTTGATCCAGCGCGCACCGACCAGCAGGGCGTCGACCCCCTTGGCGCTCCAGTACGGATCGCGCAGATTGAGGTCGATCAGGATGCGGTCCGCACTGCGAGCGCGAAGTGTCTTGACGGCGGCCGCCGTGATCGGGCTGCGGCACGCCAGCGAGCCGTGGTACAGGAGGCCGTCCGCCCGTGCTGCGGCACCAGCGGCTGCGACCGGGTCGATCCGGTCCCACGCCCGGTTCGCCACGATGTCGAACGACGGCTGGCCGCCCTCGAGCGTGACCTCGACCTCGCCGGTCGCCAGCTCCGGGTCGAGCTGGACGCCCGAGGTGTCCATCCCCCACTCCTTCATCGCGGCGAGCACCCGAGCGCCGTCGGCGTCCTGGCCGACCCGCGTCACGAGCAGCGGATCCAGTCCGAGCCCGGCAAGGTGGCAGGCGACGTTGAACGGCCCACCGCCGAGCCGACGCGAGCCGTCGGGGAACACGTCCACCAGCGCCTCACCGATGATTGCGGGACGCATGGGCTCAGGCGACGGCTGAGGCGCCGGTAGTTCCCGGTCGAACCCGTCACCGCTCTG
>CAVSIS010000052.1:0-16054 GCA_963727925.1 uncultured Acidobacteriota bacterium | reverse complement strand
GGGAGGGGGAGAGTCCGCCAGCGCGCTCCGGCGACGCTATGCTGCCTGGATGAGGCGGCTGGCCGCATCGTGGAGCACTCCGCTGTGGCTCCTGCTGATCCTCGTGATCGTCGGTGCCACCCGGATCCCCGCCCTCGACGTACCGGTCTGGAACCTCGACGAGGGCGTCTGTGCGGCAATGGCTGGAGTCATCCTCGACGGCGGTATTCCGTATCGGGACGGGGTCGATCATCGAGGACCCGTCACGTACTACCTGTACGCGGCGTTGTTCAAGCTGCTGCCGGTTCAGGGTGCTTCCCGATTTCAGGCACTGCACATCACCTTGATGGTGGTCATCGTGGTCCTCGCCGCCGGCACCCGGGTGCTGATGCGGTTGGGTGGCGCGAGACTCCACCACCGCCTGGATCGGCGCCGTTCTCTTCTGCGTGGCCAGTGTCGGCGGTCTGCCGATCGACTCGTTCGCCTTCCACACCGAGTGGATCCTGTTGCTCTGTACCGTGCCGGCGTTCTGCTTGGTGCTGGCCGGGCTGCAGTCCGGCCGATGGTGGTTGCTGCTGGTAGCGGGGATGCTGTTTGGTTGTGCCTTTGTGACCAAGCAGCCAGCGTTGCTCGACTTGGCAGCAGCGGGCATATTTGTCGTAGCTCATGGCACTTTCTTCCCCGGATCGACAGACGTCGCGGCGAGGTCGCCTCGCACGGGGGTTCTCGCGGCGGCTCTGGCCGGCGGATTTTTCCTGGTCGTCGGGTCGGTTCTGCTGCTCTTCTGGCTCAGCGGTGTCTGGAATGACTTCTGGTACTGGTTCTGGCAGTACAACACCGAGGTCTACGTACCGGCCATACCGCTGGCAACGCGACTGCAGCGCCTGCTGTTGCCGTGGCGCAACCCGTTCTGCCTCTTCTTTCCGATGCTCTGCCTGATGGTCAGCTGCTGGGCACTGCTGCGGCTCGCCCAACTGTACCGCCGGGGGCGGCACCACCTGAGTCGCCTGGCGTGGCACCATCAGGTCGAGCTGATGCTGTTGCTCTGGTTCGTGCTCGGAGTCGTCGCCGCCAGCATGTCCGGACGTTACTTCTCCCACTACTGCTTCCAGGCCCTGCCTCCGGCCTGCGCCCTTGCCGCCGTTCTCTTGACCGCGTTGGCGAGGTTGACGACCGTCCGCATGCCCCAGGGACGAGCCAAGTTCGTGTCGTGGCTCCTGCTGCTGGGTGCTGTCGTGCTCGCGAGCGACCGGATCATCTTTCTTCCTTCCTATGATCATCGAGACCCGCCGATGCTCTTCTGGGAGCCTCCGCTGCGCAACCAGGCGATTGCCGACGCGATTCGATACGTGCGAGAGCAAACCGAGCCCGATGATGCGGTCTTCGTTTGGGGCTTTCAGGCCGAGATCTACACGCTGAGCGAGCGTCGCCCCGCTTCTCGGTATCTGTTCTTCACCCCATTGTCCGGGCTCATTCCCTGGCCGAGTCAGGGTGTCACCAGGGACGTGATCGTCCCCGGAAGCTGGCAGATCTTCCTCGCCGAGGTCGAACGACACGCTCCGAAGGTCATCATCGATACCCACGGTTCTTCTCTGTGCCAGGATTACCCTCCTGAACGCTATCCGGAGTTGAGGGACCTGCTGCTCTCCCGCTATGAGCTCGTCAGGGTCTTCCCGGCTGAGGGCACACCCATGGTGCGCCTGTTCAGACTTCGTGACTGAGGTGGCCACGGGTTGCGGCGGAGGCGGCATCTACTCCATATCGCGCGGTACGGCGTGGGCTCGCCGGGCGGCGCCGACATGAATCGTTTGTAGGTCCAAACCCTCGACCCCGTTTTCGAGCCGTCTGAGTTTGTCGGCCGGCCAGCGCCAGATCGACGACATCTCGAGGACAGTGGCGCCGTTCTCGGCGAGTACCCGCCGGACGAGACGTCGCCGATCCTCCTCCGTGAGCTCGGGAAAGCAGAGCCTGAGGTTGAGGTCGGCCACCGCGGGCAGCGGGTTCGGCACCTTCGCCAGGGCGCCGCCTGCCATTCGCCCCAACCGACGCGTCCACGCGAAGGGCAGGCTTGCGCACAACCTTCCGATGGCCAGGACCAGGCGCGCCGTCCCCGGCGACGATCGAACGGCCTTGCGAGTCCCGGAGCGGTTCACGGTCGTCTTGTGACACCGCGAAGTCTGCAGAGCAGGGTGGCGCTCCCGGTATCATGCCTGCACGGACATCGTAAGGGAGGCACCGATGGCACCACCGCGCATTCTCGTCCAACTCCTCACTCTCGCTTTCGCGGCCTGGGTGCTTGTCCTGCCGGCCGAAGCACAGGACGTCTGGCTCGTCAGCGGCGGTCTGGTGGTCACCATGAACGAGGCGGGTACGGTGATTCCGAACGGGGCCGTTGCGATCCGCGGCGGTCGCATCGAGGCGGTGGGTCCGGCGGCCCAGCTCGCGGGCCGCTACCCCGGCGCGCGGAGCCTCGACGCGGCAGGGCGGATCGTCATGCCGGGCCTGATCAACGCCCACACCCACGTGCCGATGACCTTGTTCCGCGGCCTCGCCGACGACATGAAGCTGATGGACTGGCTCAACAACCACATCTTCCCCGCCGAGGCGCAGTTCGTCGACGAGGAGTTCGTCCGCTGGGGGACCAGGTTGGCCTGCCTGGAGCTGCTCTCGGGCGGCGTGACCACGTTCGTCGACATGTACTACTACGAGGACGTCATTGCCGAGGAGGCGGCGCGCTGCGGCATGCGGGCGATTGTGGGGGAGACGCTGGTCGACTTCCCCGCCCCGGACAACGCGACCTGGCAGGAAGGGATCGCGTACACGGAGCGGTTCCTCGAGCGTTGGCGGGGCCACCCTCTGATCACGCCGGCGGTGGCGCCGCACGCGGTCTACACGGTTTCGGCGGAGCACCTGAAGGCGGCCCACGCGCTCGCCGTGAAGCACGGTGCTCCGATGCTGATGCACCTGGCCGAGGACCGGAGCGAGATCGAGATGATCCGCAAGCGGGAGGGCAAGGGCTCGGTGGCCTATGCCGACGGGCTCGGCATCCTCGATGATCGCGTCGTCACCGCCCACATGATCTTCCCCACGCCCGAGGAGATTGCCATCCTCGCCGCGCGCAAGGTCGGAGTCGCGCACTGTCCGCAGTCGAACATGAAGGGAGCGGCGGGCGTGGCGCCGGTGCCCGCGATGCTGGCGGCGGGCGTCGCGGTCGGGCTCGGCACCGACGGGTCCGCCTCCAACAACGACCTCTCGCTGTGGGAGGAGATCGACACGGCGGCCAAACTGCACAAGCTGACCTCCGGCGACCCCACGGTGCTTGATGCGCGGACCGCCCTCGCGATGGCGACGCGACTGGGTGCGCGGGCGATTGGAATGGCGGACAGCATCGGGTCACTCGAGGTGGGCAAGCGCGCCGACCTGATCCTGGTGCGCACCGACGCCCTCCACCAGATCCCCAACTACGACCCCTACTCGCTGCTTGTCTACTCGACCAAGGCGAGTGACGTCGACACGGTCATCATCGAGGGCCAGGTCGTCATGGTGGCGGGCCGCGTCCTCACCGTGGACGAGGGCGCGGTGCGGGAACACGCGGCCGCGTACCAGGCGCGTATCGCTGCCGCCGACCGCCAGCTACCGGTCGCATCTTTGGTGCCCTGAAGGGGTCGACAGCCTGCCCGACGTTGACAACGACTACCGGGGTCCGGTTCCGGCCACCCGCCCCTGGCTGCGGCGCGGCGTCTGGCAACTGTCGAGGATGCCGTCGCGGTTCCTGTCGAGCTCGGGCCGGGCAGCGAGCTCGCAAGCGTCCGGGATGGTGTTGCGGTCGCAGTCACCGAGGGTCCCCGCGGCGAGGTCGGCGGCGTCGCCGACGCCGTTGCGGTTGCAGTCGCGGTCGCCGAGGCGCAGGTAGTACACGTCCTGCTCGCCATTGAATGTCGCGGCGTAGATCAGGTCGGCGCCGACCAGGTCGGACCGCATGTGGAAGTAGTCGCCCATCTTCTGCTGGCGTGGCCAGCCGAGATGGCTGTTGAAACCCGGCGTGACCGCCACCGGCTCGCTCCAGCTGTCGCCGCCGTCGAACGACTGCGAGAACTTGAGCTCACCGAACGCCGTGTCGTTTTGGACGAGGTTCTCGATCCAGACCACGTCGATGCGGCCGTCGGGCGCCGCCGACATGGTCGCGAACCACTGCCACAGGTTGTCGTCGTCGTCGTGGATCCGGAGCGGTGTCGACCACGTCTCACCGCGGTCGGTCGAGCGGACGAAGTGGACGTCGCACGGGTCGGGTCCCGGCGGGTCGACCGAGGCGACGACGTAGAGGGTCCCGCGGCGGGGCCCGTCGCTGAGGTCGACGGCGATCCAAATCTGGCCGATGATGCCCAGGGGGTTGGGTGTTGCATTCGAGCCGCCGCCCGACAGCTGGAGGCCTCCGAGAGGGATCCTGAACCACTCGAAGGTCGGTGTCGCGACCTCCGGGTCGAGGGCGTCGAAGGAGCGCTGGAGGACGATCCGCTGGAGGTCGAGCGAGGCGTTCCCGACGATGTAGAGCTCGCCCTCGGGTCCGACCGCCATGCTGCCCCAGGTCGGCACCGGTCTGATTGCGAACGGATACTCGAAGCTCGCGCCGCCGTCGGTCGAGCGGGTCACCACGCGATCGCCCCAGAGGTTCTCCTCAGGGCTCCAGACCTCGTAGATGTAGCCACTGGCGGCGGCGCGGGCGCGATCGATCGTGAACCATGCCTTGTCGCCACCGAAGGAAGCCATCGGCTCGGACCACGACCTGCCGGCGTCGTCTGAGGTGAAGAAGTCGGTGAGGATGGCGTCACCCGGGTCCGCGAGGCTGTTGTAGTACATGCGCCCGGCGGCGTCGGACTCGAGCACCGGGTCGCTGCGGAAGACGCCGTCCTCGAGCACGCCGGGAAAGGTCCAGCTGCGACCGCCGTCGTGTGAGTAGGCGAACCCCGCTTCGCGGAAGTTGGAGAGGATGGTGTCGAACTGACGCCAACCGACGACGATCCGATTCGGTGCGGTGGGGTCGATCGCGAGCGAGGGCTCGTTGGCGGCGTCGCCGGGAATGTTGGCACCGGCGGCATCGACATTGACCTGCACGCTGGTGAAGCCGTTGCGGGTGACCACGGTCGCCGTCGTCGGGGCCAGCACCAATGGCGCGGGCCGCACCATCTCCGGGTCGTCGGGTCGCTCTGCGGGCACCGTCTGGCGGGTCTGGGCGGGAAGGGGCATCTTTGACGACGTTTGCGGCGGGTCGGCGCCAGCGGGCACCGTGACCAGGGCAGCCGCCAACAGTGCGGGCACGAGCGCGGCGTGGGAGGCGTTCATGGCTCGATCTTCCTCGTACCGGAGAGATACGGCAATTGGCGCGGAGAGTTGTGCCTCACCGGTCCCTGGCAAGGAGCCGAGCGCGAACCTTCAGGCTGCAGGCTGCAGGCTCGCGAGCGCGATGAAACGCACACCCGGGTCGGGGTCATTTACGGCGTCGTCGAGGAGTTTCCGGGCACGGGGATCCTGTGGGAAGCGGATCAGGGCCGCCCGCAGGAGAGCACCGCGCACCTCCGCCGTGCGTGAGATCCCACCCTCTTCGCCGTACTCGCGCCCAAAGGCGGTCACCACGCCGTCCATCGCGTCCGGCTCGTCGAGGCACGCCAGCGCGTGGGCCGCGGAGAGCCGTACCGCCGGCGTCGGGTCCTCGAGCAGACGGACCAAAATCTTCGTCGCCCCCGGGGGGTGGGCAACGGCGAGGGCGTCCGCGGTCTGCCAGCGGAGGCGCGCGACCGCAGCTTTGCGCTGGTCGGCGTTGGCGAGATAGCGGCCGCGTTCGCCAGTGGCGAAGTTGCCGATCAGCTGCACCGCCTGCTGGGCCTGGTGAAACGCGCTTGGCGCTGCAACGCCGCCCGAGATCACGGTCTGTGCCGCGGCCATCAGCAGGGGTTTGATCGCCCGCCAGATCGACAGGAACCCCCGGGGGTCGAGCGCCCAGTCTTCCTTGGCGAGCGCCGATTCGACCTGGGCCATCTGCGACGTGTCGCCCAGCTCGAGCAGGCCAACCCGGACCCACGCCTCGAGCCAGTCGTTGCCGGTGCCGGCGGCGAGCGCCTGCTCGAGCGTTTGACGCGCGCTTGGGCCGCCCAGCTCGACCAGCTGGCGGACGACCTGCGGTCGGATGTCAAGCTGCTTCGCGTCGGACGTCCGGTGATGCCCGATGGTGTCCACCGCCCACTTCAGCGCGGCGTCGTCGCCGATCTCGAACAGGGCCTGGGCCGCGCCGAGCTGCGCTTCGAGGTCGCGGTTCCCGAGCTGCGTTCTCAGCGCCTTGATCGCCGCCTGATCGTGGAAGGCGACCACGAGACCGCGCCATGCGGCCTCACGCACGTCGGGACGTGAGTCCTTCGCGAGGCGGCGCAGGACATCCACCGCGCGCGGATCGCGAGAGCGCCCGAGACCCAGGGCCGCGCCCCGAAAGTACGGTTCGTTCTCTTTCCCGCTGGAGTAGGCGAGGAGCTTCGAGAAGGTCTGGTCTCGGGTGTCGGCCGCGAGCTGCCCGCCGCCCTCCAGAGCGCCGAGACCTTCGAGTGCGGCGAGGCGAAGCTGGAGCGCGCCCCGGTCGGGAGGGGCGGTCCCATGCTTCGACTGCGGTGGCGGTGCGAAGCCGCCGCCACCCGTGATCGACACCGTTTCCGCGTTGTCGACCATCCAGTTGAGCACGAGGCGCGCGCGGCGTGCGCCGAGATCGAGGATTCCGTCCATGCACGCCGACGGGACCCAATCGGCTTCAAGCATTTGCAGGCAGTTGACGTAGAAAGTGGCGGCGCCCTGGGCATCGCCAGCCTCCTCGAGCGCACGAGCGGCCTCGATCCCGCGTACCCAGGGGTCCACCATGGCCTGCTTCATCTCCTGCTGCATCTGCTGGCCAGGCACCGGCGGCGGCGCCTGGTTGACCCCGAGCAGGCTCTTGAGGACCGAACCGGTACCACTGTGCTTCTTGGCGTATTCGGTCTGCTGTTGCACCGAGTCAGAGCTCATCATCTCCGTCGCGCCCTCGGTCATCATCCGCATCACGTTGGTCTGGACCTTGAGGGCGGCGTGGAGCTGCTCGAGCGCGGCGGTGCGCTGAGCGGCGCTGAGGTGATCGCCGCCCTCGTTGAGCACGAAGCTGGCGGGAACCGGGTTGCGGGTCTTCGCGAGTGACCCCTCGGCGAGCAGGGTGTCGAGCGCCCCGCCCGCGGACGCGCCGGAGCTTCCAAGCAGCGGGACGAGCAGCGCGATAAGACCGGACATCAACACGCGTGGATGCCGCATGCTCAGGCCTCTCCCCTCGGGGCCGAGCCCCGGAGCCTTACTGCCCGTTGAGGTTCGGCATCGCCGGGCCGTGCTGCGGCTGCATCATGTCGACCTCGGTGTAGTCCGCCGGGATCGCGAAGGTCGACGCAGGGATGTCGGCCTTCTTGAGGTCGCTGACCTCGATGATCGTGCGGTTGTCCCGACCGTGGGCGCCCTTGGTCACCGTCACGGTCTTGAGCGGGAAGCCGGTCATCTTGGCTTTCGCGAGATCCACGATCTTGCGCAGCTCGCCCATCATCGGCCCGCTCGCCATCGACGTCAGAGCGTTGGTGGTTGCGGAAGGGACCTGGAACGCGGTCGTCGTCCAGGTGTCCTCCATGATGTCCGCGGGCGTCTTCCGGTCCGGCATCGGCTTGATCATGCGGAAAACCATGGTGTAGGTCGTGTGCCAGCGATAGTGGGTGGTGGGGTAGCCGAGGATCTCGCCGCCCGGCTCCTCGAGGACCTTCTCGATCTTGGGGTTCTCGACCTCCATCTTGAAGCCCAGCTGGGCGGCCGCACCCATCATCTGCTCTACGTTTTCCATCATGGCCGCGAAGTCGAACTTCGAGTAGGTCCTCTTCGTCGGGTCGACGAAGGTCATCTCACCCTTCTCGTTGACGAGCATGTAGCTGCCCTTGGTGAACATGGGGTTGTTGGTCTGCTGCCACACCATCTTCGCCTGGCCGCCGTCCGCCGACACTTGGGCAAGCGAGTTGCCGGGCCCCTGATCCGAGCCCCCTTGGTTCTTGATTGCGATACTGTAGGTGACTCCGGCCCAGGCCGGAGCGGTGGAGATCATCGCTGCCACCAGGACGCCCAGTGCTTTTCGCATGCTCGGCTCTCCTTTGCCAGCCGGCGTCCGCCAGCGCTCCCACCACGGAAGTCTGGCGAACGAGACGCCGTATTACTGTCATATACGCCCCCTCGATTTGCGTTGTCAAACAGCTTCGCGCACCGCCGGGCGGATGTCGACGGGGAAGGCTGGCGTCGAGATCGACCGGCGTCCCGTGCCGGACGGGCGCGAGAAAGGCAACCGGCTGGCGAAGCTGATCGCACAGCGTCTGTGACGGTGGCCGGGGGGGCAATCCCTGGTGGACCGCCTCGTGAGGACCCGAAAGCGGGGGACCCGCCGGCCCGCGGTCAAGTCGTGAAGCGCCTCGTTATCTCGGAACCCGGCGCTGGCCCAAAGGTACGAGGTGGGTCGAAGTGAGCAGCAGCAGCACGCGGTCGCCGGGCGCGATGGTGCCGTCGGCGAGCAGGCGGTCGAGGGCGGCGACGACGGCCGCGCTCTCGAACCCGGCGGTGACGCCGGCGAGCCCGAGCTTCCGGAATCCGGCGGCGATCTGCTCCTCGCTAACCGCCACCGCGGTGCCGCCCGACTCGCGGAGGGTACCGAGGATGCCGTGGCCCATGATCGCCCCCGGCACGTCGAGGCCCTCGGCGATGGTGCCCTTCGACTCGACCGGCTCGACCTGGTCGAGGCCCCGCTCGAACGAGCGCACGACCGGGGCGCAGTTGGTGGACTGGACCGACACCATACGCGGCAGGCGGTGTTTTGTCGGGTCGAGGTGCCCCATCGCCGCCAGCTCCATGAAGGCTTTCCAGATACCGACCAGGCCGGTGCCGCCGCCGGTGGGGTAGAGGATCCAGTCGGGCAGCCCATCGGCGCCGAAGTGCTCGAAGATCTCCAGACCCATGGTCTTCTTGCCCTCGAGCCGGCCCGGCTCGTAGAAGGTCGACATGTCGACGTAGGCCCCCGACGCCAGCTCGGCCGCGACGTCCTCCCGCATCGCGCGCCCTGCGGCGGCGATGTTGCGCCCGGAAAACCGCACCTCGGCGCCGAAGAACGTGGCCTCCCGGTGGTAGATTCCGTCTTCGTAACCCTCGGGCATGTAGACCAGACAGCCGGGGAGGCCGAGGCGGGCCGAGAAGAGGCTCGCGGCGACCCCGGCGTTGCCCTGGGTCGGCAGGCAGAAGCGCTCGGCGCCGCAGGCGCGGCCGAGGGCGACGCCGACCGCCAGACCGCGGTCCTTGAAGCTCCCGGACGGGTTGCCGCCCTCGTTCTTGACGAAGACCCTGACGCCGAGATTACCGCTCCAGTCCTCGAGCTCGATGGTCGGCGTGAGCCCGACGTCCACGGCGAAGGACGCCACCGTCCCGACCACCGGAAGCAGGTCGGCGTACGACCACATGCCGGCGTCTCGTCGCGGCGCGGGCAGCTCGATCCGGTCGAGGTGGTACTCGACGACGACCGGCCTGCCTGGCGGCGGGCAGCACGAGCACAGCCCGATCGGTCGCTCGAAACCGTGGCTGTCGACCTCCCGCCCGCTCATCGAGCACACCAGCCGGCGGATGTTCGGGTTGATCCGGAGCCCACCGCGATCGCCCATCGCGCCCTCCTGTTCGTTCCGGGGAGTGTCGCACTTCTTCAACAGGCTGAGAATCCCGGCGATGCTTCAGATCTCGCCGTGCTCCGTCCGCGCGATGATCTCCTCCTGGAGGGCCGGGGAGAGGTCGCAGAAGTAGTCGGAGTAGCCGGCGACGCGCACGATCAGGCCTCGGTGCGCGTCGGGGTCGGCCTGCGCTGCGCGCAGCGTGTCGGCGGTGACGACGTTGAACTGCACGTGGTGGCCGTCCGCCTTGAAGTAGGTCCGCACCAGGTGGGCGAGGCGTTCGACCCCCTCGTCGCCGGCGATCAGGTCGGGCGAGAGCTTCATGTTGAGGAGCGTGCCGCCGGTCTTGATGTGGTCCATCTTGGCGGCAGAGGCGAGCACGGCGGTGGGACCGCGGCGGTCGGCGCCCTGGACCGGCGAGATCCCCTCCGACAACGGCACGCCGGCGCGGCGTCCGTCCGCGGTCGCGCCGCACACCGCACCGAAGTAGACGTGGCAGGTCGTGGGCAGCATCTCGAGCCGGTGCACCCCACCGCGGGCGTCGGGGCGGCCGTCGATGAGGCGAAACGCGAGGTCGAAGACACGGCGCATGTGGTCGTCGGCGCGATCGTCGTCGTTGCCGTACTTCGGCATGCGATGGATGAGGCGGGCACGGAGCGCGTCGTGGTCCGTGAAGTCCGCGGCGAGCGCCGCGGTCAGCTCACCAAGCGCCATCGCCCCGTCGTCGAATACGTGCCGCTCGATCGCCGCCAGGGCGTCGGTGATGGTGCCGATCCCGACCGCCTGGATGAAGGTGTTGTTGTAGCGTGCGCCGCCCGCGTTGTAGTCGACGCCGCGGGCGATGCAGTCGTCGGTGAGCACGGACAGGAACGGCGCCGGCATCTCGGTGGCGTAGAGCCGGCCGATGATCAGGTTGCCGCGGATCTTGACGTCGAGCAGATGCTCGAGCTGCGCCTGGTAGGCGGCGAAGAGCTCGTCGAACGAGGCGAAGCCGCCAGCATCGCCGGTCGCGGGGCCGAGACGGACCCCGGAGCGCGGGTCGACGCCGTCGGAAAGCGCCAGCTCGAGCACCTTCACCAGGTTGAAGTAGCCGGTGAGGATGTACGCTTCCTTCCCGAACGCACCGACCTCGACGCACCCCGAGCATCCGCCGGCGCGCGCGTCCTCCGGGCTCTTGCCCTGGCGGAGCTGCTCCGAGACGACCGCGTCGGCGTTGAACAGTGACGGGAACCCGTATCCTTTCCTGATGACCCGCAGAGCGTGTGCCAGCACCGCGTCCGGCGTCTTGCGCGACACCTGCACGTTGGAGGAGGGCTGGAGCAGGTGCATTTCGTCGATGACGTCGAGCAGCAGGTGGGTGACCTCGTTCGCACCGTCGGCGCCGTCGGCGAGCAGGCCGCCGAGGTTGATGTTGGCGAAGTCGGTCCAGGTGCCGCTCTCCGCCGCGGTCACGCCGACCTTGGGCGGCGCCGGGTGGTTGTTGAACTTGACGAAGAAGCACTCGAGGAGCCCGCGGGCTCCCGGCTCGTCGAGGGTGCCTGAGGCGATCCCCTGACGGTAGAACGGCAGCAGGTGCTGGTCGAGGTGGCCGGGGCAGAACGAGTCCCACCCGTTGAGCTCGGTGATCACGCCGAGGTGGCAGAACCAGTAGTGCTGCAGCGCCTCGTGCAGGTCGCGCGGAGGGTGCGCCGGGACGCGGCGACACACCGCGGCGATGCGCTCGAGCTCGGCGCGCCGGGTCGGGTCGGTTGCCTCGCCGGCGAGCCGCTCGGCGAATGCCGCGTGCCGCTCAGCGAACACGATCAGCGCGTCGCAGGTGATGGCCATCGCGACGAGCTGCTCGCGCCTGTCGAGCGCTACGGGATCGCTTGCCTCGTCGAGCGCCTCGAGCGAACGGGCGATGTCCTGCTTGAAGCCGACCATTCCCTTGCCGTAGATCTTGTCGTCGAGCACCGTGTGACCGGGGGCGCGCTGCTCCATGAACTCGGTGAAGACGCCGGCGTCGTAGGCGGCGTGCCAGTCCTCTCCGAGCAGCGGCATCATGCGATCGCGCAGCGAGCGGCCGCGCCAGTACGGGATCACCACGCGCTCGTAGGCCTCCAGGCACTCGGGCGGCACCCGGTACCAGGTGAGCGGCCGCGAATCGAGGATCCTGAGGTCCTCGAGCGAGTGGCAGGTCAGCTCGGGATAGGTCGACACCGCCTTCGGCTGCGGGCCGCGCTCGCCGACGATCAGCTCGTCATCGCCGATCCAGATCGTCTTGCGTTCGCAGAGATCAAGGAACGCCCTCGCGCGCATCACCGGCACCGAGAAACGGCCCAGGTTGGCCTGGTAGAACTCGGTGAGCAGAACGGCGCGCTCCTCCGAGATGGTCGGTACAGCGTCGAGGCTGGCCTGTCGGAGCCGTTCCGTGCGATCGTTCACCTCATCCTCCGATTCTCGTCTCGATTCCTGTCAGCGCCAGCCGCGCGGCCAGCGCCTCCATGCGTGCCTGGGTCGGCGCAACAATTTCAGTGGTGTCGTCGCCGCGGCCGAGGCGGGCAAGCTTGCCGGTGCCGGTGCGGTGGTATGGCAGCATGCTGACGCGCTGCACGTTGGGCGTGAGGGCGGCGAGCCGCGCCAGCGCATCCAGGTTCTCGTCGTCATCGTTCAACCCCGGGATCACCGGCACCCGAAGCCAGATCGGGACCCCCGTCGCCGCGACCGCGGCGAGGTTGGCCAAGATCGGCGGCAGCGGAGCGCCGACGAGCTCACGGTGGCGCGTCTCGTCGGTGTGCTTGACGTCCCACAGCAGCAGGTCGCAACGCGCGGCCACCGCCATCACCAGCTCGCGCGGCGCCAACCCGCAGGTGTCGACGGCGGTACGCAGTCCGGCCCGTCGGCAGGCGTCGAGGCAGGCGAGCAGGAACTCGCCCTGAGCCAGCGGCTCACCGCCCGAGAACGTCACGCCGCCGCCCGAGGTCTCGTAGACGGCGCGGTCGCGCTCGACCTCGTCCATGACCTCGGCGACCGACCAGGCTCGGCCGGCGATCTGGCGCGCCGCGGTCGGGCAGGCTTCGGCGCAGGCACCACATGAGGCGCAGTGGTCGCCGCCCAGCGGCGCCCCGGCGGCGAGCGGCGCGCCGTCGCGCGGGCATGCCTCAGTGCAGCTCCCACACGCGATGCAGCGCTCGGAATTGACGACGACCTCGGGCCACGGGGCGATCCCCTCGGGGTTGTGGCACCACGGGCAGGAGAGCGGGCACCCCTTGAGGAATACCGTCGACCGCACGCCCGGCCCGTCGTGGAACGAGGCGCGCTGGACGTTGAACACCATCCCTGTCAGATCCGCCGAGGACATCGCTGCAACTCTCAACGCAAAGGTAGGCCCTCGCGGCGCGGCCGTCTTGTACGATGTAGGAGGCGCCGCTCGGGTTTCCGCACACGGCCGGGGCGCGCCGAGACGACCAGCGTGACGACGGCCTCCGATCTGATCCGCGCCGCCACCGAGGCGATTGTCGAGCTGATGGATCGGCTCCCGGACGTGGTGTTCTTCGTCAAGGACCTCGGCGGCCGGTACGTTGCGGTCAACGAGACGCTGGCCCGCCGCCTCGGCCTTGGGTCACCCGAGCATGCGCTCGGTCGCACCGCCGCCGAGCTGTTCCCGGCGCCGCTCGGCCGCCGTTTTCTGGCACAGGACCAGGCGGTGATCACCGGCGGCCGGCCGCTCGACGACGAGCTCGAGCTCCACCTCTACCCCGACGGCGCCGAGGGGTGGTGCATCACGTCGAAGCTGCCGCTGCGCGATGAGCGCGGTGCCGTCGTTGGCCTCGCCGGCACCTCGCGCGACGTCCATACACCTGCGGCCGGTGCCGAGTCGCTCGCCGAGCTCGCCGAGGTCGTGCGCCACATCCGAGAGGCCTACGACCGGCCGCTCAAGGTCGAGGAGCTCGCTGCCCTCGCGCATCTCTCCGAGTACCAACTCGGCCGCCGCATCAAGGCGCTGTTCGGTCTCAGCCCGGCGCAGCTCGTCATCAAGACGCGCATCGACGCCGCTCGACGCCTGCTCTCGAGCGGCGACGCCGCAATCGTCGAGGTCTCCGCCGCATGCGGCTACTGCGACCAGAGCGCCTTCACCCGTCAGTTCAAGGCGGTGGCGGGCGTCACCCCGCTCGAGTACCGCCGCCGGCAGAAGGCCTCGATACGTGCCGGAGGTGTGGTGTGAGCCCCCGGTTGGGGACAGGGGTGTTCCCACCATCAGACAGTCGAGCCGCCTGAACAGCGAACCAGCCCCCGGTTGCAGGCTACGGTCAGGGGGCCGTCGCGGGTGGCCACGGGTTGCGGCGCAGACGGCGTTTGCTCCAGATGGCGCGGTAGGGCGTGGGCTCGCCCGGCGGTGCCGACAGGAACCGCTTGTAGGTCCACAGGTACTGCTCGGGGCAGCGGCGCACGCACCTCTCGACGCCGCGGTTGAGGCTGGCGGCGGCCTGCCCCTCGTCGGGGTCGGCGAGGCCCTCCGGAGGCTCCTCGAAGCGAATCCGGAAGCCTCCCTGGGAGCAGCGTTCCGCCGTGACGAACAGCGCCTCGCAGCCGGTGCGCTTGAGGATCTTCGACACCAGGGTCACGGTCAGCGCCGGCACGCCGAAAAACGGAGCGAACACGCCGTGTGCCCGCAGCGGCTCCTGGTCAGGCATGATCCACACGACGTGGTTGAGGCGTAGCGCCTTGAGGAGCGGCCGCATGCCGGCAGGTGTCGCCGGCACCATGATGCAGCCGGTGCGTTCTCTGGCGCGGCGGATGAAGTCGTCGAGCTCGGCAATGCGGGGCAGCCGATAGAGTCCGACGCCCGGGGAATGCCGCATGATGAACGCGTTGAGGAACTCCCAGTTGCCGAGGTGCGGTGCCAGGAGCAGGGTGCCTCGGCCGCGGGACATTGCCCGCTCGAAGAGGTCCATTCCCTCGACCTCGCGCTCGAGCCGTCGGAGCCTTTCCGCCGGCCACCGCCAGATCGAGAGCATCTCGAGAACGGTGGCGCCGTTCTCGGCGAGTACGCGACGGACCAAGCGCCGCCGATCCACCTCCGCGAGCTCGGGGAAGCAGAGCCTGAGGTTGAGGTCGGCTATGGCTCGTAGCGAGTTCGGCATGCTCGCCAGGGCGCCCCCGGCCATTCGCCCCAGCCGTCGCGTCCACGCAAAGGGCAGGCCCGCGCACAGCCTCCCGATGGCCAGGACCAGTCGCGCCGTCGCCGGCGACGATCGGACGGTCTTGCGGGTCTGGCCGCGGTCCACCGTTGCATTGTGGCACTCCGGACGGAGCAGGCCACACCGGCTCAGGTCTTGGTGGCGGCGATGGCCCACGAGCTGGACGGCATATAGACCCCGTCGGTGCGCAGGTACTCTCGGAAGATGACCTCCAGGTCGCGCCGGATCTCGGGAAGCCGAGCCTGACCCTCGGAACCCGCCTCGCGGATGATCTCGCCCGAGGGACCGACCAGGATCTGATAGTCGATGGCCTCCTCGATGTCCCGCCCGACGCACATGTCGACGTCTATGCGCTCGAAGCGGTCCACCTGCGAGAAGCCCGCTGCCTGCAGCATCAGCCGGTCGGTCTCTTCGCTGGCCATCGAGAACGGGCCCGGTCCACAGGTTGTGGCGCCGTCGCCTGGGGGAGGGAGATAGCTGAGGGCAACCTCCTTGGCCACCCTCCACGCGGGGTTGTCGGCCAGGCTGCGCCACACGACCAGGTAGAGTCGTCCGCCAGGCCTGAGCGCGCGGTGGGCCTGGCGCATGGCCGACACCGCCGACTCGAAGAACATTACGCCGAAGCGTGAGAAAGCCACATCGAAGCGCTCTTCGGGGAAGGGATGGACCTGGGCGTCGGCGAGCTCGTAGTGCACGTTCTCTGCGCCCGCTTCGATTCTCTCGCGTTCGGCTACATCGACGAAAGCCTGGGTACAGTCGACCCCGAGCACACTGCCGCTCGAGGTCACCATCCGGCTCATGTCCAGACAGGTCTCTCCGAAGCCGCAGCCGATGTCCAGCACGTGCTCGCCCGGACGGACCTCAAAGATCCCCCGCGCGAAGGCCACGCTGCTGTGCTCCTCGCCGTTGCCCGACAGCAGGTGCCGAAAACGAACCCACTTGGGCGTCAGAATCTCATTCCAACAGCGGACGAATCCCTCGTTCTGCAGAGCGGTCTCCATCGTTCACTCTCCTCCACGGCGCGGTGACGCCCACACCGATGGTTTTGGATTGAAACCTGATCTCAATATATGGTAACCGCTGATGATCCGCAACTCTGTACTGAAACCGTCCCGACGACGAGATTCGCTCCTCGACTTCTCAATCCGCGCTCAGGGTGGT
>CAVSIS010000051.1:0-257777 GCA_963727925.1 uncultured Acidobacteriota bacterium | reverse complement strand
CCGCCTTGTCTTCGACGAGCTGCTGGCGTTTGCTCTCGCCGTCGAACGCGAGCGCGGGCGGCGGCGCGGGCTCGGAGGGCCGTGCTGTACGGTGGACGACGACCTCAGACAGCTCGCGGCAGAGATGTTGCCGTTCCGCCTGACGAAGGCGCAACGTCGCGTCGTGCGCGAGATCGCCAACGACATGCTCGGGCCGCACCCCATGGCACGGCTTCTCCAGGGTGACGTCGGTTCGGGCAAAACCGTGGTTGCTGCACTGGCTATGATGGTGGCCGCCCGGAGCGGGTACCAGGCCGCACTGATGGCGCCGACGGAGATCCTCGCCGAGCAGCACCGGCGGACCCTGGAGTCACTGTTTGCGCTGACGCCGCTGAGGCCGGTGCTGCTTACGGCCGGCGTGGCGCCTCGAGAGGCACGCGCCACGAGGGTCGCCCTGGAGCGCGGCGAGGTCGCCCTCGTCGTAGGGACCCACGCCCTACTCCAGGAGACGGTGGGCTTTGCACGCCTCGGCCTCGTCATCGTCGACGAGCAGCACCGCTTCGGCGCAGCCCAGCGACAGGCTCTCCTGTCCAAGGGAGCCGCTCCGCACCTGCTCGTGATGACGGCGACCCCGATCCCGCGCTCCCTCGCGCTCACGCTCTATGGCGACCTCGACTTGTCCATCCTCGACGAGCTTCCCCCCGGGAGGGTCCCGGTCCGCACCGAGCTCAGGCCAGCCTCGGCCCGCAGCCGAGTGCTCGCGTTCGTGCGCCGGGAGATTTCGGAGGGAGGTCGCGCGTTGCTCGTCTATCCGCTGATCGAGGCTTCGGACCGGGTCGAGGCGGCCTCGATCCAGGACGCGGTCTCCCAGATCCAGGTCGAGCTGCCCGGGATCGCCCTGGGGTTAATCCACGGCCGCATGGCGAGGGCTGAGCGGGAGGATGTGTTCGCCCGGTTCCGGTCGGGCGCGGTCCAGGCGGTTCTGGCGACCACCGTCGTCGAGGTCGGGGTGGACGTTCCGGAGGCGAGTGTCATCGTCATCGAGTCGGCCGAGCGTTTCGGGCTGTCCCAGCTTCACCAGCTCCGGGGTCGGGTGGGGCGGGGAACGCGCCCGTCGTGGTGCATCCTGCTCATCCACCCCGAGGCCGGTGCCGACGCCTGCCGGAGGCTCGAGATCTTTTGCACCACCCGCGACGGCTTCGAGCTTGCCGAGGCGGACCTCGTCCTTCGCGGACCCGGCGAGCTCGCCGGCACCCGCCAATGGGGCCCGACCGGTTTCCGCTTCGCCGATCTCGTCCGCGACCACGATCTGGTCGGTGAGGCGCGCCGGGTCGCCGTCGAACTGGCCGCCCGAGGCGAGCTGGAGACTGCCCGCACAGCGCTCGCACGGTTCCACAGCGTAGCCCCGGACCCGCCCCCCGGCTGACGGGACGCCAGACGCAAGAGGCGAGACGTGAGACGTATGAAGGTGAGAACGTGAAAAGGTAAGAAGGGGAGGAGGTCGAGGGCACGGGACGCACGTCTGTTCTTGGGCTATCAGGATCAAGAGAGTGCCGCCGCGTCGAACTCTTCCAGTTCAGAAGCCTGCGGCTCGGGGCGAGCTTCGTGACGAGGGACGTGCAGGGTGGTGAGATGCTGCGCGAACAACGAGCTCGACCGACGAAGGCGTAGCCTCGCTACGTTGAGGAGGGCGAGCCGCTGGTCGCGCGGCAGATCGCCGCTCTGCGCGTTCCGCAGTAGAAGCTCGCCCCGAGTTGCAGGCTAGTCGAGATCGATGTCCCGAATCTTGGGACCTTCGTCGTCCTCGTCCTTTGCCTTGTCCAGCAGGGTTTTGAACCGGTCCGCAAGCAGCCGCTCCCGGTCCTTCTCGCTGCGCATCGCTTCCTTCATGCGCTCGCTGGCACGGCGCTTGTCGGCCTCGAGCTGGCGCAGGCGGGTCTCGAAGTCCGGCCGGTCAGAGGGTGGGGCTGTGGGGCGCTCATGATGGACAACGACGCCCGCCTCGAGGTCAACGGTGAGGGTGGCCTCGCAATGGGGGCACGAGATCGTGACGGTGCGGCTCATGCGTTTCTCCCGAGCTTCTTCGCGAGCTGATTGGCGGCCACGAGCAGAGGGTCCCAGACCGGGGCGAACGGAGGGGCATAGACCAGATCGAGACCCTGGAGGTCGGCGACCGTCAAGTGGGTCGCGAGGGCGGACGCGAGGACATTCACCCGAAGGGCCGCGCCTTCGCGGCCGACCAGCTCGCCCCCGAGCAGCAGCCCCGTCGGGCGATCGGCCACGAGGTGAACTTGGACCGTTGCCCCGTCGGGGAAGGCGTGCGCCCGGGAGCGCTGCCGGATGGTCACTGTCACCGCGTCGAATCCTTCGGCGCGCGCCTGCTCCAGGCTGAGCCCGGAGCGGGCGACCTCGAGGTCGAAGGTCACGAAGCCGGCGGTGCCGACGATGCCCCGAAACCGCTCGTTGGCTCCGGAGGCGTTGGCTCCGGCGATCCTGCCCTGTTTGTTCGCCGTGGTCCCGAGCGGAATCCAGGCGTTGCGGCGCAGCACGCGGTGGTAGGCCTCGGCGCAGTCGCCCGCCGCCCACACCTGCGGGTGGGAGGTCTGTTGAAACTGATTGACCCAGAGGGCGCCGGTGTCGCCGACCTTGAGACCGGCATCGAGGGCAACGCTCACGTTCGGCCGAACCCCGACCGCGAGCAGCACGAGGTCGGAGGCGATCGGGCCGTCGCCAGTCGAAATCGTGGCAACCCGCCCGTCGGTTCCAGCTTCGAGCCCGGCGACAGCGACTCCGGTGCGCACGTCGACGCCCCGCCGGGTGAGAGTCTCGAGAACGGTCGTGACGGTGTCGACGTGCCACCCTGGGAGGATCTGCGGCATCTTCTCGAGCAGCGTGACCTCGAGGCCCCGTGCCGTGAGAACGTGCGCCATCTCGAGGCCGATGTACCCCGCGCCGACGATCGCGACCTTGCGCACGGGGCCCTCGAGCTCGCTCTTGAGCCTCTCTCCGTCGGTCAGCTCGCGCAGGACGAAGACGCCTGGCAGCTGGGCGCCCGGCAGTGGCGGCCGAACGGCGCGAGCGCCCATGGCAAGCACCAGCGCATCGAAGGACTCGTGGGCTTCACGATCGGTCCCGGCATCGTGCACGGTAACGAGCTGCCGTGCGAGGTCGATCCCACGCACCTCGTGGAGCAGCCGGAGATCGATGCCGCGCTCCGCTCGAGCCTGCTCCGCGGTGAGGACGACAAGGTCGTCCATGCTCCGTTCGAGGTCCTCGATGTTGTAGGGTATGCCGCAGGCGCCGTAGGAAATGTAGGGCCCACGCTCGAACACGACGACTTCGGCGGAGGGGAGGCGGCGTCGTACCTGGCTGGCGGCGCTCATTCCGGCCGCAACGCCTCCCACAACCAGCACTCGGGGCGATGCGGTCACCTTGACCTCCCCGCGAGCCCGGCAGTCACACCTGAAGCACGCCTCCAGAGTGCGCGATCGGGCGGCTTCGAGACCCCAGGCCCGACCGCCTCATGGTATCACCAGGGTCACCTTTCGGGCCCTGCTGCGGTGCTATGCTGCAGATGACAGCAGGGTCGTTGCGGCGTAGGTGGCGACGGCCTCGGGAGGGAGTGGTGATGAGGATTTTGGAGCGCACGGCCATCGCTCTGGTCCTCGCCGGATTGGGCTTCGGCGCGGTCGCCTGCGAAGACACCGCGCCGACTCCCGAGCAACGGCAGGCCATCGAGCAGCATGTCAAGGGCTACCTCGAGGCCTTGGCGGGCGCGTACTCGAGCCTCGATGCCACCACGCTCAAAACCTGGGCAAGCGACAACGAAATCGCAGCCGTTCGAAAGGTCCTCAGGACCCTGATGTCCTCCGGTGACCGGGTCGACGCGAAGCTCCTGAGAGTCGAGTTCGAAGACGTGGCGGTCTTTCGGACGGTCAACGCCACGGTCCGGACCATGGAAGTGTGGGACGTGGGCCGTTTCGATCCCTACACAGGCCAAGAAAAGGGTCGCAACCCGGCTTCCGTACAGCACGCCATCATCCAGCTGAGGCGGATCGACGGGACCTGGACGGTGACAGGGCGAACTGTGGTTGAGGCGAGTGGCCCCAATCGTTGGGGTCTGCCGACGCCGGCGCCGAAGGTCGGAAGTACCGAGTGAGCCCGCAACCGGTGATGGTGATCGTCGGTCGGCCCAACGTCGGCAAGTCGACGCTGTTCAACCGTCTGACCAAGTCCCGGAAGGCGCTGGTCCACGACCTGCCCGGGGTGACCCGCGACCGGATCATCGGCGAAGCCCGGATTCCGGGCGGCAGGACGTGCACGGTCGTCGACACCGGCGGGTTGCTGCTCGACGACGAGGACCGCTGGATTCCCCTGATCCGCTCCCAGGCCATGTCGGCCGTCGACACCGCCGACGTCGTCCTCTTCCTCCTCGACGGCGACGCCGGACCGATCCCGGAGGACCGCGAGATCGCGGAGGTGCTTCGCAAGCGTGACGTGCCGGTAGTTGTCGCGGTCAACAAGTCCGACCGCCGCGGCGTGGAGCTTCAAGCTGAGGAGTTCTACCGTCTCGGTCTCGGAACCCCGATCGCGATCTCGGCCGAGCACGGGATGGGTATCGCCGAGCTATGGGAGGCGATCGAGGAGCACCTTGGTCCGGCCGACGAGAGCCCGGACGAGGCCGTCGAGCCCGCCCCCGACGAGCTGCGCGTGACCATCATAGGCCGCCCGAACGTCGGCAAGAGCTCGCTGCTCAACCGTCTGGTGGGTGACGAGCGGGTGCTGGTCAGCGAGGTCCCCGGCACCACCAGGGACGCCGTGGATGTCGTCCTCCAACGCGACCAGACTCGCATTCGGTTTGTGGACACGGCGGGTATCCGCCGCAAGGGCCGCACCGACACCGGCCCGGAGGTACTCTCGGTCGTCCAGGCCCGCAAGTCGTTAGAGCGTGCTCAGATCTGCCTCGTGGTGATCGACGCGGTGGAAGGGGTCACCCGCCAGGACGCGCACGTCGCCGGCTACGCGTGGGAGGCGGGACGGGCGATCGCGTTGGTGATCAACAAGTGGGACCTCATCGAGGAGCGAGCCGACGCCGCCCGCGCGCTCGAGGACGCGCTGGATCGCGAGCTTGCGTTCGCCCGCTCGGCGCCACGTGTCTTCGTCTCGGCGCTGACGGGACGGGGTGTGGGCAGGCTCTTTCCGCTCATGAACGACCTCCGTAACGCCTACCAGCGCCGTCCTTCGACGTCCGAGCTCAACCGCGTTCTGCGAGCCGCCTGGCAGCGTCGACCGCCGTCCTCGGCAGGACGCAAGGAGGCGAGGCTCTATTACGCAAGCCAGCTTCGTCATCCGCCGCCGTCGTTCCTGCTTTTCACCAATCAAACCGGTCCGCTTCATTTCTCGTATCTGCGGTACCTCGAGAACTCACTGCGTGACACACTGGGTTTGGCTGGCGTGCCGATTCGAGTTATGATCAGGGGACGGGACAGTTGAGGGTAGCTGATGGTCTTCTTCAATTACGCACTGCGTAAGCTCAACGCCAAGATCGTCTACTACGGTCCCGGTCTGTGCGGGAAGACCACCAACCTCCAGTGGATCCACGACCACTTCGAGGGCGGTCAGCGCGGGCGCATGATCTCGCTCGCCACCGAGGGTGATCGGACGATCTTTTTCGACCTGCTGCCGCTCGACATTGGCGCGATTCGTGGGATGCAGGTCACCCTGCAGCTGTACACGGTCCCCGGCCAGGTCCACTACAACTCGACGCGGCAGCTGGTCCTCAAGGGTGCGGACGGCGTCGTCTTCGTCGCCGACTCCCAGCGCGCGATGCTCAAGTCCAACCAGGACTCGTGGCGCAACCTCCAGGAAAACTTGCTGCTGCAGGGTCTCGAGCTGCGCAGCTTTCCCCATGTCGTCCAGTTCAACAAGCGCGACCTGCGCGACATCATGAGCATGGAGGATCTCGACTCCTTCCTGAACCAGTACGATTGTCCGATCTTCGAGGCGATCGCCACCGACGGCGTCGGCGTGCAGGAGACGCTCGAAGGCATCGTGAAGCTGGTCATGCGCAGTCTCAAGGAGCGCTACGAACCCGTCGTGGCTGGTACGTCGGGCCCGCAGCCGGCGGCCGGTGTCACGGCCGGGCCGTGGCCCGTAGCCGGCCCGCCGAGCTCCTCCCGCCCGATCCCGATGCCGCCGAGGCGACCCGCGGCCTCGTCACGCGGCGAAAACGGCGCCACCCAGCCTTTGTCGGCCGAGCCATCGGGGGTCGTGACACGCGACCTCGACGTTCCGGCAAGCTCTTCTCAGCCAGCCCAGGCTGCTCCTGGTGGACCGGTGCTTCGCGACGAAACCGACGACGCGCCGACACTGGTCGCCGAGGAGGAGATCCTGGACGACCTTGACCTCGTGATTCCGGCAGCGGCACCTGAGATCCAGCCGGAGGAGGGCGACACCGCGACTGAAAAGGACCTGTTTGGATCGAGCGAGCTTGAGACGGCCCAACCCGCCGAGCGTGAGCTGAGCGACGATCCGACCGGGATCTCGTCGCGCTCCGAAGACTGGGAGTACGACGAAGTTGGGCCCGAAGCACCAGCGGAGATCAAGATCGAGACCTGGCCCGATCATGAATCTCAGGAGTCCGTGACCGACGAGGATGCTACGGAACCCTTCGCGGACGTGCGGGGTGGAGGTCACGAAGAGGCCGACCTCGACATCGGATCAGGTGGCGGTGACGAGCCTTTCGAACCGGACGGCGCGCCGCCGCCTGAACAGGCGTGGGAGGCCGAGGATACCCCCGCCCCCTTTGCGGCGCCCCATGACGAACAGGCGGAACAGGCTGACGAAGCAACGATCACCGAAGGAGAGCTCGGGGAGCTTCCGACGGCTGAGGTCACCCCGGTGGTGGCGGATGTGGACCTGGACGCACTGCAAAAAGGTACTGCGGACGAGTCTACTGACGAGGACCTCGACCGGGTGGATTTCGAAATCGCGCCCGACTTCGAGCCCATCGTCGAAGCGAAGGAGCCGCCGTTCCCGCCGTTGCGACCTTCTGCTGAGGCCTTTTTCGTCTCTGACGAGGAACCCTTCGACGACATATACGATGCCCTGATCGACGAGCCCAGCGGCGCACGAGAGGTGACTGCGGAGGCCTCGGCGCTGGTGTCGTCGCCGGCCGCGAGGGTCGGTGCGATCAACGTCGACGCCGAGAGCAACCAGCTCCATGTCCGGCTCCACGGCAAAGGGGCGCTGGCCGAGTATGGTCAGGTACGGGAGCTCGACATCGTCGTACCGGTTCCGGGTCAGTGGATCGGCAACCGTCGTGTCACCCTCCAGCTGCGGCTCACACTCTCGCCGATGGCGGAGGGCGAACAGGAGGGGCCGGATGGAGCTTCCTGAGGGGCAGGATCAGTTCAAACTCAACGAGGTCTGCAAGCTCGCCAATGTCCAGCCCTACATGTTGCGCTTCTGGGGCACCGAGTTCCCACAGCTTGAGGCGTCTCGCTCCGGCACCGGCCAGCGCCTCTACACCCGCGACCAGGTCGAGCTGATCCTCGAGATCCGCCAGCTTCTGTTCGAGGAGGGTCTGACCATCGCGGGTGCCCGCAAGCGGCTGGCTGCTGGAGGGGAGCGCCCAAGGGATGACGGGCGGAAGTCGGCTGCCCGGCGGAGTAGGTTGGCGGAACCGGCGTCCGCAGCGGTGATCGAGGAGGACGACGACGAGGCCGAGAACGACGAGCAGCCTCCACAGGCTGCGGCAGACGTTGACAAGAGTGCCTCGGACCGCGTACAACCTCTCCTCGCGACGGTGCGCAACGTCCGTGACGAGGTCGCTCGCATCATCGCCGAGCTCAGAGAAGAACACGACGTCGGGACGTAGCGCAGTCTGGTAGCGCACCTGAATGGGGTTCAGGGGGTCCGGAGTTCAAATCTCCGCGTCCCGACCAGCTTCGACTTCAAACGCCGGCCCTCGGGCCGGCGTTCTCGTCTCGCTGGTTGGGACGCGGAGATTTGACGCGCCGGGATCAGCAGGTGATTGTAGGCCGCCCGTCCCCCTTTCCGGTCGGCCTTCGGCCTCCCTGCGACCCCCTCGGCCACAACCACCAAGCTGCTCCTCGGCACGTGCAGAATCTCCGCGTCGCGCGCTCCGGGGGCGGTGGTCCTGAGGATCGGCTTCGACTTCAGACGCTGCCCGTTTCGGGCGGCGTTTTCGTCTTGCTGGTCGGGACGTGGAGATTCGCGTGGCCCCACCAGCGGGGTGGCCGTAAGCCGCCCGCCGCCCTCTCCGGCCCTTCGGGCCTCCGACCCCCTCGGCAACGGCCATCACCGCTGGCGTGGCCACGAGCAAATCTCGGGCGCCGCGAGATCGCGGACGTCGGGGTCGGCTTCGACTTCCCAACTTCTTCAACCACCACATCGGATTCGATGACGTTTCTGATAGGGGCCGGTAGGATTTCGAGTTTCATGACAGTGAGATACGTCGAGGCTGTCCTATTTGTAGAACCGGATTATGGAGTTTTCTTCGGTTGCTTATCAGCTTTCTTCTTTGCATTCTGTTTCTGCTTACTGTTCATTTGTTTCTGACTCTTGAGCTTATCTTTCTTGCCGCCTTTGTCTCCCACTATGTACATCCTTTCCTGTTATCAATCAATTTCTGTTCGCATGGGGCTTAGCCCGGAGATGCATTGGTACAACCTTGCTTCGATCTTCGCTCTTGATTCGGTTGCGTCATTCTTCATCTGCTTTCTAGCGGATTGTCTACCGCGCCTAACGCTCAGCATCAGCTTTGGCGCGCAGCGCCGTCACCTGCACGCTGTTGTCAGGCGGGACTGACGCCGATGCAAAGCACACTGCCTCCAGCGAGCCACGGCGACAGGTTCGCTCGAGATCCGGGACGTGTCTTCCATTGTGATTACCTCGCTTCATTGTACGCCCTCTCAAGTAGCGCCACATCGAGCTTGCCGATCTTCATCATCGCACCGATCACCACCTGCACTTTCCTTGAATCCCTGTCGCCGACGAATTCCAGGAAGCGCTTCGGAGCGATCTGCCAGCTGAGTCCAAACTGATCTTCGGTGCCTGGCTTGAAGAAGTTGGGAAGTTGCAGCATCCAGTCGGCCTCGAATGAGTGCCACGGCCGACGCTTTGGCGCGTCTCGTCTGTGGCCTTGTGCGTAGCGGCCGCACAGGGGCCGGAGCGGCTCGAGCAGCCATCCGGGAGGCGGCTGGCGCCCGTTAGCTCGCCTTGAGAACCTGGGAGGGGAGCTTGGAGAGGCTGCGCTGCGCGCGGAAGAGGTCCACGGCCATCTGCGCGTTGAGCCAGAACTCGGGCGAGGTCCTGAACGTTGTGTAGTCGCAGTGGCACGGCGTTACACCGCCGCGCCCGCTACTTCGGCGTCACCTCGAACTGGATCTTCGCCAGTTGCTCGGGGGCCTTGCCGAGCGTGCGCAGGAACGGCAGCCAGCGCGGGTCGGTGTGGACGTTGTCGAAGAGTGACTCCACCACGATTTCGGACAGTCCGGGGTCGTTGGTCTCGACCGCCTTGTCGAGCCACGCGAAGGCCTCATCGGCCTCGCCGCGAAAGGCGTAGACGAAGGCGATGTTGAAGGCCCAGTCGTTTTCGTACTTTGCGATCAGCGCGGTCAGCGCGGCATCGGACTCGGATTCCCGCCCGAGCGCGTGGTAGGCCAACGACCGGCCGATCGTCTGCAAGGGGTCGACCGTCTCCTGCTCGAACTCCGCGAGCGCGTCCTGCGCGTCTCCCTTCTGGAGCAGCGCCACGCCGACGTAGTAGTGCGCGCCGCCCCGGCCCGGGCTCAGGCTCAGCCCGGTGCGGTACGACTCGATTGCCGCGTCGAGCCGGCCGGCGCAGCGCTGAGTGCCGGCCAGGTTGAAGAGATTCACCACGTTCACCGGATCGCGGCGCACGACGGCCTCGTAGAGCGCCAGCGCCTCGTCCAGTCGGCCGAGAGAATGGAGCAGCACAGAGCTGCCGCCGAGCACGCTCAGATCCGACGGATCGAGCGCGAGCGCCCGCTCGTAGTGCTCCGCCGCGCTGGCGAGATCGTTGTCATCGGCCATCGAAATCCAGCCGAGACCGGCGTGGGCGGGCGCGTACTCTGGATCGATCGTGAGCGCCTTCACCGCCGCCTCGCGGGCCCGGACGAAGGCCTCGTGGTTGGGCAGCAGGCCCATGCCCGTCTCATTGATGAAGTTGGTGGACAACATGTCCCATGCCGGGGCGTAGCGCGGATCGATCGCCAGCACCCTGCGGTAGAGCGCGTCGGACTGCTGGAAAGCCTCGGCTGTGAACTGCCGTCCGAGCTGGACGGCCTGGAGGAAGAGCGCGTAGGCCTCGGGGTCGGTCTCGCGCGCCTTCGGCGCCGCGCCAAGCAGCGTGACCTTCAGCTGCTTGACCACGTCGGCGGCGATCTCGTCCTGGATCGCGAAGATGTCGTCGAGCTTGCGGTCGTACGTCCGGGACCAGAGCCGGGTGCCGGTGGCGGCGTCGATGAGCTGCGCTGTGATCCGCACCTGGTCGCCCGCGTTGCGCACCGAGCCCTCGAGAACGTGCGCCACGTGAAGCTGCCGCGCGATCTCCGGGATCCCGATCTCTTTCCCCTTGAACGCGAACGACGACGTCCGCGCCGTCACCTCGAGCTCCGGGATCTTCGCCAGCAGATTCAGCAGCTCCTCCGAAATCCCGTCGGAGAAGTACTCCTGGTCCTTCCCCGGCGACATGTCCGCAAACGCCAGCACCGCGATCGAGTGCTCAGGGACCGCGGCCGCCACGGATGGGGTCGGCGGCCGAGCCCTCGCCCCCGCCGACTCGCCCCCGCGCGTCACCAGATACCCGATCCCGGCCAGAGCAACGACCGCCGCGGCAGCCAGGCTGACCCAGAGCCCGCGACGCCCTCCGGACGGGCCCTTCCCCTTCAACAGGAGCGTCTTGCTTGTGCTCGGAGATGCCCCCGCGGTGGTCGGCGTTGCCTCACTCGCGTCGCGCTCGAGTCGAAGGAGGTCGCGGCGGAGTCCGGTGGCGGTCTGGTACCTCAGCGCCGGGTCCTTCTCGAGCGCCTTGAGGATCACTTCCTCGAGCTTCGCCGGCACCTCGGCGTTCAACTCGCTCGGCGGAGTCGGCTCGGTCGTCAAGATCGAAACGAGAAGATCCGCAGCGGTTGCGCCCTCGAACGGCCGCCGCCCGGTCGCCATTTCGTAGAGCACCGCCCCGAGTGAGAAGAGGTCGCTGCGCGCATCGACCGACTGCCCCCGCGCCTGCTCCGGCGACATGTAGGCGGCGGTGCCGAGTGTGGTGCCGGCTTCGGTGAGAAACTCCGGGGCCACCGTCGGCGTCGCGGTATCGGTCGGGCTGCGGCTCGCCGTCGTGGCCATCTTTGCCAGCCCGAAGTCGAGCACCTTGGCGTCGCCGCGGTCCGAAACGAACAGGTTCGCAGGCTTCAGATCCCGATGCACGATTCCCGCGCGGTGTGCCGCATCGAGTGCATCCGCGATCTGCTCGCCCAGGGAGATCACCCGATCGATCGCCATCGGCTGGTCGCCGATGACGTGCGCGAGTGTTTGCCCCGAAAGTAGCTCCATGACGAGGTACGGCTGACCCTCGTGCGTGCCGATGTCGTGTACCACGCAGATGTGCGGATGATTGAGCGCCGACGCTGCCCTCGCTTCGCGCTGGAACCGCTCGAGGGCGTCGGCGCTCCTCGCCGTTCCTTCGGGCAGGAACTTGAGCGCCACGTGCCGCCCGAGAGCGGCATCCTCCGCCTCGTAAACGACGCCCATGCCGCCGCCGCCGAGCTTGGACAGGATTCTGTAGCGCGAGACGGTGGTGCCGATCATGGCGCGGTCAGAGAGTTGAGCTCAGGCCGCGCCAGGGGACAAGGGTCTTGATCCAGGCCACAGGGGGATAGGAAGTTGGAGATAGGAAGTTCCATTTCTACTGTGCATTCCGGTTCATCTGTGAGCCAGGATACACCCGTCTGAGCCGCGCACCGCGGAGGGCAGGCGCGTGGTGGCTGACATCCGCGCGTGGTATAAGCGCAACATGCGAGGGTTCAAGGTCGGGCCGGCTGCCGCAGATGCGGCCGCGATCCGCATGGGCGGCGAGGCTGCGGCCGCCAGGATCGCTCGCCGCCCCCCTGCCGGCTCACACGGCGATGCCTCGCACACTGCATTCGAGGTGCGCGCAACGCAGGTCAGGTCTCGGCTCGGCGGCCTTGTTTCGCTGCTCGCCATCGTGCTTGTCGGGCTCTCGACGGCGGGTTGCGAGGCTCCGTGGTCGTCATGGCCCACGGAGCCCAAGGCCGGGGGCTCGCAGGTGCGGCGGGACCCGGAGACGGGACGCTGGGTCTTCGTCGTCCCTCGCCCGGGTCTGGAGGGGAATTCTGAGGCGTTCGGTCCCTTTCCCGCCGGCTATGTCTACCGGGTGGAGTATCTGCTCACCTCCGAGCCCGAGTCTCGCTTCGTCCTCGAGACCAATGAGGAAGGCCCGGACGGAGAGACGGTCTGTGTCGTGCGGGTCATCGACCCCGGAAGGCCGGCGACGGAGATGAAGGAGTACCGGTTGCCCGGGGCCTGCGGCGACTCCCTGGTCGACGAGGATCGTTGCCAGAAGGCCCTCATGACGACCCTCGAGGAGAGCCGGAGAATCCTCTTGATCGACTATGCGACCGGCGAGAAGCTGGGTGAAGCGACGATCCCCGTGCCGGCCCAGCAGAGCGTGGTCCACGTCCAGCTCCTCTCGGGCCGATGGGTGGTCGCCGTGGACCTGCCTCCGGACGCCTTCCAGGTGGTCGTCGTCGCACCCGACGGCCAGGTACTCAAGACGCTGACGCTTCCGGGCAGGTTCATCAGGGCCGTCGACGACGGCTCGGACGTCAAGGTCTTCGAGACTTCACGCGCCGACGCGACCTTCGACGAGCTGATCAACGTCCGACTCCTGGCCAGTGTGGAGCCGGCGGTAGGCCTCGTGCCGGGTGTGCCGCTGCCGGGATCTCCGTACGACCTCCAGTACCATCGAGTGGAGGGTCAGGACCGATTCGTCCAGGTGTCGACGCTCCCGAACGGAAGCCCGCCCTCGACGACGGCCCGGATCTTCGACGGCACGGGCCGGAAGGTGACGCAGCTCGTCTTCCGAGGTTTGGCCAAGCAAGCCGTCGACATGAACCCGTACAAGGTCCTGATCCTCGATCACAGCCCGGATGCGTCCGACCCGGAAATCGATTTTTTCATCGTCGATCTCCGTACGGGTGCGCTCACCGGGACGCCCTCGCCGCGGACGCTCCACGGGAGGCTCGAGAGCGCAGCTGCCAACGACGCGAAGACCGGCGTCGACGTCACCGTGGTCGAGGGGACGAGCGAGAGCACCATGTCGATCCCTGTCCCGTGACGGAGGTTGCGGCGGAAACGGTCTCTCTCACTCCGCCTTGAGTGAGGCCATGTCGATGGAGAAACGGTACTTCACGTCCGACCTGAGCATCCGCTCGTAGGCCTCGTTGATCCGCTGGATGGGGATGACCTCGACGTCGGCGGTGATGCCGTGCTCGCCGCAGAAGTCGAGCATCTCCTGGGTCTCGGCAATGCCGCCGATGAGCGAGCCGGAGAGGCTGCGCCGACCGAACAGGAGACCGAAGACGGCCACGGGAAGGGGCTGCTCCGGCGCGCCGACCAGGGTGAGGTTGCCGTCGCGTGCGAGCAGGTTGATGTAGGCGTTGAGGTCGTGCTCGGCGGCGATGGTGTCGAGGATGAAGTCGAAGGTGCCGGCGTGCTGCTGCATCTGGGCGTCGTCGGTGGAGATGACGACCTCGTGCGCGCCAAGGCGAAGTGCGTCGTTCTTTTTGCTCGGGGAGGTGGTGAAGACCACAACGTGGGCGCCGAAGGCCCGCGCAAACTTCACGCCCATGTGCCCGAGGCCCCCGAGGCCGACGACGCCGACCTTCTTGCCGGCGGTGACGCCCCAGTGGCGCATGGGGGAGTAGGTCGTGATCCCGGCGCAGAGCAGCGGTGCGGCTCCGGCCAGGTCGAGATTGGCGGGGATGTTCAAGACGAAGCTCTCGTCGACCACGATGCTCTCCGAGTAGCCGCCGTAGGTGACGCCGCCAAGGTGTTTGTCAGGGGAGTTGTAGGTGAAGGTCGCGTTGTGGCAGAACTGCTCGAGCCCGTCGCTGCATTGGCGGCAGGTGTGGTCCGAGCCGACCAGGCACCCGACGCCCACCAGGTCGCCCGGTTTGAACTTCGTGACGGCGGAGCCGACCCCGGTGACCCGACCGACGATCTCGTGCCCGGGCACGCAGGGGTAGGTCGTGGCCATCACACTGCTCCACTCGTTGCGGACCGTGTGGAGGTCGGAGTGGCAGATGCCGCAGAAGAGGATCTCGATCCGGACGTCGCGTTCGGTGGTCTCGCGGCGCTGGATCATGGTTGATGCCAACGGGGAGGTCGCGCTGGCGGCGGAGTAGGCTTTGGTCTTGTTCATGGTTCTCCTCGTTCGAGCTGGTTCGGAGCCACATGGGTCCGGTTGCTGTCGTGAGCTGGACGGCTCCAGCGTTGCGAGCTGACGCGCCTGTGGGTCGTGGCCGGGGTCAGCGGCCGCTGAGCTTGAGAATCTCCTCGGGGAGGCGAGCTCCCTGCACGGTAATCCGTGATGCGGCGCCGTCTATTTCACGGAGATCGTCGGATGTGAGGTTGACGGCCGCGGCGCCGAGGTTCTCGTCCAACCGGTGCAGCTTGGCGGTCCCCGGGATCGGCACGATCCACGGCTGCTGGGCGAGCAGCCA
The DNA here is from genome assembly GCA_963727925.1 of uncultured Acidobacteriota bacterium. Classification (GTDB taxonomy): domain Bacteria; phylum Acidobacteriota; class Thermoanaerobaculia; order Thermoanaerobaculales; family Sulfomarinibacteraceae; genus CAVSIS01. Next base: position 243,009 of record CAVSIS010000051.1, on the reverse strand, counting down.
GGCGAGGGCGATCTGGGCCTGTGTCGCCTCTTTTCGTCGTGCGATCACCTTAGCCCGCACTATTCACCAGACTTCTCCTGCGACCGGCGATGCGCCGCGCTCAGTGGTGCTTTCTCACCTCGGGGTGCTCAACGTACTGTCAAGTACGCTTCCGCGCCCCCTCGGCTCGAAAACCCCGCTGCGTGCGACACCTCGCCGGTCTCGCGACGAACCCTAGTGAATAATGCGGGTTAGAGGTCGACGCTCGCTGAGCTGGCGGGATTCTCGAGAGGTGGATTCACGTGCAGTCTTCGCATCAGCCAGACCGCGAGTCGTCTACGCCGTAGACCTGCGGGGGGCCGAGCAGCTCGGGGAACCGCCCGCGTAGCGCGGCCCGGGCCTCGTAGCAGAGGTGGCAGGCGTCGACGTAGCCGCCCTCGAAGGGCAGCTGGTAGCGACGGATCAGCTCGGCAGGACCGCCAGCGACCAGGGGGCCGATGATCGGGTGTCGACGCGGGTCGTAGCCGTCGACGAGCTCCTTCAACGTGCTCTCCTCGACATTGCCGAGCAGCAGCCCCTGACAGAGGTGGACGTTGCCGTAGCCGTCGATGTGGACCCGGCCGGGGTCGAGGAAGTCCTCGTCGGGACAGGTGTCGAAGTCGGTCCACGGCCGGCAGGGGAGGCCCGCGGTGAGCTTTGCCGCCGCACGGCCCCGCATGCGTACCGAGCCCCCGACGATCGGTCGGCCCTTGCCGTCCGGAGATGCGCAGACGGTCGGGGGATCGATGGTGATGACCGCCTCAGCAAGGCAAAGGCTCCGCGCAGCGGCGACCGCGAAAGCGGGTCGTGGATCCTGGACCTCACCGGCGTGGAAGGCGTCGCTCGACACGCTCAGGTCGGCCACTCCGAGCTCGCTGAGCGGCTGAAGCCAGAGCGCGGCGTCAGCCTCCGCCGTGGCCCAGTAGCAGTTCGTGACCACTCCGGTCGAGAAACCGCGCATCCGGGCCTGGCGGATCCCCTCGACCATGAGAGGGAAGAACAGGAACGGCTCGCCCCCCTCGAAGTAGACTTCCTCGACCGTTCCCAGCTGTTGCGCCTGGTCGAGAACCTCGAGCATGGTCTCGAGACGCATCGTACCGCCGGCCCGGGGGCCGGCCCACACGAAGCAGTGGTCGCACTCGTGGGTGCACTGATAGCTGAGCAGGAAGTGGACTCCGGTCAGGGGCATGCAGCCTCCCCAGATCACGATGGTACCCGAAGTGGGAGCTCTCAGGGCAACGGCCGACTCGACCTTCCGTCGAGCCCGCCCAGTGAGCGTTACGATTCTCGCCGAGAATGGCCGAGCCGTTCGACTGGGACCAGTGCAGGGCGTTCCTCGTCCGTGGTGTGCACGCCACCGTTCTGCAGAAGCGGCCGGCCAGCTCTCCTTCGAGAAGGAGCGGTCAGGGTTCCAGCCACTGGTACTCGTCGAGGGTGATCTCCGCCCGCACGGTGCCTGTGTGCGCGATTCCGGCCGGCTCGAACAGGATCAGTTTCACGTGCCCGTACGGAACGACGCGGTGCTCGTGGCCTCGCTCGACGATGCAGAACTCGCCCGGATGGAGGGTCACCGTCTGGTCGCGCTCCATCACGTCGAGCGATCCTTCGAGGACCCAGAACAGCTCGTCCTCGTCGTCGTGGGTGTGCCATGGCACCTTTTCGCCCTCGAGCCGCACGACCTTGACGTGCTGGCCGTTGAGCTCGCCGACGATCTTCGGCGAGAATGTGTCGGAGAACTTCTCGAAGCAGCGCTCGATCGAGACGGCCTTGAGCATGTCGACCCTCCGTGGCGTCCTAGTGTCCTGTTCGGGAAATCCCGGTGCGCTCATCGCGGGCCATCGCGGCCCCTGGCGGCGTTGCTCCTCCTTGAAGTAGCAAGGTTTTCCGCCCCCCTCCCCTCACAGACCCGCCGCCGCCGCATCCTGCCGACCTCCGACCCCCCGGCGGGTTTCCGCCTGCGTCGTCGCGCCTTGCCAGGAACCACACTGGCTCCGCGATAAGCCCATGGGACTTCCCAAACAGGACACTAGCTCTCGAGCGTCATAGCACAGTTCAGATCCGCTTTGGGTTTCGCGGAAGAGCGTTCAACCAATCAAACGTCATCCCCGTATGCTGTGGGGAGGCTGCCGAGGCACGGTGTTGTGGGAAGTGAGGAACCGATGATTGAGACCGAAGAGCGTTTCTCCGAAGAGCCGTCGCTGGACGCTCCATCACAGGGCTCGATGATGCCTGATGACGTCGGCGAGCCTGTCGCCGGACGGCCATCTCTCGCTCGTCGGTTCATCTTGTTTCCGCTCGTCCGTATCGTCATCGGCGTCGTACTGCTTGCTCTCGCGGCCGGGCTCACGAGCGCGGCTGCTCGAAGGGTTCTGGCAGCGGTCCTCGGGCATGCCACGACTGGCATTTCATTCGTTGTGGTGTTGCCGACGGTGGCGGCGGGTGTCGGAGTGTATCTGCTGTTTGTACGCTGGATTGAGCGGCGCCCCGCCTCGGAGCTCGCGTTCGCCGAGGCGCCGATGGGGTTGGCGAGCGGTATCGGCCTCGGCGTTGGCATCATGGGGCTGACGGTCGGAACGATCTGGCTATTGCGTGGCTACGACGTGGCCGGGTGGAACGGACTCGGTGCGCTGCTTGCACCCCTGGCCATCGCGGTCTCGTCCGGCTTCCTCGAGGAACTGGTCTTCCGCGGCGTGATCTTTCGCATCACCGAAGAGGCTCTGGGGACATGGACGGCACTCGCTATCACGGCGGCCCTCTTTGGAGCAGCCCACCTGATGAACCCGAACGCCACGATCTGGGGTGCGCTCGCGATCGCGCTCGAGGCGGGATTCCTGCTCGGGGCCGCCTACGTCGCCGCGCGCAGCCTGTGGTTGCCGATCGGACTGCACCTTGGCTGGAACTTCGCCCAGGCCGGCCTGTTCGGTGCGACTGTTTCGGGTGTGGACATTCGGGGCTTGGTCACGGCCCGGTTCGAGGGCCCCGACCTGCTGACCGGCGGGGCGTTCGGTCCGGAGGCCTCGATTCCGGCGGTGGCGATCGGTCTCGCCACCGCGGTGGCGCTGCTCGCGATCGCATCAGGCCGACGCCGGCTCCTTGCACCGGTTTGGAGGCGGGGGTCGGATCCATGACCGAAACTCGCGTGTGAGCGCCACGCGCTGCGGCTTCTCATTCCGTTCCAAGCCGTCTCCATGCATCCGATTGGAAGCTTCGGGACGCTGCCAAGTGTTATCGCTATTCTCTTGCAGAGGAGGAGAGGATGAAGCTTTACTGGTGTGCGAGGACGCGGTCGGCGCGGGCGTTGTGGATGCTCGAGGAGATCGGGGTCGAGTACGAGCGGGTGGTCGTGGACCTTCAACAGCCGGTCGCGAGCCGGGGCGCGGACTTCCTCGCTGCCAGCCCGATGGGCAAGGTGCCGGCCCTCGAGGACGGAGCGGTGCGAATGGCGGACTCCGCCGCCATCTGCCTGTACCTCGCCGACCGCTATGCTCCCGGTCGATTGGCCCCGGCGGTCGACGACCCGGACCGCGGCCGATTCTTGTACTGGATGTTCTTCGGCCCCGGCGTGATCGAGCCGAGCTTGGCGGAGAAGGCCGGCGGCTGGACACCGCAGCCTACGCACCACGGCTGGGGCTCCTTCGAGGCCATGGTTCGCATCCTGGAAGCGGGCCTCGAGCCAGGGCCGTGGCTGCTGGGCGAGAGTTTCAGTGCGGCAGACGTGATCGTCGGATCGAGCGCGGCCTACATGCGGCTGGTCAAAATGTTGCCGAGTTCGCCGGTGATTGAGGCCTATGCGGATCGATGTCTGAGTCGGCCCGCGTACCAGAGGGCACTCGCCGCAGAAGCCTGAAGAACCGCGAGCGGGCGCGGGAGGCCTTCCCGCAGCGCGAGCTTCAGCCTCATGCTGCGCGGATCATGAACGGGACCGCAAGAACCACGAGCGTAAGGGTCAACACCGGGCGTAGCAGGTTTCGCAGGTTACGATTGCCCTCGGCGAGGGCGGAGTAGGCGTGATTCGCCGCCGAGAAGACCAAGAAGACCAGCAGCACGCTCATCACCGTGATCTCGGCCCACGTGCCCCAGTGGAACCAGGTCACCGCCGCCGCCACCAAGGCGAGCGCGAGGTTGTTCATCCCCGACTGGCGCTGGTAGGGGCTGGGGGCGTAGCCCGAGAGTTCGCTCGCGGCCCTCGACAGAAACACGGACTCGACCCCGGACAGGCCGGCGAGTGAGATCACCACCCACGGCATGAGCAGGGAGAGCTGCTCGTGCGGCGCCCCGGAGTGGAAGTACGCGAGCTGGAAACCGATCACAACGGCCACCCAGCGCGCGATCTCGAGGACATGGCACACGGTGCGTGCATTCATGGCAGCCTCACTCTTGACGAGGGTATCAGCACGGACCCTTGATGAGTGAGCCGGAGGCGGTGACCGGAGAAGCCCGACTCTCGTCGGCAAGGAGCCAGCGCCGCGTCCTCGCCCCCTGCGCTACTTCCGTACCAGACGAAACGACAACCACATGGTGTTGGGGCAGCGGCCGGACTTGGTGCAGTCGGCGGCGGTTGCGAGGCCGTCCGCCGTTACCACCAGGTGACTGCAGCTGACCATCAACTCAGGGCAGTAACTCGTGCCGACGACATCGTCTGGCAGATACGACCACGCCATCGAACCCCGATGCACCCAGCCCGTGAAGGTCATGACAACCCCGTCGGCGCTCACGTCCCGACCGGTCAGCGAGCCGGCCTCCTGCTGGATCTCGATGTAGGCGCCGGTGTCCTCTCCCCCCCCCGGATCCACGTGCCAGGTCCCTGCGACCCGCGGGTAGGTCGTTGAAGTCTCGCTCGGCTCGGTCGGCAGTGGGCGGTCACAGGCCGAGGCAGCCAGCGCGGCAGCCAGTAGGAGGACGGTGGGTGAGAAGTGCAGGCTCGGCATATCGGGCACGCTCCCGTCGGGTGTACGGAGGCGCGCTCTGTGTCGTTTGAGTGAGGCGTCAGGGGAACTCGCGCTTGAGAAGAAGTGCGACGACCGGCCCGAACAGGGTCGTGAGCCAGAGCAGGATCAGTACGCGCCCGGCCGCGAGGTTGTAGTCGGCGAGCAGCTCCGACCACGGCCGACCGGCGACGAAGTGGAAGAAGCCGAACTCGAAGGCGAGCGCCATTCCGAGCCACAGCGCCCCGATCCCGAGTGCCTGGAGCGATGTCGGCCGCAGCCACGGCAGGGTGAGAAAGATGACCAGGAAGACCGCCGCGCAGGCGAGCAGGGTGCCGACCTGATGTGCCCTGAGCTCGCCCAGCCGGGGCTCGATCAGGGTCTGCCGGAGCGCACCGGTCACGACAACGGTAATCAGGATCAGGAACCAGACCGCCACGGCGCGCAGGATCATCATCAGCCTCTCGTCGTGGCGCTCGGGCCGTCGAGCACCGCCACCAGCTCGGCCGGCGTGCGCGCGAGGACGTCGGCGCCCGCAGCGGAGAGCTCGGCCTCGCCGCCGAATCCCCAGGTGACGCCGCAGGCCCACACACCGTTGGCATGAGCGCCGAACACGTCGTGTTCGCGGTCGCCGATCATGACCGCGTCATGTGGGTCGATGCGCTCGGCCTGGAGGACATGGGCAATCAGCTCCGTCTTGCCGCTGCGGGTGCCGTCGAGCTCGGAACCGTGGACGGCGCGGAAGTGGCTTTGAAGCGAAAATCGACGTGCAATCTCGAGGGCGAACACGGTCGGCTTGGTGGTGACCATGAACAGGACTGAACCTTGGTCTGCCAGGCGTTCGAGGCAGTCGACGATCCCCGGGTAGACCACCGTCTCGTCGATTCCGAGTCGCTGGTAACGGTCACGGTAGGCCTCAAGGGCGTCGGCGAGACGCTGATCGGAGAGGTTCGGGATCAATTGACGGAAGCTGTCCGCGAGGGGAGGGCCGATGCACGACTCGAGCGCGGCTGGGTCCGGTGGCTCGTGGCCGAGTACTCTGAGCGCGTAACGAATGCTCTCTGTGACCCCGATTCGTGAGTCGGTCAGCGTTCCATCGAGGTCGAACATGAGATAGTGCGCCGCGAATCCCTTGCGTTTTGCAGGTTCCAAACGCTCGCGCACCAGCCGCCCTCAATCCTCGCCGAGGAGAGCCCGGAGCCGGCCGCAGACGAATTCGATCGAGGGGAACCCGGGTAGGGGAGGGGCGTCGCGGCTGACGTGAGTGCGGGCCCACTGGAACAGGACAGGGCCGTTGACCGGTCCGGACGCTGATCCGGTTGCCGCACGATACGCTTCGAGCAAGGGCCGAGTGCGCGGGAAGAGGTGGAAGTGCAGGGTCCGGTCGATCTCGCAGAACGACAGGCAGTAGACCCGCTCGGCGGCGGTGAGCTGCTCGATCGCCCGGGCCGTGCGTGACAGCACGGCGCCGAGTGCGAACGACTCCTGGGTGGTCAGCTCGGCCAGGCTACGAGGGCCTCCTTTGAGGCCGACAATCAGGTATCCAGGCACCTGGCACTCGGCGGTGTGGTCGACCGTGAACTGACCGTCCTGCCAGATCCGCAGGTCGACCGGCCCCGCCGGGTCCTGGGCGTCGTCCAACACGAGGCCGACGGCCGCGGCCCACTCCAACAGTGCCCGACGTGTGCGTGCGTCCTCGAAGGCGTGCCAGGCGTTCAACAGCTTGTGCTCGTCGAGGAAGTCCTCGAACTGACCGTAGGCGCGACGTCGCCGGAAGAAGCCCCGGACCCGGTCGAGGTGCTGCGGGATCTCCCGCTCGACGAACTCCCACACCAGGCGCTGACCGAGGTCGAGGTCGTTGCGGTGTGGAATCTCGAGGTAGTCGGGGTTCGACTCGACGTCGTCGGGGGCCTCGTTGTCGCCGGTGAGATCCGAGCGATAGAACGTCTCGCCGGTAGAGCGGGAGACGTAGGCCGTATTCACGAGAGGCGGGGAGCTGCTCACGAACTCGAATGCCAGCTCGAGATCCTCCAGTTGCATTACAGCCAGAGCATGCTCACCGCGTCGAGCAGACGGGTCGTGACGAGACGGTTGTGGCGCTCGATCTCGGCACGCCGAGGGATGGGAGAGAAGGCCGGGAGGGGATCGTGGAGGGTGTGCAGCGGAGGATCACCGAGCAGCTTGGCCCACCGCTTGAGCCACGCGGGCGGGAGCTGATCGACCACTGGAAGACCGTACAGCGTGAGGCACAAGAGAGTCCAGATTCGCGGGGTCGCGCGAAGCGAATAGCCTCCGCCCAGCGTGATCAGGATGCGGCCGCTGGTGTAGGTGTCGGCATAGCCGAGCAGCTGAGTGAACAGGCGCTGGTAATCCTGCGTCGTCAACATCAGGTCGGCGAGCGGGTCGGAGAAGTGCGCATCGGCTCCCGCCTGTGCGACGAGGACGTCGGGTCGAAAGAAGTCGAGCGCGGGAACCGCGACGGCCTCGAGGGCCGCGAGGAAGCTCTCGCCCTCGGTGAACGGCTCCAGCGGAACGTTGAGCTTGAACCCGCGGCCCATGCTCCGACCCAGCTCGTGGATGCCCCCAGTGCCAGGGAAGAGATACTCGCCGGACTCGTGGAGGCTCAACGTCATCACTCGCTCGCTCTCGTACAGGATCTGCTGGACGCCGTCCCCGTGGTGGACGTCGATGTCCAGGTACGCGACATTCAAGCCGCGCCCGGTGAGCTCAGAAATCGCGAGCGCAAGGTCGTTGTAGAGACAGAAGCCCGAGGCAAGCTGAGGCATCGCGTGATGGAGCCCGCCACCCAGCTGCAGGACGCGCCGCGCGTGTCCGTCGGCGATGAGTCGCGCACCGAGCAGCGTGCCGCCAACGACGCGGCGGGCTCCGATATCGATACCTCCCAGGATGGGATTGTCGGGCGCTCCAAGACCGAAACCCGGGTCCGGCGCGCCATTGTTCGAGCTGGAGCGCGCGACCGCCTCGAGGTACTCTGGCGAGTGGATCCGCAGCAGCTCCTCGTCGGTCGCAGCATCGGGGCTGACCGTGTCGATGTGGTGCCCCAATAGATCCAACAGGTCAAGCACCATCTCGATGCGAAGCGGGCTGAACGGGTGGTCACCTGCGAAGGCGTACTTCGCGTACTCGGGGTGGTAAATGGCTACTGGCATGCGTGATGTGGGGGCCAGACGACCTCGATGCCGGCTTTGCACAGAGCGGCCGCCAGCTGCCGGGTGTCGATCGACGAAACTCGTAGTACGAGTCGCGTATGACCGTTCGGATCCGGGTAGCTGAGGATTGACTGGATGTTGACCTGTTGCTGGCTGAGGATCGTGGTGAGGCGAGCAAGCTCGCCCGGACGATCCGGCAAGCGGACCTCGAGCCGCGCCGAGGGCCGGTACACGCCGGTGAGCCTGAGCATCGCGTCGAGCAGATCGATTCCGGTCACAATTCCGACCAGGCGGCCATCATCGAGCACCGGCAGGCACCCGATCTTGAGCTCACGCATTGTGCGTGCGGCGTTCTCCACGGGGTCGAGCGGGTCGGCGCTGTGCACGGGGCTGCGCATGACCTGTTCCAGGGTCGCCGCCGGCGAGAAAGGGGTCGCGCTCAGAGTGCTGGTCGCCAAACGCAGGTCGCGGTCAGTGACGATGCCGACGAGCCGGCCAGCGGTCACGACCGGGAGATGACGGACCCCGCGGTCGATCATGATCCCGTAGGCCTGCTGCAGCGTCGTCCCGGGTGCGGCGGTGATCGGATCGGGGTGCATGATCTCGCGTACGAGCACGGGTTCCTCCTGGGCTCACTTCGCCGGAGCCTTGGGCACGAATCGCGTCGGGTGAAAGCCGATGCGAACGTCATCTGCCACCGCGCAAGCGGGGCCGCCGTCGGGCGGCAAGGTCAGACGAGCCCGCATCGCCGCGATCCACGGCAGCTCTTCGATCAGCTGTGACACACGCCCGAGCAGCTCGGGTGCGGCGTACTCGGGGGGAACACCTGCAGTGGAGACGGTGTCTTCCACGTCCTGATCGGAAAGAGGCGTGATGCGGACGACGGGAGGCCCGGAAGGTCGGGAGAGCTCGATATGCGGACCGAAGAACCGATCTGAGCGGACCTCCAGAGAGATCTCTCGGGCGTCTTCTGCGACCTCGCCCCCGGTCGCGATGCCGAAGTGCAGGAGCAGGCGAGCGGCCGAGTCGCCACTCACCCAGACCAGCCCGGTCTCGTCCGGCGACTCCTTGAGAGCCTCTGTCACGTGCTGGCGCGCGGCGCCTGCATCGACGTCCTCGTACCAGACCAGCCTGCCGAGCTTGCGTTGACGGAAGGCGGCGTAGCTGACCACCTTGGCGAGCGCTCGTGGTGCGGACTCCGGGAACAGGAAGAGAGGGAAGACCGGCCCCTTGGTGGCCTCGTCACCGCCGCACGCGGGCGTCAGCCCGAGCCCATCCTCCAGGCCCATCATGGAGAGCAGAACCGGTTTTGCGACGGTCGTTGCCGCACGAGCTTCGAGGTAGCCGCGGCAGATCGCCTTCGCCGCAGGCTCGCCCTCGCCGTCGCCAACGGAGGCGAAGGTGACCAGCAGCGCGTCAACTTCGTCGTCCTCGAGCGCACTGCGCACGGCCGTCTGGTACGACTCCGGTGTCGCCAGGGAGCCGAGGTCGACGATGCCCGGTCCGGACAGGCTGAGATCGTTGGCGACGCAGGCATCGGCGAGCAGCGTCGCCACACCCCTCGAGTTGCACACGATCGCCACGCGGTTGCCTCTCGGAAGGGGCTGGTGGGCGAGCAGGACGGCGACGTCGAAGAGTTCGTCGAGGGTTTCGGCCCGGATCAGCCCCGTCTGGTGGAACAGCGCCTCGACTTCAGACTCACTGCCAAACGTCCCGCGCGACCTTCCCCATGCTGAGTGCTGTCCCGCCGCGCTGCGGGCGCTCTTGACACACAGGATCGGCTTTCGATGTGCGAACCGGCGCGCGATGCGCACGAACCGGCGCGGGTTGCCGAAGGTCTCGAGATAGAGGAGGGCCATGTCGGTCTTGGGGTCCTCCTCCCAGAATTCGAGCAGATCGTTGCCGGAGACATCGGCTCGGTTTCCGGCCGACACGAAGGTCGAAAAGCCGATGCCCCGGCGTGCAGCGTGCTCGAGGATCACGAGACCCAGCCCGCCAGAGTGGGAGAAGAACCCCACCCGTCCCGGGGGCGGCATCTTCGGGGCGAGGCTGGCATTGAGATGGACGTCGGGATCGGTGTTGATGACTCCGAGGCAGTTGGGACCGATCAGCCGCACGCCGTGCGCCCGGACGAGCTCGACCAGCCGGCGCTCGCGATCCTGTCCTTCGTCGCTGGTCTCGCCAAACCCAGAGCTGACCACCACCAAACCTTTGGCGCCGGCTCGAACCGCCTCCTCGGCGACGCCGAGCACGTTTTCAGCGGGGACTGCGACAACCGCGAGATCGACCGGTTCGGGCAGCTGCGAGAGAGTCGGGTAGGCACGGACGCCGTGGACCGACTCCGCCTCGCGGTTGACCGGGTAGACGGTCCCGTGTGAGGGGGCGTGGAGAATGTGACGGAAGACCATGTTGCCGATGGCGGACGGATCGCGCGACGCACCGACAACCGCCACGGTGCGAGGGCGGAGGAGTGGCACCAGAGAGTTGGCGACGGCAATCCGCTCGCGCAGCTCTCCGCGCTCGTGGAGAGCGAGGGCTCCCCGCACCGGAAGCTCGACATGGACGACGCCGCCTTCAACGCCCCGGTGCAGCTCAAAGCCGGAGCTCTTGAAGACGTTCATCATTGCCTGGTTTTCCCACAGGACGTCGGCCTCGAACTCGACATATCCGTGGCCGGCGGCAAGACCGGCCAGCCGCTCGAGCAGGACCGTGCTGATGCCTCGTCCTTGGAGTTCGTCGGCGACGAGGAACGCGATTTCCGCCGTCTTGCCGTTGCCGAGCCCGATGTAGTTGCCGATGCCCGCGACGCGCTCCTCGTCGTCCTCGCCGATGATGGCAAGAAGGCACCCCCGCTCCGAGAAGTCGCCTCCGCACATGTCCTGGAGCGTCGACTCGGGGACCTCGGAGATGCTGGCCATGAAGCGCATGCGGAGGCTGTCGACTGACGTCTCCGCGAACAGCCGGCGGACGGCAGCAAGATCTTCGTGGGTGCCGGGTCGCAAAAGGACTCCCTGTCCGTCCTTGAGGAGAACGTGCTCCCGAAACTCGGCGCCGTCAGTGATGACTCGGAACATAGATCCCCAAGCGGAAAAGTAGCATCATCGGCGTCAGCTGGCCACTGTGTCTGGACGGGCTTGTAAACGCGAAGGCCGGGCCCAGGTGGGCCCGGCCGGGAGCAACGGCTCACCTCTTTCAGGCGAGCTGCTTGATCTTCTCGACCACCTCGGGATTGGCCAGGGTGGTCACGTCGCCGGTGTCCTGATGGTTGGCCACCGCCGAAAGGACACGTCGCATGATCTTGCCGGACCTTGTCTTGGGCATGTCCGGGACGATCCAGACGCGTCCCGGTTTGGCGATCGGACCGATCTCGGAAGCGATCTTGTCCATCACCTTCTGCTCGATCTCCTTGCTCGGCTCGATCCCGGGCTTGAGGGAGATGAAAACGTGGGGAATTCTGCCCTTGATGGGATCCGCGACCGGGACCACTGCAGCCTCGCCGACCTCCGGGACCATGAGGGATGCCGACTCGAGCTCCTTCGTCCCGAGACGATGGCCGGCGACGTTGATCACGTCGTCGATGCGGCCGAGAATCCGGAAGTAGCCGTCAGGCGCCTCGACCGCGCCGTCGCCGGCGAAGTACGGCCAGTCTTGCCAGTCCGTGCTCTTGGGGTCTTTGCAGTAGCGCTGGTAGTACTGCATGACGAAGCGGTCGTCATCGCGCCAGATCGTCTGCATCAGACCTGGCCACGGGTTTCGGATGCAGATGTTGCCAGCCTTTCCGCAGCCCGCGGGCAGGGGCTTCCCGTCGTCGTCGAAGATCACCGGGTAGATTCCCGGCACCCCCGGCCCGGCGCTCCCGGGCTTCATGGCGTGGAGAGCGGGGACGGTAGAGCACAGGAAACCGCCGGTTTCGGTCTGCCACCAGGTATCGACGATGACGGCCTTCTCTTTGCCCACGTTCTTGTAGTACCAGCGCCAGACCTCGGGCTCGATCGGCTCGCCGACGGTCGTCATGTGCTTGAAGTGGTAGTTGTACTTGGCCGGCTCGTCAGGACCCACGCGGCGAAGAGCGCGGATCGCGGTCGGCGAAGTGTGGAAGATGTTGACGTCGAGCTCTTCCGCCACACGCCACGGCCTGCCGGCATCCGGATGGGTCGGGACGCCCTCGAAGATCACCGATGACGCAGCCAGCGCCAGCGGGCCGTACACGATATAGGAGTGTCCGGTGATCCACCCGATGTCAGCCATGCACCAGTACACGTCCTCGGGATGGATGTCCTGGATGTACTTCGATGTCCCGGTGACGTACGCCATGTAGCCACCGGTCGAGTGCTGGGCGCCCTTCGGCTTGCCCGTCGTGCCCGACGTGTACATGAGGAAGAGCACCTCTTCGGAGAGCATCTTCTCGGGCTCGACGCGGGCACGGTGGTACTTCTTGACAACGTCGTTGACGAAGACGTCGCGCCCCTCGACCATTGGCGTCGCGGCCGAGACCTTGCCGGGGTAGCGCTGCCAGACGAGGACGTGATCGACCTTCTGTCCCTCCTTCTCCGCCTCGGCCACCGCGATATCGGCCTTCTCTTTGTGGTCGATGAGCTTGCCGCCACGGTAGTAGGCGTCCTCGGTGATCAGGACCCTGCTGCCTGAGTCCACGATTCGATCCGCGCAGGCCTTTCCCGAGAATCCGGAGAAGACCTGCGAGTGGATCACGCCCAGACGGGCGCAGGCGAGCATAGTGATCGGGAGCTCGGAGGTCATCGGCATGTGCAAGGTGACGCGGTCACCCCGCTTGAGGCCGCAGTAATCGCGCAGCAGGGCTGCGAACTCGTTCACCCTGACGTACAGCTCCTGGTACGTGATGTGCTCGATGCGCTCGTCCTCGGGCTCCGGCACGAAGTGCAGAGCCGTCTTGTTCTTGTACTTGGGCAGGTGGCGGTCGACGCAGTTGTAGCACGCGTTGAGCTTGCCGCCGACGAACCACTTCCAGTACGGCGGCTTGCTGTGGTCGAGAGTCGTGTGCCAGTACTCGTACCAGTCGAGCAGGTCGGCATATTCCTTGAAGCAGTTCGGGAAATTGTCGAGCCCGAAGCGCTCGAGGACCGTCCCGTCGGTCAGGTTCGCCTGAGCGATGAAGCTGCCGGCCGGCTGATAGGTCTCCTCTTCTTTCCAGTGGACTGCGATCTGAGCTTCGGAAACGTCGTCGGTTCCTGTCGGGTTGATTTCGCTCATTCGGGTTCCCTCCATTTCATCCAGGTCGCTCCCAGGGGGTCGACCGTTCGCGTCTCGCCGGCTCCTCAGAACTTGTACAGCCAGCTCGCCGCGAACTGGTTACCCGAGAGCGAGTTGCCCCCGGTTCCGATGTCCACCTTGTCGTGGAGCCACTCGAGGCCGAACGAGTAGGGACCGACCGCGTAACGGAGGTGCAGGTTGTACATCTCGTTCTTGGTGCGACCGTTGGCCCCGACCCAGGTCATGACGTCCTTGTCATTCGGGTTTTCGAAGCCGATAAACCCGAACAGGCTCCAGGTCTTGGTGAAGTTGTAGCCGACCTGGGCCCACGCACCGTAGGACTCGATGTCGCCGAACTGGGTGATCGCGCTGAACTGCTGGCCGATGCCCTTGCCCCAGTATGCGTTGGCGTGGAACAGCCAGTTGCCGGGTGCGATCGAGCCGCCGATCTCGGCGGCAGTGCCGGTGATCGAGTCGTCGATCGGCGGGTTCGGAACGATGTCGTTGGCGCCCTTGAGATCCTTCTGATCCCAGTGACCGACGATATAGAGCTTCCAGTTCGCCTCGTGGAAGTTGAGGCGGGCCTCGACTTGGGGATGGAAGCTGACGTTGCCGGCGGTCCCTGCATCGACGTTGTTGCCCGGGCCGCTCCACGACCCCTCGAAGATGCCGAGCTGGAGCTGGGTCATCTTGCTCAGGTCATGCCACAGGTAGAAGCCGGGGAAGCGCCAGCCCACAAAACCCGCCGAGCCGTAGCCGAGAGGGAACGCGATGTGGGACGACGACACCGGAACCTCGCCGAAGAGGGGGCTCCAGTCCTGGCCGATCCGGATCTTGGTGCCGGGCTTGGTGAGCTCGATGTAGGCAAGGCGCAGCCGCAGATAAGGCTGCTGATGGCTGAACGCACCCGTACCGTTGAAGCCGCCGAAGAAGTCGCCTTCCACCAGAGCGCCCGAATCCCACGACGTGAGCTGCGGTCCGTTGATTGCCATGTCGAGACGGGTGTTTCGGACGTCGGCGCCGGTGAACCACTTGTTGGTCTCGAATTTGGGGCCGGTGGGCCACTGGGCGTTCTGGCCGTTGCCGAATGCGAAGTTCTGATCCTGGCTGAAGAAGGTGGTATTGATGAAGCCCTTGAACGTGATCGTGTCTTTGCCGCCGGTCTTGACCGGGGAGCTCTTCGCGACCGTCTCCGGGATCTTCTTGATCTCTTCAGTCTGTGCCTTCTGGGTATCGGCGAGCTGGGCGACGATTCCCTGGAGCTCCTGAAGCTGCTCATGAAGAGCCTGGTTTGCTTGTTGTTGACTGGCCAGCTGCTCTTGGAGCTGCTCGATCCTCTTCAGAAGGCTCTGCACGTCCGGGTTGGTTGCCTGCTGAGCCGATGCCGGAGCGGCACACAAAGTGAGGCCGACAAGGACCGGGAGCACGAGCAAGAGAGACAGCCACTTTCGCAGTAACATTCTCATCTCCTCTCTCGAGCACGCTCGGTTACGGAAGGGTCACGAGCCTTCCTCGTCAGCCCTTCCCGGTGGAGGTGGACGATCAGCCGACCGGCAGGACAGTCCTACCGTAAGTTTCGTTGAGGACTTGGGCCAGCGCGAGATAGATCGCCGACGCGCCGCAGACAATGCCCTCCCAGCCGGCGAAGTGCTTGATCGCGGCATTGCCGGTGGCATCGCCAACGGCGAGAAGCCAGAACAGGATGAACAGGGTGAAGAACACCACCTGGAGGGCCTTGCCGTGCTTGAGGGTCGCAATCCACATCACGAATGTGAAAAGGCCCCACATGAACAGGTAGGCGACCATCCCGGTACCGGAGGCGGCGTCGAACCACCCCCATTTGCCCATCAGGATCAGGAAGACGAGGGTCTGCCAGAAAAGCCCGTAGGACATGAAGGCGGTGAGTCCGAAAGTGTTGCCCTTCTTCCACTCCATCCAGCCGGCGAAGATCTGGGCCATGCCGCCGTAAAAGATGCCCATCGCCAAGATCATGGTGCCGAGCGGAAAGATGCCCGCGTTGTGCAGGTTGAGCAACACTGTGGTCATTCCGAAGCCCAGCAGTCCAAGCGGGGCCGGGTTGGCAGTAGTGTCAGCGATCTGAGTTGCCTCGGCCATGTCTGCAACCTCCTCTAAGTCCTTCCGAGTTGGTCATATGAGGTGGTGAGGTGCCGGTCTCCGTGGCTGGTGTCTTGTCAATGAAACCCCTGCCAGGGAAGCAGCGCCGCGGCGGTGGTCGGTCCGCACGCGAGGTGTGGAGTCGACGCCGTCACCAACGGCCTCGCGGATCAGCGTGAAGCCGTCTTTGGGCCTGGCCAGGTCGGTCTGGAGGCGCGGTAGGGCTCTCCACTTGCAACATAAGAACGAGTCTCTGCCCACAGGCTCTCTCGCCATTTCCGAATTGTCAAGTGTGTATCTGCTCTGATGAGGGAAGATGCTCGCTCCGGTTGCAGCAGCGGGGCGATCGGCGCGACCTCGACCGACGGGCGGGCACTCCTTAATCTGCGCTGCTGGATTGGGTTGCTGAACCGGCACCGCGGGATGCGACCGGGCCAGCGACGTGGCCGCCGGCTCACGGGCGGGTGGCTCGGGTCGCCCTCGGAATCGCGCAGGCTTCAGCGCGCGAGGGCGGGCTGCCCGTCACTCCCAGATCGAGACCTCGCGCCGGCCAGAGGCGTCGGCGAGCCCGCGCAGCATGGCCGGAGTGGAGTAAAGCAGAACCAGCTTGCCCGAGCGGGAAACGCCGATCAGACCGCCGTCGCCGGGGCGCAGGATGTCGAACAGCACCTGGTGAGCCGCCTGCTCGAGGTCCATCCCCTCAAGCTCCACCCGCGCGGCTACCGAGCCGGTCACGGTGTGGCGGATGAACTGCTCACCCTGGCCGGTGGCGGACAGGGCGCACGACGCGTCGTCGGCGAAGGTGCCGGCGCCGATGACCGGGACGTCGCCGATGCGGCCCCAACGCTTGTCGGTGAGCCCGCCGGTCGAGGTCGCGGCGGCGAGGTGGTCCGCCCGGTCGAGGGCCACCGCGCCGACCGTCCCGGTGGCGTCCTCGTCGGCGAGGGCCTTTTCAAGCTGCTGGCGGCGCTTCGGTGTGTCGAAAAATGAGTTGTCGACGGGCTCGAGACCCATCGAGACCGCGAACGCCTCGGCGCCGCGACCGGCCATAAAGACGTGGGGAGATCGCTCCATCACCAGCCGCGCGAGGTGGATCGGGTTGCGCACGGTGGTGACCCCGGCGACCGAACCGCACGATCGGTCACTCCCGTCCATGATCGCCGCGTCGAGCTCGTGGCGGCCTTCGTGGGTGAAAACGGCACCACGTCCGGCGTTGAAGTGGTCATCCTCCTCGAGGGTCAGCACGACCTGTTCGACGGCGTCGAGTGCCGTCCCGCCGTCTTGCAGGACCGCCACGCCGCGATCGAGCGCGGCATTGAGTCCGGCAAGGTAGGCGTCCCTCTCGGTTTGCGGGATGTCGCGTGGGATGTTGCCGGCGCCGCCGTGGATCGCGAGGGCCCACTGCCCGGTCTGGGGCGCGCCGGCCCGGGCGGACTGCTGCACGCGCCCGGCACAGGCAACCACGGCGAGGAGGAAAACCGAGATCAGGCAAAGTCGGCGCACGGTCATGCCTCCTCGAGAGGCCGGCTTGTGGCAAGTGGAACTACCGGGCCGGAGCGCCCGACCTCGAACCGGCCCACGACCGCCCCGGGTACGGTGTGTTCGACCGTCACCGGGACGACCTCGTTGGTGAGATCCACGCCCGGGTCGCTCCACGCCAGGACGCGGACGTTGTTGCCGGTGAGGCCGCTCCAGCGCCGGCGGCCCCCGTTTCCTTCCAAGGTCTCCCACAGGACCGGCATGGCCCGACCGATCAGTCCTGAGTGGAAGCGCTCCTCGAGCCGCGCGCCGAGATCGTGCATCCGACGACTGCGGCTGTGGGAGACGTCCACCGGGACCTGATCCGGCATGGTCGCGGCGCGCGTGCCTTCACGAGGCGAGAATCGGAACACGTGGAGCCGCGAGAACGCGAGCCGCTCGACGAGCTCGCTCGAGCGGTCGAACTCCTCGTCGGTCTCGCCGGGGAACCCCACCATGACGTCGGTCGAAACCGCAAGATTGGGAATCGCACGACGGGCGGCGCTGACGAGCGATACGAACTGGGAAGGGCTCGTCCGCCGCCCCATGCGGCGAAGGGTCGCATCGCAGCCGCTCTGGAGGGGCAGGTGGAGATGCGGCAGCAGGCGAGAGTCGGCGAAGAGCTCGAAGAATGTCTCGTCGAGGTCCCATGGCTCAAGAGACGACAGCCGCAGGCGCGGCATTGCGGTCTCGTCGAGGAGGCGTCGAATCAGGAGTGCGAGGCCGCGGCGGTCCCCGAGGTCATGGCCGTAGGAACCCAGGTGCACGCCGCTGAGTACCGCCTCGCGATAGCCGAGATCGGTCAGCTCGCGGACCTCGTTGACAACTTGATCGGGCGCCCGGCTACGGCCTTCGCCGCGGGCGACGGTGACGATGCAGAACGTGCAGGCGTTGTCGCAGCCGTCCTGGGCCTTGACGAACGCCCGGGTGCGGCGGCCTGGGTCGAGCAACGAGTTGGTCGAAGGGGCTCCGGACTCGGGAATCGCTTCGGCGTCGGTGAGCAGACCCGCGGCGTCGAGCACATCGGGGAGGTCGTCCTTCGCGCGGTTGCCGACCACGAGATCGACGCCGAGCATTCGCACCGCGTCGGGCACCATCTCTGCGTAACACCCCGTGACGACGACGGCGGCGTCAGGATAGGCGCGTCGGACCTGTCGGATGAGCTGCCGCGACTTACGCGACGCCAATCCGGTCACGGTGCAGGTGTTGAGGACGCACAGATCGGCGGGCTCGCCGGCCGCGACCACGCGGTGGCCCCGGGCCGCGAAGCTGCGCGCGAGCGCTTCGACCTCGCCGATGTTGAGTCGGCAGCCGATGGTCTCGAGTCGGATACGCATGGCGGAGAGGGGAGCCCGACGGCGGAGCTCTGCTCACTCGGAACGGTAAACAGGAACGCCGGCCGCGTCAAATGGCGGCGGCCGGCGAGTGACGGCCTCAACGCTCGAGATCAACCCCCCGCAGTGTTGCCGAGGAGCTTGCGAATCTTGTCCTGGATCAGCTTGCGCTGCTCCTTCACGTAGCGCTCGTAGTTCTGGACCTGGCCGCCCTTGACGATGAACATGATCGGCGGGTGACGGACGTCGCCGCGTTCGTCGAACTGGATGACGCCCGTGACACCGGGGAACTCCTCGAGGCCGAACTGCAGCGACTTCTTGATCTCGGCGGTTTCGAAGACCGGAGTGATCTTGATGATCTGCAGCACGACGCGGAGGGCATCGTAGGCATGGGCGGCGTAGATGTCCGGGTCCTGCTTGTAGCGGGCGCGGAACGCCTTCACGAAGCTCTGGACAAGCGGTCGCTCGTCCTGGACGTCGAAGGCGGGTTGCGGGAAGTAAATCCCCTCCACGAGGTCGGGGTTGTCCTTGACCACCTGACCGGAGTAGAACGCCGAGGTCACACAAATGGTGCCCTGATAGCCCTTGGCGCGGAGCTGGCGGAGGACCTTCAGGGTGTTGTCGGCGTAGGCGATGATGTACACCGCTGCGGGCTGGCCGGAGGCGAGCAGGTCGGCCGACTCCTGCGCCCATTTGGGGCTCCCGATGATGACCTTGCCCACGACCTTGCCGCCCAGAGCCTGCTCGAACATGTGACGGAAGGGCGGCTCGATACCTCGAGCGTGCTCGCTGTCACCGGTGTAGATCAGAACGGACCTTTTGTCCTGGTCCTCGTAGAGGAAGCGCCCGGCACGCTGGCCCTCGAACTCGTCGGAGGCGAACACCCGGTAAAAGAGGTTGCTCTTTTCGGTCAGGACTGGCGCCGAGGCCGACGGTGAGAGACAGACCGTGTTGGTCTGGTCGAGGATGGGCAGCAGCGCCTTGGCCTCTCCGCTGGTCACCCCGGCGATCACCAGGTGGGAGCCCTGGCTGACCAGACTCTTGAACTCGCGAACCGCGGTCTCGGGATCGGTGGCCGAGTCCGCCCACAGGATCTGGGCATCACGCGGGAGGCCGCCTTGGGCCTTCGCCTGGTCGAGAGCCAGGTCGATACCCTCTTTCATGGACGCGCCATAGCTCGCGGCCTCACCGGAGGACGCCAAGAGCACCCCGACCACAGGTTTGCCGCCGCATGCGACGACGCCGGCCGCTGCCACCAGGAGGACGAGGAGCTGCGGAACATGGGATCGGTTCTTCACTGGTCCACCCCCAGGCGATGTGGTCACGCGGACTCTACCGCTCCCGGCGTCCCGCGGCAACCCGTGGAGGGAGACGCCGTCTCCTCCGATGGCGATGCGCCTACGCAGAATTCGCGAAAGTCATCATAGCTGAAGCCGCAAGCCTCGCCAGATCGTTCCGATTGAGACGAGGATCACAGTTTCGTGAGCCTTCTTCGTGGCAGCGGGAACGTGGGCGGTGCTGCAGGTGTTTCGTTGCTCGAGTTCGATCTGGCCGAGATTGGAGAGTGCCGCGGTGGACTCGCGAATTCAAAGACAACAGAAACCGGGAGGCAGGATGAAGAACGCAGGTTGGTCGCGTGCCGTGGTGGTTGGGTGTGCACTTGTCGCGCTACTGATGGCGATCCCACTGATGGCGGGCGAGGACGAGGACGAGCAGAGCTGGGACCAGGCGAAGATCGAGGCGAAGCAGAGTGTGATCAACGCGATGGCCAGGGAGACCCTCGACACGGTCGTGACCAACAGGGCGGAGGCGAAGGCCCTGTTCGAGAAGTCGTACGGGTACGCCGTCTTCGACAACACCAAGGTGACTCTGGGCCTGTCCGGCGGCGGTGGGCGGGGAGTCGCGGTGGTTCGTTCTACGGGTGAGAAGACGTACATGAAGATGGGGACCGGCGGGCTCGCTCTCGGTCTCGGAGTGAAGAAGTACCAGGTGGTCTTCCTGTTCGAGACCAAAGCGCGCTACCAGCAGTTCGTGGAAAACGGATGGCAGGCCGATGCGGGCGCGAGCGCGTCGTTCGGCCACAATGCCACCGGGACCCAGGTCAACTTCGTCAACGGGATGTCCGTCTACCAGATCACCGAGAAGGGCGTCTCCCTCGAGGCCGACATCGCGGGCACTAAGTACTGGAAGGACAAGAAGCTCAACGGGTGAGAAGATTCGCCGGAGCGGGGCCAGTCGACTGCTCGGGCTGCGATCCGAACAGAACGCTGCCGCCGCCGGCTACGACAAAGCGGCCGGTCGCAACACCGGCCCCTTTGTCGTGATGTTGAGCGCATCGGACTGGAGGGCCGGCGCGCTGCACACCGACTTCGACGTCCCACCACCCTGGGACGTGCACTCGACCTGGCTCCATCCTTCACGGACCGTGGTGTCTCCGCAGTAGGTCTTGCCGGTGCCGTTGATGTCATTGAGGTAGCTGAGGATGGAGCTGCAGGTCTCGCCTTCGCCCGGAGCGACCTGGCAAATGCCGGCATAGCGAGGGTTGGCGAAGCAGCACGGTGTCGCCTGTGTCTCGGCATCCGCCGCAGCCGACCCGACGGCTGGCGCGAGCAGCCCCAGAGCGATGGCGGTGATCATGATGTTCAACCTGCGCATTGGCTCTCTCCTTCTCGCATTTGAATCTCCATCCATGAGAACATTGACGACGCCCAAAGCGTTCCCGGCACCCCGTGCAGGGGCCTGGTGTTCCGCGTCACGTGCTCATCGGGGAACCGTCACAAGCAGGGGAGGTCCGCACCTGATTCTCGGAGCCGAGCTTGCGGTCTGGAAATCGCCGTGAACCGCCGAGGCCTCATCGACACCCACTGCCACCTCGATCAGCCGCCGCTCATCGGGGACCTGGCGGGCGTCATAGGGCGGGCGGCCGCTCGCGGTGTCGGGCGAATTGTGGTGCCATCCGTGGGCTGCGCGTCGTGGCCCGTGGTTGCCGAACTCGACTCGAAGTGGACAGCTGTCCGGCCGGCCTACGGCCTCCACCCGTGGTGTACCCATGAGGACTTGGACAGCGATGGGCTCGAGAAGTACCTCGGCGAGGGCGCCGTGGCGGTCGGCGAGATCGGCCTCGACTCAAAGATCATGGGCGCGGACCTGGTTCGACAGCGCGCAGTGCTCGAGACGCAGCTGGCGGTGGCCGTCGACCTCGACCTGCCGGTGATCTTGCACTGTCGCGGCGCCTTCGATGAGCTGATCGAGCTTCTGGAGCGCTATCGGCCGCGGGGCGTGGTGCATGCCTACTCGCGGGGCCCCGAGCTCGCCGAGAGGTTGATCGGCGTCGGTCTGCACCTGGGTTTCGGCGGCGCAGTCACGATGCCCGGGGCGCGGCGAGCTCGTCGCAGCGCGCAACTTGCGCCGCTCGAGCGGATCGTGCTCGAGACCGACGCACCTTCGATCGGGCTCGAGGGCGTCGCGCCAGAGGACGTAGAGCCCCACCATGTGCTCAACGTCGCGGTAGCGCTCGCCATGCTGCGCGGAACGACTGTAGACGAGATCGCATGCGCCACGTCGGAGACGGCGGATGAGCTCTTCAGGCTCGGCTGACGACGTTGCCCGCTACGCGCGCACCATTGACCTCTACGGCCGAGAGAGCTTCGAGCGGCTGCGCGCGGCGCGGGTGGCGGTGGTCGGCCTTGGCGGGGTCGGCAGCCACACCGCGATGGCCCTCGCCCGAGTTGGCATAGGCTCGCTGCGACTCGTCGACCACGACGTGGTGTCGTGGACGAGCCTCAACCGACACGCGGTGGCCGGCCCGGCGGACGTCGGACGCGCCAAGACCGAGGTGGTCGCGGAGGCGGTCGCCCGGATCTCGGGCGGGACCCGGACCGAGCGTGTCGACCGCTTCGTGCACGTGGAGGCGCTGGAGGCGGTGCTCGCCGCGCCGCTCGATGCGGTGGTCGACGCGATCGACAGTCTGGCGCCGAAGGTCGCCCTGCTTGAAGCGTGCGTGCGGCGCGGTCTCCCTGTGGTGTCGAGCATGGGCGCCTCGTCGCGCACGGACCCTGCAGCCGTGCGGGTCGGGGACCTCTCGACAACGACCGTCTGCCCCCTCGCGCGACGGGTCAGGAAGGTGCTGCGCGCGCGCGGAATCGAGCGCGGTGTGACGGTGGTCTTCTCGCTGGAGCCGCCCAGGGGCCCGCTGCCGCCCGATCTCGACGAGCCCAGGTACGAGCGCGGCCGGGTGCGCAACCGGCAGCCGAGCTCGAGTGCCCTTCCCGGGATCTTCGGCTACGCCCTCTCCGAGCTCGTTTGCGGGCTCCTCACCGGCGACGGGAGCATTTGAACCACAGAGACACAGAAGCGCAGAGAGTGAAATGAGCCACCTTCCGCCCGGAGAGCCCGCACAGCGGGCTCTCCGGGCGGAAGGAAGACTCTGTGCTCCTCCGTGTCTCTGTGCCTCTGTGGTGAATCCTAACCGCCGGAGACTGGGTCCTCAGCGTCGGGTGGGGGAGGGGTCGCGTCGTCGGGGTCGTCGAGGAATCCAGGGGGGAGGACGACACGCTGGGTGCCCGAGCGCTTGCCGCGCTTGGCCGTTTCGGCGGCTGCCGGGTACGGCTCGGCTCGATCGACGCCATCGAGGATCGCTTCGAGCTCGACAAGGCTCCCGACAGTCATCAAGCGGGCACGGAGCTCGCTCGAGCTGTGAAAGCCCTTGACGTACCAGCTCGAGTGCTTGCGGAACGAGCGCATTGCGGGGACCTCTCCGAACCACTCGGCGAGAGCGGTTGCGTGCTCGCGCATGACGTCGGCGACCTCTCCGAGGGTGGGTCCAGGCGCGCGCCGACGACCATGGAACACTTCGACCAGGTCGCGGAAAAGCCATGGACGGCCGAGGCAGCCGCGTCCGATGACCACGCCGTCGCAGCCGGTCTCGCGCATCATGCGGACGGCATCGGCCGGCTGCCAGATGTCCCCGTTGCCCAGCACCGGGATCGCCCTCACGGCTCGCTTGAGCTCGGTGATCGCCTCCCAGCGGGCGCTGCCGTCGTAGAGCTGGGCGGCGGTCCGGGCGTGCAGGGTGACGGCGGCGCAGCCCTCTCCCTCGGCGATGCGTCCGGTCTCGAGAAAGGTGAGGCGGTCATCGTCGATGCCCATCCGGACCTTGATTGTCACGGGGACCGGCCCGGCGGCCTCTATGGCCGCTCGCACGATCCCTCTGAGGAGTTTCGGTTTGGCCGGGATCGCGGCGCCTCCGCCGCGGCTGGTGACCTTGCGCACCGGGCAGCCGAAGTTGAGGTCGATGTGGTCCACGCGTCCTTCCTCGACCAGGCGGCGGACCGCTGCTCCGACAAAGGCGGGGTCGACTCCATAGAGCTGCAGCGATCGCGGTCTCTCATCGGGGCCGAAGTCGGCAAGCTTGAGGGTACGGGCGTGCCCCTCGACGAGCGGTCGGGCGGTGATCATCTCGCTGACGAAAAGAGCTGCCCCGAACCGCCGGCACAGCGCCCGGAAGGGGTAGTTGGTGACCCCCGCCATCGGCGCGAGCACGATCGGCGGCCAAACCTCGATCGGACCGAGGCGAAGGCTAGCCTGCACTTCTCACCTCGGGAACGGTAGCATGCCCTTCTGGGGCACCGCCCGGAAGCCGGCGGGCAGGTGGTTCCGGAACGGATCTTGCTTAAAACGAAGCTCGTGACGACACGATCAAAGCCGGGCGGCAGCGGATTCACACTGATCGAGCTGCTCATCGTCGTGGCGATCATCGGCATCATCGCCGCCATCGCGGTGCCGAACCTTCTCCAGGCGCTGCGACGTGCGCATCAGAAGTCCACCATGATGTCGATGCGCACACTCTCTCAGGCCGTGCAGATGTACGCCCAGGACGCGGCCGAGTTCCAGCCCATGGCGAACTCACCGGCGAGCGCCCTCGTGCCCTCTCTCGTCCCAACGTACATCGAGGTCGCTCCGGCGGTTGACGGTTGGAACCGACCGCTCTACTACGAGGCGGACCGAAGGACCTACACGATCATTTCCTACGGTTCGAACTTCGTCCAGGATCTGCCGTACGCGGTCGGTACGACCAATCTCAGCTGGGAGGACATCGTCCTGGTCGACGGCACGTTCATTCAGTGGCCCGAGGGAGTGCAATTGGACTAGTTGCATTCGAGCGGGCTTTTCAGCTCGCCATGATGCGTCTGCACCGACCCACCTGGATGACGGAGAGCGTCACCCCACCTGAATCCTGTGACCTGTTGCGTCGACGGGCGCGCCGCCTGCTGCGGCCGCAATGCCGAACGCTCGGCCTCTGTTGTCGTGACCAACGGAGGTTGGTGTGCCGAAGCATCGGTCATCAGGAGGTCCCCGGATTGTCATCATCGGAGGCGGGTTCGCCGGAGCGTACTGCGCTCAGGAACTCGAGCGACGGTTGCGTCCTGGCGAGGCGGACGTCCTCCTGATCGACCGCAACAACTACTTCGTGTTCTACCCGCTTCTGGTCGAGGCCGGAACCGGCAGTCTCGACCCGCGGCACGCGGTGGTCTCGCTGCGCTCGTTCGTTCACCGGACGCGATTCGAGATGGGGGAGCTGACTGACATCGATGCTGCGCAGCGGCAGGTTGTCGTCAGACTGCCCGAAACTGACGTCGAGATTCGCCACGACTATGACCACGTGGTGCTGGCACTGGGCAGCGTGACGAGGTTGCCACAGATCTCCGGCCTCGCGGAGCATGGGTTCCAGCTCAAGAGCCTGGCGGACGCGGTCGTTCTTCGAGACCGAGCGATCCGAAAGCTCGAGGCGGCCGACGTGGAGGCGGACCCCGCCGTTCGCGCCCGATTGCTGCACTTCGTGGTCGTTGGCGCGAACTTCACCGGGGTTGAGGTTGCGGGTGAGTTCCACGTCTTCCTTCGCCGCGCCTGCAAGTTGTACCCGAACCTCTCACCTGACGAGGTTAGGGTGACGATGGTGGAACTCGGCGAGCGGATCCTTCCGGCGCTCGAGCCCGATCTCGCGGAGTATGCGCTGCGGGCACTGCGGCGCCGCGGCGTCCGAGTCGAGTTGGGGACCTCGGCGGTTCGCATCGAAGCTCATCAGGCGGTGCTCGAGGACGGGCAGGTCCTCGACGCGGACACCGTGATCTGGTGCGCGGGAATCGCGCCGAGCCCCACGGTTCAGCGGCTGGGCTTGCCAGTGGACAGACGGGGCTACATCCTGGCCGATCGTGAGCTGCGGGTCGAGGGCCTCGACGGCGTGTGGGCGATCGGTGACGCGGCGGTCAACCGCGACGCCGACGGGGTTCCCTATCCCGCGACGGCGCAGCACGCCGTCCGGCAGGGGCAACATCTGGCCCGCAACCTCGTGCGGGCTTTGCGCGGCCTTGAGCCGGAGCCGTGCGACATCCGATCCCTCGGTGCGCTCGCCGCGCTCGGTTGTCGGACCGGCGTCGCCGAGATCCTGGGAGTCAAGCTGTCCGGCTTCGCGGCCTGGTTCCTGTGGCGCACCGTCTACCTGATGAAGATGCCGGGCGTGGCGCGCCGAGTGCGGGTGGCGCTGGACTGGACGGTGGACCTTTTCTTCCCGCGCGACCCGGTTCAGATCGGGCTCTCCCTTCGGCGACGGTCGCTGAAGGAAGGAGGCGAGAACGTGGTTGTCGGTCGGGAAACTTCGAGCCGCTGACAACGGCCTTTCTCAGGCAGGATTTCGCCGGAGAATCAGAGCGGCGCCGTCGGACGCCACTCCGGGAGCTGGACCGCGAGGTCGGACAGCAGCCGTGCCGCCGTTTCATGGTCGCCGATGTCGGCGGTGGCCCGCGCTCGGGCACGTTCGGCGGTGAATGGATCGTGCAGGGCCTCGAGCAGGTTGCGCTCGGCGGCGGCGAGCGTGAAATCTCCGTCGCGTTGGGCGACCTCGGCGGCGAGCGCGACAATGTCGGCCTGTCCTGGCGCCTGGCGTCGCGCCGTCGCGAGGAGGTCGGCGGCGGCAGCCGGGTCGCCGAGGTGCAGCCGACAGCGAGCCCGCTGGTAGGCAATCGAGCTGGTGATCTCCGCTCCACGGCTCGGTCGGTAGCCGTCCTCCTCGAGTGCAGCGAGGAGCCGATCCGCGGTCGTCCAGTCGCGAGCCCGGATCGAGGCGATGGCGAGGTCGAAGCGTTCCGCGGGCGTGGCGATTCGGGTGAGGCGAGCTGCGATCGCGGATCGGACGGCACCTTGCGGCAGCTCCGGGTCGATCGGTCCAAGGTGGAGGGCGGACTCACACCACGCGGCAATGGCCCCTGCAGTGTCCTTCCGAGAAGAGGATCGCTCTGCCGCTGCCACGGCGGCGTGGGCGGCGAAGGCCGAGGTCCACGAGTGGGCGTCCTCGCGCTGTGCGGTTGCCGGCAGGGTGAGGGCGACGGCGAGGGCTACAGCCGCGAAAGCCACCGCGCCTGCCACAGCGCGCCTTCGCTCTCGCCAGGCGGCCAGGAGCATCGCGGCGCCGACCCCGGCGAGAGCCGCTGCGGCCGGCAACATCGCGTTGCGCTGGCGGGAGGTGACGTAGAACAGCACCAGCGCCGCCCACTGCGCGATCGCGAATGCGGCCAGCGGCAGGACCCCGGGACGGTGTCGTGCCAGCACGATCGCGGCACCGGCGAGGGCCGCGAGAAGACCGAACGGAGCCCACAGCAACCCTCTCAGCTCGCGGTCCCTGCGGACCATCGTCGAGAGGTCCCAGGCGTCGTAGCTGTGAAGCGCCAGCCATGCCTTTCGCGCAGCGAGGGTTACCGAGCGACAGGGAAGGCGGCGCAGAGCCGCAATTCCCAGGCCTCCCCAGAATCGGTTGGAGTCGGGGACGCCACTCGCCCTGTCGGCCACCAAGCGATACGCGACGTGAAGCGCGTCGGGCTCGGACAGCGTCCCCTCGATGTCCTTGACCACTCTGGGGGCCTCACCGAGGTAGCCGGTTGCCTCCGGGTTCCATCCCTCGTAGAAGACGGTCCCGGGGTTCATCAGGCCGACCGGACCGACGATCGGCAACACGATGCCGAGCACGACCAGCGGCGTCACCACGCCAAGTGCGAGGGGCAGGCCGCGCCGGAGTCGGCCAAGTTGGCGCGGCGACGACTGCTTCTCTCCCGGGTCGGCGACACAGCGCCACGCGAGCAGCGCGGCGACCGCGGGCAGCACGGTCGGCCGCGTGGCGGCCGAGAGGCCGAGCAAGACGCCCCCGAGCACGTCGCGCCGGCGGCTGGGCCCGCCGAACAGAACGGCGAGTCCTCCAGCGTTGAGGACAAGGACGAGCGTTTCCGGCTCGAGCTCGCTGGCGTTGACCCATGCACCCCGGGTGGAAAGCAGGAGCAGCGCCGCGACCCAGGCCGCCGTCTCTCCGCCGAGCCGGCGGGCGACGGCAGCGGCAGCGAGAGCCGACAGACAGACGGCGGCACACTGCACGAGGCGGACGCCCTCGACTCCGAGACCCAATGGCCCGGTGAGACCGACGACCGTCCACAGGTAACCGGGGCTGAGGTCGCCCAGGCGTCCGAGGGGTGGATGCCCGGCAAGAATCTGGGCGGCGAACGCCGCGTACTTCGCGAAGTAGCCTTGGTCGCTGAGCGCGAACAGCCCGAGAGCGCGGGCCGCGGTGATTGCGATCGCCACGATCGTCAGCGGTACCGGCCGGAGCGTCCGGAACTCGGCTCGTGAAGGAGGCCGCAGGAAGGTCACGGCCGGGATTGTACGTCCCTCCGGACCGCGACCGCGCGCGTGGTAGAGTGCCCAGAGGTCCGGCCGGGAACCCCCCGCGACGCGGGAATCGCGAGGAAGTGTGAGACGCGTCGCCGGAGGGCCGTAGATGGAGTCCTCCTACGTCAAGGGCTTCCGGCGCCGCAGAGTGCACCTCGATCGGGATTCGCAGCCATGAGGTGGTTTCCGGCCGGGCCTGTCGACCCGCCGAGAGGCGGAACGTCCCGCCGCACGAGTTGCGGCATGGAGGGAATGTATGGCAGCAGAACGACTTCAGAAGATCATTGCCGGGAGTGGGCTGTGCTCGCGGAGAAAGGCCGAGGACCTGATCCGTGACGGCAGGGTCACTGTCAACGGTCGAGTCGCCGAGCTCGGCGAGAAGGCAGACCCGGCGAGCGATCACATCAAGGTCAACGGCCGGAAGCTCAAGGCGACCGACATCAAGCGTTACGTCCTGCTCTACAAGCCGCGCGAGGTCATGACCACCTGCGACGATCCCGAGGGGCGGCGGACGGTAATCGACCTGCTCGGCGGCGAGGTTCGGGAGCGGGTGTTCCCGGTGGGGCGGCTCGACTATCACTCCGAGGGGCTTCTGATACTGACCAACGACGGCGAGTTCGCCGCACGGGTCACCCACCCGCGCTACGGCGTGGTTCGCGAGTACGTGGCCAAGATCCGCGGCGACCTCACCGACGAGGAGCTCCGTCGCCTGCTTCGTGGAACCCGGATCGACGGTCAGATGGTAAAGCCGTTGAGCGCCCGTCGCGATCGCGTCGCGCGCGACGGCTCGAACAGCTGGTGGAGGGTCGAGATCTCCGAGGGTAGGACCCACGAGGTGAGGGAGCTCTTTTTTCGCGCCGGTCACCACGTGCAGCGTCTCAAACGGGTCGGCATCGGTCCGATCCGGGAGCCGCTCCTCAAGCCGGGCCAGTTCAGGGAGCTGGAGCCACGCGAGGTCAAGTCCCTGCTCGCGGCGACCCGACGGGCCGCGTCGCCATCCGCGGCGTCGACCGAGCGAGACCCGACAGCGCAGCGGGACCGAGGTGCCGTGAGGACTCGAGAAGGGTCCCGGGGCGCCCAAGGTCGAACGCGATCCGAAGGGCCTCGACGGGCGCTACGCAGTGGGAAGCGGCAGCCACCACGTTGACACGCCGTGCCCCGCGGCCTCCTGGGCTGCGGCGGAATTCACGTAAATATCTGCAATAGATCTACTTATTGAATTCGTTGCAAACGATTTCCATGGTACAATCCCGCGCCGCGGGAGGTTGGAGTGACTGACAGCAACACGCTGCAACCGATCGAGCAGCTGATCGCCAACCGGGCTGCCAAGCTCGATGCTCTGCGGGCGATGGGAGTCGAGCCGTTTCCTGGCCGCTTCCGCGTGGAGACCTCGATCCAGTCGCTCCGCCGCGCTCTTGAGAACGCGACGGCTGAGACTCTCGATCAGGACCCCCGGTCGGTGCGAGTGGCGGGCCGTATCCGGGCCCAGCGCGGTCACGGCAAGGTCACCTTCGTCGACGTTTCCGACGGGGCGGCGCAGATCCAGCTCTACCTCCGCCGCGACCGGCTCGACGAGGCCGCATGGAACGTCGTCCAGCAGCTCGACCTCGGCGACTACATCGGCATCGACGGGACGGTCTTCCGCACCCGGTCCGGTGAGCTGAGCGTTGCCGTCCACGGCCTCACCGTGCTCGCCAAGGCCCTGCGTCCGTTGCCGGAGAAGTACCACGGGCTTGCCGATCGCGAGGCGCGGGCTCGGCAACGCTACCTCGACCTGGTCGCGAACTCTCGGTCTCGACAGGTCTTCGAGGCGAGGAGCCGGATCGTGTCGGCACTTCGCCGAGCGCTCGAGGGTGCCGGTTTCCTCGAGGTCGAGACGCCGATGATGCAGCCCCTCGCGGGAGGCGCGACGGCGCGGCCCTTTACGACCCATCACAATGCGCTCGACCTCGACCTGTACCTTCGGATCGCGCCCGAGCTCTATCTCAAGCGTCTCATCGTGGGCGGTTTCGAACGGGTGTTCGAGCTCAACCGGAACTTCCGCAACGAGGGCATCTCGACCCGGCACAACCCGGAGTTCACGATGCTCGAGTTCTACTGGGCCTATGCCGACTATGAGCTCCTGATGGATTTCACCGAAGAGCTTCTCGCTGGCGTGGCTCGAGAGGCCGTCGGGAGGACAACCTTGCCCTGGGGAGAGGACACTATCGAGCTCGGGCATCGACCCTGGACGCGGCTGACACTTCGCGAGGCGATCCTCGCGCACTCCGAGCTTGCACCCGAGGATCTCGGGGAGCGGTCCCGGATGGAGGCCGCAGCCCGGCGTCTCGGCGTGGAGAGGATCGAGGAGCGCTCCGATGGCAAGCTGCTCGCAGAGCTCTTCGAGGTCACGGCCGAGTCCCGCCTTCTCCAGCCGACATTCGTCACCGACTTTCCGCGCGACATCTCCCCATTGGCGAAAGCCCGAGCCGACAATCCGAACGTCACCGAGCGGTTCGAGCTGTTCATCGGAGGGATGGAGGTCGCGAACGCGTACACCGAGCTGAACGACCCGCTCGAGCAGCGGCGGCGTTTCGAAGAGCAGGCGGCTTTGACCGGTGGTGAGATCGACGAGGACTTCCTGCTCGCCCTCGAGCACGGAATGCCGCCGACCGGCGGAGAGGGGGTCGGAATCGATCGTCTGGTGATGTTGATGACGGGCCAGACGTCCATTCGCGATGTCATCCTGTTTCCACTCCTGCGGCCGCGCGAGGGGGCTTGACCGTTGCGGGTCGAGCTCCACCTGGCGAGGCGCTATCTCGTCGGTGTCGGGCGCCGCACCCACGTCGCCACCGTCACGCTGATTTCGTTCATCGGGCTCACGCTCGGCGTGATGGCCCTGATCGTCGTCCTTGCGTTGCTGGAGGGCTTCCAGTCGGGCATCCGATCGGAGCTCGTGGCAAGGGGTGCCCACGCGCGTGTGGAGCCCCGCGAAGGACGGCGGCTTGTCGATCCGGCCGGCCTGGCGTCGCTCTTGCAAGCGAAGCTGCCCGATGCGGAGATTGTGCAAACGGTTCAAGGGACCTGCCTGGTTGCCTCAGGCGGTGATGCCGTTCCGGCATCCCTGGTCGGTCGCTCTGACGTGTCGGAAGCTGCGATCGACCGGATCCTCGCCGTGCGCCTGGCGGTGGCGTCCGGAGACAGCGTGGAGGTGATCTCGGCCCGGCAGCGGCTGACTCCGATGGGTCCGCTGCCAGTGCGGGCGCGGGTCCCGCTGAACGCCGTACGGACACCCGAGCCGGGCCGGGAGTCGGGCAGCCTGACCGTCCCGCTGGCGACCGCGCAGAGGATTCTGTGGGGAGCCAACGTCGTCGAGGCGATCACTCTCCGCGATCCCGTCGACCCTTGGCGGCTCGGGCACCGGGTCCGGGACATTCTCGCTGTTGGCCGTCCTGATGTCCGGGTCGCCGGGCTCGAGGAACTGCACCGTCCGCTGTTGCTCGCGCTCACCCTCGAACGGGTCATGATCTTCGCCGCCGTCGGGTTGATGCTGGTCGTCGCGGCACTCAATTTGCTGTGCAATGTGGCCATGTTGGCGGCGGAGAAGCGACGCGACCTCGCGGTCCTGGCAGGGCTCGGACTCGCCCCGCCAAGACTGCGCCGGCTGTTCCTGGTGATGGGGAGCTGCATCGGTGCCGCCGCGGCAGCGGTAGGAACGGTGGCAGGCGGCGCCCTTGCCGTCGGCCTTGACCGAACCGGTGCGCTGCCCCTGCCACGGGGCGTTTTCGTGGTCTCGGCGGTTCCGTTCTCCGTGAGCCCAATGACTGTCGCTGTCGTGATTGCCTTCGCACTCGGCCTTTCGGTGCTGGTGTCGTGGCTTCCGGCACGCGCCGTCGCCCGGCGAGAGCCCGCCGAGGGACTTCGCTATGAGTGATGCACCGGTCATGGTCTGCATGAGGGGAGTCGTCAAGGGCTACGGCGACGGCGTGACCCGGGTGGAGGTGTTGAGCGGCCTCGACCTCGATGTCTCGACGGGCGAGATGCTGGCAGTGGTGGGCCCGTCGGGCGTTGGCAAGAGCACGCTGCTGCACATGGTCGGTCTGCTCGACCGCCCCGAGGCGGGGAGCCTGGAGCTCGACGGGTCCGACGTGACCCGTGCCTCGATCGCCGACCGGGCATCATTGCGCAATCGGATGATCGGTTTTGTTTTCCAGCACCACCATCTGCTCGACGAGCTCACTGCTGTGGACAATGTCGCGCTGCCGCTGAGAATCGCAGGCTGGAACGGGCGGCGGGCCCGGCAGCGCGCTGCCGAGCTCCTGGATCGTGTCGGTCTCACCGAGAGGGCGGGACACTTTCCCGACCAGCTGTCGGGTGGAGAGCAGCAGCGAACTGCTGTCGCTCGCGCACTGTCGATGCACCCGCGTCTGCTGCTCGCCGACGAGCCGACCGGAAACCTCGATACTGTGAGCTCACGGCAGCTGTTCGACTTGGTGCGCGAGCTTCATTTGCTGGAGGGTCTTACTTCAATTATAGTGACGCACAACGAAGAGATGGCCCGCCGATGCGACCGGGTCGTCGGCCTGGTAGCTGGAGGCGGCCGAACCGATCATGTTCGAGAAGTTTAACGAGCACGCGCGGCGAAGCTTGTTCTTCGCCCGGTACGAGGCCAGTCGATCGCGCAGCCGAGCGATCACGCCTGAGCATCTCCTGCTCGGCGTCCTGCGCGAGGGCGACGAGGGCATTTCGGAGCTGCTCGAGCACTTCGAGCTCGACGTCCAGGAGCTGCGCGAGGAGGTCGCCGGCGACATCGTCGCGCTCGACCAGGCATCGGCCTCGCCCGATCTGCCGCTCGCCGAGGACACCAAGAAGGCCCTCGCCTTTGCCGTGCACGAGGCCGACCAGATGGGCCACAACCAGGTCGGCACCGAGCACGTCCTGCTCGGGCTGCTGCGCACGGACGATGGAGCTGCAGCTCAGTACCTTGCGGCGCACGGGCTCGACGCCTTCCAGGTTCGGGAGGAGGTCACGCGACGTGGGCGCGAGCGAGAGCGCCAGGCGTCGGCGCGGGCGACGCCGCATCTCTCGGAGTACTCGCGCGATCTCACCGTTCTCGCCGCGGAGGGTGCGTTCGATCCGCTCATTGGGCGCAACGGCGAGGTCGAGCGCGTGGTGCAGATCCTGTGCCGGCGGACCAAGAACAACCCGCTCCTGCTCGGCGAGGCCGGGGTCGGCAAAACCGCTATCGTGGAGGGGCTGGCGACCCGGATTGTCGAGGGTAACGTACCGATGCTCCTGGCCGAGCGGCGCATTCTCGCGCTCGACCTTTCGCTCCTGGTCGCCGGCACGAAGTACCGCGGGCAGTTCGAGGAGCGCCTGAAGGGTTTGCTCAAGGAGCTGCTGGACCATCCCGAGGTCATCATCTTCATCGACGAGCTGCACTCCCTCATCGGAACCGGCTCTGCTGAAGGTTCCCTGGACGCGGCCAACATCCTCAAACCCGCGCTGTCTCGCGGTGAGATCACCTGCATCGGCGCGACGACCGTGCGCGAATATCGGCGCTACGTCGAGAAGGACCGCGCGCTGTCACGTCGCTTCCAGGCCGTTACCGTTCGCCAGCCCACCGAGGTGGAGACGATCACGATCCTGCAGGGCGTCAAGTCGCGTTACGAGGAGTTTCACGGCGTGCAGTTCAGCGACGAGGCGGTCGACTCCGCGGTGGCGCTGTCGGGGCGCTACATTGCCGATCGGCACTTCCCGGACAAGGCAATCGACGTCATCGACGAGGCCGGCGCTCGAGTCAAGCTGCGACAGGTGAGCTCGACGACCTCGCTGCGACGAGTGGAGGCGGAGATTCGTCGCGTCGTCGGGCGGATGAAGAACGCGATCTCGCGCAAGGAGTTTGAGAAGGCGGTGGCGCTTCGGGAGGAGGAGCTCCGGCTGCGTGAAGAGCTCGAGATGCTCAATCGAACGCAGGCGGAAGGCACCTCGGAGCCGCTCAGCGTCGGGCGCGGTGACATCGAGGAGGTCGTCGCCTCCTGGACCGGCATCCCCGTCACGGCCATCAAAGAGGACGAGGCCGACCGACTCCGGCGAATGGAGGAGATCCTGCGCCAACGCGTGGTCGGCCAGGACGACGCGATCCGGGCGGTTGCACGGGCCATCCGGCGCAGCCGGCTCGGCGTCACCAGCCCGAATCGTCCGATGGGCTCGTTCATCTTCCTTGGGCCGTCTGGGGTCGGCAAGACCGAAGTGGCGCGGCAGCTCGCCCAGTTCCTGTTTCAGGACCCCCGTCGCCTGGTCCGGTTCGACATGTCGGAGTACATGGAAAAGCACACGGTCTCGCGCCTGGTCGGCTCGCCTCCGGGCTATGTCGGCTTCGAGGAGGGCGGCCAGCTCTCAGAGCAGGTCC
This sequence comes from uncultured Acidobacteriota bacterium, assembly GCA_963727925.1. GTDB lineage: Bacteria > Acidobacteriota > Thermoanaerobaculia > Thermoanaerobaculales > Sulfomarinibacteraceae > CAVSIS01. The sequence goes on along the minus strand of CAVSIS010000051.1, from coordinate 208,601 downwards.
GACGCAATCCGTACTCGGTGGTGCTGCTCGACGAGATTGAGAAGGCGCACCCGGACATTTACAACCTCATGCTGCAGGTGCTGGAGGACGGCCGGCTGACGGACAACATCGGCAACGTGATCGACTTTACGAACACGCTCATTATCATGACCTCGAATCTGGGCAGCCGCAGCATCCTGGCCGCCGAAGGCGTCGGTTTCGGGAGCCGCAAGGACCCGATCTCATCCGCACAGCTGCACGAGGTCGTCGACCGCGAGCTCCGCCGCCACTTTCCACCCGAGTTCCTCAACCGCCTCGACGACGTGATCGTCTTCGAGGCGCTCGGCGAGTCCCACCTGCTGGGCGTTGCGGCCTTGCTCCTCCAGGACACCGCGGGCAACCTCAAGCGGCAGAACATCGAGCTCGACTACGACCCGGCGCTTCCGGCATGGCTGGTCGAGCACAGCCGACTCGACCCACACGCCGGGGCACGACCTCTGCGGCGGCTGGTCCAGCGCGCCGTGGAGGACGCCGTGGCCGACTTCCTGATCGAGCACCGGCTCGCGCTGCCGGCGTGCCTGGCGGTGCAGCTGGTCGATGATCGCGTCGTCATCGACGCCAAGGACACCGTGACCCACAACCAGGAGAACCCGTGAAACGACTCGTACCGCTGGTTTTGGTGTGCTTGCTCGCACTCCTCCCGGTTCCTGCGGCTCCCGATGAGGACGGACCGATGATCGCCGACATCATCGTTGAGGGCGGGGTGACGCTGACCGCTGACACGGTCTACTACTACCTCGGGCTCGAGCCGGGTGACGTCCTCAACCGGAAGGCGGTCGACGACGGATTTCAGAAACTGTGGGACTCGGGCCTGTTCGAGAGCCTCCGAATCGACATCGAGGATCTGCCCGATGGCAAGGTCAACCTCTACGTCGTGGTCGACGAGCGCCCATTCGTGACCTCGGTGGTCTTCGAAGGCAACAAGAAGCTCACCACGTCGACGATCAAGGACAAGCTCGACGAGAAGGGGATCGAGCTGCCCCGCAATGTTCCGCTGAAGATGGCGAGCCTGGGTCGGATCGAGACCGCCATCGTCCAGTTGTATGCGGCCGAGGGCTACCGCTCGGCGCAGGTGTCCCACCGCATCGAGGACGCGGGCCAAAAGGCGAAGCGGGTCGTTTACACCATCAACGAGGGTGGCAAGGTCAAGATCGGAAAGATCGAGTTCGTCGGGAACCAGGTGTTCTCGGACCGCAGGCTGCGAGGGTCGCTCAAGAAGACCAAGGAGCTCAGCTGGTACCGTTTCATGGGCGACAAGATCATCTTCTCGGAGGACAACTGGGACGAGGACCGCGAGAACCTCCGCAAGTACTACCTCAACCATGGCTACAAGGATGTCAAGGTCGGCCAGCCCGAAATCACGCTGGTCGCCAAGCATCCGGATGCCGCGACCCTGAAGAAGAAGAAGTTCCGGGTCCAAATCAAGGTCCCGGTCGAGGAGGGCGAGCCCTACAACCTCGGCAGCCTCACGATCAAGGGTGTGACCGTGTTCAGGATCGAGCCGTTGCAGAAGGCCTTCGAGGTCAAGCCTGGCAAGCGCTACGACTTCAAGGCGATCGACACCGGAATGGAGCACATCCGCGACCTCTATCAGAACACGGGCTACATCTACGCCTACACGAACGAGGTCCTGACCAACCGCGAAGGCGCCGATCACGTCGTCGACGTCACCATCGACGTCTTCGAGGGTGATCTTTACTTCCTCGGCCGGCTCGAGTTCGTCGGCAACAGGTCGACGCGCGACAAGGTCCTGCGGCGCGAGTTCCGGGTCACCGAGGGCGGCGTGATGAACATGGCCGGGGTCAAGAACTCGGTCTACAAGATCAACGCGCTCGGCTACTTCAAGCTGGAGGACGATCCCCTCGATTTCTCGTTCGACGAGGAGAAGAAGCGGGTCAACATCAACGTCAAGGGCAACGAGGTCGGGCGCAACGACATCCAGTTCGGCGCCGGCTACTCCGAGCTCGACGGCTTCTTCGGGCAGCTCGTGTTCAACACCCGCAACTTCCTTGGCAAGGGCGAGACCCTCGGGCTGTCCCTGCAGAGCGGCCGGCGCACCGACTACTACACTCTCAGCTTCACCGAGCCCTACCTGTTCGACCGGAGGATCCTGCTCGGCGGCTCGATCTACAAGACCAACCTTGACTACACCGATATCCAACAGCCGTTCACGCAGCAGCGTACGGGCGGGGCGCTCACGATCGGCCTCGGTGTCGGGGTGTTCAGCTCGGTGTCGGCGCAGTTGTCACTCGAGGACGTGAACTCGAGCTACGCGATCTCGCGCAGCGGCATACCCGGGGGACCGACCGGCGGTCACGTGCGGCCGGTGGAACCGCCGGGGCTTGAGCCGGTCGTCAGGGAGCTGTCACGGGAGTTTTACAGCGGTACGACGGCGTCGATCACCCCGGGCTTTGCATACGACAGCCGGGACGACCCGTTCGACCCCAACCGCGGGACGCGCTTCACCCTCCGTCCGCGCTTCGCCGGCGGGCCACTGGGGGGCGACTTCGACTATATCCGGCCAGAGGTGAGCTTCTCGCTGTTCAAGCAGCTGACCAAGCGCAACGTGGTTGCGATGCGCCTCGAGGCCGGGCAGTTCTTCGTCTACAACGACTCGCAGATCCCGATCTACGAGCGCTACCGGATGGGCGGTGACCGTTCCATCCGTGGTCTGCGGTCCTACTCCCTGCTGCCGCGCACTCCAGATGGCGGCTACTTCTACAGCTCGGCTGGCTCGGCGCTCGGCGGAGATCGCTACTGGGTCGGCAACCTGGAGTACCACTTGCGGCTCGGTGGACCGGTCAAGCTGGTCTTCTTCACCGACATCGGCAACACCTACTTTGAAACCCAGGGCTGGAACCTGTCCTCGTACCGGCAGACGGTCGGCGTGGAGCTGCGGATCTTCCTGCCCATCTTCCAGGCTCCGATCCGGTTCATCTACGGCAAACCCATCAGCGACGTCTTCCAGGACGAAAAGGGAGACGGTTTCGAGTTCTCGATCGGCACCACATTCTAGGTATCCAGGAGGAAGAGACGTATGCTCCGTACAATTTTTCGTGTCGCCATGGCTGCCGTCCTCGCTGCGGTGGCGCTGCCCGCCGGCGCCCAGCAGATCACGGTGGCGGTAATCGACGTTCAGCGCGTTGTGACTGACTCCGATCCGGGCAAGGAGGCCCTGCAGAAGCTGCAGAAGCTCCAGAGCGACCGGGTGGAGCAGGGCAAGCGGATCCAGGCCGACCTCGACTCGCTACGCGATCAGCTCGCCAAACAGCAGCTCACGCTGGCCGATGACAAGCTCGACGAGCTGCGTAAGAAGGCGGAGGACAAGCAGATCGAGGCGAAGCGATTCCAGGACGATGCCCAGCGGGAGCTCGAGGATGCGCGGGCCAAGACGCTCAACGGGCTCGAGGCGAAGATCATGCCGGTCATCAACAAGATCGGCAAGGAAAAGGGCTACACGCTGATCTTCAACAAGTATCAGTCGGGCCTGGTGTTCGCCGACGAAGCCGTGGACATCACCGACGAGGTGATACGGCGCTTCAACACGGCGCAGTGACCTCATACCGTCTCGACGAGCTCGCCGCGAGGATCGGCGCCAAGGTGGTCGGCGATCCGGCGACGATGATCCGGGCCGTTCGATCTCTCGAAGCGGCCGGCCCGGACGATCTCTCGTTCCTGCACAATCGCAAGTACGCGGCGCAGGCGGCGAGCTCGCGAGCCGGCGCCATTCTGGTTGCCGACCCTGCCGCCCTTCCGGGCCGAAACCTACTGGTCACACCGGAACCCTACCTGGGCCTGGCCAACGCCCTGGAGCTGGTCCATCCCCGGCCGCGACCCCGACCCGGAGTTCATCCGAGTGCGGTCCTCTTCGACGGCGTGGAGATCGGGGAGGGTGCGACCGTCGGGGCCAATGCGGTGGTCGGTGAGCGAACCCGGATTGGGCGCGAAACGGTGATCGGCGCGGGCTGCGTGGTCGGGGCCGGCGTCGTGATCGGGAGCGGCTGCCTGCTGCATCCGCGGGCCGTTGTCCTGGACCAGTGCCGAGTCGGCGATCGGTGCATCCTGCAGGCGGGCGCCGTGGTTGGTTCGGACGGCTACGGCTTCGCTACCGTGGACGGAGTCCACCACAAGGTACCGCAGGTCGGAGTCGTCGTGCTCGAGGACGACGTCGAGCTCGGCGCCAACGTCTGTGTCGACCGCGCAACTCTGGGAGAAACCAGGATCGGCCGTGGGACCAAGGTCGACAACCTCGTCCAGATCGCCCACAACGTCAGCGTGGGGGAGGGCTCGCTCCTAGTGGCTCAAGTCGGCATCTCGGGCTCGACTCATCTTGGACACCACGTGGTCATGGCGGGTCAGTCCGGCGCGGCCGGCCATCTCCGGATTGGCGATCGCGTCGTGGTGGCGGCCAAGTGCGCTGTCATCAAGGACGTCCCAGACGGCGCGTTTGTTGCGGGCTCCCCTGCGCAGCCGCACAGCCAGTGGCTGAGATCCGCCGCTGCGTTGCGTCGCCTCCCGGCCGTCCTGGAGAGGCTCCGGGCGCTCGAGCGGCGCATGGTCCGCCTGCTCGGCGACGAAGAAAGCGAGGAGTGATGTACAACATCCGCGAGATCATGAAGATCATGCCGCACCGTTATCCCATGCTGCTCATCGATCGCATTCTCGAGGTCGATGACCGGCACGTCCGGGCGCTCAAGAACGTTTCGGCGAATGAGCCTTTTTTCGCGGGCCATTTCCCAGGGGATCCGGTCATGCCCGGCGTACTGGTCGTCGAGGCCATGGCCCAGGCGGGCGGTTTCATGCTCTTGCGCAACATCGAGGATCGCGAGCGGAAGTTGTTCATGTTCAGCGGGATCGACAGTTGCAGGTTTCGTCGGCCCGTCGTCCCGGGCGACCAGGTCGTCTTCGACGTCAAGGTGCTCTCTCTCCGACGCGCTTTTGCAAAGCTCGCCGGAACCGCGACGGTGAACGGACAGCTCGCCTGTGAAGCTGAGCTGATCTCCGCCATGGTGGAGCGTAGATGAGCGCCCAGATCCATCCCAACGCCCTGGTCGACTCCCGGGCTGTCATCGGGAACGATGTGGATATCGGACCGTTCTGCGTGATCGAAGGTGACGTTTCGATCGGAGCCGGGTGCCTTATCGGGCCCTTCTGTCGATTCACCGGCCGCACCACGATCGGGTGTGGCAACCGCTTCGAGAGCCACTGCTCGATCGGTGCGCCCCCGCAGGATCTGAAGTACGCCGGCGAACCGACTCGACTCGTGATTGGCGACAACAACTGGTTCCGTGAGTTCGTGACGATGCACCGCGGGACGCCTGGCGGCGGCGGTATCACCAATATCGGAGACGGCGGCGCTTTCCTGGCGTACTCCCACGTCGCCCATGACTGTCACATCGGCTCGCGGGTGCTGTTCTCGCATGCGGCCAGCGTCGGCGGGCACGTGGAGGTCGGTGACGACGCCACCGTCGGCGCCTACTCCTCAGTGCACCAATTCTGCCGTGTCGGCCGCCACGCCTTCCTCGGAGGGTTCACGGTCGCGACGAAGGACTGCCTGCCGTTTATGAAGACCGTTGGGGGCCGGCCGGCACGCTGTTACGGTCCGAATACCATCGGCCTTGAACGCAAGGGAATCAACGAAGATCGCCGGGACGCACTCAAACGGTTGTGGCGGCTCCTCCACAACCCTAAGCTCACGACGGCAATGGCCGTGGATCGCGCCCGGGAAGATCTCGCCGGCGAGGCCGATGTCGAGCTTGTACTCGCCTTCATCGACGCCTCCCAGCGCGGCGTCATCCTGTCCCTCGGGTAGCGTGACAAATGATGGCGAGCGACTCGGTCGAAGTCCTCGCCCACGGTTCCTCGACTCGGCTCCGCCTCCGGGTCAAGGCCGGTGCGCGCCGTGTCCGCGTCGTGGGAGCTCACGGTGGTGCGCTCAAGCTCGAGGTTCAGGCACCTCCCGAGCGCGGCCGGGCCAACGAGGCGGTGCTCCGGCTGATCGCTGCAACGCTCGGCGTCGAGTACCGCCTTCTCGAGTTGATCGCCGGGGCATCTTCCCAGGACAAACTCGTGGAGATCCGCGGTGTGCCGCCGAGCGAGGTGGTGGCTGGTCTCAACCGGGCGGGGGTTGCGGCGCGGGAGGTACCCGTGCGGCCGGTTCGAGGTGGAGCTGGCGGATCCTGACGCTCAGCGGGCGGACGTCAAGAGCACGTTCGAGTTCAAACGGCGACAGCGCCCACGCGGCGTCGAGCTGTAGCACTGCGACATCGGGTCCCGACCGGTAAGGCATCGCGAAGCGGTACCATCCGAAGCCATTTCCCAGCCGCGACGCCGTCCCAGCCAACCTTCCGTCGACCGTCACAGTCACCTCCTGGCTCGTGCCCGGGACCGCGAGGGGCGCCATCTCGATGGCGATGACTGCGAGGTCTGATCGATCGGCAACGGGCAGCAGGATCCGTCCGCGTCGCCCGACCATCCAGCGGAAGCCGTCCGAAACGGACCCCTCCGCGGTGTCGAACCCATCAAGCAGGTAGGCGGTCACCGCTGTGCCGCCGAAGATGAGCTCGCCCGCCGGGAGCGGGCGAGGTTCGAGCCGCACGAGCCGGAATCCTCCGCATGTGGCCGCGACGTCAGCAGGCATCTCGTCTCCGCCCGCGGCGACGGCGAGCCGGAGATCCTGAGGCTGCGGCGAGCGCGGGAGACCAAACATCCCGCCCCACCGCGACCCGACCGAAACGGGGTAACCGGCAGCCAGTAGCCTCGCGGCGACCGCAGCCACCGTGCCCCACTGTTCGGATTCGACGGGGACGATGGTGACCCCGGACGTGCGCGCTCGAGCCGCCTCGGCAACCGCCGCCTCACCGAGACAGCGATTGAGGGCAAAACGTTCGGAGGACTGGAGACTCTGGACGTCGTGCCATGCAAGGGTCGCGCGCCACGAGACCGTGGCCGTGGCAGCAAGCGCGAGCCCGAGGATGAGGGAGGGGAGGCGGTGTGCATGGGCGGTGGCCGGCTCCGGGCGGAGGGCTTCGCCGAGCGCGAGAAGGGCAAGCGGGGCGAGAACGGTCACCCACCCCACCAAGTAGTCGTGCAGCGGCCCTACCACGGACGTTGCGGCGAAAACGGCGGCGCCGACAGAAACGACCCCGGTTGCGGCAAGGGCGGCGCCGAACGGTCTCCGCCGACGCATTGCGACGGGCAGTGCAACGGCGGTGGCGACGACGATGGCGAGACCGAGCCACGCCGTCACGCCGCCCGGGTTGTCCCGTAGCGTCGCGCCCCACGGAGTTACCAGTGGCGCACCGATGTGAGCAAACACCGTCCGAGCCGCAGCAGCGAGCGGCTGCCCGCCCTGCCGGTGGCGAAGGAAGTCCGCGATCGCCAGGAGGTTGCCTCCCCGGTTGAGAGCGGCTTCGAGGCCGACCGGTAGCCAGGCGAATACTGCGATGACCGTGGCCGCTGACCACGAAGCGCGCGCCAGGCCGGGCCGCTCTGGTACCGCCGTCGGGGGCCGCAGGCGTGCACGGACGAAGAGGGTGAGAACAGCGGTCGCTGCGAGCACCGGGAGCAGCCCGATGTGGCTTTCGAGGACGAGCGAGGCCCCGGCGACAGCCGCGGGCAGCCAGATGTCCCGGCCGGCCATCACTGCAGCCGCAGCGACGAGTGTCGCCAACAGAGGCAGCAGAATCGCGTGGGGGTTCCAGGGTGAGACCAGCACGCCCGGCTCGAGGAACAGCGCGTAGACCGCGAGCACGAGCGAGGGCCACCCGAGTCCAACGCCCGGCCCGGATCGCGCGAGAGCCCCGAGGACGACCACGAACGCAGCGAGATTAAGGACCACCATGGCCAGGCACAGCGCCAGGTAGCTGCCACCCGAGGCGGCGAAGAAGGGCGCGAAGAAGTAGAACAGCGCCGGGCCGGGATGGTGGAAGCCAAGCCGAGAGTAGGGTCCGAGGAGGCGCTCGCCGGCTGCTGCCTGCCGGGTGGCGATCTCGATCAGCGCGTGATCGCCGTCGACGGCAAACGGCGGCAGCCCGGACGCGACGAGACGCACGCCGAGGCCCGCGACCGGCAGCAGTGCGGCGAGAGCCAGCAGCCCGATCAACGCATTGCCCAGTCCAACGCCCAGTGCGCTTGTCCGCCGTTGCTTCCGCTCCCTCACCCGATCTACGGTACCAGTCCGCGTATCATGACGGCATGCCTGCAATCGCCGCCGGGGACGACGACACAGGCGGCGGAAGGATTCGACCGATGGACAGCCTGACCATCACGCGACCCGACGACTGGCACCTGCACCTTCGCGACGGGCCCGCCCTGGCGGACACGGTGGCCCACAGTGCGGCGGTCTTCGGACGTGCCATCGTGATGCCCAACCTCCGCCCGCCGATCCGAAATGTTGACGAGGCCATCGCGTACCGCGATCGGATCCAGGCTGCTCGACCGGCGCGCTCGACGTTCGAACCCTTGATGACCCTCTACCTGACCGACCTTACCAGCCCGGACGAGGTCGCGCGGGCCCATGCGGTCGGGATCGCCGCGGTCAAGCTCTACCCGGCCGGCGCGACCACGAACTCCGAGGCCGGCGTGACCTCGATCGAACGGGTCACGGATGTGCTCGGGACGATGGAGGAGCTGGGCATGCCGTTGCTGGTCCACGGCGAGGTGACCGATCCGCAGGTCGACGCCTTCGACCGCGAGAAGACCTTCATCGACTCCGTCCTGGACCCTCTGCGAAAACGCTTTCCAGGCCTGCGGCTGGTGCTGGAGCACGCGACGACCCGCGAAGCGGTGGAGTTCGTGCGCGCAAGTCCGAGCGGAGTTGGGGCGACAATTACCGCCCACCACCTCCTGATGAACCGCAACGCGCTCTTCTCCGGCGGTTTCCGGCCTCACCACTACTGTCTTCCCGTGCTCAAGCGAGAGACGCACCGGGTTGCGCTCGTCGAGGCGGCGACCAGTGGCGACCGGAGGTTCTTTCTCGGGACCGACAGTGCTCCACACCTGCGGGCGAGCAAGGAGTGCGCGCACGGTTGTGCCGGGATCTTCAGCGCCCACGCCGCTCTGCCGCTCTATGCCGAGGCATTCGAGGAGGCCGGTGCCCTCGACCGCCTCGAGGCCTTCGCGGCGTTCCACGGAGCGGACTTCTACGGTCTCGGCCGGAACCTGACGCAGGTTCGCCTGGAACGGAAAGCATGGACGGTTCCTGCACGTTATCGGATGGGGGACGGCGAGGTCGTACCGCTGCGTGCAGGTTCGAATCTCCTCTGGCAGGTGACCAACGCCTGAAAATCCGCACTGACCGCAGTCAGCTGCAGCCCGACACGGAAAGGCCTCTGGCATGGCGACCCACACGACCATCCGCGGCACGATCGGCATTCTGACCGGGGGTGGCGACGTCCCCGGGCTCAACCCGGCGATTCGCGCCATCACCGTGCGGGCCCTGCGAGAGGGCTACCGCGTGCTGGGAATCCGCCGCGGCTGGGCGGGCCTGATCGAGATCGACCGGAATGACCCCGCAAGCCTGGGTCGATGCGTCGTTGACCTCACCGATGAGGTCGTGAACAAGGTCGGGAGGACGGGAGGGACCTTTCTCCACACCTCTCGGACGCGACCCAGCCATGTCCCGCGGCTCAACCTGCCTGAGCACCTGCAGGAGCGCTACGCAGAGGATGTCAACGACCTCACGCCGGAGGTGCTTGCCAACATCGAGTGGCTCGGAATCGACACCATGATTCCGATCGGGGGCGACGACACGCTTTCGTACGGGGTCCACCTCCACCACAAGGGCGTGCCGGTGATCGCACTGCCCAAGACCATGGACAACGACGTCCCGGGGACCGACTACTGCATCGGCTTCTCCACCTGTGTCACCCGCACGATCGAGATGACCCACGCCCTCCGGACGTCGGCCGGGAGCCACGAGCGCTTCCTGGTGATCGAGGTTTTCGGCCGCTACGCGGGGTTTACGGCCCTCCTCCCGACCATGGCGGGAGCCGCCAATCGCTGCGTGATCCCGGAGCACCCCTTCGACATCGAGCACCTGTGCGATCTGCTGTCGGAGGATCGCCGACGCAACCCCTCCAACTACAGCGTTGTCCTCGTGTCAGAAGGCGCGACCTTCACCGGTCTGGATGAGATGGTTTTCTCGGAGCAGGAGACCGACATGTTCGGGCACAAGAAGCTCGGCGGCGTAGGCGACGTCGTTGCACGTGCGCTCCGCGATGTCTCGCCGAAGTTCAACCGAGGGCGGCGGATCAACGTCATCAATCAGCGCCTCGGCTACCTGGTGCGGTGCGGCGATCCCGACGCGATGGACTCGATCGTCCCGATGGCCTTCGGGAACCTGGCGATGGACCTGATTCAGGAGGGCCGGTCGGGGAGGCTCGTGAACGTGCGAAACGGCCGCTATGACAACGTCCCGATCGAGGTCGTGAGCAGCCGCAAGAAAGTGGTGGATGTGGGCAAGTTTTACAACAAGGAACGTCTACGCCCGTTCTATAACCGTTTCGACGGATCTCCCGTGTTCATCATGACGTCCGACTTCTAGCCTGCAGGGGAGAATTGCGATGAGGATTCTGCACACGATGATCCGGGTTGGCGACCTCGAACGCTCGATCCGCTTCTACACCGAGGCCCTCGCGATGCGCGTGCTGCGCCGCCAGGACTACCCTGGTGGCCGGTTCACGCTCGCTTTCGTGGGCTACGGCGACGAGTCCGACACGGCGGTGGTCGAGCTGACCCACAACTGGGACACCGCGGAGTACGACCTGGGATCCGGCTTCGGGCATATCGCGATCGCTGTCGATGACATTCATGCCGCGTGCGAGCGGGTACGTCGTGCGGGCGGCGCGGTCGTGCGCGAACCGGGTCCGATGAAGCACGGATCGACGGTCATCGCATTCGTCGAGGACCCGGACGGCTACAAGCTCGAGTTCATCGAGAAATAGCCCGCGTCCACCGCGACGTCGAGCTGCTCGTGTCACGTTGCAGGGCGAAAAAGGGCGATCGAGCTGGTATAGCCATGGAGGTAGGTGCGGCCCTGGACCTGGCCGATCTCGCCGTTGCAAAAGAAGCCGCCGATCGGGATCGGACCGAGGGTGGTGATCAGCTCGCGGCTGTCGTGATCGGGAACCTGGTAGAGACCCTTTCCGCGCCCGAGGCACGAGAACAACAGTGCACCTTGGGGCGACGGCAGACGACGGCTTCGGTAGGACGCGAGGTGAGACCTGAGGTCATCCGCCGAGGTCTGCGCATCACGAAGATGGAACTGGACCACCTGGTGGGGTGCAAGCGGCGCGCTGACCATCAGGACGCCGCTCTCCGGATCGATTCCAACGATGTTGCGGACCAGGAAGTCCCCGTGACGATAGGTCGACTGCTCTGCCTGCATGACCAGGCCGAGGAAGAGTGAGTAACGCAGCAGCTCCTGGTCGCGAGGCGACAGGCTCTCGAAGAGTTCGTGGAGCACCTCGATTGGCCGGCGGCCGTCGATATCGAGCAGCATGTGCCCCTCGGACCGCGTCACGAACATCGGGTTGCCGATCGGCCGACAGCCCTGAGCGACGATCGAGTCGACTGCGACATCCCCCGACAGCGCAACACCGACGACGCCTTGGGTGAGGAGGCGCTCACCGTCGAGGAGGAAGTTCTCGCCGACGTGCCGGGCTCCGGAGGCCATTCCGCCAACCACGGTGGTGGCGGGAAACCGGTGGTCAATAGCCGCCAGCAGGTCTTCGACGTCTCCGCGAGTGGGTTCACCGAGCACAATCAGCCCGACGGGATCGCTGGCACCGAGGTCGAGGTTGTTGAACTCGGTCTCGTCGTCGATGGCGAAGGAGCGCAGGACCACGTTCGGCAGGCGCGCTGCGGTCAGGCTGATCGCGGCGTGGTCCTCGATCTCGTGCCCAGCTCCGATGACCCCGCCTCCGGACGCCCCGAGGCGTATGGCGGTCGGGAACTCGCGAGCAAGCAAGTCGGGGAGGGCGTCCCACACGGCTCGGTGGTGGGGCGAAACGAATGCGAGCACCAGGTCGGGCTCGGCGTTCCCCAGCTGGTCGCGGAGCTCACGCGATGCCGACGAAACCGCCGTCAGGAAGCTCTCGTCGGTGGCGATGGTAGAGGCCCACCGCATGGTGGCGCCGGGGACGGTGTCCATGTCCTTTCCATCCTTCGCGGAGCGTAACAGCCGATCGCGAGCACGCGTTCCCTAGCCTGCACTTCTCACCAGGTCGCGTTGCGAGGGCCCGCGATGGCTGGCATCACGGCGCCCGCAATTGGGAGCCGGTGGGAAGTTCAGGCTCAACACGACGGCCCGGAGCTGCCATACAGCTCCGGGCCGCGGGTCGCAACGGTTCCTGGGCTCAGGCGAGATCGGCCAGTAGTGCCGCGAGGTGTCGGTAGAACTTCTGCACTGAGGAGATCTGGACCATCTCGTCGGGGGAGTGCGCGTTGTGGATCTCGGGTCCGATCGACACGGCGTCCATCCCGGGGACTTTTTCGAGTAGGAGGCCGCACTCGAGGCCCGCGTGGATCGCCTTGATGGCAGGCTTCGACCCGAATAGGCGCTCATAGACGTCAACGGTCTTGGCGACGATCGCCGACGACGGGTTCGGCGCCCAGCCCGGGTAGGGCTCGTCCCACTCGTAGCTGGCGCCGGCGAGTGCGAGGCTTGAAGCGACCGCTCGCCGCACCGCGAAGAGCGCGGGCATGACTGACGAACGGTGCGACTGGACCAGGTGCACGCCATCGACCTCGGTGGAGACGACGGCGAGGTTGGTCGAAGTCTCCACCAAACCGGGAACCTCGCGTGACATCGAGAGCACACCGTGGGGCAGGCCGTTCAGCGACCCGAGCAGGCGGTCCCGTGCATGCACGTTGACCGGCATCTGGGTCGCATCGGTCTCCTGGACCGCTTCCACCGCGACCTCCATGTCGGGCTCCGCAGCACCGAACTCGCCCTGGAAGTCCTCGGTCGCCGAAGCCACTGCGGCCCGGAAGCCTGCAAGATCAGCCTCGAGCACTCGGCACACGGCAAAGCACTCGCGGGGAATGGCATTGTGCTTGGAACCTCCGTCGATGGACACCAGGTCGACATCGATTCCCTGGTCGAGGGCGGCGATAACGGCTCGGGTTGCAAGCTTGATCGCGTTGGCCCTGTTTTCGATGATGTTGAGGCCCGAGTGCCCACCGCGCAGGCCCCGGACGACGACTTGGACCGGGACCGAGCCGAGCAGCGCGCGGCGCCGGGTCGCCGGGAATCGGGCCGAGGTGTCGGCGCCGCCGGCGCATCCGATGTAGACCGCTCCGTCCTCCTCGGTGTCGAGGTTGAGCATGATCCGACCGTTGACGAGCGAAGGATCGAGACGCTTGGCGCCGGTCAACCCGGTCTCTTCGTCGATCGTGCAGAGAATCTCGAGCGGGCCGTGGACCGTCGCGGGGTCGTCGGCGATGGCCATCGCGGCCGCCAGTCCGATGCCGTTGTCCGCACCGAGGGTGGTTCCAATGGACTTCACCCAGTCGCCATCGACCCGCACCTGGATCGGATCGGTCATGAAATCGTGGGTGACGTCGGAGTTCTTCTCACACACCATGTCAAGGTGGCCCTGTAGGATGACGACGGGTGCGCGTTCGTGGCCAGCGGTCGCCGGAACGGCGATCACCATGCTGCCGGCGGCATCGACGCGCACCTCGAAGCCGCGCGACTTCGCCCACTCCTTGACGTGCTTGGAGATCTTCTCCTCGTGCTTCGACGGTCGCGGAACCTGCCGGATGGCATCGAAGTGCTGCCACAGGTGGGCGGGTTCGAGCGACTGCAACGGACTAGTCATCGGTCACCTCCTGAGGTTGTGGCTGGCGGACCAGCCGGGACATCTTACTGGATTTCTGGTTTGCCTTCAGCGGACGGCGGACCCGCCGAGCAACCACACGAGCAGCTCGAGCGCAGTGAGCGCGCCACCGATGCGCAGCCCGTCCATGGCGCAGGGCACGCTGACCCATCGCCCGGATCGGGAGACCGTGGGGGACCCAACGAGCACAGCGTTGGAACCGACGGTCGCATCGAGTCCAAAGCTGCCCTCGACCCTGCGCAGAGTGGGGCTGTTTTCAAGCGCGGTCTCGATTTCGCCGTAGCTCGCCGGCCGGGAGAGCTGCACCTCGAGATGGGCCAGGTGGCCGTGAAAGCAGCCGCCGAGGATCCGCGATGCCGCGGTGTCGAGCTCTGGCAGCAGTCTCGCGAGGTCCTCGTCGAGCCGCTGGTCGTCGGGGTCGACGAAGAGGTTGAAAGCCCTCACCCTGTCATCGAGGAGCTTCTCGACGTCCGCACCCTGGAGCCGGTCGAGTGCCTGTGCGGCGAGGGTCTCGATCGCGGTGCCGCCGAGCTCGGAGACCGGATCGACCGCGACTACGGTTACACCAACCGGTTCCAGCTCCATGAGAGCTGCAACGACGGCGCCCGCCGCCACGAGTGCAGGATGAGCGACCCGGACGTGCCTGACCGCGAGCGAACCGCCGAGCGGTGTGGATGCGACGGCCAAGCACTCGCGAAGACGGTTGAGGCGACCGGCATCGATCACCGCGACCTCGTCGTGGGCCGCGAGAAAGGCCTCGACGTGGGCCGTACGGGGGCTGTCGAAGTCGGCCGCGAGGACGACCGCCTCAGCGCCTTCGAGCTGGTTCGGATCGTCGAGCGGAGGCACGAGCGAACCCTGGCCGACGATCTCGGTGATCTGGTGCTCGTCGTCTGTGGTGGTATGGACGCAGCGAACCTCGCCGGAGAGCTCGGGGAAGCGGGGCAGGAGCTCGAGCAGCTCTCTTCCGACCAGGGTCATCGGGTCACTCAGGACGATCATCCGGCTCGGTGGTGTCATCCTCGGGTCCTTCGTCGTCCGCACCGTCGGGCGCGGGGGTTGGGCGATGTCGCAAGCGCCCGGAGAAGACGGCCACCGGGGCAGACAGAATGTAAATTGCGAGCAGCACGGACAGTACGTGCGGCGTGAGGGTAATGAGCGAAAACACCACGGCGATGAGGAACAGCGTCGGGACGGGCCACTTCCGTCGCAGGTTGAGATCCTTGAACGAGCGGTAGGGGAGGTTGGAGACCATGAGCAGCGACAACGCAAGCACAAAGCCGACGACCACGGGAATGAACGCCGGGTGACGGACCGGGGTCGGCGAAATCAGCACCAGGAGCGCGATGGCTCCCGCCCCGGCCGGGATGGGCAGGCCGCTGAAGCGATGCGGATCATGGGTGGTGGAGTTGAACCTGGCGAGCCGGATGGAGCCCGCGACCAGAAACAGGAACGCCACCGACGTTCCGAGCCGCGGCTGTTGCCACAGCCCCCAATGGAAGGCGAGAAGCGCCGGAGCGGCGCCGAACGAGACCACGTCGGCGAGGGAGTCGTAGGCCTCACCGAAGGACGATGTGGTTCCGGTCAGGCGGGCGATCCTGCCATCCAACACGTCGGCGAATATGGCAACCAGAATCAGAACCGCAGCGCGCTCCATGTGTCCCTGGCTGGACGACACCATCGACATGAATCCGCCGAGCACATTGGCGACGGTGAACAGGGACGGGATCAGATAGATCCCTCGCCGCAGGCGGGGCCCACCCTTGCGGCGCGGGCCGAGTCGACCTCTCATGTAACCTCCGCACCCGCCCATCGGGCAATCGGAGTGCTTCCGGCGCGGACCCGATCGCCGACCTGGACGAGAGGCTTCGCCCCTTGGGGGAGGTCGATTTCGACCCGCGCGCCGAAGCGCATCACCCCGACCCGCTCACCGCGCTCGACGAGGCGGCCTGGGGAGTGGTCGAACACGACCCGATGTGCGAATCGACCGGCGATTTGGCGCAAGGCGAACGGTCCCCGCGCGGAAGACCATGTGGACTCGAGCGCCTCCCGCGGCGCGTCGAGCGGGGCATCGAGCCGATCAATCTCGACAAGGGTCGCCTGGATGGGCAGTCTCGTGACCTGAGGTGCGAACGGCGGAATCCGGACCGCCAGGCGGAGACAGGACGCCGAGCCTCCCTCGATCTCCTGAAGCAGGTCGATGTGGCCGTCCGCGGGTGCGCAGGCGACGTCGGCCGGAAATGCGCATGATCGGGGCGGATTGCGGAACACGACCAGACAGACCACACCAACGCCTACCAGGAGCCATCCGGGCCAGGTCCAGCCGAGGATCGCGCTGGCAAGGCCGGCGCATGCGGGAATGAGGACGAAGGGCCACCCCTCCGGGACAATCATCTCCACCGCAGAATGCGCGTCAGGACGCGGACCGACGGATATTCTCCATCTGGTCCTTCAGGTGCAACTTGAGCTTTTTCAGGCGCTTTTCCTCGAGCTCTTCAGCCGGACTGAGCCATGCCTTGTTGTTGAGCTCCGCAAGCCGCTGCTCGTGCTCCTGATGCTGCTGGTGGAGCTCTTCGTAGGTCGGCCGAGCGCGCTCAAGCTGCCCGTGGTCTGCACTCATTCCGTCCCTCCTCGGGACCGCATGGTCCATGCATTTTCATCGTAACACCGCCGTGCAAGAGCACCCGGCCGGGGCGTCCTGAAGCCATGTCGCAGATGGACGGCTCGCAGGAGATCAGAAGTAGGGCCGATAGCCGATGTCCTCCTCGTCGATGGGCCCCTTCTGGCGCAGCTCCTCGATCCCGACGACGGCTTCCTCGCGGCTCGAAAAGGCCATCTCGTGCTGGCGGCTCATGATGATCGCTTCCTTCGGGCAGGCGTCGACGCAGTAGCCGCAGAACACGCAGCGGAGGAGGTCGATCTCGTAGACCTTCGGCTTCTTCTCCCACTCGACGGTGGCATTCGGGTCCTCCTCGGCCACGATGTGGATGCAGTCCGCCGGGCAGGCTGTCTCGCACATATAGCAGGCGACACATCGCAGCGAACCGTCATCCTTGGTGGTGAGGATATGACGGCCGCGGAGGCGATCCGAGTACTGACGCTTGACCTCGGGATACTGGATCGTCGCGACGTCCTTCTGACCGATCAGGTTGCGCCAGAAGTGGCGGAATGTGACGGCCAGGCCTTTGAGAATCGGCACCAGGTAGGTGCGTTCCGCGATGGATGGCGCAGGGCGATCGACGTTGACGGTCGGGACCTTCTTCATCGGTCGAGCTCTCCCGCGATGATGTTGAGGCTGCCCAGTATCGCGATCGAGTCGGGAACCATGTGCCCGATCAGCATGTGGGGGTAGGCCTGGAAGATCGCGAAGCAGGGAGGACGCACCTTGATGCGGTACGGTCTGCCGCTGCCGTCGGAAACGATGTAGTAGCCGAGCTCGCCGTTCGCGCCCTCGCACAGCGAGTAGGCGTCGCCGGCAGGCACCTTGATGCCCTCGTAGATCAGCTTGAAGTGCCAGATCAACGACTCCATCTCGGTGAAGACCTTCTGCTTCGGAGGCAGAGCGACGTGGTGGTCGTCGGTCAGGGTCGGACCGTCCGGAAGGTTGTTGATCGCCTGCTCGATGATTCGCAGGCTCTGGCGCATCTCCTCCATTCGCACCAGGTAGCGCGCGTAGGTGTCACCCCCCGATGCTACGGGAACGTCGAACTCGTACTGGTCGTAGCCTCGATAGGGATAGGCCTTGCGAACGTCGTAAGGGACGCCCGACGCGCGCAGGCATGGTCCCGTCCAGCCCCAGGCGACGGCTTCCTCCGCCGTGATCGCCCCGATGCCCTCAGTACGGTCACGGAAGATGGTGTTCGAGGTGACGAGACGCTCCACGTCGTCGATGAACTTGGGGATGTAGCGAAGGAGATAGCGAACGCGCTCTTCGAAGTCCGCCGGAACGTCGTGCGCAAGCCCGCCGACGCGCACGTAAGAGACGGTGAGACGCCCGCCCGCACAGGCCTCCAGCAGACCGTAGATCTCCTCCCGCGGCTGGAAGAAATACCAGAAGTTGGTCAGCGCACCGAGATCGACCAGGTTCGCACCGAGGCAGACGCAATGGTCCATGATCCTCGACAGCTCGGACAGGATGACCTGGACCACCTGAGCGCGCGCGGGCGCTTCGATACCGAGCATGCGCTCGACCGCGGTCGTGTAGCCCACGCCGTTGATCATGCTCGAGCAGTAGTTGAGGCGGTCGGTGTAGGGCACCACCTGGTTCCACTCGTGGGTCTCGGCCATCTTCTCGAAGCAGCGATGGAGGTAGCCGATCTCACACTCCGCATTGGTGATGACCTCGCCGTCGAGCCGGACCACGGTGCGCAGCGTGCCGTGGGTGGCGGGGTGCGACGGGCCGAGGTTGAGGACCTGGGTCTCGAAGTGGTCGTCTCCCTGGCTGCTCTCGCGTGCCCACTCCGGAACCATCTCCTCGACCTCGGTGAGCAGCCACCGTTGTCCCGGATCGTAGTCCTTGCGCAATGGATGTCCTCGGAAGGCCTCGTGGGTGAGGATCCGCTTGAGGTTGGGATGGCCGTCGAAGCGGATTCCAAACATGTCCCAGGCTTCGCGTTCGAACCAGTCCGCCGCCTTGAAAAGCCCGTACGCGGAGGGAACCACCGGGTCGGCCTCGTCGAGTGGGACCTTCACGCGGAATCTCTTCCCGTTTTCGAGGCTGGCAAGGTGATACACGACCTCGAACCGACTGTCTCGGTCCGGGTAGTCGACCCCGCAGACATCGACCAGAAGATCGCACCGAAGGTCGCGGTGCTCCTTCAGGGTCTTCAACACGTCGAGCAGCTGTCCCCGGTCGACCGTGATGACGGTGTGGTCGTCGGTACCCTGCTCGACAGTCGCCTTGACCTCACTCGGCAGCAGCTTGGACAGCGGGTGTGACGTTGTCTTTCGAGGACTTGAGACGGTCATATTGGGTCTCCCCGCCCTGGATCATCTCCTGGAGTTTCAGAATGCCGTGGATCAGGGCCTCCGGGGTCGGCGGGCATCCCGGGACGTAGACATCCACGGGAATGAACTCATCCACTCCCTGGACCACGTGATAGGCGCGGTAGAAGCCCCCGGTGCAGGCGCACGCACCCATCGAGATGACGTACTTGGGCTCGGCCATCTGGTCGTAGATCCGCTTCACGATCGGCGCCATCTTGTCGGTAATGGTGCCGGCAACGATCATCATGTCGGACTGACGGGGCGAAAACCTCACCACCTCCGCTCCGAATCGAGCCAGGTCGTAGTGGGACGAGACCGACGACATGAACTCGATCGCGCAGCACGCGGTGCCGAACGGGAGCGGCCACAGGCTGTTCTTCCGCACCCAAGCCAGCATCGCGTCGACTCGTGTCGTGAGCAGGGTGGAGCTTCCGTCGGGTTGGCGCATGGTCACGTCCTCCGCTTCACTGTCCCGTCCGTTCCATGCAACATCGGTGTGCCCGCGTTCCGTTCCCGCCGGGAGGCCGGGCGGCCGACGCCGGGGATTATACTTTCTTTCACAAGCTCTCGGTCCGGTCCGCCGTCATCGGTTCAACTTCCTACCACCGGGGTATCGGCGCGCTCCAAAAACCACGACGCGGTTCGGGCAATGCCCTCGGTAAGTGGAGTGAAACCGCGCACACCGAGCTCCCTCTCGAGGCGTGTGGAGTCGATCGAAGAGCGCGCCTGCTCGCCTGGCTTGGCTGGCCCGTGGATCGCAGGACGCCCGCAGCCGAGTGATCGGTGGATCAGCTCGAACAGGGTGTTGACGTCCGTCTCGACACCGGTACCAACGTTGTAGACCGCAAAACCCGGACTGCCGAGGGCGGCGAGGTTCGCGCTGACGACGTCGTGGACCCAGACGTAGTCCCGGGTCTGGAGGCCTTCGCCGTTGATGACGGGTTGTTCGTCGCGCAGCAGACGATGGAGGAAGATGGCCACCACGCCGGCCTCTCCGTGAGGGTTCTGGCGCGGGCCGTAGACGTTGGCGAACCGCAGACAGGTGGCGTCGAGGCCATACTGGCGGTGGTAAAAGTAGAGGTACCGCTCGCTCGCAAGCTTGGCCACGCCATAGGGCGACAGGGGCTGTGCAACGTGGTCCTCGTCGGCCGGGTAGCGCTCCTGATCACCGTAAATTGCCCCGCCGGTCGATGCCAGGACGACCTGTCTGGTCCCCGCCTTGCGAGCCGCCTCGAGCAGGTTGAGTAGGCCGACGAGGTTGACCTCAGCGTCGAATACCGGATCCTCAACTGAGCGCCGGACGTCCATCTGGGCCGCGAAGTGGAAGAGGACGTCGAATCTCTCCTGCTCGACGATCAACGCCGCGGCCCGCGACCGCACGTCGACGATCCGGAGGTCGGCATCGGGTGGCAGGTTGTCCTTGCGACCCGAGGAGAGGTCGTCGAGAATGGTCACGTGGTGGCCGGCCGCAAGTAGGGCATCGCAGAGGTGCGAGCCGATGAACCCGGCACCGCCGGTCACACAGGCCTTCGATACCATGACGTCCTCCCTCATCGCGAACGATGTCGCCGTCGTCGGACGCGCATTCTACCAGCGCCCTACCGAGACGGTCGCGCTGGATCTGCTCGGGAAACTCCTCGTCCGGACCACCGACGACGGCGAGGTCGCCGTGCGTCTGACCGAGGTCGAAGCCTATCTCGGTCCCGACGATCGGGCGAGCCATACCTGGGGCGCACGAAGGACGGCACGGAACCGCTCGATGTGGGGCCGGCCCGGGTGCGCCTACGTTTATCTGATCTATGGTCTCCACCATTGTGCGAACTTGGTGACCGCCAGGAAGGGGAGGGGAGAGGCCGTGCTCCTGCGTGGCGGCATCCCGGTTTTCGGCCACCTTCTGGTGCGCAAGCGTCGTGGCCGACGAGTGACTGAGAGAAACCTCTGCAATGGACCGGGCAAGCTGTGCCAGGCGCTAGCCCTTGATCGCCGGGACGACGGCCTGGATCTGTGCGCGCCCGGCGCCTCACTGCGCGTGGTCGACGACGGTGTCAGACCGCCAGAGGGCGCGGTAGTCCGGACGGCCCGCATTGGGGTGGAGTCCGCCGAAGAGGCCGCAACCTGGCCTCTGCGCTTCCTGTGGCGGATGTAACTCATCCATCGGTTTCGCCGACGGATCAGTTACACAGCAAACGGCTCGTCGCTCTCGAACAGACCACCCTGTGCAATGTCCGCGGCCAGGGCGACCCGGTTCTTTCCGAGGGCTTTGGCGCGGTAGAGCGCGGCGTCGGCGCGCTCGATCAGGTGTCTCGGATCGCCGCCGTCGCTCGGATAGTGGGCAACCCCGATACTGACCGTCAAGGTCACCGGATGGCTGAGCTCACCGCGCGCGAAGCCATATGCTTCGATCGACGCCCGGAGCCGTTCGAGGACCTGGTGAGCCTGCTCGAGTCCGAGACCAGGCAGCACGATGCAGAACTCCTCCCCGCCGTAGCGGGCGACGAAGTCCATGGTGCGGACGCTCTGAGCGAGCTGCTGAGCGAGCTCGCGCAGGACCACGTCGCCGATTCGATGACCGAAACGGTCGTTGACCGCCTTGAAGCTGTCTGCGTCGATCATTCCGAACGCGATGCTCGTCTCACGTTCGCGTGCCTCACGCAGCGCCTTGTCGAGGTGCTGATCCAGGCCCCTGCGGTTCGCGATTCCGGTCAGCCCGTCGACCTGAGTCTGGCGGTACAGCTCGGCGACTTGGAGCGTGGACGAGAGAGCCGGCGTCATCTGTTCGGCGAGGATCTCGAGTACCCGCAGGTCGTCGAGGTCAGGGAGCTCTGTCTCGCGTTGCGCCTCGGCCACCAGGTACCCGATGCGGCGCTCCTCCGAGCCCAGTCCGAGCACGAGCAGGAGGTCGATCTGGTGCACATTACTCGGCGGCTGAGGCCATGCATCGGCGGGAACGACAACGGCGCGGGACATCGATGTACCCAGCGAAAGCGCCGCATTGAGCGCCCCGATTGCGATTTCGTTGCCGTCGTCGGCGATCCAGCCCCCGGTGCCGTTCCTCCAGCTCGCGACGCGTCGCATCGAGTCACCCGTACCCGTGTCGAGCAGCAGCTCGCAGGCTCCAAACCCGAAGACCTCACAGACCGTCCGTGTCAGGTTCTCGGTGACTCGCTTGGGGTCGTTTGTGCAGCTGACAGCGTTGCTGAGCTCGAGCAGCTGGCGCAGGCGGTCGCCCTGGCTGTTCGCCCTTTGTGCGAGAAGGGCGACCCGGGACCCAAGCTCGCGCTGCACGAGCACACGGTTGAGGATCGCTGCGGCGGCGTCCGCAAGCGACCGCTCCGCCGCGGGTGGGACCAACGGCGCGTCGTTCAGGAACGCAAGCAGGGCGATCAGCTGCTGGCCTCGCCGAAGCGGGACGAGCAGCTGGTGTGAAAACGCGGGATGGAGGTGGTCCCGGTCCTCGAGAGTGGTGATGCGCACGCCGACCAACGAGTCCCGGCGGCCCGACTGGAGCGCGTGACGGGCGCGCTCCCGGATGCGGTGCAACTCCTCTCCCGCCGGGGGGTGACAACTCACTACCGAGGTGCCCTGCCCGTAGGCGGGGTTCAGGGCGACGATCGTGGCACGGTGGTGGAGAAACGGTGCGAAGAGCTCGTGGAGTCGTTCGGCGAGAGACTCGATCGGACCGTTGGCAGTCGCCGTCAGCGTCTCTGCGACAGCGCTTGAGCCGTCGACCATACCGGCCACCCTCGCGCTCCGAGCGGCGGCCCGAACCACGTCCTCGATCAGCGCAGGAAGCATTGCCGGGGTCGACAGGCCGAGAATCGTCAAAAGCGGCAGCTTGAGCGTCAGTCCGCACGTCAAGAGTGTGGCGCTGGCCAGCAGGAGGAGGGTCGCGGCGAGCTCGTTCCAGGTCCCATGGCCGGAACGGTCCCCCCCGGGTAGATAACGACGGACCAGCAGCGCCAGCGCGAGGGCGCCGAACACG
Organism: uncultured Acidobacteriota bacterium; assembly: GCA_963727925.1. GTDB lineage: Bacteria > Acidobacteriota > Thermoanaerobaculia > Thermoanaerobaculales > Sulfomarinibacteraceae > CAVSIS01. The sequence goes on along the minus strand of CAVSIS010000051.1, from coordinate 185,750 downwards.
AGAGCCATCAGCCGACCCACCGTACCCGGCAGGTCTGTCACCGGCATACCGGCCACCGCCACCGCCAGTATGGACACGGGCACCACCTCACGGAGCGTCCGCCATCTGCCCGCCGCCTCGGCGACGACCACCAGAAGTGCGAGACCCGAGACCGCAAGAACCCCGACACCCATCACCGCCGCCACCAGCAACGGAACGACGCCCCACGGCAAAGCGGTCGTCCGCCACTGGCGCGATGCCAGCGACAGGAGGAGGCACGCAATGGCCAACGGGAGAAATGACAGGGCGGTCGACATCTGGGTGACCCGTTCGTCCCGAGAAGCCTCCAGTAACGAGCTGCGCCGTTACTATACACCCGCTCCCGAAAGCCATTATATTCAGGAACGATTCCTCCTTGATCACCCCGCTCTCGATTGCTAGAGTGTTCCGGACCGCGCGGAGCCGCACAAGCCGCTCCGCTTCGGAGGCGGAATGGCCAGAATCGTCGAAGTCACCAGCATCGCGCCGCAGTTCAAGCGCTACGTGGTCGAGGCGCCCCAGGTTGCGCGCAAGCACCGGGCGGGACAGTTTGTCATCGTCCTGCTTCATGACCACGGCGAGCGCATCCCGCTGACCATTGCGGACTGTGACGCCGCGGCGGGCACGATCACCCTCGTCGTCCAGGAGGTGGGAAAGTCGACGATGGAGATGGGCCTGCTCGGGGTCGGCGCCGAGATCCACGTGGTGGGACCGCTCGGCACGCCGACCCACATCGAGAGGTTGGGAACCTGCGTGTGCGTCGGCGGAGGCGCCGGGATCGCTCCCCTGCTGCCGATCGCACGAGCCCTGAAGGCCGCCGGCAATCGGGTCGTCTCGATCCTGGGAGGCAGGAACGCCGAGCTCGTCATCCTGCGCAAGGAGATGTCTGCGACGTCCGACGAGACGATATTGACCACGGACGATGGCAGCCTCGGTCGCAAGGGTCTCGTGACGCACGCCCTGGAGGCCTACATCGCCGAGCACGGGACCCCGGCCCAGGTCTTCGCCATCGGCCCCGGGGTCATGATGAGGGCGGTCGCGGAGATGACGCGTCCACTCGGCATCCCGACCGTGGTCTCGCTCAACACCATCATGATCGACGGAACCGGAATGTGCGGCGGGTGTCGGGTCGCCGTCGGCGGCGAGAGCAAGTTCGTATGTGTGGACGGTCCTGAGTTTGACGCGCACCTGGTCGACTTCGACCTGCTCCTCAAGCGCCAGCGCATCTATCTCAAGCAGGAGCAACTTGCGCGTGAGCGTTTTCTCGCCCAGCACACCTGCCAGGCGATGCCCGTCGGGGAGGTGAAGTGATGTCCCGGGAGTTGACTCCGAAGCAGCGCATGGCGATTCCCAGGCAGGCGATGCCGGCACAGGATCCGGTCGAGCGGCGGCATAACTTCGCCGAGGTTGCACTCGGATTCACGGACGATCTCGCAACCACCGAAGCGGATCGTTGCTTGGCGTGCAAGAAGCCGAAGTGCATCGAGGGCTGCCCGGTCGGAATCGACATCCCGGCGTTCGTCCAGGCCATCCAGGAAGGCGAGTTCGCGCGGGCGCTCGAGATCATCAAAAAGGACAACACGCTGCCGGCGATCTGCGGGCGAGTCTGCCCCCAGGAGGACCAGTGCGAAAAGGTCTGTGTCGTCGGGAACAAGCAGGACCCGGTGGCGATCGGCCGTCTCGAGAGGTTCGTCGCAGATGTGGAACGCCGGAGCGGTGAAACAAGGATGCCACAGCCCTCCTCCGCAACCGGTTTTCGCGTCGCGATCGTCGGCTCCGGACCTGCCGGTCTGGCGTGCGCGGCGGACCTCGCCATGCGCGGCCACTCTGTGACCATCCTGGAGGCGCTGCACAAGCCCGGAGGAGTCCTGATCTACGGAATTCCCGAGTTCCGCCTGCCCAAGGCAATTGTCGACGAGGAGATCTCCAACCTACGTCGCCTTGGCGTCGACATACGGTGCAACTTCGTTGTCGGAAAAACGGCATCGGTGGCGGAGCTGTTCGAAGAGTACGGCTTCGACGCCGTGTTCGTCGGCACCGGCGCCGGCCTGCCGTACTTCATGGGAATCCCGGGGGAGAACGCGATCGGTGTGTACTCGGCAAACGAGTTCCTGACTCGCGTCAATCTCATGAAGGCATTCAGCTTCCCCGATTTCGACACGCCGGTCGCGATTGGAAGACGGGTTGCGGTGGTGGGTTCCGGAAACGTCGCGATGGACTGCCTTCGGACCGCCTTGCGACTCGGTGCAGAGCAGGTCGTCTGCCTCTATCGCCGCACCCGAGCTGAGTCCCCGGCGCGCCTCGAAGAGCTCGAGCACGCGGAGGAGGAGGGGATCGACTTTCGGTGGCTCACGTCGCCGGTCGAAATCCACTCCAATGAGGAAGGTCTCGTCACGGGTGTGCGCGTCATCAAGATGGAGCTCGGCGAGCCCGACAGCTCGGGCCGCCGGCGCCCGGTTCCAGTCGAGGGAAGCGAATACGACATTGACCTCGACACGGTGGTGATGGGTATCGGTCAGGGGCCGAACCCGCTCGTCACCAAGAGCACTGAAGGGCTTCGGTTGAATCGCTGGGGGAACATCGTAGTCGACGAGGCGACGATGATGACCTCGATTCCCGGCGTCTTCGCCGGCGGGGACATCGTCACCGGCGCGGCGACGGTGATTCTGGCAATGGGTGCGGGGAAGACCGCCGCTGCCGGGATCGACCGGTACCTGAGGGAGGATGTCAGAACCCCAAAGGGTAGGGCTCAGGCAGCTTCCTGACCGCGTTTCCGGCCGCGGTGGCCGGTGGGAAGTCACGGAGCCATAGAGACTTCCCGCCGCCTCTCGGCGGTGGCCGTGGTATAATCACGCGAGGGATCGCAACCTCCTTCTTGCCTATGGCTTGCGTGCACACGTATCGACTGGTTGGGGACCTCCGGCCCCGTTGCACAGGTTGCCGCGGTAGATGCGGGAGTGTCTGAGTGTCGATCAGCGGAAACCTCCGCACGATGCCGTTCGCCGACCTGCTGCAGTGGGTGTCTCAGAGTCGCAAGACGGGCACGCTTGCCGTCGAGGGTTCCGAGTACAACAAGAAGATCTACTTCCGCGAGGGGTTAGTGGTTGCCTCGTCGTCGGAGAACCCCAAGGAGTATCTGGGATATTACCTCGTAGGTTGGAACTACCTCACCGAGGAAGAGCTTCAGGAGCTGCTCGACATGCAGGACCGGCACGGCACCCTGCTCGGAGAGCTCTTGGTGATCATCGGGAGAATCTCACGGGAGGATCTGACACGGATTCTCCAGATCAAGACGGAAGAGACCATCTACGAGTTGTTTCTCTGGGAGGAGGGTGATTTCCGTTTCCTGGAGAACATTCTTCCCGCAAAGAAGTTTCAGCCGCTGGGTCTGGCGATCGACATGCTCGTCCTGGAGGGTGTGCGGCGCAAGGACGAGTGGCTCCGAATCCGGAATAGCAACGCCGACCCGCAGTGGATCCCAAAGCTGATTCGAGCCGTTGACGTGCAAAATATCGGCGCGACCGAGCTCGGGATCCTGCGTGAGATCAACGGACGCAGCAGCGTCGAGGAGATCTCGCTCGCCTGTCGACTGCCAATTTTCCACACGCTTCACTTCGTCCACTCCGGCGTCGAGGCAGGGTTGTTCGAGCTCCGGCCGCCAACGACAACCGAGATCGTGATACCCGGTTTTTCTCAGGGCGCGTGGAGGGTACTGCTCAAGGAGGCCGAGCGTGCCGTCGCCGCGGGCGACCTGATGCGGGCCTGGCGGCAGCTTCGAGAGCTCCGCGAGAAGCACTCCCAGCAGCGGGAGGCGAATGAGCTGGCCACGGGAATCGAGGGCAAAATCGCCCAAGAGCTCGAGAAGCGGCACCTCGACGACAGCGCGGTTCTCGAGCTTGCCGTCCCTCCGGCCGCGCTGTTCTCGCTCGAGTGCAGCCCAGAAGAGGGCTTCCTACTGTCGCGGATCAACGGCGCCTATACCATGCGGGAAATCGTTCGCCAAATGCCCGGATCCGAGGTCGAAACCCGTCTGTTGGTCGACCGCCTGCTACAGCGCCGGGCCCTGCGCGTCAAGGACCAGAAGGCCGGTTCGCGCGATCTCCGGGCCGGGTGACCTGGATCAGGGCGAGAATGGAACCACCCGGGTCCCACTTCTCACACCCCTCAAGTGAAGCCAGCCCCGCCGCAACCGGCGGCTGTGTTCGCAGCACCTGCTCCGCCGGTGGAGGTGCTTGCGAACGTGGAGAGCTGACGGTCCACCTCGGTGGCATCGCAATGGGGGCAGCGAACTTCGTCCGCGCCAGCGCCGACTCTCTGGAGCTTCTGAAAGACTCGTCGACACTGCTGACAGCGGTACTCGTAGATCGGCATCGTGATCAACCCTCAATCGTTTGCGAGCCGTGTGCCCTAATCCGACCCAGCTCTGTGGGTGTACAACAGCTCTCAGGTGTCAGCGTGGTGACAAGAGCAGGCTAGCTGCTGACGACCTCGACCTCTTCCATGTGATGCCGTCCCTCGACGATGGCCTGGTGCTCGCGATCGACGCGCTGCTCCAGGGAATCGCAGACGTTGCGGCAGATGGTGAAGACACCTTCGTCGATAATTCGATAGAAGACGTTCAGACCATCGCGGCGGCAGTCGACGAGACCGGCACGCTTGAGCACGGAAAGGTGCTTCGAGACGTTTGCCTGACTCCCCCCAACCACGTGCAGGATGTCGGACACGCAGCGTTCACCGGCGTGCAGGCTGTGCAGGATCTTGAGCCGCGTCGGATCGGCCATCGCTTTGAGAACCTCAGCGATCCGGGTCAGCAGGTCGTCTGTTCCTGGCACGATGCCTCCTTCTCGACGGGTGGTCACTTCACACTATCACTAATTAGCAATTTACTCCATCGACAGTATTTCGTCAAGGCTTTTTTCAACCAACTTCTGAAAAGACGCCGTGTCCAGAAGGAAGTTTTTCGAGATTGTCTCGCCAAATCACAAGCTGGGAGATGACTAATGGCAGGCGTCGCTGGTCGTCCGCTTGACCTGTGACGCTGCCGAACGGGAGAATACCCGCGCGCCGGAGTGGCGGAACGGTAGACGCGGGGGACTCAAAATCCCTTGGAGGCAACTCTGTGAGGGTTCGATTCCCTCCTCCGGCACCACTTCCCCTGTGAGGGTGAGTTGCGGCCTGGCGGCCGCAACGCCACGCCGGTGCGAGTCGTGAAGCCAAGCCTGCACGTCTTGGCACGTCCCGTCGCGAGGGCGTCGAGGCGCCTGCCAGCGTGGAGGCGTCGAGCGTCGAGGCGCCGAGGCGTGTGAGGACACACGTCGCAGGCGCCGAGGAACGAGCCGGCCCACGATGGCTCGCGCATCGACGTCCGCAGCAGAGAGGTGGCAGGACGTACAGGCTCAGCCGCCCCCCGCCCTCTCCGGTCGGGCTTTGCCCTTCCTTCGACCCCCACGGCCACGGGGCTCATCGGCTCCAGACTGGCGTGGACGAATCCCACCTCCGGCACCACTTTGTCCCTCTGGTATGCCGTCTCACGCCTTCCGCTCGGCGTCTGGAATGGGCAGGCCGGCGCGGTCGGAAACCCAGTCGATCTGGCGGCAGATGCCGCGCAGGATCGCGACCTCGTTGTCGGTGACTCCAGCTCGACCGAGCAGCCGTCTCAGCTTGCGCAGGATGCGTGCCGGGTGGACCGGATCGAGGAACCCGATCCGCGCGAGCGACCTTTCAAGGTGGCTCATCAGGCTGCCGACTCGTGCCTGGCTGGCCGGTACAGGCACCAGGCCGGAGGGCGGCGCGACCTCCATCGACAGGTACGCCACCAGGATCGCCGCTGCCTGAGCGAGGTTGAGGACGGGAAACCCGGGCTCGGTGGGGACCCGGACGACGAGGTCGCAGAGATCGAGGTCGGCCTTCGTCAGACCACTGCGCTCGTTGCCGAACACCAGGGCGGTCGCAGAAATGCCGCGCCTTCCGATCTCTCTCGCGACCTCGCGAGGTGTCATCAGCGGCTGGCTCAGCCGCCCGCGGCCGCTCGCCGAGGCGACCGACGTGGAGTAGGGGAGGAGGGCATCCGCGAGCTCGTCGTGACAGCGAACCTCGAGGAGCTGCTCGCCACCGCAGGCCCAACGGCGCACCTCGACGTCGTCGGGCGGAGCACCCGGGCGAACCAGCTCGACTCGAGGGACGCCGAAGTTGGCGGCGAGCCGCAGTGCGGCGCCGAGGTTCCCGGCCAGCGAGGGTTCAACCAGTACGAGCGCGGCCAGTGACATGGCCCCGTTATACTACCCGCGACTTTCAGAGCGTCGGCGGGAGTGCACGATGATCCTTCCCTACGGCCACGAGCAGACGTCGGTCCGCCGATTGCCGTGGGTGACCTTCGCAATCATGGGACTGTGCGTCGTGGTGTTCGTCGCGACCCTCCCGGCGGTCCACAAGGCGCAGCAGCGATTCGGTGCCCGGATGCAGGAGGCCATCGAGTTCTACCTTCAGCGTCCCTACCTCGAGCTCGATCCTGCATTGAAGCGGGTCCTGATGCGGGCCCTCGGGGAGCACGGCGCCGCCGCCATGGCTGAGGTCATCCGAAGGTCCCAAGCAACTCCGCCGCGGGATCCGGCACGGCTCCGACGCGAGCAGGCACAGCTGGACGAGCTCGGCGGAGCGGCGCTCAGCGCGATGACGTCGACGCCGTACTATCGTCTCGGCCTCGTACCCGACCACATTCGACCACATGCGCTCATTACCTACCAGTTCATGCACAGCGGGTGGTTTCATCTGTTTGGCAATCTGTTCATGCTATTTGTCGTCGGACCCTTCATCGAGGATGTGTGGGGCCGTCCGCTGTATGCAAGCTTTTACCTCACTGCAGGCGCGCTCGCGGCGATTGCGTTCGCGCTGCGTTATCCACACTTCGACGGACCGTTGATTGGCGCGTCAGGAGCGATCGCTGCTGTCATGGCGGCCTTCGGCATCCGCTATTGGCGAACCAAGGTGCGTTTCATCATCTGGTTTGGTATTCCGCTGGGCCGATTCTCGGCGCCCGCGCTCTTGGTCTTTCCAATGTGGTTCACGTTTGAGTTCCTCATGGCGCGAGCGGTGGACACGGTCGCTCCGGGCGAGGGTGGTGGCGTAGCGTACTGGGCGCACGTCGCCGGGTTCGTTTTCGGTGTCGGCGCGGCGCTTGCCATTCGATACTGGAGCGTCGAGGAACGCTTCATTCATCACGCCATCGAGGAGAAGATCACGCTGGTCGACAACACCGTCGTCGAGCACGCACTAGCGGCGCGTAACGAGGGCAGGAGCGAGGAGGCAGGGGCGATGCTGCAGGATCGCCTGGCACAGGATCCGGACAACGTCGATCTCGCCATCGCGGCGTGGAATCTCGCAGTTGAACGCGGCGAGGCGGGGCACGCGGCACCGGCGATGTTGCGGGTGATCCGCAAGGCCCTTCGCGAAGGTGATGCCGAGCTCGCGTGCCTGTACTGGCCGGAGCTGCTGGCGGCCGTCCCGGACGCCACAATCGATCTCGCGACCGGCACTCGGATGGCAGAGCTCTTCCTCGAGCGAAGTGAGCTTCTCCTCGCCAGGGAGACGGTCGAGCGGGCGGCGGGAGGCGCCGATCTTGAGAATGCGCCGCCCGGAATCCTGGTGCGAGTCGCGCGTCTCGCCTCCCAACTCCGCGCCGAGCCTGCCGCGCGCCTGCGTGCAGCTGCCCTGGCCAGCCCCGAGCTGCCAGCAGAGTCCCGTCTCGAGCTCGAGCGGCTGTCCGTGGTAGCTCATGAGATGCCGTCTGAGGGGGTCAGACCTGCCATGATCGAAGTTGTCGAGTCGGACGAGCCGACTGTGCCGACCATCCCGGCGCCCGCGCCTCCCAATCACGCACTCAAACTCGTCCAGGCGGTGCCGACCCGGATAGGTGCCGGGGGCATCGACCTCGAGATCGGTGACCGGCGTCGGACGCTGCCGTTCGCCGAGATCCAGGCGATCGCCGTCGCTGGGATATCGCGGCCTGGTGGTCGGCCCTACCTGCTCGTGGATCTCCTCCTCGACCCACCGTGGAGCGGCTCGCGCGCTGTACGCGTTGTGCGATTGCTGGGATCGGCGTTCGACCCTCGCAAGGTCGTCGGGGGAGACAACGCCCTCGCCGCCTTCCGCACCTTTCTCGACCGCCTGCTCCACGCCAGCGAGGCTGTGCCCCTGCCTGACCCGGAGTCCGCCCGCGGAAATCCGTTTCGGATCTTCCCGTCGCTTGAGGACTACGAGCGAGAGGCGCTCGGCGGTTCCAGCGGGCCGGTGCAATGATCGTCAAGCTGGCGAGCGGTCGCAGCGACATGCCGGTCGATCTGCGCGGTCTCACGGTGCGTCACCTGAAGCCCGCGGCGCCAGCGGGTGCAGGCGACGTCGCGAGACTGGTCTCGTCTGCGCTCGATCAGCCGCTGGACGGCCCGCCGCTTGAAGCCCGGGTCCGTGGTGCGGCCTCGGTGGCGGTCGTGGTGCCGGACGCCACGCGATCCGCGTCGCTCCCGGAGGTCCTGCCGGTTGTCCTCGCGCGACTTCAGGCGGCCGGGGTCGGTCCTCGAGCGACCACCATCGTCGTCGCCTGCGGCACCCACCCCGCCGTCTCCGAGTCCGAGGTCGCCGCGCTGGTGGGAGCCCTGCCTGAGGGAGTGACCGTTCGGCAGCACGATGCCCGCGACGACACCAGCCTGGTCGCGGTGGGCGAGTTGGAGGCAGGGGTCCCGGTGCGGATCGCTCGTGCCGTCGTCGAGGCCGGCGCGATCGTGACGGTGGGGACTGTCCGGCACCACTACTTCGCCGGTTTCGGTGGCGGCCCGAAGATGGTCTTTCCCGGCACTGGGGGTTACGCGGAGATCCAGCACAACCACTCTCGGGTCATGACGCGGACCGCAACGGGTGCTCCGGCCGATATCGACATGCGCTGTGCGCCTGGACGGCTGACTGGCAACCCGGTGGCGGAGGAGATCGCCCGCGTGGCGGACCTCGCGCCGCCGATGCTCGCCTTGTGCCTGGTGCCCGGAGTCGATGGCAGGCCGGCCTGGGCCGCTGCGGGGACCTGGAGGGCGGCCTTCGCGGCCGCTGTGGAGCAGGTGCGGGAGTGGTTCGAGGTCACGTGCGGGACCCACCGCCTGGTGGTTGCGTCAGGAGGGGGCGCGCCTTCGGACGCCACGCTCATCCAGGCTCACAAGGCCCTCGACGCGGCATGTCGTTTCGCCGAGCCCGGAGCGGAAGTCCTTTTCGTGGCGGCGATGGACCGAGGCCTCGGTTCGGACGACATGGCGTCGTTCGTCGAGGATCCGCGTCCGGACGTGATCCGCGCGCGACTCTCCCAGACGTGGGTTCAGTACGGGCATACCACCCTGCGCATCCTTGACAAGACCCGCCGCTTTGCGGTCCACCTGTGCTCGGACCTCGATCCCGATCTGGCTCGGCGTCTGGGTTTCCATCCAGCTCGCGACCCCGCCGACCTCATCGAGAGCTGGCGGGAGCGTTTCCCGCGCGAGGCCGTGGCCGTGCTCCCGGGCTCGGCGGTTTTCCCGCGGGGCGATTGACCTGGGTCAAGGCGGTTCGCCGATGTCGAGAGCACACTCGGAGGGAAGATGAGGAGGCTCCATGTCAGAAGCTCGCCGCTCAGATCGTTCCGAGGAGTTCCGGCCGGCGACGGCCTACTCGTTGGCGGACCTCGCTTCGGTTGCTCCGGCCGCGATCGTGAGCCGGACGCTGGTGCGGTCCGGAGGTGGGTCCGTCACTTTGTTCGCCTTTGCAGAAGGCCAGCGCCTGAGCGAACATACGGCGCCGTTTGACGCACTCGTCCAGGTCATCGACGGAGGCCTCGAGCTGACGATTGGCGGTAAGGCTGTTCCCGCAGGTCCAGGCCATGTCGTCCTGATGCCCGCCAACGTGCCGCACGCGCTGACGGCGGTGAAGTCCAGCAAAGTGCTCCTGGTCATGCTGCGCGACAGTGGCAAGGAAGGCTGAACGTGCCGTTTCGGGACGTCATCGAGATCGACGAGTCGCTGTGTGACGGCTGCGGGGAGTGCGTCATATCGTGCGCCGAGGGCGCGCTGCGAATCATCGGCGGCAAGGCGAAGCTCGTGAGCGACGTGTACTGCGACGGCCTCGGCGCGTGTCTCGGCCACTGCCCGCAAGGTGCGATCACGGTCGTGCGCCGCGAAGCTGCGCCGTACGACGAGGCGGCCGTGGCCCTCCATCTCAGAGGTTTAGGCGAGGCACGCCCGACAATCGTGGCAGAGGGCGGGAGCAGCTGCCCCGGAAGCCGACCACTTTCGCTTCCGGTCGTGGCCCCCGCGCACACCTCCGCTCCGGACGGACACACGACAGCGTCCCAGCTGGGTCACTGGCCAGTACAGCTTCACCTTGTCTCGCCGCTGGCGCCCGCCTTTCACGGGGCCGATGTGCTCCTGGCCGCCGACTGTGTGGCCTTCGCCCATCCCGATTTTCACCGCCGCCTTCTCAGTGGACGGTCGCTCGCGGTCGCGTGTCCCAAGCTGGACAGCCATCAAGAGATCTACGTCGAGAAGCTGACCGCGATGATCGACCAGTCGGGGATCGCGAGCCTCACGGTGGCCGTGATGGAGGTCCCGTGTTGCAGCGGCCTGATCCGACTCGCCCAGGCGGCCGCCGGACGCGCCTCGCGGAAGCTCCCTATTCGAGCCGTCGTGATCGGAGTCGGAGGAGCCGTCCTGGGCGAACGCGCCCTGTGAAGGTCAGGGGACTCTCAACGCACGATGAGGTCGAGAGTAGAATGACTCGTCGCGCCTCCCGTTCGGTCGGGAGGAATGGGGGATCGACCATGCATCGTGCCGTTGCTGTCACCGCGCTGCTCGCTCTTGCGGCTGCAGGCACCGCGTTCTCTGGGGATCCGACCTGGGGATCGGTGAAGTCGAGGCTCACTGTCGAGTCGATGGGAGTCGACGTCGGGAAGGTCCGTGCCGGCAACGATGCGGTCGCGACCTTCACACTCAGCAACCCGACCTCGCGGGAGATCCGGATTCTGGCTGCCCACCCTTCTTGAGGCTGCACCATCGCCGAGGTCGACTCGGTGATCCCGGCAGGTGGGTCGGGAAAGCTCGTTGCGAGAGTCCACACCGGAGCCAACCAAAACGGGCGCTTTTCGAAAGGCGTGACGGTTCACACCGATGAACCCGGAAGCGAGGACCTCCGGCTGTCCTTCTCGTATCAGGTGTCGGCCCCGGTGGTTGTCCGGCCCAATGGCCGCGTCATCGTCGCCGGCGTCGAGGGGCGGCAAATCGATCGCTGGTTGCGACTGACAGGAGACGCCGATACGCCGCTCGAGCTCACCCGGATCGACAACCCAGCGCCGACGCTGCTCCAGATCACGTCGGGTCGCGTCGGCGAAGGCGACCGGCCGGAGGGCCTTTCCAACGTCGCGCCTGGCGACGTGTGGGTGCGCCTCCACGTCGCGCCTGAGGTGACCGCCAGCGAGTTCGACGGAGTCGTCAAGCTGGCGACCAACCACCCGGAGCGCCCGCTCATCCAGGTCCCGGTGCAGGTCCGTATCCGTCCCTTGATCTCGGCGGCGCCGAAGACGGTGGACCTGAGCACCGGAAGCGATCCACGCCAGCCCCACTCGATGGTCGTCAGACTCGGCCACAACGGAGGCAAACCGTTTCGCATCACGGGCATGCTCTCCTCGGTGCCGGAGCTGGTCGGGGCGACCCAGGTCAGCTCGGGATCCCAGGTTTCCCACCTCATTCGTATTGCGCTCGTAGCCTCCGACATGTCCAAGGTGCCGTCGTCGGGAGTCTCGGCAACGGTACGCGTCGCGACGGACGAGCCCGCCCGTCCCGAGGTCGTCATTCCAGTCGAGGTGCACGGCCCGGACTCGTGAGTCGTCCAAGGATCGCAGGCCCGCACTTCTTACCACCCCCCTACTGCTGGCGCCGATCTGGCGGCCACCGTCGGCCGGAGCAAGAGTCGGGCGAATAATCCGGGCTGGCTTCCTGTAGAATGTGCGCCCCGGAAAGGACCCGGCAGCGACGTGACCCCAGCACCCGTTTCTCGACCACAACGACACCTCGTGATTGCCATCGACGGTCCGGCTGGAGCCGGCAAGTCGACCATCGCTCGGATGCTGGCCTCGCGGCTCGGCGTACCGTACCTCGACACGGGTGCGATGTACCGAGCGGTCGGACTGTTAGCTCGACGCGCGGGAATGGCTCCGCCGTTCACTGAGGACGACGGACCGCACCTCGCGTCGCTCGTCGACGGGCATCAAATCGAGGTGTATGCGGGTAACGGCGACACCATGGTGACGATCGATGGTGAGGACGTCAGCACGGTCATCCGCGCGCCCGAGTGCTCGACCATGGCGTCGGCAGTGTCGGCCGTCAGTGCTGTCCGGAGGGCACTCGTGCCCGTGCAGCGCGACCAGGCTCGTCGTCACGGCGGCGTGCTGGAGGGCCGCGACATCGGAACCGTCGTGGTTCCGGAGGCCGATCTCAAGGTTTTCCTGACAGCGACCGCGGGCGAGCGTGCCTTCAGAAGGCAGCGGGACCTGGCGATGCGCGGAATCGCGGAGGACCTCGGCGCGATCCAGCGGGAGCAAGAGCAGCGGGACCACCAGGACAGTTCGCGCACCGACTCGCCTCTGCAGGTCGCGCAGGGTTCGCTGGTGGTCGACACCACCGTTCTGAGCCCGGACGAGGTCATCGACCGGATTCTCCTCGAGCTCTCCACAACCGGGCACGGGGAGCTTGACACTCCCGGGGGAACGCCGTAAGGTCACGAAATCACGGAGGCTAGGTGTGCACCCGAGGTGCGCCCAGCGAGGAGGGAAGGACTTGAACATCGACTCGGACATGAACGGTAACCGGGAGAACCCAGAGAGCATGGATCAGCTGTCGATGGAGCAGCTGATGGAGTCCTCCCTCCAAGCCCTCCGTGAAGGTGAAGTGGTTCGCGGGACAGTAGTCGCGGTCACAAACGACGAGGTCATGGTCGATATCGGCTTCAAGTGCGAAGGCTCGATTCCGATCGCGGAGTTCACCGATCGCAAGACAGGCGAGGTCATGATCGGCCTCGACGACGAGGTCGAGGTGTTCGTCGAGCGGCTCGACGAGCTTGAGGGAACCTTGCGGTTGTCGCGCGAGCGCGCGACCAAGCTGAAGACCTGGAGGTCCATAGAGGACGCCTTCAAGAGCGGCGAGCCAGTCACCGGTCGGGTCGTCGAACGAGTCAAGGGCGGGCTTTCGGTCGATATCGGTGTCCGCGCCTTCCTGCCCGGTAGCCTGGTTGATATTCGGCCGAACCGCCGCCTCGAGGACTATCTCAACGCGGAAATCGAGGCCCGGATCATCAGCTTCGACCGGCGTCGCTCGAACGTCGTGCTGTCGCGCAAGGCGATCCTGGAAGAGGAGCAGCAGCGCGCCAAGGAAGCGACGATGGTCGATCTCGAAGAAGGCAAGGTCGTGACCGGTGCGGTCAAGAACATCACCGACTACGGAGTGTTCGTTGACCTTGGCGGGCTCGACGGCCTGCTCCACATCACCGATATCTCGTGGGGGCGCGTTGGACATCCCAGCGAGTACTTCCGGGTCGGTGACGAGGTCGACGTGGTGGTGTTGCGGTTCGACCGCGAAAAGGAACGGGTTTCGCTCGGCTACAAGCAGCGATTCGAGGATCCGTGGATCCTGGTTCCAGAGAAATACCCGGTCGGCAAGCGAGTCAGCGGCAGTGTCGTGAGCATCGTCGACTACGGCGCCTTTGTTGCCCTCGAAGAAGGCGTCGAGGGGTTGATCCACGTCAGCGAGATGTCGTGGACCAAGAAGATCAAGAACCCGCGTTCAATTCTGGAGGTCGGACAGGAGGTCGAGGTCGTCGTCTCCGAGGTTGACCCGGACAAACGCCGCCTGTCGCTTTCACTGCGTGCCACCGAGCCCAACCCGTGGGAGCAGGTCGCTGAGACGTACAGCGTCGGCAGCCGAATCCACGGTGTGGTTCGCAACTTGACCGACTTTGGGGCCTTCGTGGAGATCGTGCCCGGCGTCGACGGGCTCGTGCACATCTCCGACATGTCCTGGACCCGACGCATCAATCATCCGTCGGAGGTCGTTCAGAAGGGCCAGGAGGTCGATGCGGTCATCTCCGCGGTCGATGTCGTGAATCAGCGGATCTCGCTGTCGATGAAGGAGCTCCTGCCGAACGAGTGGGAGGAGTATGCGAACCGCCACTCGGTCGGGGACGTAGTCGGCGGAGCGGTCACCAACGTCACTGACTTCGGGGTGTTCGTCGAGCTGTCGCCTGGTGTCGAGGGCCTGTGCCACATCTCCGAAATCGACCGAGACTCGGGTCTGTCACTTCAGGACCATTTCGTGTCCGGTCAGAAAGTGCGCTGCCGGATTCTGCGCATCGACTGGAACGAGAATCGGATCGGCTTGTCGATGCACGGGGTTGATCAGGAGCATGGTGACGTGGGCGACGAGCCGGTCGAGGGAGAGGAGCACGCCGCGTTCCTCCCCGAGACAGCGATGGCGGCTGCTCTTCGAGCCGGCGGTGTGCTGCCGGAACCGGAAGCTGAGCAGGCGGCAGAGACTGAGAGCATCGAGTTCGAGGCGGAGGCAGCGGAGTCCGAGGCTCAGGCCGCGGAGCCCGAGGCCCAGGCCGCGGAGCCCGAGGCCCAGGCCGCGGAGCCCGAGGCCCAGGCCGCGGAGCCCGAGGCTCAAGCCGCGGAGCCCGAGGCTCAAGCCGCGGAGCCCGAAGTAAAGGCCGCCAAGCCCAAGGCCAAGGCCTCGAAACCCAAGGCCAAGGTCGCAAAACCAGAAGCTGAAGCCGCGACGCTCGAGGCTCAGGTTGCAGGGCCCGAAGTCGAGGCCGAGGAGCCCGAAGCTGAGAAGGTCGAAGTGGAGGCCGAGGCCGCTGAGCACGAGGACGCGGCGCCCGAGCCGGAGCCCGGCGATGAAGAGGGCGGCGAGGACGACAGCAAGTCGGAAAACTGACCACCGTCGTCCGCGTCTGGACGCCGGGTGCGACAAGGGAGACTCGGGCATGACGATGACCAAGGCGGACCTGGTCGAGTTGGTTGCAAACCACGCCGACATCGCAAGAAAACAGGCGGACGAGGTGGTGCAGGTAGTCCTGGAGAGCATCGTCTCAGCCCTGCACCGCAGTGACAAGGTGGAGCTGAGGGGCTTCGGCTCGTTCCGAATCCGTCAGCGGGGTGAGCGTGTCGGGCGCAACCCGAAGACCGGTGCCCAGGTTGAGGTACCGCCGAAGAAGATCCCGTTCTTCAAGCCTGGAAAGCACTTGCGCGAAGAGCTGCTGCAGCGGTGAGGCGGCGGTGAGGGCCTGCGTCACTCCGACGGCCATCCGGCCGCTCAACCGCCGCCGGATGCGAGGGTCGAACCGAGTCAGCGTATTCGCGATGCAGCGAGGTGGTGAGAATTGCGGGCTCGAGCACGAGGCGGCTCAGCGATGAGCGATCCTCAACGCTCGTCGGAGAGAGACGCCGGGGAATCCTCCGCGCCCATCGGCCTTCTCGTGGGCTCCTGGCTGCTCCCGGGACTCGGCCACCTGCTTCTGGGGCGCAAGGTTCGTGCGGGCGTGTTTGCCGGGCTCGTGGTGGCGGCGTTCGTTACCGGGCTCGTCCTCTCCGGCGAGCTCGCCGTTCCTGCGGCGGGTAATCCATTTTCGTGGATCGCAACCTTTGGGTGCCTCGGAAACGGCGGCTTGTACTTTGTTGCCAAGTTGCTAGGCTTCGGCCACGGCGACCCGACCGCGGTCGGCTTTCTCTACGGCAAGACGTTCCTCTACACCGGCGGTCTGATGAACCTTCTGTGCGTTCTCGACGTCTCGGACATCGCGCGGGGGGAGAAGGACTGAGATGGACCATCTCCTGCTCCTCCTGTGGCACGCCTTCCTGGTCGCGGTCTTCTTCGCTTTCCTATGGCGCACCGATGGTCCCGCTCGGCGCAGGCTGTTCCTCAAGACGTTTCTGATCATGGTCCTTGGAGGGCTGGCCCTCGGGTGGTTGATGTACCCCGTCCCGTGACCGCAGCCGCCGACCGCCTGCTCATCGTCGCCGGCGAGGTGTCCGGCGACATCCACGCCGGGAATCTCCTCCACGAACTCGTCGGTTTGCGCCCCGAGCTGCGCGCATTCGGAGTCGGCGGCGAGAGACTGCTGACCGAAGGGCTCGAGCCGATTGCCCACACCGACGAGCTCGCCCACATGGGCCTGGTCGAGGTCCTGCGAGAGCTGCCACGCATCCGGGGAGTGATGCGTCGCCTGGTCGACGAGGCGGCACGCCGCCGGCCGGCTCTGGCGGTGCTGGTCGACTCGCCCGATTTCAATCTCCGACTCGCCGAACGACTGCGCGGCCTCGGGATTCCGGTCGTGCTGTACGTCTCGCCCCAACTCTGGGCGTGGCGCAGGGGCAGGGTTCGCGTGGTGCGCCGCGTCGCGCGGGAGGTCCTCTGTATCCTCCCGTTCGAGGTCGAGTTCTACGCCGCCTCCGGGGTTCCCGCCCGTTACGTCGGCCATCCGCTGGTCGACGATCTCGCTCGCGAAGGTCTGTATCCCTTTCGGGACGCGGGCGAGG
Source organism: uncultured Acidobacteriota bacterium (assembly GCA_963727925.1). GTDB lineage: Bacteria > Acidobacteriota > Thermoanaerobaculia > Thermoanaerobaculales > Sulfomarinibacteraceae > CAVSIS01. The sequence continues at coordinate 169,141 of CAVSIS010000051.1, read as the reverse complement.
ACGGCTGCTTGGCCCTGCTGCCCGGTTCCCGCCGCATGGAGGTTCGGCAGCTCTTGCCGGCCATGCTCGATGCCCTGGCCGAACTGCCGTTGTCCACCGTGAAGCGGGCCGTTCTTGTTGAGGCTCCGGGCATCGGCGCGGAGGTCGACCGGATCCAGGCGCGGTTCGCCAGTGATTCACGACTGATTCGCGCGACCGGAGTCCGCCGCCGCGCCGAGCTGGGCAGGTGTCGTGCGGCCTTGACGGCGTCAGGGACCGCAACCCTCGAGTGTGCTCTCCTCGGTGTACCGATGGTCGTGGGCTACCGGCTGCAGCCGCTCTCCCACCTTCTGGCGCGCGCACTCGTCCGGGTTCCTCACGTGGGCCTGGTGAACCTCATCGCCGGGCGGCGACTGGCACCGGAGCTGCTTCAGAGTGGCTGGAACGGCAAGGCTCTGGCGGCAGCGGTGAGAGCGCTGACTGGCCCGGACGGGGACGCGCAGCGCGCCGGGCTAGCGGAAGTGCGGCAACGGCTCGGCGGTCCCGGCGCCTCGCGGCGTGCTGCCGAGGTCCTCCTGACGCGTCTCTCGAACGGCTAGCCTGCACTTTCCTGGACAGTTTGTCGCCGGCCCGTGGCTTTCTTCGGGTGGTACAATCCGCAGCTTGGAGCGGGGATGACTGAGAATCCGTTGCAGAAAACGGACCGATCGGTGGACGGTCCCCGTGTGGGGATGATCGGTCTCGGGTGTGCCAAGAACCTCGTCGACGGCGAGGTGATGCTTGGCCACCTCGAACGCGCCGGAGCAATCGTCACAGCGGACCCGACGGAGGCCGACGTGGTGGTGGTCAACACCTGCGGCTTCATCATTGACGCCAAACGGGAGTCGATCGAGGCAATCCTCGAGGTGGCCGAAGCCAAGAAGGCAGGCCGCGTGCGCCGGCTGGTGGTCTCGGGGTGCATGGCCCAGGCATATGCGGAAGAGCTGCAGAAAGAGGTCCCTGAGATCGACGCGTTCGTCGGCCTCGACGAGCTCGAAAGAGTGGTCGAGGCTGTTCGAGGTGAGCTCGACCGGCACCTGCCCGATCAGCGTGGTGCACTGCGCCTCTACGACCACTCGAACCCGCGGCTCGTTTCGACCCGAGGCTACGCTTTCCTCAAGGTCGCTGAGGGCTGCGACAATCCCTGCACCTTCTGCCACATTCCCCGGATGCGCGGTAGCTTCCGTTCGCGCCGTGTCGCCGATCTGGTGAACGAGGGTCGTGCCCTGGTCGAGCAAGGCGTCCAGGAGCTGGTGCTGATCGCCCAGGACACTACGCGCTACGGAGAAGACCTCGGTCTCGTACACGGGCTCCGAGTGCTCTTGGAAGCGATCGCCGCGGGCACGGATGCTCCCTGGATCCGGTTTCTCTACGCCTACCCGGCGACCCTGGACCATGGGCTTTTCGAACTCATGGCGGCGCAACCGCGGATCGTGCCGTACCTGGACATCCCGCTGCAGCACGCCAGCCGGTCGGTACTCAAGGCGATGCGCCGGGGTGGGGATGCACGCACCTATCGGGCGATGATCGAACGAGCTCGGGCGGTCGTGCCCGACCTGGCCGTGCGATCGACGTTCATCGTTGGTTTTCCTGGGGAAGGTGAGCGGGAGTTCGACGAGCTGCTGGACTTCGTCGCTGGCGCCGAGCTCGATCACGTCGGCGTCTTCTCCTATTCCTGGCAGGAGGAAAACCCGGGCGCCGCGCTCGGCGATCCAGTGCCCGAGGAGGTCAAGGAGGAACGGCGGGCGCGTCTGATGGAGGCGCAACAAGAGATATCCTGGCGCCGAAACCAGGCGCTCGTCGGCCGGCGCCTTCCGGCTCTGGTAGAGGGCGCGCTGGAAGAGATGGAGCTTCTCACGGCAGCCCGGCTGGCGCGCCACGCACCACAGATCGACGGCCGGCTGCTGATCAACGACGGAACCGCGATGGCGGGGGCGCTGGTCGAGGTCGAAGTGACGGAGGCGCATCCCTACGACGTCGTCGGCCGCGTGACCCGCGAGCTACTCCCTTCGCGTCTTCACTCTCGGACTCGTCTGCCAGTGCTCGCCTGAGGGGTGGGGGGGTGGAGATCCTGCACGATCCCCTCGGCGCTGACCGGCCACCCCGGGGCAGCGTGCTCAGCGTCGGCAACTTCGACGGCGTGCACCTTGGTCATCGGGCGGTGCTCCAGCATCTCGTAGAGCGGGCCCGCACTCTGAACACGGTCGCCGCGCTGATGACGTTCGATCCCCACCCGGTGCGGGTGCTGCGTCCGGATGTCGCCCTACCGCTCCTGACCACTCTCGATCAGCGCCTCGAGCTTGTGGCGCGGGAGGGCGTCGACGTAGCGCTCGTGGTTCCCTTCACGCGGGAGCTCGCTCGCATGGAAGCGGAGACCTTCGTCGCGGAGGTCCTGACGGAGCGCCTCGCGGTGCGGGAGGTTTACATCGGAGCGAACTTTCGGTTCGGCGCCGACCGTAAGGGCGACGTGGAGCTGCTCGAGCGCGAGGGGCGTCGACTTGGTTTTGTCGCCGCTGGCGCGCCGGTCGTGCAGGTTGCGGGCGGGGTGGTGTCGTCGACCCGCGTCCGCAGTGCGGTCGAAAAAGGAACCGTCGCCGAGGCTGCCGCGCTGTTGGGACGTCCCTTCTTCGTCGATGGGACCGTGGTCGAGGGCCGGAGGCTGGGCCGAACCTTTGGCTTTCCGACCCTCAATCTCGCGCTCGACAATGAGCTCCTCCCATCCCGCGGAGTCTACGTCACCGCGGTGTGGATCCCGTCCAAACGGCAGGTATTGCCATCGGTCACCAACATCGGAATCCGACCGACCGTTTCGTCGCAGCACACGGTGACGATCGAAAGCCACGTGCTCGACTTTGCGGGCAACGTCTACGGCGAGCGAGTGCGTCTCTTCTTCTTCGCCAGGGTCCGGGCCGAGCGCGCATTCCCAACATCTGAGGAGCTCATGGAGCAGATTCGGCGCGACGTCGAGGCGGCCGGCCGCTGGTTCGAGTCCGCGGCCGTCGACCTTCAGGAGCTGCCCACGCCGTGGCGCTGAACGTCGTCTACCTCGCTGCAATGACCGTCGCCGCACTCATGGTGACCCTGCCCCTCGTTGGACTGCTGTGGTGGCACGACCGTCGAGTGGGACGGCCGTTCCTCAAGGTCGTCCTGTCCTTCGCCTGGGGCGCGGTCGGCGCAGTCACCTCCGAGCTTGCAGGCGTGCAGGCGGGGTTGTCCACCTCCGGTGTGGTCGGTGTCGGGCTCGATGGGCTGGTTGCGGTGACCGTGGTGCTGGCGGCAATTCTCACAGCGCGCGAGCTCGATGCACCGGCCGATGGTGTCGTTGTCGGGCTGGCGACAGGGTTCGGTTGGGCGGCGCTGGCTGCGGCGACTGGCTCTGGACTGGCGGCAGCCGTCGCACCGATTGCCGGAAGCGTGCCGGCAGGCGCGGCACTCGCGACGGCGAAGATCGACCGGGGCGTCGTCCGACGAGTTCTCTGGGTAGCCGTGGCGCTGGCAGGGTGGTCTGGCGGCACGGCGGCTGTTCATATGAGCGTCGCGGCAGCCCTTGGCAATGGCCCGCGCGCTGTGGTCGCGGTAGGGTCGGCCGCGGCGGTTGTCGCCCTGACGCTGACGGCGGTCTTGCTGGCGGAAGGCCGTATTCTCGCCAGGGAGCTTGCCGACGAGGTCCGCCTCGGGACCCTTCCGGGCTGGGTGACGACAGCGATTCCACGGTTTGCGGCGCGGGTTCGCGGAGATTGGCGAGAGAGCGGTGACGAGCGGGCGGTTCTTGCGCGGCAGCTCACGCGCCTGGCACTCCGGAAGTGGTCGTTGCGAGGCCTGCTCGCCGAGGAGCGCAGGCTGCCAGGGCTCGAGGTCGTGCGTCTCCGGCAGCGCTTGCGATCCGAGCTGACCGAAACCGCGCGTGGGAACGACGATGTCTCTGAATGAGCACGATACAACGCCGACCGCGTTGCGCACCGGCGACAGCTGTGGTACACATGCCCGTAGAAGCATGAAGGTTCGGCGCGCTCTCCGCCCGAGCGGCATATGAGCTATCGACCCACCTACTATGACGTTCTCGGCGTCGGCTCTGACGCCAGTGAGCAGGAGATACGAGCTGCGTTCCGCAAGCTCGCGCTGGAGAATCACCCCGACCGCTTCATGGGCGCCGAAAGGCAGCAGGCCGAGGAGCGCTTCCAGTCCATCACCGAGGCATTCAACGTTCTCAGCCGTCCTGAAGCGCGGGATCGTTACGACCGCGACATCTACGTCGGTGGGAAATCGAAGGCGATGGACCCGCGCGAGATCTCTCGCCGCCTGACCGGCAAGGGGGCCCAGGCGATCCGCGAAGGGAAGCTCCACGAGGCCCTCGAGCTGCTCGAATCAGCAGTGGACCACGATGAGTCGAACGCCCGTGCGCACTACTTTCTGGGTGGCGTGCTGTCGCGAGCAAAAGGGCACGAGCGGGAGGCGCTTCGCCACCTGGACCGCTCCGCCCAGCTCGAGCCCAACAATCCGACCATCCTCGCCGAGGGCGCCTCTTTGGCTGCGGCCGCAAAGATGAGCAATCGGGCGCGGCGCCTCGCCGAGGAGGCGCTTGGCCTGGATCCGACCAACAGCAAGGCCCTCGAGGTCCTGGCGCAGCTTGACACCGAGGAAAGGGCCCAATCCGGCGGCGGGTTGCTCGACCGATTCCGACGCAAGGGGTGAAGGGGGACAGGTGGAAGCGTCCGTGTCGAGCTTGGCCGTTGAGGCTTGGGGTATAACCGACGTCGGCATGAAGCGACGGGTCAACGAGGATACCTTCGTGACCGATCCCGAACGCGGCATCTTTCTGGTTGCCGATGGTATGGGAGGTCATGCTGCCGGGGAGGTCGCGTCTCGACTCGCGGCGGAGGAGATCCTGCACACCCTTTCCGAACGAGCGGGAGGGTCGAACCAGGAGACCTGGCCCGACCACTGGGCCCCGGAGCGGAGCCGAACTGCCAACTTGGTCGTGGACGCCGTCCTCGCCGGGCACCAGAGGGTCACCGGTGCAGTCACGCGGGACACGAATCTCAAGGGAATGGGTACGACGGTGGTGGTAGCCGTCCACTCGACGGGAAGCCGCATGTTGACGATCTGCCACGTTGGAGACAGTCGCGCCTACCGACTGCGGGACGCGAAGTTCGAGCTCCTCACCGAGGACCATTCCTGGGTCCACGAGCAAGTCCAGGCGGGCTTCCTATCCGAGGAGGCGGCACGGTCGCATCCCCTGAAGAACGTCGTGACGCAGGCGCTTGGGGGATCCACCGAGCCTCGGGTCGACATATTCGAGACCGAGATGGACGATGGAGACCTCTATCTGCTGTGCTCCGACGGCCTCAACTCGATGCTCACCGACGACGAGATCGCGGAGATCCTGAGCCCCGATAGCAGCCTGAAAGATCTCGGTCAACAGCTAGTTGTCGCAGCGAACCAGCACGGTGGAAACGACAACGTGACGGTGATTCTGCTGCGCTGCTCCAAGGCCGGGTGATCATCTCGCGGGCTCCGCTCGATTGACCCCTGAGCAGGGCCTTTGTTACTCTCCGCCGGATGGCCACTCCACCGCTGCCGTTTCTGGAGCCGATCGAGGCGATCCGCGCGCGGATCCGTGATCTCGAAGCGGAAGCGGGCGCGACCGCGCGGACGCGGGCCCTCGAGCAGGAGCGGCATGAGTTGACGACAACGATCCGGAGGATCTTCGCCAACCTGACACCGTGGCAGCGGTGCCAGCTTGCACGGCATCCTGACCGGCCCTACACCTTGGCTTACATTCACGGCATTTTCACCGACTTCACCGAGCTCCACGGCGACCGACGGTTTGCGGACGATCCCGCGATCGTGGCCGGTTTCGCGCTGCTCGACGGCGAGCCGGTTGCGGTCATGGGTCATCAGAAGGGCCGCGACACCGCCGAGAAGGTGCGTCGAAACTTCGGCATGCCGCGTCCAGAGGGATATCGGAAGGCGCTCAGGGTGATGGACCTAGCGGCTCGTTTCGGGCGTCCGATTGTGACCTTCATCGACACTCCCGGGGCCTATCCGGGGATCGATGCCGAGGAGCGCGGTCAAGCCGAGGCGATCGCCACCAATCTGATCACGATGGCTGGCCTGCCGGTACCGATCGTGGCAGTGGTCACCGGCGAGGGCGGCTCCGGCGGCGCCCTTGCACTCGGTGTGACAGATCGTGTCCTGATGCTGGAGAACGCGGTCTACTCCGTGATCTCGCCGGAGGGTTGTGCCGCCATTTTGTGGAAGGACCAGTCCCGGGCCGAGGATGCGGCTCGGGCCCTCCGACTGACAGCCCACGACCTCAAGGAGCTCGGCGTCGCCGACGAGATCATCCCCGAGCCTCCCGGCGGCGCCCACACCGACGCCGCGGTGATGGCCCAGAACGTAGGCCGACACCTGCGCCAGCACCTTCGCGTCCTGTCTCGGCTCAAGCCTCAGGTCCTGATCGCGAGGCGGGCGAAGAAGTACCGGGACCTCGGCGTGTTCACCGAGCGCTGACCGCAGGCATGCACCCGACCACGCCAAACGCCGCCGCAGCCGGCTCTTCAGGCTGGGCGAACGGAGTGCGCTCTTGAGACGAACCGGCAAGCTCGTGCTGCGCAGGTTCTCTGCACTGCTCCTCGTGGCGTCGTTGGTGGGTGTCGCCGCACTCGCTGTGATCCGCGCCCGCGCTCTCAAGGGACAGGTCGGCGGGGTCTCTCCACCTACCGTGGGGGAGGACGCGGGTGGCGGCGGCGAGGCGGTGAGCGTTTACGGGGGGCTCGAGTACACCGAAAGCGTGGCCGGCAAGATCCTCTTTGCCTTGAAGTCGGTGAGGACCCTCGGACTGGCATCCGGCTGGCACCAGATCGAAGGGGTGCGCCTCCAGTTCTACAACAGAGGCATTGGGGGGGCCGTTCTGACCTGCGACTCTGCGAGCTTCAACAGGGAGACCCGCGACGCCAAGCTGTCAGGAGCGATCCACTTCGAGTTCCCCGATGGCGGGTTCGTCACAACGGAGAAGGGTGTTTTCGACGCTTCCTCGCGCGTGTTTTCGACCTCGACGGACGTGGTGTTCTCGGGTGGGGGCGCCATCGGCCGCGCAGCCAAGGCGGTCTACCTGCTCACCGATGACGTGCTGACCCTCGAGGATGTCGTGGTGAGGCTTGCGGCGGGCGGGAGCTTGCGCGCACCGGAGGTGGTGTACCGGCGCGGCGATCGCCGTGTCGAGCTGCCGAAAGGCTGCCACCTCGACCGAGCCGGGTCCGAGATTGTGGCCCCACGCGCTACGGTCACGCTGGAGAGCGTCCAGGGCCCGCCGGCGCGATTCCACTTCCTGGGTGGCGTGACCCTCTCAGGACCCGCTGGAGAGCAGCAGGGCACCCTCGACGGTTGGGCCCAGGAGATCGTCGCTGTCCGAGACGGAGAGACCCGGTGGCAGGTCACGGCGACGACTGACGGCCCGTGGGTTGAGCTATTGCTGCGCGGAGGGGAGGAAATCCTCGAGCGCCGCCTTCGCTGCTGGGTGCTGCGAGCAGCGGTAGCTGAGCACGGACTGGAGAACGTGAGAGCGGACGACGGCGTGTGCCTGACGGACATTCCGATGACGGGCGCTCCGCGAAACGGATCGGCGGTCACTGCCCGACTGCGGCTGGGGAAGTCCGGCGCGGGAGATGTCGATCTTGACGGAAACGTCGTGCTTTCGAGTGACGACATACGAGCCACCGGTCACCACGCTCGACTTGTCGCCGCGACCGGCCTTGCGATGCTCAACGGAGACGCGGTCCGAGGCGTGCGGGCGAGGCTGATTTCCGGTCAATCGGAGATCGTCGCCGACCAGGTCCACCTTTTCGAGCGCGAGAAGCGGGCTCAGGCCCGCGGCAACGTTCAAGGCCAGGTCCAAAGAATGGAGTTGCTCGCTGGACAACCAAACGCACGTGAGATTCCGTTGCATTTTGCGGCGGAAGTCCTCGATGTCGAGGAGGGCGGTGAGAATCTCCACTTGAAGGAGAACGCCCGCGCATGGCAGGGCGATCGCCTCCTCTTCGCGGACGAAATCCAATACAGGCGAATGCAGGAAACGCTCGATGCGTCTGGCCACGTTCGCACGACGTTTCCTTCAATCGCCGCCTCCGGCGCCTCTGGAGGGAGCCATGCGTCCGCTGGCGGCGGAGAGGTCCTCATCGTCGCCAAGGCCCTGACCTACGACCGTGGCGCAAAGCGCGCGGTGTACGAGGGTGACGTCCGCTACTCCGACGGCGAGTACGTTCTTACTGCAGGCGAGGTCGACATCATCTTCGGAGAAGACGATTCGGTGAGTGTCGTGGAGGCGACCGGAGCGGTCGACATCGTCGAGCCGGCGACCGGCCGCCGGATGAAGGGGGACCACGCCCTCTGGCAGTGGTCCACCCAGACCGTCGAGCTCACTGGCAACCCGGCCCAACTCACGGACGAGAAGGGCAATGTGACCAATGCCGCTTCGTTGACCTGGGATAGGACCAGTGGTAGGGTCACGGTCTCCGGGGGCACGGAGACGATCTACCATCCGGAGGAAAAGCCCTGAGTCCCAAGGCTCTCGACCTCGCTGGCAGGGGTCTGCGCAAGTCCTATCGCGGTCGGTGGGTCGTCGACGACGTCACGCTCAGTATCTCCCCGGGCGAGATCGTCGGCCTGCTCGGCCCCAACGGCGCTGGCAAGACCACGACTTTCTACATGCTCGTCGGGCTGGTCGAGCCCGGGGCAGGTGAGGTTGTGCTCGGTGACCGCAATATCACCGATCAGCCAATGTACCGCCGCGCACGAATGGGTATCGCCTACCTGCCCCAGGAGGCCAGCGCTTTCAAGCGCCTGTCGACCGAGGACAACATCTGGCTCGTGCTCGAGTCCCTAGGCGTCGACGGGGTGACAGCCCATGAGCGGATCTGCGACCTTTTGCAGGAGTTCGGGCTCTGGGATCGGAGGGAGCAGCGGGCCGAGACGCTCTCTGGGGGCGAGCGGCGTCGTCTCGAGATCGCTCGCGCACTGGCCATCGATCCGACCTTCATCCTCCTCGACGAGCCGTTTGCGGGCATCGACCCGATCGCCGTGCTCGACCTCCAGCGCATCATCCGTCATCTCAAATCACTGGGAATAGGCGTTTTGATCACTGACCACAACGTTCGGGAGACATTGAAGATCACTGACCGCGCCTATATAATCAAGGACGGCAAGATTTTTGCTGCCGGACCTCCGGACGAGCTCGCCGAAAATGCGGACGTCCGGCGGATTTATCTCGGCGAGGATTTTCGACTCTAGATCATGGCGCTCGAACAAAAGCTCCGCCTCAAGCTCGCGCAGCGGCTGGTGATGACACCGTCGCTGCAGCAAGCGATCAAGCTGCTTCAGCTTTCACGGCTGGAGCTCGAGGAAGCAATATCGCAGGAGATCCTCGAGAACCCCGTGCTCGATGCGGAAGAAACTGCCGAGGAGACGTCCGCCCAGGAAGCCGAACAGGCCACATCCACGGAAGCACCTGCCGAAGCCTCGGACGCACCCGCAGGGGCTGGGGAGGAGTGGGACGGGGTGGGCGACCTTGCACAACCTGGATCGGAGGATGAGCCGATCCTACCGAGCGACCAAGAAGCATACGACGATATCGACGTCGAGGCTTTCTTTTCGGACTATCTCGGTGACAGCCGGCCGGAAGGGCCTTCGATGGCCCGGTCCCTGGATGACGAGAACGTCCCGCTGGAGAACGTGCTGTCCGCATCGCCCGGGCTCTACGACCACCTCGTCTGGCAGCTGCATCTGATGAGCTGCCCGCCGCGCCTCGTCGACATCGCCGAGTACGTGATCGGAAACCTCGACGAAGACGGATACCTTCGCGCGTCCGACGAGGAGATCCGGCGCGCAAGTGGTGCTTCGCCCGACGACGTTGAGCGGGCGCTTGCCGTCGTCCGCTCCCTCGATCCGCCTGGCATCGCCGCTCGGACCCTGCAGGAGTGCCTCCTGGCGCAGGTCGAGGTTCTCTGCTCCACCGCCGGCGGCGACGAGGCCAATCTCCTCGGCCGCGTTCGCATGGTCGTTGGGGAGCACTGGGACACATTTCTGCACCAACGTTGGGAGTTGCTCGCGGGCGTGCTCGACTGCGAGCCGCAGGAGCTCAGGCCGATACTCGAGGTGATTCACCGCCTCGAGCCCAAGCCGGGACGGAACTATCGGAGCGAGCGTAACATCTACATCGAGCCCGATGTCTACGTCCGCAAGACGGACGGAGAGTACCTGATCGCCCTCAACGACGACGGGCTCCCCAGGCTCCGGATCAACTCCAGGTACGCCAGGATGCTGGAGGGCGCGTCGCTCGACCCCCAGGTGACGTCCTATCTGAAAGAGAAGATGCGCAACGCGCTGTGGCTGATGAAGAGCATCGATCAGCGTCAACGCACGATTTACAAGGTCGCCCACAGTATCGTTGGCTTCCAACGTGGATTCCTCGACTACGGCATCGAGCACCTCAAACCGATGGTGCTCCGTCAGGTAGCCGAGGACATCGGGATGCACGAGTCGACCATTTCCCGCGTCGTCAGCAACAAGTACATGTACACACCGCGCGGTCTGTTTCCAATGAAGTTCTTCTTCCACTCGGGGGTCGACTCCGCCAAGGGCGACAACGTCTCGTCGCTAGTCGTGAAGGAACGCATCAAGAAGCTCGTCGAGGCCGAGGATCCGGCCCGTCCGTTGTCCGACTCGAAGATCATGAAAATGCTTCAGCGCGAAGGGATCCGACTCGCCAGGCGCACGGTCGCCAAGTACAGAGAGGAGCTGCAGATCCCGTCATCGGACAAGCGCAAGAGGTTCTTCTGACCGACCACCAACGAGGAGTGAACGAATGAAGATCGAGTACATCGCGCGCAAGGTGAGCCTCACCGATCCTGTTCGTGAGCTAACCGAACGCAAGCTGGCGAAGGTAGGAAAGTACTTCAACGACATCATCGACGTGCGCGTCGAGCTGGCCCATGAGCGGCACCTCTTTGCTGCCGACATCTTCATCAAGGGCAAGGACTTCGACATCAGATCGACGGTCCAGAACAAGGACCTGACGACCGCCATTCAGGAGGCGATCGACAAGCTCGAGATGCAGGCCCGCAAGGCCAAGAGCCGCCTCAAGGAGAACAAGCGCCACCTCGACGTCGTCAAGGAATCACCGGACTGGAGCGAGGATGTCCTGGAGCCGGACTCGGTGGCCGCAGGGGAGCCGGTGATCGTGACGCGGACCTCGATCCAGGTCAAGCCGATGACGATCGACGAAGCGATGATGCAGCTGCAGGGTTCGGGCAACGAATTCATCGTGTTCCGCAACGCCGGTTCCGACCGGGTCAACGTCCTGTATCGACGGCGCGACAACAACCTCGGGTTGATCACGCCCGAGTTCTGACGTGAAGCTCCATGAACTGATCAGCGTCGATGACATCCACCTCGGACTCGAGGCTGACGACGTACCAGGTGCGCTCCAGGCAGTGGCGGGGCTGCTCGCCGACGGCCTTGGCGTAACCTCCGAACGGGTGGTGTCGGCGTTGCTGGAACGCGAGCGGCTCGGATCGACATCGGTCGGCGACTCGTTCGCGATTCCACACTGCAAGATGTCCGGTATCAAGAGGATTGCGGTTGCCCTCGCGCGTCTTCGACGAGGGGTCGACTTCAACTCGCCCGATGGCAGACCATCACGCTTTCTGTTCGTCGTTCTTTCGCCTCCGGACCAGCCCGCTGCCCACCTCCAGGTGCTGAGCCAGATCGCCCGCGTTCTGAAGCGGGACGACCTGCGTACCGAGCTGCTCGAGGCACCGGACGAGGACGCCGTCCTTGGCGCCCTGCGCCGCACTGCAGAGGCCGAGGGTCTGTGACCGTTCCGTCCCCCCTCCCGGTGCGCCATCTCCTCCTCGAGAGAACTCTGCAACCACTCGAGCTCGAGGTGATCGCTGGAGAGGCGGGCCTGGACGAGCGGACCGTCACCAACCCGCGCATACAGAAGCCGGGACTTGCCCTTGCGGGCTACCTGCCGTACGTCAAACCGGGTCGTCTTCAGATCCTTGGTGAGTCCGAGTTTGCCTTTCTCGCAACGCTCGAGCAACAGGATGCCGACGGCCGGCTTACACAGCTGATCCGCATGGGTGTGCCGGCGCTGGTCGCAACCAAGGGAAACCGTCCCCGGCCGGCGGTGATCGAGTGTTGTGAGCGGGAACGGGTACCGTTGCTGTGTACTGAGGCCAAGACTTCGGATGTCATCGAGTCGGTTTCGGCCTACCTCGAGGACGCGCTCGCCCCTCGGGTGCAGCGCCATGGTGTGTTGGTGGACGTCTTCTCGATGGGCACCTTGATCATCGGGGACGCGGGGATCGGGAAGAGCGAGTGCGCCTTGGAGCTGGTGTACCGGGGTCATCGACTGGTCGCGGACGACATCGTCGTGATTCGGCGGACGCACAACCGGGGCCTTCTCGGGACCGCCCATGAGCTGCTCCACAACTATCTCGAGCTGCGCGGAGTTGGCATCATCGACGTGCGGAAGCACTTCGGCATGACCGCAACCTCGCCGACGGTCGTCGTATCGTTGGTCATCGAGCTCACCAAACTGAGTCCGGAGACCCTCGAGCGCGAACGGGCGTGGCGAGAGTCGCTGCTCGACCGACCGCGGGCGTGGACCTCGACCGAGCCGATCCTCGGGGTCGAGGTACCCAAGTACACGATGGCGGTTGCGCCCGGACGTGACGTCGCGATCATGGTCGAGACCGCGGTCCGAAAGTGCCTGCTCGCGGAGCGCGGTATTCAGGACGAACGGACCTTCCTTGAGACCATCAACCGACGCGCAATGGGTGAGACAGATCCTCCGGCCGAGGGCGATGGCTGAGTTTGCCTTCCGCGGCCCGTTCGTCATCACCGGGCTTTCCGGGTCGGGCAAGACCGTACTCAGTCGGGGACTTGAAGACATCGGCTATCAGTGCGTCGACAATATTCCGTTGGACCTCGTCCAGTCGTTGTTCGAACGTTCGGCCGCCGACCTCGTGCGACTGGTCGTTGTTCTGGACGTGCGGACGAAAGGCTTCACCGAGGCCTTCCCCGCTGTGTGCCGCGAGCTCAAAGCGGCGAGCCCTACCCTCCGGCTGATCTTCGTCGAGGCATCGCCAGAGGTCCTGCTTCGAAGGTTCTCCGTCTCGCGGCGCCCGCATCCGCTCCGGGATCGCAACATCGAGCGTGCGATCGCTGACGAAGCCCGGTCCCTGGCACCGGTGAGGACCCTTGCCGATCTCATCATCGACACCAATCAGCTCTCGCCGCATGATCTGCGGCGACATGTCTTGGACCTAGCCGGCATCGGCGAAAGCGCTCAGGAGCTGCTGTCGGTGGAGGTCCAGAGCTTCTCGTACCTTCAGGGTGTTCCGCCCACCGCGAGCCTGGTCTTCGACGTCCGGTTCCTCCCCAATCCATACTTCGAGGAGTCCCTGCGAGCGTTGGCCGGCGACGATCCGGTCGTCCGCACCTGGCTCGGGCGACACCCCGAGGTCGAGGAAGCGGTGGGTCGCATGAGCGACCTCGTGACGTGGCTCCTGCCGCGGTATGGCGCAGAGCTCAAGACCCACGTCACCATTGCCGTTGGCTGCACGGGCGGACGGCACCGTTCGGTCTACGTCGCCGAGCGTCTCGCCTCATCGATACGGGACGCGGGCTACCGGGCCGTCATCGATCACCGTGACAAGGATCGTTGGAGGTTCCCATGATCCCGATCCTGGTGCTCACCCACGGAACTCTGGCCGATGAGCTGCTCCAGGCGGCTCAGACAATCGATCCTCACGTGGCCGAGAGATCGTTCTCTCTCCCGCTCCCGTGGGATGTGACCTCTGACGAGGCGGGGCGAACCGTGAAGGCCAAGATCCGAGAGCTCGATCAAGGTGAGGGTGTGTTGATCCTGACCGACATGTTCGGCGGCACTGCGACCAATGTCGCGCTCCCACATCTGCTCCCGGATCGGGTTGAGGTCGTCACAGGCGTCAACCTCCCCATGCTGGTCAAGCTCGGCTCGCTGCGTCAGCGTGGAATGTCGGTCAAGGAGCTGGCCGAGAACGTTACCAAGGCGGGCCAGAAGAGCATCCGACTGGCGAGCGAGTTTCTGCGGACTCCGGCGCCGAGCTGAGCCTCCTCGCCCTTCCGGACGAACCGCGGACTCACGGTACAATACCCGGAGCGCAGCGACCGCGTGACGAAGCGGATGCTGCGGCACTCGTCGCTTCCCGAGAACGAAAGAACACCGGAGTCACTCCCGAGGAGAGAGAGCAGAAATGAAGGTTGAGCAGGTTCGGATCACCAATCGGCTGGGGCTGCACGCGCGAGCTGCTGCCAAGGTGGTCCACACTGCCAACGAGTTCTCTTCTGACATCTTCATCGGCGCGGCAGATGAGGAGGTCAATGCAAAGTCGATCCTCGGCCTCCTGACTCTGGCGGCGACCAAGGGCACGCCACTGGCCGTCCGCGCCGAGGGAGCCGACGAGGAGCAGGCCGTCCAGGCGATTGTCGACCTCTTCGCCAACCGGTTCGGGGAGGGCGAGTGAGCCGGCATCTCCGAGGGCTGGGCGTGAGCCCGGGAATCGCGATCGGCGAGCCGGTCGTGCATGAGACCCGTCCCATTGCCACTCTCCGGATCCCGATAGGGTCGGCCGAAGTCGAGGCCGAGGTCGAGCGCTTCCGGACCGCGGTTGCGGAGACCGTGACCCGGATCCGCGACCACCAGGAGCGCGCCGTCCGGCAGATGGGGGAGGAGTACGCCGCGATCTTCGAAGCGCACTGCCTGATTGCCTCGGACCCGTCGCTGACGGGGCCCGTGGAACACAGCATCCGGGCCGAGAGGGTGAACGCCGAGTGGGCCCTCGACCAGGTGGTGGAGCGGCTGGTGGCCAGGTTCGCGGCTCTCGAAGACATCCACCTGTCGGAACGACGCCTCGACGTGATCGACGTCGCCACCCAGATCATGCACGCGCTTCGGGGTCATGACCTCCACCAGCTGCGCGAGCTCGATCGCCCGGTCATTCTGGTCGCAGATGACCTGTTGCCGTCGCAGGCCGTTCAGCTCCCGCTGGACAAGATCCTCGGTTTCGCACTGGAGACCGGCGGGCCTACCGCCCACACCACGATCATCGCTCGGTCGTTCGGAATCCCCGTGATCGTCGGCGCACACGGCGTGTGCGAGGCGGCGCGCCTCTCCCGGATGGTCACCGTCGACGGGTTCGAAGGCAAGGTCGTCATCGACCCGAACCCGGCCGAGCTCGCGGAGTACACCTCACGGCAGCACGACTATCAGGAGCAGCAGGCGCAGCTTGCCCAGGTCCGATCGCTTCCCACCGTGACCCGAGACGGCCACCGGCTGTTCCTGCTCGCCAACATCGACCTTCCTGCTGAGGTTGAGCAGGCGATCCACTGGAACGTGATGGGCGTGGGCCTGTACCGCTCAGAGTTCCTCTACATGCGCATGAGCCCGGAGATGCCGACCGAGGACGACCACGTCGACTACTATCGATCCCTGGTCGGACGTATGGAGGGTCGCCCCGTCACCATACGGACCTATGACCTCGGCGGCAAGAAGCTCGGCCGAGAGATGATGGGCAACATCGAGGCCAACCCCGTCCTGGGATTGCGCGGCATCCGCCTGTGCCTGCACAAGCGCGAGTTCTTCAGTACTCAACTTCGTGCGCTGCTCCGGGTCGCAGTCGAGTTCCCGGAGGGTACGGTGCGGGTGATGTTTCCGCTCATCTCCGGCATCGAAGAGGTCCGGCTTGCCCGTTTGCTGGTCCGTCAGCTCGCCGACGAGCTGCGCGGGGAAGGGACCGACATTCCGTTCCTGCCCCCTCTGGGCGCCATGGTCGAGGTCCCGTCCGCCGCTGTCATGGCCGATGAGCTGGCCAAGGAGGTCGACTTCCTGTCCATCGGCACAAACGATCTGATCCAGTACACCCTTGCCGTGGACCGGGGCAACGATCTCGTCGCGGACCTCTATCGTCCGACCAGCCCAGCTGTTCTCCGTCTGATTGCCGACGTCATTGCCGCGGGTGAAGCCGCAGGCGTTGACGTGACCATGTGCGGTGAGATGGCGGCCGACCCGTTGATGGTTCCGGTCCTGGTGGGGCTCGGACTGCGCCGCTTCAGCATGAACCCGCTCGCCGTCCCGGTCATTCGCAGCCTCATTCGGCAGCTCTCGTATCGCGAGACGGTGCACATGGCCCGCCAGGCCCGACAGATGGTAACTGCCCGCGACGTCGAGGAGTTCCTGATGGAGCAGCTTGCCATCTCACTGGCGAAAACCAAGATTCGTGTATAGGGAGCATCATGTGATGGGTCACAGGCCAGCCCGATTCGTCGAAAAGCCATGGGGACACGAGGAGATCTTTGCGGAAACCGACGCCTACGTCGGGAAGATCCTCTTCGTCCGAGCCGGCGAAGCCTTGAGCCTGCAATACCATGAGGTCAAGGAAGAAACCCTCCGGTTGCTCGACGGCGAGCTCGAGCTGACCGCTGGACCCGACCGAGACGCGCTCGTGACCCTCGTACTTGTTCCCGGTTCAGTGTTTCACGTGCCTCCGGGTCTGTTGCACCGGATGGCCGCCCGTACCGACTGCTCGATTCTCGAGGTGTCGACTCCTCAGATCGACGACGTCGTTCGTCTCGAGGATCGTTACGGGCGAGAGGGGACATCTGAACCATGACGCGGCGTTCGTGGCGCCGGTCGAGCGCGCGGCCATGGCGCGGCCTAGAAGCCACGGTGGGGAGACGACGATGAGCCATTTCAGCACACGAGCAAAGGGCATCGCGATTGCAGCGGCCGTGATGGTCGCGACCGTCGCGCCGCTCGCGATTGCCGAGGCACAGTCCAAGGGCATCGGAGCGACACCGACTCCGACACCCAGAGCCAGCTCGCTCTCCGACCTGGCCAGGCGGATCAAGCTCCGCCCAGCCGCACGGGACGGCGAGGGCAAGGTCGTGATCTCCAACTCAAGCCTGTCCACGCTCTCCGAGAAGGGCTCGCTCACCACCTCAAGCGGCGGGAGGACCGACTCTGGCCGGTATGTCGAGATCAACCGGAGCACCGACCAGGCCGGTGCCGAAGAGGGTGCGACCGGAACAATGACCGACGACCAGAAGCGCGGGTTCTGGCGGAGTCGCTACTCGGGGCAGCAGAAGACAGTCCAGATCATCGAGAATCGCATTGCGGAGCTTGACTCCGAGATACCGAAGCTGTGGACACAGTTCTACGCCTGGGACGATCCGGCGTACCGGGACGGAGTCATCAAGCCCAGTCTTGACCGGGCGCTGGCCGAGTCTCAGCAGCTCAAGGATCGGCTTCCGAGCGAACAGGCCAAGCTCGACCAGATCCTCGAGGATGCTCGCCGAGACGGCGCCTTGCCGGGCTGGTTCCGCGATCTCAGGCCCTGAGCCCGGTTCGGCTCCGCGCCCATCATAGGCGGCGGCTCCTTGCTCTGTGTGGAGACAAGTTGAATGCGAACGTACGTCATTGAAACCTGGGGCTGTCAGATGAACCAGCATGACAGCGAGCACCTCGAGGGCCAGCTTCGTGCCCTGGGTTTCACTCCGGCGGACACTGCCGCATCAGCCGACCTCGTGCTTCTGAACACATGTTCAGTGCGCGAAAAGCCGGTCCAGAAGATCGTCTCCCGGATCGGAGAGCTTGCCAACACATCGGTACCGCCACTGATCGGCATCTGTGGCTGCGTGGCCCAGCAGGAAGGGGAGAAGCTCCTCGCGCGGTCGCCCACCGTGGGGTTCATTCTCGGACCCGGCCAGAACGGCCGACTCACTGACGCACTTCGGTTGGTCGATCAGGGACAACGACCGGTGCTCACGGGCTTCGACGCCGAGCAGGAGTACAACTTCCACACCATTTTCCGGACCAGCTCTACTCGAGGCATGATCACCGTTGTCGAAGGCTGCAACGAGTTCTGCACCTTCTGCGTCGTCCCTTACACCCGAGGGCGTGAGGTCAGTCGTCCCGTCGTGGACGTGATTGCCGAGGCCTGCCATCTCGTCGCCAGCGGCCTCAAAGAGGTCGAGCTGCTGGGGCAGACCATCAACGCCTATCGGTGTCCGAACTCCGGGGCGGACTTTGCAGAGCTCCTGGATCGGGTCGCCGGAGTGCACGGGCTCGAGCGTGTGCGCTTCATCACCTCCCACCCCCGGCACTTCTCCGATCGCCTGATCGACACCCTGGCCCAACATCCGAAGGTCTCCCGCTACCTCCATCTGCCGGTCCAGTCAGGGTCCGACGCCGTTCTCCGCCGCATGCACCGGCGCTACACCCGGGAGGAATACCTCGACCTAGTCGAACGGCTGCGCAGATCTGTTCCAGACGTCAACCTCTCCACCGACATCATTGTCGGCTTCCCCGGTGAGACCGAGAGGGACTTCCTCGACACGCTCGAGCTGCTCGAGCAGGTCCGTTTCGGACAGGTGTTCGCGTTCGCGTACTCTGCACGACCGCGGACGCCCGCAGCACGCTACGAACTTCAGGTCCCCGCCGAGGAGGCTGGAGAGAGGCTCCAGCGTCTGTTCGCTCTCACCCACCGGATTTCATTGGAGCTCAATCAAAGGATCGTTGGCTCGGTCGTCCCGGTCCTGATCGATGGTACGAGCCGGCGCGGCGAAGCCCAGTGGCAGGGGAGGGGAGAGGACAACCGCGTGGTCAACTTCTCCCGGCAAGACGCCGAGAGGGTGGGGGACATCGTCCAGGTCCGCATCACCAGAGCGGGGCCCCACTCCCTGGTCGGCGAGATTATCGCCGGTGTCGCTGACCTGCGCACCGGGGACCCAGAGGGAGAGAGTGCGGCGTCTTGACAGGCATCGTGGCACCCGACACATTGAATATATGGCTGATGTCACTGCTCCAAACCCCGTGTCGATTCGGATGCACATCAAGGCGATGATGATGGATCCCGTCTCCAAGATGCCGGTCGTCGTCCTCGAGGAGCCTGGCCGCGAGCGCTTCCTGCCGATCTGGATCGGTGTTTGTGAAGCCAACGCCATCGCGCTCCAATTGGAAGGCGTCGTCACGCCCCGGCCGATGACCCATGACCTTGCGCTCTCCCTGCTCGAGGCGACTCGGCACGCGATCGACCACGTCCACATCCACTCTCTCCGGGAGGGTGTGTTCTTTGCTGCGATCCACCTCAACAACGGCGACCATGCCTGCGTCGTCGACGCCCGCCCCTCGGACGCCATTGCCATTGCGCTACGCGCCGGAGTCCCCATTCTGGTGAGCGAGGAGGTCCTCGAGCACGCCCACCACGACGACGGTCGAACCGAAGAGGTTCTTCGGGCCGTCCTCGAGCGGCTCCAGCCCGAGGACCTGGGCGAGTACGAAATGTAGCCCTTCCAGCAGCTTCGGCGTGACCTGAGTAACGCTGAAGCAGCACTTCTCGTTGACAGCCCCCGCTCTGGCCGCTACAGTTTGACCTCCACCGAAGCGGAGGCCGACGCTCGCCATGATCCTCGCCATTGCTAATCAGAAGGGTGGAGTGGGCAAGACCACCACCGCCATCAATCTCGCCGCCGGCCTCGCACATAAGGGCCTTCGGACCCTCCTCGTCGACCTCGATCCTCAGGCCAACTCGACGATGTCGAACCTCGATCTCGACCAGGTCGGCCAGAACATGTTCGACGTCCTCACGGGACACGCACAGATGGAGGCGGTTCTCCGACCCTCGCAGACGCCCAATTTGGATGTCGCCCCGTCGCGTATCGCGATGGCCAAGCTCGAGGTGTCCCTCGTCGGAGAGCTCGACGCGCCCTACCGCCTGAAGGACTGCCTCGATGGGATTGCGTCCTCGTACGAGGCCGTCATCATCGACACACCTCCAACACTTGGCCTGATCACCCTCAACGCGATGGTCGCCTCGAGCCACGTTCTGATCCCGATCCAGTCGTCGTACTTTGCTCTCGAGGGCACAGACGACCTGCTCGAGACCATCGACAAGATCAAGGCGCGGCCCAATACCGAGCTGCGCATCCTGGGTGTGCTGGTCACGATGTTTGACCGGCGCACCCTGCTGTCGCGCCAGGTCCATGAGGAGATCGTCGAGGTCTTCCATGAGCTGGTGTTCGACACGCTGATTACAAAGTCAGTTCGGCTGGAGGAATCGCCGGCCCACCGGCAGAGCATCTTTTCCTACGCGCCCGATTCGAGTGGCGCATTCGAGTACTACGCACTGTGCGAGGAGGTCTTGCAACGTGTCGGCAGTTAAGCGCGGCCTTCCTGAGCGCCGTCGCATGCGCCACGATCGCCATTACGTCGACGAGCTGACTCAGAGGATGGGTGAGGGGCTCGGGCGGATGATCCCTATAGGGTCCATCACGTCCAACCACGACCAGCCTCGGAGCACCCTCGGTGATCTCACGGAGCTGGTCAAGAGCATCAGCAAGCACGGCATATTGGAACCGCTGCTCGTGCGGCGCCGCGAGGATGGCGCCAACACCTACGAGCTAGTGTCCGGCGAGCGTCGTTTCCATGCGGCGCTGCAGGCAGGTCTCGCCGAGGTTCCGTGCATCGAGCTCACGGTCGGGGACGAAACCGCACTCGAGATCGCCCTGGTCGAGAACCTCCAGCGCAAGGACCTGACGCCTTTCGAGGAGGCAGACGGATTCCGGTCACTGTTGGAGAAGTACCGTTACACTCATGAGCAGATCGCATCGGCGGTTGGACGGTCGCGGGTTACCGTGACCGAAACCTTGCGCATTCTCGACCTGCCGGAGAGTGTCCGCGATCGATGTCGGCATGCCGACATTTTGGCCAAGGGGGTGCTCCTGGAGCTTGCCAAGGCACCGGATGAGGCGGCCATGCATGCGCTTCTGGATGCTGTCGAGCACGCCGGCGCCGACCGTGCGGAGCTGCGACGGCTGCGTGCGGCACTTGCAGGAGGAGACGCGGGTTCCCAGAGTGACGATTCGAGCGGTGACGCGCTGTCGCCTCATGGGATCGCAGGGGCGGCGCGAACCAAGCCGTTCATCGTCCGACTGAGTCGACCCGGTCGACCGTTCACGCTGTCATTGTCGTTCCGCACCGACGCAGAGCCCGCGACCGGCGACATCATCGCCGCACTCGAGGAGATGCTTCGGGAGCTTCGCAGCGCGAACGGAGGCACCTCCGGTTCGGAGTCCTGACAACTCGGGCACCTTGGAGACTCTGAGACGGGCCACGACGAAAGTCATTCTTCCACCCGGCTTCTAGGCTCGCTGCTTGATTGAAGTTTACATAATATATCTTATCGGACATTGAATGTGGCGCCTGCGCTGTGGAAATCCAAGGGCGCTGTGGAAAACCTGTGGAGCGACCGGCGTCCCCCACCATCAGGTCCGAGGTCGGCTGATCCGGCCCCCCGCTTCGGGGCCCGTATCCCGCCGGTTCGGATGTGATCGAGCGGCTGCCAGCGCCAGCCGAGCGGATGGTCCCATTCCCGCTCGTGTAGACTTCCGCGGTGATGTCGAGAGAGTGTCCCCCGTCGTGAGGCGCCGTCGGATCAGCCTGCGGCTCGGTGGCGCGCTCGACCGCTATCTGGTTCGAGAGGTCCTGGGTCCGACCGCGCTCGGTTTCGGGACCTATACGTTCTTTCTGCTCATGCGACCGATCTTCGGGCTCATGGAGCAGGTCTTCGTCCGCGGCGTGCCTTTCGCCGAGGCGCTCCGGTTTCTCTCGCTGACGGTGCCTCACGTCGTCGTGCTCACGGTCCCGATGAGCTACCTGTTCGGCGTCCTGCTGGCGCTCGGGCGGATGAACGGAGACAACGAGATCACGGCACTGCAGGCGGCCGGCGTTTCGATGGGCCGCGTATTGGTTCCCGTGCTCGGGCTGTCCCTCATTTTCGGCGCGCTCAACGCCTGGATGACGCTCGTGGTCATGCCGCGGGCGAACCGCGAGCTGCGGGTCATGAAGGTTGAGATGTTCACCTCGGCCAAGAACCTCGGTCGGGTCGAGGCGAGGGTCTTCAACGAGAGCTTCCCGAACTTGCTCCTCTACGTGGAAGATGTGGACCCGGTCACATCGATATGGCACAACGTGCTGCTGTATGACCGCAGCAATCCGGATGAGGAACGGCTGACGCTGGCCCGCAGCGGGCGCCTGGTAGCGGAGCGCCCGAACAGCAACGGAGGCGTCGGCGACGACGTCGGCGTCCCTCAGGGCGACGGCGAAGGCACACCATGGCTTCTCCTGGAAGACGTGACGACTCATCAGTTCTCGTCGAGCCATCCGGCGACCTACCGTCGCAACGTGAACCAGACCCAGCTCGTGAAGCTGATGTCGAACGAGAAGAGCACCGTCGAGGTCAGCCTCGGCATGCGCGAGCGAACGACTTCCGATCTGATCTCGTTGCGGGATCAGCTTGCTGAGCCGAGTTCAGATCCGGAGACTGAGCGGCGACGCCAGGAGACGCTGGTCCAAGTGCTCATGGAGCTGCACAGCCGGCTCGCGCTGCCGGTCGCCTGCATCGCCTTCGCCCTGATCGCGCTCCCGCTGGGTATCGGATCCCGCGGCGGTGGACGAGGACGTGGGTTCATCCTTTCGATCGGCGTGATCCTCGCCTACTACATCATCTTCAACAACGGCCGGTTGCTCGCACAGGAGGGCCGAGCCCCGGTCTGGATGGGGTCATGGCTGGCCAACGCGCTGGTGGCAGTCGTCGCGCTGGTGATGATGCGCCGCATGGGCTACTGGCTTGGCGAACGAAGACGGGGAGAGAGCCTCCTCTCACGTCTGACGCGGGCATGGCGCGCCCACCGCGAGGCGTCTCGACCCCGGTCTGCCCGCGAAGCGACCGGGCTGCGGCCTGCTCCGACCGGGTCCATTCCCCTGTCACTCCAAAAGCGGCGGTACGGCACCCGCTTCCCATCGATGCTCGACCGCTACGTGGCAACACGGCTGCTGACGCCCCTGCTCCTGGTTCTGCTGACCGCTTCCTCGCTCTATGTCGTGGTCGATCTCACCGACCGGATCGACGACCTCGCGAAGAGCTCGGTGAACATTTCTGTCGCGGTCGCGTATTACGCCAACCTGATTCCGCAGGTCATCCTCGACGTCACTCCCTTGGGCCTGCTGATCGCGGTTTTGATTGCGCTCACGATCATGGAACGCCAAGTCGAGCTGACCGCCTTCAAGGCCGCAGGGATCTCCTTGTTCCGGGTCATGGTGCCGGTCTTGCTGCTCGCCGCCGGAGCGGCCACCGGATTGTGGTTCCTGGGTGAATCGGTGGTGCCTCAGGCCAACCGAGAGGCGCAGCGCCTGCTGGACCGAATCAAGGGCTCCGAGACCAGCCGCTCCTATGGGGCCGATCGCCTGTGGCTCCTGTCGCGGGACGGTTCGACTCTCTACAACTTCCTTCAGTTCGACCCCCAGGCCCAGACCATGGTGCGGTTCTCGATGTTTCGCCTCAATCCGAGCTTCGAACTGACATTCCAGCTCTTCGCCGATCGGGTCCAGTACCGCAATGGTGGCTGGATCGCAGACTCGGGCTGGTTCCGCCAGTTCTTTCCGGACGGCAGTGACGTCTTTCGCAGCATCACCGAGCCGATGGAGCTTGGGGTACCCGAGGCACCGACCTACTTCGGACAGGAGCACCACCAGCCGGGCGAGATGACCTACCGCGAACTCGAAAACTACATCACCGAGCTGACCGAGTCCGGCTACCGACCGGTCGCTCTGGTCGTACGGTGGTATCAGAAGATCACCTACCCCATCTCGGCCTTCGTGATGGTGCTGCTGGCGTTGCCGTTCGGCCTCAACCGCGGTGGCCGCCGGATCACGACGATCAATGGGGTCGCCCTCGCACTCGCCCTTGGCGTCGGCTACTTCGTGCTGGTCGCGGTGTTCGGAAAGATGGGCGAGGCCGACATCCTACCTCCCCTACTCGGCGCCTGGGCACCGGTCGGCCTGGCCGCACTGTTCGCGTTCAACCGCATGACCACCCTGCGGACCTAGCCCGCGAGCTGGTGAAACCGGCGGCGCAGGGGGTGCAGGTCCACCGGTCTCGGGTTCGGATGGTGGCGGTTCCCGAGCAGCACCCAAACCGCCCGATTCGACGGGTCGACCCACACCGAGGTCCCGGTGAAGCCCGTATGACCGAATGCGCTGCAGTCGAGAGCGGACCCGGCCGAGCAGCCGGGGCTCGCCGCGAGCTGCCAGCCGAGACCCCTCGCCTGCTCGAGGCCCGGTGTGTGGTTTCGGGTACCGAGCTCGATGTCCTCCCGCGACAATAGACGCCCGGGTTCCAGCCAGGTACCGGCCAACGCGAGCACACCGGCAGCCGTCCCGAAGAGACCGGCGTTGCCGGCGGCGCCGCCGAGAAACCTCGCGTTCCCGTCATCGGGGAGCCCATTTTGGGGATCCGGGATCCTGTCGCCGGCGAAGCCGAGCTCTTTCGCGAGCCGCCGCTCCCAGCCTGCATCGGCCGCACCCGCGACCAGCCGGTGCTTCAGCGTGTCGGGCCGGAAGCCGAGCTCGTCTGCCAAACCCAGCGGCTGAGCGATCTCGGTTGCGAAGGCACGCGGTAGATCGGTGCCGAAGCAATGCTCAACGACCTCCCCGAGCAGCAGGTACCCGACGCAGGAGTAGACCACCGAGCGACCGGGATGGGTCACTGGTTGGACCTGCAGCAGGCACCCCGGAGCCCGTGCCGGGTCCCCTTCCGCCAGGGTCGGCAGCGGCAGCCAGGCGGGAAGCCCAGAGGTGTGCGTCAACAGCTCGAGGATCGTCGCTTCGCCGATCCTGCCGGTACCCGCGAGCACATCTCCCAGGTGGGATGAAAGCTCAAGCAGTCCGCGACGCCGAGCGATCAGCACCAGGGTTGCGGTGACCAGCGGCTTCGTCAGAGAGGCAAGGTCGAACCAGTGGCGCTCGCTCACCGGCTCCGTGTCGGGTCGAATGCGGGAGTTGCCCGAGGTCGCGACCCGGACGCCATCGTC
This sequence comes from uncultured Acidobacteriota bacterium, assembly GCA_963727925.1. Lineage (GTDB taxonomy): Bacteria > Acidobacteriota > Thermoanaerobaculia > Thermoanaerobaculales > Sulfomarinibacteraceae > CAVSIS01. The sequence continues at coordinate 144,151 of CAVSIS010000051.1, read as the reverse complement.
CCCCAGCCACGTTGCAACCGCTCCGGGCACCAAGCCGGCGGCAGTGGCGCGCCCGAGGAGTCTCTCGACCGCGTCCGCGTCAACGGCCCGACGGCGGGGCTCGTGCCGCACTCGAACCTCCTTTCGCCCGCAACGGCGAGCATAGCGCACTCCTCCCGACGTGACCCGAGGCCAGGTACAGGCTAACCTGGCAACCATGCGTTGGGTCCCCGAGATCGCGCGGCCGGCACCGGCGTCAGCGCTCTCGGTGCGCTACGTCGTCCTGGACGCGGGCCTTCCGATCGATGCCGCGGACAGGCTCGAGGAGGCCCTAGCGGCCGCGCACCTCGCGCCACGGCGCCTCGGAGACTTGAGTTGGTCCGTCGAGATTGCCGGCCGAACCCGAGTGTTCGGGGTCATCGCTCGAGAGGTCGACGAGAGTGTCTCGGTGACGATTGCGGCCTCACCAGAGGGCGGCAGCGTGACGGTGACCTGTGTACCGCAGGAAACCCACGAGGCCCATGCGGCTGGGGCCGCCGGCGTGCTCCTGCTCGCCGCCACGGCGTGGGTGACCGGTGGTTGGCTGTCCGGGATCCCGATGGGTGCCGCGACACTCCTCGCCGGGTGGATCTGGGCCGACGCCGCGCGCACCCTCGAACTCCAGCGCCTCGGGATGAGGGTCCGTGGGCTCGCCTTCGACCTCGGACGCGCCGTGTGGCCGGACCAGCCCGGTCAGGTGACTCCGCTCCGGGGACCGTCACCTCTCCTCGGACGATGACGAGTTCGCCTCTATTCCGCACCACGCTTCATTCGACCAGGGCGGAGTCCTCCTGCACCAGGCTCTCTGGTTCGGGGAGGTCCTCGATCCTGTCAAGCCCGAAGTGGACCAGAAAGTCCTTCGTGGTCCGGTACAGGAACGGCTTGCCCACCACAGCCTTGCGACCTGCAAGACGTACCAGCCCCCGATCGAGCAGCGTCCGCATCACCGCGGCCGAGTTCGCGCCGCGGATGAAGTTGACCTCTGGAAGAGTGACCGGCTGCCGGTGGGCGACAATGGCCAGGGCCTCCAGGGCGGCCTGCGACAGACGCTGGCGGGCACTGAGACCGTGGAAAGCGCGGAGATACGGGTCCAGCTGCGGCGGCGTGATCGCCCTCCAGCCCCCCGCGACCCGCTCGACGTGGAGACCACGGGCGGGCCCGGTCCAGAGCTCGCTCAGCTCCCCGAAGGCGTGCTCGACACGCTCGCAGGTGACGTCGTCTTCGGCGATCGATTCGGCCACCGACGCCGCCGTGACCGGGCTGCGCGACGTGAGCAGCACGGCCTCCAGAACCGCGATCAGGGAGTCACGATCCACTGGCGATCCCCTCTCGCAGCAGGGCATCGACGTCGAGCGAGCGCACACCTGGCCGCAGGTAGATCTCGGCAAATGCTCGCCGCTGGTCGGCGATGATGCCTCCGAGGCGAGCAAGCTCGAGCGCAGCAACCACCAAAGTGACGACCTCCTCGGGGTCGCCGTGGCCGCGCAAGAGCCGACGTAGCGGCAGGACTCGTTCCTCGAGGACCCGGCGGTACAGCTCGCGCATCTTCTCCCCCACCGTGAACCGGAGTGGCGACACCACTATGGGCGGGGGGTTCGCTGCAGTGAAGCGCTGCAGCACCTCGAGGTAGCTCCGAGCAAGGACGCGAAGGTCGACGTCCTCCCAGTCGAGCGCCACCTCGTGGAGGGCGACCGTCTCCGACTCCAAGGAGGGCTCCCACAGGCAGCGACGGATGACGTCCTGCTCGTACAGGACTGCAGCCATCTCCTTGACCCGGCGGTACTCCAGGAGCCTCTCGACGAGCTCGGTGCGGGGGTCCGCAACACCCTCCTCGCCTGTCGTCGGCAGGAGCGTCCTGGATTTCAGGTAGAGCAGCCATGAAGCCATCCACAGAAACTCGCCAGCGACCTCGAGGTCGATCTCCGCCATAGCGCGAAGTGTCGCCTGGTACTGGTCGCAGATGACGACAATGGGGATGTCAGTGATGTCCAGCTTGTTGCGTCGTACGAGGTGGAGGAGCAGATCGAGAGGTCCGGAGAACGCAGGCAGGTCGACCGGCAGGACCGGTCGTTCGTCCGCGCCTTCGCGCTGGAGTGCCGTCTCTTCGCTCACAACGCGCTGGAGTATAGCCGACGGTCGCCGTTGGGAAAACAACGATGGCACGGCTGTAATCACTACTATACATGAGATAATGAAGTATTTCCATGGTGCTGCGCTGCGATCACTGCTCAGTCATCAGGCCCGAGGAGAGTCTTCCATGAAGACCGGACCGTCAAATTGTGGACGATTGCGGATCGGACAGGAGCAGGTCCTCGTCCGCGATCAGCAGACCCGCGTCGAGGGACCGCACCCGGTCGGCGGCGTCCTCTGCCGTCCATGACTCCAGACCGCCCATCACTCGGGCCAGCGCCTTCACGAGCCCATCGCGCGCGCGACGCCGGCTCTCGAACTCCGACTTTCGGCGCCAGGGCAGATTCGGGAGCGGCGCCGCCTGGAGCCGGTCCAGGCGCCGTTGCAGCTCCGGTTGCAGTAGGCCCTGTACGCGGTGGCGAAATCCATCTGCCGACTCCCCGATCTCGGAGACGAGTCCGAGCTCGGAGATCCTCCAGAAGGTCGGTCTCCAGGCGCGCAGCCATGCCTCGCTCGAAGCCACGAGCTGGTCGCGCAGGCCCGCGGGCTCCTGCCGACCGGGAATCGCGACCAAGGGTCGGCGTGAAAGGTCTACCACGGCAAGCGGAGCATCGCTCGTCAGGGGCCGCAGGAGGTGGAGATGTCCCTCCCTGACAACATCCCATGGCTCGATCGCCAGCCGGACCCAGAACCCGACGTGTCCATACGCCCGCTCAGTCGGTCCCGCGAGCGAGGCGGCGTGATGGCGAGCGATGGCCAGCGGTGGATGCCAGGTCGGCTTCAAGGCGCCATGCTACACTCCGGGCCCGTTACGAGCAGGATTGTTGCACTTCGGAGGCGAGGCGGTGGAGACCTGGGACGGCCAGATGGGCCTCTTCGACGATAACCCGGAACGCGAGGTCGCACGGGATCGTCTGATCGTGGTATTCGACCTCGAAACCCAGCGGTCCTTCGAGGATGTCGGGGGTCGGACCCAGCTGCATCGCCTCGGCGTCTCGGTGGGGGTCGCCTACCGCTTCGACCGTGACGAGTTCCTGGTCTACACCGAGGACAGGATCGCCGATCTCATTGAGCTGCTGGCACGTGCGGACCTCGTTGTCGGCTACAACATCCGTGGCTTTGACTACGAGGTTCTGCGCGGCTACACCGACCGTGACCTCCAGCAACTCCCGACCTTCGACCTGATGCTGGACCTTGAAGGTCGGCTCGGCTTCCGGCCCAAGCTCGACAGCGTGGCAGCGCCGACCCTCGGCGAGGGCAAGTCCGCAGACGGCCTCCAGGCTCTCGAGTGGTGGCGGCTCGGCGAGGTCGACAAGATCATCGAGTATTGCCGCGACGATGTACGCGTCACCCGGGACCTTTACGTCCACGGCAAGCGCAATCGCTGTGTAATGGTCTCGCGTTTCGGGGGTAAACCGCGCACCGTCGCCGTCGAGTGGTGACGGTCTCTGAGCCCCCCTTCCCCGCCCGGCAGTTGAACTCGCCGAACGCTCGATGCCTCGGCATCCTCGCGACGTGACCTGGTGAGGAGCGCAGGCAAGCCTGCACCTCTCACCAGCTCCCTACTGCGGGCGCCGATCTGCCAGCCATCGCGGGCCCTCTCGTAACTCGGCACCTGCGACGTGTCTTGGGACACGCCTCGGTGGCTCGTCACTCGGTGGCTCCACGCTGGCGGGCATCTCGGCGCCCTCGCGACGTGACCTGGTGAGGAGCGCAGGCTAGGATGGAAGCGGGGACCGCATGATACGAGCTCGACTGACGTGGTGCCTGTGTCTGGCATCGGCTGTGCTGGCCTGCGGGGGCGCGCGAACCGATGTCGATGCCAGGGCCCCTCGGTCGGAATCTCCCCGGCGTGGCGGCACCGTCGTTGTGGGAGTCCTTTCCGACGTCCAGAACTGGAACCCCTATCTCGACGACACTTCGTTTGGAGACGATATTCTGTCGCTTCTCTACCCCTCGCTTGCGGTCGAGCAGGTTGACTACCTCGAGCACCCCCCGTCATTTACTCCGGGGCTGGCCTCGTCGTGGGACTGGTCAGACGATCACCTCAGCCTCACGTTCCACCTCGACGAGCGCGCGCGATGGAACGATGGTCAGCCCGTCACATCCCAGGACGTGGTGTTCTCGTGGCAGGTGCAGACCGCTCCCGAGATCGCGTGGTCCGGAGCCACCATCAAGGCCACCATTACCGCGGTCGAGGCCGTTGACCCGCACACCGTGAGGTTTCGGTTCTCCCGCGTCTACCCGTATCAGATGATGGATGCCAACGACGGTCCCATCGTCCCCGCGCATCTCTGGCAGACGATCCCGTTCCAACGATGGCAGGAGACTGACTGGTCGGAGTTGGCGAAGAGCGCCGGGCCCTTTCAGCTCGCGCGCCATACGCCCCAGCAGGAAATCATTCTCGAGCGCAACCCGTCCTATTGGCGCGATGGCCTGCCCATGCTGGACCGGGTCGTGTTCCGGATCGTACCGAGCCAAAGCGGGCTCGTCACCCAGCTCCGCTCGGGTGAGATCGACATGATGTCCGGCGTGCCCCCCCGTGACGCAGAAGGCCTCGTCGACGATCCCCGGCTCGAGGTGGTCGCGCTGCCGGGCCGAAGCTATACCTACGTCGGCTGGAACAACCGTGATCCGCGCCTCGCGGAGCCACGAGTGCGTCGCGCACTGGGGATGGCGATCAACCGTGCAGTGATCGTGGAGTCGGTACTGAGGGGATGGGGGCGCCCGAGCCTCGGTCCTGTGCTCTCCGGGATGTGGGCGTTCGACCCCAAGCTCGAACCGCTTCCGTTCGACCCCGACACCGCTCGCCGGATCCTCGCCGAGGCCGGGTGGCACGACGCCGATCGGGACGGCGTTCTGGAGCGTACCGACGGGAGCCGCTTCGAGCTCGAGCTGCTCACCAATCACGAGAGTGACCAGCGCCAAGACGTATGCCTGCTCGTCGCAGCCGATCTCGCCAAAGTCGGCGTCCGCGTCGAGCCGCGATTCGTCGACTGGGGGACGTTGCTCGACCGCCAGGAGCGCGGTGATTTCGAGGCGTATGTCTCGACCTGGCGCGAAGGAACGCAGGTCGACCTGGGGGACGTCTGGCACAGCAGCGAGAACCCGGCTGAGACCTCCAACTACGTGCGTTACGCCAACCCGGAGGTCGACCGTCTGCTGGACGCCGTTGCCAAGGCGACCGACGCAGCGACCCAGAAACCGCTCTTGATCGAGATCCAGGAGCACATCGTCTCGGACCAGCCGTACACCTTCCTGTACGAGGCCGAACGCCTGGTCGCCGTCAACCGCCGGATTCGAGGCGCCGAGATCAACGACGCCACTCCCTACTTCAACATCGAGTCGTGGTGGGTTGCTCAGATGTCGGGGACGGGCCGATGAGCGGCACGGGAGCGAGGTCGAGTCAGGCATGACCCGGCGGGTGCTCAGACGCTGCCTTGCCCTGATTCCCCTTGTCTGGCTGATCGTTACGCTGACCTTCGTGGCGGTCCACGCGGTCCCCGGAAGCTTCGCTGAGACCCTCGACAACCCCCGATTGACACCAGCTGCTCGGGAGATCATCCGCCATCGTTTCGGACTCGATCAACCGCTCGCCAGGCAGTACCTTCTGTGGCTAGGGGCCGTGGTGCAAGGCGACCTCGGTGTGTCCTTTCTCTACCGGAGGCCGGTGGCTGACGTGGTCGCGGAAGCCCTCCCTGCGACGGCACTGCTTGCTACGACGGCGCTCGCTGTCGACCTGCTGCTCGGGCTGGCGATCGCCCTCGCGTCGGTGCGGCACCCGCACGGCAGGCTGGATCGGCTGCTCTCTGCTGTGTCCCTGACAGTGTGGGGCATGCCGACGTTCTGGCTCGCCGGGGTCGCCGTGCTGGTGTTCTCGGTCCATCTGGGCTGGCTGCCGGCGTCCCACCTTCACGATGTCGGCGCCGAGGCCTTGGCGCCTGGTGCGCGAGCAGCCGACCTGCTGCGCCACCTCATCCTGCCCGCTGGGTGTCTCGGCGTTGTCGGAGCCGCTTCGACCAGCCGATACCTCCGCTCGAGCCTGCTTGAGATCCGGTCGGCGCCATTCCTCCTCGCCGCCCGGGCGCGCGGTGTCGGTGAGCTGCGCCTTCTCCTCGTCCACGCACTACGCCCCGCGCTGCTTCCGATCGTGACGCTGGTCGGGCTGTCCCTCCCGATGCTGGTCTCGGGTTCGCTGGTCATCGAGGTTATCTTCGCGTGGCCTGGGATGGGTCGTGTACTGTGGACCGCCGCGTGGGCTCGCGACGTGCCGGTGGTGCTCGCCGTAACGCTGATAGGCGCGGTGGCGGTCGTGCTCGGAAACCTCTTCGCGGACCTCGCTTACGGGCTGGTTGATCCGCGGGCCAAGGACGAAGGATGACAGCCGGACGCGGCAACCGCCGGCTGCTCTACGGCCTCATCGCGGTGGCGACCATCGCCACGGGCTGCATCGTCGGCCCGTGGCTGATGCCGGCACCTCCCGCCGCGGACCCTGTGCGGGGTGCTCTGTTGCCGCCGCTGACCCGCGTCGAAGTGATCGAGACGGTCGACGGCGAGACCCTGATCGCACGTCGTGTCGAGGTGCGCGCCGACATCGTGACGGTCTTTGGGGGCCGCCAGCCAACTCTCGTCCGCGCGGATCGCGTCCTGCGTCGCTCAAGCTACCGCTACTGGCTCGGTACCGACCTCTTCGGGCGCGACGTGCTGGCAGATCTCCTGCGTGGAGGTCGGGTGTCGCTCGCAGTGGTCGCTCTCAGTCTGATCCTGTCGCTGGTCGCAGGAATCGTGGTTGGCCTGACAGCTGCGACCGGCGGCACCTTCATCGACAGCGTGCTCATGCGACTGGTGGACGCGCTGCTCGCCTTCCCGGTGCTGTTTCTCATGGTCCTGGCTGCGACCGTCGTCCGGCCTGGTATCGGCGTGCTCGTGGCCCTGCTCGGGCTGACCTCGTGGATGGGGCTGGCCCGTTTGGTCCGCGGCCAGGTAATGGCGCTCCGGACGCGCCCTTTCGTCCTCGCTGCACGCCTGGCGGGCACCCGCCGGTTCGGCATGTGGTGGCGGCACTACCTGCCCAACATCGCCGGTCCGGTCGGACAGGACGCCGCACTGCGCATGGGCGACCTGGTGGTTGCCGAAGCGACCCTGTCCTTCCTCGGGCTTGGTGTGCCGCCTACGGTCGCGACGTGGGGCTCGATGGTTGCCGAGGGTCAGAGGGTGTTGTCCGATGCCTGGTGGCTGGCGACCTTGCCCGGGCTCGCGATCGTGGCGCTCGTGGTCGGGCTCGCCTTGATCGCGGACGGACTACGGGAGGAGCTTGACCGTTCGCTCCCGCACGAAGGCCCCTCGACGGTGAACGAAGCTCCCACCCTTCGCTGATTCGTGAGATTCACTACCCCCGCGGCTTCACGCCTGCTTCACGACAGGTATACTCAACATGGTGACTACCGCGTCAGCACAAGGCCGGATTCTCGTGGTCGAGGATGAGCCCTCGCTGCGAAGCGTGTTTTCAGCGGCCTTGGAGTTGGCGGGATTCGAGGTTTACGAGGCTAGTGATGGCGCCAGCGCGATGCGGGCCGCCGAGAGCCACCTGCCTGAAATGGTTCTGCTCGATCTTCGGCTTCCCGACGCTCACGGCTTCGACCTTATCCCTCGCTTCCGCGAGCTCGATGAGCTGGTCGGCGTCGTCGTCTTGACCGCGATCCACGAGGTCTCCGTCGTGGTTCGTGCGATGCAGCTGGGTGCCGATGACTTTCTGGTCAAGCCGTCGGACATCGACGATCTCGTCGGGACCGTTTCGCGCCACCTCGAACGACGCCGTGTCGAGCGCCGCCACCGTGCGGACCGCGCGCGGTCACCGCGTTCCCGGGGCCTCGTCGGCTCCTCGCCCCAGATGGACAGAGTCAGACAGCTCATCGGGCAGGTTGCCGACACCGATGCCACCGTTCTGCTCGACGGCGAATCCGGCACCGGGAAGGGCCTTGCAGCGGAAGAGATCCACCGATTGAGCGGACGGGCGGCGGGTCCCTTCCTCGACCTCAACTGTGCCGGCCTCTCGCCTACCCTGCTCGAGTCGGAGCTCTTCGGTCATGAACAGGGTGCATTCACGGACGCTTCCCGTGCCAAGCCTGGCCTGCTCGAGATTGCGGCGGGTGGAACGGTGTTTCTCGACGAGATCGGCGACGTTCCGCTCGATGTCCAGAGCCGTCTCCTCAAGGTCCTCGAGGGACGACGGTTTCGCAGGGTGGGCGGGGTCCGTGACCTCGCCGTTAATGTCCGCCTCGTGACCGCCTCGAACCGCGACCTCAAGGCCATGGTCCGCGACGGCCTGTTTCGGAATGACCTGTTCTATCGGCTCCACGTCTTCGCGATCACGATCCCGCCGCTGCGCGAGCGACGGGAAGATATCCTCCCCCTTACGCACCACTTTCTGAACGAGCTCAACCAGGCCATGGGAACCAGCGTGCAGGGGCTCGAGGCAAGCGCAACTGATCTTCTGCTCGGCTACGGGTGGCCTGGCAACGCCCGTGAGCTTCGCAACGTCGTCGAACGGGCGGTGATTCTCGCCCGCGAGGGCCGCATCGGCTCCCACCATCTTCCGAGCGACCTGTCCCCGAGCCGCTTCCGCGGGCCGTCCGGCAACGGCGGCGCTCTCAAAGCTCTGTCCGAAATGGAGAGTGACCACATCGAGCGAGTTCTCGAGGCCACCGGGGGCAACATCAAACGGGCGGCGGAGATTCTGGGAGTGTCGAGAACCACGCTGTACAACAAGATCCGCACCTACGACCTCGCCGTGCCGTCCTGATACGCTGAGCGTATCAGGTGTTTTGAAGACGACGGCGGCCGCTGGAGGGGGTATCCACCGACCTCCCCATGCACGCGCGCCGTCGGTTGTTTGCTGGGCCAGGATGTCGAGAGTTCCGAATCCCTGCGACGGCCTCTGCTATCCTGACACCTCGTCGCACCGCCCCGTTTCGGGGTTCTGGAGGATGGATGCAGCCTGGGAACAGCCGCCGCACAGGACACCCGAAGGCTCGTATCGCGTGGCCCATGATGTGCGGTCCGGTCGATACTCCCGGACCGCCGGCCGTGCTCGGGCCGGTCGCGTACCGGCCTGGCTGCACGAACGTGAAGGAGCTCCGGGCGTGGTGAGAAATGCGGGCTAAGGTCGCGATCGTCGGCGCCGGAATCACCGGGCTCGCCGCAGCCGCCTGGCTCTCGCACGACAGCGGCATCGACGAGGTCCGGGTGCTCGACGCGGACACACGTCCGGGGGGGAAGGTCCGATCGGAAGTCACGGACGGCCACGTCCTCGAGTGGGGGCCGCAGGGTTTCCTCGACTCAGCGCCCGACACCCTCGAGCTGGTCGATGCGGTGGACCTGCGGACCGAGCTCGTGTCCGCGGACGAGCGCGGGGCCGATCGCTTCATCGTCCGCAATGGCCAGCTTCGGCGGGTCCCGACGTCACCGCTTGCGTTCCTGTCCTCGGACGTCCTCGAGCTCGGCGGCAGGCTTCGCGTCCTCGCGGAACCGTTCGGACCGCGGCGGCCGGACGGCGACGAGTCGGTCTTCGACTTTGCCCGCCGGCGCATCGGACGACGAGCCGCCGAAGTGCTGGTCGATGCAATGGTGACCGGGGTCTTCGCTGGCGATTCCCGAGACCTGTCCCTGGCCGCTACCTTTCCGCGCATGGCGGCGATGGAGGCCGAGCACGGCTCGCTCACCCGTGCGATGCTGGCCCGCATGGTCGCGGCCCGGCGCAAGCGGAGCCGCGCAGGTGGGCCCGCTGGTCCGGCCGGCACGCTGACCACCTTTCGCGGGGGGATGAACCGGCTACCTGAGCGTCTCGCGGAGCGTCTCGGGGACCGCCTGATGCTTCAAGCTCGGGTCACCCGCCTCGAACGCACCCCCGCCGGGTTTCACCTCGGAGGTGAAGGCATCGACCTCATCGCCGACCGCGTGCTGCTGTCGCTCCCGGCGCGGGCCACGGCGACACTGGTGTCCGAACACGCGCCGGTGGCGGTGCCCGCGCTGGAAGCGATGACGACGGCCCCGATCGCGGTCCACATGGCATCGTTCAGCGATCGCGCCGCCTTCGGGCGCCCCGTAACCGGCTTTGGGTTCCTCGTCCCCAGTGTCGAGCGCCTCGGGATCCTCGGCACGCTCTTCTGCCACGCCATCTTTCCGGATCAATCGCCCGAGGGCCGCCTGTTCCTCCGGACGATGGTCGGTGGAGCGCGCGATCCGGAGGGCGCACAGCTGGGCGACGAGGCGCTCGACGAGGTGGTCCGCGAGGCGCTCGACCGCGTTTTGGGCGGTCGCCCGGAGCCCGAACGACGGTGGATCGTGCGCTGGCCCGAAGGCATTGCCCAGTATCGGCTCGGTCATCTGGGGCGCGTCGCCGTCGTGGAAACCGCGGTCCGGGATGCGGGACTCGATGTGGCGGGATCCCCCTATCGGGGGGTCTCGGTCAACGACTGCATCCGCCAAGCGCGCGAGGCCGCGCGCCGGATCGCCGCACGCTTGTCCTGAACGAAGGGTGCTCAGCCCTTCTTGTCGAGGGCCGCTCGGAGCTGCGCACCAAACCCGGTCAGCGCGCCGCCTGCCGTGCTCTCGCTGCCGCGGTCCATGTGCTGGAGGTACTCCTGGCGCTCCTGATCACGCTGCTGCGCCTTCACCGAGAGACTGATCCGCCGCCGTTCAGGGTCGACCGACAGCACCTTGGCAACGACCGTCGCGCCGGGCTCGTATACGGTTCGGGGATCGACGTTGCGGTCCTGACCGAGCTCCGACGCCGGTATCAGCGCACTGATGCCGGCCTCGAGCTCGACGAAGACGCCGAAGTCCGAGCCGTTTTCGACCACGCCCTCGACCGTCTGGCCCTCCTGGTAGCGCATCTCGACACGCTCCCATGGGTCGTGGTCCGGCATCTCACGAAGGGTGAGCCCGATCCGATGGTTCTCCGGGTCGACCTCGCGGATCCAGCCGGAGATTCCCTGGCCCACCTCGAGGCTCGGATCGTCGAGCTCGAGACCGGGAGGCAGCTGGCTGACGTGGAGCAGACCGTCGAGGCCGGATGCAAGCTCGATGAATGCACCGAAAGGTGCCTTCCGCACGACCACCCCATCGAACGGGGCACGCACCGCGAAAGCCTCGCCAGCATCTGACCACGGGTCCTTTTCAAGCTGTTTGATGCTCAGCGAGATCCGGTTCTTCTCCCGGTCGAGGTCGAGGATCTTGACCGTGACGGTCTGGCCTTCCTCGAGGACATTGCGGGGGTTGCCGACCCGGCGATGGCTGATCTCCGTCACGTGAACCAGACCGTCCACACCGCCGAGATCCACGAACGCACCGAAGTCGGTCAGGGAGCGAACCTTGCCGTCGACCACAGCACCGATTTCGAGGCGCTCCCATGCCTCAAGCCGGGCCTGTTCTCTCTCTTCGCGGAGTAGCGCCCCGCGCGAGAGCACGAGCTTGCGGTCCTCGGCGCTGTATTCGAGAACCTTGAACCGGTAGGTCTTGCCCAGGTGCTGGTCGAGGTCGTCCGAGCGCATGTCCGAGATGTGCGATGCCGGGCAGAAGCCGCGCATGCCGGCGACGGTGATGTCGAACCCGCCCTTGCGTCGGCCCACGACCTTGCCATCGACCGGGAGGCCGTTTGCCAGCGCCTCACCGAGCTTTTCCGTCGAGCGCTGCTCGAGCGCCAGCCGGCGGGACACCCGAATCTCATCCTCCACCGAGACGACAACCACCTCGACCGGATCGCCGGTCCCCAGCTCGTCGAGCTCGGTTCGGTCGAGCACGGCCTCCGACTTTCCCCCGATATCCACCAGGGCAACATCGCCGTGAATGGCGGCGATGGTGCCTTCGACCACGGCGCCGACCGTGATCTGCTGGGCGAGGTTGTCCATCAGTGCGTTCTCGAAGTCCATCATGTCGCGGGATGTATCGTTCATGGCAGGCCTCTTGATCCGAACGCCGCCCTTGCGTCGCCCAGCGGGCGGGAATGTTACCACAGGCGCGACGCGTCCTCACGCATCGTACAATCGCGCCATGTGGAAGGTGCGTCTCGCCGGTGAGCTGCTCGGGTTGGTCCTTGCCGTGTGGCGCCGCAGTCTGCGCATGGAGATCCGGGGCCTCGAGCACATCGAGAAGCACCCGCGGGCCGTTCTCGCGACCTGGCACGGCCGCATGCAGTGCCCGATCTTCGCCATGGCATATCGCGGGATGATCACGATGTCCTCGCGCTCCACCGACGGCGAGATCGCGGCGCGGGCGATCACCCGTCTCGGCTTGATCCCGGTCCGGGGATCGGTCTGGAAGGGCGGCGCCGAGGCCTATGAGGAGATCCGCACTCGACTTGCAGAAGGCCGCGGACAGCTCGTCGGATTGACCGTGGACGGCCCACGCGGGCCGATCGGCCAGCCGAAACGCGGGGCGATCGAGCTCGCACGCACGCTCCAGATACCTCTCATTCCGATCAGCTTCTCGAGCCGCCCGTGCTGGCGGCTGGGCTCCTGGGACCACATGGTCCTCGCTCCGCCCTTTGCGCGAACCCTTGTCGAGATCGGCGATCCCCTGTGGGTCACTGCCGACCAGCGGCCGGCCGCGGCACGGGCGGCACTCAAGGACCGGCTCGACGAGCTCACCCAGCGGCTCGACGTCGAGCTCCATGGCCGCTCGCTCTGGCCCGACGTCTCACCCCGGACCTGAGCTGTCCCGTCAGATCTTGGTCAAGAGACCGGACTATACTGCCGCCGAGATGCAAACCCGTTTGGTCCACGCGGTTGTCGCAACGCCCAGGGCTGGCATGACACGCTCATCCAGGCGCGCTGCGGGCCTGGCGCTGATCGTGGTGGTCGCGGGAGCGAGCGCGTTCCAGTGGGGGCAAGCGGCTCGCGTCGCTCAGCAACGACTTGGGTTTATGATTTCCCCCGCACGAGACGGGATCCTCATCGAAAGCGTCGACCCCGGGCTCGGAGCGTCGTTGGCGGGTGTCCGTGCCGGCGACATCCTGCTTGAAGTCGATGGCCATGCGATTCGTGATTACGCCGACTACGATCGCGTCGCGAGTGAGTTCAGGCGCGGAAGAGCGGCTCGCTTGGAGGTCCGTCGCGACGACCTCGAGCTGATCCTCGATGCGGTGCCCGGCGCGCCCGTTCCGTGGGCCATCCTCTTCATGAACACACTGGCCGCGCTCGGTTATCTCGGCCTTGCTCTGCTCGCTCTCCAGCAGCAGCCTGCCGACCTTCGCAGCCGCCTCCTGCTCTACTTTTCCGTCGCGGTGGTGCTCGAGCTCGTCCTTCCGGCGCAGCTCTCCGACGGCACGCCCGCGGAGGTGATTGTCTCGAGCGTCTTCTTCCTCCTCAGTGGGCTCCAGATGGCGCTCGAGCTCGACCTCGCTGCCGCCATCCCCCGCCGAGCGCCCTGGATGGTGGGCCGAACAACGCCCCGCAGGCTGTTCTACGGCGCAGGGCTCCTGTTTGCCGCCCTGGGAGTCGTGACAGAGGTTGCCGAGGCCCTGCGCTCGCCGGTCCTGCCCTGGAGCAGTGATCAGGTCGTTGTCGCCCTCGACGTCGTCCTGCTGCCGACCTGGGCGCTCGCGGTGGTCATGATCATGCTCGGCCAGGTGCGAAGAGCGGACGCCTCGCGGGAGCGCTCCCAGGCCCTGCTTGTTCTTCTCGGCGTGCTGCCCTGGGCGATTTTCACCTTGGCGTCCACCCTGGTGGGTGTGCTTGGACAACCGCTCCCCAGTGTTCTCGATACTGTTGTTCAGCCTCTCGTGCTGCTCGCCTATCCGCTTGCGGTCTTCATCGCGATCTTCCGCTATCGCCTGGTCGATATTGAGATCGTGGTGCGCAGGGGACTGGTCTACAGCATTGTCACACTGGCCATGACGGCGGTCGCGTTGAGCCTGCTCTGGATCGGCGCGAATGCGATCTCTCCCATGGTTGCCGGAAACCGGCTGCCGGTATGGCTGATCAGCGCGGTCGCGCTCGGTACCGGACTCCTGTTTGGTCCTCTTCGCGGCGCCGTCCAGCGCACGATCGACACTCGCCTGTTCCCGGAACGGATCGCGATGCGCAAGCGCCTGACGCAGCTTGCGGCCAGCCTGCCGGCGCTCGGTAGCCTGCCGTCGATGGGGCGCCACCTCGTGGCCGAGATCCGGGACATCTTCGAGGTCCGATCGGCGTCACTCCTGGTCGCGGACCCCCTCTCAGAGATCCTGGTCAGCCTCGCCTCCACCGCGATCGATCTCGACGGCAACGCCGCCCGCTCGCTGTTGCTGAGCCCGGAGGACGAGGGGGTCCGGATGCTGCGACGTACCGGACGACTCACTCCCGCGGACACCGTTGCTCGTCGCAGCGCGACGATTGCCCAGCGGCTGCACCAGTTCGACGCGAACTGGGCGCTCGCCCTGCGTTCGGGCGACAATCTCGCAGGCATCCTCCTGCTCGGCCACAAGACCGACGGCACACGATTCCTCGGTGAGGAGATCGAGCTCCTCGGGCTCTTCTCTCATACCATCGCGAGCGTACTCGAGAATGTGCGCCTGTTCGAGTCGGCGACCTATGAGCGCCTGACCGGCCTGCTTCGGCGGGAGGCGGTGCTCGACATCCTTGCAGCTGAGATCCAGCGAGCGGTCCGATACGATCGGCCGCTCTCGGTCGGCATGGCCGACATCGACGACTTCAAGCGCGTCAACGACAGCTACGGCCACCTCGTGGGCGACACGGTTCTCAAGATGGTCGCTCAGGCGCTCCAGAGCGGCATGCGGGCCACCGATGCGATCGGACGTTACGGCGGCGAGGAGTTCCTCTTCGTCCTCCCCGAGACTGAGCTTGCCGGCGCCGTGCAGGTGGCTGAGAAGACGAGGGCTGCAGTCGAACGACTCGAGCTCCCGGTCGAAAAGGATGATCCGGTTCGGATCACGATCTCGATCGGCCTCGCCGAGATCGGCCCCCGCCACGCCGGGAAGCAGGCGCCGAGGATGCTGATCGCCGAAGCCGACGCGGCTCTGCTGCGGGCGAAACGCGCAGGTCGGAACCGTGTGATTCCGATCTTTGAGGTGACGTCTTCCCAGCGAGGTGCAGGCTAGTCGACGAGCTGCTCCAGATCGTCGGCGAGCGTGCGCAGTCCGGCGGCAATCCGTCGGAACTTTCCCCTCCGCTCGTCTTCACCTGAGGGTCCACGGTACACCCGTTTGAGGGCTTCAAAGAGAGCCATTTGCGGGGCGACGACGGCACGCACCCGGGTACCGGTCAAGGCCGCGATCTGGGAGCGGGTACCCTCATTGTGGGGCTCCGTCATGGCGACTGTGAGCTCGCCGGCACGCAGCTTCAGTGGCAGGCACCCGAAACGCATTCCGTCGGTGAACGACATCAGCGCCAGTGCATCAGCCTCGGGAGACTCCGCTCCAGGATCGACCGCCTCCACCCCGAGCTGCTCGCCCAAGAGTCGTGCGAGTGAGCTGCTGTCGACCAGGCCGAGGCGAAGCAGGGTCGAACCGAGCCGCTCGCCGGTGCCGCGCTGAACCTCGAGTGCAGTCTGCAGAGCACTATCGTCGACCAGGTGGTTTTCGCGCAGGATGTCTCCGAGCCGCTTCGCACTCATGCGCCCTTCCTCCAGGTTCGCATCCGTAATCCGAGCCGCAGTTGGGAATGGTAACGCGGATTCAGCGTGGGCGGATGGTGGCCAGGCAGTCTGCCTCCCTGTCACGCTCCTCCGGACCGGACAGCAAGCTCGATCCGGCGCCCATGGACTGCGAGCGGTTCAACCGTGACCGGACTCGAGCCGAAGTCGAGGACAATGTAGAGCTCGGCGGGCGTCTGATCGCGGTGCAGACCCACCCGGATCCGCGCGAGGTCGTTACGCCGAACGTCCAGCGTGGAGCGGCCACGATAGGCGCCGACACCCTGGATGCGAATGACGTGGCGGAGAGGCTCGCTCAACCATGCGGTGTGAACGGCCTCCAGAGGAATATCCCGGTCCGCCTCGACCGTCACCACCACACCGCCGGCTCCGCGGCGCCACGCAACCCTCTCGATGGTCAGCGAGGTCTCATCCGCAGCCTGCCCGGCGCGTTCGGTCGTGTCTCCGGCCTGAGCTGCGGCGATCGGTGAGGGAACGACGCTGTGGACCGGCTCGACCCTGGTCGCATCGGGGAGCTGCGCAGTTGTGGGAGTCGGCGAGGCCGAGAGTTGCGGCAGCACGCGGCGCGCGATCGCGGAGCCCACACGGCCCGCCATCTCGATCAGGTTCGCCGGTCCCATCGAGATCACCACCAGCGCCATGCACAGGACCGCGAGAGCTACCAGGATGTTGCGGACGGGGTTTGGCGGTCGCAGCTCGACGGGGATCTCCTCGGCCTCCCACGGGGGCAGCGTGAAGTCAAACTCCGATCCAACCTCGTCGGTGACGCGGATGTCGGGCGTGTGCCCCGGCGCGTGCCGCCCCGGGTGGCTCGCCTCGTCGGCGGCAGGGCGAGGCGCATGCGCCTGAGAGGTTGCCGTGGGACGGGGGGCGAGACGAATCTGCCGCGCCGGCGGAGACTCTATTTCCAACGCCTCGCCCAGCGGCAGGGTCCGCTCGACCGGGGGTGGGGCGGTGTCCGCCGGTCCCCTCGCCTTGCCGAGCCGGACTCCTCCCAGTCTCACGGTCCCGCTGCGCGGATCCGGGTACTGCTCGAGCAGACGAGCGATGACCTCACGCGCCTGAGCACTCAGGCGGGTGAACCGAATCGCCATGCCTGTCGGTAGGCCCGCAGTGACCTCGGTCCGGGCCCACACCACCTCGCCTTCGCCACGGATGAGGCTCGCGCCGTCGCGCAGACGCGCCTCGAAGGAGAGTCGAGTCCCGACAGGAGCGGGATGCGGAACAGCGAGGAACATGCCGCCACGCGAGAGGTTGCCGGCTGCAACACTGAGAAACGAAGAGAACGAGTCGTACACGAGATCGACGTGCAGCTCGGCGCGAGGATCGTGGCGACGTTCCCGGTCGAGATCCCGGGCCCCATCCATCTCGCCTTCACCCATCAACCCAAAAGCCCGCCTCTCGCCTCATGCTCCCTGGGCGTCCCTCAACGGTGCAGAATGTACCACGATGCGGAGACTTCGCCGCAGCAGAAGCCTGGCGAAGAATGCGGGCGAGCGTGGAGCGGACGGTTCAGCCGTCAGCCAAGGCCCGCAGCACCCGTGCACGGTCCCGGTACCGGGTGGCAGCCGAATGATCGCCCAGGGCGGTCTCGAGGCGGGCCAGGGCCTCCCACACCTCAGGTTCGTTGCGGTAGTTGTGCCGCGCCTTGCGCAGGTAATGCCTGGCCTGCCGCACATCGCCCTGTGCCAGCTCGCTGTCGGCGAGCGCGATGAGGGTGTACGGGCTCGAGGAACCCTTACCGGCGGCGCGCAACGCTGCACTCGCCTGGTCCTCGAGACCCTGGCGCCGGTACAGGTGCGCCAAGTTTGTCAGCGCAGACGGGTTCCCCGGCTCGGCCTCGAGCGCGTGGCGATACGCATCGAGAGCGTCGTCGAGGCGGCCCTTCCGGAACTGGATCACTCCGAGCCCGATCCATGGTGCTGCCAGCTCGGGTCCGAGCCGTGTTGCGATGCGAAAGTTGAGCTCGGCGCGCTCGGCGTCGCCTTCGCGAATGGCGTCGCCGCCGAAGTTGGTGTGGAACAGCGCACTCGCCGCGAGGTCGTCGATCACCCGCGTCTGGATGTAGGGGGTCTCGGATTTCTCGTAGAAATCGAACAAGTAGAGGCGACTCGCCTCGGAGTAGCCGGCGACGACGTGACGGTTCACCACCACGATGTCCTCATCCCTTTCGACCGTCGGCGTACGCTGCACCATGACCAGGAAGCCCGGGAGACCGATGCTCCGGGCCAGGCTGACGAACATCGACGTGAACGCCAGGCAGTTCCCGCGACGTTCGCTGAAGGCCTGTTTCCCCGGAAGTGTCACCCTCTGGTCGTAGCTGAACGGAAACCCGTCCGGCTCGAAAAGTGCCGCCTGGAGCTTGTTGAGACGGCTGACAGTGCCGGTGTCACGTTCGGTGACGGATCGTGCCCACGCCTCCATGTCCGGAGTGACGTCAAACGGGTAGATGACATCTGCCGGGTCGAGGCCGCGCTCGATGACGGCGGCCGTCCACGACGCACGACCGAAGTAGATCGGGTCCCGCCCACCGTTGGCGGACGTGGTCGCGCAGGCACCAAGGACGAGGATGATGGAAAGAACACTCCAGCGCTTCATGCCCTGCATCTTACGTTACCGCACCGCGGAGGTTACATCGAAGCCGCGGGCGAACGTCTCGGTTTGGGCTGTGTAGGGTTCTCGGCCGGCACGCCACCGAATGCTCCTCGGCACGCAAGGCACTAAGATGTCGCGGTGGCGATCCTGATCGACCTCACATCGCGCTCGTTTGCGGCCAGCGTGACCGACCTCGCCGGCGAGTCAGGGAGCCGTGCGATCGGCCTCAACGGATCCGGGCTGTCGCGGCTCTGGATCGGCCAAGAGCTCCACCGGCGCGTCCAGGAGGAGCTTTGCGCGGCCGAGGCCGGCTTCGAGGCCGAGGTCCCGGTGCGTCTCGAAACCGTCATCGACGGCTGGCGTGTCACCATCGTCGGTCGGGCGGACGGAGTTGTCCGCGACGCGGACGCCGTGGTTCGGGTCGACGAGATCAAGACCCTCCACTTCGCCGTCGATCTCCACAATCTCTTTGCCTCCGAACGACTCGAGCGCTTCCGCCGGCAGGTCAGCCTGTACGCGGCGGTTCTCTCCGGGGAAGGCCCGCCCTCCGCAGCCCGGCTGGTACTGGTCGACATCGTGACCTTCGAGGAACGCGACGAGGAGGTCGTCTGGGACCGCGACTCGGTCGATGCGTGGCTGCGCCAGACCGTCCGGCGCCTGATCGCAGTCGAACAGCGGAGGCTCGAACGGCTCGACCGTCTGCGTGCGGAGGCCGGAGACCTGCCCTTTCCCCACCCCATTCCGAGGCCGGCCCAGCTGCCGATGGGCGACGCGGTGACGGCTGCGCTGGGCGAGCAGCGTCATCTCCTGCTCGCCGCACCAACCGGTGCCGGAAAGACTGCGGCCGTTCTCCATGCCGCTCTGCGCGGGGCCCTCCTCGACGGGCACAGGCTGTTCTACCTGACTGCCAAGACCCTCCAGCAACGGCTTGCGGTCGAGACCGTCCGGTCGATGCAACGCGGAGGGTTCCGCAGCCTCCAGCTGCGCGCCAAGGGCAAGATGTGCGCAAACTCGGAGATGGTCTGTCACGAGGAGTTCTGCCCCTTCGCGCGGGAGTACGGCGTCAAGCTCATCCGCTCGCAGCTGCTGCCGACGCTGCTCGACTCCGGCAGCCACCTCGATCCAGACCACATCTTCGATGCGGCTCGCCAGCACGAGGTGTGCCCGTTCGAGGTCTCGCTCGATCTGCTGCCCGATGTCGACGTCGTCATCTGTGACTACAACTACGTCTTCGACCCGGTCATCGGGCTTGCCAGCCTGCTCGGAGGCGGTGCTCTGCAACGCGCCGTACTGGTGGTCGACGAGGCCCACAACCTGGTCGAACGCAGCCGCGAGTACTACTCCCCCACCCTCTCCGCGGCGACCCTCGAGGCCGCGCTGATCCTCCTCACGAGCCGTGACAATGCGCTCTTCCATCGACTAGCGGCCGTGATCGCGACCCTTCGGGAGCTGGTCGAGGGCACCGTCCGGGATGCGCTCGAGGGACAGCGCGATACGGAGACACTGGTCGAGCTCCCGCGCCACGAGCTCACCGATGCCCGGATCGAGCTCGACGGTGCGATGCTGCAGTACTTCCTTTACAAGCGCGAGCACGAGCTGTGGAGCGCCGACGATCCGGTGCTCGAAGCGTTCTTCCAGCTCACCCACTTTCACCGTGTGCTCGGGCTCGGAGGCGAGGAGTTCGTGCACCTCGCGGCGCGAACGGCCTCGGGCGAGGCCCGCCTGCGCATCGTCTGTCTCGATGCGTCTCGGTTCCTCGGAGCCGTTCTCGACGAGAGCGGCGGCTGTGTCGCGATGTCGGCAACACTCGAGCCGTTCGAGTTTTATCGCGACTTGCTCGGTTTCGACGTCCACCGCACCGACACCCTCACGGTCCCGTCCCCGTTTCCGCCTGAAAACCGGCTCGTGCTCGCCATCGACGACGTCGACACGACGTGGCGGCGGCGGCTCGAGCATGCCGACTCCATCGCCGGATGGATTTCGCGCCTCGCCGAGCCGGGACGCAACGCACTCGTGCTCTTCCCCAGCTATGCCTTCCTCGAAACGGTCTTCGACCGCCTGCCGCCCGTCCCTCACGAAGTCCTGGTGCAGCAGCGCGGCGCCTCCGACGCCGAGCAGCACGACCTTCTCGGCCGCCTCTCCTCGGGCCGCTCCCAGCTCGTGCTCGCGGTTCTCGGCGGGATCTTCGCGGAGGGCGTCGACTACCCAGGCGACATGCTGTCGCAGGTGATGGTCGTCTCGCCGGGCCTGCCGCAATACAACCTCGAGCGGGAGCTCCTCAAGGCGTACTACGCGGTGCACTACGGCAGGGGCTTCGAGTATGCCTACCTCGTACCTGGCCTGACGCGGGTCGTCCAGGCCGCCGGCCGGCTGATCCGCTCGGCCACCGACCGCGGCACCATCGTGCTGCTCTGCCGGCGTTTCCTCGACCGCCGCTACGCTGCGCTGCTGCCCGACGACTGGATAGAGGGCGACGCCGCCAGCCTGCTCCGACCCGATCCGGTCGCCGCGGTTCGAGGGTTCTTCGCCCTTCCCGACAGCTTGGGCGCTAAGATGCCGGCGGAGGATCCGTGCGCGGACCCATGACAGACTCCGATCTCTCGCTGCCGGCGCTCCCGCTGCTGAGCTCGTGCCGGTTCGGTGACGGGCTCGAGCCCGTGGTCCACCAGATCGGGCGCTTCGGACCCGGCGCCGATATCGATCGCCGCGCACAACCCTTGCCGGCCCGGTGAGCTCCTCCCATCCCCATCGCTCGCGCCGGACCCCGGCAACGAATGCAGCAGGCGGCCTGCCGGCGCCATTCAGCGAGCCCGTGCGGGCATGGTTCGCCGCGCGCCTGGGCAAACCGACACCTATTCAGGCGGCCGCCTGGCCCCGGATCGCGGCCGGCGAGCACCTCCTGGTGACCGCGCCGACCGGCAGCGGTAAGACCCTGGCCGCCTTCCTGTGGTCGATCGACCGGCTGGTGTCGGGCGACTGGAGTGGTGGCGGGGTCCGAGTGATCTACGTGTCGCCGCTCAAGGCGCTCGCCAACGACATCCGTCGCAACCTCCTGGTGCCGCTCGCCGAGCTGCCCGAGCACTGCCGCAGTGCAGGCCTGCCGATACCCGACGTCCGGGTTGCGGTGCGTTCCGGCGACACCTCCGAGGAGGAGCGCAGGCGGATGCTGCGCCAGCCCCCCGACATCCTCGTCACGACCCCCGAGAGCCTCAACCTGATGCTGCTCTCCGGGCGTTGGCGGCACCTGCTCACCGAGGTGCGCACCGTCATCCTCGACGAGGTCCATGCCCTGGTCGGCGCCAAGCGAGGCCTGCACCTGATGACCGCCGTCGAACGCCTGGTGAGGACCAGCGGCGAGTTCCAGCGCCTCGCCCTTTCGGCCACGGTCGAGCCCGCGGAACGGGTCGCGGGCTGGGTCGGGGGTCGCTTCCCCGCGCGTGAGGGCGCGCCCTCCCGCAGACGTCCCGTCGGCGTGATCTCGGTGCCTTCGGACAAGCGGTACGACCTCGAGGTCCGGACCACTGGTGCGCTCGTCGGTCCTGGCGGGAACGAGGATGCGTGGGTCGCGCTCGCAGCAGAGCTGCGCACGACGATCCGGCGCAACCGCTCGACACTGGTCTTCGCCAACAGCCGCCGCATGGTCGAGCGCCTCGCGCGGACCCTGAATGAGGACGCGAGCGACGCCCTCGTCTGGTCCCACCACGGATCGCTCTCCCGTGAGGTCCGCTCGGTGGTCGAGGAACGCCTCAAGGCCGGCGAGCTGCGCGCGATCGTCGCCACCAACTCGCTCGAGCTCGGCATCGACGTGGGGACGATCGACGAGGTGGCGCTGGTCCAGGCGCCGCCGACCATCGCATCGACCGTACAGCGCCTGGGCCGCGCAGGCCACTCGGTCGGCGCGGTGAGTCGGGGCCGCCTGTACCCGACCCACCCCCGCGACCTGCTCCAGGCCGCCGTTCTGGGCCGGGCCGTGCTCGACGGCGAGCTCGAGCCGGTGCGTCCGGTCGCTGGCGCCCTCGACGTCCTCGCCCAGGTCATTGTCGCGATGTGTGTGGTCGAGACCTGGCGGACCGACGCCCTGTACGAGGCGGTCCGTACGGCGGATGGCTACGCCGACCTGCCTCGGCGCCACTTCGACCTGGTGCTCGACATGCTTTCCGGCCGCTTCGCCACGACCCGGTTGCGCAGCCTGCGCCCGCTTGTCATTCTCGACCCAGTCGACGGCACCGTCCGCGCCCGAGTCGGTGTCGAACGGCTGCTCTATCTCTCGGGCGGTACCATCCCCGACCGAGGCTACTTCCAGCTTCGGCTCGAAGGCTCGGGGGCGCCGCTCGGCGAGCTCGACGAGGAGTTCGTGTGGGAGAGGGCGGTCGGCGACACCTTCACCCTCGGTGTCCAAAGCTGGCGGGTGGAGCGCATCACCCACAACGATGTCTTCGTGGTCCCGG
Organism: uncultured Acidobacteriota bacterium; assembly: GCA_963727925.1. GTDB lineage: Bacteria > Acidobacteriota > Thermoanaerobaculia > Thermoanaerobaculales > Sulfomarinibacteraceae > CAVSIS01. The sequence continues at coordinate 121,310 of CAVSIS010000051.1, read as the reverse complement.
CCCGCAGCCAGGCCTCGATGGCGCCGTTCTGGCGCGCCGACGAGCGCGACCGCTCGTTCTTCCTCTCGGAGCGAGTCGGACGCCTGCTCGAGCGTATCGAAGGTTGGATCGACGGGAACGATGCCGCCCGCCGGATCTCGGCCGAGCTTCCGCTGTCTTCGGCTGCCGCCGCAGAGCTCGTCGCGAGCCTGCGTGCCCAGCGCGCCGCCACCGGCGCCCTGCCGCACCGGCACCGGATCGTCGTCGAGCATACCTCGGCCATGGACGCGGGCTCCGACCACCGCCGGGTCGTGTTCCACACCCTGTGGGGCGGACACGTCAACCGTCCCATGGCGTCCGTCCTCAGCACCAGATGGCACGAGCGATTCGGCACACGACCCGAGGTCGTTCACGACGACGACTGCATCGCCCTGACCTTTCCTGCGGACCAGCGACCCGACGACATCCTCAAGCTCTTCGACGGCGCAGGGCTCGAGGAGGCGCTGCGGCGGGAGCTCGAAGGAACCGGGTTCTTCGGCGCCCGCTTCCGCGAAGCGGCGGCGACCGCGCTGCTGCTTCCGCGGGCCGGCTTCAGGCGGCGGACGCCGCTCTGGCTGCACCGCTTGCGCGCGAAGGAGCTGCTCGACGCGGTATCGTCGGCAGGCGACTTCCCGCTTGCGCTCGAGGCGTGGCGGACCTGCCTCCAGGACGAGTTCGACCTCGAAGCACTGCGCAGCCTGCTCGAGGAGATCCGCGACGGCGTGAGCCGCGTCCTCGAAGTACGGACCGAGACCCCCTCACCGTTTGCCGCCAATGTGCTGTGGCGCGAGACGAACGCCCTCATGTACGCCGACGACGCGGCGTCTTCCGCGCGTCGCGGCGGTCTCCGTGGGGACCTGGTGCGGGAGCTCGCGACCTCGTCGGCCCTCCGCCCCCGCCTGTCGGCCGAGCTCGTGGAGCGGCTCGAGGCCAAGCTGCAGCGCAGGGCACCCGGCTGGACACCCCGCGACGGCGACGACCTCGGTGAATGGGTCCGCGAACGCCTGCTCATCCCGATCTCCGAGTGGGAGGCGCTGGTCACAGCGATGCGGAGGGACCACGGTGCAGAGGGGGACGCCGCTGTCACCGCATGCGCCGACCGAGTGGTCACCATTGCCGAGGACGGGGACGACCACCCGTGGGGCGTGGTCCACGTCGCCGAGCTTCCGGGCCTCGCCGCCTCTCTCGGTCGCGACCCGCACACCCTTCGCCTCGGGCCGACCGGTCCGGAATCCGATTCGAGCGCCGCAACCGCTGCTCTCGCCCGCCTCTTGCGACACCGCCGGGACGGCGACGACGCGCCGAACCTCACAGCTGTCGTCTCTCAGTGGTTGCGCGCATACGGCCCGCGCCCGGTCGGCGCCGTCGCCCAGCTCCTGCGCCTCGAGCCGGACCTCCTCTCCTCCGCTTTGACCTCCCTCGCACAGGACGAGGAGGTCGTGCTCGACCTGCTCACCGCCGACACAGTCGAGACGGAGGTCTCGGACCGAGAAAACCTCGAGCGCGCGCTGCGGATGGCCCGCTCCGCGGCTCGCCCCGAGCTCGCTCCGCTTCCCGCGGCGAGCTTGCCGCTCTTCCTCGCCTGCCACCAGGGCCTGGGCGTCACCGATGCCAGCATCGAAGACCTCCGTGCCGCGCTTGAACCGCTGCTCGGGCTCGGCCTCCCCGCCGAGCTCTGGGAGACCGAAATCCTCCCGGCCAGGGTCTCGCCCTATCATCCGTCGTGGCTCGACACCCTGCTCGCCGATACCGACCTCGAGTGGTTCGGCGCCGGACCGCGCCGGGTGGCTTTCACCCTCGGCGGCGAGCGGGAGCTCGCACTCGACCCGGCTCCGCGCTCTGCAACCCAGGCCGACGCGCTCTTGCCCCACCCCCTCGGCCGCTTCGGTCTCGACGAGATCGTCGCCCACACCGGGCTCGCTTCGGCGGAGGTGACCGCCCGGGTGTGGGCAGCGGCGTGGCGCGGTGAGCTGTCGACGGTCGGCTTCGACCCCGTCCGGCGCGGAGCCGCGACACGGTTTCGAGTTGGCGACGTCGCCCCGTCGGAGGACACCCGTCGCCCACGCCGAGGAACGTTCGACCGCTGGCGCTCGAGCCGCCCTTTCTCCTCCGCCTGGTACCGACAGCCGCTGCTCGAGCCCCTCGAGGATGCGCTCGACCGCGAGCAACACAACGCCGAGCGCGCCCGCCTCTTGGTCGATCGCTACGGCGTCCTGTTCCGCGAGCTGCTTGGCAATGAGCTCCCCGCCTTCACCTGGAGCGCACTGTTCCGCAGCCTGCGGCTGCTCGAGCTTTCGGGCGATCTGGTTTCGGGGCGCTTCTTCGAGGGCATCCAGAGTCTTCAGTTCGCGAGCCCCAGTGCCGTGCGGCAGCTGCTCGATCGTCTGCCCGAGGACCGCGTGTGGTGGTTCAACGCCGCCGACCCCGCGTCGCCGTGTGGGCGCGCGCTCGAGGGCCTGGCCGGGACCCTTCCGCGACGGGTCGCCACGAGCCATCTCGTGTGCCACGGCTCTCGGGTGGTGGTCGTATCCGAAGGGCGGGGACGCCGCCTCGACATTCGGGTCGCCCCCGACCACCCCCAGCTCACCGGCTACCTGGAGTTCCTGAAGGTGCAGCTGGCGCGGGCCGTCCGACCCATTTCGTCGCTGTTCGTCGAGACCGTCAACGGTGAGCCGGCCGCCACCAGCCCATTCCGGCCGTCACTCGAAGCCGTTTGCCTCGCGGTCCGCTCCGGAACCGGCCTGCGCCTTTCGCGCAGGTACTGAGACCTCCGCTTGCGCTGCGCAGACGCGGACCCGGTCAGCGAGGTGAGATCGGTATCGGACGACGCGTACGGGAGTCGCGGAAGACGCCCGCGACACCGGCGATGACCAGCGCTGCGCCGATCACGGTCGTGATCCGGATCGGCTCGCTCAGGATGAGCCAGCCGAGGACGACGGCGATCACAGGGTTGACGTAGGCATAGGTCATCACCACACGCGTCGGTAGCCTTTCGAGCGCCGCCACGAAGGACGTGAAGGCGATCAGCGAGCCGAAGACCACCAGTCGGGGGACGCCGGTCGATCAGGCTTTCCAATAATGCGACCGAGAGCGGTAGCGTGCTCACGATCAGCGCAGCGAGGCCGGAGTCGATGTGCTGCTCCGCCCACAGCACGCCCCCGTTGCCTCCGACCCACAGCAGCACGCCGGAACCCGCCAGTACCAGCACCTCGCCGCCCTTGATGCGCAACGACACACCCCTGAGACGTGCGAGGAGCAGGAGCAGGGCTCCGGCGACCAGGACTCGCATCGCGCCAAGCCAGAAGGGTCCGAACCCGGACCCTGGCCGCACCGCGACCCGGATCGCCAGGTAGGTGCTCCCCCACACCACGTAGAGAACGGCGAGGTTGACGAGACCGCCGAGGGGCAATCGCTCGCTCGACCCGGCGGCAGAGTCTCCGTTCACCCTGTCAGCAACCCGGCGTTGGGAAGGGCGATTCCGCCTCGCGAGCCAGCTGTTCTCACCACATCACGTAACGAGGGCGCCGAGATGCCTGCCAGCGTGGAGCTATCGAGAGACGAGCCGCCGAGGCGGGTCCGAAGACACGTCGCAAGTGGCGAGCTACGAGAGGGCCCGCGCTGGCTGGTATATCGGCGCCCGCAGTAGGGAGCTGTTGAGAAGTGCAGGCTAAACTGGTCGCAGGAGGCCGCTCCCCGATGACCCGGCTCAACGATCTCACCGCCAACGTCACGGTCTTGATCCTCGGAGGCGGCCGCGGAACCCGCCTCGACCCTCTCACCCGGCTACGCTCGAAGCCGGCGGTGCCGATTGCCGGGAAGTACCGCCTGATCGACATCCCGGTATCGAACGCGATCAACTCGTCGATGGAGCGGATGTACGTCCTCACCCAGTTCAACTCGGTCTCGCTCCACCGTCACATCGGCCGAAGCTATCGTTTCGACGCCTTCTCCCGCGGTTACGTCCAGATCCTGGCCGCCCAGCAGACGCCCACGGCGCAGAGCTGGTTCCAGGGCACGGCGGACGCCGTGCGGCAGAACCTCGGCTCGTTCGTCGAGCTGCCGGGGGAACACGTCCTGATCCTTGCCGGCGATCACATGTACCGAATGGACTACAGGAACCTGCTCGACGACCATTTCGAACACGGGGCCGACATCACGATCGGGGTGATGCCGTGCTCCAAGGAGGAGATCGCCGGCTTCGGCGCGGTCCGCGTTGACGAGGAGAACCGCATCCGCGAGTTTCGCGAGAAACCAGCGACGGCAGAGACGCGCGCGGGAATGGAGCTGCCCGAGGACGTCATGCGGCGGGAGGGCCTCGGGTCAGCCGAGCCGTACCTCGGCTCGATGGGCATCTACATGTTCCGCAAGCGTGTCCTGCTCGAGTGCCTGGCGAGCGATGCGATCGACTTCGGGCGCGACATCATCCCCGCGGCCGTGGGTCCCTACCGGGTCCAGGCCCACTTCTTCAACGGCTACTGGCGCGACATCGGAACGATCCGGGCATTCTTCGAGGCCCACATGGACCTGGTGAGCGACCACCCGCCGTTTTCGTTCCACGACCCCGCGTGGCCGTTCTACACCCGTCCCCGCTACCTTCCGGGCGCCCAGCTGCGGCGCTGCACCTTCGACCAGGTGCTCCTCGCGGACGGCACCCGAATCCAGGACTCCACCATCACCCGCTCCGTCGTCGGGCTCCGCTCCATCGCCTCGGGTTGCCGGATCGACCGCTGCCTGATCATGGGTGTCGACGCCCACGTCCCCGACGTCTCGGCCGAGGCGCCACCGATCGGCATCGGCGAGGGAAGCGAGATCGCAAACGCGATCATCGACAAGAACGCCCACATCGGCCGCGGCGTGAGGATCGTCAACGAGCGGGGCCTCGACGAGGCGGACGGCGATGGGTGGGCCATCCGCGATGGGATCGTCGTCGTTCCGAAGAACGCCGTGGTCCCGGACGGCACCGTGATCTGACGAGGAAAGAAGGCTCGCTACTTCCGCTTCCCGCTTGCGCCCGCAACCCGGAGCTGTGCCTTTCGGAAGTCCTTGTTCATGCGCGCGATCGCGGAGATCGAGATCTCCTTCGGACAGATCGCCTCGCAGGAACGGTAGTTGGAGCAGGCACCGAAGGCTTCCGCCTCCATCGCCGCCACCATCGACCTGGCCCGAGCGTCTCGCTCGGGCTGGCCCTGGGGAAGCAGTCCGAGGTGGGCGACCTTTGCACCAACGAAGAGCATCGCCGCGCTGTTTGGGCACGACGCAACGCAGGCGCCGCAGCCGATGCACTCTGCGAAGTCCATCGCCAGATCAGCAGTGTCCTTGGCGATTGGCTGCGCATGAGCGTCCGGCGGCGCGCCCGTGCGCACCGAGACATAGCCCCCGGCCTGGATGATGCGGTCGAAAGCGGAACGATCGACGATCAGGTCCTTGAGCACGGGAAACGCCTTCGCCCGCCACGGTTCGAGCACGAGCTCGTCGTTGTCTGCGAAGTGGCGCATGTGCAGCTGACAGACCGTGCTCCCGCGCTGGCCGCCGTGGGCGAGGCCGTTGATGACAAAACCGCACGAGCCGCAGATGCCCTCTCGGCAGTCGTGCTCGAACGCAACCGGGTCCTCGCCCTTCTCGATCAGCTCCTGGTTGAGCACATCGAGCATCTCGAGAAACGACATGTGGGTGCTCACGTCCGCAAGGCTGTAGGTTGCGAAGCGACCCGTGTCCTTGTGGTCCTTCTGGCGCCAGATGTGCAGCGTCAGCTTCATTTGTAGCTCCTCTGCGAAAGGTGCACGGCCTCGAACTCGAGCGGTTCGACGTGGCGTTTCGGCGCCTCGCCCTCGCCGGCGTACTCCCACACCGCGACGTGGCAGAAGTCTTCGTCGTTGCGCAGCGCCTCGCCCTCGCTGGTCTGGTACTCCTCACGAAAGTGTCCGCCGCACGACTCCTCGCGTGTCCGCGCATCGCGGCACATGAGCTCGGCGAGCTCGAAGTAGTCGACAACCCTGCCCGCCTTCTCGAGCTCCTGGTTGAGGTCAGCGCCATCCCCAGGGATCCTGACGTCCTGCCAGAACTGCTCCTGAAGAGCGCGGATCTTCTCGACGGCCAAGTCGAGACCGGCGCCGGTCCGCGACATGCCGCAGTACTCCCACACTAAGGCGCCAAGCTCGCGGTGGAAGTGATCCACCGTATGGCCGCCGTTGACGGCGAGCAGTCGCTGCACGCGAGCCCCCACCTCCGCCTCAGCATCGCGCAGTTCCTGTTGGCCCGCGGCCACATCGGGAAGCCTGTTCGATGCCAGGTAGTCGCCAAGGGTGTACGGGATCACGAAGTAGCCGTCGGCGAGGCCCTGCATCAGCGCCGATGCGCCGAGGCGGTTGGCGCCGTGGTCGGAGTAGTTGGCCTCGCCGAGCACGAAGAGACCTGGCACGTTGCTCATCAGGTCGTAGTCGACCCACAACCCGCCCATGGTGTAGTGCGGCGCCGGGTAGATCCGCATCGGCACCTGGTAGGGGTTCTCACCGGTGATCCGAGCGTACATCTCGAACAGGTTGCCGTACCGGTCGCGGATGACGTCTTCGCCGAGGTGGCGGATGGAGTCGGCGAAGTCCAGGTACACCCCTCGCCCGCCGGGACCAACGCCCTGACCGTCATCGCACGCGCGCTTGGCGGCGCGCGACGAGACGTCTCGAGGCGCGAGATTGCCGTAGCTCGGGTAGATCCGCTCCAGGTAGTAGTCCCGCTCCGGTTCCGGAATCTGGCCCGGGGCTCGTTTGTCACCCGGCTTCTTCGGCACCCAAACCCGGCCGTCGTTGCGTAGCGACTCGCTCATCAGGGTGAGCTTCGACTGGTATTCGCCGGCCTGCGGTATGCAAGTGGGGTGGATCTGGGTGTAACACGGGTTGGCGAACCCCGCTCCGCGGCGATGGCAACGCCACAGGGCGGTCGCATTGCACCCCTTGGCGTTCGTCGACAGGAAGAAGACGTTTGAGTAGCCGCCGGTGGCGAGCAGCACCGCGTCGCCCAGCCACGAGCTCACCTCCCCGGTCACCATGTCGCGGGTAACGATGCCACGCGCGTGCCCGTCGATCACGATCAGGTCGAGCATCTCGGTGCGAGGGTGGACGCGGACCGTCCCCGCCGCGACCTGGGCCGACAGTGCCGAGTACGCTCCCAGGAGGAGCTGCTGACCGGTCTGACCACGGGCGTAGAAGGTCCGCGACACCTGGGCCCCTCCGAACGAGCGGTTCGCGAGGTAGCCGGAGTACTCCCGTGCGAACGGAACACCCTGGGCGACGGCCTGGTCGATGATGTTCACGCTCAGCTCAGCGAGCCGATAGACGTTCGCCTCGCGCGATCGGAAGTCGCCGCCCTTGACGGTGTCGTAGAACAGCCGGTACACGGTGTCGCCATCGTTCTGGTAGTTCTTCGCGGCGTTGATGCCGCCCTGTGCGGCGATCGAGTGGGCGCGCCGGGCGCTGTCCTGGTAGCAGAACGCCTCGACCCGGTAGCCGAGCTCACCGAGGGAGGCGGCGGCGGAAGCTCCGGCGAGCCCGGTCCCGACCACCAGGATCGTGCGCTTCCGCTTGTTCGCCGGGCTGACCAGCTTGAGGTCGCGACGACGCCGGTTCCACTTCTCTGCGAGGGGACCGGACGGAATGCGGGCGTCGAGCTTCATTGGCCGTTCCTCCTCACAGGTGCACGACGCCGGTCAGCACGGCGAGCGGCATGGAGATGTTGCCGGCCCCGATGGCTACGGCGAACAGGACCGCGGCACGACGCCGCCACGGGTTGAGCGTGGGGTGGTCCCAGCCGAAGGTCTGGAACAGGCTCCACAGACCGTGGTAGAGATGCATGGCGAGCAGCCCATTGGCGAGAATGTAGAAGCCCGCCACCCACGGGTTCTGGAACCCCGTGACGACGTTGTGGTAGACGTCCCCGCGAATGAAGCCGGGGTGCACGGTGCCGACCGTCAGATCGAGAATGTGGAAGACCACGAACGCGGCGATGATCGGACCGCTCCATGCCATCGTCCGTGCCGCGTAGTCAACCGCCGGTGGTCGAAAGACCCGGTAGCGCACCGGCCGGCTGGCGCGGCTGCGCAGCCACACCTGGACCGCAGCGATGATGTGGACCGTCACGCAGAACAGCAGCACCGAGCGCGCGATCCAGAGCAACGCAGGGTTCTTGCGCAGCAGCTCGGCATAATGGTTGAGCTGCTCCGCCCCGAGGTAGAGCTGGAGGTTGCCGAGCATGTGAACCACCACAAAGAGAAAGAGAATGATGCCGGTCGCCGCCATCAACCACTTCTTGCCCAGCGTCGATTCGTAGAAACCGAGAATCCTGGTCATGGTCCCCTTCCAACCTTCCCGGTGTGTGGTGCCATCGTGCCGTTGCGGGTGCCTCCGTCAGGGTACCCCTGACGCGAAGAATTCTCAATCTGAGATTCAACTGGCGCCACTGTCCATTCGCCGTCGGCGGAGTGATCGCAGTGTGGCGCGACCGCCTCCCCTCTTTCACCGTGCCGCATTCTCCGGATCAACGGTAGCCGAACAGCATCGCGTACACGATCAGGAAGATCAGTGTCAGCCCGATGCCAAGGGCTGTGAAGCCGAAGATCCGGAAAAGCCGCTCGACCTTGGGTGCGGCAGGTCCAACGACCCGCTTCGCCCGCTCCTCGTCGGAGGCCTGCTCGACAAACTCGTCATACTCGGCGGGCTTGTCGTGCTTGAGCTCCTCGAGCGAGACGCGACCGGTGAAGATCACCGGATCCATTGGGAACTTGTCGGGACGGAAGTGCGTGTTGAAGAAGTGGATCGTGAAGATGAAACCGACTGCGAGCAGCGCCTCGTCGCTGTGGATGATGGTGGCGACGTTGATCGCCCAGCCCGGCAGGAAGCGGGTGAAGAACTCCGGGAACCAGAGCAGCAGTCCAGTTGAGCCAATCACGAACACGCCCCAGAACACCGCGAAGTAGTCGAACTTCTCCCAGTAGGTGAAGCGCCCGTACTCCGGTCGCGGACCACGTCCGATGAACCACTTCGTGCTCTTCCAGAACTGCTTGACGTCGTCGAAGTTGAACATCAGCGAGCTGGTCCCGAAGATGAACTTGAACCAGCTCTTGCCGGAGCGACCCTTGGCCTTGAAGACGTCGCGGATGTGGTACGCGAACAGCGCCATCAGGGTGACCGCACCGAACCGGTGCAGCGTTCCCATGGTGTCGAACCCGCCGAGAGCTCTCGACAGGGCGTGCGCCCACGACATGTAGGAGAACTTGAGCGTCATCCCGGTCAGTGCGAGGGTGAAGAAGCTGAGCAGCATCACCAGGTGCATCGCGCGCTGCTTGCGGGTGAACCTCAGGTAGTAGCGCTCCGCCTTGCCGTTCTTGTGGACCCGCCACTGGTCGCGGGTCCGCCACAGGCGGAACAGCCACAGGCAGGTGTGGAAAAGGAAGAAGGTCAGCGTTCCGACCAGGAGCAGGGTCATGAACCAGAACGAGTAGAACAGGAACGGGTACTTCTCCGGTTCGTGGTGGGTGGCGTGGGTGAGGTAGCCGGCGAACTGCCGCTGAGCGCCGGGGTGGCACTTGGCACAGGTGTCGACCACGTTGCGGTGGCTCAACGTCGAGTTGGGGTCCTCGACCGGCAGGATGTTGTGGGTCCCGTGGCAATCGTAGCACTTGGCCGCGCCCGGCGAGCCCAGTTGGGTGACCTTGCCATGGTAGGTTTCGAAAAAGGTCTTCGCGTAGTCCTCGTGGCAGCGGCCGCACTGGTTCATCATCGCGAAACGGAAGTCTGAGGTGTCGACGCGCCCGATCGAGTGCGACGTGTGGCAGTCCTCGCACACTGGCAGCTTCTTCGTGGTGACGACGTTGCCAGGCCAGTGGATGCTGGTCTTGAACTGCTCCTCGATTCCCCTGTGGCAGGCCCCACAGGTGTCGGAGAGGTTGGCCCTGTTGACCGAGGAGTTGGGGTCGTCTGGGGGCAGCGCCTTGTGGGCGGTGTGGCAGTCGATGCAGCTCGCCGACACCACCAGACCGCTCTCCATCAAACCCTTGCCATGGGCTGATTTGAGGTAGCTCTCGACGATGTCGGGTACATCGGCGGTGATTCGCGCAGCGGCGACGCCTCCCGCTGCGTGGCACTGTCCACAGAGCTTCGGCACGTTGCGCGAGAAGGTCGGGGCCGTCGGCAGGAGGTGGCTCTGGGTCGCGTGCTTGTCGTGGCACGTCAGGCACGTCGGAACCTGCGTGTCGCCCTCGGCCGCGAGGCGTCCGTGCTTGGAGAGCTCCTGCTCCTGGACCTGCTCGGCATGGCAAATGCTGCAGTCGACCTTGTGTTTGATGGTCGCGCAGGCCCGCTCCGGATGACCGACGGTGACCTCGTTGTGGCACTGGGCGCAGGCCACCCGTGCGTGCATCGAGAGGTCGTAGGCCTCGGGATCCACATAGAGCGAGATCGTCTCGCCGCCACGGACCATGGTCAGGTCCGTTTTGCCATGGCAGCGCATGCAGTCCCGGTTGGCCGCGCCGCCAAGGCTGTCAACGGTCACACGGCGGATCTTGTGCGGCTGGTGACACTCGACGCAGGACGGGATCTTGTGCGGTTCCTTCTCCCACAGCCGACCCTCGATCACCTTCACGTGGACCTGTTCGATCCGGGCGTGGCACTTCATGCAGGTCTTGGCGACGTTGGCCCGATTGATACTCGACTCGGGGTTGTTGTGGTCAAGGATGTCGTGCGATGTGTGACACGAGGTGCACACCGCGGTGACCGTCAGGCCCATCTTGTACAGGCCCTGGCCGTGGACCGACATCGAGAAGTTCTCGAGGATCCGGTCCTGCGGGATGTCGTATTCCTTGGTGACCGCGGTGCCTTCGCGGTGGCAGCGGCCGCACAGGAGCGGAATGTTGGTGACGTAGGTCGGCGACTTCTCGTTGGTGTGCCGGAGAATCGCGTGATTGCTGTGGCAGGTCACGCAGCTCGGCGCGAGCGGCTCGCCCTTCACAGCCGCTCGACCGTGCAGGCTGCGCCGGTGTCCTCTCGCCTGCTCGGCATGGCAGGGGCCACAGGTGTCGAGCTGCCGGATCGGATCCGCCGGCGCGGTCACCGAGTGCCCTCGGTGGCAGTCGACACAGCTCGCGGCAGGCGGTCCGTCTGCGACACCGAAGTGGGCGCTCATCTTGACCGCAGTCAGCTCACGGACGTGGCAGGTTCCGCACAGGGCATCCACCCGGTCCCTGTTGACCGGCGAGTCCGGTGCCTTTGGCGGGAGGACATCATGCACACCGTGGCAGCGCTCGCACGCAGCCGACGGAGAACCCGGCACCTTCGGCCACTTGCCATGGGGTCCCTGCGCGTGCTCCGCGGCGACGTCGTCGTGGCACGAGGCGCAATCCACCGGCTGGAGAACTTCGGCGTGCGGCAGCTCGACGCCCTCGAGGTCGGCGTGGCAGTCGATGCAGGCAAACCCACTGTGGACCGACCGCGCGAATGCCGCCGGGTCGACGAAAACGGAGATCTCTTTACCGTTCCGGGTTCCGGTCGCCGTTTGATCTTCGTGGCAGGTCAAGCAGTCGGCATTCTCCTGCCCGAATGCCATCCCCGTCATCGCGAGAAACAGCAGACCGATCACCGCCAGACCGTAACCGGTCCGATCTCGCCCGGTCGCTGGGAGTTGAGATGTGATCCGTCGAGTCATTCCCCCCGACCTCCTCGATGCATAACTTTATCCGCATGTGAAGAAAATCGCAAGCTAGAGAACTCGTCTCATCTTGAGATCTGCAACTCCGACAAACCGTTGACCTTCGGCATCTTCACCGCTGCAGGAGCCGTGCGTGATCGACCATGATGCAGCGCTCCGCCACGACCCTCATACCGTGGGCCGCGGCACGCGCCTGTGCCGCCGAGTTGGAGCACCCGAGCTGAAGCCACACCGTTCGCAGCCCTCGACGGATGGCGGCCTCGACAACCTCTGGCACGTGCTGGGAACGTCGAAAGATGTTGACGACATCAATCCAAACGTCCACGGGAACCGCATCGAGGGACGCATAGCACCGCTCACCGAGGATCCGGTCATGACCCGGGTTGACGGGGATGATCCGGTAGCCCTCACGCTGCAGATAGGACGCGACGCGGTGCGAATCTCTCTCGGGACGAGGGGAGCAGCCAACCACCGCAATCGTTCGCGCCCGCTGCAGCAGATCACGGATCTCGGCGAGCTCCACATTCCCTCCGAGTGTCCGAACCGGCCCCAGGCCTCACCAGCGGCCGGCGATCTCGACGCCGCACTCCGGACACCGTCCACTGGCCCCGAGGCGATTGTCTATCACCGAGAACCCACTTCTGCGGACGAGGACCGCGTTGCAGGTCGGACAGACCGTGTCCTCGCCACCCTCGAGTGCCCCCGGCACATTCCCGCAGTAGAGATAGCGCAACCCGCTCGCACGACCGATGCGCCGAGCCCGTTGCAAGGTCGCGATCGGGGTCTGTCCACGGTCGGCCATGCGGTAATCGGGGTGGAACGCAGTCACGTGCCACGGGATGTCGAGGGACACCGCCGCAAGGAAACCCGCGATGTCAGCGAGCTCTGCGTCGTCGTCGTTGAACCCAGGTACCACCAGCGTGACCACTTCGACCCAAAACCCGAGCCGGTGCAGCTCAACGATGGAGTCGAGCACGGCCTGGAGCCGTCCGCCGAGCGACCGGTACGATGCCTCCCTGAAGCTCTTCAAGTCGACCTTGTACAGGTCCGTCACCGGCCGCAGGTAGGCCAGCACCTCGGGCGTCGCATGCCCGTTGGAGACGAAGCCGGTGATCAATCCCGCTTCTCGCGCGTGTCGGAAGACCTCGACAGCCCATTCTGCGGTAATGAGGGGCTCGTTGTAGGTCGACACCACCGCTCGGCAGCCTCGTTCGAGCGCGGTTGCAACCAGCTCGCTCGGCTCCGCTGGGTGCGTCCGCGTCGCTGACTTCTCGTCACGCAGGCTCTGCGAGGTCAGCCAGTTCTGGCAATAGGCGCAGTGGAGGTCGCAGCCGAGCATCCCGAAAGACAGGGCTCGTGCTCCAGGGAGAACGTGGAAGAAGGGCTTCTTTTCGATCGGATCGATCGCCAGCCCTGCGACGCAGCCCCACGGAACCCGCAAAGACTCTCCCTCGCGAGAGCGCACCAAGCAGACCCCCCTGCGTCCCTCGCCCAGCTTGCAGCGGTGGGCACAGGCTTGGCACTCGAGCTTCCCGGAAGGGAGCATAACCGCGAGATCGCGCCGCAACCCGGATGCAGATGTGGACATCTCACCCCCGGATGCGCCTCGCCTTTGACCATGGACACCTGCCACGACGCTACACTTCCCTCGATCACCATGGTAACCTCGATTCCTGGCATGCAGTCCGATCGACATCTAGCCGTCGCGCGCCAGAGGAAGTGTTCATGGATTGGCTGCAGCAAAACCTCGACGCCTACCGCGTAGTCACCGAGATTCTTAACGACCTTCGCACGACGGTCCGTCAGGAGCTCGAACTCAACCAGGGCAAGCTCTGGTATCGGACGGGTCTTCCTCAGGCCGTGCTCGACCGTCTCATCGAGCGCAAGGAGAAGGAGAAGGCGATCGACTGGTACGAAAGCGAGTACCAGCAGCTGATCGACTTCGCGAGCTTCGCAGACATCCTCGAGATCCTCGAACACAACACGAACCTGGTGCCCCCACTGCGACGCCTCGCCCCGAACACGGCCCTCCTCCACGCGCGCTTCCTCGAGCTCGAGGTGATGCGCCAGAAACTCGCGATGACCCGGCCGATCAGCGAGGCCGAGCTCGGCTTTCTCACCACGTTCCACAGCCGCTTCCGCAAGGCCCTGGATCAGGTCAAGGCACAGGAGCAGGAGGCCGCGGCATCGGCCGCAGGGACGACGAAGACCGACGCAGACGAGGAGGCCACTGCGAGCGAGGCGACGGGCGCCAGGGCCGAGGTGGCCGAAAACCCGGCGTCATCGCAGTCTTCTGGCGGCGTATCTGAAGCTGCCGAGACCGAGACGGAGGTCGAATCCGAGGCCCAGGACGAGACGGCTCCGGCCGCGGATGAGCCAGAGACTGATCGAAGGTCCGACCACAAAGAGTCGCGCCCGCCGTCACGCTCTGCCTTCGTGCCGCTCTCGTCGTCTCACTCTCCGGCACCTCCCAGGCCCCCGACCAGACCGGGCGCCCGCAGCGCGGTGGCCGCTGCGGAGCCGGTGCCTCAGCCAGAGAGCAAGCGGTCCCTGCAGTCACAGCTCGAGGAGAACGACACCAAGGCGATTCTGCGCTCCCTCTACCGCGAGGTGACTACGGTGGCGGAGGGGCTGTGGACGAGCGACATTCCGCCCGCAACGGCGGCCTGGAACCAGGTCTGCGTCCACCCGTGGTACGAACAGAACATCTCGAAGCTCGGGCTGAAGCCGCTGTCGGACTTCTACGAGATTATTTCCAAGGTCGAGGACAAGATGAACGGCGGAATCGCCCGGGATCAGCTCCAGGACTTCCTGAAAGAGAGCAACTTCGCCAAGGTCCTGCTGTCCTTGCGCGACATGTTCCAGCGCAACGGGATCTGAGCGGGACTGCGCGCCTGCTCCGTCTGAGGAGGGAACCGGATGACACCGAGCTTCGATTGGCGTCGCGGTGCAGTCGCGCGCCTGGTCAATTTTGCCAACAACGCCCTGACCATTGCCGGAGTCGTGCTGACGACCCTTTCGGGCCTGATGCTGCTCGGTTTCATCGCCATGCAGGCCTTCGGCGGGATCCGCAACCCGTACATCGGGATCTTCGCGTACCTGGTGCTCCCAGCGATCTTCGTGTTCGGCCTGGTCCTGATTCCGATCGGCATGTGGCGACGACGCCGCAAGCTGATTGCCGCCGGTGCGACCGCCGCGGAGATGGAGACCTTTCCCCGGCTCGACTTCAACGATCCCGCGCTGCGGCGCGTCATGTGGACCATCATCGCGCTCACCGCACTCAACGGCACGCTCATCGGCGCGAGCTCGTTCTTCGCCGTCCACGAGATGGAGACGGTGTCGTTCTGTGGCACGACGTGCCACACCGTGATGCAGCCCGAATACACGGCCTACCAGGAGTCACCCCACTCACGCGTCGCCTGCGTCGACTGCCACATCGGTCCCGGCGCCTCGTGGTTCGTGAAGTCCAAGCTGGACGGCCTGCGCCAGGTCTGGTACACGGCCCTGGGCACCTACCACCGGCCGATCACGACCCCTCTGCGGAACCTGCGCCCCGCCCGCGAGACGTGCGAGCAGTGCCACTGGCCGACCAAGCACCACGGGGACAAACTGGTCATGCTCGCCCGGTTCTCCGAGGACAAGGCCAACACGCCCGCATACTCCGCGATGCTGCTGAAGACCGGGGGCGGAAGCCTCGATGCCGGCCAGCACGGCGGTATCCACTGGTGGCACATCGAGGCCGACAACCGGATTCGCTATTTCGCCTCCGACTCGCAACGCCAGGAAATCGCGTGGGTCGAACTGCGCCTTCCAGACGGCACCACTCGGACCTACTCACGCCCCGACGCCAAGCTGCCGCCGCCAGCGGAGCTCGACGCCCAAGCCCGTGTGATGGACTGTATCGACTGCCACAATCGGCCCACGCACCAGTTTCCGACCCCCGACAAGGCCATGGACTACGTGCTCGAGAACCACCCCGAGCTGCGTGCCCTCCCCAACTTCAAGAAGGTCGCGGTCGAGGCGATCAAAGGCAGCTACGCCACCCGCGAGGGAGGTATGGCCGCGGTCCGGGAGGCGGTTCTGAGCGCCTACCGCGAGGGCGACACCTCCGGACCCGAAACCGGCGCCAATCCGGCGCTCGTGCCCGGTGCCGCTGATCAGGCCGCAGAGGTCTACGGCAGCATCGTATTTCCGCAGATGGACACCAACTGGACGACGCACCCGAACGACATCGGACACGAAGACTCACCCGGTTGTTGGCGGTGCCATGACGACGAGATGGCGACCGCGGACGGCAAGCACGTCATCCCGCAGGACTGCGAGACCTGCCACGTGTTCATCGTCGAGGACAGCCCAACGCCGCCCAACCTTGCCGGCGCCCTCGGCGGGTAGAGAACAAACCACAGAGACACGGAGACACCGAGACACAAGTCACAGAGGTGAAAATCACAACCTCTGTGCATCTGTCTCTCTGTGGTTCAATCCTGTGGTTCAGCTCGGCGGGAACTGCTCGGTGTAGGCGCGATATCGGCGGAGAATGCGGCGCGTGTACGTCGCCGCGCGGCGACAGCGGCAGATGCCCGCGGGGAACCGGCGTGCGACCTCGGGGTCGTCGAGCAGCACGAGCGCCGTTTCGACGTTGCCGCTCCAGCGGTCGGGATCAAGCCCCATTTCGCGAGCGAGGCTCCGCGCATCGGACACGTGCCGCGGTCCGACGTTGAAAGCGGCGATGGCCATCGCCACGCGGTCCGCGACGGGTGCATCTGCAAACTGGTCCATGAGCTGCCTCAGGTACGTCGTCCCCCCTTCGATTGCAGGGGCGGGTTCGTGCGGGTCCTCGATGCCGAGCTCGCGCCAGGTGAACGGCATCAGCTGGAACAACCCGGCCGAACCGCCCGGGCCGGTGGCCTCAGGATCGAACCGGGACTCCTCATACATGACCGAGGCAACCAGCCGCCAGTCCATGCCGTGCTCGCGAGCCGACGCGCGTAGACGGCTGTCAAAGGGAGACAGCGCCCCGGCTGCGACCTGAGGCGCACGTGGCGGCGTCCAGCGATGTCCGGGCACGAGCTCGCTGAGCGCCAGCTCCGCCACCAGGCCCTCGCTCAGACCCCAGATCAGGAAGCCGTCTACCACACTGCGAAGGCGTGGGCTCGAAGGGTTGACCACCCAGGTCAGCGGCACCGAGGGGACGACTCTCGGGCCGAGCGTGAGGCCGTTCCGTGCGGCGAGCTCGATCCGGGCGGTGTCCTCGTCCACGACCGCGACGTCCGCATCGCCCCGACTGACCAGCGACAGGGCGGTCAGGGCGTCTGCTCCGGCCCGCATCGGCACAATGTCCATCGGTTCTGGCAACGGCAGCAGCCGGCACCACGCGGCGACCGCCGCGCTCGCGGCAACACGCTCGCCGCCGAGGTCCTCCACCGCACCCAAGGCCGCTTTGTCCTCCCGGACAACGGCGACGAGATCGACCTCACGGTAGCTACGGCTGGTCAGGAAGCAACCCTGGCGAGCAGGGTCGAGCGGCTCGTGCAGCGCAGCGAGATCGCCGTGGCCGGCTTCGAGCCAATCCAGGGGCTCGATGCCCGGCGGTGGGATCGCGAGCTCCAGACGCAGCCTCAGCCGGCGCCCGAGGCTGACTGCGAGGTCGTACTCAAAGCCCTCAAGACCCCCGCTCTCGACCGTGCACGTGGTCGGCGAGTTGCGCGTCACCAGACGCAGGACCCCGACCCTGCGGATCTCCTCAAGATCCCGACAGGCTGCCGTCGTGCTGCTCCGCGCGAGGACCTGCTCGGCGAACAAGAAGTCGTTGACCGCAGCGAGCAACTTCGGGTTGGAGGCCCGAACCGCCCACACCAGCGGCCGTCGCTCCGCCGCAGGACCGATCACACGCAGACCGTTGCGCGCGCCGAGAAGATCGACAAGCCCGGAGTCCACGATCGTGAGCCCGTACCGCCCCGAGCGGACCCTCTCGAGGATGCTCTCCAACGGCACCTCCTCCGGTACCGGTACCAGCGTGGGTGCGCCGTCGGAGCCCCCCAACGACTCCGGCAGCTGCCAGTCGGCGTCCGACTGGTGCAGGTGGAGGGAACGTCCTGCGAGGTTGTCGAACCCTCGTACCGGCGACCTCTCGGAGGCGACCAGCTCGTCCTCCACCCAATCGACCGCGGCGGTCGCTGTCAGGTCGCTTCCGCGCAGCGCGGCAGGAGCGTACCGGGCCACCGCGAGGTCCGCCCTGCCCAGAGCAACCTCCGCGAGAAGCTGGTCCGACCGACCGGCTTCGATCAGCTGCAGGCTGACGTGGAGTCGCGCCGCCAGCTGCAGGAGCAGCGCGTGCTCTGAGGTCCCGCCGGACACGGGGACCGCGTATCGCAGGAACCCAGGTCGAACCACGACCCGCAAACGACCCGAGCGGACGATCTCGTCGAGACCTCCCCGGCGCAGCGAACGATCCTGACAGCCCACGAAACTCAGCATGGCGAGAGCAATCGCTGGGAAACGCCATCGTCGTCCGAGCGTCATTTCGCCACTCTAGCCTGCACTTCTCACCAGGTCACGTCGCGAGGGCGCCTGACGGACTGGCTGGTCTCAGTGCCATCGCTGCTGAGAGTGACACGAGACCCCCCCCGGCGTATCATCTCGGGGCTGCGGCGGCCCAACCCTGATCGGGGTTTGCAAAGCTGTCAAGTGAATGCCGGAGGGCGCCTCTCGCGCGCCTCTGGGAACAATCCCGTCGATGGCGGCGCTGAAGGAGTGAGGCGGATGGCCACTGACCTCAGCATCGTCGCGAGGAACGGAGGGTTGATGACCCGCTTTGTCTGGATGGCGGTCGCAAGCTGCATGCTGGCGGCGGCCTGTGCGGCGCCGCCGAGCGAACCTGCACCGGCGGCCGAAGTCCGGCAGGTCCGTACGGTCGCGGTTTCGACCTCCCTCGCAGAGCGCACCTTGACCGCGGTGGGCACGCTCCAGCCGGTCGCCCGGGTCTCCGTTGCGGCCCAGGAGGAGGGCGTCGTCAACAAGGTCCTGGTCCGCGAAGGTGATGCTGTCCGGGCTGGCGAGCTGTTGGTGCAGCTCGACGATCGTCAGCTCCGGGCGCAGCTTGCCGAGGCTGAGGCCTCGACCGAGGAGGCGCAGGCCCGGTGGCGGCGAACCCAGGCGCTGCGGGCGAGCGGACTTCTGTCGGCGGCGGAGGAGGACACATCACGTGCTGCCGCCCGAATCGCGGAGGCCCGCAGCGAGGTGCTCAAGACGAGGCTCGGCTTCACTCGGATCGGCTCGCCGGTCGACGGCATCGTCGTCGCCCGTCATGTCGAGGTGGGCGACCTGGCCTCGCCCAGATCGCCGCTGCTCGAGCTCGCGTCTGGACGCGGTCTGCTGCTCCGCGTTCCGGTGTCCGAGCTCGAGGTGGTCCACATCGCGCCCGGCAACTCCGCGCGCGTGACCGTCGACGCGCTTCCCAATCTCGAGCTCGCGGCCCACGTCACCCGCATCTTCCCGTCTGCAGACTCAGCCTCGCGTCAGGTGACGGTCGAGTTGCAGGTCGACGACGTGCCACCCAAGGTTCGGATAGGTTTCCTCGCTCGAGCTCACCTCGTGCTCGAACGACGGCCCTCGAGCGTGATGATCCCCGAGGACGCGGTCCAGCGCGGTTCCGAGACTCCTACCTTCGTGTGGGTTGCGGACGGCGACCACGCCATCATGCGTCCAGTCAAACTCGGGTGGCAGCTTGACAACGGCGTCGTCATCGAGTCCGGCCTGGCCGCGGGCGACGAGCTGATCACCGAGGGTCGATCGGGCCTGCGCGACGGCACGCCGATCGAACGGATGCCGAATCGCACGCCCGCCGCGGTCCAGGGAACGGGCGCATGAGCGCCGACGAACGCCGCGGCCTCGTCCACTGGGCGATCAGCCACCCGGTCGGAACGTCGATCATCTCGTTGGCGATCTGCGTCGTCGGCGTGTCGATGATCGGGCGCCTCGCCGTCGATCTCTTACCGCGCATCATCTACCCGCAGATCCGCGCCTCGGTCTCCAACGAGGGCGTCGATCCCGAGGTGATGGAGCAGACCGTCGCCAAGGTACTCGAGTCGCGGCTCGCGACCACGGAAAACGCGACACTCGTCGAGTCTGAGTCCAGTGTGGGTCGCACCGGAGTCAACCTCCACTTTTCCTACGGCACCGACATCGACGTCGCCCTGCGCGACGCTTCGACCAAGCTCGACCAGGCGCGGGGCGCACTGCCCGAGGAGGCCGATCCTCCCGTCATCTTCAAGTTCGACCCCTCTCAGATCCCGGTCCTCCAGTTTGCCGTCTCGTCACCCACACGGGATCAGGCGTGGCTGAAGCGCTGGTGTGAGGACCAGCTTGCACCTCAGCTCCTCACCGTCGCGGGCGTCGCGTCGGTGGACGTCGCCGGCGGCCTCGACCGCGAGATCCAGGTTGTGGTCGATCCTGAGCGCCTGCGCTCCTATCGCCTCACCGTCTCCGAGCTGCTCTCTCGCCTGCGCCAGGAGAACCAGGACATCGCTGCCGGTCGTCTCCGTTCGGCGGGCCGCGAGGTGCTTTCCAAGACAACCGGGAAGTTCCGCAGCGTCGACGACATCCGGGCGACGCGAGTTCCACTGCCCGGTCGGGGCGACATTTCACTGTCGGATGTCGCCGAGGTCGTCGACGGGTTCAACGACGAGCGGGTCGTCACCCGCATGGATGGACAGGCAGCGGTTCAAGTCGCCATCTCGAAGCAGCCCGACGCCAACACCGTGCGCGTCGTCGACGGCTGCGAGCGGGTTCTCGACAGCCTCCACCGGGACGGCTTCTTTCCACCCGATCTCACCTCTCGGACGATCCAGGATCAGGCGTTCTACGTCCGCTCAGCGGTCTCCGGCGTGGCCTCTGCCGCGCTCGTCGGCGGCGGGCTCGCGATGCTCGTCGTCTTCCTGTTCCTGCGCTCATGGCGTCGCACCCTGATCATCGGCACATCGATCCCTATCGCGCTTCTCGGGTGCGTCGCCTTGATGGGCGTCGGTGACCTCACCCTGAACATCATGTCGCTCGGCGGGCTCGCGCTCGGCATCGGGATGCTGGTCGACAACGCCATCGTCATGCTCGAGAACGTGGACCGCCACCAGCGCCAGCAACCCGACGCCATCGAGGCCGCTCACGAGGGCGCAGGCGAGGTCGCCTCGGCGGTGACCGCCTCGACCATGACCAACCTCGCGGCGGTGGTTCCGTTCTTTCTCATCGGCGGGCTGACCGCCCTGCTCTTCAACGAGCTCCTGCTGACCATCTCGTTCGCGATCCTCACTTCGCTCGTGGTCGCACTCACGCTCGTCCCCATGCTCTCCGCGCAGCTCTTCCGTGGGGGTTCTACCTCCCGCCTCGAGCGCTTCAGACCCTTGCAGATCGTTCCGGCCCTCGTGAGTCGAATGGAGTCGCTCTACCGCAGCGTCCTACCCCATGTTCTCGACCGACGCGGCTGGGTGCTCGCCGGAGCGATGGCGGCGTTCGCCGTCTCGGTCTGGGGGTTCGGACACCTCGGTGAGGAGTTCCTGCCTCCGGTCGACGACGGGCGCCTCACCGTCTACATCCGGATGCCGTCCGAGACGCCGCTCGACGTAACCGTCACGGCCGGCCGCGCAAGCGAGGAAGCGATCAGCGCGCTGCCACACGTCGTGCATGTGTTCAGCGCCTCCGGCGGTTTCGTGTGGGGCCGAAGCACCTCCTTCAACCCGACCCGAATCTCGCTCAACGTGGAGCTTGAGCCGCGCAGCCGGCGCGCCATGTCAGCGACCGACTGGCTGCTGCTGGCACAGGATGCCCTGGCTCGCGTTCCCGAGCTCACCAACGCCGAGGTCCGCATCCGGCCACCGCGCATCCGCGGCTTGCGGACCTCGACCGGCACCGAGGACATTGAGGTCAAGGTCTTCGGCCCCGACCTCGGCGAGCTGCGCCGGATCGGGCTCGACCTCGGCAGCCACCTCCAGACGCTCAGAGGGCTGTCGAGCATCGAGTCCTCCTACGAGGAGACCTCACCCGAGGTCCGTGTCGAGCTCGATCGCCGCCGCGCCGCCGATCTTGGCCTCGACGTCGGCGAGGTCGGACGGACCGTGCAGACCGCCGTCGGTGGGTCGGTCCCGACCCGTCTGACCGAGGGCGACCGCGAGTTCGACATCCGCGTCCGATTCGACCGCGACCGGGTCCGGACCGCAGCCGACCTTGCCGACCTGCCGCTGTTCCCCTCGAGCGGTGCACCGATCCGCCTGCGCGACGTCGCCGACGTCAGCGAGGGTCTCGCCCCGCAGTCCGTGGAGCGCGAGAACCAGAACCGGGTCGCCAAGGTCACCGCCTCGGTGCTGCCGCAGGTCTGGTCCGTCAGCGAGGCGACCGCTGCGGTCCGCCGAGTGGTGGCCGAGCACCCTCTTCCGGAAGGTTACACGGTACGCTACGGGGGCCAGGAGGAGGCCATCCGCGAGGGGCGTCGCGCACAGCTCACCGCAATTGCCCTCGCCGTCTTCCTGGTGTTCTCCGTCATGGCCGTCCAGTATGAGTCGCTGGTCGACCCCCTGGTGATCATGATCGCGATCCCGCTCGCGATCATCGGCGTGGTCTCCGCCCTCGCCGTCACCGGTCTTCCCGTCTCGGCGCCGGTCATGCTGGGGTTGATCCTTCTCGCCGGCATCGTGGTCAACAACGGCATCCTGCTCGTCGAGTACATCGAAATCCGTCGCCGCCTTGGCGCCCCGACCCGCCGCGACGCCGTCCTGCAGGCGGCACCGCTGCGTCTGCGCCCAATCCTCATGACCGTGTCGACGACCGTCATCGGCATGCTGCCGCTTGCCTTCAACCCGGCAGAAGGCGCCGAGCTGATGGCTCCGCTCGCGGTCACCGTGATCGGCGGTCTGCTGGTCTCCACGGCGCTGACCTTGTTCGTTGTGCCGAGCCTGTACCTCATGCTGACGACCACCAGGGACCGCCTTGCGACGCGCTCGGGCGTGCGGACGGCGGTCGTCCGCGACGCCTAGCCCGCATTATTCACCTGGGTTGCTCACACCCGCCCCTGCCACCATCAGCGACTCGCCTCCGGCGAGTTGCGTCGCGAGACCGGCGAGGTGGCGTGCGCAGTGGGGTTTTCGAGCCGAGGGGCGCGGAAGCGTACTTGACAGTACGTTGAGCACCCCGAGGTGAGAAAGCACCGCTGAGTGCGGCGCATCGCCGGTCGCAGGAGAAGTCTGGTGAATAGTGCGGGCTAGTCGAGCGCGCCCCCGCAGGAGCTGCCGGCGCCTGCGGTGCACCCGAAGCAGTGACGGCCCACGACCACCGGCCGGCCCTCGAAGCGGGCCGTGTCAAGGTCGCTCACGTGTGGCGTCGCGCCTCCGCTCGGCAGACTCGGCAGGTCCAGCATCTGATTGAAGTCGCAGTCGAAGATCCGGCCATCCCATGACACCGAGAGTGTGTTGCGGCACATCAGACCACGCACGGTGCCCGGATTGAACGAACGGAGCAGCAGCGCCATGTACGACCCGAGATTGCCGCTCTCCTCGAGCCACTCGAGGTAGCGGGCGATCGGCATGTTGTTGAGCGCGATGAGCCGATCGAAGGTGATCCCGTGGCTGCGAGCGAGGCCGTCCCGCCACTCCCGTTTCAGGGTCGCCTGGTCTCCGGCCAGGTAGGCGCCGACCGGGTTCACGACCAGCGTCAAGCTCTGGTCGGAACGACCTTGCCCGTAGCCGGCGGCGTTGAGCCTGCGAAGGGCCTCGATCGATCTGGTGAAGCTGCCGTCACCTCGTTGGGCGTCGGTGTTGCGCTGCCTGAAGTGCGGCAGCGAACAGACCACTTCCACGCCGCGTGCGGCCAGCCAGTCGGGTAGGTCCTGGCATCGCGGCAGGAGCAGCACGGTCAGGTTGCAGCGATCCAACACCCGCAGTCCGCGCTCCACGCAGGCGTCGACCAAGTATCGGAAGTGGGGATTGAGTTCCGGAGCACCGCCGGTCAGGTCGACGGTCGACGCCCTGGTGCGGTCGAGTGCCGCAAGGCACGAATCCACCGTCGGGCGGTCCATGACCTCGGACCAGCGGTCGGGACCGGCATCCACATGGCAATGTCGACAGGTCATGTTGCAGAGCTTGCCGAGGTTGATCTGGAAGATCTCGATCGCATCGGCGCGCAGCTCGCCGCAGCCGCCCGAGTGCACCGCCCTGAGAAAGTCGCCCCTGAAAGGCAGCGCCGAAAGGTCGAGACCCTCCAGCAAACCGACCTGAGCCACTGGCGATGCCAACGAAGAGTGCCGGGCGTGAAGAGAGGTTGTTCGCCGCGGACCTGCCTCCGGCCGCGCGATCTCGGGATCGGGTCCGGCATCGACCAGCGGAAGCTCGCGGGCATCGCTCATCACTGCACCTCACCGAGAGCCGTCACATCGAGGCCTTGTGGACATGGTCGAGCATCTGCAATCCGTGAACCAGCGAGGCGCCCCCGCGGATCGCCGTCGCAACGTGCAGAGCCTCGGTCATCTGCTCGAGGTCGGCTCCCTGACTGAGCGATTCGTGCGAGTAGGCGTCGATACAGTAGGGACACTGCACCGCGTGCGCGACGGCAAGCGCGATCAGCGCCTTCTCGCGCCGGCTCAGGGCGCCCTCGGCGAAGACCGACCCGTAGTACTCAAAGAACTTCCGAGCGAGCTCGCCGTTGCCTTCGGCGACCTCGGCGAACCGTGTCAGGTGGTCGGGCAGGTAGTACGGGTCCATTGCTCCTCCTCCATCTCGGATCGGTATGCCGGCCCCAGGCCAATGGTCACACCAGGCAGCTGCCGGGAGGTATCCCACCGGCTCTCGGCTGGCAGATGCCGCCAATGCCTGCTTCGGAAGTGCTGACGGTTGCTCAGGATGCGAATCCGTATGGTGGTGCGAACAGCTCTCGAAACGCATCCTGGGTCTGTCTGGCAAGCTCCTCGACCGCAACCTGGAGCTCTGACGCGGCGCGCTGGCCAACGAGCGCGACCCATGCGGGCTCGTTCGGCCGTCCTCGGTGCGGGACGGGTGCGAGATAGGGACTATCGGTCTCGACCAGTAGGCGACCCGAGGGTACGGCGCGGACCATCACCCGGATGTTGTCCGCGCCCTTGAAGGTGACCATGCCCGACACCCCCACGAAGAGCCCGAGCTCAGCCACCCTGGCAACCGCCTCCGGCCCTTCGGTGAAGGAGTGGCACACTCCGCGCAGGCGTCCGGCGCGCGCCGCCAGGAGAGGTTCGAGGTCCGCCCACGAGTCCCGGTTGTGGAGCACCACCGGCAGGCCGCGATCCAGCGCCAGGTCGAGGTGCCACGCGAGGGCGCTCAGCTGGTCCTCGCGCGGCGAGATCATGTAGTGGTAGTCGAGCCCGATCTCCCCCACTGCAACCACCCCGGGCCGGTCGAGCCCGGCCTCTACCCGCCGCTTGAGCTGCGCGTCGAGGCAGATCGCCTCGTGGGGGTGGAGGCCAACCGCGGCGACAACCCGGTCGGGAAGTTGTTCGGAGAGAGAGACGGCCAGGTCGAGGTCGTCCGGGCCCGTGGCGGGCACCAGCACGCCGTCCACACCTGCCGCTCGGGCCCGATGGAGAACGTCCTCGATTTCGTCGGCGGCGACCATCGTGAGGTGGGCGTGGGAATCGATCCAGTTAGCCTGCATGTCTCACCACCTGACACAACGCTGCCCCGAGCATGGCAACACCGACCACGGCCGCGGTTTCGGCGCGCATCACGTGCGGTCCGAGCCCCACCCGACGCCAGCCGTCCGAATCAAGCCGCCCCAGCTCGAGGTCGCTGAACCCGCCTTCCGGGCCCACCAAGAGCATCGCATCCCGTGCGATCGGCGCGAGGTCCACCACGGGTTTGCCGGCCGGGTCGGCGAGCACTCTGAGCCCGGGACCGGCGATGCCACCCAGATCGCCGATCCCTGCCGGATCCGTCACATCCATCCCCCAGGGACGCCGGCACTGCTTCAGGGCCTGGCGGGCAACCCGCCGCCAGTGCTCGAGGCGACGGGATCCGTCGGCAGCGCCCCCCTGACTGCGCTCCGCGATCACCGGAATGAAAGCTGCTGCTCCGACCTCGACCGACTTCTGAACGGCCCAGTCCATGGTTGAAGTGTGCAGGATGGCGAGCGCGAGGCGAACCATCGGCCCGGCGGGTCTGGGAGTGCGCATGACACTGAGGACCTCGACCTCGACCCGGTCCCGAGCTGCGTGGCACACGACGCCGTCCGCCACCGCGCCGCAGCCATCGGCCAGGACCACGGACGAACCCACGGGACGGCGCAGGACAGACGCAAGGTGACGGGCCTCTTCCCGGTCGAGCGCGCACACGGCGCCTACCACGAGAGAGCTCGAGTCCGCGAGCAGCCACGCTCCGGACGCCACGGCTCAGCCCCCTGAGCGTCGGACCATCAGGCTGGTCCAGTCGTCGAGCTGGGTCCGTCCGCAGACCTCGAGGCCGGCCTCGACAAACCGGCCCGTGAGGGTGAGTCGCTCGCTCTCCAGGATCCCGGAGAAAACTGCCGTGCCGTCGGGCTCGAGACGCAGCGCAAGCTCGCCCACTAAGGGGAGAAACTGAGCGGGCACCATGTTGCACAGGATCACGTCGAACCGTCGCAGAGAGAGCGCCTGCGCGGTCCCGACGAAGAACCGCGGCCGAGCAGGCCATTCCTGCTGGGTTGCAGTTTGACGCGCCACCCACACCGCATTCGGGTCGAGATCGAAACCGATGACTGGGATCGCGCCGAGCCGCTCGGCAGCCAGCGCGAGAACACCGGACCCGGTACCTACGTCGAGCACGGAGCGCCCGGCGAGGTCCATCCGCTCGAGCTCATGGAGAACGAGCTGGGTCGACTCGTGGGAGCCGGAGCCGAAGGCCATTCGGGGCTCGACCGCCAAACGGAGACGACCGGCCGGCGCAGGCGTCGGGCAGTCCGGGTGCGGATCCATCCACCAGGTTCGACCGACTGGAAAGGCCCTGACCTGCCGTCGATAGGCCTCGAGCCAGTCCTGATCTGCGAGCACGCCACACCACACGTCCCGCGCCCCAGCCGCCGTCAGTCGCTGGGCGGTGATTGTGGCCTCGCCGCCACGCTCGGAAGACAGGAACACGTCGAGTGCCTGGAGGCCGTCACCTGCAGGGGTGAGCTGGCAACCGAGCACCGAGAGGTCGGTGAGGAGCTCGGCCAGACGATCCTCGAGCTCGTCGGGGATCAGGCCGCTGACCCTGGGATAGGTCGTCATCAGATCGCTCGACCTCTCCCCTCGTTCAGTTCTCGAAACCCACCCAGCGTTTCAGACCTTCCAGGAAGCCCCCGGATTCGCCATCCTCCGGCGCCTGGCCCGCGGCCTGCTCGATCAGCCGGCGCTGGTCCGCCTTGAGCCGCTTGGGAACCTGGACCTTGAGGTGGACGTACAGATCGCCGCGCCGGCGTCCGTCAACGTCAGGCATGCCGAGCCCCCGCAGGCGGATCACCTCGCCCGGCTGCGCACCTTCGTCGACTTCCGCCACCGCCTCCTCGTCAAGGATCGACCGAAGCGGGAGCTTGGCGCCAAGCATCGCCTGAAACACCGAGATCGGCGCCTCGAGGTGGAGGTCGCGACCGTCACGGGCGAAGATCTCGTGCGGCTGCAGCGAGATGACGACGTAGAGATCACCCGAGGGACCACCCAGCGTCCCGCCTTCTCCCTCCCCTGCCAGGCGCAGGCGCATACCGGTGTCAACACCGGGCGGAACCTTGACCCGCAGGGTGTTCTCCCGTTCGACCCGGCCCCCGCCGCGGCACTCGGCGCACGGATGACGGACCACTCGCCCCTGGCCGCCGCAGCTCGGGCAGGTCTGAGCCACGGTCAGAAAGCCGCGTCGGAACATCACCTGGCCCTGGCCGCGGCAGGCAGTACAGGTCTCCGGTTCCGTTCCCGGCTCGACACCGCTGCCGGCGCAGGTCGAACAGGTTTCAAGGCGCGGAATCCGCACCGAGCGCTCCCCGCCCCGGGCCGCTTCGTCGAGCGTGAGGTTGAGCGTGTACTGGAGGTCATGGCCCCGCCTCGCAGCCGGGCGTCCGCCAGCGCCCCGTCGCCGGTTGCCGAAGATGTCTCCGAAGCCGAATCCGAACAGGTCGCCGAGGATGTCCGCGAAGTCGCCGAAAGCATTGGGATCAAAGCCGGTGAAGGCCTGTCCGTCGACCCCCTGGTGTCCAAAGCGGTCATACGCCGAGCGCTTGTCCGCGTCGGACAGCACGGCGTAGGCCTGCGAAGCCTCCTTGAACCGCTCGTGGGCGTCCGGGTCCTCGGGATTTCGGTCGGGGTGGTACTTCACCGCCAGCTGACGGTAGGCCTTCTTGATCTCGGCGAGGCCGGCGTCACGGGTGACACCGAGGACCTCGTAGTAGTCCCGCTTGGCTTTCGTTGCCATCTTCTTCTAGCTGTCCTCGTGGTCGCCCGGGTCGGGACCGAGCTGGCTGCCCATCACACCGAGGGCGGCGAGCGGGTTGACCATGATGACCTGAGTTAGGATCTGGGCGACCTCCTGAACGGCGAGGATGGCCTCCTCGAGCACCGACCGCTCCTCGGACGTCACCGCCTTGCGCGCACGGTTCAGCGTCGTTCGTACCTCGTCCCGTTCGCCGGGTTTGAGGCTTGCGCCGAACTCGCGGACGACCCGCTCGTTGGTGTACAGCAGCCCCTCGAGCCGGTTCTGGAGCTGGCGAATGTCGCGTCGAAGGTCGTCATCGTGACGGTACCGGTCGGCCTCGGCGATCAGCGATTCGATCTCTGCTTTCGACAGCCCGCCCGCCGGGTTGACTTCGATGCCCTGCTCCTTGCCGGTGGCCAGGTCGCGCGCGGACACGTGGACGATGCCATTGGAGTCGATCGAGAAGGTGACCTCGATCTGAGGAACGCCACGCGGAGCCGGCGGAATACCGACGAGGTCAAAGCGGCCGAGGGACCGGTTTTCATTCGCGATGCCGCGCTCTCCCTGGAGGACATGGACCTCGACGGTCGTCTGGTTGTCCGCCACCGTGGTGAAGATCATGGACTTCTTGGTCGGAATGGTCGCGTTGCGGTCGATGATCTTGGTGAACAGACCGCCGTGGGTTTCGATACCCAGCGACAGCGGTGTGATGTCGAGCAGAACCAGATCCTTGACCTCACCCTGCAGAATACCGGCCTGAATCGCCGCTCCGATCCCGACCACCTCGTCCGGGTTGATGTCCTGGCACGGCGTGCGACCGAAGAAATCAGTCACTGTCTGGACGACCTGTGGCATGCGGGTCTGCCCGCCGACGAGGATGACTTGGTCGATGTCCTCCGGACGCAGGCGCGCCGCCTCGAGGGCGTTTCTGCACGGCTCCAGAGTCCGCTCGACCAGGTCGCGCACCAGCTCCTCGAGCTGGCTGCGGGTCACACGGATCTGCATGTGCTTGGGTCCGGTGTGGTCGGCGGCGATGAACGGCAAGGAGATCTCGGTCACCTCACTGGTCGACAGTTCGCACTTTGCAGCCTCTGCAGCCTCCTTGATGCGCTGGACCGCCATCATGTCCGACCCTAGGTCGATACCCGTGTCCTGCTTGAAGGTGTCGAGGAGGTGCTGCATGACCCGGGAGTCGAAGTCCTCACCGCCGAGAAACGTATCGCCTGCCGTCGATTTGACTTCGAAGATCCCGTCCCCGATTTCGAGAACCGAAATATCGAAGGTCCCGCCGCCGAGATCGTATACCGCGATGACCTCGTGGGTCGACTTGCCGAGACCATACGCCAGCGACGCCGCAGTGGGCTCGTTGATGATTCGAAGCACCTCGAGCCCGGCGATCGTCCCCGCGTCCTTGGTCGCCTGGCGCTGGCTGTCGTCGAAGTACGCGGGCACGGTGATGATCGCCTGCTTCACCTCCTCGCCCAGGAACTCCTCGGAGAACTCCTTGATCTCGCGCAGAACGAGTGCCGAGATCTCCTGTGGCGAGTACTGACGGCCCTGCATCTCGACGTATGCGTCTCCGTTGGCTGCCTCGACGATCGCGTACGGTACGAGGTTGCGCGCCCAGCGCACCTCTTCACAGTCGAACCGGCGACCAATCAGGCGCTTGACCGCATAGGCGGTGTTCTTGGGGTTGGTCATTGACTGACGGCGTGCGATCTGGCCCACCAGTCGCTCACCGTTCGAGGTGAAGGCCACCACCGAGGGCGTCGTCCGGGCGCCCTCTCGATTCGGAATCACCACCGGCTTGGTCACGTCGACCACCGCCGCACAGGAGTTGGTCGTTCCGAGGTCAATCCCGATGATCTTGCTCACGAGCGTTCCTCGCCTTCCGCAGTGAGTTCATCATCTGCCGGCGCCGCATTGACGGCAACGCTGACCAGTGCCGGTCGGATCAGGCGTCCCCCGAACGCGTAACCCAAGGCAAGCACGTCGACCACGGTACCAGGAGCGGCGTCTGAGCCCTCGACACGCTGCACGGCCTCGTGAAACTCGGGGTCGAAGGCATCGCCCGCAGGCATGATCGGCTCCAGTCCCTGGCGCTGAAGACTCTCGCGAAGCTGCCGTGCGATCATCTCCACCCCGAGACGAAACGCCGCCGGGTCGACATCGTCACCGTGGTGCAGCGCGCGGTTGAAGTTGTCAAGGACCGGCACGAGCTCGCGGATGAGGTTCTCCCCTCCTGTCCGCTGGAGCTCCTCCTTCTCCCGGTCGGTCCGCTTGCGGAAGTTGTCGAACTCCGCCAGTTTCCGCAGGTACACGTCTCTCAGGTTGTCGAGCTCCTGCCGAAGCCGTACGGTCTCCGCGCGGGCGGCGTCGATCTCTACCAGGGCAATCGCATTCTCGGCGTTCGCCACGGTTTCCGCGACGTCCGCCTCCGAGAGGCCCTCGGCGTCGGCGTCCAGCTCGTACTCGTCGGTCTCCGACGTGCCGGTCCGTTCTCGGTCGTCGTGGATCTCACGCATACTCTGCTCCCGGCTCCTCCAGCATTCTGGTCAGGCTGTCGCCGATGTACTCGACAACGGGAACGATCCGCCGGTAGTCCATGCGGCGTGGACCGACCACGCCGAGGGCCCCTGCCCTGCGGCCGTCGCGGTAGAACAACGTGGCGACCATCCCGAGATTCCCTGACGCGGTCACGTCGGACTCGCGGCCGATGATGACCTGCGTCCGCTCGTCCTCCAACACCCTCCGCCACTCGCGGGCGATCTGACGGCGATTCTCGAGAACGCCGAGCAGCGAACGAAACCGCTCGATCCCGGAGAAGTCGTTCGTGGCCAGCAGGTGCTCCGCACCGGCGACCTGGACCTCTGCCTCACCCTCGGTCTCGGCGAGGAACAGCCGGGCAACCTCCAGGGCACGATCGCCGCCTGCGGCGACCTCTGAGTGCTCGTGGTTGCTGTTCTCGAGCTCCATGACCGCGTTCGCGAGCCCACGCCCGGCCATGGCATGGGTCAGGTAGTTTGACATCTCCTGCAGCGAGCTCTCGGTCAGCTCCTCACGTAGTACCACGACCCGCTTGACGACGGTTCCGTCGGCCATCACCACGACACCGAGTACACGCGTGCCGCCGAGGCCGATCAGAGAGATGGCTCGTACCGATGGCTGTTCGTCGAGCGGACACACCGCGACACCAGCCTCGTCGGTCGCTTCGGCAACAAGGTGCGCCACCCATCCGAGGTCCTCGACCAGATCGCGCCGTACGCCGGCGAGCCGGGCGGCCAGTCGGTGGCGCCTCCGGGCAGGAAGGGAGCAGGCGCGAGCGATGGAGTCTACGTAGACTCGAAAACAGGCGTCGGTCGGGGTGCACCCAGCCGAGGGGTGCCGTCGAGTCAACAGATCACGATCCTCGAGGCCGGCCATGACCGCACGGACCGTCGCAGGCGACAGCCCAACCCTTGGTGAGCGTGCAACCTGGGCGGAGGCGACAGGCTCACCCCGCTGGATGTAGGTCTCGACCACCTCACGAAGCACGACGAGCTCTCGTCGCGTCAGCTGCATCGCGCCCATCTCCCCGTAATCTCATGCCGTTCCGGCCGTGCGCATTGTAGCATTGGCGAATGCCCGGCTTGGATTTTGCACTCATCGGACCCGGTCGCCTCGGTCGGGCTCTGCTTGCGCGGCTGGAACAGGTCGGATGGCGGTGCGTCGCAGTTCGCACCCGCAGACCCGACGCCTCGGGAGACGCTCGCTGGCCCACAACCGCGATCATCGACGACTGGGACCGCCCTCATCCATGGAGTCCCCCTCCCCTGATTCTCCTGACCGTTCCCGACCGCGAGATCCGGCCGGTTGCCGAACGCATTGCCGCCGAGCTCGACCTGTCCGGGCGGGTTGTGCTCCACACCTCCGGACTGCTCGACGCGGACGAGGCCGGCGCCTGCCGAGCAGCGGGCGCGGCGGTCGGCTCTTGGCATCCCCTGCTCAGTGTCGGTGGACGTGCACCGGCGGCCGTTGCCTGGGAGACCGCAACCTGCGCCGTCGAAGGCGACCCGGCCGCGGTCGGAATTGGTCGCCGCCTCGCAGCCGCGATCGGCTTGTGGCCGTGGGTGATCCGGCCGGCGGACAAGGTGCGCTACCATGCCGCCGCCGCACTCGCCGGGAATCTCTCCCATCTGTGCATCGTGGCTGCCAGACTCGAGCTCTCCAAATGCCTGCTTCCGCCGGGGGCTCCCGTCGACCCACTCCGCCCTCTGGTCGACAGCGCGGTGGAGGCCGCATTCGCGGCCCGTGGGTTCGAGGGACTGACCGGCGCGCTCACTCGAGACGACGTCGCCACGGTGGCCCGACACCTCGATGTCCTGCCCCGAGACCTGGCCGACGCCTATGCCGCGCTCGCGCGTTGGTTTCACGCTCGTCGCGACACCGGCTCGGATTGATCGTCACCACCCATTGTGGTAGCTTGAGCAGGCTGCGAGGCGGGAGCGAGGATGGTTTTCTTCAACTGGGCGACCATGCAGATGGCGGCCAAGATCGTCTACTACGGTCCTGGTCTGTGTGGAAAGACTACGAATCTCAGCTTCATCTACGCCAAGACCTCGCCCACCTCCCGAGGCGAGATGGTCTCGCTCGAAACCGAGTCCGACCGCACCCTGTTCTTCGATCTGCTCCCGATCGAGGTCGGAACGATCGGTGGCTTCAAGACCCGCCTGCAGCTGTACACGGTTCCCGGGCAGGTCTTCTACAACACCACTCGCAAGCTCGTGCTGAAAGGCGTCGACGGCGTCGTCTTCGTCGCCGACTCGCAGCGTCCGATGCGAGAAGCCAACATCGAGAGCTTCGCCAACCTCGGCGAGAACCTCGCCGAGCTCGGGCTGAGCCTCGAAGAGCTTCCCGTCGTCCTGCAGTACAACAAGCGCGACCTCAAGAACATCCTCACGCTTGACGAGCTCAACGCGGACCTTAACCCCAACGCCGAGCTGCCCTTCCACGAGTCCTCCGCGGTCAACGGCCAGGGAGTCTTCGAGACTCTCAAGGAGATCACGAAGCTCACGCTGAAGAAGCTCCGCAAGCGGATGGCCGCTCCGCAGTCGAGCCTTGGGCCGCGACCCGTGGCGGCGCCCGTCCGGCCGGCCGTGCAGTCCGCCCCCTCTCGCCCGAGCACGATCTCGGCTGCCGCCCTCGCACGGGCCGCCGAGGAAGGCGTCGAGGCCGGCCAGTCCGAAACCCCGGCTGCCGCCGCCCTCTCGGAGGCTTCGCATGAGCCCATCGTGGGAGCTGGCGCTGAGCCCGCCGAGCCTGAGACGACAGGTGGCGAGGGCGGACTGAACGCGGCAGCTGACGAGCCGTTTCCCGAGCCGGAACCAGCTCCGGAGCCAGGCGAACCCGAGCTCGAGGATGCCGAGCAGCTCGCCGAACCGGTCGAGGCCGGCTCGGCCGAGACGTTGGGCCCGGCAGACATGATCGAAGCAGACGACTCCCACGAAGATCTCACTCCGACGACACCCTTCAGCTCAGAAGGCAGCGACCCCGAGATGCTGGTCGAGTTTTCGCAGTCCGAGAGTGAGGTACTGGCTGCGGAACCTCCCCCGCTCAAGCGGGTCCAGGTCTCCAACCAGATGGACATCCTGGCCGAGCTCGACAGCCTCCGCAAGCAGGCCACCATGGGGCCCGGGGATCGCGAACGGCGCAGCTCGACGCCCTCGCTGGACATCGATGCCCTGATCGGCGGCGGCCGGCAGCACTCGCGCGACCTCCGCCGGCGTTTGTCGGAAGCTGTCAACTCGGACATCTTCAAGCGCATGCAGAGTCTCCAGGTGGCGATCCGCATCCAGGACGGGGCCGGCAGCACCATCCACACCCTCACGCCCGTTGAGATGGCGGTTGACGAGGCTGGGTCGCTCGAGAAGATCTCGCTGCAGCTCACCCTCGATCTGGAGAACCATCAGTGAGACGACAGCCGGGCGGCAATCTGACCCTGGCCGCCCTCGTTCTCGCTGCCGGTGCCACGTCCTGCCGGACGACCACACCCCCCCCGACAACGCCGGACAGCTCGACGTCGGCTCCGGCCGTCGCGAAGGCGGTACCGGCCGACATCGACCGGGACGCGTTCGCTTCGACGGTGCTCGACGAGGCGGAACGGCTGGATGGCACCCTCGCCACAGCCGACGCCGCGACGGCGCAGGAGGATGTCAACCTCGTTCCCGCAGTCGAGGTACCGGACGAGACCGGTTCGGGTGGAGATGCCATCACCTCGACCTTTCTCACGAGCGACTACCCGATCGAGATCAACAGCGCCGTCGAAACTTTCCTCGACGCCTTTACCCGACCAGGTGAGTACCGCCACCGGATCGTCATCGGCCTGTCACGGGCGGGGCGCTACCTGCCGATGATCCGCGCACGCCTCGCGAGTGCCGGACTGCCCAACGATCTCGCCTACCTGCCTTTGATCGAATCCGCCTACTCCGAGACCGCCACCTCCCGCGCGCGTGCTCAGGGACTGTGGCAGTTCATCGCCGGAACTGCTCGCCAATACGGCCTCACGGTCAATGCGATGATCGACGAGCGCAGCGACGCTGAGCGCGCCACAGAGGCAGCGGTGGCGCACCTCAGTGACCTGTACGCGGAGTTCGGTGATTGGAACCTGGCCCTTGCGGCCTACAACTCGGGAGCCGGAAACGTGCGCCGCGCGATGCGCCGCTCCGGGTCGAACGATTTCTGGGCGCTGCGCAGGTACCTTCCCCTCGAGACCCGCAACTATGTCCCGGCCTTTATGGCGGCGGTCCTCGCGGTCAAGGAACCCGCGCGATACGGGCTTCCCGAGGTGACGGAGATCGACTGGCAGTACGACAGTCTCCAGGTACCTGACGCCCTCGATCTCGACGTACTGGCCCACGGCCTTGCCCTGACGCCAGAGGAACTTCGCCGGCTCAACCCCGCCGTTCGGCGGGGCCTGACGCCGGCGGAGACAGTCACCCTCGTGCGCCTTCCTGCCGGGAGTGCAGAACGGGCTCACGCGATGCTCGCGCAGTTGCCGAGGAACCAGTGGGCGCCACGCATGCTCCACACTGTCCGTACCGGTGAGTCGCTTTCCGTGATCGCGCGTCGCTACGGCTCGAGCCCCGAGGCGATCCGGGCTGCGAACGGTCTGCGCGGCTCCATGATCCGGCCCGGACAGTCGCTCGTCGTACCGAGGTTCGGGAGCGCCAACGGCCCCCGCATGCCAGACCTTCCCCGCAACCTCTCCACCGACGGCGCCTACGTAGTTCGCAGCGGTGACAGCCTGTGGGCGATCTCGAGGTCGTTCGGCGTCTCCCTCGAGGCCTTGTGCGCCGCCAACAGCCTCGACCGGCGGTCCGAACTCCATCCTGGACAGCGGGTGCACATTCCCGCGGCTACCGACAGCGGACGCACCCGGGTTGCCGACGCTGCGCCAAAACGAACCTATCGCGTCCGTGTGGGCGACACCCTGTTCGACATCGCGCGTCGTTTCGGCACGACCGTCGGCGAGCTTCGCCGGCGTAACGAGCTCTCTGGCAACGTCATTCAACCGGGCGACGTGCTCCGCATTCCTTCGCCGCGCGGTGCCTAGCCTGCATTTCTCACCAGCTCCCTACTGTGGGCACCGATCTGGCAATCAGCTGGTGCCCTCTCGCAACTCGCCACCTGCGACGTGTCCACAGACACGCCTTGGTGGCTCCTCACTCCATGGCTTCACGCTGGCGGGCATCTCGGCACCCTCGCAACGTGACCTGGTGAGACGTACAGGCTGACCCGTGCGGCTCGTGCTCGTTCGCCACGGTGAAGTCGACGCGAACCGCGAGATGCGGTACCTCGGACGAAGCGATCCAGAGTTGAACTCCACCGGTATTGCGCAGGCGGCATCCCTGGCGATAACCCTTGAAGAGGTCGGTCCCGACGTCCTCATCAGCAGCCCGCTGGCGCGCGCGCGTGCCACCGCAGAGGCGATCGAAGCCCGCGTCGGACTGCCGTTCCGCCTGGACTTTCGCCTGCGAGAAATGGACTTCGGTGCCTGGGAAGGCCTGACCCGGCCGGAGATCTTGGGTCTCGGCGATGCAGCAGCGCGGGAGCTCTCGACGTGGGAACTGGACCCGTCGGCGGCACCACCTCTGGGCGAGTCCCTGACGGCAGTCCAGGACCGTGCCGTCGCACTTGCTACCGAGCTCGTGCGCGCAATGCCGGACGCTACCGTCGTGCTCGTCAGCCACGTCGGTCCGCTCAAGGCCCTCCTGTGCACGGCTCTCGATCTGCCGCTCACCGCCACCCGACGCATTTTCCTCGACCCCGCGACCATCAGCGTCGTTGATTGGGGCGCACCGCCCGTGGTCCGGCTCCTCAACTCCCCGGCCACTGCACGCCTGTCCGGCGCGCGCTGGCTCGGTTGAGTAGCTGGCCTCCTGGAGCGGGCTCCATCGGGGTGGGACGCTTCCCAGCGTGCTATGGTGGCCCCGCCCCGGGGGGTCCTTGACGGGCTCTCACCCCAGCCCGACAGACCTGAACAGAGAGGAACTCACGATGACTGACACTATCGACACCGACCGCGTGGTCGTGCTGCAGTACCGGATGACGGACGGAGCAGGAGCGGAGATCGACTCGAGCCAGGACAGCGGACCGATCAGCTACCTCCATGGCCACGGCCAGATCCTGCCCGGCCTCGAAGAAGGACTCACCGGGCGGGAAGCCGGTGACAGCTTCACGATCGAGGTGCCGTCCGACGAGGGCTTCGGCGAGCACCACGACGAGCTGGTGGTCGAGGTCCCGCGTGACCGATTCGAGTTCGAGCCCGAGCTCGGAGGCGTCGTCTCGGCGCAACACCCCGACGGACGCGTCCAGCATCTCAGGGTGATCGAGGTGTCCGACGAGTCGGTCAGGCTGGACGGCAATCATCCCCTCGCCGGGAAGGACCTGGTCTTCCAGGTGACGGTAGACAGCGTGCGTGCCGCTACCGCCGACGAGATCGCTCACGGCCACAGCCACGATGGCCACGGCAACGAAGAGCTCGAGGCGCATTGACCGTCTAGCCCGCACTATTCACCAGGCGTCTCCTGCGACCGGCGATGCGCTGCCGGTTCAGGTCTCCCAGCGCCGGAAGAAGAGCGCCTGCCGGTGCACGGGCTGGGTGCGCTCCTCGAGCAGGGCCATCTGTGATGCGCTCATCGGCGTAAAGGTGCGCGCGATCTGCACGTTCTCCTCGAGCTGGGCGATCGAGTCGCAGCCCACGATGACGGTGCTCACAGGCAGCGAGAGCACGTAGCGCATCGCCTCCCGCATCGCGAGCGTCCCGGGCCGGGTGTCCGCGAAGCGCGAGCCCGGGTCGGATGGCGGTGTCCAGGACGACAGGATCATCCCGCGGGCCGGGATCTTCATGCCGACGATCGCCATCTCGCGCTCCACCGCCATCGGCAGGAGCTGGTTGGCGAAGCTCAGGTGGTGGCGGTCGGCGGCGTTCAACGCCAGTAGGATCGAGTCGAAGGCCGATCGACGCAGCGCCTCGGCCAGCACCTCGGGATCGGCGTGGCCGGTCACGCCGATATGCCGTACGACCTTCTGTTCGCGCATCTCGTGGAGCGCCTTTACCGCGCCGTCCGCAGCGAAGATCTGGTCGATCTGCTCCTGCTGCGCAAGGTTGTGGATCTGCCACAGGTCGAGGTGGTCGGTGTGGAGCAGCTCCAGCGAGCGCTCGAGCAGTCGCAGGGAGCCGTCTCGGCTGCGGTCATGGGTTTTGGACGCCAGGAACACCTCGCCCCGGCGACGCTTCATGACCTCGCCGATGTAGCGCTCGCTCCAGCGCTCCTGGACACCGCCATAGCGGGCCGACGTGTCGACGTAGTTGACGCCGAGGTCGATCGCACGCTCGATCAGGGGGACGGCCACGTCGGCGTTGTCGGCGCGCTCGATCGCGGCCTGACCGCCGAGGCTGAACACTCCGACCCGGTAGCCGGTACGGCCGAGATTCCGGGTTGGCATCGCGTCCGGAGTGCGCGGGTTGTCGGGCAGAGGCGGCAAGCTGCGAGCAGCCTCTCCTGCGCAGGCATTACGTGCCAGGAATCCCGCCGCGGCAGCTCCGCCGAGCTTGAGGAGGTCGCGTCGTTTGATTGTCGGCCTGGGATCGTCCCGCTCGTCCATGGCGTCCTCCTTTGGTTGGCGCTCCGAGGCTAGCCTCTCACGCCCCCACCTGCAACCCGGTTGACACCAGGCTCGTAAATCTACTCATTCAATCGTACGTTGTTGCCCACGCCATCGCCGCGCGGTCCGCATGTGGAGGTCAGTCATTTCAAATCCGAGCCGCTTCGCTGGGAGGGCTTTCTGTCCGGCCTCGCCGCGCTGCGCGCCAACCCGGCCCGCGGCATCCTGACCACCCTCGGTATCGTGATCGGCATCCTGGCAGTGGTCACTACCATGACCGCGGCGAACGGGCTCGCGAACAACTTTCGCGAGAGCGTCTCCGCCCTGGGCTCGGACGTGCTCAACGTGTCGCGGACGCCGTGGGTCATCACCGGCGACTTCGTCGAGTTCCGCAACCGCCCCGGGGTCACGCTCAAGATCGGCCGTGCCGACTTCCGCGTGGTCGGCGTCATGGAGAAGCAGGGCAGCGCCGGTTTCTTCGGCGGCCCGGACGTCGATAGCCAGGTCTTCGTGCCGGTCGCGACCTTCATGCGCGCGTTCGGCGGCGCCTTTCGCAGCTTCGACCTCGCCGTCAAGGCGCCGCCTGGCGAGAGCCACGAGGACTTCCAGTACGAGGTCGTGGGTGAGATGCCTAAGCTGCGCGGGCTGCGGCCGGGCGATTTTGCTCCAGTTGCTCATGGAAGCGGTCGTACTGTGCAACATCGGCGGGGCGATCGGAGTGCTGGTCGGCTTCGGCCTCGGCAACATCGTGACCCTGTTCACCGGATTCGCCGTCCACATTCCGCTCGAGTGGGCGGTTCGCGGGGTTGTCTTCTGCTCCGCGGTCGGACTCCTGTTCGGGATGTGGCCCGCGGTTCGGGCTTCACGTCTCGCGCCGATTGAGGCGCTGCGCTGGGAGTCGCCCGAGCCCGGAGCCTGTATCATCGGGCGCGACGGCCCCGCCGGGGCCCGATCACTCGTGGAGGGCTCGAGTATCGTGATCTGGTTCTCATTGAAGCGTGTGTTCATCCTGCTCATCCTGTCCGCAGGCCTCGCCGCCGCGGGGGCGTGCCGCTCAACCCCATCCGCGTCCCTACCCCAGCCGCTGGACACGCGGGCCGAAACGTCGACAGTTGGCCAACCTCCAGTGCAGGGCGAAGACGCCTCGCCCACGCCAACGCCTATGACGGCGTCGGAAGCTCCTCCCGAGGAGGAGATGAGCGAGGAGCCGGAGGCGGACGACGAGCTCCCCGAAACGCCCAGTGACACCTCGGACTTCCAGAGGGCGCAGCAGGAGGCGCTCGAGCTCTGCCAATCGGCCTCCGAGTTCCTCGATCAAGGTGAGATCGATGACGCGCTCGCGGCGCTCGACCGCGCCTACGAGCTGATGCTCAGCCTACCCAGCGACGGCGATGCGACCTATCTTCAGGGCCGCGAGGACATCCGGCGTCTGGTCGCAGAGCTGATCGTGCGCACCTACGACTCCCAGCGTGCGGCGGCGGCACCACCGACCACGTCCTGGGACCTCGCCCTGCCGATCGTCCAGAACGAGCACGTCCAGCGTGAGATCCACAGCTTCACCAACGGTGAGCGCCAGGAGTTCCTCGACGGCTACCGAAGGTCCGGGCTGTATCGACCGATGATCTTGGCAAAGCTCGAAGACGCGGGGCTGCCGAGTCAGCTGAGCTGGATGCCGCTCGTCGAGAGCTGGTTCAAGGTCCGCGCCCTGTCCCGCGCGAGCGCGCTCGGGATGTGGCAGTTCATCGCCTCTACCGGGCAGCGTTACGGCCTCTCCCGCGATGCATGGGTCGACGAACGGATGGACCCGGAGCGCTCCACCGACGCGGCGATCGCCTACCTGATCGAGCTCCACGGACTTTTCGGGGATTGGCCGAAGGCACTCGCCGCCTACAACTGCGGCGAGGCCAGGGTGATGCGGCTGAACCGCCAACGTCCGGACGAGTATCTCGACTTCTGGGACCTCTACGCCCAACTCCCCGCCGAGACCCGCCGCTACGTTCCGCGC
This sequence comes from uncultured Acidobacteriota bacterium, assembly GCA_963727925.1. Taxonomy (GTDB): domain Bacteria; phylum Acidobacteriota; class Thermoanaerobaculia; order Thermoanaerobaculales; family Sulfomarinibacteraceae; genus CAVSIS01. Next base: position 81,029 of record CAVSIS010000051.1, on the reverse strand, counting down.
TTCTTTGCAGCGCTGGTCATTCTCGACGACCCGGCAGCCTACAACATGCACCTCCCCGAACCCTCGGCACCGGCCGACGGGGTTGCCACGGTACGCGTCGACCGCTCGGTCAAGCTCGACCGGCTCGACAGCACCCTCGGGCTCGAGGCGGGCACACTTGCCGCACTCAACCCGGCGCTACGCCACGGCGCTACCCCCAAGCGTCCCTACGACCTCCGCGTTCCTGTCGCGGTTGAAAGTACGGTGGCCGAGCAGGTCGTCCAGCTGCCCGAGTACAGCCCGCCGCAGCCCCTGTACGTGACCCACAGGGTGCGCCGGGGTGAGACCCTATCCGGCATCTCCAGTCGCTACCGCACCAGCATCTCCGCCGTCATGCGCGCCAACAACCTGCGCAGCGCGAACCGGATCTGGCCCGGGCAGCGGCTGCGCATCCCGACTCGGGGTGTCCCCGCGGCATCCGTCGCCCACGCCGTCATCCCCGCCGAGGGCACGCACACGGTGCTCCCCGGGGACTCGCTCTACTCGATTGCACGCCGCTACTCGACCACGGTCGAGGACCTCAAGCGGGAGAACGGGCTGACCACCGAGACGATCCACCCTGGTCAGAAGCTGAAGGTCCACCCTGGCTCGCGCGGAGACCTACGTCGCTACCAGGTGCAGCGTGGCGATACCCTGAGCGACATCGCGACACGCCACGGCGTGTCATTGAGCGCCCTGCTGCGCGCCAATGGGCTCGGTTCGCGTTCGACGATCTTCCCGGGTCAGTGGCTGGTCATCCCGAGCTGACCGTCCCGTACGCCCTGTCCAGTCCACCCGCCCGAGACATGCTCCGAACGAGCCCTTGCCGCACGGCGGCAAGGGACCCACCTTGGCCGATATGAACATCCTCGTTCTCAACTGCGGTTCGTCGACCGTCAAGTTCCAGATCATTCAGACCGACCGGGAGCTCATTGCCGAGGATCGCGACCGCTGCCTCGCGCGAGGGATCATCGAGCGCGTCGGGAGCCAGGCCCTAATCACATTCGAGGCCACAGGGCACGCCAAGGAGCGGCACGCCGAGCCGATCCGTGATCACCGTGCGGCGATCGACCGCGCCCTGCGCTGGGTCATCTCCTCGGAATCGCGAATCGACGACGTGACCACCCTCGGCGACATCGACGCCGTCGGCCACCGCGTCGTCCACGGCGGCGAGCGCTTCCAGCGGTCGGCCCGGATCGACGCCACGGTTCTGGAAGGCATCGAGGACTGCATCGATCTCGCGCCCCTCCACAACCCGGCCAACCTCAAGGGTATCCGAGCGGCAGCCGAGCTCCTCGGCCCCGGGGTACCGCAGGTCGCCGTATTCGACACTTCGTTCCACTCCACGATGCCCGAGACAGCATACCTCTACGCGATCCCCTATCAGCTCTACCGGCGCCACAAGATCCGCCGCTACGGATTCCACGGCACCTCGCACAGGTACATCGCGTACCGCTACCGAACACTACACGGGCTCGAGCCGGAGCAGGTCACGATCATCACGCTTCACCTGGGCAACGGATGCTCGGCGTGTGCGATTCGAGAGGGCCGTTCGGTGGCGACGTCGATGGGGTTCACGCCCCTCGAAGGGCTGGTGATGGGGACCCGGTCGGGCGACATCGATGCGTCGCTCATCGAGTTCCTGATGATGAAGGAGGGTATCGACATCTCGGAGGTCGACACACTGCTCAACAAACGTTCCGGTCTTCTCGGCCTCTCCGGCCTGACCTCGGACATGCGCGAGCTGCTCGAGGAGGAGGCCGAGAACCACGATCGCCGCGCATGCCTGGCGATCGAAATTTTTTGCCGTAGGGTCCAGTACTACATAGGCGCCTACCTGGCCGTGACCGGGCCCACGCAGGCAGTCATCTTCACCGGCGGCATCGGCGAAAACGCGGCGCCCGTACGCGAGCGCATCCTCGCCGGTCTGGAACACCTCGGCCTGACCATTGACCGCGCCCGAAACGATGCCGCCGTCGGCGGTCAGGTCGGCGAGATCACGGCAAGCGGCTCCCCGATCCGCGCCTGGGTGATTCCGACCAATGAGGAGCTTCTGATCGCTCGCGACACCTTTCGTGTGATCGAGAACATCCCTCGCCGCTGGTAGGTCACCAGCCGGCGACAGCAGCATTTGTGCGGGAATGGGACCCGCCTCATCCGCGGTTCCAGCGTGTCACATTCCGCCTGGGAGGAAGAGCGTGGACTACTACTACCACCCATTGTCCTCGAACTGCCGCAAGACAACCGCGCTCATCGACCATCTCGGAGTCGATGCCGACCGCCACCTCGTCGACCTCGCCTCCGGCGAGCAGCTCTCACCGAGCTACCTCGCTCTCAACCCCAACGGCAAGGTGCCAGTGCTGGTCGACGGCGACTTCAGGATCTGGGAGTCGAACGCCATCGCCGTCTACCTCGCCGAGAAGACCGCCAGCGACCTCTGGCCTTCTCGGGATACGGCCCGCATCGACGTTCTGCGGTGGATGTTTTGGGAGCAGGGTCACCTGATGTACGCGTGCGGGATCGTGACTTTCGAGAAGCTGATCAAGCCGATGATCGGCGAAGGCGGTCCGGATGAGGCCCGGGTGCGCCAGGCGCTCGGCAACTTCCGGCGGCTCGCCCGCGTGCTCGACGACCACCTCGGTTCGGGTCCCTATCTGGTCGAAGGACGGCTCACGCTGGCGGACTGGGCGGTGGCCGGCAACCTGAGCTTCGCCGAAGGCGCAGAGCTCCCGATGACGGAGTTCGGCAACGTCGGCGACTGGCTCGCGCGTCTCGACCAGACCCCCGCCTGGAGGTCGAGCGCGCCCCGGATGCCGAGCTGACACTTTCCGAAGCGCGGCTTCCGCGAAACACGAGCGCACAAAAGGCCGTATCTCGCCGAGTGGTTCGACGGTTCACGGCCTTGATCCCGGCGCCTTGGCGGTCGGGAACCGCAATCGCTGCCTTGCCGTTGTGCAACGACTCCCGTCGCGGGTCGTTGATCAGATGCGCCGACCGCGCCCTTGACGCCACAGCACGACATCGAAGGAGGAGAACGATGCGCCATTCCGTCCTGGCGGCCGCCGCCGCGGCCCTGGTCCTGATCTCCGGCTGCTCGCCCAAGGCGCCCGAGGCCCCGAAGATCACAGGCCCGTCCACCACCTACACCATGGAGCAGTTCTTGAAGACTACCTCGATCGGGGGAAGCTCGTTCAGCCCTGACGAGACACGTCTCTTGGTCTCCTCGAACGAGTCCGGAGTGTTCAACGTCTACGAGCTCGACCTCACGTCAGGAGCAAGGACCCCCGTCACGCAGGGAGATCAGACCACCTTTGCGGTCGCCTATCTGCCTCCCGACGGCCGCATCCTCTACAGCCGCGACGCCGGCGGCAACGAGATCGACCATCTCTTCCTCCGCTCCCTGGACGGCGGCGATCGCGACCTCACCGAGGGTGAGAAGACGAAGGAGGACTTCGCGGGCTTCTCCGCCGACCGGAAGAGCTTCTACACCATCAACAACTCGCGCGACCCGCGTTTTTTCGACCTTTACGAGTGGAACGTGGCGACCCTCGAGCCGAAGATGATCTACCGCAACGAGACGGGTCTCAACCCCGCCGGAGTTTCGCCCGACCGGCGCTTCATCGCGCTGCAGAAGACCAATACCACCAACGACGCGGACCTCTACGTGCTCGACCTCACCCGGGGCGGCGAGCCGCTGCGGATCTCCGAGCACGGCGGTGAGGCGACGTTTGAGTTCCAGGACTTCGGCGCCGACAGCCGGTGGCTCTACTACACGTCCAACGCCAACGGCGAGTTCGCCGCGCTGAAGCGCTACGAGCTCGCGACCGGCACCCACGAGGACGTGCTCTCGACCAACTGGGACGTCGACTTCGCTTACTTCAGCCGGAACGGGACCTACCGAGTGGTCGGCACCAACGAGGACGGCTACACCAAGGTCTCCGTCACACGCACTGCGGACGGGCAGCCGATTGACATTCCTGACCTTCCGCGCGGCACCGTCAGTGGTGTCGCGTTCTCTCCCTCCGAACATCTGATGAAGCTCAGCGTCTCGAGCGACACCATGCCCGGCAACATGTTCCTCTACGCTCTCGAGAGTCGGAAGCTGACCCAGCTCACCGACGCCCTCAACCCCGAGATCAAACCCTCCGACCTTGTCGCAGGCGAGGTGGCGCGATTCACGGCCCGGGACGGGATGGTGATTCCCGGCCCGCTCTACAAGCCCTTGGGTGCCGGGCCTGCCGACAAGGTGCCGGTGATGCTGATGATCCACGGCGGCCCCGGCGGTCAGAGCCGCCCAGGCTACTCCGCCGAGCGCCAGTTCCTGATCAACCACGGCTACGCGCTGTTCGCGGTCAACAACCGCGGCTCGTCCGGCTACGGCAAGACCTTCCTCGCTGCCGACGACGGCAAGCACGGCCGTGAACCGCTGTGGGACTGCGTCGACGCCAAAGAGTGGCTGAAGACCCAGGACTGGGTCGACCCCGAGCGCATCGGCATCATGGGTGGCTCGTACGGCGGCTACATGACCCTCGCCGCGCTCGCCTTCCAGCCCGACCAGTTCGCGGTCGGCGTCGACCTCTTCGGGGTCGCCAACTGGATCCGCACTCTGGAGAGCATCCCGCCCTACTGGGAGAGCTTCCGCCTCGCCCTCTACAAGGAGATCGGCGATCCCGAGAAGGATCACGACTTCCTGTACGAGACCTCGCCGGTGTTCCACGCCGACAAGATCACCAAGCCCCTGCTGATCCTCCAAGGTGAGAACGATCCGCGCGTGCTGAAGGCCGAGAGCGACGACATGGTCGCCGCGATCAGGGCCCATGGCGGCGTGGTCGAGTACGTGGTGTTCGACGACGAGGGCCACGGCTTCACCAAGAACGCGAATCGAATCCGCGGCTGGGAGGCCGTGCTGAAGTTCCTCGACACCCACCTCAAGGGCCAGCCCCCGGCGCCGGCCACGACCGGCTGACCACTCGACGTCCGACGGCCCCCGAGAAAATCGGGGGCCATCGACTTTCTCCTCAGCCTCAGTTGATCACCGAGATCTGGTCGACTCGCGGGCGTCCCACTCTGCATCCAGCCGCGCCACCAGCGCGGCGCAGATTGCGATCCCGTCCCACAGGTTCTGGACGCGGAGGTTCTCGTCGGGACCGTGCTGGTGATTGTCGGTCGGGCGCCGGCGCTTCGCCTCACTTTGCGGCATCCCGCACAGGAAGACCTCGTCGAGCGGCGATCCTGGCCAGAACGCCGCCGTCGAGCCACCCGCGCAGATACTCAGCGACCAGCTCGTGCCCCTCGGGGGTGTAGTGGTCCTGGTCGAGGTAGATTCGAGCGGTCCACCGCCGGACGGCCGCCGCGCGGTCGTCGGGCGACAAACCCTCGTGAGCCACCGGGCCGCTCGCATCCGCTCCGGCCAGTCTGCGTTCGAAGGCGACCGTCAGGTCGAGCAGCTCCAGTCCGCGCTCGCGAGCGTGGTCGGCGAGGATGCGCTCCGGCTGCTGGAGCTCGGGTTTGAGGAGCTGAAAGGTCGCTGGCGACACCACGACCAGCAGGTCGAGTCCGTGGGCACGGCAGGTGTCCTGGATGGCGTCGAGCGAGTCCAGTACTAGCTTCCACCCTTGCGCGAGCCGGGGGTCGTCGTGACCATTGGCGGCGACGATGCGATCGTCGAGCCGACTCCATCTCTCCTGAACCCGCTCCCGGATCGCGGCCCTACGAAGCCAGTACGCGACCCGGCCGAAGCCGGTTTCGTTGAGCAACCAACGCGCGATGTGGTGGTGCGACTGGGTGACGCCGTGATAGTCGACACCCGTCCCGCCGAGGTCGCGGTCGACGACGATCGGCTCGGTCACGTCGTTGAGGTAGAAGCAGAGCACGACGAAGTCCGGCTCGAAGCGCAACGAACGCGTGAGCACGACCGCCTCTTGGAAGGTCGAGTAGCCCTGCACACCCGTGTTGATCACCTGAACGCTCGCGAAGGGCGAGGCGCTCCGTGCGAGGCCGCGCTCGAGCCGGTTGGCGAAGGTCTCGTCCCTTGTGACGCCGTGCCCCATCGCGATAGAGTCCCCGAGGACCAGCCCACGCAGCTCCCCAGCAGGCTTTGCGAGCGGAAAATCGTCGTCGTGATGGCCCCAACGGTTGATCACGATCGGCCTCTCGCCATATCGGGGGCCCCAGCTCCGCACCGCTCCCGGCCGGTGCCGGAAGAGCGTTTCCGGGTCCGGTACCCACAGCGGCAGCCCGAAGCACGCCACGATCAGCCGATCGGCGAGCACCATGGCAGCCAGGCTGACCAGGAGCAGGGTGGCCCGGGCAGGCAGCTCCGTCCGAAGGGTCCGACGGCGCAGCACAGCGCCGACTGCGAGCAGCAGGGAGCCGAGGATGCACGCCAGCACCGAATAGGCCGACACCAGATCGCGCTCTCCTCCGACGCCACCCGGGCGCCACAGCCTCGCGACCCAGGGATTGACGAGGGTCGCCGACGCGATCGCGAGCCAGCCGGCCGCACGTGCGAGACGGGCCGAGGCGCTCTGCGATCCTGTGAGCACCACGGGATCGGCCGCAGGTCTCACCAGGCCGTGTCGTCCGGCAGCGGGAACCAGCGCAGTGCCTCGAGATCGGACCGTAGCGTCTCGACAGCGCCGTCGCGCGGTCGACAGGCGGCCGCGTCCGCCAGGACCTTCCGCGCCTGCTCCAGATAGCCGGAAAGCGCGCTCTCCCGCGCTTCCAGTCGCGGAACCTGGCACTCCATGCCGCGCGCCGTCAGCCGCAAATCGCCCAACCCGAAGGTCTCGTGGTCCGGCGAGTCGCGGTGCGACCAGACGCCGGTTTCCGGGTCGAAGCGGTAGTCGTGGAGGAGCTGGAAGCCCTCGCGGGCGATCAGGCGGACGGCTTCAAGGATGAACTGAAAGGTCTGCTCGGAAATGAAATAGTTGAAGTTGACCCGGACCCATCCCGGCTTGATCCCCTCACAACCGCTGTCGATCGCCCGCCGGAAGCGGTCCGAGCGCGCGAGGTCGATCCCGAGCAACCGGTGCCCGTAGGGCCCCGCGCAGGAACATCCGCCGCGGGCCTGAATCCCAAACAGATCGTTGAGCAGCGCGACGACGAAGTTGTGGTGCAGGAAGCGCTCGCCGTGGCGCACCAGGAAGCTGACGATCGAAAGTCGCTTCGCGCTCAGACTGCCGAGTATATGGAGATTGGGTTCTTGGGACCACGCGGCGATCGCCCGCTCGATGAAATCGTGCTCGCGCGCTTCGATGACATCCTCGCCGACCGCCCCCTTGAGGTGGAAGACCAGCCCGGCACGGATCGACTCCAGGATAGCGGGCGTCCCCCCCTCCTCGCGGTGGGAAGGATCGTGAATGTAGCTGTGGCCGGCCTCGCTCACATAGGCGACCGTGCCGCCACCGGGAACCGTAGGGACCCGGTTGGTCAGCAGTCTCCGCTTGACCACCAACACGCCGGGAGTTCCGGGGCCGCCGATGAACTTGTGCGGTGAAATGAACACTGCGTCCTTGGCGAGAGCGCTGTCGGCGCCCATCAGCCCGAGCGGGTTCATGGCGACCTTCACGTACGGGGCGGCCGCGGCGAAGTCCCACAGGCTGAGCGCCCCGTTGTAGTGGAGCAGGTCCGTGATTCCGGTAGTGTCCGATACGATTCCGGTGACGTTCGACGCGGCCGAGAAGGAGCCAATCTTGAGCGGGCGGTACGAGAACTCCTGCAGCCGCGCGGCCAGGAGGTTCTGGTCGATCCTGCCGTCCGAGTCCTCAGCGATGACCACCACGTCCGCGATCGTCTCCCGCCACGAGATCTCGTTGGAGTGGTGCTCGTACGGTCCAATGAAGACCACCGGCCTCTCCTCGCTCGGAATCCTCTCGCTGAGGCCGTACCGGGCGTCGAGGTCGGCCGGGATGCGCAGGTTCAAGATGTCGATCATCTTCTGGATGGCGCCGGTCGCCCCGGCGCCGCAGAAGATGACCACGTCCTCGTCGTTCCCCCCCACCGACTCGAGGATCAGCCGCCGCGCACCTTCACGAAAGCGCGATGTCTGCGCCGCAGTCGCCGAGGTCTCGGTGTGGGTGTTCGCGTACATCGGCATCACGTTGTCGCGCATGAAGTCCTCGATGAAGCCAAGGCAGCGCCCGGATGCCGTGTAGTCCGCGTAGGTCACCCGCCGCTGGCCGTAGGGACCGTCCACTGCTCGATCGGCCCCGATCAGGCTGCTCCGAATCAGCTCGAGAAGCGCCTCGGGCTGCAGATTCATGGCGGTCTTCTCCCCAATCGCGAGATGTCCCGAAACGGCGCCCGCCCGGCTGATCGGGCGAGACGGAGTCTCCACCGTGGCAGTATAGACGCGTCGGGACCACCGCGCGGGATGGGCGGAACGTGCTAGCCTGCGTTGTTCGTGCGACTTCCCGGCGAAAGGCTCGATCAGACCGAATATCGCGGGACCTCGCGTCGAACGGTGGCGACAGGAGGCGGGCCGGCCGGTCTCACGTCAGGCGGCCGGACCCGCATCCGCTGGAGGCGCTCATGAAGTTCGACTCGGTCCGGATCCTGAGCATCGCCCACGAGGACGCGCCCGGCACGATCGGCTCCGACGAGATCGAGGCCCGGCTGGCGGTCACGATGCGCCGCCTTGGGCTGCCATCGGGAATCATCCGCAAGCTCAGCGGGATCGAATCTCGGCGCGTGTGGAACGAGGACGTGCGCCCGAGCCAGGCAGCGACCGAGGCCGCCGAGAAGGCGCTCGCCCTGACCGGTATCGACCGCAACAAGATCGGCGTGGTGGTGAACACCTCGGTCTGCCGAGACGACGTCGAGACCTCGACTGCCAGCGTGGTCCACCACAACCTCGGACTGTCACAGACCTGCCTGAACTTCGACATCGGCAATGCCTGCCTTGCTTTCATCAACGGCATGCAGACTGTGGGCAACATGATCGAGTCGGACCAGGTGGAGTACGGTCTCGTGGTCGACGCCGAGAACACCCGCTATGCCACCGAGAGGACGATCGAGCGGCTGCAGCGGGCCGACACCACCTGGGAGGACTTCCGCGACAACTTCGCCACCCTGACGCTCGGCTGCGGCGCTGCGGCGATGGTCCTCGGGCGCGCCTCGGGCGCCTCCGGGGAGCACCGATTTCTGGGTGGCGTGACCCTCGCCGCGACCCAGTACAGCCGCCTGTGCTGCGCCCAGGTCGACGAGATGATCACCAACACCAAGAAGCTCTTCCACCACGGGCTCGAGCTCGCCCTGACCACCTGGGGCCGGGCGCGCGGGGCCCTCGGCTGGACGGCGGAAGGCCTCGACCACTTCATCATCCATCAGGTCGGCAAGGCGCACACGGAGACCTTCGCCCGCATTCTCGGCCTCGACCTCGGCAAGATTTTCCGCCTCTACCCCCGGCACGGAAACATCGGCCCGGCCGGGATCGCCATCGTGCTGTCGAAGCTGGCGGAGGCCGGGAGGCTCCTGCCCGGTCAGCGCATCGCCCTGATGGGCATCGGGTCGGGCATCAACTGCTCGATGGCCGAGATCATCTGGTAGCGGCATCTTCCTCCCCTCCCGACCCGAAATCCGGACGTCTGACTCCACGGCGGCGGGGTTGCCCTGCGCACAACGGTGCCTGTTCCACGACGGCTAGCACTCTCCAGTTGTCCGGGAACAGTCCATCACCTGAGACGTGTTCTCCGTGACGTCACGACTCTGGAGGTGCGCGATGACTCGAAAGCTCCTGGCCTCTCTCACGATATTCGGCGCTGGCTTCCTGGCCGGTCTCGTCGGGCTCGGTTTCCTTGCGCCCACGGCAATCTCGAGCCAAAAGGCTCCCGACTGCCCCTACCTCGCGTCTCCGGTGCTGGCTGAGGGATGCCCCTATTTGGCTCGAACTGCGGCCCCGAGCTGTCCCTCCCTCGAGGCAGTCTCGGCGCGTCAGGCCTGTGGGTACCTCGCCCGGGAAGCGGCCCCGACCTGCCCGTTTCTCTCGGCCCATCCGGAGCTGTGGAGGACCGACGGCTCCGCCTGCCCGGAGCAGGACGGCCACACGCGGCGACAGCCGGGTGTTCCTGCACACGCGCTTCCGGACATGGGGATCGTCACCGCGGGGATCACCCTCGCTTCGGCCCCCCTGGCGGTCACGAATCCCGCCTGATCCGCGCCCGGGAGCGCCGAGTCCGAGCCCAGGGAGGCTCCGCAGGATAGACTTGGCCTGCCATGGGGACGAAACCGCCGCCGCGGACCGTCTACTCCACCGCCAGAGGCTCGACCTGTCCCCGCTGCGGGTGGCCCGCATCCGACTGCCGGTGCAGCGAACCATGCGAAGAGCCGGTCCCCGATAGGGTCGTCGCGCGCCTGCTGATCGAGCGTTCTGGTCGCCGCGGCAAGACCGTGACGGTGGTGTACGGGCTGCCCAGAAACCGCGACTTCCTGCGCGCCCTCGCCGGTGAGCTGAAACGCGCCTGCGGCTCAGGCGGCACCACCCTGGAGGACAGGATCGAGGTCCAGGGCGACCACCGCGAGCGCCTGCGCAAGCTCCTGGCCGCAAAGGGATGGGTCGTCAAGGGCTGAGTCGGCAGAGCCTCAGCTGTTTGGCATTCGGGCCCGTCGCTCGGCGAGTACCGACCTTTCGGCGGCTTCGCGGTACCATCCCCGTATGGACAGCCACCAACGGGCGCCAGAGGATCTGATTCGCGCGCTTCGCGGTGCGGATGAGCCGATCGGGTTCGTCCTCCATCGCGCCGTCTCCTCGTCCGAGCTCGAACGGCGACTCAACGAGCTTGCACAGAATCTCTCGGACGCCTGTGAAGGCAGGATCGAACTCTTGAACGGCAACGGTTTGGGACCTCCGGACCTTCCCGCTCTCACGCTGTGCCGAGGCGCACGGAACGCGATCCACTACCTTGCCGTTCCCGAAGGGCCTGAGGCGGCTCCGTTCCACGAGGCCCTCCTCGCCCTGGCGGCTCCAGCTCCGGACCGCGGACCGCAGGCCTTCAGTCGACCACTGGTGATCCTCGTCTTCATCGCGCCGGGCTGCCCGAACTGCCCGCACGCCGTACGCGCGGCTACCCAGCTCGCGGCCACCAATCCACTGGTCACGGCGACGGTGGTCGATGCGACACACTTCGCGACCATGGCCGAGTCGTTCGTCGTGCGATCGGTACCGACCACAGTGGTCGACGGCGACCTCACGCTGGTCGGCGTGCTCTCCTTGGAAGACGTCGTCGAGTCGATCACGCAGGCCCTGGGAGTGGATGGCGAACGACGGATTCTGCGTTCATTGATCGAGTCGGGACGACTCGGCAACGCCGGGCGCGGGTTGGCTGCGGGGCGGTTCGTCGAGGACTTCGTCAGTCTCTGGCTGACCTCCGGGTTGGAATCCAGGATCGCGCTCCTGCTCGCGGCCGAGGAGGCGCTCGCCGGCAAGCCGACCGCGCTGGATCCGCTCACCGCCATGCTCCTCCCCGCGCTCACGGATCCAGACCCGGCGCGCCGCGGCGACACCGCAGATCTGCTCGGCAGGATCGGCTGCCCGGATGCCAGGGAAAGCCTCAGGACGATGCTCACCGACCCGGACCCGGACGTTGCAGAGGCGGCCTCGGACGCCCTCGAGAGCCTTGAACGCCGCGACGGCTAGCCCGGCCCGGGAGCGCGACCGAGCATCCGTTTGGGGTGGCGCCGGAGGGCGCCGCAGGCCGCACGCACCGATACTGTTCCTTGACGAGATCGTGGGTCGATGCGCAGCATCGGTGTCGCCGTCGATCGAGGAGGTACAGGATGTCCCGTAGGAATGTCGCTCGCGGCACAGAGATCCCGAACGGCGGGATGAAGCAGATCACGGTCGGTTCGACCGATGTCCTGCTGGTGAGGGTGGAGGGTCGGATCGCCGCGTACGGCGCCCGCTGCCCCCACTACGGGGCACCGCTCGCCGAGGGCACCCTGGAGGGGTCACGACTTCTCTGCCCGTGGCATCAGGCCGTTTTCGACGTTCGAGATGGCGAGGTCCTCGAACCCCCGGCGCTGGACTGCCTGGCTGCCTATCCGTGCGGTGAGGCGGACGGCCAGATCTGGGTCGAGCTGCCCGCCGACCCGTCACCATCGCACCGACCCCGGATGGCGTCGAGGCAGCCGGGCGAGGACCGTACGATCGCCGTCATCGGGGCCGGCGCCGCGGGCTTCGCGGCTGCCCAGGAGCTGCGGCGGGCGGGATTCACCGGCGGTTTGGTCCTGATCGGTACCGAAGCCGATGCGCCCTACGACCGACCCAACCTCAGCAAGGCGTACCTGTCAGGTGAAGCCCCACCCGAGTGGCTGCCGCTGCGACCGCCAGAGTTCTACGACGAGGCCGAAATCGAGCGGCGTGTCGCGAGGGTCGAGTCGGTCGCGGTGACCGCGCGGACTGTACGCTTCGGCGACGGGACCTCGGAGACCTACGACGGGCTCATCCTCGCCACGGGAGCGGAGCCGCGCCGCCTCGACGTGCCCGGAGCGGATCGCGGTTCGGTCTTCACACTGCGCTCGCTCCGCGACGCCGAGCAGATCGCGGCCGCGGCCGACGGTGCGCAGCGCGCGGTGGTGGTCGGCGCGAGCTTCATCGGCATGGAGGTCGCTTCGAGCCTGCGCGAGCGCGGCATCGAGCACGTCACGGTCGTGGCGCCCGAAGAACTCCCTTTCGCTCGTCTGCTCGGGGAGGTCGTCGGACGCGCCATGCTCGGGCTCCACGAACACCACGGCGTGGCCTTTCGCCTCGGCACCACGGTCGAGCGGTTCGACGGCGATGACCGGGTTCGCAGCGTGGTCCTCACAGACGGGAAACGGCTCGAGGCCGATCTGGTCGTCGTCGGGGTGGGTGTCACGCCGCGCACCCGCATGTTCGAGGGCGCCGACGTCGCACAGGACGGAGGCATCAACGTCGATCCACGGCTCCGGGTGGCCGAGGGTGTCTACGCCGCCGGCGACATTGCACGCTTCCCCGACCCCTGGACCGGGACATCAGTGCGGATCGAGCACTGGCGGGTTGCGCTGCAGCAGGGCCAGACGGCCGCCCGCAACCTCCTCGGCGCCGAGCGCATCTACCGTCGGGTCCCTTTCTTCTGGACCCGTCAGCATGGCACCTCGATCGGGGTCGTCGGGCACGCGGCGAGCTTCGATGCGGTCCGCGTCCATGGAAGCCCGCAGCAGATGGACTTCGTGGCCTATCTTCTGTCGAAGGGACGGGTCCATGCCGTGGTCGCGGCCGGCCGCGCGGATCGCCTCGCCGCCTTCCACGAGATGCTCCAACGGGGAGACCTGCCGTCGGCCTCCGTCGCCGAGTGAGGCCGAACTTCCGGCCCATGCGAATCAAACCGGGCGATCAATCGTTGTAGAAGGCGGGTGTGAACTCCATCACCCCGGATTGGAGTCGAACCATGAGCCAGAACTCAACCCTCAAGGCGGTCGGTGAATCGGCCGCATATGGCGCCGTGCGCGAGGTGGTCCACGGCCAGATGGAGAACGTCAGGGAGCGGCTGGGAGCCGGCGCCGAGAGCTTTACAGAATACGCTGCGGACCGTGTCGAGGCACTCGCCGACCAGGTGCGCCAGATGGGCAACCGCCATGATCGTCCCGACGAGGCCCAGGCCGTTGCGCGGCGTCTCGAGCGGAGTGCGGACTACCTTCGCTTCCGTCCCCTCGGCAAGGTCCCGGGCGACGCCTGGAAAGCAGCGAAACAGAGCCCCATCCTGTGGGCGACGGTTGCTGTGACCACCGGGCTGCTGACCTACTCGGCCGTACGCAGCCATCGCCGCAGGAACTCGTGATGTGCCCCCGAACTCCGCGTCCGCCCCAATGTCAGGACCTTGAAGCGTGCGGCGAGCGACGTTCGGGACCCGACCGCCGCCTGCGTCGCGACCGGCGGCGGATCACCGGGTTTGGGCGGCGGACAGCGGGCGTCCAGGACCGCCGCGCCGGAGCCGACCGCCGTACCGGGCCGCGCCGCGGACAGGGGCTGGGGGCGACCGCCGGCATGCTGCGTGATCTCGGCTACTGAGAGCTCGCTCACCCGTCGAGATCCACAGGAACGGTCCGAAGCGGCACCGACTGGTTCAGCGCCTTCCGAAGACCCTGACCAGCGCTTTCCCTCCCAGGGACTGGGCGTCGTACCAGAATTCGATACGCTGGATCAGACGTTTCTCGCCGACCAGGTCGATGACACGCGACTCCCCACCCGCGGGAATCACCGAACGCAGCTCGACGTGCTGGACGGTGCCGTTCTCGAACACGACCTTCATCTCGCGGAACTGGACCGCGTGCCGCTTCACCTTGATCTTGAGCGCAGTGAGCTCGCCGCGTCCCGCACCGACCGCAATGATGTCGTGATCCACCCGATCCGTGACGGTGCGCTCACCGAGAATGGTCCATACCGTGCCGCTCGCCCAAACCATCGAGGCAGTGGCCACGACCAGAACGACCAAGCAGAGTCTCCTCATGACTCGTCTCATACTCCCTCCAACGGCACACCGCATCCACGGGCGCCTGTTCCGAGTCCTCTCCGATCGACGCCGCGAAGCGGCAGGTGGTTGACCGCACAGCATGTGCCTCTCGACCGTCGCGAAATCGGAAATCGCCCTGGCCGGGGCTTCTATTTCACCGCCCCTTGGGTCCGGCCGGCGAACTCTCAGCACTGGACAGCAGGTACACTGCGAGATCGACGACCTCCGGGTTCGATGCAGCACTCACACCGGGCATCTCCACCTCGAACTGTCTCCCGATCTCGATAAGGCGCGGATCGCTGGAGAGGGCCGGCGCCGGATCCTTCAGAAACGCCTCGAGGCCGGGCTGCTGCCAGTGGGTCGCGACACCAGTGAGCGGCGGTCCGAGCTCGGTACCCTGCAGGTGGTCCCCGTGGCACGCTCCGCAGCCCTCGGTCTCGAACACGAGGCGGCCGCGAGATGCGGCGCCGGGATCGGGCGTCGCGTGCGCCGGCGGTTCGGGTTGCGGGTAGGCGCCGCACGCAGCCATGAAGAGCGAGGAACCAAGCAGCAGAGACGTGCCGCGTCTGCTCATGTCGTCTACCGTATCACTGACCTCAGGCCCGCCGCGACACCTGCACGATTGAACGAGCGCACAGAGATGCTATCCTGGGCGCAACTCTCAACCAGCGCAACCATCCAAGAGATGTGGTCTCAGGAACTCGCCGTGGACGAACGCATCGAAGCCCTGGAATCCGCCGTCACCTCCCTCAAGGCCGAGGTCGAGAACCTCCGTGCCCGAGTGTGCGGGCTCGAGGGCAGTCCTCAGGAGGCCGCGCCCGTGTCCCCAGCGCCTCTCTCGGCCACTGCCGACCTCGGGACATCGATCCCCTTTGACCGAGGATCTCTTCTCTCCGTCCCCGCCCTCGCAGGACGGAGCCTGATCGTCCTCGCCGGAGCGTTTCTCCTACGCGCCCTGACCGAGTCGGGCGGACTGCCGCTGGCCGTCGGCGTCGGCGTCGGTCTGGCCTACGCGTGCGTCTGGATGATCGCGTCCGGATTGGCGGCTCGCGCGTCCCGCCGGGCGAGTGCTGCATTCCATTCCGTGTGCGCCGCGGCCGTGTTCTTCCCCCTGGTGTGGGAGGCGACGGTCCGCCTCCAGGTCTTCGGGCCCCCGCTCGGCTCCCTGGCGACGGCTGCGGTCGCGGGTTGCGGCCTCCTCCTGGCTGCCCGTGCCCGGCTGCCCGTGGCCGCCTGGGTGTTCGGGCTCGGCGGGATGTTCACCGAAGTTGCGCTCCTTCCGGTCGAAAGCCCGGGATTCTTCGCGACAGTTGCCGCCATCGGCATGGCCGGCGGGACCGCACTGGTCGCCGACGACAACCGCTGGTCGCCCCTCGAGTGGCTCCTCGCCTTGGCAGCCGATCTCATGGTTCTGCGGATCGTCGCCCTCGCGGGTGCCGCCGGTGACCCGGGACGCCACGTCGCACCTGTCGACCCCACGGCCTCCCTGGCGTTGGCGTTGGCGCTTCCCGCCGTCTTCCTCGCCGCGGTGCTGTGGCGGTCCGACGAGGGCAGGCACGCCATTCGAGTCTTCGACCTGCTCCAGTCAGGCATTGCCGTCGTCCTCGGATTTCTCGGAGCCATCGAGATCGCGACCTCCTCCGGCCACTCCACCCGCTGGCTCGGCATCATCGCCCTGGCCAGCGGCGCCCTGGCGCTCGGTGCGAGCTTTTCCTCGATCAAGCGTCGCCCGGGTCAAGGGCGCCGGTTCGTGCTCCTTTCCAGTCTCGGCGTGGCGTGTATCCTGATTGGTGTTCCGACCCTCCTCGGGCGACCTGGTGCCGCCGTCGTGTGGGCCGTGCTCGCGGCAGCCGCGGCCGCCCTGGGAGGCCGCTTCGATCGCATTTCGCTGCGCGTGCACGCCGTCTTGTACGGGCTTGGCGCGGCTGGTGCGAGCGGAGCCCTCCAGCGCGCGGTCCGAGTGCTCGTCCCCGGGGCTGCATCTCCCCTCGTCACCCCCTCCGTCACACCGCGGCTCTTGGTTGAGCTGGTCCTTGTCGCGACGGTCATCCTGATCGCGGTCGATCCCGGCCGGATGGGGCGCACCCCGCGCTCACGCCTTCCGTTCACGCTGCTGGTCGCGCTCACTGCCCTGGTGCTGGCGGGTGGATCGGTGGCCTGGTTCGCCTCTCTGCTCGCCGGCGCCGGTGCCCCCGCAGGAGCGTCGCTTGCGAGCGCCCGCACGGTCGCTCTGGCGGCGCTCGCCATCGTTCTCGCCGTCCTCGGACGACGCGGCCTCGTGCTCGAGGCGTCATGGCTTGTCTATCCGGTGCTCGCTCTGGCTCTGCTCGAGCTGATTGTCGGCGACCTCACCCAAGGCTCGGCACGGACGTTGTTCCTCTCTTTCCTGGCCTGCGGCGTTGCACTGGTAGTCTGCCCATGGCTCCTGCGCGGACGCCACACCGACGAGCCCGACGCAGGAGACGCCGAGCGCCCGGGTCTCTGAGGCCGGAGGTTTGCCCTCCCATCCGAGGTGGTCCCCCTCTCCTCCCCCGCTCTATACTCTGCTGACCTGGAGGCCTCGCTATGCGCCGATGCCCGTTCGAGGTGAAGCCGCGGAAGACCGAGCTCCCTCTCCTTGCGGCCCTGGCCGGCGCTGCGCTGCTCGCGGGTCTCGCCTGCACTTTCGCTCGGCACGCCGAGACAGGACCTGAGCTCGCCGAGCGGCTCAATGCAAAGGTCGCGAGCTCGGACCTCGGGATGGTCGCGAGCAGTGCGCCCGAGGCCAATCGTATCGGCCTCCAGGTGCTTGCCAACGGCGGCAATGCCGTGGATGCTGCAGTCGCCGTCGCGATCGCCCTCGGCGCTGTGGACGCGGGCGACTCCGGTCTCGGAGGAGCCACCTTCATCCTGTACCGGAAGGCCAACGGGGAGTCAATTGCCATCGACGGCTCCGCTCCGGTGCCGATCCACGCCTCGCGCGCCGTGCTCCAGAAGGTGGCCGCGGAAAAGCGGAACTTCGGCCCCGAGCTGGCGTGCACACCCGGCTCCCTCGCGGCCCTCGAGTACGCCCGGGCACATTACGGGACACGCCCGCTGCGCGAGCTGGTGGAACCTTCGATCCCTCTCGCAGAGGCCGGCCTCGTGGTGACCCCGTTCCAGACCTCCACAGTGGCCAAGTACCTCGACGACATCCGGCTGAGCGATCCCCTCTGCCGGGTACTCCTCGGTCCGGACTCCCAACCGATCCGACCGGGGAGCGTCCTCCGCTGGCCCGGCCTCACGCACACCCTGCGGGCCATCGCTGACGGCGGCGCTGCCGAGTTCTACCGGGGGACGATCGCGGCGGAGATCGAGGCCGACATGATCCGGCACGGGGGCTTTGTCCGCCGCGACGACCTCGGTCTCATGCGGGTACGGGTGCTCGAGCCGCTGCACGACAGCTACCGCGGGCTGGACGTGCTCAGCTTCCCGCTTCCCGCTAGCGGGGGCGCGGTGCTCGAGGGGCTCAACATCCTCGAGAGCTTCCCTGTCGAGACGCTGCAGCGCGACGACGTCGAACGCCTCCAGGTCATGGCCGAAGCACTCCACCTGGCGCTCGAGGACCACCGCCGTCTCAGCGGCGACCCCAACCTGCCGCAGCGCTTTCAGAACGTCACGTACCAGGGCAAGGCCTACGCGAAGACCCGCGCCGACCTCATCGTCCCCGGTCGGCCCGTGCCCGAGAGCGCCTACGCGAGCTCCCGTCCGGAGGCCCCGGAGCTGGAAAGCCAGACGGTCCAGGTGTCGGTGATCGACCACGACGGGAACGCGGTCGCCCTGACCCAGAGCCTGGGGCGGTTCTACGGCAACAAGGTCCTCGCCGAAGGCCTCGGCTTCCTCTACAACACGTTCCTCTCGGCGATCGACCCCAACCACCCGCAGGCCCTGCGTCCGCGGGCGATCATCCCGTGCGACGCGGCGCCCACCATCGTCGTGAAGGACGGAGCCCTGATGCTGGTGCTCGGGAGCGCGGGCAGCTCGAGGATTCCAGGCGCCGTCGTCACCGTGATCAGCAACGTCGTCGACCGCGCCATGCCGTTGGGAGCGGCGGTGCAGGCGCCACGCGTGCTGTGGAGTAAGGGCACCAAGGCCCGCGGCTTGCTGATCGAGGTCCTGCCTCCGGTTACCGAGTCCCAGGTGACCGAGCTCGAGGCCATGGGTTACACGCCTGGTGCGGTTGCGCGCTTCCCCGCCCCGTACCTCGACCTGTTTCGCTTCGGAGGCGTCAACGCCATCCTCCGCGATCCCACGACCGGACACATGACGGGGGTCGGAGACCCGCGCCGCAACGCGGACGCGCAGGGGTTGTAGGCCGGCGATCGGCACACGGGCCTTACCGCTCGAGATCGCCGCAATAGCCCTCCTGGCGTTTCCCGTCGCTGCTCCGGCGAGCCTCGCGGCGATGGAACGCATGCCCATCTGGGCTCGGCGTATCATGCCCGAGTGACCCGCCTCGACGAGCTGCGCGACCGACGTTGGCCGGTGCTCGCTTCGGCCGTCGTGAGCTTCTTCGCGGTCGGCGTGTCCTTCTTCGCGGTTCCGCCCCTGGTGCCCGGACTCACCGCACAGTTCGCGCTCAGCCACCTCCAGATCGGTCTCCTGATGGGCGCAATCGCCGTTCCGGCGATCTTCCTCTCGATCCCTCTCGGTACAGCCATCGACCACTGGCCGGCGCGTGCCGCCGGCAATATCGGCCTCGGGATCATGGTCGTCGGTGCCGTGCTCTTCGCGCTCGCTCCGAGCTACGGCGTTCTGTTGCTCGGCCGCCTGCTCTTCGGTGTCGGCGGCCTGGTCGTCAACCTGCTACTGGCACGGCTGATCTCGGCCGCCTTTGCGGGCCGTCAGCTCGCGCTGGCGATGGGCATTTTCATGGCGGTCTATCCCGCCGCGATGATCGTGATGTACTCGCTCCACCCTCGCCTCGAAGCAGCGCTGGGCTGGCGCGGCGAGCTCGCCGCGCTCGCCCTCGTCGCGATCCTCGCGATCCCGCTCCACAACGTCGCTGTGCCGGGGGCGCTGCACGGTCAGCACGCATCCACTCGACCGACATCAGTTCGCGTCTCGCGTCCGCTTCTCGCTCTCGGCGTTTCCTGGCTGCTCTTCTTCGCCACCTTCGCCTCGGTGCTGACCTTCGCACCGGAGTGGGCAGGGATCGGCGCTCGGGGGCTGCTCACGGTGTCCGTGGTGATGTGGGTGTCGCTGGTCGCAAGCCCCGGGGTGGGCGCCCTGATCGACCGGGTCGGATTCCCCGAGCGCTGGCTCACGGTCGGGATGACCGGGCTCGCCGTGGTTCTCATCGGGATGTCCCTCGCAGCCTTGCCGGCGTTGGCGGCGATGATCCTCGTCGGCTGCTGCGCGGCGGTGGTCCCGACCGCAACCTACGCACTGCCCGAAAGGCTGGTCCCGGCCGAGAGGGTCGGTTTCGCGTTCGGCTTGATCACCGCGCTGTCCAACCTTGGCACGTTGGTCGGTCCGTCCATCGCCGGCGGACTCCGCGACGCGACCGCGTCCTGGTCCGTCCCCTGGGCGGCGCTCGCAGGCGTCGCGCTCGCCGGTTCCGCTGCGTCGCTCTGGGTCCGAGGCCGACGGTCATGAGGCACCGCCGGCGCGGTCGTCACTTGGTGGCGAAAGCGATCCGCGCGACAATCGATCTGCTGTGGATTTGTGGTACCCGTTCAGCACTCCCGCGCACGGGACCAATAATCACGGAGGAGATGATGACCCGAACAGGCCGGTCGCCGGCACCGTTGCTCGTCCTGCTCGCCACGGCCCTGCTCGCTGCCGGAGCGGTGTGGGCTGCAGAACCCAAAGAAGAGCCCGTCGGCCCCCACTACCGCCTCATCGGTCCCGCGTCCGGCGGCCGTGTTGCCCGCGTCGCCGGGGTCAGCGGGGACCCGCTCACCTACTTCGCCGCCACGGCCGCGGGCGGCGTGTGGAGGTCGCTCGACGGCGGGCTCGAGTGGAAGCCGGTGTTCGACGACGAACCCGTTTCCTCGATCGGTTCGGTTGCCGTCGCCCCGTCGGACCCCAACGTGGTCTGGGTCGGCTCCGGTGAGGGCAACATCCGCGGCAACGTCGCCAAGGGCAACGGCATCTACCGCTCCACCGATGGCGGTGAGACCTGGCGGCACGTGTGGACGGGCGAGGGGCAGATCGGTGCGCTCGCCATCGACCCGCGTGATGCGGACGTGGCTTTCGCGGCGGTTCTCGGCAGCCCGTTCGGCCCCAGTCCCGACCGCGGCATCTACCGCACCACCGACGGCGGTGTGTCGTGGACCAAGGTCCTCTTCGTCGACAACGACACCGGCGCCTCTGACGTCTCACTCGATCCGGCGAACCCGCGGATCGTCTTCGCCGGGATGTGGCAGGCGCGGCGCACTCCGTGGTCGCTGACCTCGGGCGGACCGGGCAGCGGCCTCTACCTCTCCCGCGACGGTGGCACCACCTGGAAACACATTCAGGGCGAGGGCCTACCCGACGGAATCTGGGGCAAGGTCGGCGTCCGCGTCGCGCCTAGCGACCCGGCCCGTGTGTACGCTCTGATCGAGGCGAAGGAGGGCGGCCTGTTCCGCTCCGACGACGGTGGAACCACGTTTGCCCGCGTCAATGCCTCCCGCGGCCTCCGTCAAAGGGCCTGGTACTACTCGAGTCTGACCATCGACCCGACCGACGCGGACACGGTATGGTTCCCACAGGTGTCGATGCTCAAGTCGATCGACGCCGGCGCCACCATACGCTCGGTCAAGGGCGGCGGCTGGGACTACCACGACGTGTGGATCGACCCGTCCAACCCCCGACGCATGATCGTCGGCAGCGACGCCGGCATCTCGGTATCGCGCGACGGTGGTCTCACGTGGACCCGGCCTCCGGTGCCGATCTCGCAGTTCTACCACGTATCCGTCGACAGCGGCACGCCGTACCGAGTGCTCGGCAGTCTCCAGGACTGGGGCACCGTCTCCGGCCCCAGCAACAGCCTCCACGGCGGCGGCGTCTTCCGTTCCGACTGGTACCCCGTGGGCGGCGGTGAGGCAGGGTGGGTGGTCGCCGACCCCGCCGACCCCGCCATCGTCTGGGCCGGTGAGTACGGCGGCTACCTCTCCCGTTGGGACGGTCGTTCAAAGACCGCGACCTCGGTCGGCATCCTGCCCGACAACCCGTCAGGGCGGCCAGCGGCGGCCCTGAAGTACCGCTTCCAGTGGACGGCGCCGATTGTGGTTTCACCCCACGATCACAGGGTCGTCTACCACGCGGCCAACGTACTCTTCCGTACCCAGGACGACGGTCAGCACTGGACGGCCATCAGCCCGGACCTCACCCGTAACGACCACAGCAAGCAGGACTGGTCCGGCGGCCCCATTACCGGGGACATCACCGGCGTCGAGACCTACGACACCATCTTCGCCGTCGCCGAGTCCGCGGTTCAGGCGGGCGTGATCTGGGCTGGCAGCGACGACGGTCTCGTCCACGTCACGCGCGATGGCGGTGCCGGGTGGACCGACGTGACCCCGCCCGCGCTCCCCGAGTGGGGCACAGTAACCTGTATCGAAGCCTCGCGGTGGGACGCAGGAACCGCCTACGTGGTTGTCAACGCTCATCGGCTCGACGACGACCGCCCCTTCCTGTGGAAGACGACCGACTTCGGCCGCAGCTGGAGTCCGCGAACCGCGGGCCTGGACCCCCAAACTCCGCTCCACGTGGTCCGCGAAGATGCCCGCCGCAAGGGCATGCTCTACCTCGGAACCGAGCGCGGCGTCATGGTCTCGCGTGACGACGGCGGTACCTGGCAGTCGCTGCGGCTCAACATGCCGACGGTCGCGGTGGTCGATCTCGCGATCGCGGGCGACGACCTCGTGGTCGGCACGCTCGGACGCTCGGCGTGGATCCTCGACGACCTGACTCCGGTTCGAGAGGAATCCGCGGCGACCGCCGCCGAGCCGGTCCACCTGTTCGCGCCGACTCCCGCGGTGCGATGGCGCATCGCAAATGCGCCCAGCGACCTGACTGCCGGAGCCGGCGACAACCCCCCCCGTGGCGCCCTCATCACCTACTCTCTGGCAGCCAAACCCGAAGGTGAGATCACGCTCGATGTCCTCGACGCGGCGGGCACGCTGGTGCGTCGCCTGTCGAGCATCCTCGAGCCAGCGTTCGTCACGCCCGACCACCCCAACTGGGACCCCGACAGCATCGAACCGAAACCCGCTTTGTCGACAGAGCCCGGTCTGAACCGGGTCTCGTGGGACCTCGCCTACCAGGGACCGCGGTGGGTGGTCGGGACGCGAATGGAGGGCAGCGCGCCTCCGAACGGCCCGACGGTTCCTCCTGGCGACTACACCCTGCGGCTCACTGTCGACGGGCACACCGCCGTACGCAACCTCAGCGTCGTACCCGACCCCAGGACCAAAGTGCCTGCGGAGGACGTCAAGGCGGAGGTTCGATTCGCGCTCACGATCGTCGAGCGGATGACCACGATCGCCGACATGGCCGGGACCATCCGAGATCTCCGCAGCCAGCTGACCGCGCTCGACGCCCGGCTGGCGGGAACGCCTGGGCAGGCAGATCTGATCACCCTCGACAAGGGACTCGTTGCGAGGCTCGACGCAATCGAGGACACGATTCACAACCCGCACGCCGAGGTCGAGTACGACATCCTCGCCGGCCGCAACGGAGGGGTGCGCCTCTACTCGCGGTTCAACGGGCTGCTCGATGCGGCCAACGGACACGACGGCCCGCCGACCCAGGGCATGCTCGAGGTCGCCGCCGACCTCACCAGCGAGCTCGCCACGCAACAGGCGACGCTCGACGAGCTCGTCTCGGGCGACCTTGCTCAGTTCAACCGGATCGCTCGGGAGCAGGGACTGCCCTTCGTCGCCAGGGGCGGCGTGGCGACGGCTCCCGTCGCCACGCGCGGCGAATCTCCAGAGTAGCCGCGCCGCGGACCCCCGCACCTTCCGGGCCGAACACGGCCCGGAGGGTAGCGTGGCCTCTCAAGCCTACCTTGAGGTCCACCTCTCGGCAATGGATCTCGATGCCCTTCTCCGCCAAGAAGATCCGGATTCGACCATGGGTCGGGAAGGTGCTGCGATCGTGGAAGATCATCCGACGTCTTCAGTGGTGACCTGATCGTGTCAGGGTTCATCGGGAGAGGAAGGCTCATTGACTTTATGCCTCATGTACGCTACATTCCGTTTGAGGTACCCGGTGACCTCGCGCAAAGGAGCACGAAGATGGCTGCAGCCGACACACATGACGCTCCCGATTCGCGGACGACGCGCGGCACCCTGTTGCCCCGCTCCCGCACCGCCTGGCCAACCGAGGCACAGGCCGCCCACCGCGACCTTCTCCGCCGGCTCGACAGCGCGTGCCGCGACGATCGCCTTGCCCCGCGAGACAACGACTGGATCGCCGACAGGGCGGTTCGCGAGGTCTGGGAGAAACCGACTGTCCAGTCACCTTCGCGACCGGATTCGCCGACAGGCGATCATCGGACCCTTCACAATGAGCTGCGGTGCTGGCCTTCTCGCTGGCGCTACCGTGTGGCCGGCCTCGAGCGGTCCGGCTGCTCGCGAGAGACCGCAGTCCGCCTCGTCCGCACGGAGCACTCGCGGCAGATGGCCTTGCACGAGACCGCAAACCAGCAGGCCGCCTGACACCGATCGCAACTGCGACCCCAAAGGCCCGGCCGGGCCTCGAGTGGCCGCCCTCTCCACACGCCCTCTGGTTCGGATCTCGCGCACCGCCTCAGCATGATGATCACAGCCGCCACCCCTGGGGAAAGATGACACCCCGCCTCGGGGAAGTGAGAGTCTTCGCGGCTCCGCATCGTGCTGGTCGAACCACCGACCACGCTGTGCGTACAATCGTTGGGCTCGCTCCGACGCGGGGCGCCGCCGTCTTATGGAAGAAGGAGAATCCATGCGACTCATCGAGAGGTGTGTGACCGGAATCAGTGCGGCGGCTATGCTCACCATTGCGAGCTTCGCGAACGCCGGCGAAACCGCGCTCTGGCTGCGTTACCCCGCGATCTCACCGGACGGACAGGTCATCGCATTCGAGTACCGCGGCGACATCTGGAAAGTCCCGTCGTCGGGCGGTGTCGCGACGCCGCTCACGGTGCACGAGGCGCACGACTTCATGCCGGTCTGGTCCCCCGACGGCAGGCAGATAGCCTTCGCCTCCGACAGGTCGGGGAACTTCGACGTCTACGTCATGCCGGCGGAAGGCGGCACGGCGACCCGTCTCACGTTCCACTCCGCCGACGACTTCCCGACCAGCTTCACACCCGACGGGACGGCGGTGCTGTTTAGCTCGGGACGGCTCGACGCGGTGACCAACGTCCAGTTCCCGAGCCGACGCGCACAGCCTGAGCTCTACCGGGTCGCGGTCGCCGGCGGGATGCCGACGCAGGTACTCACGACGCCCGCGCTGTATGCGGTCTGGAACAGGGCCGGGAGTCGCCTCGCCTACTCTGACAACAAGGGCCTCGAGATGGAGTGGCGAAAGCACGACAACTCCTCCTTCGCCCGCGACGTATGGGTCTTTGACGCCACGACCGGCCGCCACACGCGACTGACACAGTCCGGAGCCGACGACCGCCAACCGGTCTGGAGCCCGGACGAACGCTCGCTGTTCTACCTCTCCGAGCGAAGCGGCAGCTTCAACGTTTGGCGCCTCGAGCTCGACGACCCAGCTCATCCGGTCCAGCTCACCCACCACACAACCCATCCGGTGCGTTTCCTTTCGGCCTCCCGGAGCGGTGACCTGTGCTACACCTGGGACGGTGAGATCTGGGTGCGGCCCACGGGTTCCGACGACAGCCGCAGGCTCACCGTCGAGGTTGCGACCGACCGCCGCCACGCGGGCCTGGAGTGGACCGACGTCGGGCACGACCTCAGCGAGTTCAGCATCTCGCCCGACGGCAGCCAAATCGCCTTCATCGCGCGGGGAGAGGTCTTCGTGACTGCGACCGATTTCGGCACCACACGCCGCATCACCAACACCCCCGAGCAGGAACGATCGGTGAGCTTCAGCCCGGACGGACGGAGCCTGGTCTACGCCTCGGAGCGCGGCGGAAGCTGGAACCTGTACCGGAGTGACCTGACCGATCCCGCCGAACCGGCGTTCTTCAACGCGACTGCGATCGCGGAGAAGCCGGTGCTCGTGACCCCAGCCGAGACCTTCCAGCCCCATTACTCCCCGGACGGCAAGGAGATCGCCTACCTTCAGGACCGCACCACCTTGAAGGTCCTCAACCTCGCGACAGGAGCGACGCGCACAGTTCTCCCGGGCGACCTCAATTACTCCTACTCGGACGGCGACCAGTGGTACGAGTGGTCGCCGGACGGCCGCTGGTTCCTGGTCCAGTTCCTCAGCCCACAGCGGTGGTCCTCCGAAGCGGGCCTGGTACCGTCCTCGGGCGAGGGCGAGGTCGCCAATCTCACCAAGAGCGGATACGAGGACAGCGTCCCCCGCTGGAACGCGGACGGGACCATGATGTACTGGGCGACCGACCGCAACGGGATGCGCCGTCAGTCCGGCTGGGGTTCCGAGGACGACATCTATGCCGCCTTCTTCACCCGCGACGCCTGGGACCGGTTCCGGCTCACGGAGGCCGAGCTGGCCCAGCGCAAGGAAACCGAGGACAAGACCAAGAAGACGGAAAAGAAGGATGACAAGGACAGCGACGGGAAGGCCGCAAAAGAGGCTCCCAAGCTCGCCAAACCGGTCGACATCGTGCTCGACGGCCTTGAGGATCGCACTGCACGACTGACCCGTGCCTCGGCCAATCTCGCCGACTTCCGCATCACCCCCGATGACGAGACCCTTCTCTACGTGGCGCGCTTCGAGAAGGGCTTCGACCTGTGGAGCTCCACTCCCCGCAAGGACGAGGTCAAGCTCCTCGCCAAGCTCGACGCAGAACGGATCGACGGGTTCACGATCGACACGGAGGGCAAGAAGGCGTTCCTGCTCGCCGACGGTCGCCTCACCACCGTGGAGATCTCCTCAGGCAAGGTCAAACCGGTCTCGATCGACGCCAAGATGGAGCTCGACAGGGACGCCGAAAAAACTTACATCTTTGAGCATGCCTGGCGGCAGACCAAGGAGAAGTTCCTGTTCGAGAACATGAACGGCGTCGACTGGGACCTCTACAAAAGGGCCTATGCACGGTTTCTACCCCACATCGAGGACAACCTCGACCTCGCCGAGCTGATCTCTGAGATGCAGGGCGAGCTCAACGCGTCGCACACCGGGTGCTACTACCGGCCGAAGCCGGAGAGCGCCGATGAGACCGCCGCACTTGCCTTCTTTCCTGACCTCGACTTTGCCGGGGCGGGCGTCAAGGTCGCGGAGGTCATCGACGGCAGTCCTCTCGCGACGGCCGGGAGCAAGATCGCCCCTGGCGTCGTGATCGAGGCGATCGAAGGCGAGCCGATCGCGGCCGGCCAGAACTGGTACCGGATGCTCAACCACGCGGCGGGCAAGCTCATTCGCCTCTCACTACTCGACCCGAGGACCAACCAGCGGTGGCACGAAACGGTCAAGCCGATCACACCGAACGAGGAGGCCGAGCTCGTCTACCAGAGATGGGTCCGGACCCGCCGTGCCGAGGTCGACCGTCTCTCCAACGGTCGCCTCGGCTACGCCCACATCCGATCGATGAACGATCGGTCCTACCGAGAGATCTTTGAGGACGTCTTCGGGCGGGCCGTGGACAAGGAGGGCATCGTTCTCGACACCCGTTTCAACAACGGTGGCAACCTGGTCGAGGCCCTGACGGTGTTCCTCACCGGCAAGGTGTACGCCAGAAACGTCCCCCGCGGGCGTCAGATCGGGGTCGAACCTTCGCTGCGCTGGACCAAACCGTCGATTGTGGTGATGAACGAGGGCAACTACTCCGATGCCCACTGCTTCCCCGCGGCCTACACCGAGCTCGGCATCGGCGAGACGGTCGGGATGCAGGTCCCCGGGACCTGCACCTCGGTGTGGTGGGAGCGTCAGCAGGATCGAACGCTGACCTTCGGGATCCCCGAGGTCGGACTGGTCGACAACGCCGGCGACTTCCTCGAGAACAAGCACCTCGACCCGGATCACGAGATCGACAACGACCCTGCCCTGGAGTCGAACGGCGAGGACCAGGAGCTCGAAACCGCGGTCAGCGTGCTGCTTGCGAAGCTCGACGGCGCGCGGTAGGGAGCTGGCGAGAATTGCAGGCTGATTATCTCAGGCGCGTCCCGCAACCGCGGAGGGTCTTGCCGCCGTGCTCGATGACGACCGTGATAGGAAACGACTCGCCGCTCACGGTGTCGCGGCAGGGTCCGTCCGTCAACGTCGCCACGAACGGCGATCCATCGAGCTCCGCGCGGTAGATCGTGGCGCCGGATGCGGCGTCGGTCCGGGGCGTGCCCTCCGGGAGATTCACGCGACGCGTGCGGGAGCCGCTGGTCCAGACCAGCTCTCCCGCGTGGACCTCGAGTGTCCAGCCCGGCTCGTTACCCGATGCGAGCGCAACCGCCCCGGAGATCTTCGCCGCTTCGAGGCGGGTCCGCTTCGGGTTTTGGTTGCACTGGACGCGCCGGCCTTCGATCCATAGCGTTGCCTCGCTCCCCTGCATCGAGAAGGTCACGCCACGGTTGGAGTACGTGGCTCCCGGTGTGGACTCTTCCCGGGCGAGGCGAATCGAACGCTTGGGCAGCGAGACGAGGACGTCCTTTCCGTCGCGCAGGACCTCGCTGACCAGGAAGCTCCCATCGTTGCAGTCATAGGCCACGACCTGCCGCGGCGGAAGCGTTGGCGCGTCGGCGGGAGTCGTCACAGCGCCCGGCGCAACAGTGGTTTCAACACCTGGAGTCGTCGAAGGTGTGGCGGGTCTCTGGGTTGGGGTCTGACGACCGCAAGCGCCGGCAAGCGCAACGGCCACGGACAGGCTGGCGATGAGACCGGCACGCGTCATGTTCTGGTTCCTCCGCGACGTTGAATCTCCCGTCGAGCACGGTCGAAATCTAACACGCCCCGCGCTCGAACGACGATGCGCCGGTCATCCGACCGGAGGGAGAGAGCTCCAGATCACTCGAGCGGAAGGTCCCACTCGTGATCGTGGGCCGGTGCCACTGGGCCCGTCTCAGCGAAGCGCGACATTACGTCCTCGACCTCCAATCGGGTGTCGATCAGCGCATCGACGCAGAGGCGGTCGAAAACAGCCCCGGCACGTTCACGCAGGAACGCGAACGCCCGGTCGACGGGCCACGCCGCTCTGTATGGACGATCTGTCGTCAGCGCATCGAAGACGTCGGCGACGCTGACGATGCGCGATGCCCAGGGGAGTCGATCCCCCGCCAGTCCGTCCGGGTACCCGCTGCCATCGATGGCCTCGTGATGGTGCCTCACGACGTCTCGCAGGACCTCCAGGTGGGGCAGGCCGGCGAGCCTGGGGTCCTTCATCAGCGACTCGACGATTCGCGCGCCGGTGATCACGTGGGCTCGCATCTCGATCGTCTCGAGTGCCGTCAGCGCACTCGGCTTGAGCAGCACGCTATCGGGAACGCCCACCTTGCCGATGTCGTGAAGCGGTGCGAACAGGAAGAGAAACTCGAGGAACTCGTCGTCGAAGGCCAGCACGGGCGCCAGTCGCCGCCCGATCAGGCGGACATAGCTGGACATCCGCGTGAGGTGTGCGCCGGTCTCCCAGTCACGGGCACGGCTCAGGTCAGCAGCCATCCGAACGGCACTCCGCAGGAGCTCGATCTGGAGCATCGAGGCCCGAACGAGCAGCCCGACGGCATCGGTGAAGAGGCCGAGCCTCTCGCGCAACTCCTCGTCGAAGTAGCCCACCTCCCGGGAATCCAAGAACACGAATCCAAGCAGGTCATCGCCTGCAAACAGTGGTTCCGTGAAGCTCGATCGAAAGCCCGCATCGACCAGCCTCTTGGTGTGCTCGCGGACGACAGGACCGAGGCCCTCAAGGTCGTCGATGGTCCGCGAGACCCGCCTCTGGGCGAGGGCCATGAGGGACGGCATGTCGCCGCAGGGTGCCTCGTAGGTCGCCAACGGGTTGGCGGCGTCCGTTGAGTGGACGAAGGTACTCAGGCGGTCACTGTGGCGGTCGTACATCGCAACCGCCGCTCTGTCGACACGCGGGAAGCTGGCTCTGAGCCGGCAGTGGAGCCTCGCGAGCTCGTCGGTGAGGGTGACTCGATTGCGCGCCTGGGGCGTCGCCATGTCCGCCTCCTGGGCTCCCTCCACCCGCCAAATGATCGTACCATCAACGGGATTCGTTCCGAACGCCAGCTGGATCCTGCCTCACACGAGAGGCGCCCTCCGGCAGTGCCGGAGGGCGCCTCGTGGTAGTGACGGTTTCGGTGGAAGGTGCAGTGAAGAATCAGGTACCGGAGGGCTGCCCCTGAGCGCGACCGCGATGCATACCCGCACCACGCGGACCGCGCTGGCCCCTGCACACCCCGCCGAGATCGAGGAAGTGCTGGTACTTGGCCTGCTGCTCGGTGGTCAGGAGGGCCATGAACGCAGCCTGGTTGGCATCGCGAGCAGCACGCGCCTGGTCGCCCAGCGCATGGGCCTGGACCATCAGCTGCCCGACCCCACAGGGGTCCGCGGCCCCGCCGGTCAGCGCCGCCTGGATCTGGTCGTGCAGGGCCTTCCGCTGCGCGTGGATCGGCTCGAGCGTGGTGTGGAGCTGGTCGCGCAGGCTCTGCCACGCGGTCACCTGCTCGTCGGTCAGACCGAGGTAGTTGGTCAAGCACTCCCCGTTCCCGGGGCCCATGCCCATCCCGGAACGACCAGGACCCATCGGTCCATCTCCAGGGCCACGGCCCATCCCTGGTCCCGGACCGAACCCCGGTCCCTGGGCGAAGCCGGCGGTGGCGACGAGCAGCACGGCGGCTGCGAGCATCGAGGTGAGGTGTCGAGTCATGTCTCGTTCCCCTTTCGCTTCTCAAGCTACTCCGCAAGAGCACGGGAGTCTGTCGGTCGAACGCAAAGAAGCTGTGATGAATGTAAAGCAGGCGAGGAGTGTGTGGATCATGGATGGATGGATGGTGGATTTCGGAGCGCCGTGAAGCGCCCGTTGAGGCGCATTCGAGGAGCAGTACTTGAGAGTACGGGCCGAGAATGCAACAAGAATGGGGCTTCACGCCGCCCGAAAGACGCTGTGCATGGTATGGGCTACACACTCCTACCGCGCAAGGCGGTAGCCGCGCCCGTGCACGGTCAGGATCAGCTCCGGGTGGGAAGGGTTGCGCTCGAGCTTGGCGCGGAGGGCGGCAACGTGAACGTCGACCGTCCGCGTCGAGGGCGTGGCGTCGTAGCCCCACACCTCGTCCAGCAGCCGGTCACGGGAGAGAACCTCCCCGGGATGCTCGACGAGATATCGCAGCAGCTTGAACTCGAGCGCCGACAGCGGGACATCCTCGCCGGCGCGGGTCACCACCGAACGCCTGAGGTCGATCCGTACCTCACCGATCGCAACGGTGTCCGGGGAGCCCGACACCGGATCGCGGGATCGCCGCAACAGGGCGTCCATCCGCGCGAGCAGCTCCATCATGTCGAACGGCTTGGTCAGGTAGTCGTCGGCTCCGAGGCGCAGGCCGACCACCTTGTCGACCACCTGGCTGCGCGCCGTGAGCATCAGGATCGGCACCCCGAGGCCCCTCTGGCGCAGCTCCCGGCAGACCTCGAAACCGTCTCGCCCCGGCAGCATGACGTCCAGCAGAACGAGGTCGAAGGGGTCCTGAAGCGCGCGTGCAATCGCAGTTTCGGCCTCCCCGGCGGTGACCACGTCCCAGCCCTCCGCGTTCAGCCGATCGCGAAGGGTTCGCACCAGGCTCGGCTCGTCCTCGACCAGTAGCACGCGTCGCTTCGAGCTCACGGAAAGGGAACCCCGGCCGGTCATCAGCTCCCCGATCCGGTTGCAGCGGGCGCGGTCGACGAAGCCGCCGGCAGCCACAACGTGACAGCAGTCCCGGAGCCGTCGCTGTCGAGCGTGACTCTGCCGGCGTGCTGCTCCGCCACGTGCCGGACGATGGCCAGTCCGAGCCCGCTACCCGAGGCCCGCACGACGCCCGCGTCGCGTCCCCTCACGAACGGCTCGAACACCCTCGACTGCTCGGCGCGCGGGATCCCGGGTCCACGATCCGAGATCGTGATCGCCACGCCGTCCTTGCCGGTTCGGGACTGGGCCCTCGCCCTCACTCCGACCCAGCCGCCGCTCGCGCCGTAGATCGCCGCGTTGCGGATCAGGTTGTGGAGCGCCCTCCGCAGCGACATGCGCTCGCCGAGAACCGAGGGCAGATTTCCGCTGACGTCGACCTCGACCTCGACCCCGGACTCGTCAAGGGTCCAACGGCAGTCCTCGAGAGCGCCCTCGACGACCCCTGCCACCGCCACCGGCGCCAGCTCGGGCTCCCGCCGACCCGTCTGCAGCCCGGCGAGCTCGAGCAGCTCGGTCACCATCTCGTCGAGGCGGCGGCTCTCACGGTCGACCAGCGCTCCGTACTCCCGGACGCTCGGGTCCGCACTCACGATCCCGTCAGCGAGGTTCTCCCCGGCCGACCGGATCGCCGCGAGCGGGGTCTTCAGCTCATGGGTCACGCTGGCCACGAAGTCAACCTGCTGCCGAGCGGTTCGACGGGCGCGCTGAGTGGCTACGAGTGACATGGCGAAGCTCCCCGCGAGCAGCAGCAGGACCGCTGACGCGACGACCAGGTTGCGCGTGCGGGCCGCGTTCACGGCCGCATCAAGGGAGCCAGCCCGCTGTGCGACGGCGACGACCCAAGCTGTCCCGACCCCGCCCAGCTCCTCGTCGCTGCCCGCACCCGTAGGTCGATCGTCACGCCAGGGTTGCCCACCACCGGCTCGCGGCCCGCCTCGGGACCGACGGCGTCCATGTGGGCCCATCGGTGAGGAGGGCATCAGGACAGGCACCTCGAGATCGACCGGCCCGGACCAGTCGATCGTGGAATCCGACGTCCACACGACACGACGGTGCGACGGTTCCATGTCGAGCAATGCCACGGCACTGTCGAGGCCTCCCGGCCCCCCAAACCAACGCTCCGCCAGCTCGGGCAGCATCCTGTCGAACAGGACCCCGGTATCGAGGCGAATGACGACCTCCGACTCCGGGGCCACGTTTCGCATCGTGCGACCGCCGACGGGCTGGACCAGGACCGCCAGGCTGTTCGCGAGGCGCAGCGGAGGTCCCGCTGCGATCTCCCGGAACAGCGCGAAGTCCGCCGAATCCGGCGCCACCGGAGCGAACCCGCCGCGCTCTGGGTCGAGCCGCACGATCCCTTCTCTGGAACCTTCGCCCGCAGCACTCACGACGACAACGTCACGAACCAGGTCCGGCTCCCCCGCGTTTTCGACGTACTGCTGCCACCGGGACACGAGCCGATCCTCGACCGAGCCCGGCAAGCCTCCCGGCGGCAGACGGAAGGCCTCGCGCACCGCACCGAACCGCATCACCAGATCGGCGCCGAAGCGTCGTGCGGCCTCGTGCAGGTGGATCCGGGCGCGGTCTCTCTCCCCCCGGCTCACCTCATCGATCCAGCGATACTGGAGGACCGCCAGCACGACGAGGAGCGCGGCGGGAACCGCGACCGCAACCGCAAAGCGAAGCTCGGACCGCATCGATGCGATGGTACCAGCGGAGCCGATGACGGCCGTCCGCTTCTTTACACCCGTTACACGGGAGCACATGCGAGGCCGAACGCCCCTGCGTGCCGGCGTAGCGCTGCATTCGTCGCTGCTCGAACCTCGGCCTGCGGCCGACCGGGCTCGGAGTGGCTCGCGAGGATCTCGAGCCGGCCTTTCCTGCGGTCCGCCCTCAAGTCGACCCGAGCGACCAGGGTGTCGCCGGCGAGGACCGGCAGGCAGTAGTAGCCGTAGATCCGTTTCGGCGCCGGCTTGAAGATCTCCAGAACCTGATCGAAGCCGAACAGCAGACGCACCCGTCCGCGATCCCACAGGACCGGGTCGAAGGGCGACAGCAGCACGCCCCGGTCCCGTCGGAGGCGGCTGCGCGCCAGGCTGGCGGTCAGCTCGAGGTCGATGGGGCGCACCCACCCGCGGACCCGCCGGCCGTTGGAGTCGTGTACCCCGCACTCACATAGCGACCCGGCGCTGCGCAGCTCTTCGAGGGCAGTCGACACTTGACCGCTCAGACCCCGCAGGCGCCAAGTCGCCGCGAGGGTGCCGGTAGTCGCCCACCCGTGTCCCGCGAGCGCCTGAAGCAGCAGCACCCTGAGCGACTCGTCCGGGTCGACCTTCGCGTTGCGGAGTGGCTCCGGAATGACCCGCTCGGTCAGGTCCCATGTGCGTTGGAAGCCGACCCGCTCGCGCACCGCGAGCTCGCCCGAGCTCCACAGCGCGCTCGCCATCTTCTTGACTTTGCCGATGTTCCACCAGCCGCCGCCAGAGCCCGGGCTGGACTCGAGAGCGGTCGCACGCAACGGACCCTCCTTGGCGATCCGATCCACGAGCCGTCGGGCGAGGCCCGGATCATCACCGATCAGGTTTCCCCACCATGGGTGGGCGGCAAAGTCCCGGCGGCGGAACTCGAACACCGGGTACAGCTCGAGCGGGATCCAGCTCGCCTCGTGGCCCCAGTACTCGAACAGCGGCTCACCGGGCGCGAGCAGACCCTCTCCCAGGCCAGGGTCGAACCCGTCGAGCCGGGACATCAGCACCAGGGTGTGGCTGCGCGCGCCGCAGACCGAAACCGTGTCCAGCTGGAGGTAGCCGAAACGTCGGATCACGGCGTGCGCCGCGGCCCGCGCCCGGCTCGCATCCGTCGGCGCCCGCCGCGGCAGGCCGGTCAGCTCGGGACGCAGCAACCCCGCCCGGACCAGGGCGAGGCGACGAGCCTCGGCAACCGAGAGGCTCTCGACTGGGTTCTCAGCCACGCGCCAACGTCCGTGCTGTCGGCAGGTAGACGAATGCAGGCTGCAGCACTTCGCCGCTCCCGGCCCGCACCTCGACCTCGACCCGCTCGTAGAGACCTTCCGCAACGCCCTCATAGGCGTCGATCCGTTCGAGGTCGCGGCCGTCGAGCCCGCGGTGAATCCTCCCGGCAACCAACTCGCCATGCTTCGCCACCAGGATCGGCCACTGGAAGGTCGAGAGAATCTCTACGCAATATCCGTACAGGCGTGCCGGCTCGCTCGCCACCGGGTGCTCGACGAGCCGCTCGAGGAATGCTGGCTCGAGGAGGCTCCCGTAGGCGAAGACCGGCAGGGGTCGCAGGTCGGGCGCCTCGGAGCGGAGGATCAGCCCACGTGCAGGTTCGCTCATTACCCGCCCATTATCACCCGGGTAGACTCCTCACACGTCAAAGGAGACCTCCTCGTGGATGCGACGCAACTCGGGTTCGACCCGGGCCCGAGCGAAGCCAGGGGCGACCGCGGCTCGACCCTTCTCGCCCAAGAGCCGAGCCGTCTCAGGCTCCCGCGCCGGCCGATCCACCGCCCGTGCCATCGCCCCTATGACTCCCGCCCGGACTCGTAGGCAACCGGCGCGCGACGACTCGGCCGTGCCGCCCACGTCCGCAAGCACCACCGGTACGCCTCGACCGAGCACCTCGAGACCGACCTTACCGAACGGTTCCTGCCGGTCGTGACTCGACGGCTACGGGGTCTTCAGCCACAGTGAGTAGCTACCGCTCCCGCTGGAGGAGGTGACCCACCAGTAGTAGCCTGAGCTTCCGCTGTATGCGATGTGCATCGATGGCGGGTCCCGGCGCCCTCGTGACGTGGTGAGAAGGGCGGGTTACCCTGACGCCCTGGAGGTTCCGATGACCACGCCGCTCGACGGCCTGCTGCAACAGCTCAGGCTGGAACGCATCGAGGACACGATTTTCCGCGGGCCGAGCCAGGATCTCGGCTTCGGCGCGGTCTTCGGCGGACAGGTCATCGGCCAGGCGCTGTCGGCCGCCGAGCAGACCGTCGTCGACGAACGCAGCGTCCACTCCCTCCACTGCTACTTCCTACGCCCCGGGGACGTGTCCAGGAGCATCGTCTACGAGGTCGAGAGGATACGCGACGGGCGCAGCTTCACCACCCGGCGCGTCCGCGCGATCCAGCACGGCGAGGCCATCTTCTTCATGGCCGCGTCGTTCCACCATGTCGAGGAAGGGTTCGACCACGCCGACGATATGCCCCTCGTCCCCGAGCCGGAGACCCTCGAATCGGACACCGACTTCGCCCGCCGCTACCTCGACCTCATCCCCGGGGTCATGCACAGCACCTTCATCGGCGACAAGCCGATCGAGGTCCGGGCGGTACAGCACATGGACCCCCGCGACCCGCAGCCAATCCCGCCGCAGCGCCAAGTCTGGATCCGTACCAACGGCAAGCTTCCCGATGACCCGCGCGTCCACCGCTACCTGCTCGCCTACGCCTCGGACTTCAACTTCCTGATCACTGCCCTGCAGCCCCACGGACGCACCTTCTGGCAGCGCGGCCAGAAGCTCGCCTCGCTCGACCACGGGATGTGGTTCCATCGGCCCTTTCGCTTCGACGACTGGCTGCTGTATTCGGTCGACAGCCCGAGCGCCTCCGGCGCGCGCGCCTTGGTCCGCGGCCAGCTCTTCAGCCGCGACGGCCGCCTGGTCGCCTCGACCATTCAGGAGGGTCTGGTCCGCGTGCTCCGGAAGGGCTGACCTTGGTCAGTACGCCCGTACGACCTCGCCGCTGCCGATGCCGCCGCCGACGCAGCGGCTGGTCAGGCCCACCTTCGCGCCCCGGCGCCTGAGCTGGTGGACCATGTCGACCACCTGGCGAGCGCCGGTTGAGCCCACTGGATGTCCGAGCGAGATCCCGCTCCCCCACTGGTTGACACGCTCGTGTCGTAGCCCGGGCAGGAAGTGGTAGGCCGCCGCGACCACCGCCGCAAACGCCTCGTTGATCTCGAGCAGGTCGACGTCGTCCAAGGTCAGCCCCACGCGCTCGAGCAGCGGCGGGATGACCTTGAAGGCGCCTTCGCCCATGTACTCGCGCTCGACGCCCACGTTCCAAAACCCGACCAGCTCCGCGAGCGGCTCGAGCCCGAGCTCGGCGGCGTAGGACTCGGTGGTCAGCACGACTGCAGCCGCGGCGTCGTTCAGGCTCGAGGCGTTGATCGCCGTGATCGTGCCACCGTCCTTCTTGAAGTACGGCCGTGCCCCGGCGAGCTCCTCGCGGCTCAAGGGTCGGGGTCCCTCGTCGCGCGCGACCACCTTGGGGTCGCCCTTGCGCTGCGGCACCTCAACCGGAACCACGTAGTCGCCGAATGCACCGCTCTCCCAGGCGGCCAAGGCGTTGTGATGGCTGCGATAGGCCACCTCGTCCTGCTCTTCGCGGGTCAGCCCGTAGCGCTCCACGATCCGTTCGGTGAGCAGCCCCATGAGCTCGCCCTTGCCGACGTTAGTGTCGGTGAGCGCGCCGAAGAGGCCGTCGACCAGCGTCATGTCGCCGTAGAGCTGTCCCTTGGTTCGCCCGGAGAAGAGGTAGCGGGCGACGTTCGACATCGACTCCACGCCGCCGGCAAGGCCGAGGCGCAGCTCGCCGAGCCGGATGCGGCGTGCCAGGCTGTGGATCGCAGCGCCGCCCGAGGCGCAATTCTCGTGGAACGTGGTCCCGGGTGAGGTCGGCGGTACGCCCGCGAACTCGGCTGCGGTTTTTGCCAGATTGGGCGAGCGCGGGTCCTGCATGACCCAGCCCATGCAGGTGTACTCGACCCGGGCAGGGTCGAGCCCGGTCCGTTCGAGCAGGGCTTTCAGGCACGCTGTGGCGAGGGGGCGAGCCTCGAGGGCGGCAAGACCGCCTCCGATGGCTCCGATCGGGGTCCGGACCGCTCCGGCGATGACGACGGGTGACGTCTCCATTAGGGACCTCCCACTCCGGGTGACGTTGACCTATTCTGCCACAGCGCGGCAAGCCAGTCGCCACGCCGCGGCAGGAGGGCCTCTCGGGATGGAGGTTCAGCGCGACTGGAACGCGCCCCGCACCAGCTCGGCCGAGAACGGTCCCTCGGCAGTGCCTTTCGCCGCGAATCGGTAGACCGCAGCGGCGTACACGGCGCTGAGCGCTGTCCCGACCAGATTCACGGCGATGAGCCCGACGACCAGCACGCCGACAACGACCGCGAGCACCGGCCACGCTTCATGCTGGACCGCGAGCACGATCCCCGGTACCGCGACGACGATCAGCGCCACCGTGGCGATCCGGAACACCAGCCACAGCCCGACCGTCCCGGCAAGCTGCTCACCCCAGGTCCGCTTGAGCAGCTCGACGCTGCGCTTGACCGCGTCGATCGGACCGAGGCCCTCGACCACCACGACCGGCACGACCAGAAAGGTCGCCACGGACCAGGCCACGCCGACCAGGCCGAAGAGCATGCGACCGATGCCACGACCCCGCCGTGAGGCCGACTTGAGCACCAGCCCGACGGTCGCCGCGACGGCGGTCCAGCCGAGGATCGGGACGATGCGAGACATGGCAGCACGGAACCCGTCGCCGACCGTCGGGTTGCCACCGTCAAGGCGGATCATCGCGGCGCCGATCAACGCCGAGTTGGCGAAGATCGTGATGAAGAACTGAATGAAGTAGAAAGTGAAGCCGATCACGGCGGAGGCCAGACCCACCCGCCCGCCCGTGACCAGGCGGTCGAAAACGCCCCCGAGAACCAGCGGCGCCGCGAAGCTCAGCACCACCAGAAGCGAGGCGATCGAGGCCAGAACCGGGAACACCAGCAGCTCGACGTCGGCCCGGAGCACCGCCGCGCTCGCCTTTACCAGCCGCCAGCTTCGGTTGAGGCTTTCCATGCACACCCTCTCTTTCTGCCGCGTGGCCTGCATTCCACTGAACGCAGATCGGCACTCCCCGGTTCCCGCAGCAGGGAGCCTGTGTCAGTCGACGGCCCCGCACGGGGAGGACTACACCGACACTGGGTCCTGGGTGCGGTTCCGACCCAAGACATCGACCGGCGCCCTGGGGTGCCGGTCGTCCTGTCCGCCCCGGCCGGGCTCAGCGGCCCGATCGAATTGGGTTCGGTTCGCGGGTCGGTGGTCGGTTCGGATGCGCGTCGAGCGCCTTCATGACCTCCTCGATCGCCCGCTCCAGCTGCGGGTCGCCGCCGTCGACCATGAGTGCCGGATCGTCCACGACCTCGATGTCGGGGTCGACGCCGTGGCCCTCGACCGCCCACCTACCGTCGAGATCGTAGAAGCTGAACGTCGGCACAGTCACGCGGCCGCCATCGATCAGGTCAGGCGAACCCGAGATTCCGATCAGTCCGCCCCAGGTCCGGGTACCGATCAGCGGACCCACCTTCTCCTCACGGAAGAAGTACGGGAAGCAGTCACCGCCTGAGCCACTCCAGCCGTTGATGAGCATGGCCTTCGGACCACTGTTGGAGACCGGCGGCCACTGCCAATCGCGGCCGTCGCGGACACCCCAGTAGGCGAGCACATCGCGTGACAGGAGCTCGACGAAACGGTCCGGGATCTGACCACCCGAGTTGAAGCGCTCATCGATGATCAGGCCCTCCGCCCCGTACTGTCCATAGAACTGGCGCGCCAGCTCCTTCTGCCCGTTCCGCCCTGTGTCCGGAACGTAGATGTAGCCCACCCGTCCGTTGGTCGCCTTCTCGACCACCAGACGCTTGGTGTTGATCCAGTCGAGGTTGCGGAGGCGGTAGTCGTCGGCGAGCGTCTTGACCAGGATGTCGTGCGCCCCCGCCATCGTCGGCGCACCGTTGACGGTCAGCGTGACCGTCGTGTCGGCCAGGCCCTGGAATGCCGCCCACGGATCGACCGAGACATCGAGCGGCACGCCGTTCACCGCCAGCAACCAGTCACCTGTCGTCACCTTCAACCCGGGTTCGTTGAGCGGTGAGCGGGCCTCGCTGTCCCATGGGGCGCCATCCAGAATCCGGGCGATCCGATACGCCCCCTGCTCCAGGGTGAAGTCGACACCGAGGAGTCCGACGCCTCGTTCGAGCCCCTTCTCGACGTCTCCGCCGCCGCGGTAGGAGTGCGAGGAGCTGAGCTCGGCGATGAGCTCGCCGATCACATAGTTGAGGTCCCAGCGGGTCACGACGTCGTCG
The DNA here is from genome assembly GCA_963727925.1 of uncultured Acidobacteriota bacterium. Taxonomy (GTDB): domain Bacteria; phylum Acidobacteriota; class Thermoanaerobaculia; order Thermoanaerobaculales; family Sulfomarinibacteraceae; genus CAVSIS01. The sequence continues at coordinate 41,433 of CAVSIS010000051.1, read as the reverse complement.
AGCAACTTGCCGTAGCGCTCCCGCATTTCGGGCCAGTCGACGCCGTGCATGTTCGGGTCGTAGAAGAAGTCGCGCTCGAAGCGCCAGGCGTCGTTGAAGATTTGGCGCCATTCCGCGACCGGATCGACGGACATCTCGAGCTCGCCGGTGCGAAGCGGTTTGTCGATCTTCTGTTTGGGCGCCACATCGACCAGCGCGAGCTTGCCGCTGCTCAGGACCAGCAGCTTCTTGCCATCCGCAGAGACTGCGAAGCCGTCCGCGTCGTCGAGCACCGCCTTCTCCTCGCGCTCCTTGAGGTCCCACATTACGATCGGGCTTTGTTTGTCCGCCGAACCTGTGCGGGGCCTGCGCAGGACCAATACACTGCCGCTCACCGCGGCCAGGTTGCGGTAGTTGCCTGGGTCGAGCGGCAGCTCGACGAGACGCTCTTCGAAGCCGTCGAGGTCGATCTTCACCGGCTCCGGCGCCTTCTTCTCCTCAGGCTTCGCCTCGGCCTTGTCGGCCACCCCCTTCGCCCCCTTCTTCGGCGCTGCGTCGTCCGCCTTCTTCTCACCGTTCGTGGGGGCGGTGTCCTCCGCCGCGCCTTCGACGTCGTTGCGCGGTGCCAGCGGGGACGCCACGTCCGCGCGCAGCGGGATGGCGGCGACCGTGGTCGCGTTGGCGTAGATCCAGGTGGGATCGTAGCTGCTGTAGCTCGGGTCGAAGCTCCGGTCTGTCAGCACGTAGAGGTACCTCCCATCGGGGTCGAAGACAGGCGCTCCAACGTCGTAGAAACCCGAGGTGACCTGGTGACGGGTCTTCGTGGTCCGGTCGTAGAGGAAGACCGCTCCGGTCCGACGGCCGACGGCACGAGCCCAGGCGAGCCAGCGGCTGTCCGGAGACCAGCTGATGGTGAAGGTGCGCAACGCGCCTTCCATCAGGTAGAGGCCCTTGTCGACCGGCGTCACCTCGCCAGTGGCGACATCGCAGAGATTGATGTTCATCGCCTGGTCGACGAAGGCGACGTGCGTGGAATCCGGCGACCAGAACAGGTCATACCTGAAACCCGGGCCCATCGAGGTCACTTTGCGCGCCTCACCGCTGCCGTCGGCCGGACGCAGCCAGAGCTCGTACTCACCGGTCGCGTCCGAGAAGTAGGCGACCGTCTTGCCGTCGGGCGACCAGGAGGGATTGCGCTCGGCGAAGCCCGAGGTCCGCGTCAGGTCGAGGATCGGGCCGTGCTCGGCCGGAACGCTGAAGAGCTCCCCGCGCGCCTCGACGATGACTCGCTTGGCGGACGGCGAGACCGTCGCTCCGTGGACCAGCTCACTGACGTTGACAATGCGGGGGCGGAGGGTCGTGCGGTCGGTGACGACCTCGACCTTGACCTCGCGCAGGGTCTCGCTCGGCAGCTCGAGCCGGTACAACCGGCCAGACGCCTCGAACACGATGTCCGAAGGCCCGATAGCCGGGAAGTGGATGTCGTACTGATCGAAATGGGTGACCTGGCGGACGGCGTTGGTCTTGGAGTCGAGCGCCCAGATGTTGGCGCGCATCGCCTCGCCGCGGTCGGAAAGGAAATAGAGGGTGTCGCCGAACCACATGGGCTGGCTGTCGTTGGCGACGTTGTCGGTGAGGTTCTTCGAGGTGTGCGACACGAGGTCGAAGAGCCAGATGTCCGGCGCCATGCCGCCCCGATATCGCTTCCAGGTTCGGAAGTCCCGACTGATCGGCATGTAGGCCAGGCGATGGCCGTCGGCCGCGACCATGGCGAATTCGCCGTAAGGGAGGGGCAGCTTCTCGGGGAGCCCACCGTTCCTCGAGACGCGGTAGAGCTGGTTGAAGCGGTCCTTCCCGCTGGTCATGCGGGTGGCGAACAGCAGCTGCCGACCGTCCGGGTACCAGTCCACCACCCGGTCCGGCGCCGGGTTGTGCGTGATCCGGGCCGGTAGACCTCCCTCGACCGGCAGCGTGTAGACGTCGAGGTTGCCGTCGTAGTCAGCGCTATACGCGAGGGTCTGGCCGTCGGGAGAGAAACGCGGGAACTCCTCTTCGCCCGAAGGCGTGCTGAGCCGCTGGGCGACCCCGCCCTCTTTGGGAACGATCCAGATGTCGCCCGCGTACACGAATGCGATCCGGTCCGCCGAAACGTCCGGGTACCGCAGCATGCGGGCGTCGACCTGCGCGAGGGCTGTCGAAGCGGTCAGTAGTAGGGCGCCAACGAGGGCGCGAGTCGCTGTACGACGCATGGACCTTTCCTCCTCTGTAATGAACTTGGGCGCCCGACCCCGCGGAGCCGGCGACGCCTTCACGATACCTGTTCTGTACGTTGCGCCCGGTCCAAGGGTTCTCCACGGTCCAGGCAGCCGCTCGGCTCTCTGCTAGCATGACCTTGATGACCAGCGAGCCAACCTCTGGCGACGACCGCCTCGCGGTTCGTGTCGAGCGTTCGCTTGAGCGCTGCCTGGAGTGGAGCACTCTGGGCCGCCACCGGAGAGTGCTCGCCGAAGTGGAGCGACTCCTTCCGCTGGTCAGCCAGCGCGGGGCCATCGAGGCGCAGCTCCTGATCTGGAAGGCGACCGCCCTGCTCGCCATGGGCCTCGCGGAACGCGCACTTCAAGCCGCACAGCGCTCGTGGGAGCTCGAGGAATCACCTCACGCGTGCCACCTGATGGCCGCCGCCAGCTCCGCTCTCGGCGAGGACGAGCACGCTGAAGAAACGCTGCGCATGGGCTGGAGTGTCTTCCCCGACGCCGGGCACCTCCCTGTTCAGCTCGCCATGATCCTGACCGAGCAGGGACGACTCCCGGAAGCCCTCGATCTCCTCGACTCGATTCCGACGCTCGAGCTCCCCGACGAGCTCGAGGTGTTCCTCTTCAGTCTCAAGGCCAACCTGCTCGCGTCGGTGGGCCGGCCGTCCGACGCAGAGCAGCTTCTCCGAGAGGCCGTTCGCCGTCACCCCGACGCCGAGCTGCTACGCGACGCCACCCAGAGTCTCCTCGAGGCTCGTCGGCGATCGTCTGCAGAAGCCGCATTGATCACCTCCTGGCGGTCCACGCTCAGACCCTTGAGCGGAGGTGAGGGCGAAGTGGACCTGGCGATCGACAGGGTTGCGGCCGTGCTCGAAATCCCCGAGCTGCTCCAGCTCGCCGCGCGCCGCCTGTGGCGCGCGTTTGCCGACGCCGAGGCCGTCCGCCCGCAGGCGCTGGAGCCATGGGCGATCGCCGTCATCCTGGCGGTCGTCGAGCTCGACGGCCTGGAACCCTCAGCCGCCGCCGCATCGCGATCGCTCAACGTCAGTCCCTCGACGGTCAATGCCGCCCTTCGGCGTATCCGCCGCTGGCTCGGCAGCCTCTCGCCGGAGCTCGCTGCGCGGTCCTTCGCCGCAGCCACCAACCCCCGCCTCGAGGAGCGATCAACCGATTCCCGACGCTCCCCGCGACGGGCCACAGTGATCCGATTCCCGACCCCTGACGCCTCTGGAGGACCCCGATGATGCGGCGTACCCTGCCAATCGCCCTGCTCGCCGTCACCGCCTTGGCCCGACCGTCAGTTGCAGCTCAGAAGGAGCTCAACGAGACCCACAAGTACCCCGCGCGCGACAGCAAGCGCGTGGTCGTCGACGCGGCGACCCTGGACGTTTCGGTGCGCGCGGCCGACGTCCCCGACATCGAGGTCACGACCGAGCTGCGAATCAGCGGCATCGGCGAGGAGCGCGCGACGTCATGGGTCGAGCAGCACACGCCTGAGGCTGCTGACGGCCAGGACCGGCTCACCGTCGCCGTGCATCCCGGCCACTCGGGCTTCCTCGGCTTCGGCCTCCTCACCGCACGCGCGCGCCTCGGCGTCGTGGCGCCGACCACTGTCATCCCCGACATCACCACCACCAGCGGCGCCATCTCGCTGCACGGCGACTTCCCCAATGCCGACCCGCTCATGCTGCGCAGCTCGACCGGCGACGTGGAGATGACCGGGGCGGCCCGCTCGATCGACATTCGCTCCGCCTCCGGGAGCTGCCGATTCGAGCTGGTGCGCCCGCTGGAGACGTTTTTCGCACGCAGCTCGTCAGGCGACGTCACCCTGTCCGGCGGGAGCCGGCGCCTCGAGGTCGACACGTCCTCGGGTAACGTCTGGATCAACAACCTCTCAGGCTCGGCTTCGGTTGAGACCTCGAACGGCAAGATCACCCTGCGATGGGACCGCCTTCCGGACGGGAGCGAGGTCAAGGTCACCACCGCCTCCGGCAAGGTCCAGATCGTGCTCCCAGCAGCGACGCGCCCCGCAGGCACGCTCCACACCACGACCGGGACGATTCGCTGCGACCTTCCCGGCACTGTCAACGAGGCTGGCGACACGGTTACGTTGCAAGGCAGCGGGTCGACGCTTGACGTCGAAAGCGCCTCCGGCGAGATCATCGTGACCCTGGCGGACCGCTAGAACCTTTCGCCAAACGATGCGTTCTTCCTACTGACGACCCCGCAGGGGGTCGCTTCTGGAGGACGCCCATGCGCAGGACCCTCGCACTTGCCGCCGCTGTCATTGCAGTCGCCTCGATGCCGGCCCAGGCCGTCGAGACACGGACTTTGAGCGGCAGAGCGGATGCCGCCAGCCTCACGCTGGTCGCCCTCGACGCGGGCGTGGGCGACGTCGAGGTGCTCGGCACGGACGGCGATACGGTGTCGTGGGAGGTCGTGCTCAAACCGCGTCGCGGAGGGATCTTCACATCCTCGCGCAGGGGCGAGGAGGAGGTCCGCGAGGCGAGCCTCAACGCCGAGGTCCGCCGAGGCGAGCTCCGGCTCGAAATCGACTCGCCGTCCCATGACCGCCGCTTTGAAGAGCGGTGGACAATCCACATGCCGGCACGCCTCGCCTTCGAGCTCGACTTCGGGGTCGGCGACGTACGCGTCCTCGATCTCGCCGGAGGCGTCAACCTGGACGCCGGCGTCGGCGACGTCACCGTCGAGACCGCTGGCGGCCGGGTCAAGGTCGAGGTCGGGGTCGGCGACGTCGACGTCCGTGCCCCCGTCGGCGCCTACGGCTCCGCCGAGGTCTCGGCCGGCGTGGGCGACGCGACGGTCACGGTGCGCGGCCACTCCACCGACCGCGGCGGCTTCATCGGCGGCTCCGCCTCATGGCACGGCGACGGCAAGGACGACATCAGCGTCGAGGTAGGCGTCGGCGACGGGTCCGTCGTCCTGGACTAGACAATTACGGACTGAGCAGGACCGGCATCTGAGGCGGCCTTTCGACCGCGCCACCTTCCCTCTTTCCCTCCGCGGCCACGCCCCTGGGCCGCCGTGGTGCGCCGGGTCGCTGACAGGCTGCGCCCCGTGACGTGGCGGGCAATGCACGCTACAGTACGGCCCATCGCATCCGCGGCGGGTCGAGGTGATCGCTCGGCCTTCGCCTTCAATCCTCGCCGCATCCAGGGAGGGGCCTTGTGGAGACCAGCGACCATTCGAAGCTGAGCCTGCCGGAGAACGCCTACCGCAAGCTGGAGACCGGTGAGGAGTATCGGCCGATCGTCCCGGCCGACCGACCGCTCCCGGAGGCGACGCCCTACTCGATCGCCTGGGGTCTGTTCTACGCCGTCCTGTTCTCGGCCGGCGCCGCCTACCTCGGCCTCAAGATCGGTCAGGTGTTCGAGGCCGCGATCCCGATCGCGATCCTCGCGGTCGGCGCCTCGGCGGCACTGAAGCGCAAGAACGCTCTCAGCGAAAACGTCATCATCCAGTCGATCGGCGCCGCCTCCGGGGTGATCGTCGCGGGCGCGATCTTCACGCTGCCGGGTCTCTACATCCTCGGCCTCCAGGCGACCTACATGCAGATGTTCCTGTCGTCGCTCTTCGGGGGCTTTCTGGGCATTCTCTTTCTGATCCCGTTCCGCCGCTTCTTCGTCAAGGACATGCACGGGGAGTTTCCGTTCCCGGAGGCGACCGCGACCACCGAGATCCTGGTCGCTGGCGAGACCGGCGGAAACCAGGCCAAGGTCCTGCTCGGCGGCGCTATCGTAGGCGGAATCTATGACTTCCTGGTTTCTGGCATCGGTGTCTGGAAGGAGGTCGTCTCGAGCACAGTCTTCGGGTGGGGACAGCGTCTGGCGGACACCATCAAGTGGGAGTTCCGGATCAACGTCGGCGCCGCCGTGACCGGCCTCGGCTACATCATCGGCTTGCGCTACTCTGCCATCATCTGCGCCGGTTCGTTCACCGCATGGTGGGTGCTGGTGCCGCTGGTCTACTTCATCGGCAGCCATGTCGGTGAACCGTTCGCAACTCACAGCGGTCTGACCATCGCTCAGATGCCCCCGCGGCAGATCTTCGCGGACTATGTGCGCCACGTCGGCATCGGCGGGATCGCAGCCGCCGGCATCATCGGGGTGCTCAAAAGCTGGCGGATCATCGTCGGCGCCTTCAAGCTCGCCCTGCGCGAGTTCACGGGAGGGATCCAAGCGGCGGGTGGAAACATCGAACGCACCCAGCTCGATGTCTCCATGAAGTGGGTCATGACCGCCATCCTGGCGACGATCCTGGCGATCTTCGCGTTCTTCCGATTCGGAGTGGTCGACAGCCTCCTCCACGCCGTGGTCGGACTCGTCGTCGTGACCGTGATCGCCTTCCTGTTCACGACGGTAGCTGCTCGTGCGATCGCGATCGTCGGAGTCAACCCGGTGTCGGGGATGACCCTCATGACCCTGATCATCTCTTCCGTCGTCCTGCTCAAGGCTGGCGTCACGGGGCGAACCGGGATCCTCGCCGCGCTGATCATCGGCGGCGTGGTCTGCACCGCCCTGTCCATGGCCGGGGGCTTCATCACCGACCTCAAGATCGGCTACTGGCTCGGCACCACGCCACGCACCCAGGAGCGGTGGAAGTTCCTCGGAACCCTCGCTGCAGCAGCGTCCGTTGGCGTCGTGATCATGATGCTCGGACAAACCGACGGTTTTGGCGCTGCGACGGCTTTGCACCCCCATGCCCTCGCTGCTCCTCAGGCATCGGCAATGGCGGCAGTGATCGAGCCGCTGATGACCGGCCAGCCGGCCCCCTGGCTGCTGTACATCGCAGGCATCTTTCTCGCGCTCGTTCTCGAGATCGTCAGGGTGCCCGCCCTCGCCTTCGCGCTCGGCATGTACCTACCCATCGAGCTCAACACGCCGCTCCTCTTTGGCGGCCTGGTCGCATGGTACGTGTCCACACGAAGCAAGGACGACAAGGTCAACACGGGACGACGCGAGCGCGGAACCCTGATCGCCTCGGGATTCATCGCCGGCGGCGCGATCATGGGTGTCGTGGCGGCCACCATCAACTTCATTGGCGACAAGAAGATCGAAGCCGGATGGCGGCTCAACAGCGCCTTGGGTCTCGCAGATTGGGTTGAGCACAACCCAAAGGCCGAAGTACTGGGTTTCGGCATGTTTGCGCTGCTCCTGATCTACTTTGCCTGGGCGTCGATGCGGAACGGCCCACAAGAGAGCTAGTGTCCTGCTTGGGAAGCCCCATGTGCTTGTCGCGGAGCCGGCGTGGTTCCTGGCAAGGCGCGACGACGCAGGCGTAGCTTTGCTGCTTCAAGGAGGAGCAACGCCGCCAGGGGCCGCGATGGCCTGCGAGAAGTGCACCGGGATTTTCCAAACAGGACACGAGTCTCCGCGGCGGCTCTCACTGTGAACGAAGGCGCTCGTGAAGCGCGGCAACGAGGGTCTCGGCCTCGTCAAACCTGCGCAACGTGATCCTCGCCGCACCGGGCGGCGCGGCGAGGCCCCACGAGCGGAAGCACCACAGCTCACGACCCTCTTTCAGAGCGAGGGCAATCTCCGACAGCGTCCCGGCGCCGCCCCCAAGGGCGAGGCAGAGGTCGGCCGAGAGCACGTTGAAGGCGTTGCGTGCGGAGCCGGCGCCCGTGAACACCGCAATCCGGACCCACCGGTTCGGGTAGCCTCCGCCCGGCGTCGCGACCGGCAGCACACCGACCGTGAGCCCGCCTGCCTCGACCGCGCCGCGGCACGCGGCGGACATCACACCGGGCCCGCCCCCTGTCAGCACGACCCAGCCGTGCTCGCCAGCCGCACGGCCGACTCGTTCTGCAAGCGTCTCGAGCACCGGGAATGCGTCGCCTGGTCCAAATACCGCGAGGACCGGAAGCCGTGCGTCGTCACGTAGCGCAGTCACTTGCCCCCCAAGAAAGGCCTCGCGACCCGGTACCATCGCCAACCCTACCACGCGCCATGGGTCGGCCTGGGCGCCCGGTGTACCTCGCGCACTGGACAGGCCACGCGAAGGGGAGTCTGACCACACAACAAGAAAGCGGCCCGGGCTTTCGCCCGGGCCGCCGAACTCGCGTTTGGGTGCTGCTGCTATTCCATCACGACGAGGGTCACGCGGCGGTTCTGCGCCCGACCGTCCTTGGTGGAGTTGTCGGCGACCGGCTTGTACTCGCCGTAGGAGATCACGTTCATGCGATGCAGCGCGAAACCGCCCTGCATGCTGAGGTAACGCATCACCTGCTCGGCGCGCTTGTAGCCCAACTCGAGGTTGTACTTCTCGCTGCCGATGTTGTCGGTGTGACCCTGAATCTCGATGAAGACGTTCTTGTTCTCGGTCTTGACCTTGGAGGCGAACGCGTCAAGTGCTGCCTTCGCCGAGTCGGAGAGCTCGAACTTGTTGAAGCCGAACTTCACGTCGTTGTCCGACAGGGTGACCTCGTAGAGGAACTTGCCCTTGGCCAGCTTTCCGGCCTCCTCGGCGCGGTTGAGGGCGTCGCGGGCGGTATCCGAGAGCTTGTTGATCTGGCCCTGAAGCTCGGCGTCCTTCGCCTGCAACTTGCCGATCTCGCCCTGGTTCTGCTCGACCTGGCCCTGGATCTCACCGACCTTGGCCTCGGTCATCTTCTGCGAGGCCTGGACCTGCTCCTGGACATAGGTCTTCGTGGCGCAGCCGGTCACCGTCAGGCCAGCCGCAAGCAGGACGATCAACGCCGGGGAAAGGAACTTCCGCATTCTCCACCTCCTCAATCCTTAATCCTTAATCCTTAATGCTCGTGTGCCGTCGCAAAGTCTCAGATACCTTCATGCATCGCGGCCGAACTATAGCATATAGGCCGCGAACCGGCTCGGCAACCTCTGTGCACGCTACCACGTGACGCACTGCGGCGCCGTCGGATCCTCCTCGTGGGCGCACTCCACCACGCCGTCAGTGAGGCGAACTACGACCGGCGTCTGCAGCAGCCAGTCGATCCCCGCCGGCAGCTCTGCCTCGCGACACTCGGTGCAGGGCATTGGCTGCAGTCCTGCCGTCGGGAACCCGGCCTTGTCGGGAACAGCGACGACCGTTGTCGGCGAGCTCAATGTTCCCGAGAAGAAGAGCTCGAGCAGCTCGTGGCAGTGCTCGCAGTCCTTGCGATAGAAGACAATGAACTGCTGACCCTGCTGGAGATCCGCTGGCGCGCCCTCGACCCAATGCGAGATGTCGAGGTCAGCCCACGCCTTTCCGATCCAGGTCGAGTAGTCCGGCAGGTAGTAGTTCTGAGCCGGGAGCGGCACTGTCGAAGATGCGCTGGCCGTCGGTTGGGCCCCATCGGAGCTGGGCGCCGCAGCGGTGGGCATCGGGCGCCCGAACGCCACGGCCATCGCCACCAGACACGCCATCGCCGCGGCCACGACCTGCCACGTCGGCTGGGTCGCTTTGCAGCTCAGCGACCGCGAGCGGCGCCCGAGTAGGACGACTCCGAGCAAAAGGCCCCCGTCGATGATCAGGGTCACAACGGGGGGTACCGTGACCTTGCCGAAGCAGCCGCAGCTCGAGGCGCCGAGGAAGAGGTCCCCGAGCAGGATCACGAAGAAGAAGCCGAGCATGACCGTGGCCACAGGACGAGCCAGCGCCGGGAGCAGCCAGATGACCGCAACCGCGGCAAGCTCGACGGCGATCGACAAGCGCAGCACGAATCCAAGGTCGACGCCGGACGCGCCCATGAGCTTGACCAGCACGGTCGGCAGACTCGTCGGGCTGAGGTCGACGAGCTTGGTGAGGGCGCCCGCGAGCAGCCAGAGCGGCACCAGGACCCGGGTGACAACGATCCCGGCGCGGTCCGCCAGACTCGTCTCCCCTAACTCGACAAATGGCTCGGCTCCGCTCGCCATCGCCCCTCCCCAACCATCAGCACTCCGCGACCCGGTCCGATTCCCCGATTCCGGTTGCGAAAGACGTCACTCGCGCCCAAGACTCGTCCACACCTCGGCCTCGAGCTCCCCAGCCGCGCGCTGGGTCTCGGCGACCGCCCGGTCCGCGCGATCGATCATCGCCGCTGCCTCCGGATCGTCCGCCATGTCCTTGAGGTTGATGCGAACGTTGAAGGCCGCGCCGACCGCCGCTGCACGTGCCATCGCCGCCCCAACTCCGGCGTCCGAGAGCGACGCCTTCATGCCGAGCCGCGCGGCCGCGGCGCACAGCTCGACGATCCGAGGGCACGCCTCTGCGACGCTGAGCGGGACCCTCGCTGCGCCGAAGGTCGCCTCGCGCTGCCGCGCCGCGCGCTTTTGCTCGGGCGCCCTGCCCGCCTCCATCAGCTTTTCGAACGCCCAGGTGTCGTCGTCGATCGCGTCGAGCAGGCGCTGCTTGATTCGTTGCCCCTCGACCGCGACCGTCTCGAGCTCGTCTCGGTTGTCGGCGTGGCCGGACTTGGGGTGCGCAAGGTTTGCCACCATCGCCGCGAGCGCCGCACCGAGGGCGCCGGCGAGCGCCGCCACCGAGCCGCCCCCCGGAGCCGCGGAGTCGCGTGACGTCTCGTCGGCGAACCCCTGCAAGGTCATCGACGCTAGTGGGCGCTCGGCCGCGAGGATGTCCTCGATGACCTTGTCCTTGGCCACAAACGGTGCGACCTCGTTGAGCCCGAGGGAGCGCACCGCTGTGTGCACAAGGTCCGCCTCGGGCACGCCGGTCGAGCGCTCCATCTTCCGCAAGTAGTGTCGTCCGGCATCGAGTACCGGCGTCCGCGGGATCAGCCCGACCAGCTCCGAACCTGTGACCCGCAGGCCGCGGCTGCGGGCACTCTGGTCGCAGGCGTCGAAAGCGGCATGGACCGGCGTCACGTCGAGGTCCACGAGATTGATCGAGACCTGCGCACAGCCGTACTCCGGGATCGACCAGCCGACCGCCCGGACCGCCTTGAGCATCCCGGGCTGCTCGACCTTGCGGCCATCCTCGTCGGTGACCGTGCGGCCCTTCTCGCGGACGTCGAAGGCGACGCGGTTCGCCCACCGCTTGTCGGTGGTGTTGAGGTTCACGTTATAGGCGACCAGGAACTTGCGCGCGCCAACGACGACCGCTCCGAAGCGCGGGACGAACTCAGCAGGGCCGAAGTCCGGCGCGAAGCCGGGGTCCTTGAGCTTGTCGGAAAGGGCCTCGTACTCGCCCTTGCGGATCGCCGCCAACGAACGCCGCTCGGGACGGGTCGCAGCAAACTCGTAGAGATAGACCGGGACCTTCAACTCCTCGCCGATCCGCTTCCCGAGCCGGCGCGCGAGCTCGACGCATTCGTCCATCGTCATGCCGGCGACCGGCACGAAGGGCACGACGTCGGTGGCCCCCTGGCGCGGATGCGCGCCGTGGTGCGTGCTCATGTCGATCAGCTCATAGGAGGCCTTGACGAGCTGGAACGTGCCCTCGAGGACCGCCTCTGGCTCGCCGACCAGCGTGATGACGGTACGATTCGTCTCGCGGCCAGGGTCGAGGTCGAGCAGTCGCACGCCGGGGACCGCCGCCGCCGCGCCGGCCACCGCCCGGTAGACGCTCTCCCGCTGCCCCTCTGAGATGTTCGGTACGCATTCCACCAGCTTCATGCGGACCTCCCGCGGGCGCCCATGCTAGCGGTCCCCTGATGCCGCGGCAAGCTTGAGAGCCCGTTGATCAGGAGCACCGGACAGAATCCTCCATCGGGCGGCCTTGCATTTACAGCAGCGTTACATACGTCGCAGGCCCCGAGTCGCGAAAGGGCCGGCGATGGCTGGCAGATTGGCGCCCGGAGGACGGAGCTGGTGAGAAGTGCGGCTCGCTTTGCGCGCCCAATGTGACGGGCCCATCCTGTCGACAGGCTCAGGGCGGAGGTGAACGGTCAATGCGCAACAGCACGCGGTGAAGTTCACGATCGGGGTGATCTGCGTGTGAGTCCCGACCCACTCGGTGCTCGTGCTGCCGGGTCTCCGCTATCCGCTGCTCTTGCTCCTCCTGATCGGCCTCTTCTCGACCTGGTGCGGGTACGTGAAGTGGCACGAGCCGGGCGGGTGAAGAGCGAGGAGGGTCCCTGGACGGCTTCCCGCACAACCTCGGCCCCCTGGGCCGTTCGGTCGAGGGACCGGAGCTCAGGGTGGCGTATGATCGAGGCAGACTTGCTGTGGGCGACACAACGGCGATCATGGACATCCTCGGTCTGGTCGGCAGCCCTCGACGGGGCGGCAATACGGACATCCTCGTGGAGGCCGTGCTGAACGCTGCACGAGGGTGCGGACACGCTTCCCAAAAGATCTACCTCGCCGAGCAGGAGATCGGCCCCTGCATCGACTGCCGGGGGTGCAAGCTCGGCCGCCGCGAATGCGTGGTCCAGGACGGGATGCAGCCGCTGTATCAACGTCTCGACGTTGCGGACGTGGTCGTGTTCGGAACGCCGGTCTACTGGTACGGACCCACCGGTACGATGAAGCTCTTCGTCGACCGCCTTCGGCCGTACTACGCGAACGGTCGCCTCCGGGGCAAACGAGCCCTGCTCGCGGCAGCGGCCGGGGAAGGACCGCGCGACAGCGACCTCGTGCTCGAGATGTTCCGCCGCACCGCGGTCACCCTCGAGCTGGATCTCGTCGGGCACGTCGTCGGAACGGGGTACGAGAGGGGCGATGTCCTCAGCGACACTCCTGCGCTGCGCCATGCTGCCGAGCTGGGGATGCAGTTTTGAGCGGTGACGGACCTGTTCCGGTGACGGCCGGTCCCGACACCAGGCACAGCGTGCGATTTTGGCCCCACCACAAATGGGGCAGATCCAGCGAATGACATCCATAGTCCCCACGCTCCTGCTCGGCTTTGCCTTGCTGGTCCTTTCCCTCCTCCACTGGTACTGGGCGTTCGGCGGGACCCAAGGCATCGAGGCGGCACTGCCCACCAACGACGCCGGTGAGCGCGTCCTCTCGCCCGGACGGCTCGCATCGGCCGGGGTCGCGGTCGCACTCCTCGTCGCGATGGCGCTGGTCCTGTGGCGCGCTTGCCCCTACACCGCCGGCCCGCGATGGCTGCAACGCGGCGGGGTCTGGGCGGTCGCGGCGGTCTTCGCCGCCAGGGCGATCGGCGATAATCGCTTCGTTGGGTTCTTCAAGAAGGTGCGCGACACGCCGTTTGCGCGCCGCGACACGCTGATCTTCTCACCGCTGTGCGTGGTGATCGCGCTCCTTGCGTGCTGGCTCGGGATGGCCCGCCCGTGATGTGGGAACCTTTTCGGGGAGGAGCACCGTGACGGTATGGAAGCCCTGCTGCGTCGTTCGCCTCGCGGTGATCGCGGTGGGCGCAGCGGCGTGCGGCCGGGCCCAGCTCGGTCTGCCTCGGATCCACGCCGATGCCCTGCTCGACAGCCCGGACATCGCGGCGATTGACGCGGTGATCGACCGGATCGCCGAGCTCCCCGACGTGGTCGGCGCGGACTCCAAGGTCGCCCGGTGGCTGGACGGGGTCGGCCCGCCCCGGCCCGCCCAGAGTGGTCACGAGGACATCCCCAGCTCGGCGCAGGCTCCGCCGACCGGTGGCTGAGCAGCATGGCCCAGGACATCCGCTACCATCCGATCGGGGTCGTTCACAGCCCCTTCACCCAGCAGCAGGGCACACCGATCCAGCCGTCGCGAGCCGGCGATGCCTCCGGCACGGTCGAGATCTACCCGGAGTTCACCGAAGGACTCGCCGACCTCTGCGGCTTCTCGCACATCATCCTGCTGTGCCACTTGCACCTGTCGACCGGCTACCGGCTCAAGGTTGTGCCGTACCTCGACACCGAGCTCCGCGGCGTGTTCGCGACCCGCGCACCCAAACGCCCGAACCCGATCGGGCTTTCAATCGTGCGGCTGGTCTCCGTCGAGGACCGCGTTCTTTCGATCGCGGGCCTCGACCTGCTCGACGGCACTCCGGTGCTCGACATCAAACCCTATGTCGGGGAGTTCGATCAGGTCACCGATGCCCGGTTCGGCTGGCTCGAGGCCGCGCGCCTGCGCACCGACGTCGCCGACGACAGATTCAGATAGGCCCTGCGCGCCGGCCCGGACGGGCCGAACGGTCTATCTCAAGGTCTCGACGAAGGCAGTCATCTTGTCGAATGCCTCCTGGATGGAGCCGACGGACCACAGCAGGGGCTGGTAGCTCGTGATCGGATAAGCCGTACTCTTCGCCATGGCGGGATCGAAGGGCTTGGTTTCCACCCGCCCGGAGAGCGCGTGCTCGAGCTCCCCGTAGCTCGACAGCAGCCCGGCACCGTAGGCGCGCAGCTGCCCGCTCTGCCACAGCACGCCGTACTCGATGGTGAACCAGTAGAGAGTGGCGAGTTGGTCGATCTGACGTTCATCGGCGAGCCGTGAGCCCTCACCGAACTTCTGGGACAGGTCGGCGAACTCGGGAATTGCGAGCATGGGGGCGTGTCCCATCAGCTCGTGGACGATGTCCGGCTCGGGCGTATAGAGAGGCTGCGAATGATGCCGAATGTACTGCGTAGCACAGAAAACCCTCCCCCCGAGGTTGCTGAGGAACTCCCGGGCCGACACCAGCCCCGCCACCGGGCGCAGACGGAAGCCAGTGCGCTGCTCAAGAAAGGCGGACACGTCCCTGAGCTGCGGAATGGCTGCCCGTGAGTAGCCGAGGGCTCGGAACACCTCGTTGAACTCTCGGCACGCGTGGGTGGGATAGAGCTCCGACAGGTGGTCGAAGACCGTGGTCCAGGTTCCGGTCTCGGTCTCGCTGTAGGCAACCGTTTCGGGCGCCGAGTTCACCCCCGGAGGAGGCGCGAGGCGGGCGATCTCGTTTCGGCGCAGTCGGTACTCGGAGTCGTGGAACCCGGGATGGTCCGCCTCGAGCTCCACGATGTTCTCGAACTCGCTCATCCTGTCCCCCACTGAAGACCGCTCGGACTATGCCACGACCCCCATCAGGGGCGCAAGACACCGCAGCTGCACGAACCTGCACGACGGCACCTATCATGGTAGCGTGGCGCCTCACCCCCGCTTGCCGGCGGGGCTCGACGCAGGATGCCGAAGGTCGCAGTGCTCGTGTCAGGGGGGGTCGACAGCTCGGTCGCTCTCGCCCGTCTCCGCCGCTCGGGGGATCACTCCCTCACGGCCTTCTACGTCAAGATCTGGCTCGAAGACGAGCTTGCCTTCCTCGGCTCGTGTCCCTGGGAGGACGACCTGCAGCAGGTTCGCGCGGTCTGCGGGCGTCTGGGCGTCCCGTTCGAAGTTGTGTCGCTGCAGCAGGAGTACCTCGCCCGGGTCGTCGATGAGACTCTCGCCGAGCTGCGGGCCGGTCGCACGCCCAGCCCGGACGTGCTGTGCAACCGGCGGGTCAAGTTCGGGGCATTCGTCGAACGGGTGGGAGCTGGTTTCGACATGGTCGCCTCCGGCCACTATGCCCGAGTCCGGACGGCCGCCTACGGCCGCACTCAGCTGCTGCGGGGGGTCGATCCGGTCAAGGACCAGACCTACTTTCTCTGCCGCCTCGAGCAATCTCAGGTTTCCCGGTGCCTGTTTCCCATCGGCGACCTGGCCAAACACGAGGTCAGATCCCTCGCCCGTGGGCTCGGCCTGCCCAACGCCGACCGACCGGACAGCCAGGGCATCTGCTTCCTCGGACGCGTCCCCTACCCCGAGTTCATCCGCTTCCACCTCGGCGACACGCCCGGTGAAATCCGGGACATCGATGCCGGGACGAGCCTCGGCACCCATCGCGGACACTGGTTCCACACCGTGGGTCAACGGCGGGGACTGGGGCTCGCTGGGGGCCCGTGGTATGTGGTCCGCAAGGACGTCCAAGAGAACGTGATCTGGGTCTGCCACGCTGATCGCCTTCCCGGATGGGCTCGTCGGAGCTTCACCGTGCTTCGGCCCCGTTGGATCTCGGACCCTCCCCTTCCCGGCAAGCTGGAGGTCCGCCTCCGCCACGGTCCTACCACCGCCCGCTGCAGGCTTCGCTTCGACGGGGACGGCGTTGCGATCGAGCTCGAACAGGGCGACCCGGGAATCGCCGCTGGGCAGTTCGCGGCGTTCTACGACGGTGAGGTGTGCCTCGGCGGCGGAGCGATCGGATAGAAGCCTGTTCCGACCGGACTTCTTCCCTCAGCTGGGCGTCCGGATGCGCGCAGCGCATCCCGCCTATACTTTTCACCGGCCGGCTCAATATCAGGATGCGCTGTGCGCATTCTGACGACTCGCGCTATGCTGCTGTCGACGGGAGGCGTCCGATGGAGTGGATCTATCACTGCCCACATTGCCGCGGGATGCTCAACCCCGATGAGACGGTCATCCTGATCGCGATCCGGGAGGGTGGTCAGCTCCTGGTCGGTCTGCACCCGGAACCGGGCAACTACCACATGCACCTGCCTCCTGGAGCGGTCATGGAGGAGGGCAGCCGGTGGAGCTTTCACTGCCCACTGTGCCGCACGCCTCTCACCAGCGACCTCAACCCCGACCTGTGCGGCCTCGATCTGACCAGCGGCGGCAGCCTCCACCGAGTCTTCTTCTCACGGCTCGCGGGCGAGGAGGCGACCTTCGTACTCAGTGCCGAGGGCCTGCTCACCAACTACGGGACGCACCGCGACAAGTACGTCGAAGATCTGGTCCAGCGGATGTACGCCTAGCACTTCGTGATGGTCTGACCCACCGCGCGTGTCGGAAAGGTCAACCTCCTCGCGGGTCAACCCGTCACCAACTGCTTCGATGGGCTGCGTACACCGGAGCCCCCCAAGATTCGCACAGCGAATCCAAAGCAGCGCGCAGTCGAGAGCCCCTACGTTGCTAGCCCGCATTATTCACCTGGGTTGCTCACACCCACCCTGTCCCCCTTTAGCGACTCGCCTCCGGCGAGTAGCGTCGCGAGACCGGCGAAGTGGCGTGCGCAGTGGGGTTTTCGAGCCGAGGGGCGCGGAAGCGTACTTGACAGGTACGTTGAGCACCCCGAGGTGACAAACCGCCGCTGAGTGCGGCGCATCGCCGGTCGCAGGAGAAGTCTGGTGAATAGTGCGGGCTAGTACCTTGCCAACTCTGTTCGTGGGGCTCTGGAGTGAGCGCGGTGCTAGGGCTGGCGATCTTGCCGCTTGTCCTCGAGCATTCTGCCGATCCGGTAGATGTAGTTGAAGCCCGACACGATCACCAGGATGAAGGAGCTGTAGAAGCAGGACGGGGCTAACCAGCCCGGCACGACGGCGAGGTTCGCGAGCAACACGACGGTGATCGTCACGACCTGCATCGTCGTCGTCACCTTGCCCAGGATCGAGGGCGGGAAGTGGCGCAGCCCTTCCACGAGGTAGAGCACCAGCGCGACCACCATGATTAGGAAGTCGCGGAACAAGGCAATGATCGTCAACCACAGCGGGATCACCACCTCCTGACCCTGGGGTACGGTGAGCGCCACGTACGCGCAGGTGATCAGAATCTTGTCCGCGATCGGATCCAGGTAGGCGCCGAAACGGGAGCGCATCTTCAGCGTACGGGCGAGGTATCCATCCAGGCTGTCGGTGAGCCCTGCAATCACGAAGGTCCACAGCGCGAGCCGGAAGTCGTGCTCGTTGACCGAGATCACAAAGAAGGGCACCATCGCCATCCTGAGCATTGTCAGGAAGTTCGGCAGCGTGAGCGGGCGCAGGGAGCGCTCGACCTTCGCGCGAATCCGCTCGCGCCCAGAGTCGGCGTCGAGCTGGTCGTTCACCGGCGCTCCTCACTGAAGTTCTTCAGCCACAGCAGGCGCAGACCCACCAGAGTGAGGTCCGGCTCGACGTGCTGGATCAGGGGCAGATGCCGAGCCACCTCAGGCGCGAACCCGCCGGTCGCGACGATCGTCGCACCAGGAAGCTCCTCCAGGACGCGGCGAGTAATGCCCTCGACCAGCCCGAGATATCCGTAGAACAGACCCGACTGGATGCTGTCCACCGTACCTTTCCCGATCACGCGCGGCGGCGGTTCGAGCGCTACCCGCGGCAGCTTGGCGGTACGGCTAAAGAGCGCGTCGGCGGTGATTCCGGGACCGGGCGCGATCACGCCGCCGAGGTACTCACCCCGCTCGGAAACGACCTCCCACGTCACGGCCGTTCCGAAGTCGATCACCAGGCACGGACCGCCGAATCGCGCCCAGGCTGCAACAGCGTCGCACAGCCGGTCCGCACCGAGCTCCTGCGGCGCCTCGACCCGCAGGGGCATGCCGGTGCGGATGCCGGGCTCGACGAAAAACGCCCGGTGCGCGAGGTACCGCTCGACACCCTCCGCGAGTCGCGGGTCCATCGGAGGCACGACCGAGGCGACCGCCACCCCGCCGAGCTGAGCTGTGTCAACTCCCTCCCAACGCAGGAGCTGCAGGAGCCACATCCCGACCTCGTCGGCCGTGCGCTCCTCGTGGGTCGTGAGCCGCCAGCGTCGGCGCAGTGCCTCGCCGACGAACAGTCCGACAACGGTGTTGGTGTTGCCCACGTCAAGGGCCAGAAGAAGATCGCTCACCGGGTCCTCCGTCGGCGCTACACTGCGGTTCGGGCCCAGACCGAGCCCATACCCGACCGGGGAGGCCATTTTATATGACAACGTTCGTGGTCGACGGGCCGAACGGACCCGTCGCCGGAATCGATGTGGGCAACGGACAGGCGGTCGCGCTGCTCGCCGGCCTTGGCGCCACCCATCGCCTGTGGGGTGAGCTGCCGGCGCTGCTGGCGCGTCGTTTCCGGGTCGTCGCCCTCGATCCACGCGGGGTCGGAGGATCGCGCGGCGGCGCCGCGTTCACCATTGAGAGAGCGGCCGACGACCTGTGGGCGGCGCTCGACGACCGGGGCGTCGACCGCGTCGCACTCCTTGGCGCCAGCATGGGCGGACTGGTCGCCCTCGCGGCAACCCTCGCACGCCCCGACCGTGTGTCCCGGCTGGTCGTCGCGTCCGCCGCCGCGCACCTCAGCCGACACGGACGGCGGGTGCTCGAAAGCCTCGCCGGGATGCTCGAACGGCTCCCCGCCGAGGGTTTCGGACGCACTCTCATGGCCTTCGGCTTCGCGCCCCCGTTCAGCGAGCGCTACGGCGACTTCGTCGACACCGCCGCCGCGCTGTACGGGCCCGGTCCCGCGGACGTCCCCGGCGCCCTGGCACAGGTGCGCCACATGCTCGACGGGTGGGACATTCGGCCCCGGCTCGCGACGCTGTCCGTTCCGGCTCTCGTCCTCGCCGGCGGTCGCGACCCGATCGTCGCGCTGGAGGACACCCGTGAGATCGCCGCGGCACTCCCGCAGGCACGTTTCCTCGCGCTCCCCGGAGCCAGTCATTCGGTGCTCGCAGAGGGCGGCCCCGAGCTCTTCGACGAGGTCACCCGTTTCTTGGCCGGCGAGGAGGACCCCGATCCTTCGTGATGTCTCCCGGCAACCGGCTATGGCATCATCGCGTACCTCTGCCGGAGGCCGAGTCCTGCATCCGGCTGAAAGGAGCCTGCTCATGCGCGTCCGTCAGATGCTCACCGCGCTCGGCGCGTCTGCGGTCCTGCTCACCGCAGCTGCGCTCGCCGCCGAAGAGGCGCGGGTCCCGGTTCGGGAGGTCACCCTCGACAACGGCCTCAAGCTGCTTCTGGTCGAACGCCACGATGCACCCGCGGTCGCAGCCGGCTGGGCGGCTCACGTCGGCTCCGCCAACGAGGTGCCCGGCCAGACCGGCATCGCCCACCTGTTCGAGCACATGATGTTCAAGGGCACGACAACCATCGGCACGCGCGACGCCAGGGCCGAGGCCGTCATCATGGCCAAGCTCGACGGCCTGCGCTCCAACATGGAGACGGAGTACTCCGAGCTGCGGGATGCCAAGCGCCGCGGGGAGATCACCGGTAGCATCTACGACCCGGCCAACCAGACTCCGAAGCTGGCCGCGCTGCGACAGCAGTTGGAAGAGCTGCAGGGCGAACAGGCGAAGCTGATCATCAAGGAAGAGTTCGAGACGGTCTACGCCCGCGAGGGCGCGTCCTCACTCAATGCCTTTACCGACTACGACATGACCGTTTTCTTCTGCAACGTGCCCGCGAACAAGCTCGAGCTCTGGTTCTGGATGGAGTCCGAACGTTTGCTCCACCCGGTCTTCCGTGAGTTCTACTCCGAGCGCGACGTCGTTCGCGAGGAGCGTCGTATGCGGGTCGAGTCCGACCCGACCGCCAAGTTCGAGGAGCAGTTCGACGCGATGTTCTGGCAGGCGCTACCCTACCACCACCCAGTGGTGGGATGGCCGAGCGACGTCGAGTCGATCAACCGCGACCAGGCCAACCGGTTCTTCGCCACCTACTACGCTCCCAACAACCTCACCGCCGCGATCGTCGGCGACCTCGACGCCGACCAGGTGATCGCGCTGGCGAAGCGGTACTTCGGACGGATCCCTCGCGGCGCCACAACGCCACCCGAAATCACCACCGAGTCCACCGAGCAACTCTCGCCGCGGCGCATGACGGCGGTGGCCGAGACCAATCCCTCGGTCTCACTTCGCTGGCACGCCGTGCCCTTTGTCCACAAGGACGCCGCCGCGCTCGACGTGATGTCCGACCTGCTGTCGGGACGGACCGGCAGGCTCTACCGTTCCCTCGTCGAGGGCAAGGGGATCGCGAGCGGTGAGCCGTACGCGTCAATGCGCCCCCTGCGTCTCGGCGGATACCTCGAGCTCGGCGCCGAGATCGCAGAGGGCCACAGCCACGAGGAGGTGGAGCGTGCGCTGCTCGACGAGGTCGAGCGCCTCAAGACCGAACCGGTCACGGCCCACGAGCTACAGAAGGTCAAGAACCAGAGCCTGGCGAACTCCTTCCGGCGCCTCCGCTCCAACTTCGGTCTCATGCTGCAGCTCCTGATCTACGACGCCGAGGGCGACTGGCACTACCTGAACGACGCATACCAGAAGGTCCAAGCCGTCACCCCCGAGGACGTGCAAAGGGTCGCCACAGCCTATTTCCCCAGCGACGGGCTCGACGCCCTCTGGTACAGCCGGAAGGTGGGCACTTCCGAGGATCCCGAACTCGCGGCCCTCTCGCCCCAGGCCAGGGACTACGCCAAGCGGATGCTCGCCCAGATCACGAAGATGACGGACCCGGTCAAGCTACGTCAGGGCCTGCAGCAGATCAAGGCCCAGGCCGGCCAGGCGCCTGAGGAGTACCGCGCCGCCTTGCTGGTGATCGCGTCGCGGACCGAAGCCCGCATCGCCGAGCTCGAGGCCGCCGGGAAGGAGAACTGAAATGCGCCGCGCGACACTCGTCACCCTCGTCCTCATCGCCGCCGGCTGCCTGTCGGCGGTTGCGGCGGACATTCCCGGACGGCCCGAAGGGCTCACCTTCGGACCGCTGAAGTTCGAGCTTCCCGACCCGACCGCGCTGCGGTTCGTCCTCGACAACGGCATCCCGGTGTATGCCAAGCCCGCAAACGACCTGCCGCTGGTCTCGCTCACGGTGTTCTTTCGCGGCGGCCAGTACCTCGAGCCGGTCGGGTCCGAGGGTCTCGCGGGGCTGACCGGCGACGCGTGGCGAAGCGGTGGCGCAGGCGACCGCTCCGCGCAACAGCTCGATGAGGACCTCGACTACCTCGCGGCCATCGTCACCACCGACATCGGAGAAGTCACCGGGAGCGTCTCCCTCAACGTACTCGCCAAGGACCTCGACCCGGCGATGAAGATCTTGATGGACGTCCTCACCGCACCCCGCTTCGAGGAGGACCGCTACGCCAAGGCCAAGGACGACATGCTCCAATCGATGAAGACTCGCAACGACTCCTCGGCAGCGATCGAGGCGCGGGAGTGGAACCGGTTGATCTACGGCGACGCCTTCTGGATCAACCGCCTGCCGACCAAGGCATCGCTCGCCGGTTTGACGCCGGGTTCCAGCCGCACCTTCGCGAAGCGCCTGATCGGCGCCGACAACCTGATCGTGGCGGTGTCTGGCGACTTCACCGTCGATCAGCTCAAGTCGATGCTGAACGCGACCCTCGGCGCCCTGCCGAAGCTGGAGCAGGCGCCGCCGCCGATTCCACAACCCGATCACCAACCGACTGGCGGCGTTTGGGTCGTCGACAAGAAGGACGTCAACCAGGGCCGGGTCTCGATCGGCGAGCCCACGCCGAGGCTTGGCAACCCCGACGAGATCCCGCTGCGGGTCATGAACTACGTGCTCGGGGGTGGCGGATTCACGTCGCGGATCACCCAGCGTGTGCGCTCGGATGAGGGCCTCGCCTACTCCGCGGCGTCATCGATCGACTTCCCGGTCACCATTCCTGGCGAGTTTCGAGCGTTCTTCCAGTCGAAGTCGAGCACCGTCCCCTTCGCCACCTCGATCACCCTCGACCTGATCCGGGGCATGCGCACCGCGCCGATCAGCGCGGACGAGCTGGAGACCGCCCAGGCCGCGTTCGTCGAGACCTTCCCGCGCCGCTTCGAGACGGCGGCCGCCACGGTCGGCATCTTCGCGGTCGACGAGCTACTCGGTCGCGACCACGGCTATTGGACGACTTTCCGCGACAAGGTCCGCTCGGTCACCGCCGACCAGGTCCAGTCCGCAGCGGCACGCCACCTCCATCCCGACCAGATGGTGATCCTGGTGGTCGGCAACCTCGACGAAATCATGGCCGGGCATCCTGACCACCCCGAGAAGCTGAGCGACTTCGGCGAGATCCACCGCTTGCCACTGCGCGACCCGATGACCCTCGAACCGCTGCCGCAGTAGCTTCCCGACTCAACCCACGAAACGGCCCGGGCACCTCGCCGGTGCCGTTTCTCTGCGACGCCCGATGCGCACAGCGCATCGAAAGGAGCGCGTGGCACAGAGCCCCTTTGCGCGGCGCGCCCTCGCAGACCGCCACGACAGGGCTCTGCGCCACGCGGTCCTAGGAGTAGGTCCACGGAGTGTCGTGGATGGTCATCGGCCGCCCGCCGTGGAACAGTCGTCCGGTGACCACGTCCGCGATCGCCAGCACGTGGTCGCCTACCTCCAGGAGCTGGGTGAGGCGGCAACCGATGTAGCCGAGCGCCTCGGTCAGCACCGGCGCACCAGTGACCGGGCACGCGCGCCACTCGACCCCGCTCAAACGGTCCCCGTCGTGCCCGAAGCCGACCTGGGCGAGATCGAGCTGCGTGCTTTCCAGGCAGTTGACGGTGAACGCCCCGCTCGCCTGGATGAGCTGGTACCCGCTGTGCTCGGGGCGAATCGCGGTCGCCACGCGAGGCGGCCGGGAGGAAACCTGGCTGAGCCAGGTCGCGGTGTACAGAAACCGTTCCCGGCCATCAGCGGCACCGACCAGGTAGACGCCGTGGGGAATCAGCTGCAGCGCAGCCCGTAGCGTGTCCATGGCCCCCTCCAACTCACTCGAGACAGAGTACCAGTACTGAAGCTGACCGGCGTCCCGTGCTTCGCGCTTCCGCCTTGCGACCCTGTGAAGATCGGTGCACAATGCCGCGACCCGCCTGTCGCGGGACCACGACTCAAGGAGGCGGTATGAAGGTCCACGAGTATCAGGCCAAAGAGATCCTCGCACGCTACGGCGTGCCCGTGCCTCGCGGCATCCTCGTCACCCAGGCCGAGGCCGCACACGCAGCAGCACAGGAGCTCGGCGGCCGAGTGGTTGTCAAGGCGCAGGTGCACGCCGGCGGCCGAGGCAAGGCGGGCGGCGTCAAGCTGGCGTCCACGCCTGATGAGGCCGTCGAGAACGCTCGCACGATCCTCGGCATGCGCCTGGTGACCAAGCAGACCGGCGCCGAGGGCCGCATCGTCGCCAAGGTCCTGGTCGAGGAGGCGCTGCCGATCGAGCGTGAGCTGTATCTCGGTATCGTCCTCGACCGCGCGGAGGGCTTCCCGTGCGTCATGGCGTCGCGTTTCGGCGGTATGGAGATCGAGGAGGTCGCCGCCACCAATCCCGACGCCATCATGAAGGCCCACTTCGACCCGGACGTCGGTCTCCACCCCTATATGGCCCGGCAGCTGGCCTTCGCCCTCGGGCTCGAAGGAGACGCTTTCAAGGCCGGAATCAAGTTCATGAGCGCCCTGGTCCGCGCCTACTCCGACACCGACGCCTCGCTCGCCGAGATCAACCCCCTCGTGACCACCACCGATGGTCGTGTGATCGCGCTCGATGCGAAGATGAACTTCGACGACAACGCGATGTTCCGCCATGCCGACGTGCTCACGATGCGCGACCTGGCCGAGGAGGAGCCGCTCGAAGTCGAGGCCTCCAAGTTCGACCTCAACTACATCAAGCTCGACGGGACGATCGGGTGCATGGTCAACGGCGCCGGGCTCGCCATGGCGACCATGGACATCATCAAGTACTACGGAGGAGAGCCGGCCAACTTCCTCGACGTCGGCGGCGGCGCCTCCCAGGAGCGCGTCTCCGCCGCGTTCCGGATCCTGCTCTCCGACCCCAACGTCAAGGGCGTGCTGATCAACATCTTCGGCGGGATCGTCCGGTGCGACATGATCGCCCGCGGGGTCATCGAAGCGGCCCGCGAGGTCAAAGTCGAGGTGCCCCTCGTCGTCCGCCTCGAGGGGACCAACGTCGAGGAGGGCCGTCGGCTGCTGGCCGAGTCCGGCCTCGATCTGACCGTCGGTGACGGCATGGCCGACGGTGCCGAGAAGATCGTCGCCGCCGTGGCGGGAAACTAAGGGGGCCGCGATGAGCATCTGGGTCAATGAGGACACACGAGTCGTCGTCCAGGGTCTGACCGGCAAGGAAGGACGCTTCCATGCCGAGCGCTGCCGGGAGTACGGTGCAAAGATCGTCGGCGGCGTCACACCCGGCAAGGCCGGCAAGGAGGTCGACGGCGCGCCCATCTTCAACACCGTGGCCGACGCGGTCGCCGCGACCGGCGCCACCGCCTCCCTGCTCTTCGTGCCGCCGCCGTTCGCGGCCGACGCGATCCTCGAGGCGGCCGACGCCGGGCTCGAGCTGGTCGTCTGCATCACCGAAGGCATTCCCACCCGGGATATGGTGCGCGTGCAGCGCATCCTCCAGGGCCTGCCCACCCGCCTGATCGGCCCCAACTGCCCGGGCATCATCTCACCCGGCAAGACCAAGCTCGGCATCATGCCGGCGCACATTCACATGCAGGGGTCGATCGGGGTCGTGTCCCGCTCCGGCACCCTGACCTACGAGGCGGTCGGCCAGCTGACCAAGCTCGGTCTCGGCCAGTCCACCTGCGTAGGGATCGGTGGCGACCCCCTCCCGGGGACGAACTTCATCGACTGCCTGGAGGCTTTCGAGGAGGACTCCGAGACCGAAGGCATCGTGATGATCGGCGAGATCGGCGGCACGGCCGAGGAGGAGGCCGCCGAGTTCGTCAAACAGTTCGTGTCGAAGCCGGTGGTCGCGTTCATCGCCGGCCAGACGGCGCCTCCGGGACGGCGCATGGGTCACGCCGGCGCCATCATCTCCGGCGGAAAGGGTACCGCGGCGGAGAAGATCGAGGCGCTCAAGGAGGCCGGGATCGCGGTCTGCCCCACCCCTGCCGAGATCGGCCACACGATGAAGAACCTGCTCGACTCGAGCCCGCTCGAGTAGTCGCCCCAGCTCCGAAACACCCAAGGGCCCGGCATCCGCCGGGCCCTTTTTCTTCCCCCGGACTCACCTCGCCGCGCTCACACCTTCTCACCTTCTCACCTTCTCACCCTTCGAACCGCACGATCTCGTCCGCGGTGAGGAACCAGAGCTCACAGGCTGGGACCGTCTCGAGGCCGAGCGCCTCGGCCAGGGCGTTGGCGTAGGCCGCAACCTGCGCCCGATAGCGCGCGACCCGCTCGTCCAGGACCGCTCCCGGGGCGACCACATCCGTCTTGTAGTCGACCACGACCACACGGCCGTCGTGCGGATCCACCGCGACGAGGTCGACCGCCCCGGTCACGAACCCGAGCGGACCGTCGTCTCCTGAGGGCGGGATCAAGAGCGGCAGCTCCCGCGCCACCATCGACGGTGCGAGCTCCTGCCATCGCTGCAGGCAGCGGCCGCGCTCGAGCCCGCCGAGGACCGACTCGAGTCGTTCGCGGGCGGGCTCGAACCAGTTCTCGTCGAGACCGGCGTCGGCGAGGCGTTCCTGCGCAAGCACGCGGACCACCGATGCAGCGTCGAGGGTCCCGCGCGGGAGCGCCTCCATCGCCTCATGGACCGCCGTCCCGACGGCAGCCGCAACGGCCGGCTCACCGCGGACGAGGACGGCAGGAGGTCCCTGGCCCGGTCCCGGTCCCTCGTCGGCGGCCTCCTCGAGCAGCCGGCCGGCCTCCCCGCTCACCGTGCCCGACCAGAGCCGGGCCATTCTCCGCCGGGCACGCTCCCATGCCCGTTCGAGGACTGCGGCGTCGACGACCTCAGTCAGACCCGGGGGATGACCCCGTTTCGGGCGATCGTCGTCGGCCGCCTCGATCACGCCGGCCACCGTGCGCCAAAGCAACCCGTGCTCGTCCTCGAGAGCCTTGACGCCGTCTGCGAAGATCTTTTCGGCGACCTCCGGCGGCAGCCGGCGGCGCGCCAGATCGAGCAGCGACCGGGCGCGGTCGGGATCGGCCGCCGCGCTCTCCTTGGACCACCCACCGGAAAGCACCAACCGCTCCCGCGCGCGGGTCATCGCGACGTAGAGCAGGCGCACCCGCTCGCACTCCTCGACCGCCTCACGCTCGCGTTCCGCCGCCAGGTAATCCGGACTCGGCCAGCCGAGGAGGCTCACCGCCCGCCGCCCGTGGTGCGGGAGCAGCCCGGACCCCCGGGGCCGGGGACCGCCCCCGCTACCCTTGTCGAGCTGCATCAGGTAGACGTGGTCGTAGTCGAGGCCCTTCGCGCCGTGAATGGTCATCACCTGGACCGCGTCCTCGACGACCGCGGGTGCGGGGGCCACCGGGCTCTCCCGGGCCTCCTCCACCGACCGGCGCAGGAACCGCGCGATCGCGGCGGGCTGATCGCCACGGACGTCGAGCAGAGCTTCGAGGTCGTCCCAAAACCGCTCCAGTCTCGTGACGCGGAAGCCCCCAAGGTAGCGCGCCGAGGCCATCACCTCGAGCGGCCACAGGGTGCGGGCGCGTTCGACGAACAGCGGCGGAGGTTGGTCGCGGAGCTCTTGGTGCAGGACTGCGAGGGTGCGGACCGCGTACCGGAGGACGTCGCACCAGCCCTCCATGCGGTCGAGACCCGGCACCTCGCGCGGCACGTCGACGCCGACGATCATGGCATCCAAGCGCGCGGCCGCCTCCTCGTCGCCCCGGACCGACGCCGCGAGCAGCTGCGGCAGACCGCCCCGCCACAGCGGCAACAGGGCGGCATCGGGAACCGCGACCGCCTCTGACCGGAGCAGCGCGAGTTGCGCGAGCCCATCCGACGGGTCGAGCAGGACCCGCATCAACGCGGCGGCCCCCACGACCTCCCGCTGGCGATAGTAGGCACGTTCACGCGTCACCGCGAACGGCACATCCGCCGCCCGCATCGCCTCCAGGTAGACGTCGAGGTCCGACGTCGAGCGCAGCAGGACCACGATCTTCGCCCACTTGACCTGGTGCCGATTGTGGACTGCCAACAGGTCGGCGACCAGGGCCTGCGCCTCAGCGTCGAGCCGCTCGGCCGCTCGCGCGTCCGTTCGCAGCCCGCCGCCTTCATCCACCGGCCACGTGAGCCACGCCTCGACCGGACCCCGGACAGGGTCCCGGAAGACCGCCGCCCGCTGCCGTTCATCGCTCGCCACCAGGGGCTGGAACTCCGGCTGCAGGCCTGGGCGGCGCTGCATCACTGGCGCCACGATGCGCTCGACCTCGGCGAGCACCGGGGGCACCGACCGGAAGCTGACCGCAAGCCGGACCACTCTCCCGCCGGCTCTCTCCAGCTCTGAGCGGAATGCCTCGTAGGCCCCGAGATCGGCGCTGCGCCAGCCGTAAATCGACTGCTTGGGGTCGCCGACGACGAACAGGCCCGGCCGGTCCTCGCCGTCGAGGCCGAGCCGGCGAACGATGTCGCACTGGAGGCCGTCGGTGTCCTGGAACTCGTCGACCAAGAGCTGGCGGATGTCCCCCCTGATCTCCTGCGCCACCTCTGGGTGCGAGGCGAGCAGGCCGTGGGCGCCCCGGAGAAGATCGTCGAAGCCCATGACGCCCTGCTCGACCAGTCGTCGCCGGGCGGCGGAGACCAGCGGCCCGAGGACCCTGGCGGCCGCGCGATAGAGCTCCGGTTCGAGGACCTCGAGGTCGGCGGCGATCGCCGCCACCAGCGCCGCCGCCGCGCGCAGCGCGCCCGGGTCGACGCCTTCGAGGGCGCGCGCCTCACCCTGGGTCAGGTCGCCCTTGGCCCACTTCTCGAGCCGGTTGCGCGGCACGTCCCCTCGCCGTCCGAACGGCCGCGCCGCGCCGAGCCAGGGCGCATCGGGCGACGTCACGAGCACCTCGCGCACACTGCGCAGGAGCTCGACGTCCGCGGAAGTCGAGCTCCGGGAGACCGCATCCAGGCGGTTTCCGATCACCGAAAGGAGGCCGTCGACCGACGCCACCGCGCCCGCGCGCAGTGCGGCCACGGCTTCTGCGGAGAAGGGATCCTCGTCCAGCTCCTCGCCGGCGCCGACCGCCGCCAGCGCAGCGACCGCATGGACCAGCCGGTCCGGTCCTGCGCCGCCCACAGCGAGGGCCGCCCAGTCGGGGTTGGGGGGATCGGCGAGCGCCCGCCTCATGGCCTGCTCGACGACCTCGAAGGCCGCCGCCTCGGTCAAGGTCCCGTCTGCATCGACCTCGAAGCCGGGGGCGACGCCCGCCTCGATCGGCCACCGCCGGAGCAGCGACGCGCAGTACGAGTGGATCGTCCGAGCCTCGAGCCGGTGGGTCGCCGCAGCCAGGAGCCTCGCGCGCACCGGAGCGTTCGCCGGCAGCAGCTCGGGGTCGACGCCGAGAGGGATCGCGCCTCCCGCCACCGTGGCCATCGCGCCCGCGACCCGCCCGGCCATCTCCCCCGCCGCCGCCTCTGTGAACGTGATCGCGACCACGCCTTCGAGGGTGCGCGCGGCGATGTGACGGGCCGGGGCATCCGTCCCCAGTTGAGCAGCCGAGCGCTCCCACCCGGGTCCCAGGCACCACACCACGATGCGGGCCACTAGAACCGCGGTCTTGCCGGTCCCCGCACCCGCCTCGACCGCAATCGGGAGCTCGAACTCGCTCTGCGCGAGGTGCCGCGCCGCCGCGTCGTCCCCGACCAGGCGATCGGCCCCGGCGCTCACTCCGCTCCCTCCTCGACCCCGGCGCCCAGCCGCCACAACCCGCCGGCCGCCGCATCGAGCTCGCCGGCGGCTCCGGTCTCGCCGAGCCACGCCTCGAGCCGACCACGCAGCCCGGAATCGTCGCGCAGGCACGCCTCGCGGACGGTGCAGCTGCGACACCAGGGCGACTCCCGAAGGTCGAGCGCCTGCCCGCCCCCAGCCTTCGCTCCACGGACGACAACCTGGCTCGTTCGAGGCATCACCGCTCCCGCGCTCAATGCCCGCGCCAGAGCCGCGACCGCTCTGTTCGTTCGCTCCGCCGCCTCCTCGTCTGCGCCTTCGAGCCGCACCTCGATGCCACCTTCGTCCGCGTCTGGCTCAAGGAACAGATAGCGGCCCGCGGCACCCGGCGCGGCGGCGGCGTAGGCGGCCGCCTGCAGCAGCTCGCCCCGGCCGATCCGCTCGAGCAAGTGCTTGCGACGGCTGGAGGCCAACTTCCGCCGGGTCCACGAAGGTCGTCCGGTCTTGTAGTCGGTGAGCACACAGCCGGACTCGGCGGCATCGACCCGATCGGCTCGGAAGTGGAGCTCGACCCCGCCAGCCTGGGCCTGACCGTCCGCCTCCACGGCGAGCACCTCGGCACCCCCGTCGAGATCAAGAGCGGCCGCCACGAACGGCCGCGCGAGCAGCGCGAGAACCGGGGCGAAGCCGGGAAACGGCAGACCCTCCCGGCGCACGGCCTCGACCGCCGCATTCTGCACGTTCGCATTGATCCAGTCGTCTCCGGCCGGCGACAGCCTGGCGGAGGCACGCCCGAGCGCTTCGGGAAGTCCGAGATCTCGACCGGCACCGCCCACAACCGCCCGGCGGGCGAGCACCTCGTGGACGATCACGCCGACGAGCCGACGGTCGACCGCCGGCAGCGCGAGCAGCGGGTCCGCCATCGGCGAGACCTTGAGAACGCGGGTCACGAAGGCCTGCCACGGGCAGCGCGCGAACGCCTCGAAGCGGGTCACGGTCGCCGCGCCGGTGCAAGCGAGGGCGCCGGCTCCGATCACGCCAAGCAGGGGTCCTGCGTCCCGCGCCGGTCGCTCGAACTCCTCGAGAACGCGGACGAGACCGTCGGCGGCGGCGGCCGCACTGGCTGAAGTGCCGGCAAAGGCTCGCCGCCAGCCCTCGGCGAGGGCGCCGGCCATCGACGTCGCCCAGGCATCGCGGTCGCCCCTGATCCCGTGCGAGACGGCGCGCTCCCAGGACGTCGTGGGTGTGCCGGCAAGCACGCCTCGACGAACAGGCTCCGCGTGTGCCGCCACCGCCTCGAGCTCCTTGACGAACGGCGATGCGGAACTCGAACACTGCCCGCCGTTCGCCGCCCAGGACAGCGTGACCGTCGGTGCGGCGGAGGCGAGCTGGCCGAACAGGTACCGTTCCTCAAGATGGCCCCTTGCCTTGATCGGGATCTCCGGCACCACGGTGGTAAGACGAGCCCGGACGCTGTCGGGCAGCAGCGGATCCTCGACAACCTGCCGCGGGAAGGCGTCGCGTTGCATTCCGAGCACGAAGAGGTGGTCGAAGATTCGCGCCCTCGCCTCCATGGCGCCCAGGACCTGCACGCCGCCACCGCGTCCGCCGACGGCGACCCTTCCCAGCTCACGCGTCATCTCGGCCAGCGCCCTCGCCCACTCCGGTCTCGACACCGGACCGAGCGGCGCGAGGCCGGCGGCGCATGCCTCCAGTGCCTCGTGCAGTGCGGACGAGGACCCTGCCGGCCATCCCCCTTGACACTCGAGCAGCCGCGCAGTCTGGATCGCGTGGACCGACGGCCGCGCCCTCTCGGGCCAGCGCGCGAGCAAGTCGACCGCAGCTCGCGCGCCGTCGCGCTGGGCCGCGAGGGTGCCGGCCGGGACCCGCAGCGGCTCGACGCCCTCGTCTTCGGACCCGGACGCGACGCCCAGCGGCAGGCGCACGCCGTGAGGGGGCGGTTCGATCCGCGCGAGATCGACAATCCGGCTCGCGCCCAGGACGCGCAGCGCGGCGGCGACCTCGAACGAGGCATCGAGTCCCGCCACGGCTTCGCGCCAGCGGTCGACGGTCGCGTCCTCCCCCGCCGAGAGAACCGCCAACACCCCCCCCAGCCGTGCACGGAGGCCACCACCGGGCGCAGCCAGCGACACTCCCGAGAACGGCACTCCGAGCCGATCCATGTGACGCGTCAGAGGCGACAGTCGGGTCCCGATCTCGCGCGCGACGATGCCGATCCTCTCGGGCACAACACCGTCGTCGATCAGGCGCAGGGCCCGCTCGGCGACCGCGCGGACCTCCGCCTCGGCGTCCGCCGCCTCGAGGAGCTCGAGATGGGTTGTGGTGACCACACGTGCCGACATCTCGACCCGCGCGACGTGCGACAGCCGTTCCACGAGGCGGCCCGCGAAGGCGCCCGCATCGCCGCCCGCCGCGTCCGGCGGCAAATCGACGATGACGACCGCGCCACCCCCACGCACGAGGGCCTCGATCAGCTCGCCCGCCGCTCCCGTGGTCTCGGCGAAGCCGTGGACCACCACGGCGCGGGCCGGAAGCACGGCGCCACGGTCGAGGGCATCGGCAGCGCGCACGAGCGCCCGCGAGGCGAGGTCGACGCCGAGCTCCTCGGCGGTCGCCGCGACCCGCGCCGCGACCCGCACCACCGCACGGGATCGTTCGAGGACCACCCTCCGCAGCTCGCGCGCTGCACCGGTCGACAGGAGCTCGAGCGCGGCCTCGGTCTGCTCCGCGCCGAGCCCGGCATCGAGCAGGTCGCGCACCGACGCCACCACGGCCGCAAAGGGATCCGCGAAGTCCGCCAGGCTGGAGTTGAGCTCCCGTTCCTCCGCGGCAAACCGTCGTGTGAGCACCCCGAGCACGGCATCGGCCGAGCGCACCGGAGCCCCGCTGCGTGCGAGCACGCCGCGCGCAAGCCCGGCCAGGGTCTCGACCACCACGCCGGCAAGCGGGCGACCCGCGGCCGCCACGCGAGCGGCGACGGCATAGCGCAGGCTTCGCGACGGGACGATCACACGCACGGGCTCGCCAAGCTCGTCCAGACTCCGGGCTCGGACCGCCTCGATCACCCCGAGCAGCTCTTGCTCCGCGGCTCGCGGACCCGCGGCAGTGATCAGGCGCGAGGGCGGTTTTCGGACCATCGTGGAGGGCATCGCATCACCGTCGGAGGTCCGGTGTCAAGCATGCCGGCGTCTCACGCTCGGCACCAATAGGCGATCGGAACGGGCGTACCCTGTACGATGCCGGATACGACGACCTGGGGAGGTGCGATGGCTGCTGCAAACCCGGTTCTGGATCGCTGGCGGTCGCTCGGGTCCAGCGCCCTCGGTCGCCTGGTCTTTAGCCGCGCAGTGGGTTGGATGGCGCCCTATTCGGCGACCATCGGCGCGCGGGTCGAGGTGCTCGAGCCCGGCCATGCCCGCATCGCCATGAATGACCGGCGCAGGGTACGCAACCACCTGCGGTCCATCCACGCAGCCGCGATGATGAACCTTGCCGAGCTGACCGGCGGCCTGCTCGCGACCGCCTCCATGCCCGACGGCGCCCGCATGATCGTCACCGGCCTCTCGATCGAGTTCGTCAAGAAAGCGCGCGGACGGATCGTGGCCGAAGGTCGATGCGATGTCCCTCAGCGGCCGGACCACGGTGAGCTTCCGGTGGAGGTGGTCCTCCGCGATGCGGCCGGCGACACGGTTGCCCGTGCCGCCTTCACCGCCCTCGTTGGACCGGTCCCCAGCTCACGCTGAGTCTCATCCGAGATTTTCGGTACACGGCGCCCCCTCTCAGTCGTCGTCGGACACGAGACCACCGGCATCGCCGCCCGAGGCCTGGGTGGCCGCGGTCGAGGCATCGAGCGGGAGCATGACGTGGACCCCGTGCTCATGCACCAGGAGACCGCCATGGTGGGCTGTGTTGGCGAGCAGTACGCTGGCCGCCATGAAGGCGCCGAGGAACACGACCTGGGCGCCCACCCAGACCGCGGCGGGTATCCGGCGCGGAACCCACGCGTGCGCTGCGAGCAGGGCCGCGAACACCACAGTCAGCCCTGTGAAGACCGCCCGTGTGGTTTCGGCCAGCTCCTCGTGCTGCTCGATCGCCGCGTTGATGACCGGGGTGCGGTCGGCGAGCTTGGCGGAGGCCTCACCGGTAACCACGGCAACCCAGGTCCCAGCGGTGCCCAGGACCATCAATGCCAGGGCCACCGCGGACAGCGTCATGGCGCTGCGGCGGACGAGCAGGCCGGCAACCACGAACAGTGGCGCGACCAGGAGCAGGGCGATGGGAAAGTGGACGATCAGCGGATGCAGAGCGTCCCAGTCGGGAATCGGGGGCAGGCTCATGGCTCCTCCTCGGAGTGTCGTCGGCCAGGGTCGGGAGTGGGAGGATCAGGCCGGTCGACGGCGCCGGCCGCCGCGCGGACCGCGGCGACCGGCCCGGACCGGGGTCAGCTCACGGAGATGAACTTCTCGTTCGGGGTGAAGCAGACCGGGCACTTCTCTCCGTCGAGGCTGGTCACGGTGCGGCCGCACTCCGGGCAGACCTTGAGCTCGAGCGGATCGCCGGTCATCGTGTCGAGTTTGGCCAAGGCCTGAGCGTAGAGCTCGGCGTGTCCGCCCTCGGCCTCCTTGGCGAAGTTGAACGAACGCAGCGCGTCCTTCTGCCGCTCCTTCTTGGCGGTCGCGAGAAACTCCGGGTACATCGTGTCGCGCTCGTAGGACTCGCCGTCGATCGCGGCACGGAGATTCTCGGCGGTGCTCTTCACCACCGGGGTCTCGATGGTCGCCGAGGGCTCTGCACCGAGAGTGCCAATCACCTGGGCATGGTTGTTGGCGTGAATGCTCTCCGCGCGAGCGGCTGCGCGGAAGATGCTCGCGACCTTGGTGTAGCCTTCCTGGTCCGCCTTCTCGGCAAACGCGAGGTAGCGGGCGTGGGCGTTCGACTCACCGTTGAAGGCCTCCTGCAGGTTGGCCAATGTTCCGGCGGCTGGAGTGGTGGCAG
This sequence comes from uncultured Acidobacteriota bacterium, assembly GCA_963727925.1. Lineage (GTDB taxonomy): Bacteria > Acidobacteriota > Thermoanaerobaculia > Thermoanaerobaculales > Sulfomarinibacteraceae > CAVSIS01. The sequence goes on along the minus strand of CAVSIS010000051.1, from coordinate 7,016 downwards.
CCTGGGAGACCCCCGCAGTCCAGCTGAGGATCGCAAGGCCGACGAGCACGGCCCCGGTCAGGGTGAGGGTTTTCGGGTCGCTGAGACGATTCGACATGATGTCCTCCTTGTGGTTCGCGACCGTCGGTCGTCCAGAGGCGCCGCGGTCACGCGACACCGACTGAAGTACAAGTCCCGTGCCAAGTGCTAAGCTATTGATTCTTTGAGACCTCGTTCGTCGGTGGGTGCGCAAGAGCTGCGCACCTTCGGCTCCGTCGAGCAGATCTTGCGCAGCGAGACGGCCTCAACTCAGGCCGTAGCGCTTGATCTTGTAGATCAATGTCCGCCGGGAGATGCCGAGCAGCTCAGCCGACCGGGTCCTGTTGCCGTCAGTCTGCTCGAGCGCACGTGCGATCGAGTCCCTCTCGACCTCGTCGAGCGGGATGACACCCCCGCTCGTATCGGCTGCGCTCCCGTGCTCCCGGTCAGGGTCGCGCTCGGCCGCCTGTCGGACCACTGGAGGCAGATGCTCGGGCAGGATGACCTCGGTGTTGGCGAGTATTCGCGCGCGCTCGATGGCGTTGGCCAGCTCGCGGACGTTCCCCGGCCACACATGTGCCGTCAACGCACGTGAGGCAGCTGGTGAGAGCCGCCGGCCCGACCCGGCGCGGTGCAGGAAAGTCCGAGCCAGCGCCAGGATGTCCTCCGGGCGCTCGCGCAAGGGTGGCAGCTCGACAGCAAAGACGTTGAGCCGGTAGTACAGGTCCTGTCGAAAGCTCCCGTCACGCACCGCCTCCTGGAGGTCGCGGTGGGTGGCGGCAATGAGGCGGATGTCCACGCTCTGTTCGCCGGTTCCGCCCACCGGTGTCACCCGACCGGACTCAATCGCCCGCAGCAGGGCCGGTTGGAGTCCGATCGGCATGTCACCGATCTCGTCGAGAAACAGGGTCCCGCCGTCGGCCTCTCGGAACCGGCCGGGCCGGCGCGCGAGAGCTCCCGTGAAGGCGCCCTTCTCGTGGCCGAAGAGCTCGCTCCCGAGCAGACCCTCGGGCAGCGCGGCGCAGTTGACGGCGACCAACGGGCCACGGCGGCGCGGGCTGTTCCGGTGGATGAAACCCGCCACGACTTCCTTCCCGGAGCCGCTCTCTCCGGTCACGAGCACGGTGGCCTCGCTGCCGGCCACGCGATAGGCATCGGAGAGCACGGCTCGGAACGCGGGGCTCTCGGCAACGATTCCCTCTAGTGCGGCGTCCGGCAGTCCGACTGCACGCTGACCGACCTGGAGCCCGATGATGTCCGCAGCCGCCGCCGCCAGCTCGTCCAGGTCCACCGGTTTGGCGAGGTAGTCCACGGCGCCGAGCCGCAGTGCCGCCACCGCCTCGCGCACGTTGGCGAAAGCCGTGACGAGAAGGAACGGCAACGCGGGACAGCACTCCCGCGCCTGGCGCAGGAGCGCCAGGCCGTCCTCTCCGGGCATGCGGACGTCGCTGACCACGAGAGAAGGAGCCTGGCGGCGGATCCGCACCACGGCCTCGGCCGCGTCCGCCGCGGTCACCACCGTGAAGCCTCTCTCCTCGAGCGTCTGTGCGTACAGCCGGCGGTGGGCCGGCTCGTCGTCGACCACCAGGACGAGGGGCCTCTCTGCCGGAACCTTCATGCGGCCCCTCCTTCGGCGGCGAGCGCGATCCCGCCGAGCGAGACCTCGGTGCCGACGCCATCTGCCAGCGGGGAGCGAATCGCAACCGTCCAGCCGTGCATCTCGGCCAGTCGTCCGACGATCGCGAGCCCGAGCCCGTGCCCCCCTTCGCGACCGGTCACATAGGGTCGGAAGAGGTGGGTTCGCAGCTCCTGTGGAATGCCGGAGCCCTGGTCCACGACCCGGACGATCGCCCCGTGCGACCCACGCTCGACACGGACGGTCACCAGCGTCCCGGCGGATGACGCGTGGAGGCTGTTGAGCAGCAGGTTGACCAGAATCTGCTTGAGCATGTCGATATCCGCCCGCACCGACAGCTCCTCACCCGCAACCGTCAGCACCACGCCCGCACCGACGTACTCGGGCGTGAGGAGTTCGGCCACGCGGCGGACCAGCGCGCCGGCGTCGACCGCCTCCAGTCGCGGCGTACGGGTCGATGCGTAGGCCATGAAGTCGCCGAGACGCGCGACTGCGGTGTCGACCTCCTCGAGGATCGACTCGGCCTTCGCGCGGGCCTTGCTGGGGACCGACGGGTCCGAGGCAACCTGCTGAGCAAGCCCCCTGATCAGTCCGAGCGGGTTCTTGGTCTCGTGGGCAAGACCGGCGGCCGCCTGCCCGAGCTCACCGAGGTGCTCGGTGCGGACCCGCTCGCTGTCGAGGCGGGCGGCGAGCAGTCGGTTGCGGATCGACTGCGCCCATGCGAGGACGAGGGTCGCGATACACAGGGTGCCGATCAGGGCCGTCATCCAGAGTCGAGTCGTCGCACTTGCAACGTGACGGTAGTAGGGCTCGGCGTCGATGCCGAGGGCCAGGAGCTGGTCCCGGCCATCCAGGTCGAGCTCGCTCGCGCTGCGCTCACCGTCGCCCAGCCAGTCGAAGTCCGGGTAACGGTGTCGCAGCGGCAGCGGGGAGTCCTGCAGGCGGACGTCCTCCCAGTGGACGAACAACGGCCCCTCGAGCCGGGCGCCATGCGTCCCTTCGAGATCCAGATGCTGCGGCGCGGGACCCGAAACGATCTCCGGCCTGCCCTCGACCAGAAGCACAATGAACGCCACATCGGTGGTCTCGACCACGTTGTCGAAGATCGCGTGGACCCGGTCCCGCGCCAAATGACCTCGGCGCACCTGAGCCTGAATGCTGGCCTCAATGGTGTCGGCGACCTCGTGTGCCGCCTGACGCACCTCGCGCAACCCGAGCTCGTGCGCCCGGGCTCGCTCGTCCAGGGTCCACCCAGCGAGCAGGACCAACAGACCAAGGCCGGCGAGCACCGGCAGGCGGACGACCGCCAGGGTCGATCCGCGGCCACCGGCGACCACGGTTTCCCCGGGACGCTCCCTGGGGTGCTCGGGCTCGGCGATCAGCGGACCGTGATCGGAGGCATCCACGCGACACCCGGTAGCGGAAGCTCGCCGGTCGCGAGCGCGGTCGCAACCGTAGAGGCCGCCTGATCGATGGCGCTGCCGTTGTCGCGGCCACGCTCCAGAAGACGCTCCCACAACGGCACCGGTTTCGGAAAGTCGACCAGCTCGACCTGGGCAGTCGGGTCGAGCCCGGCCAGGCGCTTGGCCTCGTCGAGCGCGACGTCGAATCCCCCCAGGACGTCGACCAGTCCTTTGTCGATGGCCTGAGCGCCGGTGAAGACCCGCCCGCGTCCGACCTCGTCGACCGCCTCGACGCTCATGTCGCGCGATGCCGCCACACGCTTCAGGAAGCTGCTGTAGATGCGGTCGAGCTGCCGGTTGATGACCGCGCGCTGGGCGTCGGTCCAGTCCTCCAGGCTGCCGTACATGTCGGCGTTGGCACCGCGGTCGACGCGCCCGAAGCCGATCCCGAGCCGATCGGAGAACAGCTCGTCCATGTTGAGGTGTCCGGCGAAGACCCCGATCGACGCGGTCAGGGTCGAGGGGTCGGCGACGATCTTCTTGGCGCCGCATGCGATCCAGTAGCCCCCGGAGGCGGCGAGATTCGACATCGAGACCACCACGGGAAGCTTTTCGGCGGTCCGCACCATTTCCTGGCGAATGATCTCCGAGGCCACCGCACTCCCTCCGGGCGAGTCGATCCGGAACACGACCGCCTTGATCCCGGAGGCAGTCCGCACGTCCCGCCACGCCTTGGCGATCGTCTCCGAGCCCAACACCTCGTCGCCAATCAGCGGGTTGAAGCTGCGACCGCTGCGTCCGCGCAGGATCGTCCCGGAGGCGGTCACGACGGCGATCTTCGGACCTGACATGCGGCTCTCCACCTTGTCGGCGTAGTTCGACACACCGACCGCCTTGGCGTCACCGTTGCCTTTCCCATTGAGGCGGGTCACGAAGTCCGACCAGTCTTCGAGTCGGTCGACGAGCTTCGCCTCCACCGCCTCCTGGCCGAGGAAGGGCGCGCGGTCGATGAGCTCCAGGACCGCAGCCGGCTCCATGCCGCGGCCCTCCGCGACGCCGGCCACCAGCTGGTCCATCAGGGAGTCGACCAACCACCCGGTCATCTCCCGGTCCTCGGGTGTGAACCCGCGTTCGGTGTAAAAGAAGCGGGCCGTCTTGTACGCCCCACGTCCGGGGAACTCCGGGCGAATACCCAGTTTGTCCAAGGTGCCGCCGATGAACGGGACCCTCGCGGAGAGGCCGATGAGATTGACGTCACCCATCGGGTTCATGGAGATTTCGTCGCACGCCGAGGCGAGGAAGTACTCCCCGTTGCCCGGGGCGAACTCCCCGGCGGTATCCAGGTAGGCCGCCGTCCATTTGCCGGCTGCGCGCACCTTGGCGAGCAGTGCGCGGATCTCCTCCCCCGGCGCCAACCCCGCGGACCCGTCGATGCGCAGGCGCACGCCGACGACGCGCGGGTCGTCCGCCGCCGCCACCAGTGCGGCGCGGAGGTCGCGCAGACCGAATGAGGGACCGCCCTGGAGCTGGGCAAAGGGATCGTCCGGCACGAGCTCCGGCAGAGGCCCGGAGACGTGAACGGCGAGAACGAACCGGCCCGGCAGCGGCGGCGAGGAGATGCCGCGTACCAGGAGGGCGCCGATCAGCAGCAGCCCCAACACCACCAGACACCCGATCCCGAGAAACCACGATCGTCCACGAGACATGCCGACCTCCCCTCGCTGCGAAGCTGTCTTCCTGACAGCGTTACCATACGCTAACCTGCATTGCTCACCACGTCACGTCGCGAGGGCGTCGAGATGGCTCTCAGCGCGGAGCAATCCAGCAGCGAGGCGCCGAGGCGTGCGGACACATACGTCGCAGGCGACGAGTTGCGAGAGGGCCCGCGCTGGCCGCCAGATCGGCGCTCGCAGTAGGGAAATGGTGAGACGTGCAGGTTGACCGGTTCGTGACACGAAAGGGGCGCTCGCCGCGGCGCGCGTTAATGGGGGCGACGGAGGACCGTTTCCATGGGTGACGAGCACGAGGAGGACGGTGTGCAGGCGACCATGGCCATTCCAAACGACCACGCGACCTCGCCGGGCTGGCTCGAGCACAGCTACCGCGAGCACGCCGCGACGGTCTTCCGAACGGCGTACCGTATCACTGGCAACGCCTCGGACGCGGAGGACGTTCTCCAGACCGTCTTCCTCCGCCTGTCGCGGCGTTTGGACACGCCGCCCGACCTGTCGAAGGGCGCCGGCGCCTACCTGCGCCGCGCCGCAACCAACGCGGCCATCGACCTCGTGACCTCGGCGCGGGTCCGGACCACCGGCGCGCTCGAGGATCTGCCCGACTACCTCGCGGAGGACTCGTCTCCCCGACCCGATGCCCTCCACGCCGGCCGTGAGCTCGCCCTTTGCCTTCGGGCCGCCCTCGCGCGGCTCAACCGGCGCGCCGCAGAGATGTTCGCTCTACGCTATTTCGAGGATCTCGACAACGCCGCGATCGCGCGCCTTTTCGACACCACTCCGGGCACCGTGGCGGTGACTCTCCACCGTGCCCGCAGCCGTCTCGCCGACGAGCTGCGACCCTCCCTGGGAGGTCCGAAATGAACGATCACATTTTGTCTCACGAACCCCTTGTCGACGACGCCGTGGACGCGGTCCTCCGCGACCAGCCCAGCCCGGAGACGGTCGCGGCCGCCACCGCCAGGGTGTGGCAGCACCTCGCCGACGAATCGGTCCCGCTGCGCGGCTGTGCCGACGTCCAGGCCCTGCTGCCGGCGTTCGTCGCCGGAGCCCTCGGCGAGCGCCGCGCGCTGCTGGTCGGCGACCACACCAGAGAGTGCGTCGCCTGCCGGCGCGCCCTGATGGAGCTGCGCTCGGGCGCCGAGGCAGACTCGGCCACGGACCGATCAGCCCGGGCCGTCTGGCGCATCCCGAGCTCGCTGCGTGCGGCCGCGGCAGTGCTGCTCGTGGTCGGTGCGGGCGCCCTCGCGTTCAAGCTCGGCGGCGACCTCCTCGCCGACCGCCGGCTCGACGCCGTCGTCACCGCGGCGGACAATAGCGGGCTGCTTGCAGTCGGCCCGGACGGAACCCAGAATTTGACGGTCGGCGAGCACATCCGGGCTCACCAGCATGTTCGCACCGAGCGCGACGGCGGCGCCATGCTGCGCCTTGCCGACGGCTCGATGGTCGAGCTGGACGCGCGCTCAGAGCTGAGCCTCACCGCGGACCGCCGCGGAACCACCATCGACCTCGCGCGCGGCAACGTCCTGGTGCACGCCGCCGACCAGGGTTCAGGCCGCCTCGCGGTCCGTACCAACGACTGCGAGGTACTGGTCAAGGGCACGATCTTCTCGGTCTCGAACGGGCTCAAGGGATCGAGGGTGTCGGTCGTCGAGGGTAAGGTCGAGGTTCGCCGCGGCGATGCGCGCGACCTCCTCCTGCCCGGCGACCAGATCACCACCGACGCCTCGCTCGCCCAGGTCCCGGTCGAGCGCGACATCGCCTGGAGCCGCAACGCGGACGCTCACATCGCCCTGCTCAAGGAGCTGCGGTCCCTGCGTCACGACATCGCGGTCGCCGTCGAGGGCGACTCCGAGCGCACCTCCTCGCGCCTGCTTGCTCTGGCTCCGGCCGGCACGGTGCTCTACGCCGCCATGCCCAACGTTGCCCAGGGCGTCGCCAGCGCACGCTCGATCCTGCTCAACCGGCTCTCCTCGAGCCCGACGCTGCGCAGCTGGTGGGACGAGCAGGTCGCCTCTCGTGGTTTCGACAGCGAGGTCGAGACCCTCCTCGACCGCCTGCGCCCGCTCGGCAGCGCCGTCGGCAACGAGATCGTCGCGCTGCTCGGCGAACAGGTGCTGACGGGTTCCGGCGGACCGGTGCTGCTCGCCGAGCTGGCCGACCCGGTCGGTTTCGTCTCGTTGCTGCAGAACGAGATCGAACGGCTCCAGGCACAGGGCCACACCGGCC
>CAVSIS010000050.1:0-3134 GCA_963727925.1 uncultured Acidobacteriota bacterium | reverse complement strand
CCAGGTCGCCGTTCCGACCATTGTCGGCATCGACGAGGCAATGGTCGCTCCCGGACGCCTGGTGTTCAGCCTCGCCGGCCACGAGCTCTCGCTGGAGCCCCTCACCTCGACACCGGACGACCGCGAGCTGTTCCTGATCTTCCGCGACGCGACCTCGGGCAACACCACCTACGGGGCCGGCCGCTTCCTGTCAGCCGAGCTGGAGCCCGATGGCTCCGCCGTGCTCGACTTCAACCGCGCCTACAACCCGCCGTGCGCGTTCACGCCCTTCGCCACCTGCCCGCTGCCGCCAGAGGGTAACGACCTCGACGTGGCGATCACTGCCGGCGAGAGGTACCACGGTCCGAAGCACTAGGATTCCGCGCCACCTCGACCCTACTTAACGTTGTCCCCGGCGCCGATTCCTTCTCGGAGGGTCGATGCGGCGCGGAATCCTCTGATGCGCTGCGCGCATCCGGGAAAGTCCAAAGGTCAGGACGTTGGGATGCGCTCGATCACGAGGGCGTTGTCGCCGTCGCCGGGACACCCGGCAGCATGGGTCACGCGGACCTGCCGATAGCCCTCGGGCACCGGCGAGACCGCGCACACCAGCTCCCGTTCGCCCGGTCGTTTGACCACCCACCCGTTCTGGTCTCCGCCTGAGCAGGCCGCCGAGTGGCACTCGGCGACGATCACCCAACCCTCCGGCACCTTGGACGCCTTGCACACGACGCGGTGCTTGTGGTCCCGCCCGGTCACGCTACACCTCGCCGGCGGCGCCACATCCCCTCGAGCTCGTCGACCATGTCGATGTCGGCGCGGATGCCGTTGACCTGGTTGATCTGGACGATCGTCGTCGGGCTGGTGACGTTGACCTCGGTCAGGTGCTCGCCAATGAAGTCGAGGCCGATGAGGTAGATGCCGATTTGGTTGAGCTCGGCAGCGACAGTGCGGCAGGCCTCGAGCTGGCGCGGCGTCGGGTCGAGTCGCGCCGCCGTCGCGCCCTGGTGCAGGTTGGCGAGCCGTGAGCCCGCTCGCGGAACCCGCAGCACCGAGCCGAGGACGCGGTCGTTGAGGGTCAGGATGCGGAGGTCGCCGCTCGACTCGATCGCCTTCAGGAAGGGTTGAACGATGACCTCCGGGCCCCACTCGCGCCAGAACGCCTCGAGCTGCTCGCGCGGCACATCGGGCGGGACGAAGGTGATGCCGATGCCGCAGTAGGTCCCCTTGGGCTTCAGCACCGCTTCGCCGGACTGCCGGCGGACCGCGTTCTCCAGCTCTTCTGCCGACGCGCAGATCCAGGTCGGCGCGGCGTACTCCGGCCAGCGCAGGGCAAGGGTGTGCTCGGAGAGCTCGTAGGTGGCGGGCGGCCGGTTGATCTGAACGACCTGCTCGGGAGCGTGCACGAAGTGGCGGTGGTGGCGGACGTACGTCGCGTCGACCGGAGGGTCCTTCCTTTGCAGGACCACGTGGTACTCCCCCACGTCCGCGGCACGCTGCGGACCGAGGGACCAGAACGGCGTCGCTGCGGCGTCCGCGTGCAGCACCTGCCGCACAGGCAGCGTTGCCAGGTAGCGCTCGCTCTGCAGCTCAGCGTCATGGGACAGCAGGTCGAGGTAGTCGACGTGGAATCCCCGCGCCAGCAGCTCACGGCTCACGCACACGGCAAGATCGAACTCGGGGTTGAGGGTCTCCACGGGATCGGCGACGAGGAGGTATCGGCTGCTCATCGCAATCCCCAACACCCACCCTCCCCCGCGCCTTCCCGCCGTAGACCCGAGCAGGGCCTACCACCAAGACACCAAGACACCAAGAGGACCGTGGTGGGTTCCAGATTGGCGCAGTCCCTGGATCAGACGCTCTGGTTCAGGGATGGACGCAGGGCACGAAGCGCGCCCACTGACTGCACGGGGACCCGCCGCGCGCGCAGCGCGAGGCCCTGAGCGACCGCTTCCCTGCTCCTGCGATGGCTTTGTGTCTTGGTGTCTTGGTGGTAAGAGACCGCGGCGCCCGACCGGTAGCGAACCGGGAATGCGCCCGCGTGGAGTCTCTCCTTGTCCCCGTGCCCGTGGCTCAGTCGGTTCTGCGATGGACGTTGACCGCGGAGGCCTGCGCGCTCGGCATCAGCACCATCTCGCGCACGTTGACGTGCGGCGGCAGACCTGCGCAGTACAGGACCGCGTCAGCGACATCCTCGGGCCGCAGTGGCTGCAGGCCCCGGTAGACTGCCGCCGCCTTGGCGTCGTCGCCGTGGAAACGGACGGTCGAGAACTCGGTCTCGACGAGCCCGGGGTCGACCGAGCTCACCCTGACTCCGGTTCCGAGGGTGTCGATCGCGATCGACCGGGTCAGCGCTGCGACCGCGTGCTTGGTGGCACAGTAGACGTTGCCGCCTGGGTAGACCTCGTGGCCCGCGATCGAGCCGATCATGATCAGGTGTCCCCGTCCACGCGCCACCATCCCTGGAAGCAACGCACGGGTGACGTAGAGCAACCCTTTGACGTTGGTGTCGACCATCTCGTCCCAGTCGTCGGGATCGCCGTCTTGGAGCGGCGACAGGCCGCGCGCGAGGCCCGCGTTGTTGACCAGGACCTCGACCTCGCCCCATGGCCCTTCGAGGCTCGCCGCCCAGGCGTCGACCGCGGCGCGGTCCCGCACATCGAGGACGCCGGTCAGGACCTCCACACCATGGCGCTCAGCCAGGCCGCGGCCCAGCGCCTCGACCCGGTCGAGACGGCGCGCCACCAGCACCAATCGTGCGCCGTGGGCGGCGAAAGCGGTGGCGCAGGCCGCCCCGATGCCAGCGGAGGCTCCTGTGACAACGACCGTACGGCCCGTGAAGTCCATCGCGCGCTCCTTCCTCGCCTCAGGGCGGGCCGAAACGATACCACGCGAGCCCGGACGAACCTGTGTTTCTCACCACGTCCCGTCGCGAGGCCATCGAGATGTCTGTCAGCGTAGAGCAATCCAGCAGCGAGACGCCGAGTCGTATGGGGGCACGCGTCGAAGGCGACGAGTTGCGAGAGGACCCGCGCTGGCTAGCGGATCCGCTCCCGGAGTAGGAGGATCGTGAGAAGTACAGGCTAGGCACCCTCACCGATCAGCTCGTTCTCCTGGTCCTCGGCGAGCCGCTGCCACTCAGGTAGCCACGTGCC
>CAVSIS010000049.1:0-156564 GCA_963727925.1 uncultured Acidobacteriota bacterium | reverse complement strand
GGTAGTCACCGTTCGACGCGGTCAGCGCTGAGGCGCCCCTGTTCCACGGCGAAGTGTTCGGCCCACCACTGGGGGATCTCGGTACCAGGCAGGGGTCACTCCGGTTGTGCACCCATTCGGCGGCTCTCCGGCTGCCCGAAGAGCTCGGGGTGGAGGTAGTTGCCGCGCTCGGCAGGCGACTTGTCCTCCTCGACCTCGATCCGGTGGGCGTCGGCCCACGCGTCGTGGCGGATACCCGTGACCTGCCACGAGACCTTCTGAGCCGGAGCGCCTCCTCCAATGCGAAATCGGTTGCCTACAATCTCCTCCGCGATGTACAGGTCTGGACCCGGCGCCCCGATCGGCGTGAGCTGGTAGCGGAAATCGCGGTTGAGGGCCTCGAAGTAGTCGGGCAGCTCGACCACAGCCTCGCCGGAGCCGTCGAGGACGACGTTGCCGTTGTAGACGTTCATCATGTCCGGGGACTCGACGAATGAGTGCGACAAGATCCGGTCCGCCGGGTCGAGCGGGTGGTCGATGCGGAACGAGCCGCCGCCCTTGGACAGCGAGCCCGTGATCACGACGTCACCCTGGAAATAGCCGGCGCGACTCGCGCTCCCTGATGCGACCCCGTAGATGGCCGTTCCACCAGAGCTGGATGCGATGCCCTGGACGGCGCGGCCGTCCGAGCCGAGCGCGAATGCGGCGATCCCGCCGGCGAAGCTGCCGTCGGACGAGGTCACGATGCCGAAGGCGGTGTCGCTCTCGGCCCACATCCCCGGATGCTCGTAGACCGGACCGGTCGGCGAGTAGCTGCTGCCGTCGCCGCTGACTCCCTCGACGCCGATCGCGGAGTCGCTGTGCCCCTGAATTCCGGACGAGCTGCCGCTCATTCCGATGATGCCGGGTTGTGCGTTGCTGCCGGCGTAGACCCCGGAGAAGAGCGACCCGAGCCAGCCGTAGTTGCCGGTGGTGGTCTGACGCCCCTCGACGCCGACGCAGCCGTCGTCGCAGAGGCCGGACACGCCGCTCGACTCTGCAACCGTCGACCGGCCCCGGATGGCGGTCGAGAACGCTTGGTTGGTCTGTGTCACGGCAAACGGCGCAGCGACATCGTCCCCGGTGAGCGAGCCGTCGGCGACCTGCACGCCGGTCACCGCTCCGGCGGCGATCTTCGGCATGGTCACGCCGCCGTCGGCGATCTCGAGCGAGACATCGCCCTCGGTCCCGCCTCCCGAGAGGCCCTCGCCGGCCGTGACCGCGGTGATGTCACCGCCGCCGGAGTTGGCGGCGAGGAGGTCGTCCCGAAACGTCATCTCGAAGGTTGAGGGATCGTTCGACTCGTTGGCCAGGCCGGAGCCGAATCCAATGACTCGGCCGCTACCGGCAACAACAGTCAGCCGAAGGCGCAAGTTGTCCGATTGAACCCCTGGCACGAGATCGCTGATGTTGACCTGGCGCGGCTCGTGGGGGCCGATCGGGTAGTCCTTGGTGGCGACGATCGAGCCCGAGGTGTCGTAGGCCGTAACGCGGACGGTCGCGCTGGCGCCGTCAACCTCGACGAAGCCGACGTTGTATCGGTACGTCGACGACTCGAGGGGTGTCCCCTGGGCGACCCCGAGTACCTCCGTCGACTGCCCGGTCCCGATCGCGAAGGCAGTTGGGACGGCGGCGAAAAACTGTCCGCTCGAGCTCGCCTCGCCCTTGCCCGAGGGGATGGAGAAGATGCGGCCGTTGACGATCACCCGGGCATCCGCCGTCACTCGCAGGGCGCCAAATGCCGACAGCGCGAACATCGTCTGTATCGCGTCGGTGTAGCGGTAGGTGTCGCCTGCCGGTATCACGTCGTTGTATACGGCGACCGCCTGCGGATTGGGCTGGTCCCGAAGGTAGAGCTGGAACTGGACGTTGACCGGCGCGGCACCCGGGTTGTGAACCCAGATCACGGTGAACCAGTGAGAGCCAGCGAGCCCGGCTCCCTCGCCGACTGAGGCCAGGATGACGTCCGTGCCGCCGAAGCCGGCGGCGGCCGTGCTCGCTATGCCGAGCGTTAGAATCCAAGTGACTCCCACAGCGATATATCGGAACATCGTGGCCTCCCATCACCGGGCTTACTAGTTCTGCGACTCAGACTCGGTAAAGCGAGTGTGGGGCCTTCGAGCGGAAACTGCAAGGTCGAGGCGGAGAAGAGGAGGTCGAAACCCGGTTCAGGTGGAGCCGGCGGCGCCCGAGCGGCGTCCATCGAAGAGTGCTGGTGAGCTTGCACCTCTCGCCAGCCTTACGGCTGCGGACTCAGTGAGCCCGTACCCCATTCCGGGACGGCGATTGTCCCGGAATGGGTCCCTCTCTGCGGCGCTTTCTTGGACTCGCTCGATCGACGTAGCTCTACTACGCCTCACTCGCTTGCCCTTCGGAACCACCACAGCCCACGACCTCTCCGAGCCCTCGCGACGCCACGTGATGAGAGATGCAGGCGTGGCGCGACGACGCCGGCGTAGCCCAGCTACTTCAAGGAGGAGCAACGCCGCCAGGGCTCGCGAGGGCAAGCGAGAGTCTCACGCGACTCCCGCCCGAACCGTTACCCCCAGACCATCAGACCCATCTCGTAGGTCGAGGCGAGGTCCGGGTGGCTGGGGTAGAGGCGGATGCCCAGTCCCTGGTTGCCCGCCGAGGTGCAGGTGAACGAGCCGCTGTAACGGAAGCTCCCGTCGCCGAGGTCCTCGGCCAGGCTCATCGACGTGGCCGACCCTTCGAGAATGGTGCGGTGCTCGTCGAGGCGGCCGCCATAAAGCTCGACGGTCACATCGTCCGGCACGAGGGCGCCGAGGTGGACCACCGCCGAGACCTCGAGCTGTGAGCCGACGCGAAGGCTGCGGCGGCCGTTGCCATCGACCTCCGCAGAGACCATCGTCACGGTGGACCAGCCCTTGAGGACGCGGACCTTCCACTCCGCCAGCGCCTTGGCACGCGCGAAGGAGTTCTCCGACAGGCGCTTGGTGACGGCGAGCGTCGGCAGGTAGAAGCGCTCGAGGTACTCGCGGACCATGCGGTCGGTGTTGAAGAATGGCGCCAGCAGCGACATTGACGCCTTCATCTTGGCGATCCACTCGCGCGGGAGGTGGTCGCGGCTCCGGTTGTAGAAGCACGGCACCACGGAATCCTCGAGCAGGTCGTAGAGGGCGTTGGCCTCGACCTCGTCCTGGTAGTCGGCGTCGTCGTACTCCTCACCGCTACCGATCGCCCATCCGACCTCTGGGGCGTAGGCCTCCGCCCACCATCCGTCGAGAACCGAGAGGTTGAGGCCGCCGTTCGCCGCGACCTTCATGCCCGAGGTCCCGCTCGCCTCCAGCGGCCGGCGCGGCGTGTTGAGCCACACGTCGACCCCTCGTACCAGATAGCGCGCGACATTGAGGTTGTAGCCTTCGATGAACACCACGCGATCGCGTACGCGCTCGTCCTTGGCGAAGTGGACGATCTTCTTGATCAGCTCCTTGCCACCGTCGTCATGGGGGTGGGCCTTGCCGGCAAAGATGATCTGCACCGGCCGATCCGGGTCGTTCAGGATCCTGATCAGCCGGTCCGGATCGCGGAACAGCAGCGCCGCGCGCTTGTAGGTGGCGAAGCGCCGGGCAAACCCGATGGTCAGGGTGCCCGGGTCGAGCACCTCGTCCGCGCCCTTGATTTCGGCATCTGTCGCACCGCGACGCGTCATTTGGGCCCGCAGCCGCTCACGGGCGAACACGACGAGGCGCTCGCGTCGACGCTCGTGGGTGCGCCAGAGCTCGGAGTTCGGGATCTTGTCGACCCGTTTCCAGGCTTCCGGGTCGGCGGTGTTCTCCCGCCATGCCGGGCCGAGGTAGCGGGTCAGGAGCTCGGCCATGCCATGGCTCATCCACGACGGCAGGTGGATGCCGTTGGTGACATGATCGACCGGAATCTCGTCGATCGGGAAGCCGACGTATCCCTTGGCGACCATGCGCCGTGAGACCTCGCCGTGCAGAGCCGAGACGCCGTTGGTTGCGGAGGAGTTGCGCAGCGCGAGGATGGCCATGTTGAAGGGCTCTGTCGGCTCGTCCGGCCTGAACCGGCCCATCCGCATCAGGTCGTCGAACCCGATCCCTGCCTCTTGTGCGAACTCCGCGAAGTACTCACGCATGAGCTCGACCGGAAAGAGGTCGAATCCGGCGGGGACGGGGGTGTGGGTGGTGAAGACGTTGCCGCCCGCCTTGAGCACGCGGGCGTCGCGGAAGGACAGGCCGTCCCGGACCATGGAGGTGCGAATCCGCTCGAGGCCGGAGAATGCCGCGTGGCCCTCGTTGATATGACAGACCTGGGGTAGGATGCCCATCTCGTGCAGCGCACGGATGCCGCCGATGCCGAGCACGATCTCCTGTTGTATGCGGGTGCGCTGGTCGCCGCCGTAGAGCTCGTTGGTGATGTCCTGGTCCTCGAGACGATTCTCCGGCAGGTTGGTGTCGAGCAGGTAGAGCGCGACCCGACCGACGTCGCAGCGCCAGACCTGGATCGCGACCTCGCGGCCCGGCATCTTGACCGCGACCTTGAGCGGCGAGCCGTCCTCCCGCATCATCCGGCGAATCGGCAGATTGGCGAAGTCGTTGACCGGAAACCGCTCCTGCTGCCAGCCGTCGGCGTTCAGGTACTGCCTGAAGTACCCCCTTTTGAAGAAGAGGCCCATTCCGATCAGGGGCAGGCCGAGGTCGGACGCCGACTTGAGGTGGTCGCCGGCGAGGACGCCGAGCCCCCCCGAGTACAGTCGCAGGCACTCGGTCAGTCCGAACTCCATGGTGAAGTAGACGATGTAGGGCGCGTCGACGTGTCCGTGGCTGCGCTCGCACCAGGTCTCGGCGGACAGGTAACGCTGGAAGTCGCTGTGCACGTCACGCATGAAGTCGACGAAGCTGCGGTCGGCAGCGAGCTGCTCGAGCCTTTTCACGGACAGGCCGCCGAGCATCTCAACGGGGTTGTGGTGGGTCCGTTCCCACAGCTCGTCGTCCATGCGGCGGAACAGGTCGATCGCGACCGAGTTCCAGGTCCACCACAGGTTGTAGGCCATCTCCTTGATCGGAGTGAGCGTTTCGGGCAGCCACGGCTCGACCGTGAACTGGAACAGCGTCCGCATTCTCATTCCTCCCGGGCGACCCCGCCGACCTGCGGGCGCCTTTCCCCGACGAGCTCGGACCGTTCTGATGGCCGGAACGCCGAAGGGTACGGCGCACGATTCTACCGTGGAACCCCGTAGATGGACCGATCCGCCCCGAAGCCGCGGAAGAGCCCTGCCGCGGTAGAATCCAGCCGCGGCATTCATGATGGCTCACGACGGCCCGAACGGCGAGCCCACCGGGGGACACGACTGCGCGACGAAGTCCTGCGAGGAGGCCGCTGGCGTCGTCAACCTCGCGGCGAACGAGGAGGTCGTGCCAACGGTCATCAGCCCGGCTCCGAGCCCGTCCGCGGCGGGAACGGCCGTCGCTCCCGGAGACATGGTCGGTCGCTTTCGCCTGTCGGGATGCATCGGCCAAGGCGGGACGGGCGAGGTCTGGAAGGCGTGGGACACCCAGCTTGGACGCTGGGTTGCGGTCAAACTGCTCAAGGTCGAGGATCCGCTCCAGGTGCAGCGATTCGTGCGCGAGACCACGCTGCTCGCGCGGCTCCAGCACCCCAACGTGGTCCAGGTCTACGACGCTGGGGTCCACGCCGGGCGCCCCTATCTGGTCATGGAGTACGTCGAGCGCACGGCGGCCGGTTTCGAAACCGTCCATCGTCGCCGGGCGGCCGAGATCGTCCGCGACGCAGCCCGGGGTGTCGCACACGCCCACGAGCACGGCGTCATCCACCGCGATCTCAAACCATCGAACCTGCTCGAATCGGAATCGGGCCGGGTTTATGTGACCGACTTCGGGCTCGCCAAGACGACCGAGGCGATCGACATGACGGTGACCGGCGCGGTCCTCGGGACGCCCTCCTTCATGGCCCCCGAGCAGGCCATGGGACGGTCCGCTGACGAGCGCACCGACGTCTACGGGCTCGGCGCGACGCTGTACGCGCTGGTCGAGGGGCGGCCGCCCTTCCAGGGCGACTCGATGGCCGAGATCATCGGCCGGGTCGCGGCGGCGCGGGCGCCCCGGCTGAGCGGGGACGACGACCTAATCGTGATCGTCGCCCGGGCCACCGAGCGCGAGCGGAGCGACCGCTACGGCTCGGCGGAGGAGTTCGCGGACGACCTTGACCGATACCTGCGTGACGAGCCGGTGCTGGCGCGGCCGATCGGTCCCGTGGGGCGGGCGTGGCGCCGGGCGCGGCGCCGCCCCCGCGCTGCGGCCGGCATCGCAGCGCTGGCGCTGTCGGCGGCCGCGGCGGCGGGTTGGGGTGGGGCGGCCGCGATCACGGCCCATCGCCGCAGCGAAGAGGCGCGCGCTGCGCAAGGCACGCTCAGCCAGGCGGAGGCGATCCTCAACGACGTGCGGCGCATGCAGAGCACCGATCAGGCGGACACCGACGAATGTCGCCGTGCCGTGGCCGACCTCGAAGATCTCACTGCACGGGCGGTCGCGGTCGCCCCCAGTCTCGCCCGCGCGCAGTACGACCACGGCCTGGCTCTGCTCTTCGCCATGCGCTGGGCAGAGGCGGAGGCCGCGTTTGCGCGCGCGCTCGAGCTCGACCCGAGCGCGAACGACGCCAGGGCGCGCCGAGCCTACGCGCGCTACTCGCAGGTCGAGATCGCGGGCCCCACCGCGGTTGCGACCTCAAAGGGCATGGAGTTCGTCCACAACCCGCCAGACCCCGCCGGGGCGGGTCACCTGGACGGTGCCGCCGCGGACTGGCGCGCGCTGCCGACGAACCATCCCGACCGTGCCTACGGCGAGGCGTTACTGGCATTTGCGGCCGGCGACTACGCTGCGGCCCGCAAGGTCCTCGAGGCACGGGTCGAGGCCCAGCCCTACCTGATGACCGAGCGGAGGATGCTGGCGCAGGCAGATCTTGTCCTCGGCGACTTCACCGCAGCTGAGCACCACGCCGATCTGCTCCTCGGGCGCAGCTTCGAAGAGGGCACGGTCTACGCCGTGCGGGCGTACGCGAGGGCCGGCCAGGGTCGATTCGAGGAAGCGGTCGCTGACATGCGGGCCTCGCTCGAGCGACGCCCCGACGAGCGCTCACGGCGCAACTATGTTGCCTTCTGGTTGTACCAGCTCGGCCGCGGCCAGGAGGCGCTGGCCGAGTACGAAAAGCTGGTGGTGTCCGACCCGGGCAACCCGACCTACCTCACGGGTCGCTCCAATGCCCGGATGGCGACGGACGACTGGGCAGGGGCTCTGGCCGATGCCGACCGCGTCGTGGCGCTCCAGCCCGAGAGTTCGGACGCGCACTACCAACGCGCCGTGACGCTCAACCACGGTCCGGGGGCGATCGAGGAGTTTTCGCGTGCGATCGAGCTTGACCCGGACAACTTGACCGCGATCGGTCAGCGCGGCCTCGCCCTCGTGATGGCGGGTCGCTGGGCCGAGGCGGAGCGCGACGGGCGTTTGGTGGTTGAGCGCGATCCCGACTTCCCGCACTGGAAGTACGTCCTCGGCGCCGCGCTGCGCGGGCTCGGGCGGTGGCAGGAGGCGATCCAGGTGCTCGACGCTGGGGTCGCCCAGGGCCTCGAGTACCCGGAGGTCTACACCGATCGGGCGCGCGCTCGCGCTGCGCTGGGCCAGTGCGCAGGCGCGTGGGCCGACCTCGACCGGGCGAAGGCCTTCAACGAGGGCCTCGACGACGAGGCGGTTGCGGAGATTCGGACCATGTGTCCGCAGTAGCGCGTCGGTTCACGGCATTCATGGCCTGGGACTCGCCCACACTGCTCTTGAGATGACGTCACGATCATCGCGGTGCTACTATTCTGCTTGGCTCCTCAACACTCGCCGTAGGGAGGCTGACGTGAAACGAACTGTGTGCGCGGCGGCGGTTCCCATCGTTCTTGTCATTCTGCTCGCAGCGGCCGGAACGAGCACAGCATCCTTTCCCGACGACGATCTCTTCTTGCCCTCTGTAGGTCGCGCCGTCGGCAGCCAGGGATCCAAGTGGTACACCACCCTGTGGCTCTACAACCCGGGTACCGCCGCGGCGGACGTCACCATCAGCCTGCTCCGCCGAGATCAAGCGAACTCCTCGCCCGAACAGCAGACGGTGACGGTGCCCGCAGGATCGACGCTGACCTTTCCGGATAGTCTGTACGAGCTTTTCGGGCTCGAGACCGCACTCGGTGCGCTGCGCGTCCGATCTTCCACACCGGTCGTCGCCGGAGCGCGGGTCTACAACCAGCCCGGCGACAGCGTCCGGGAGTCGCAGGGCCAGCTGATCGCGGGAGTTCCGTCGCGCCTCGCCGTCGGGCTCGGCGAAGACACTGATATTCCTGCCGTCGCGCAGCCCGCCGACGGTTCGTTCCGAACCAACTTCGGCCTGGTGGAGACTACCGGCTCGAACGCCGAGGTCCGTGTCAGTCTGCTCGACGGCGACGGCGTCGAACTCGCGTCCGGGAGCTACACGCTGCGTCCGTTCGAGGCATTCCAGCGCTCGCTTGTCAGCTTCGCGCCCGATGCCACCATTGCGAGCGGCCGGCTGCGTGTGACCGTAACAGGAGGGTCCGGTGCGGTACTCGCCTTCGCCTCGACGGTCGCCAACGGCGTCAACTCGCAGGACCCGATGACCCTCGAGATGGACCTTGATCCGTCCGCTCTGAGTGCGGGCGACGGGAATGGAATCACAGGCGTCGTTGCGGGTCCCGGACTGGTCGGTGGCGGCAGCTCGGGCGACGTCACCTTGGGTGTGAAGGCCGGCGACGGCATCGCGGTGTCACCTAACGGGGTCGGCATCAAGACGGGTGGGATCCGCGGTGAGCACGTGGCCCCGGGCGAGCTGACCCTGGGTGTCAAGGTCGGTAGCCAGGTGCTGCACGATGTCGTCACGTTCGCCGCCGGCAACGGCATCGATGTGAGTGCGAACGGGAACACCGTGACCGTCGCGACGTCGGGCACGACGTGGCAGCGCCTCGAGGTCCCGATCACGAGCGGTGTCACCGCTAGCACCGCAGGGACCTGGGTGGTGGGGTCGGACCAGCTTCAGCTTCCGGCCGCCGGCCGCTGGCGGATCGGATACCGCGCAACGGTGCAAGTCCAGAACTTCGGTCTCGGAACCATCTCGGACCCCGTCAACGTCGCGCTGGTCAACCTCTCCGACAACCAGGCGCTGATCCGTGCAAGCCTCTCGGTTGTCGGTGTCCAGTTGGGGATCGGTTTGACCAACTCGGAGTTCTTGACCGTGAGCGGCGAGGCGGTGGTCACCGTGACCGGACCGACCAACCTGGCCATCGCCGCTCGTACGTCGACGCCCGACCTGCGGCTCACGATTCACCCTCACGATGTTGACCTCTCAGCCGGTCTGCCTGCTCCGGACGCAAGCTCGTTCATGTGGGCGGAGAGCATTGGGGGATAGCCGAAACGCCGCTCCCTCCGACCGCTCACGTCTGGCACCATCGGCGGAGGCAAGCTCCGCCCATGGGATCGCGTACCTCCCGATGAGCAGTCGAGCTGGAGTGAGAAAATCGCAGGGCTGTCGTGGGATCTGACACCTGCCTCCCCGGCCCGTTCACCGTTCACTACTGACTCTTCACTCCTCACTCCTCAAGCGTCTCAGGCTACTGCGGCTGCAGCAGCCGGGGGTCGAAGTCGCGAATGACCTCGAGGTTGCCGGGCTCGAAACCGCCGGGGTGCTGCGCGTCGCGGTAGCCGACGTGGTAGCGATAGATGGCCTCGATCGTCGGCCAGGGGTCGTGGTTGACCGCCTTCTCCAGGATTCCCGTCACCATTCCGGACCGGTGCATGCCTCCACCGCAGTGGATCAGGATGTTGCCGCGTGGCGGCGCGCCCCCGGGTGAGAGGATCTCCTCGCGGATGAGATGGCCGAGGTCGGCCAGCGCCGCGTCGCGCTCCGGTCCGGGCTCGATCTCTTCGCGCAGAGCGGCGCGCCAGGTCCCGTAGTCCTTGTCGGCGGTGACGACGTAGCTCGTCCCGGCGGCGGCGGCCGCACGGCGTTCACCCTCGACGAGGTCGTCGACCACCATCTCGCCGTCATAGAGGTTGACGACGTGGCGCACGCCGCCTGCGGCGAGCAAGCTCGAGTAGCACGAGTCGGGCGCGGCCGGATCGGGTGTGAAGCCGGTCCGGAAGACGATCACCGGGCGGCGTACGCCGTGCTCATCCGTCCACCAGTGGTCCGCGAGCACGATGGCGCCGAGGTTGTTGTTGTCGCCCTCGACCAGCACCGCTCGGACCATCCACCAGAAGACCGCGTCCTTGACCTGGCCATGAAGGTCGTCTATCCCGGCGCCGTCCGCGGCCGGAGGGAGCCCGGCCATC
This sequence comes from uncultured Acidobacteriota bacterium, assembly GCA_963727925.1. GTDB lineage: Bacteria > Acidobacteriota > Thermoanaerobaculia > Thermoanaerobaculales > Sulfomarinibacteraceae > CAVSIS01. Next base: position 146,170 of record CAVSIS010000049.1, on the reverse strand, counting down.
ATCCGGTCGGCGGCCACGCCCGCCTCGGCCCGGAGCTCGTGGGAGTAGCGGTTCTCCGAGTTGCACGCCAGGGAGTCGGCCTGGATGCCGCCCCTTGCGAGAGTGGCATAAAAACCTGGCGGTACGCTGCCAGAGGCCACAACATGTTCGGACTCCGGCGGCCGTGCGACCGACGCCGGAGGGGTCGCTGCGTGGCGGCAGGCCGGGGCGATGGCGGAGACAAGCACGGTCGAGACGATCAGGACACGGAGAAGACGCATCGGGAGCCTCCAACGCCTGGTCATGGGATCGCTCGGCCATGCTAGCAAACCACCGAGAGGCCCGACCGGGCCTCTCGCGGTGCTATCCTGGCGCAGCCTTTGACCCATGACCCGAGACCGGATCTCTGCTGAGAGGCCTCCCTGTGCCGTCAACAGGCGGCCGCCGAACGACCGTCCAGGGCGGGGGCGGGGTTGAGCGGAGGGGGTCGCGAGTTCCTCGGCCGAGCATTGTCGGTCGAGCAGGGCGAGTGGCACCATGTCGTCACGCTCGGCGGCCACTTCTTCCTCGTGCTCTGTGGTTCAACCTGACGTGGTTCAGAGCTTCTGTCTGGCGGCCTCGAAGGCCGCGGTCGCGTCACTTGGGCGGCCCTGGGCCGCGAGCGCGTCGGCGAGGGCCGCGAGGCAGAGCAGAACGTGGCGCGGCGTCGACGAGGCGCCCATCAGACCAACCCGCCAGATCTTCCCGGTGAGGTCGCCCATCCCGGCACCGATCTCCAAAGACCAGTGCTGCAGCAGGTGGCGCCGTACGGCGGCCTCGTCGATCCCTTCCGGGACCCGGACCGCGTTGAGCTGGGGCAGGCGTGCCGGCTCGGCGACCGCGAGTTCGAGACCTATGGCCTCGAGGCCGGCAGCAAGGGCGAGGTGGTGGCGACGGTGGCGGGCCCAGGCGTTCTCGATCCCTTCCTCGTGGAGGATCACGAGCGCCTCGTGGAGCGCGTACAGGGCGTTGATCGGCGCGGTGTGGTGGTAGCTGCGCTTGTGGCCGGAGCCCCAGTAGCCCATCACCAGGGTGGTGTCGAGGAACCAGCTCTGCACAGGTCTGGTGCGGGCGCGGATGCGCTCGACGGCACGCGGACCGAAGGTGATTGGCGACAGCCCGGGGACGCAGGACAGGCACTTCTGGCTCCCCGAGTAGGCGGAGTCAACACCCCAGGCGTCGATTTCGACCGGGATCCCGCCCAGCGAGGTCACGGCGTCGAGGATGACGAGGCAGCTGTGCCGGTGGGCGAGGTCGACCAGGGTCGCGGCGTCGGAGCACGCCCCGGTCGAGGTCTCCGCGTGGACGAAGGCGACCAGCTTCGCCTCGGGGTGGCCGACGAGGGCGTCCTCGAGCTTCGCAGGGTCGACCGGCTGGCCCCAGCGGTCGTCGACCGTGACCGCGATGCCGCCCGAGCGCACGACGTTCTCGCGCATGCGCTCCCCGAACACGCCGTTGCGGCACACGATCACGGTGTCGCCAGGCTCGACAAGGTTGACGAACGCGGCCTCCATTCCGGCGGTGCCGGGGCCGGAAACCGGCATGGTCAGCGGGTTGGTGGTCCGGAATGCGGACTGGAGCAGGGCCTTGAGCCGATCCATGAAGGCGACGAACTCGGGGTCGAGGTGGCCGATGGTCGGTTGAGCCATGGCCTCGAGCACCCGCGGCGAAACGTCGGACGGGCCGGGGCCCATGAGAGTTCGTTGGGGAGGATGGAAGGGCGTGATGTCCATGCTCGGTATCTCCCTCGAGGTGGAGTCGGACCGTGCCGTTCGCGTGACTCGCATGGTATCCGAAAACTCAGCCCGGCCACGGCTGTCCGTGTCCCGCCGAAGGCGATGCCTCATTGAGCGTCGGGTTCGAGGCTCAGCCGAGGTGCTCGTAGGCGACCAGGGTGAGGAACTCCGCGAGCTCGGGTGCGGTCGCGAGGCGTTCGAAGAGCTGCGATGCGAGCTCGAAGTGGCCGCCGGCGTAACGCTCGCGGCCGAGCAGTTCTTCGATGTGGGTGAGCTCCTCCGGGATCAACGCGCGGACCAGGTCGGCGGTGATCCGGCGGCCGTCGTGGAGGACGCCGGCGGGATGGCGAACCCACTGCCAGACCTGCGTACGCGAGATCTCCGAGGTCGCCGCGTCCTCCATCAGGTTGTAGATCGGGACGCAGCCGTTGCCGCCGAGCCACGCCTCGAGGTACTGGATGCCGACGTCGATGTTGACCCGCAGGCCGTGCTCGGTGATCGGGCCTGTCGGGACCGTGAGCAGGTCGTCGCGCGTCACCTTGACGTCCTCGCGCAGTCGGTGGATCTGGTTCGGGGTCGTCATGTTGGCGTTGAAGACTTCGGCCGCCAGCGGCACCAGCCCCGGATGGGCGACCCAGGTGCCGTCATGCCCGTCGCGCGACTCGCGCTCTTTGTCCACGCGGACCCTGGCCATGGCGGCCTCGTTCGCAGCAGGATCGTTCTTGATTGGAATCTGGGCCGCCATACCGCCCATCGCGTGGGCGCCACGGCGATGGCAGGTGCGGATCGCCTCGAGCGAGTAGGCGTGCATGCAGTGGGTGGTCATTCCGACCTCGACGCGATCCGGAAACACGAACTCGGGCCGGCTCCGGAACTTTTTGATGAAGCTGAAGATGTAGTCCCACCTTCCGCAGTTGAGACCGGCCGAGTGCTCACGCAGCTCGTACAGGATCTCGTCCATCTCGAAGACCGCAGTGATGGTCTCGATGAGGACCGTCGCCCGGATGCTGCCGCGGGGAACGCCGACGTGCTCTTGGGCGAACACGAACACGTCGTTCCACAAGCGGGCCTCGAGGTGGTTCTCGAGCTTGGGCAGGTAGAAGTAGGGGCCGGAGCCGCGTTCGAGCAGCTCGGCCGCGTTGTGGGCGAAATACAGACCGAAGTCGAACAGCGAGCCGGACACCGGCCGGCCGTCGATCCGGAGGTGCTTCTCCGGCAGGTGCCAGCCGCGGGGACGGACCATCAGCGTGGCCGTCGTGTCGCCGAGCCGATAGACCCTTCCCGCCTGCTCGTGCCGGATCGTGCGCCGAACCGCGTCCTTCAGGTTGATGTGCCCGTCGAGGCAGTTGCTCCAGGTGGGCGAGTTGGCATCCTCGAAGTCGGCCATGAAGACCCGCGCGCCGGAGTTGAGCGCGTTGATGACCATCTTGCGGTCGGGCGGGCCGGTGATTTCGACCCGGCGGTCCTGGAGGTCGGCGGGAATCTGCGCGACCCTCCAGTCGCCTGTGCGGATCGCCGCGGTCGCGCTCATGAAGTCGGGCAGTTCACCGGCGTCGAAGGCAGCCTGGCGCTCGCGGCGGCGGGCCAGGAGCTCTCGCCGTCGTTCCCCGAACTCCCGCTCCAAGGCAACGACCAGGCCGAGCGCCTCGGAGCTCAGCACGCTCCACCAGTCGTCCTGCATCGGTCCAAGGACCTCGACTCCTTGCGGCAACACCCGCTCGCTCACGTCCCATCCTCCCGTGCGGTGCGTCACGAACTCGCCGGCGACTGCCCGACCCCGTGGAATGTAGGGTCTGAGCGCCTGCACCTCGGCTCGCCCGCAGCTGCGCCACGCAACGCGGTACGGATGGGGGAAATTTCGCCGCACAACGTCAGGATGCGCACGGCACATCCAAAGCGGCGCGTGCCGCTGAGCCCCCGAGGCAACGTCACCGACGGGGGTCGCTTCACGGGGATCAGCGGAGCGCGCTGCTATGAGTGGAAGTGAGCCCCCGGACGGTACGGGATGTAGCGCGGCTCCCATTGCGCACGGTGCACCAGCTCGACCAGCTCGTCGTCGCCGAGCAAGCGGCCCAGACCGGAGTCGCGGGCTTCGATCGCCACGGCGACGGCAACCCGGGACGCGACCTCGCGAATCGACTGCATTCGCGGCAGCAGCAGGCCCTCCTGCTCCTCTGCGGCGCTCACCATCGAGCTCAGCGCCCGCGCGGCGGCAGTGAACATTCGGTCCGTGACCTTCGGTGATCGTGCGACCAAGGCGCCCAGGCCGACTCCGGGGAAGACATAGAGGTTGTTGCACTGCGAGGTCACGATGGTCTTGCTGCGCAAGTGGACCGCGGGGAAGGGGCTTCCGGTGGCGACCAGAGCCCGTCCGCCGGTCAACCGCAGGGCCTCCTCGGGCGTGCACTCCGACTGCGAGGTCGGGTTGGACAGGGCGAGGATCACCGGCCGCTCGTCGGCATCGGCCATCAGGCGCAGGATTCGCTCGCTGAAGAGCCCCTTCACGGCAGTGAAGCCGACCAGGGCGGTCGGTTTGGCGTTGCGGATGACGTCGGCGAGGCCGATCCGGTCCGGGCTCTCGAGCGTCCACCCGGCAACGGCGTCGCGCGGCTGGGCGAACGGGCGCTGGACGTCATCGACGGCCCGGTCGTCGTCGAGCAGCAGGCCCTGGGCGTCGACAGCGAAGATGCGCTGTCGGATCTCCTCCGGTGTGAGGCCCTCGCCCTCGAGCACGGCGCGAACGTTGGCAGCGGTTCCCCATCCGGCCTGGCCGAACCCGACGATGCAGAAGCGCTCGTTGGAGAACTTCCGACCCTTGATCCGCACCGCGGTCATCATGGCTGCGGTCGCCGTGGCGCCGGTGCCCTGAATGTCGTCGTCGAAGCTGAGCACACGCTCCCGGTAGCGCTCGAGCAGGGTGAACGCCTTGTGCTTGGCAAAGTCCTCCCATTGCACGAGAGCGTCCGGGAAGTTGCGCTTCACGCCGAGCACGAAGCGCTCGATGAAGGTCCAGTAGGTGTTCCCCTCGAGGCGGGGGTGGCGGTAGCCGAGGTAGAGGGGGTCTTCGAGCAGCTTTCGGTTGCCGGTGCCGACGTCGAGACAGATTGGCAGGCAGCAGGCCGGGTGGAGCCCGCCGGCGCCGACATAGAGGCTGACCTTACCGACCGGAATCCCCATGCCGTCGACGCCGAGATCGCCCAGGCCCAGGATGCGTTCTCCGTCCGTGACCACCATCAGGGTGACGTGAGGGAGCGGGACGTTGGCGAAGATCTGGTCGATGGCACCTATGTTCTCGGGGTTGACGTATACGCCGCGCGCTCGCCGCATGATGCGCGAGAGCTGCTGGCAGGCCTGACCTACCGTCGGGGTGTAGACGATCGGCAGCATTTCGGTGAGGTTCTCCGCGAGCAGGCGGTAGAACAGCGTCTCGTTGCGGTTGAGCAGGCCGAGAAGGAACAGGTAGCGCTCGAGGTCGTCGGGCTTGCGGCGGTAGCTCTCGAGCGACCGGCTGACCTCCTCCTCGATGGTCGAGACCCCGTGCGGAAGGAGTCCGATCAGTCCGAGCGATGCGCGTTCCTCGATCGTGAAGTACGAGCCCTTGTTGAGCAGCGGGTCGGTGAGCAGCTCCTGGCCTCGCAGGTAGACCTCGAGGTACTGCTCATTGGTGAGCGGGTCGATCTTGAAGTCGAAGCTCTTCACTGAGGCCTCCTGACGGGATTATCGCCCACCCGGCTCAATGTCGCTGCGGCCGCCAGGGGTCGCCCGCCCGTCGATCCATGTCTTGAACACCGTCGCGCCCAGGATCAATGCGCCGCCCGCAGCGGCCCCGGCAGCCGGTCTTTCTCCGTGCACGAGCCAGGCCCAGACCGGGTTGAGCACCGGCTCGGCAATCAGCAGCAGGGAAGCCTCGAAGGCCGGAACGCGCGCCATGCCGCGGGTGAGGGCGACGTACGCGAGGCCGATCTGGAACACTCCGAGGAAGACGACCACCGCCCAGTCTGAGGCCCGGGTGTGCCCGAGCGGCAGCGCCATCGGCACGGCCACCAGGCAGGCGATGAGATTGCCGCAGGTCACCGCCGCGAGGGAGCTGTCGCCTTCGCGTTGATCCCGGCCGAGCCAGCGGACGCCGAGCAGGGTCAGGGCCCACGCGATCCCCGATCCGAGCCCGAGGACGTTTCCGGCCAGAGGGGAGGGTGCGGTCGTGAAGCTCTCTTGGCGACCGACGAAGAACAGCGACATCCCGAGCGCGAGTATCGCCATGAAACCGAGGTCCCGGCGCCGGACCGGTTCCTTCAGCAGCCATGGTGCGAGCAGCAGGATGTACAGCGGCGCCGTCGCCTGGAGGAAGATCGTGTTGGCGGCGGTGGTCAGCTTGTTGGCGGAGACGTAGAGGATCATTGTCGTCGCATAGGCGACCCCGACGACGACGGTGCGGAGCGTCCATCGGCTGCGGGCAGCCGGTAGGAGCACGACCAGCGCGACGGCCGCGATGCCCGATCGCAGGAAGGCGACCTGCCAGCTCGACAGAACGGTGGCCTTGATCGCCGCGCCGCCGGTCGAGAACAGCACCGCGGCGACCAGGATGGCCAGTCGGTCGAGGGCCCGTGGGGAGGCATAGGCGGCCTTCATGATGAGTGGCCGGCCGAGGGCGGCCGGGGGCTTCATGTTACCCCGACGCAGGGAGGGTGACGCCGTTGGCCGTGACCGTCCCGGGCCTGTCGCGAATGATCGTGCGCCGGGTCGGGCGGTTCGAGGTGCAGGCGAGCGCAACTTCAGGCGATACACCGCGTAGCTCTCGAACGTCCTGGCGTGTGCTGCGGCGTTGCGGCTCGGCGGAGCGAGAGAGGGATTGCGGTGCCGTTTCAAGACGCGCATCATCGTGGAGGATGGGTTTGGGGGACGCCCGCTCACGGGAGATCTCTCAAGGGAGCGGGTGGGCCGCGTGTTTCTGCTGCGACGATTCGGGCGCGAGAACGGGTCCGGATGGAGGGCGTCGTGAAAAAAGCCGATCGTGCCAGGGTAGTTTCTCGGGTAGCTGGCGAGCAGAGGTTCCGGAGCCGCGGCGAGACGGCGCTTTTGCGGGCGATCCGACTCGGGGTCGGACGCACTGGGACAGGTGCGGTGCTGAGTATCCTGCTCTTCGGGTTGGCGATAGGGATCGCGGAGGCGCAGCAACCGAGCGAATCGGCACGCGCCTTCTTCGCACCAGTCGAGGTGCCGTTGGTCAACGTCGAGGTCTACGTGTCGGACGCGCAGGGTCGGCCGGTCGCGGGCCTCTCGCCGGCCGATTTCGAGGTCCTCGAGGACGGTGTGCCGGTCGAGGTCACGAACTTCTACGCCTCGCCTCAGGTCGCTCGGGAGACGTCGGAGGCGGGCCCTGGGAGCACGAGCGTTGTAGAAGCGACGCCGACGGAGCAGTCGCTCTACCTCGTGATCTACCTCGACGACCTCAACATGCGGCCCCAGAACCGGCGGGCCACCTTCAACCACTTGCGGGACTTCCTCTCCCAGCGACTGCCGCCGGGTCTCCAGTTGATGTTCGTGACCTACGACGGCGCCGTGCACGTACGGGTGCCCTTCACCGACGATCCAACCCGGCTTGTCGCGGCCATGGACGAGCTGGTGGGCGAGACCGCACTGAACCCCGACCTGGAGCGGGCGCAGATCGTTCGTGACATGCAGAGCACCTCCTCGGCACTGGCCGGGTCCTCCCAAGCGGGGCTCCAGTCGGGCTCGGCCAATGGCGGCGTGGGTCGCGTCGGGTCGCAGATGGGTGAAGCCGTTCAGGAGCAGGCGCGTGGCTACATTCCCCAGATCCGGGCCTACGCCGACGGGGTCCGGCAGCGCACCCAACGCGCGCTCGCCGACCTCCAAGAGTTCGTGCGCTCCCTTTCGGGGGCTCCTGGTCGCAAGGCAGTCCTATTGGTCAGCGACGGGTTCGAGATGCGGCCCGGTGAGGGCCTGTTCGTGGTCTGGGAGCAGGCATTCCCGGACATCGCCCGGAAGATGGGCGTGGTCTCGTTCAACGAGGCGCGGCGCTTCGACCTCAGCAAGACCTACCGCGATCTGGTGCACTTCGCCAACGGGCAGCGGGTGAGCATCTACACCCTGTCGAGCCTGGGCGCCAAGATCGGCGCGCGGGTCTCGGCCGAAGGGCGCGGTTTCATCGCCGCGGGCGGAGGAGGCGAAGCGCTCCAGGCGATGGCCGAGGAGCAGGCCGTGATGTACATGTCCAGCGCTACCGGCGGCAGAACGCTCGCCAATAACCCGGGTCTTGCCGACCGTCTCGGCGACGTCTCCGAGGAGCTGGCGGCGTACTACTCCCTCGGGTACCGTCCCGATCACCTCGGGGGCGACACGTACCACACGCTGACCGTTCGGGTTCACCGCGACGGAGTGAATGTCCGCCACCGCGAGGGCTATCTCGACTCGAGCGCCGCGGATCAGATGATCGATCGGACCCTCGCTGCGGCGGTGCTCGGGGTGACTGAGAACCCGCTCGGGATCTCGATCGCGACTCAGGAGCTTCGGTCCCGGGACGACGGCACGGTCATGGTGCCGGTGCTGGTCCAGGTTCCGATCGACCAGCTCGTGCTCGTCCCTATGGAGTCCGAGCACTCGGGTCGGATCACGATCCTGATCGTGGTGCAAAGCGGCGACGGCGGCATGTCCCAGATCCAGCGCCGCGAGTACCCGATCTCGGTCACCAACGACCAGCTCCTCACCGCACTCCACCAGAATGCAGGCTTCATCCTCGGGCTGCAGATGCGTCCCGGGCCGCAGCGTATCGCTGTCGGCGTTCGTGACGAAGTGGCCAGGACCGAGGCGACCACGACGCTGGATGTCGACATCCAGCCGCCGGCTGCCGGTGAGAAGGCGCATGCTGCGTCCTAAGGGCCGGCGTTTGCCGGCGTCTGTGTTCCTCGGTGTGATCGCGCTCCTTCCGGCTGCCGCGCCTGCTCAGCCGCCGCCGCAATCGACGCCGGAACCGACTGCTTCGGTGACGGCCGAGCCCGCGCCGACCGTGCTGGGCGGGGAGACGTCGACCGTGGGTCCGGCATCGACGGCCGCTCAGGTGGCCGCGCCCCTCGAAGCGACGGACATCGGCGGTGTCGAAGCGCGCACTGCAGCCATGCTGCTCTCCGGGCAGACCGGGGGCAATCTGCCCGGCGTCATGCTGCTGTGCCAGGAGGCCGAGGCCACCGACGAGGGCAAGGTGCCGCTCCGGGTCTACCTCGAGCTCGACGGTGGGGTCCTGCTCGAAGCAGCGCCCAAGGATCGGGTGCCAGTCGAGGTGTACGTCTACGTACTCAGCGAAGAGGGAGCCGTTGTCGGCCACGTGGGTGAGGGGGTCATCGTCAGCGACCCCTCTCTACGCGCGGCCCTGCATCGCGGCGGGCTCAAGTTCGAGGGCCGGCTGGAGGTGCCGCCCGGCACGGTGTCGGTGCGGGCGATGGTGCGCCTGTATGGCACCGACCGCTTTCTGCTGACCCGATCCGAGCTCCGGGTGGTCGCACCCGGTTCGGGCGAACCCCGTCTTTCACCCTTGCTCTTTCCCGATCCCGACGTCCGGTGGGTCGACGTGCACCAACACGGGCTTCCGCCCGGTGGCTGCATCGAAGGTCTGGTTCCCTCCGCGATGCCGGTGCTCGACGTCAGCCATGAGATGGCGTTCGACCTTTCGGGTGACAGCTGGCCGGACGGGGCCCATCTTCAGATCAAGGTCGTCGACACGAACGGACGCGAGATCCAGGAGCCGACGTTCACGCTCGTCCCGTCGGGATCTGGAGGCCGGACAACGGCGTGGAGCGCCCACGGGCGGATCGAGCCCTTCGACGCCCCGTCGGGGGAGTACCGGCTGCTTGCCGCGCTGCGAACCCCAAACGGTGACGAGATTGCAGCGACAACGCTGCCAGCGGTTCTGGTACCAATTCCGGTTGCGGTCCCATGGGCCGGCATCGCCGAGCTGGCCGAGGAGCCGGAGCACCCGGCGCCGCAGGAGCCTCCTGCCGAGCCGGCCAGCGCACGCCAGATGCGCGCAGCCTATCGCGCAGCCCTCGAGCTGCTGGCCAAGGGCGACGACGCAGGCGCACGACGAGCAGTGGCCGAGCTCGAGCGCTCCGCGCTTGCGGCCGACCCCTCCAGGGGCCTGCCCGAGCTCCGCACGCAGGAGGCCAAGACCGCAGCTCGCCTGGCGCGCAAGGTCCCGAAGAGCCTGCCTCCGGTGGTCCTGCTCCATCGCGTAATGTATCGGACTTACACCGCGTACCATGAAAGCGCACTCGCGACCCACGCTTGGCAGCTCGCAGCCGAGCTCGCCGAGTTGGTCGCCAAGACGGGACCCGCGGACGTCGTTCCCGAGGGTTTTGCCCCGGGGGTGCTCGTCAGCCTGGCGTCCGACCTCACCGAGTCTGCGGCGACGAGTGTTGCGGGCTCGCTTCTGCAAAGGGCCCTGGACGTCGACTCCAGATTCGTGCCGGCGCTTCTCGGTCTCGCCGCTCTCCAGGAGCGCACAGGTCATCGCGGCGACGCCGTTGAAACGCTGCGCAGGCTGATCAATGTCGAACCGGATCACGCCGAGGGTCGATTGCGGCTCGGCGTCGACCTTGCACAGCTGGGACGCAGGAGTGCGGCGAGCAAGGTCCTTTCCGGCCTCATGAACGGCGCGCCTCCCGACTGGATCCTCGCCGTAGCGACCCAGGAGCTGGCTCGGGTGCAGATCGCTGATGGCGACCTCGAACGTGCGCGTCAGATCTTGACGGCAGGTATCTCGCGGCAACCGGAAAACCAAAGGCTCAAGATCATGCTCGCTCTGGTCGAGGACATGAGCGGACATTCGGCTCAGGCTGCCCGCACGGTGGCTCGGGTCGAGGAAAACTCCGGGCGGAGGTTCGATACCCCTCGTATGCGCTACAGCCAGTGGCCCGATCTCGGCCTGTTCGAGATTCGAGAGCGACTCGAAAAGGTGGCGGACGAGCGCCGGGGTAACCTGCACGAGGCGCTCGGGTTGGAGGGGGAGTGATGACGACGCTGGTCCGAACGACCGCGGTCGCGATCGCGTTCGCGGTCGTATCGGTCGCGAACGCGGCCGATGTCTGGGTCCGGATCGTGGAGCCGAAGAACGGCGACTTCGCCATCGGAGAGGTCAACTTCGTCGCCGAGGTGGTGGCGGCCGAACCGGTCGCGAGCGTCGAGTTCAGGGTCGACGGTCGAACGGTCGGGACCCTGTCGATCGAACCGTATCGTCTTCGGGTCGACCTGGGCGGGGACAACACCCCGCACGTCTTCGAGGTCATCGCGCGCGCGGAGGCGGGTGGCGAGGCGACCGACCGCGTAGAGACTCAGGCCGTTCCGATCGCGCGGGAGATCGAGGTCGAGCTGCAGCAGCTCTACGTGACGGTCAGCAAGAACGCACAGCGGGTGCTCGACCTGCGGCCCGAAGACTTCACGATCCGCGACGACGGCGCCGAGCAGGGGCTCGTAACCTTCGCTCTCGGCGACATCCCGTTCACGGCGGTGCTGCTCATCGACGCGAGCGCCTCGATGGCGGGCGACAAGCTCCAGTCTGCAATGGCAGGAGCAACCGCGTTCGTCGGAGGCATGCAGGAGCTCGACCAGGCCAAGGTCATGGTCTTCTCGGACCGCCTGCTCAACACGACGCCCTTCTCCAATGTCCAGGAGGTCATCACTGCCAGCCTGGCCACCGCCCGGGCCGCCGGAGGCACGGCGCTCCATGACTATCTGTACGTCGCGCTCAAGCTGCTCGAGCAGCGCCAGGGGCGCCGAGTCGTGATCCTGCTTTCGGACGGCGTCGACTCCCACAGCGCGCTCAGTATGCAGGACGTCGCCGAGCGTGCACGCAGGAGCCAGGCTCTGATCTACTGGATCCGGCTCCGGCGTGCGGGCTCGGCCGAGGCTGATGACGAGGCCGTCCGTCTGTCCTCCGCGTGGCGTGATCCGACCGAGTACAAGCAGCAGTTCGACCTGCTCAAACAGACGGTCCTCCAGTCTGGCGGCAGCATCTCCTCGATTCGCTCCATCGAGCAGATCCAGCCTGTATTCCTCGGCATCCTCCAGGAGCTGCGCGAGCAGTACGTGCTGGGCTACTACCCTTCCAATCGGCGCAACGACGGCGCGTGGCACAAGGTTGAGGTCAAGGTGGACCGGGGCGGGGTGGATGTGAGGGTGGGCGAGGGGTACATCGACTACTGAGGGAGGCTACCCCGGGCGCGCATCTGCTGCGGCGCGCGATTCGACCCCGCCTGCGCGGCTTCCTCAGCCTCGGAGGTCCTCAACGTAGCTGGGCTACGCCTCCGGCCTCCGAGGCATCGTCATCCGCACATTCGGGGCCGACTCGCACGCCTCGCGACGATGCGCGCCCGGGGCAGCCTCCCTGTCGGAAAGGGGAGAGGAACGAGGCTGGGCTACGCCTTCGTCGGCCGACACACCCAGAACGCGAAGGCTCACCGTAGCGCGAGGAAGATCGCTGCGCAGGCGCCGACGAGGTAGACCAGTCCGGTCAGGAGGTTGCCGGTGAACCGTACGGCATTGGGATGCCGGTCGCGCATCATGCCGATCGCCTGGCTGACTCGACCGAGGGTGAACGCCGCGCCGAGGCCGTGGATCAGCGCCACCGACGCGTCGAGCAGCGCAAGCACCAGCAGGAGGAGCATCGCCGTCGGGATGTACTCAGTTGCGTTTCCGTGCGCCCTGATCGCACGGGTCAGGGTCTTGTCGCCGAGTGCGCCCGGCTCGAGCGCGTCCTGCCGGCCGCGGAGGTGACCAACCAGGTAGGCGAGCACGAGGATGATCAGGGCGTTGAGCGCCACGTAGACCGCGACCGCGGGAAGACCGGCGTGGCCCATGATGGAGGATTGTAGACGAGCGAGACCCGCGCCCCACACCCAGGTGGTCGCTCGTCGCGTCGCCAGCCCGCGGTCCCCCAGGGGCGGGAAGGGAGCGGGAGTAAACTCCCCGCATGCCTGCGGCATCTCAGAGGGTGTGGAAGCGCTCGCGGCGGTGGCTGAGGTGATCGATTCGGGCGACGCGGCCGAGGGCGCCGTCGTCGACGAGAGCATCCTCGTCCGGCGGGCGCGCCAAGGCGCGGTCGGCGCGTTCGAGGCGCTCTATCGGGCCAATGCGGGGCGGGTGTTCGCGTTGTGCCTGCGCATGTGCGGCCGGCGCGACCTCGCCGAGGAGCTCGCACAGGAGGCGTTCGTGAGGGCATGGCGCAACCTCGGGTCGTTCCGGGGCGACAGCGCCTTCTCGACCTGGCTTCACCGGCTCACGGTCAACGTGGTGCTCGGACACCATCGCAGCCGTTTTCGGCGTGAGGCGAGAGAAGGCCCGAACGAGGCGATCGACGCGGTCGCTGAGTCCGCACCGGCGAGCGAGCCGGGAGTCGCGATCGACCTCGAGAGGGCGATCGCCGCGCTGCCGAATGGGGCGCGGACGGTATTTGTGCTGCACGACGTCGAGGGCTACCGGCACGAGGAGATCGGTCGGCTGCTCGGAGTCGCGGTCGGGACCTCGAAGGCGCAGCTGCACCGGGCGCGACGCCTGTTGCGGGAGGCATTGTCATGACGAGTTGCAATGGGGTCCGGCCGTTCCTCGACGATCTCGTCGACGGCGAGATCGACCCTGCGCTTGCGGCGCCCGTTCTCGTGCACCTCGAGTCCTGTGCCGCGTGCCGCGCCGAGCTCGAGGAGGTGCGTTCGCTGCTCTCGTGCGCACGGTCGCTGCCGCGGACGGTCGCGCCGGAGCAGGACCTATGGCCGCGGGTCGCGGCTCGACTGAGCGCGGGCTCATTCACGCACCTCCGCAGGCCGGTGCTGCGCGCCCTCGCCACGGCCGCCGCACTGCTCGCTGCGGTGGCTTTGGGGGCGCTGGTCGCCGGACACGGGCAGTCGGCATCCGGGCAGGCCTCGCGGCGGGGCGCGAGCGCGCCGGCGGGCCTGATGGAGGCGAGCTGGCGCGGCACGGATGCCGAGCTGGTCCGCCTCAGCGGGCAGCTCGAGCGGATCTTCGACCAGCGCAGGGACTCACTCAGCCCGACAACGCGGGCGGTCATCGAGGAGAACCTCAAGGTCATCGACCACGCCATCGCCTCAATCGAGCTCGCCCTGCGCCACGAACCCGACAACGCGGGCCTCCGCCGATTGCTGTTCGAGACGCGCCGTGACGAGGTCGACCTCCTGTGGCGCGCCTCTCAGCTGCCGGCTCAGTCCTAGCACTTCTCACCGGATGACCGGTGAGAAGTGCCCGTGCGGGCTGCGCCCGACCGGGTTGAGGGTCTCGGGCGGGCCTCGGTGACGGTGTAGTTCACTGCCGAGCCGGTGACCGACTGAAGACCACCACCAAGACACCAAGACACCAAGATGACATCAGGGTAGCCCAGGGAGTAAGACCCTGGGGGAAGGGGCGATCGAACGAGGCCTCCTGAGGCGACTGCAGGCCTGAGACAAGGAGGCTTTCTCCCAGCGAGGGGGTCCGAACTCCTGTCTCTGTAGCGCCTTCGTGTCTTGATGGTTTGTCCTCTCCGGTTCACGCGCGGTAGAGGACGGCTCCCCAGTTGAGGCCACTGCCGAGCCCGACGAAGCACACCAGGTCGCCCGGCTTGACGCGGCCCGCCTTGCGCGCCTCGTGGAACGCGATCGGGATCGTCGCCGCGGTGGTGTTGCCGTACTTCTGGATGTTGTTGAACACCTTCTCGTCGGGCAGGCCGAGCCGCTTCTGGACTCCCTCGTTGATGCGTAGGTTGGCCTGGTGCATGATCACGAGGTCGAGGTCGTCCACCGTCAGCCCGTTGCGCTCGAGAATCTCCAGGGTCACCTCAGGCATGAATCGAACCGCCAGGCGGTAGACCTCGCGGCCCTCGACCACCGGAGTGATGTCCCCGGTCTCCACCATCGTGCTGTCGAAGTAGGGCCGGAAAGTGCTGCCACCGGCCTTGACCCACAACCTCTCGACGTTGGCGCCGTCGGAATGGAGCAGTACGTCGAGGATGCCCCGTTCGCCGTCAGAGGCGCCGATCACGACGGCGCCCGAGCCGTCTCCGAAGAGCACGGTACGGTCGCGGGTTGCGTTGTTGCGCCGCCACTCCTCCGGCGTGACGGGGCCGGGCGCGTCTCCCAGAAGAACCCGCCACGTCGAGTCGGGCCACGGCTGGAGGGAGGTGTGGACCTCGGATCCGACCAGAAGCACCTTCTCGTACTGGCCCGAGCGGATGACCGCGTCGGCGATCTGGAGGGCGTAGACGAAACCGGCGCACTGCTGGCGGATGTCGAGGCACGGGATCATCCGCAGGCCGAGCTTGTGCTGAAGGATCGGGCCGGAACCCGGAAAGTAGTAGTCCGGGGTCATGGTGGCGAAGACGACGTAGTCGACCTCCTCAGGGGCGACGCCGGCGTCGGCGAGGGCGCCGCGGGCGGCCTCGACCCCGAGGTCCGAGGACGCTGTCCCCGGCTCGGCGTAGTGCCGCTCTTCGATTCCGGTCCGTACCCGGATCCACTCGTCCGTGGTCTCCATGATCCGCGCCAGGTCGTCGTTGCGAATCACCAGTTGCGGAACGTGCATTCCGGTCCCGAGAATCACGGCTTTCATGAAGCGTCCCCCCTGCGAAATATACTCCACGAGCGAGCAGCTGATGTGCCGCAGCGCGGCGCCGAGAGCGTCGGTCTCGAGTAGACTCGTGCGGTGACACGGCGACGCAGGCTGCTTCTCGTCGTCCTCGCGACCTTCCTCCTCGTGGTCGCTGGTCTCACGTTGATCGTGTCGCTGCAGAGCGTGCAGCGGTCGGCGTGGGACATCGTGATGGCGAGGATCGAAGGGGCGACCGGCTGGCAGGTGAGGGCCGGGACGGTGACGTTCCGTCCGTGGCCGGCGCGGCTTGAGCTCGGCGGCCTCGAGGTCGGGGTCCGAGACAGGACGATTCTCACCGCCGATCGGGCCGAGCTTCGGTGGCGATGGAGGGACCTCCTTCGCGATGTGCCACGGCTCGGTCAGGTCACTATGGAGGGACCGCACCTCGACGTCCGATCCGGTCTCCCCGAGCTGCCGAGCAGCGGGCCATCAACGGGTCCG
Source organism: uncultured Acidobacteriota bacterium (assembly GCA_963727925.1). GTDB lineage: Bacteria > Acidobacteriota > Thermoanaerobaculia > Thermoanaerobaculales > Sulfomarinibacteraceae > CAVSIS01. Next base: position 130,334 of record CAVSIS010000049.1, on the reverse strand, counting down.
CCCGTCGATCCCTACCGAGTGGTCGAGATCGACCATTTCGCACTGCGGGGCGGGGACGTGCAGGCGGCGTTCCGGGACGTCGCTGTCGACGCCCGAGGCGTGCGGATCGCAGGGGAGCTTGGCGGAGGTGCGGCACAAGTGCGCCTCGACGTGGACACGATCGACGTGTCCCGGGAGGGGCGCAGTCTCACCCTGACCTCAGCCGCGGTCATCGCCTCGGCGAGCTCCTCCGGGGTGTCGGTAGAGAAGCTTGAGATCAGTGGTGCGGTCGCAGTCCATGCAACCGGCAACCTAGAGACCGGCGCGGGCGGAGTCCGCACGGCGGCCGGGCACGTCGAGCTCGCGGCGGCGCCTGGCGACGTGATGGCGTGGTGGGACCCGGAGTTGGTCGCTCGGGCCGGACTGGCGGGTCGCCTCGACCTGGAGGGCGACCTGCAGTGGTCGCCGGAAGGCGGCCTCAGGATGGACCTGCGACACAGCGGCCAGCCGCTCGAGGTCGCCGGTATGGTTGTGGACCGGCTGTCGCTCGAGACCGTCGACGGCGCGCAGAGGCTGACCGTGGGGGGGCCGGGGTGGGGAACTGCGGAGGCCACTCTTCGTCCAGATGGCGGCATGATCGTTCATGCGGACCTCGAAGCTCTCGCAGCGGCACAGCTGGCGGAGCTGGCCGGTCCCGAGCTTCCGGTCCGCTTGCCGGCGTCGTTGCGGCTCTCCGGTCCGGTCGACCTGACCCTGCCGCCGCCGCCCTTCGAGCTGGCTGACCTCCAGGGGCAGGCCTCCCTGGAGGCGACGTGGAGCAACGGCCGGGTGATCGTCTCGACGCACTTCGCCGAAGGTCGCGCCGAGGTCTCCGGGCTGCGCATCGACGCTCCCGGCACCGTCCTGACGGGTTCTGGAACGGCGACACTCGGGGGAGAGATCGCGGCCGAGCTCCGTCTGGAGGTGACGGATGCAGAGGCTCTCAAGGGCGAGGCAGGGCGGTGGATCAACGACCTGCAGTCGTTGCCCGAGCTCGGCGGAGGTCCGCTCACAGTCGACCTTCGGCTCGGCGGTGCGGCGAAGGCGCCAACACTCACGAGCGAGCTCACCTGGCAGTCCCCGATGCTCTCCGGACAGCGGCTTTCGAGTGTTGCGGCGTCGGCGCGCGGCGACTTTGGGAACGTCGAGTGGCAGGTCGCAGCGGACGCTGGCGAGGGGCTGAAGGCCACCGCCGAGGGGACGGCGGCGCCACGCGCTGGAACTGCGAGCGGGCGGTTCGAGCTCGCAGCCCCGCACCTCTCGGTGCTCGCCGCCCGGTTGCCGGAGACCAGCCTGCCGGCCCTGGGGGGAGCGGTCCGGGCTCACGGGACGTTTGAGGTCGAATCGAGCGGCTGGAGGGCGGAGATTTCGGCTTCGGGCGAGCAGTTGGTCTTCGACCGGTGGACGGCGGACGCCATTGACCTGCAGGCGACGGCGGACCCCCAGCGTCTCGTCCTCACCTCTGCGACCGCCCGGCTCGCCGATGGCGAGGTGCACGCTTCCGGATCGGCGTCGGTGAAGGACCTTGACGGTCCGCTCGAAGTGTCCCTTGATTGGAAGGGGATCGATCTGGCGAAGCTGATTGCCGGGGTCCCGGACGCAGCGGCGGGCCGGCTCGACGGCAGTCTCCACGTGACAGGCTCAGCCGCACGCCCGGAAGCCGAGCTCGGCACCCAGTGGCGAGGCAGTGGTGCGCTCCCCGTGGTGAAGCGGGTCGAGCTGACCGGCGGACTCTCCGGCGGCGTCCTGGTGCTCGCGACCACCCGTGTCGAGGCCGTTCCGGGTGCGTTCGACCTTCAGGTCGTGGCGCCGCTCGGCGATCTGCCGCGGCCCGAGTGGCTGTGGCCCGACGCCCCCGGTGGACCGTTCCAGGGGCGGGTCTCAGGCCGAGGTTTCGACAGCTCGCTGCTGCTCGACGCCCTCGGACGGCCCGACATGCCGGTCCGGACGACCTTCGACCTCGCCGCGGAGGGGCGCTGGTCGCCGGTCGACCCTGCCAACCGGGCTCTGAAGGTCCGCCTCGGAAACCTCGAGATCACAGGCGTCAACATCGACCTCAAGGCCCAGGAGACGGTCGTCATGACCCTGGATGGTTCGGTGATCGACCTCGAACCGGTGGTGCTCGTCGACCCGCGGACGCGGATCGAGGCTGCCGGTCGCGTCGACCTCGCGAACCGGGACCTCCGGGCCTCTCTCGATGCCGAGCTCGCGCCCGAGGTGCTGTCCCTGCTCCCGGTTCCGCTGCGGGGGACCAAACCTCTTCATCTCGCGGTGGAGCTCGCGGGCCCTTGGGACGCGCCGATCGGCAGCGTGCACCTCAGGCATACCGACGGCACGATCGTCATGCGCGATCCGCCGGTTGAGGTCAGTAACCTGAACCTGATCGCGGACGTCCGTGACGGGGTTGTGACGATCCGGGAGGGGTCGGCCGGCGTCAACCGTGGCACGATCACCTTCGGCGGCGGATGGGACCCCCAGACCGGTCAGGGCATCGTCATGGAGCTCAAGGACGTGGTCTTCCTCCTGCCCGGCGAGATCATCGCAAGGTGGAGCGGCGACCTGTCGATCGGCCCGACGAACCGGGGCCTGGCCCTGGTCGAGGGTGAGCTGGTGCTCGACGGCGGCGTCTGGGACGCTCCAGTCAGCCTCGCCGACCTCATTGCGGGTCAGGCCGACGTGCCGCTGGCGCCGGACGACCCCCAGTTCGGCATCCTGCTCGACGTCGACGTGCGGGGTCGCGGCGGCATCCACGTCAACAACAACCTGGGCACGTTCGATCTCGGTTGGTCGGTCCTCTCGATCACCGGCAACTTGGCCGAGCCACGTATCGTGGGAGAGGTCAGAATCGCGCCCGGGGGCGTGCTCACCGCCGGTGGCCAGACCGTGAAGCTCCAGCGGGGGACGATCGAGCTCACCGGCGAGCCGGGGGCGGAGCCACAGGTGGACTTGGTGCCCGAGGCGGGTACAACGTTCGGTGCGGGCGGCGGCGCGACGTGGGACGACCTCGCGCGGGTCGGCGTCGCGCAGGGGGTGACCTCGGTGCTCGGGCTGAACAACGAAGCGCTCGAGCCAGCCGACATCGCCGTCGAGACCGAGAAGCCGCCGGCGACCCGATTTTCGATAGGTCAGAGCCTAGGGCGGAACCTCGCCCTGTTCTTCACCACCGATCTCCGCCAGCCGCAGGACACCACGACGCTGCTCCAGCTGTGGAACCTGCGGCGACTGCGTGGGCTCGCCTTGCAGGGCTTCACCTCGACCGGCGAGGGGTGGGGCTGGGCGGCGATCGAGCGCGCATCGTGGGGCGGATCGCCCGAGGCCGGGGATGGCCCGGTGGTGCGCAAGGTCAATTTCGACGGCGACTGGCCGCTGGCGAAACGGCGCCTGCGCCGCGCAGTGGGGATCACTTCTGGCCAACCGTACGACCCGTTCCTGGTTTTCGTCGGTGAGCTCAGGCTCGAGCGCGCGCTCGCGGAGGAGGGCTTCTACGCTGCCCTGGTACACGGCGACGCATCGACGGATGAACGCCGGCGAACGCTCACCTTCAGCGCGGAACCCGGCCCCCACCAGCTGTTCGAGTTTCGGGGCGACCCAGTCACGGCCGCGTGGCGACGTGAGGTCGCGGCCCTCTACCTTCCACCGCCGCTCGAGGCGACCGCCTTTGTGACAATGCGCGGGGACCTGGAGCGAAGGCTGGCGGGGACCCAGCATCCTGATGCCCACGTCGAGGTCCTCCGAGAGGGCGAGAAGGTTGTCGTCCGGGTGAACCAGGGTCAGAAGCTGGAGCTGGTCGGTCCGCGCATCACGGGGTTGCCCCCGGGCGCGGCCGGCTTCGTGGCGGCGATCCTCGGCAGCCCTGCCGAGCTCGCCTCACTGGGGCGCGGTGGCGAGGCGGCGAAGGCGCGTGTCGAGAGGTTGCTCGACCGTGAGGGGTACCCCGACGCGAAGGTGGTTTCGGTTCGACGCGAGCCGACAGAGGGAGACGCAGCCGAGGTGGTGGTCGAGGTTGATCCCGGTCCCCGCCTCGAGGTGGCCTCGGTGCGGCTCGACGGTACGGACCCGCTCGACGTCCTTCCCAGTCAGCGTGAGGCCCTGGCGCCCGGCTCCCCGCTGTCTCGCCGTCATCTCGACGACGTCGCCCAGCGCATCCGTCGGAGCTACAGGGAGGCCGGGTATGCCGAGGCGACGGTCCGTGTCGACGTGAACCGGGAGGAAGGGTCCAACGGCCCGACCGTCGTGATCCGGCTGGCGCCAGGTCCGCTACGCACGGTCGAGGCGGTCGAGATCATTGGTCTGAAGCACCTCAGGGACAGCATTGTGCGCCATGGGGTCGAGATCCGGCCCGGACAGCCGCTGTCGCCGTCGGAGGTCGACCGGACGGTCGCAAACCTCGCTGACTTTCGACCGATCCAGCGGGTGGAGGCGCGCTCCATCCCGACCGGCCCGGATACGTCGAAGGTCGAGCTCCAGGTCTTTGAGAAGAACCGGTGGACCGCGGGCGGCGGTGTCAGGTGGAACTCCGACAGCGGCAGCGAGGCGGTGATCGACCTACGAGACGACGACCTCTTCGGCCGAGGTTTCAGTCTCAACCTGCGCGGCCTCAGGTCGTCCGACCAGGAGGATAGCCTGGTGCTGCTGTCCCTGCCGCCACTACCGGGCAACACCATTACCTTCTCGGGATCGGTCCACCTCAACACGCTCGACACGCCGGGACCGATCTGGGTCAGACGCAGGGAAACCCGCGAGGCGACCCTCGAGACGAACCGGCAGATTTCCGCACGCGCCGTCGAACGCCTGTACTACACCTTCAGCCGTGTGCGCAACTACGACGTCGACTCGACGGATATCTTCCCCTACGACACGACGACCAACATCGGGACTCTCGGAGTCCAGTTCTACCGTGACCGCCTCGACAACCCATTCCTGCCGAGCCGGGGCAGCTACGTTTCAGCCGACCTCGGCTGGAGCCCGCGGACCCTGGGCTCCGACCTCGACACGCTCCGCACGTTCCTGACCGGCACGCTGGCATGGTCGCCGCGGCGAGACGTCACTCTTTACCAGTCGCTGCGGCTCGGCGCGGCCGTGGCCCTCACCGGAGAGCTGGATCCGGTGCTCAAGTTCAAGACCGGCGGGCAAGGCACGATCCGAGGATTCGCGTTCGAGTCGGTCGGACACACCGTAGAGTACGGAGACATACCGGACGTGGTCGGCGGCGGCGCGCTCTTGATCGTCAACGAGGAGCTGCGGGTACGGGTGTGGGGAGGTTTGCGGCTCGCGGTCTTCGTCGATGCCGGTCAGGCCTGGGAGAGCTGGAGCCTACGGGAGGAGACGCTCGCGGTCGGCAGCGGCTTCGGGTTCCGCTGGGCGACGCCGATCGGGCCGATCTGGGGCGACGTCGCCTGGCCGGTCGCCCACCCCGGCCTCAACTCCGGACCCAGGTTCTACCTCGGCTTCGGCAGACCCTTCTAGGAGATTCCTCGCTCCGCGAGGAATCTCCTCTGCTACCGCTTCGAGGAGGCGAGCACCGAGCGCGCCTTGACCGCGTCGGGGGACTCCGGCGCCAGGGTCAGGAATCGGTCCATGTCGAGCAGGAGCTGGTCGGTCTTCTTCAGCTTCGACCATGCGAGGCCGCGGTAGTAGTAGGCGTAGGCGAGGCCCGAGTCCTCGGTCAGCGCGGCGGTGAATTCGTCGACTGAATCCTGCCAGCGCTGCTCCCCGGCCGCGAGCAGACCGAGCTGGTACCTGACCAGAGGTTGGGAGGCGCCGTTGGCGAGCGCTGCGTTGAGCGCGTCCTTCGCAGGGCCGAACTGGCGCAGCTGCAGTCGAGCCGTGCCGAGGTAGTAGCTCGCCCATCCGTTGTTCGGGTCCTTGGCGAGCTCGGCCTGGGCCTTCGTCACCGTCGACTTCCACGCCGCTTCGGCGCCCTTGACATCGCCCTTCCAGTACAACATTTCGCCGCGGTAGTACTCCGGCGCGGGTGCCGCCGGGAGGTCCGTGGCGGTCTTGTTCACGGCGGCAAGGGACTCATCGAGCTTGCCCTCGGCCATCGGTTCGAGCGCACTCGCAACCCTGTAGTCGGCGCCGGACTTCAATTCCGTCGGAACGGTCTCGAGGGTTTCCTTCGCCTTCTCCGCGTTCCATCCGACGGCGTAACGGAGCGCCTTCTGCGCGGCCGTCTCGCTCTTTTCGGGCGCCTGCTGACCGGCCTGCGGCGTCGGTTCGGCCTTGGGCTGCTCGGCGGAGTCGGCTGGAGGAGCTTGCCCCACCCGACCTGCGGTGCCGCGGACAGCGGCGGGGGTCGGCGTGGGCTGGGCGAGGGCCGTGGTTGCGAGAAGAAGTCCGGCGGCGGCGGGGAGTAACCAGCGCATGAGACACCTCCAACGAACCGCCCAGGGCGGATCCACTTCATTGTACGGCCGCGGACCGGCGGGCGTTGAGGAGCGATGACGGCGAAGCGTCGCCGGCACGGGAAACCTGGTGAGCGTGGTGGCGTGGTCGTGCTGTAATGTTTGCCGGAGGTGGTTGTGAAGGTCCTGATGGTCACCAGCGAGGCCGTACCGTTCGCCAAGACCGGCGGGCTCGGCGACATGGTCTCTCCGCTGGCGGTCGAGCTCGCCCACCAAGGGCACGACGTCAGGCTCGTCATGCCGCGCTACTACGACATCGACACGGCCTCGCTCGAGCTCGAGCCCGGACCGCTCGGGGTTCCGGTCGGCTTTTCCGAGCAGTGGTGCGCCATCTATCGGTCGGTCTTGCCCGAGTCCGAGGTCCCGGTCTATTTCCTCGACAACGAGCGATTGTTTGGTCGCAAGGGAATCTACGGCTCGAAGGCGGTGCCCGACTTCCCCGATAACCCGGAGCGGTTCACGCTCCTGTCGCGGGGCGCCTTCCAGCTTGCGAAGCGCCTGCAGTGGATCCCTGACGTGATGCACGCGCACGACTGGCCGACCGCCCTGGTTCCGGTCTACCTTCAGACCTGGGAACACTCCGGGCCGTTCGCCACCACGGCGAGCGTCCTGAACATCCACAACCTCGGCTACCAGGGCGTCTACCCGAAGGACACGATCGCGTTCACCCAGCTCGGCTGGGAGCACTTTCACGGCTCGGGCTTCGAGTGGCACGACAAGCTCAACCTGCTCAAGGGCGGTCTGTCCAGTGCGGACCTTCTGGCGACCGTCTCCCCAACCTACGCCGCCGAGATTCAGACACCGACGTTCGGCCACGGGCTCGATGGGCTGCTGCGCCGGCGCGGCACCGATCTCTTCGGCGTGCTCAACGGGATCGACTACACGGTATGGAACCCGGAGACCGACGATGCCATCCCGCACCGCTTCGACCACCGGAAGCTCTCGGGCAAGGCTCCCAACAAGGCGGAGCTGCAGCGTCGGCTCGGCCTCCCGGTGGATACCAAGGTCCCGCTGGTGGGTATGGTCACGCGTCTCGTCGACCAGAAGGGGGTTGGTGCACTCGCCGGTCCGACCTACGGCAGCCTGTTCGACATGTGCGCCGACTTTGCGGTGCAGTTCGCGATCCTGGGCAGCGGCGATGCCTGGTGCGAGACCGAGCTGACGTCGCTCGCGAGCCGGCTACCCAACCTCGCGGTCCAGCTCGGCTACGACGAGACCCTCGCCCACGTGATCGAGGCTGGGTCGGACTTCTTTCTGATGCCGAGCGCCTACGAGCCGTGCGGCCTCAACCAGATGTACTCGCTGCGCTACGGTACGCTGCCGATCGTCCGCCGGACTGGTGGTCTTGCCGATACCGTGGAGCAGTATGTGGAGGCAACCGGCGAGGGAACGGGCTTCCTTTTCGACCAGCTCACGCCGCGGGCGATCTACGACACCGTCGGATGGGCCGTGTGGACCTGGTTCAACCGGCGCGAGCACATCAAGGCGATGCGGCAACAGGCGATGCAGCGCCGCTTTTCGTGGCAGGGATCCGCGCGCCAGTACGGCGAGCTCTACCAACGGGCCCTCGACCGTCGCCTCGGCCGAACGCCCCACGCCTGGTGATCACGTGACACCTCTCACCCTCCGCCGCCGACGTGAGGACGAGCCCATCGACCTGCCGCGCCATTTCGAGCGGGTTCCACTGCGACGCGCCGTGAGGCTCTACGCCTGGCCGGGCTCGGTGGCCGGGGCGGTCGTCGGAGTGTGGTGGATGGTCGCCCACGACGGCTCGCCGTTGGAGGTCGTCGGTGCGGTGCTCGCCTGCCTCTCCGCGGTGGTGCTGCTCGGCCTGGTCAGGTGGGGAGCGTTCGAGACCACCGTCGGCTCGCGTTGGGTCGAGGGTCGGTGGGGACCAATCCGCCACCGAATACCGCTCGAGTTCATCGATGCGGTGGCGGTCCGGTCGGCTCGCGGGTGGCGCCGCGCGTACGCGCCGACGGAGGTCGTGCTGCGACTCGGCTCCGGTGCGCGGGAGGTCGCCCTGGCGTCCCGCGAGTTCGGCGACATGGTCGTGGCGGTCGAGGACGCACGGCAGGCCAGGGGCTCGTCCCCTCCGGCGAACGTCGCGTCGGGAGCGGCCACGAAAGTCGGGAGGCAGGGATGACGATTTGCCGAGCTCGTGTGGTGGTGCTCATGGTGGTGATGCTCGCTGGAGCCGGGCCGGCCTCGGCCCAGGGCTCGGACGCAGAGTACCGACGGGGAGTCGTCGCCTACCAGGCGGGCGACTACGCGACCGCCATGGCCGCTCTACGCCCCCTCGCCGCGCAGGGTCACACCGAGGCCGAGTACGCGGTCGGGTTGATGTACGCCGAAGGCGAGGGCGTCGCTCGGGACCCGGAGGCCGCAGTCGACTGGTACCGCAAGGCCGCGGCTTCCGGTAACGCGCAGGCGCAGTACAGTCTGGCAATCGCCCTTCGGACTGGCGAAGGGGTCGACAGGGACCCGTCCGAGGCGGCCAGGTGGTTCGAGAAGGCGGCCAGTCAGAGCCACGTCCCGGCCGAGCTTGCCTACGGTCTCGCGCTGCTTGACGGGATCGGGGTGGATCCCGATCCCAGCGCCGGTGCAGCCTGGCTGATCAAGGCGGCGGAGGCCGGCAACCCGGACGCGCAGCTCCAGGTCGGGATTCTCTTCCTCGAAGGCTGGGGCGTCGAACGGGACGTCGGGACGGCCCGTGGCTGGCTGCAGAAGGCCGCCGCGCAGGACAGTCTCGAAGCCATCTACCGGGTTGGCGTGATGGGTCCCGATGGTGAGGTCAGCCTCGCCGACCCGGACGTCCTCGCCCGGGTGCGGCGCTTGGCCACCACGGGATACCCTCAGGCCCAGGTCGACCTCGGTGTGGCCTACGCGAACGGCACTGGCGTGACCAAGGACCCGGCGGTGGCGGCCACCTGGTTCGCCAAGGCGGCACGGCAGGGCTCCGAGAGGGCGCAGTACGAGCTCGGTTCCCTGTACGAGAGCGGTGTTGGGCTGGACAAGGACGAGGCCTCCGCCGTGTACTGGTACCGGATCGCCGCGGAAGCGGGATTGCCGCGGGCACGGTACGCGCTGGCGCTGATGATGGCCCAGGGGCGCGGCGTCGAGCGTGACCGTGAGGGCGCCTACCGGTGGATGATCGAGGCCGCGCGACAGGGCCTGCCCGAGGCCCAGGTCGCCGTCGGCGTCATGCTCGCCGAGGGTCGGGGGGCCATCAAGGACGAAAAGGCGGCCGTGCAGTGGCTGTGCAGGGCGGCGAAGCTGGGGTCTCCGATGGCCCTGTCGAAGCTCGAGGGGCGCGATTTCGAAGCCACGTGCGGCTTCCCGAAACCGGAACCGAACCTGGCGGTGGGGCAGGGGGCGCAGCCGGCACGCGAGGCCACCCCGGCCCACTCGCCCGAGCGCTGACGGGAGCCGGCCCGCGCGCATGGCCACGGCCGGGGCCAGACGCCCCGGCCGCTTGCTCTCGGGAGCTTGAGTCGGCCCCTACTCTTCGCCCATGAAGGGGTAGGCGAAGTGCTTGGGCGGGACGAAGTTCTCCTTGATCGTGCGCTGCGATGTCCAGCGGATCAGGTTGAGGTATGAGCCCGCCTTGTCGTTGGTACCCGAAGCCCGGGAGCCTCCGAAGGGCTGCTGGCCGACCACCGCACCGGTGGGTTTGTCGTTGAGGTAGAAGTTGCCGGCGGCGTGGCGGAGACGAGTGGCCATCGTTACGGCGGCCCGGCGGTCGTCCGCAAAGATCGCGCCGGTGAGAGCATAGGGACTGGTCGAGTCGCACAGGCCGAGGGCCTCGTCGAGCTTCGCATCATCGTAGACGTAGAGGGTCAGCACCGGCCCGAAGACCTCCTCCTCCATGAGCCTCTGATGCGGGTTGGTGGTTCGCACCACGGTGGGCTGGATGAAGTAGCCGAGCGAGTCGTCGTAGGTTCCCCCGGCGACGATCTCGCAGTCGGGCGACGCCTTGGCGTGGTCGATGTAGCCCGCGTGGTCGCCGAAGGCGCCCTTGTCGATGACGGCGTTGAAGAAGTTCCTGAAGTCGGTCGGCGGACCGACCTTGATCTCGGACATCTGGCCGATGAGGACGTCTTTCAGCCGCGGCCACAGCGACGACGGGACGTAGGCGCGGGATGCGGCGGAGCACTTCTGCCCCTGGTACTCGAAGGCGCCGCGGACCAGTGCGGTCGCCAGGGCGTCGACGTCGGCCGAAGCATGGGCGAAGACGAAGTCCTTGCCGCCGGTCTCCCCGACGATGCGGGGGTAGGTGCGGTAGCTGGAGATGTTGTTGCCGATCGTCCTCCACATGTCCTGGAAGACCGGGGTCGAGCCCGTAAAGTGGATGCCGGTCAGGTGGGGGGAGGCCATCACCGGGTCGCCGACCTCGCCGCCGGAGCCCGGCACGAAGTTGATCACGCCCGGCGGGAACCCGGCGGCCTCGAACAGCATCATGAGGTGGTACGCGGTGAAGACCGCGGAGGAGGCTGGCTTCCACAGCACCACGTTGCCCATCAGGGCCGGCGCGGTCGGCAGGTTGCCGGCGATCGAGGTGAAGTTGAACGGGGTCACGGCGAAGACGAAGCCTTCGAGCGCGCGGTACTCGACGTAGTCCCAGTATCCCGGCGCCGACTCCGGCTGCTGCTCGTAGATGAACTTCATGTACGAGGGGTTGAAGCGGAAGAAGTCGATCAGCTCGCAGGCGGAGTCGATCTCGGCCTGGAACACGTTCTTCGACTGGTTGAGCATGGTCGCGGCATTGAGGGTGTCGCGCCACGGGCCCGCGAGCAGCTCGGCGGCCTTGAGCATGCAGGCGGCACGGTCCTCCCAGGCCATCTCGGACCATTCACGCCATGCCAGCTGCGAGGCCTCGACCGCCATCTTGACCTCGGCTTCGCCCGCCTTGTGATACGTGGCGAGGACGTGGCGGTGATCGTGCGGGCAGACCGCCTTCGCAGTCTTGCCGGTGCGTACCTCCTTGCCGCCGATGATCAGGGGAATCTCGATCTCCTCGGCGAGCATCGAGGCGAGCTTGTTCTTGAGCGACGCCTTCTCGCGCGAGCCCGGAGCGTACGAGCGCACCGGCTCGTTGACCGGCTTTGGGATCGGGACGATTCCGTTCGGCATGGGACACCTCCGGTGGACTGGCGGTCGGGTGAGGGGTCGACGCGCGACCGCGCGGGCATGGTACCGATGCGTGAAAGAAGGCGCAAGCTCGGCTGCGGATCGCAGTAGCATAACTGGAAAGTGCTGTCGGTGCGGGGGGAAAAGGCCTCCGGAGTAAGCGGGGAGGCTTTCACGTTGGAAAGGCGGGGAGGATGACCATGAATCGAGACACCGTCGACCACCACGACTTCGAGTGGAAGGTCGTGGTCCGACCGATGCAGATCGAGGACTACGACCCTCTCGTGGAGCTCCAGCGCCTGTGCTTCCCGCTGATGAAGCCGTGGCGCCGCGAGCACATTGCGAGCCACCTCGAGAACTTCCCGGAGGGACAGATCGTGGTCGAGGTCGACGGCGCCGTCGTTGCCTCCTCTTCGAGCCTGGTCATCGACTTCGACGAGTACGAGGAGGGACACACCTGGTCCGAGATCTCGGGAGGCGGGACGATCCGAAACCATGACCCCCAGGGCGACACGCTCTACGGCATCGAGATCATGGTCCACCCGGAGTGGCGCGGGATGAAGATCGCGCGCCGCCTGTACGAGGCCCGCAAGCAGCTGTGCCGCGATCTCAACCTCAAGCGGATCGTGGTCGGCGGGAGGATTCCTGGATTTGCGGATGTCAGGGAACGGATGCCGGTGAGGGAGTACGTCGACCAGGTCATGTCGAAGGACCGGCACGACCCCGTGCTCACCGCGCAGCTCGCAAACGGCTTCACCCTCAAGCGGGTGATCCGGTCGTATCTTGCGAGCGACCAGGAGTCGGACGGCTACGCCACCCTGCTCGAGTGGGTCAACCTGGACTACGCGCCCGGTCCTCATCGCCACGCGCGAACCGCGCGTCCGGCCCGCATCTGCGTCGTCCAATACGGCATGCGCAACATCGATTCTTTCGACGACTTCGCCGAACAGTGCAGGTACTTCGTCGACGTTGGCTCCGGTTACAAGGCTGACTTCGTGGTCTTCCCGGAGATCTTCACCACCCAGATGCTGTCGTTCCTGCCAGCGGACAGCCCCGCTCTCGCGGTACGACGCCTGGCCGACCTGACACCCCAGTTCCTCGACCTTTTCTCGGATCTCGCAGTGAAGTACAACACCAACATCATCGGCGGGTCACACTTCACCTTCGAGGACGAACGCCTGACCAACACTGCCTACCTGTTCCGCCGCAATGGCCAGATCGGCAAGCAGCAGAAGCTCCACATCACCCCCAACGAGCGCCGCTGGTGGGGCGTCCAGCCGGGCGACTGCCTGGAGGTCTTCGACACCGACATGGGCAAGGTCGCGATCCTGGTCTGCTACGACGTGGAGTTCCCTGAGCTCGCGCGGATTGCGGTCGAGCGGGGCGCCCGGATCCTGTTCGTCCCGTTCTGTACCGACGAGCGCCAGGGCTACCTCAGGGTCCGCTACTGCGCCCAGGCCCGGTGCATCGAGAACCAGGTCTACGTCGCAATAGCGGGCACGGTCGGCAACCTCCCAGAGGTCGAGAACATGGACATCCAGTACGCGCAGTCGGCGATCTTCACCCCGTCAGACTTCCCGTTCTCGCGCGATGCGATCGCAGCGGAGGGGACGCCCAACGTCGAGATGGTCGTCATCCACGACGTCGATCTCGAGAAACTGGACCACTGCCGCCGTGCGGGCACGGTGCAGAACTGGAAGGACCGCCGAACCGACCTGTACCAGGTTCGATGGCGGGACGAGACGTCCAAGTAGGATGTCGCATGGGCTCAGCGCCGATCTACCTCGACTACAACGCCACCACGCCGGTCGACCCTCGGGTGGCCGAGGCGGTCGCTGAGGCGACCGTCGAGCTGTTCGGGAACCCGTCGTCCTCCCACGGCACCGGCCGGCGTGCCCGGGAGGCGGTGGAGCGCGGCCGCACTCAGGTCGCGGCCGCCATCGGGTCCGCGCCGGATGATGTCGTCTTCACGTCCGGCGGCTCGGAGTCGGACAACCACGCGTTGCGCGGTGTTCTGGCCGCACGCAGCGGGGGCCGCCTGGTGACGTCGGCCGTCGAGCACCCGGCCGTGCTGCAGCCGGCCATCGCGCTCGAGATCGAAGGCCTCACGGAGCTGACGATCGTCGGGGTCGACGGCGAGGGTCGCGTCGACCCGGACGAGGTGGAGCGCGCGCTGCGGCCGGAAACCGTGCTGGTTTCGCTCATGTTGGCCAACAACGAGGTGGGCGCGCTCCAACCGGTGGCCGAGGTCGCCGAGCTGTGCCGCTCGCGCGGCATCCTCGTCCATACAGATGCGGCGCAGGCGGTCGGAAAGGTCGCGGTCGACGTCGGTGCCCTCGGGGTGGACCTGCTCACGATCGCAGGGCACAAGCTGTATGCGCCGAAGGGCATCGGGGCGCTTTACGTGCGCAGAGGCACCCCCATCGAGCCGTTGATCCGGGGCGCGGCCCACGAACGGGGCCTGCGCGCCGGGACCGAGAACGTCCCGGGTATCGTCGGCTTGGGCCTGGCGGCGGAGCTGGCGGCGCAGGGGGTCGAGGAGGAGGGTCGGCGCCTGTGGGCGCTCCGCGACCGGCTGCGAGACCGGCTCCGGGAGGCGATTCCCGAGCTGGTCGAACACGGCCATGCCGAGTACCGGCTGCCGAACACGCTCTCGGTCGCGCTGCCCGGCGTGGTGGCCGACGCACTACTCGAGAAGCTCGGCGACGAGGTTGCCGCGTCCGCAGGTGCGGCCTGCCATGCCCAGGAGGTCAAGGTCTCGCACGTCCTCGCGGCGATGGGCGTACCGGTGGAGCTCGCGGTGTCGACGGTCCGTCTCTCGCTCGGCCGCTGGACAACGGAGGGCGAGGTGGACCGCGCGAGCGACCTCATCGTGATGGCTTACCGGGAGCTCCGGTAGCCCGCATTCCTCAGCACAGCGGAGCACGCGATGGGGAAGGACCAAGCCGTACCCCGGGCCTTGAAGACCGCTCCTCTGTCTCTGCTGTGGCCTGGTGTCTTCGTGTCTTGGTGGTTTTGCAGTGGCTTGACATCGCGGGACCGTGACTGCACTGCGGGTCCGCCGTGCTACCATCGATAGGTTCCGGAAGGGGTTGCCAGTGCGCTTCGAGGTCGGTGACAAGGTCGTCTACCCATCCCAGGGTGTGTCGGTTGTCGAGAGCATCGCGACCGAGGAGCTCGCCGGGACCGAGATGGAGTGTTACGTCCTACGTCTCCTGAACACCGAGTCCAAGGTCGTGGTCCCGGTCGGCAACTGGGAGCGGGTGGGGCTCCGCCACCTCGCCGCGCCGCCGGACGTCGCGCGGATCATGAAGCGGCTGCGGGCCAACGACACCGACGAGGCCGAGGACTGGAAGGACCGCTACCGCGCGAACCTCGACCGGATCAAGACGGGCGAGCTGCAGGAGATCGTCGACGTGCTCCTGTGCCTCGCCGACGTCGCGTCGCGCAAGCCCCTGTCATTTCGCGAGCGCAAGATGTTCGACCACGCCCGCCAGCTCCTGGTCTACGAGGTCGCCGAGGTCGAGGGGCGCGATGTCGGCGACGTCGACAGCGAGGTCGAAACGGTCCTCAAGCGGCACATCGAGTCCGGCGGGGACGCCTGATTCGAAACGTTCGCGTCTCTCCAGAGGCGCACCCCGCCGCGTTATCATGAACAGGACCGGACATCTCGGAATCCACGCGTGCGACGAGCGGCAACCCACGAAGGATGTGGCGAGAAGTGCAGGCTTGCCGCCGTCATCGGGACGTGGAGGGGCATGCAGACAGGTTCTTGGTATCGGAAGCTCCACTGGCAGGTGCTGATCGCCCTGGTGGCCGGCGCGGTGCTCGGGTCCGCTGCTCCGGAGCTGGGCCGCGAAGCCGGGTTCATTGGGGAGCTCTTCCTGCGGCTCCTGAAGATGATCATCATCCCGCTGATCTTCCTCTCCCTGGTCGACGGGATGACGAGCCTCGGCGATGTGCGGACCGTGGGCCGGGTTGGCGTTCGCACGCTGCTCTATTACACGGTGACGACGACGCTGGCGATCGTCGTCGGCCTCTCCCTGGTCAACCTTCTCCATCCCGGCGTCGGTCTCACGCTCGGTGCGCGTGGCCAGACTCCCGAGGGGCTGCAGGCGGCCCACGCGAGCCTCGCCGACTTTGTCCTCCGCCTGGTCCCGGACAACGTGATCGACGCGATGGCGCGCGGCGACGTGCTGCCGGTGATCACCTTCGCCATCCTGTTCGGGCTCGTCCTGACCGGGCTGGACGAAAACGTGGCGCGGCCCGTAACACGGGTGGTGAGTGGGGTCTTGGAGGTCATTCAGCGTTTGACGATGGGCATCATCCGGCTCGCTCCGATCGGGATCTTCGGGCTCATCGCCCGGGCAGTCGGCCGCAGCGGAATCGACCTCATCATAGGGCTGTGGCCCTACTTTCTCACCGTTGTCCTGAGCCTGCTCATCCATGCCACGGTCACCCTCGCGCTCCTGCTCGCGGTCCTCGGTCGGCGGTCGCCGATCGCCTACGCTCGCAGCGTACTTCCGGCCCTGGTGACGGCGTTCTCGACGGCCTCTTCATCGGCGACCCTGCCGCTTTCGATGGAGTGTGCGGAGCACCAGGCAGGGCTTCCCAAGGGCGTGGTCAGCTTCGTACTGCCGCTCGGCGCCACGGTCAATATGGACGGCACGGCGCTCTATGAGGCCGTTGCAGCCCTCACCATTGCCCAGATGTACAGCATCCAGCTGGACCTCCAACAGCAGATCATGGTCCTGATCACGGCTCTGCTCGCCTCGGTCGGAGCGGCCGGCATACCCATGGCGGGTCTCGTGATGCTGGTCATCGTGCTCGACGCGGTCGGACTCCCGCTCGAGGGGATCGGGGTCATCATCGCCGTGGACAGCGTGCTCGACATGATGCGAACGACAACCAACGTCTGGAGTGACCTGGTTGGAACGGCGGTGATCAGCCGCTTCGAAGGGAGAACCGCATGAGACGCGCGCTCACCCTCGCGATTGTCGCGGGCTCGGTGGCTGGAGCCGCGGCAGTTGTGCCGACGGCCCAGGTACTGCGCGAGACGATCTCGCTCCAGGAGGTCGTGTTGGCGGCACAGATGCATGATGTCGAACGACAGCAGGGACGGCTCGAGCAGGCGTGGGCGCGGGTCGAACGTCTCGGCGCCGACCTCGTGCGCGCCGAGACGCAGGGCGAGGACCTCGACAACCTGCGCCTACGAGACGAGGATCTCCAGGCCGCCGAGGGCGAGCTGATCACGGCGCTGCGGCAGTCGCAGCGGCTGCGGGGCGCGGTGATCGCCACCCGGACGCAGATTGAGCAGGCCAAGCAGGAGCTCGAGAAGCTCGGCAGCGGCGAGGAGAAGGGGAAGGACGCCCTCAGCGGCACCTGGCGGATCGTCGTCGAGCCGGGAGGCCAGGATGGCACGCTCGACCTCTCCCTCGACGGCACGCTTGTGACCGGAACCTATTCTCTCGCAGGCGGTTGGAACGGTTCGTTCCGTGGAACCCTGGTCGCCGGGAAGGTCCGGCTGGAGCGGATCGATTCCCAGATCGGCTTCGCAGCTATCTTCTATGGCAGACTTGTCGCCGGCGACGGCTCCTCGCGGCTCGAGGGGACCTGGGAGGCGACGCAGCTCGCCACGGGTCTGCCGGCTTCGGGTACCTGGGTCGCGGAGCGTCTCGACGAGGCCGCAGCCCAGTAGGGGACGGTTCCACGGCGGGGTGCGGATGCCGCGGACGGGGCCCGCCGGTCAGGAGGTTGATCAGCATGTTACAGCGAGGGTGGTTCCTCTTGGTGATTGGATTGATCGTCGGTGTCGTGCTCGGCTACGTGCTCGCCGAGCAGCAGACGGTGCCGCCGGCGAGAGTTCCTGCCGCTGCCGCCGGCATGGAGGGCCTGCCACCGGGCCATCCGCCAGTCGATCAGGCGGCCCAGGCTGCGGGCGCCTCGGACGCCAACCGGGCGCTCGCGCGCCAGGCGGACGAGCTCGAACAACTGCTGGCCCAGAACCCCAACGATGCACGGCTGATGATCGCGCTCGGGAACCTCTACTTCGATGCCGCCCGTTGGAACGACGCCAGGATCTGGTACGAAAGGTCCCTGGAAAAGGCCGAAGGCGACGCCAACCTGCTCACTGACCTGGCGGTCGTCTATCGCAATTTGAGCAAGTTCGACCGCTCGTTGGAGCTCCTCAACAAGGCCATCGGGCAAGAGCCGGATCACTGGCAGGCCTGGTATAACAAGGTCGTCGTCCTTCACTTCGACCTCCACCGTCACGACGAGGCCATGGCGGCTATGAAGAAGCTCCTGGAGATCAAAGCGAGCAACCCGGCCGTTCCGGATCTGTCGTCGCTGGAAAAGGAGCTGTCGGGGAGCTGATCCGGGTCCCGAGGCCGGCGGGGACGGGCGGTAGAGGTCGTCGTGGGCGGCCCGAGGGCGCGCTGGCAGGGAGGGGAGCCGCGAATGCTGCAGCGGATCGCACTCGTCGTTGCGGTTCTCTACGTGGTGTGGAGGATCATCTCCGCTTATGGGCGGAAGCTCGGCCGGACCGCTGACGGCGCAGACCGGTTCAGCCGGTTCTCCCGCCGTGGGCGCGATCGCTGGACACCGCCACTGGACGCGGAGCCGGAACCGCGTCGCGAGGATCTCGTCGAGTGTGCTGCGTGTGGGACGATGATCCCGGCCAGTCGGACCCGCCTGACGGCTGACTGTCGACGGGTGTGCAGCGACGTCTGCGGGAAGGCGGCCGGGGCGGTAGGCGGCGATGGCTGACCGGGTCCGCGCTGCGCGGCTCGCGGTGGTCGCTGCGTCGGCCCGCCTCGACTGTGCCGGGCTCAGTCTGGCGGTTGAGGGCAATGTCTCCGTCCGGATCGACGGGCGTCGTTTCGCCGTGTCTCCGCGCGGCTTCGACAAGGGTCGTCTCGATGCGACCGACGTGGTCGAGGTCGAGCTCGACGGCGAGGTGCCTGCCGCGGCCTCGTCCGAGGTTTGGATGCACCGGGCAATTTATCGGCGGTGCCCGGCGGTGGCTGCCGTTGTCCACGCCCACCCGCGTCACGTGCAAGCCCTTTCGACCGCCAATCGTCTGCCCGACTGGCAGCTGCTGGCAGAAGGATCAACTCTGGTCGGACGGGTGGCGTGGGTCGGCTTCCTGGAACCTGGCTCGAGGGCCCTCGCGAATGCCGTTGCGGATGCACTCTCCGACGCGCGTGCGTGCGTACTCGATCGACACGGCGCCGTGACAGTAGCGGCCTCTCTCGACGAGGCACTGCTGCTGATGATGCTCCTCGAGCGGCTGGCCGCCCTCACCACCGACTTCCGCCAGTGAGCACCGACGGACTGTTCGCGTTCCCTGCGGACACCCCGCTGGCCGATCGGATGCGACCGCGTAGCCTCGACGAGGTTGTCGGACAGGACGCCCTCGTGGGTCAGGAAGGCGTTCTGCGCTCTCTCCTCGCCCGCGGTGAGCTGCCGTCGATGGTCTTCTGGGGTCCACCGGGGTGCGGCAAGACGACGCTGGCCAGAGTCCTCGCCGCCGCAGCCGACGCTGAGATCGTGTCCTTCTCCGCGGTGCTGTCCGGGGTCAAGGAGGCCCGGGAGGTGATGGCGGCGGCCCGCAACCTGCGCCACGCGACGGGCCGCAGGACGGTGCTTTTCGTCGACGAGATCCACCGCTTCAACCGCGGCCAACAGGATGCCTTTCTTCCCTATGTCGAGACCGGCGACATCGTGCTGCTCGGGGCGACGACCGAGAATCCCTCCTTCGAGCTCAATCGCGCACTGCTGTCCCGCCTCAAGGTGTACGTGCTCGAGCCGCTCGGTGAGCCCGAGCTGG
The DNA here is from genome assembly GCA_963727925.1 of uncultured Acidobacteriota bacterium. Lineage (GTDB taxonomy): Bacteria > Acidobacteriota > Thermoanaerobaculia > Thermoanaerobaculales > Sulfomarinibacteraceae > CAVSIS01. Next base: position 110,951 of record CAVSIS010000049.1, on the reverse strand, counting down.
TCGAGCTGCTCGATCGGGCCCTCGGCGATTGCGACCGCGGCCTGGGGTCGGTCGACGTGAACGTCGAGCGCGAGGCCCTGACGGCGATCGCGCGCTTGTCGGCCGGAGATGCGCGGCAGGCGTTCAATCTGCTCGAGCTGGCCGTGGCTCTCGGGAGCGGCTCCCTGGATCAGGCCTCGATCCGGCGTGCCGCGCAGCGTGCGACCGCGGTCTACGACAAGGAGGGGGAGGAGCACTTCAATCTGATCTCGGCGCTCCACAAGTCGGTGCGCAACTCCGACGTGGATGCCGCCCTCTACTGGTTGGCGAGGATGCTCGAGGGAGGGGCCGACCCGCGCTACGTGGTCCGGCGCATGCTCCGCATGGCGTCCGAGGACATCGGCATGGCCGAGCCGCGGGCGCTTGAGCAGGTCGCAGCCGCATCGGCCGCGGTCGAGCACGTGGGCATGCCGGAGTGTGCCCTCGCGCTCGCCCAGGCTGCGGTCTATCTGGCGTTGGCGCCGAAGTCGAACGCGCTCTACCTCGGCTATGGCCAAGCGCAGAAGGAGGTCGCGAGCCGCCCGGGCCTGCCGGTTCCGCTCCACCTGCGCAACGCACCCACCGGCCTCATGCGGGACATCGGGTACGGCGCCGGGTATCGCTACGCTCACGACGAGCGGGCGGGAATCGCGGCGATGGCTTGCCTGCCCGCCGAGCTCGACGGGGTTCGCTTCTACCGGCCAACGGACCGTGGCTGGGAGGCCAGGATCCGCGAGCGCATGGCCGAACTCGAGCGCCTCCGGCACGGGAAGGAAGGGTAATACCACAGAGGCACAGAGAAACACAGAGGCCGCCCTCCCGCCCGCCGAGTCAAGGCCCGCTCGCATGCTGTGGCATGCGAGCGGGCCTTGCGCGTCTCGGGGTAGGACGGGGCTCTGTGCTCCCATCTGTGTCTCTGTGCCTCTGTGGTTTGGAGATCGCCACGTGTGCTACCGTCGCGGCCATGACGATCTGGCGCGGCGCTGTTGCGGTTCTCCTTGGCCTGATGTCGGCGGGCTGCGGGTATCACCTCGTCGGGACCTCCAGCTTCCTGCCGCCGGAGCTCAAGACTCTGCACGTGAGACCGTTCGAGAACACCACCGACTGGGCCGACATGGACCAGCGGCTGACCGAGGCGGTGGTCCAAGAGTGGGTTCGCCGTCGCCGCTTCTCGATCGTCGACGACGACAAGGGCGCCGACCTCGCACTCCGCGGAACCATCAAGAGCCTCTCGGTGTCACCCGTGACCCTCGACGAGCAGGGGCGGGCGACCGAGTATCAGATGACCCTCACCGCCAGCGTCTCCCTGATCGACATCCGTGGCGACGAGCCGAAGGTCGTTTGGGAGGACAAGGCTTTTTCCCGCCGGACCTCGTACCAGGTCGACGTGTCGGCAGTGAACTACTTCGATCGTCAGATCGAGGCCATGAGCGTGGTTTCTGCTGAGTTCGCCCGCGCCCTGGTCACCGCGGTCCTCGAAGGATTCTAGGATAACCACAGAGGCACAGAGTCACAGAGGCCACCCACCCTCCCCTGGCGGCATGGCCAGCGCAACGCGCTGGCCATGCCGCCAGTCTCAGGACGGGCGGAGGCCGCTGTGTCCTCTCTGTGTCTCTGTGCCTCTGTGGTTCAGTCGCACGCGCTGCTGCCTCTGATACCATCCCGGGCATGCCCAGCCACCTTCCTGCGGAGCTGCGCGCACGCCTCGAACCGATCCGTCTGCTCGTGCTCGACGTCGACGGCGTGCTCACTGACGGCACACTCGCCTATACCTCACGGGGCGAGGAGAGCAAGCAGTTTTCGGTCCGCGACGGGCTCGGGATCCGGCTACTGCTCGGCGCGGGGATCGAGGTCGCCGTCCTTTCGGGGCGGCGGAGCGAAGCGGTGTCGATCCGCTGCCGGGAGCTCGGCATCTCGCCCGACCTGGTGATGCTTGGCAACAACGACAAGGGTGCCGGCCTCGATGCGATCGAGCAGCAGCTCGGGCTCGAGGATAGCCAGGTTGCGGCCATGGGCGACGACCTGCCAGATGTTCCGATGCTGCAGCGGGCCGGGTTCTCTGCCTGCCCGACCGACGCCGTGCCCGAGGTGGCGGCCAGCTGCCACCTGGTGTGCGGCAGCGCGGGTGGCCGCGGCGCAGTTCGCGAGCTCGTCGAGCTCCTGCTCAAAGCCCAGGGGCGCTGGCAGGACGGTGTCGGACGCTGGCTGACGGTGTCCGAGGAACGTCCCTGATGCGCCAATACCTCGACCTCGTCGAGCGCATCCTGAGTCACGGCACGCGCAAGAACGACCGCACCGGCACTGGTACCCTCAGCATCTTCGGTCATCAGATGCGCTTCGACCTCGGCGAGGGATTCCCCTTGCTGACCACCAAGAAGCTGCACCTGCGCTCGATCGTGCACGAGCTGCTGTGGTTTCTGCGCGGGGACACCAACGTGGCGTGGCTGCGCGACCACGGCGTGACGATCTGGGACGAGTGGGCCGGTCAGGACGGAGAGCTGGGTCCGATCTACGGCGCGCAGTGGCGGAGGTGGCGGGGTGCCGACGGAGGCCGCGTGGACCAGATCGCGGCGCTCGTCCAGGAGATCCGGAGCAACCCTGATTCGCGGAGGCATCTGGTCAGCGCCTGGAACGTAGCGGAGCTGCCGCTGATGGCCCTGCCCCCGTGCCACGTCATGTTCCAGCTCTACGTCGCCGACGGACGGCTGTCCTGCCAGCTCTATCAGCGGTCGGCGGACGTGTTTCTCGGAGTCCCGTTCAACATCGCGTCGTACGCGCTGCTGACGTTGATGATCGCCCAGGTCACCGAGCTTGAGCCGCACGAGTTCATCCATACGTTCGGAGATGTCCACCTCTACCTGAATCATGTCGAGCAGGCCCGTCTCCAACTCGCACGCGCGCCGCGCCCGCTCCCACGGCTTCACCTCAACCCGGAGGTGCGCGCGATCGACGGCTTCGTCTGGGAGGACCTGAGGCTGGAGGGCTACGACCCGCACCCTCACATCAAGGCGCCGGTGGCGGTGTGAGGAGGGTGCGGTGACCGTCTCGATCATTGCCGCTGTCGCCGTCAACGGCGTGATCGGTCGTGAGGGCGGCCTGCCCTGGCGTCTCTCGGCCGACCTCAAACGCTTCAAGGCCTTGACCATGGGTCACCACGTGGTGGTGGGTCGACGGACTTGGGAGTCGATCGGGCGGCCTCTGCCCGGCCGCACCCTCGTGGTCGTCTCCCGGACGCTCGAACGGCCGGTAGACGGCGTCCTGGTGGCGGGCTCATTCGCCGAGGCCCTCCGCGCTGCGCGTGGCGACACCGAGGTCTTCGTCGCCGGCGGCGCCGAGATCTACCGGCTCGCCCTGCCACTCGCTGACCGGATCTACCTCACCAGGGTCCATGCCAGCGTCGACGGCGACACCCAATTCCCAGAGATGGAGTGGGCGGCGTGGCGCAGGGTCGGCGCGGACGACCAGGCGGCCGATGAGCGCAACGACCACCCTTCGACCTTCGAGGTCTGGGAGCGGCGGAGATCCGTACCCTCAGCTACCTGACGCCGGTGCCCGGTGGAACCTCGCCGTCCGGCGACAGAAGGTAGGGGTCACCGTCCAACGAGGCGGCGAGCAGCATGCCGCGCGACTCCACCCCCATGAGCTTCGCGGGCTGGAGGTTGGCCACGACCACGATCCGACGACCAACGAGGCTCTCGGGCTCGTAGCGCTCGGCGATGCCGGCGACGATCTGGCGCAGCTCCGCCTCGCCCAAGTCGACCATCAGCCGGACGAGCTTCTTCGATTTGGGCACGCGCTCGGCCTCGCGGACAACGCCGATGACCAGTCGAACCTCGGCGAAGCGATCGATCGACAGGAGCTCGCCGGCCGGAGTGGCGGCCGGTGTTTCGGTGGCTGCGGTGGGTGGCGACGGGGGAGTGGGTTGGTCACGCATGGCCAGCTCCTTCATGGTTTCGGCGATGTCGACCCTCGGGAACAACGCGCCGCCGTCGCCGCCGAGGGCTCCGTGCCCGAGCAGGCCCCACTCGGTCCCGGTCTGGAAGTCGACAGGAAGCTGATGGGCGCCGAGCTGGCGTCGGAGCTCTGCGCAGGTTCGGGGCATGACGGGCTCGAGCAGGACCGAGGTGATGCGCAGCGCCTCGAGAGAGTCTGCGAGGGTGGCCTCGAGGCGCGCGCGGCCTGCGTCTCCCTGCCGCGCCAACGCCCACGGCTGCCGCTCCTGGATGAAGCCGTCTAGGGTGGCGAGCAGCCGCCACGTTGCCTCCAGGGCACGCTGGGGCTCGAGGGCCTCCATGTGCCGGTGGTACTGGCGGACCGCATCGTCCGCGGCGGCCGGCAGCGGTCCGTCACCGATCGGCTCGGGCACCCGGCCGTCGAGATTGCGGCGTACCAACGCGAGGGTGCGTGAGGCCGCATTGCCGAGCGCGTTCGCCAGGTCGGCATTGAAGCGCTCGAGAAAGGCGGCGTCGGAAAAGGAGCTGTCCTGGCCGAATGCCATGTCACGGACCAGGAAGTAGCGCACGACGTCGGCTCCGAAGCGGTCGACCAGGTAGTCCGGCCGCACGACGTTGCCGAGCGACTTGGACATCTTGGCGTCGTCCTTGGTCCACCAGCCGTGGCCGAAGACCTGTTCGGGGAGGGGCATCCCGGCGGACATCAGGAAGGCGGGCCAGTACACGCAGTGGAAGCGGAGGATATCCTTGCCGACGAGATGGAGCGACGCAGGCCAGTAGCTCTGGAACAGCTCGTCGTCGCCGCCGCCGAAGCCGAGGGCGGAAACGTAGTTGGTCAGCGCGTCGAGCCAGACGTACACGACGTGGTCGGGGTCGCCGGGCCAGGGCACGCCCCAGCGGATCGAGGTGCGCGAGATCGAGAGGTCCTTGAGGCCGCCCTCGACAAAGCTGACCACCTCGTTGTAGCGACTCGCCGGTCGAACACACTCCGGGTTGTTGCGGTACCACTCGAGCAACCGGTCCTGATAGGCCGAGAGGCGGAAGAACCAGCTCGACTCCGCAAGGCGTTCGACCGGGTAGCCGGACTCGAGGTCGCGGCCGTCCTCAACCTGGGAGTCGGGCACGAAAGCCTCCGCGCCGGCGCAGTACCAGCCCTCGTACTGGCCCTTGTAGAGGTCGCCGGCGGCGGCGAATCGACGGATCATCTCGGCCACCGCCAGCTGGTGTCGAGGCTCGGTGGTGCGGACGAAGTCGTCGTGCGAGATGTCGAGGACCTTCCACAGCTCCTGGTACCTCGCGACGACGCGGTCGGCGAGCTCGATCGGCGGCACTCCCTGGGCGCGGGCGGCTTTTTCGATCTTCTGCCCGTGCTCGTCGGTCCCGGTCAGAAAACGGACCCGCCGACCCTTCATGCGCTGGTATCGAGCGAGGACGTCGGCCATGACGGTGGTGTAGATGTGGCCGATGTGGGGCAGGTCATTGACGTAGTAGATCGGGGTCGTGATGTAGTAGGTCTCGGACACGTCGCCTCCCGTAACATTCGGGACGCAAAGAATAGCACCGCCATCGCCGCCACTCGGTGGTACGGCGATTGCTAACCTGATGACGAGTAGGCCGGCGCAACGGACTCCGCCTCGGCTGCTCCGGAGGTTCTGATGCGGCTGCAGACTCGCTTCTTCCTCGGCACGTCGGCGCTCGTGCTCGCCGTGATGGCAGCGCAGTGGTGGCTCCACATGCGTCAGCTCGTCGCCCTGCCGGCAGCGGTCGGCGCGGTCGCGACCAGCGTCAGCCGTGACCTCCTCGGCCCCGAACCGCGCGTGATCATGCTGCCCGCTGGCGACATCGACGTCCGTCGGCACGTGGTGCGGGAGGGCGCCCGGACCGACGTGGACCACACCGTGGTCGTCACCGCGACCGAGCACCATGTGAGGGCCGTAGCGCCCGCTCCGCCAAGCCAGCCGGCGCCGGCCCAACCTCCGGACGTCCCGGCCGCGCCGGCGCCGCCAACGTTCGCCTGGGTGCTCGCCGCAGACGATGCCCCGGACGCCGAGGTGCGGGCCGCTCCCGCCCCCGTGGACGGCCACACGCACACGCGAGTGGTGCAACAGTTCAGCTTCCACATCGCCCCGGATCAAGGGGGAGAACAAGGCGAACTCGTGGTCACCGCAGACCCGGGCTTCATCCGGCGGGTCCCGATCCCGCTCGCGCCGACCGTGCGCCTGGCTCGAGCCAACCTGCGCGAGGGCATGCTGTTCAGCCTCGGAGTGCTGGCGATCGGACTGGTCGCCTCCGGCGTGATGGCCCGGCGGGTCGCCGCTCCGTTGGGCCGTCTCGCGGCGGAGGCCGAGGTGCTCGGCCAGGGTGCCCTTGGCGTCCAGGTTCCGGAGGATGCCGGTGGCGAGGTGGGCGAGCTGCAGCGGGCCTTCAACCGGATGTCAATGCGTCTCGCCCAGCTCGAGCAGGAGCGTGCAGCGTGGCGCGAGCGGGAGCACCTGGCGCAGCTCGGCGACCTCGCTCGCGGCCTCGCCCATACGGTTCGCAATCCCCTCAACGCCCTCGGCCTGGCGGTCGAGGAGCTTGGGATCGAGACACCCGGCCACGAGCAGCTGGTGCTCACGGCGCGCGCACAGATCCGCCGCATCGACCGGTGGCTGCGGTCCTTCCTGGCCGTCGGGGCGGGGGAGGCCAGCACCGTCGAGGCCACCGACCTCGCCGAGCTCGTCGGATCGGTGGTTCTGGAGGCGATCCAGGGAGGCGCAGAGATCGAGCTGAGGGCCGAACCCATCGAGGCGGAGCTGGTCCCGACCGCGGTGCGCGCGGCCCTCGCCAACCTGGTCGAGAACGCGGTCCAGGCTTCGCCTGCGGGCGAGCCGGTCACGGTCGCCGTTCGCCGGGTCGGCGCAAACGCCGAGATCGAGATCCGCGACCGCGGTCAGGGCCTGCCCGTCGAGGTCCGCGAGCGCCTCTTCGCGCCGCACGTGAGCACGCGGCCCGCCGGTTCCGGTATGGGCCTCTACCTCGCCAGGGCGCTGGTGGTCGGCATGCACGGCGGCGAGCTCGAGATCGGTGACGCCGAGGGTGGGGGTACGCGGGCCGTGCTCCGGCTGGCGGCGATCCCCGAAGAGGGCGTGCCGTCATGACCCCCCGCGCAGCCACCGTGCTGGTCGTGGAGGATGAGCCTGCGCAGCGCGAGCTCATCGCCGGGATCCTCACGCGAACCGGCCATGAAGTCCGCAGCGCACCGGACGTCGATGCGGCCCTTGCCGCCATCGGGGAGTCGGCGCCGGACGTTGTGCTGTGCGACTGGAGGCTGCCGGGCCGCACCGGCGGTGATCTGCTCGACGAGCTGCACGGTCGGGGTGCCGCACCGGCGGTGATCGTGATGACCGCATACGGATCGATTGCACACGCGGTCGAGGCGGTGCGCCGCGGGGCGGCCGACTACCTGGCGAAGCCGTTTGAACGCGAGGCGCTGCTGCTCGCCGTGCGGCGGGTGCTGCGGACCCGGGAGCTCGAGCGGGAGAACCTGCGCCTGCGCAACGAGGCCGAGGTCAGGGATGGCTACGGCGAGATCATCGGCCGCGCCCCCGCGATGCAGGCGCTCTATCGGACCCTCGAAAAGGTCGCCGACACCGAAGCGACGGTGCTGGTGACGGGCGAGTCGGGAACCGGGAAGGAGCTGGTCGCGAGGATGCTCCACCGCCGAAGCCGACGCGCCGGCGGTCCGTTCGTCGCGGTAAACTGCGCGGCGATCCCTGAGTCGCTGATGGAGAGCGAACTCTTCGGACATGAGCGCGGCGCATTCACCGGCGCCCATCGACGCCGCGAGGGCAGGTTCGAGGAGGCATCGGGGGGCACCCTCTTCCTCGACGAGGTCGCCTCGATGGCGCTCGCGCTCCAGGCGAAGGTGCTGCGTGTGCTCCAAGAGAGGCGCGTGACCCGCCTCGGCGGCAGCGGCGAAGTTGCCTGTGATGCGCGGGTGGTGGCGGCCACCAACCGCGACCTCGCGGGCATGGTGGCCGAGGGCAGCTTCCGGGAGGACCTCTACTACCGGCTCAACGTGTTTCCGGTTCTGACGCCGCCGCTGCGTGAGCGCCGCGAGGATATTCCGGAACTGGCCGACGCACTGTTGCGACGGGCCGCTGAGCGTCATTCCACCGTCGCGGAACCGTTGCCACAGGCGGTCCTGCGCCGGCTGATGGAGCACACCTGGCCGGGCAACGTCCGGGAACTCGCCAACGCGGTTGAAAGGCTCGTCCTGCTCGCGGAGGACGGTCGGGTCAGCATCGACGACCTTCCGCAGGAGATCGGAGCGACGGCCTCATCTGGCAGTGGGACCTTCCGGCTGCCGCCGCTGGGGATCGTATGGGACGACATGGAAGTGGGGCTGCTGCGGCAGGCGCTCGTGCTCGCCGACGGCAACCGCGCCGGCGCCGCCCGCCTGCTCTGCCTCAGCTACAAGACCTTTCTTTATCGGCTGGCGAAGTTCGGCCTGGACTAGAGGAGGGTGTAGGGCATAGATTGGCGGCGCCTTTCGGGCGCCGTGAGCGCCCGTATTCGGCGGATCCTCGGCCCGTACGCTCAAGTACTGCCCCTCGAATCCGCCGAAAACGGCCATCTCACGGCGCTCCGAAGTCCATCCACCATCTATGCCCTACACCCTCCTGGCGATTCTGCCGGCAGGCTTGTCTGCCTGCAGAATCGCTTGGATCTCCTCGTTTGGGGATGCGGGGTCCCCATCTCAGGAGCCACCACGACCCTGGGTGATGGGCGGGCAACCCCACGTATGCGGCCCTGAGCGCCATCCATCTGCCAACAGACGACTTCGAATCGGAAGGAAACGGGCCAACCGAAGTGGCACGGGGCTTGCCATTGAGCCTGTCGAGGTCGCTCGACATTTTCGATCGGCGGCGCTCGATAAGGAGGAGACGATGAGAGAGAGGCCCTGGTTGCATAGGATTCTGGCGGCCCTGCTGGTAGCGTTGGGCGGTCTCGCGGTCGCGTTCGCGGAGCCTGCCGACTCAGACCCTACGGCATCGCCGCACGGAAAGGTAACGGTGATTGTGGGGAGTGACCGTCAGACCGTGACCGTTTCCGACCTCGCCGACGGTGAGGCGCGGACGATCGCCGCCGGCCCCCACGAGGTCGTGGTGACGCGGCACGGCGATCGCCTCGATGTCACGGTCGACGGAGAGGCGGTGGCGGCGCACGGGTTCCGGTTCGGTCCTGTCTCGGAAGGCGGGAAGCGGGTGTGGGTCGAGCGTGAGCAGGAGAGCGAGCGCCCCCACGCCGATGACGACAGACACGAAGTCACCATGAAGTGGGTCATGTCGGACGACGAGGAGGCGGACGGCGAGCCGGTCGAGATCCGGATCGAGAGTGCCCGATCCGACGCGGCGGGCGAGGACACCGTGATGGTGTTCGTTGGCGGCGACCATCCGGGCCATGTCGCTATGATCGCGCCCGACGCGGAGTTCATCACATCCGATCGTGTGACCTTTCGGTGCTCAGCCGACGGCACAGTGCTCCGGATGGACAAGGACAAGGCGACCCAGGAACGGTATCTGTGTCCGGTCTGCGGCCGGGCCATGGAGCGCAGTGTCGTCCCCCACGTGAAGGTGCTGCGGATGGCGGCTCCTCCTGCTCCGCCTGCGTCACCGCTCCCACCCGCAGCGCCGGCGCCGCCCGCTCCCCTCGACTAGCCGACCACCGCTGGACGTTTCGGGTGAGGATGCCGCCGCCGAGTCGGCGGCATTTTCATTGCGGCCGGTTCGCCGACCCAGATGGGTGTTGTTCCAAGCTGCCGCGGGACGAGGACGGGTTGTCTCTGCGCGCCGTGTCAGCTATATTTGACATGAAGCCGCTCGGACAAACGAGTGATGTGGTGCCTTCCTCACAACAGCTCCGGGCGCTGCAGACTCGCTTCATCAATGAAGCGGCTCACGAAAACCGATGAAACGAGAGAAAGGAGGGTGGTTTGGACGGAGCTCTCGCTTCTGCCCCGCGTCGCTATCGCGCCTTTGGGCGAGCGCACCTCGATCGGATTCCGCAGCTCCGGCGATTGAGCGGGGACCAGCGGGTCGCCCTCCTGGCGGTTTCGGCGGTGCTGCCGTTCAGGGTCAACGAGTACGTGGTCAACGAGCTCGTCGACTGGGACGACATCCCGAACGACCCGATCTACCAGCTGACCTTTCCGCAGCCGGGCATGCTGGAGCCGATGGAGCTGCGGCACCTTCAGGACCTGGTCGTCGCCGGCGCGAGCAGGGACGTCATCGAACGCGCGGCCCGTCGGGTCCAGGCGCGCATGAACCCACATCCCGCGGGCCAGATGCAGCTCAACGTCCCGTCGGTCGATGGTGAACCGATTCCGGGCTGCCAGCACAAGTACCGCGAGACGGTGTTGTTCTTTCCGTCGCAGGGACAGACCTGCCACGCGTTCTGCACCTATTGCTTCCGCTGGGCGCAGTTCGTCGGGATCGACGAGCTGAGGTTCGCGAACCGGGAGGTCGATACCCTCGTGGCGTACCTGCTATGTCACCCCGAGGTGAGTGACGTGCTCTTCACGGGCGGCGATCCGCTGATCATGAAGACCAGCGTGCTCAGCCGCTACGTGGACGCGCTCCTCGACCCGCGATTGGACCATTTGGTGTCGGTCCGGATCGGGTCGAAGTCCCTCGCGTACTGGCCCTACCGCTTCACCACCGATGCCGATGCCGACGACCTGCTGCGCCTGTTCGCGAAGGTCGTCGCGAGCGGCCGGCAGCTCGCTCTGATGGCACATTTCAGCCATCCCCGAGAGCTCGAGAGCGCGCCCGTCCGGGAGGCGATCCGACGGATCACTGCGACCGGTGCAGTCATACGCTGCCAGGCGCCCCTGGTCCGTCACGTCAACGACGACGCAATGGTCTGGGCGGACATGTGGCGGACGCAGGTCCGCGTCGGGATGGTGCCCTACTACATGTTCGTCGAACGCGATACCGGCCCGAAACACTACTTCGAGGTCCCGCTCGCTCGCGCCTACCGGATCTTCTCCGAGGCGGTCGGCCAGGTCTCGGGCCTGGCCCGGACGGTGCGCGGTCCTTCCATGTCGGCCACTCCGGGAAAGGTGCTGGTCGAAGGCGTTGCCGAGGTCGGCGGCGAAAAGGTGTTCGCGCTGAAGATGATCCAAGCGCGGGACCAGTCCTGGGTCAATCGGCTCTTCTTCGCCCGCTTCGACGGGCAGGCGCGGTGGTTGAACGACCTCGAACCCGCCTTCGGCGAGCGGGCGTTCTTCTTCGAACCTCAGCTCAGAGCCATGGCGCAGGGCAGCTGGCTGCCGGATTGGCAGCGGCTCGCCGAGGAGCAGGACGATGAGCTCATCGGCGAGGGCGCCTAGCCCGCGTGGTATCGTTTCGGCCCGGGCAAAGGGACGGGAGGAACGCACCATGGACTTCACGGGCCGCACGGTCGTCGTCACAGGAGCTTCCGCTGGGATCGGGGCGGCATGCGCCGGCGCGTTCGCCGCCCGCGGTGCACGGCTGGTGCTGGTGGCGCGTCGTCTCGACCGGGTCGAGGCGTTAGCCCGCACTTTGACCGAGCGGCATGAAACCGAGGTCCTCGCCAGTGCCGTCGACGTCCGCGATCGGGCCGCCGTGACCGAGTGGGCGAACAGTCTCGAGGGGCGGTGGGGCGAGGTCGAGGTGCTGGTCAACAACGCCGGCCTCGCCCGGGGCCTGGCGCCTCTCCACGAGGGCGACGTAGATGACTGGGACGAGATGGTCGACACCAACATCAAGGGACTGCTGTACGTGACTCGCGCGCTGCTTCCCGGGATGGTGGCGCGGCGTCGCGGCCACCTGATCATGATCGGCTCGATCGCCGGGCACGAGGTGTACCCGGGCGGCAACGTCTACTGTGCCAGCAAGCACGCGGTGGCGGCGCTGACCCGCTCGATCGCAATTGACACCCTCGGCACCGGCGTCAGGGTGAGCTCGGTCGATCCAGGGCTGGTCGAGACGGAGTTCTCGATCGTCCGTTTCCACGGCGACGACGACAGGGCCGCGGCGGTCTATCGCGGGCTCGAGCCGCTCACACCCAAGGACGTTGCCGGTGCGGTCCTGTACTGCGCGAGCCTGCCGCCGCACGTCAACGTACGCGAGATGGTCCTGTTGCCGAGCGCGCAGGCGTCCGCGGTGAACGTCCACCGACGGACCGACTGAACAGAGAACGACAGAGACACAGAGACTCAGAGACTCAGAGCCTGCGTCAGGCGGCAGGGCGCGAGCCACCTCGCAACCTGCCCCCTGGCGCAGGATGCTGGGGCCTCTCTCTGTGCTCTTCTCTGTGCCTCTGTGTTTCTGTGGTGAATCCTGCTCGGATGCCTGGCGGGAAGGAGCGGGAGGGGAGCGCTGTTGGGGACTGCGATGGGCAGCCGGTATCTCCTCGTCGCCGATCCCGTGGACACCCTCAACCCCGAGTTCGACCTCGCGGTGTGCGTGAGCCGCGAGCTGCTCAGCAGGGGCTTCCACATCGACTACCTCGATCTCTTGTCACACGATGCGGAGCTTCCGAGCGAGCGTTATCTTGCCACCCTGCCGGTGCGGCAGGTCCTCCACGCCGATGCCGCGGCGACGCCGTTCTGGACCTTGGGGCCGCCGCGCACGGCCGCGGTGGACGAGTACCACGTCGTCCTGCAACGCAAAGACCCGCCCGTCGACGCGACCTACGTCCGCCACCACCGCCACTTCGTGCACGCGCCCGAGCGGGTGGTCCAGATCAACCGCCCACCGGCAACCTACGAGCTCTCCGAACACACCCTTGCCCTGCGCTGGCCCGAGTACGCCGCCCGAACCTGGATCTGTAAGTCGGCCGACGAGGTCGAGAAGGCGGTTCGCCAGCAGCCGGGAGAGGCGGTGCTGAAGCCCAAGGGGACATACTGCGGGATCGGCATCACCTTTGTCCCGCCGGATGCGCCGCGTGCACAGCTCGAGGGGTTCTGGCGCGAGTGGGGTCCGGAGGTCATCGTTCAGCCGTACCTCACGGCGATCGAGTCGAGCGGGGACCTCCGCATTCTCACCCTCAACGACCGCGTGCTGGGTTCGGTGCTGCGGGTTCCACGAACAGGTTCGCGGCTGGCCAACCTACACCAGGGGGCCACAGCGGCGAGACTCGACCCGACGACGCGTCAGCTCGAGGCCTGCCGCAGCGTCGCCGCCGAGCTCAACCGGATCGGCATCTACCTCATCGGGCTCGACTTCATTGGCGAACATCTGACCGAGGTCAACGTCACCAGCCCGACGACGATCGTTCAGATCAACCAGGTCAACGGGATCAGGGCCGACATCGACATGGTCGACGAGCTCGAGCGGATGTGGCGCCGGCGCAGGGGCGTGGCGTGACCGGCCGGGCGCACAAGCACCGCGTCGTGTGCAAGGCGGCGAAGGTGCCGGATGGCTGGGTAATCGTTGCCGAGTGCCATTCGCCGGCGTGCTCGGGAGGAGGCCAGAACGGGTGGGTGATCAAGCGGCCCGGCGAGCGCGAGCTGGTGTGCGCGGTATCTCCGATGCCGGAGGGGTATCGACTGGTCCGGGCGACCTCTGCAGCAGGCTGCCCCGGCGATGGTGACAACGCGCTCGTGATTGAGCGCGTCCCTCCGTCCTGATCTCGAGGCTTTCTCGAATGCGCGCTAGTGCTTCGGGCCGTGGTATTTCTCGCCCGCGGTGATTGCCACATCGAGGTCATTTCCCTCGGGCGGCAGCGGGCAGGTTGCATAGGGCGTGAATGCGCACGGCGGGTTGTAGGCGCGGTTGAAGTCGAGGACGGCGGTGCCGTCGGCCTCGAGCTCGGCTGACAAGAAACGCCCAGCGCCGTAGGTGGCCTCGCCCGAGGTCCGATCGCGGAAGATCACGAACAGCTCGCGGTCGTCCGGTGCCGAGATGAGCGGCTCCAGCGAGATTCTGTGTCCACCCAGGGTGAACATCAGGCGCCCGGGGGCGAGCATCGCCTCGTCGATGCCAACGATGGTTGGAACGGCAACCGATCGCGGCTCCGGGTAGCGTTCGAGCCGCGCTGTGGCCTTGAATGCCGGGTTGATCGGGTAGTTGTCGATGCCTTTGAAGTCGCGACGCGTGGCGGCGTCGGGGTCCTTGATGCGCAGGGCGAAGCGGTCGCCACGGCGGATCACGTACATCGCCAGGCGACCGATCCGGAGCACGTCGGGCTTCCCATCGGCGTCGGTCGCGAGGGTCGCCGTGGTCACCGGCTGGCCGCCGAGCTCGAGGCCCGATTCCGGCACTGCGGTGACGACGACGTGTCCGTCGGCGCCGATGTCGAGTACACCCACCCGGGCCGGTATCCCGTCGCCGGGCAACACGACCGGCAGCGAGGGGTCGCTGCCGAAGGGGTTGGCGCCGGGTGAGAACCACTCGAGGCCGACCAGGGTCAGCCAGCCGTCGTCGGCGGTCAGCCGGGCGAGGCGATCTGCCCGCCACGACTCGATTCCGGCGACATAGGCGGGATCGGCGGGTGGCGCGGGTTTCGAGCAGGCGGCAACCGGCAGGAGAACGGCGAGTACAGCAAAGGCGGAGCGGATCTGAGCATTCATGGGAGCCTCTTTCTGTCGAAGCGAGTCCTGCGTGAGAGCGCGCAACCGTCGCGGGCGCACCCCTTTCGACAGTGCGTCCACGTCAGGCGTGGATCGCCCGCTTGTCGACCGCCAGCGCCGCCTCGTGGACGACCTCGGAGAGGGTCGGGTGCGCGTGGCAGGTCCGCGCGAGGTCCTCCGCGGATGCCGCGAACTCCATCGCGACCACCGCCTCGGCGATCAGCTCCGAGACCCGCGGTCCGACCATGTGCACGCCGAGGATGCGGTCGGTTTCGGCGTGGGCGAGGATCTTGACCATGCCGTGGAGCTGGCCGAGGCTCTTCGCGCGGCCGTTGGGCCGGAACATGAAGCGCCCGGTGGAGTAGGGGATGCCGGCCTTCTTGAGCTCGGCCTCGGTCTTGCCGACCATCGCCAGCTCAGGCTCGGTGTAGACCACGTTGGGGATGGTCTCGTAGTTGACATGGCCGGGCTTGCCGGCGAGGGTCTCGGCAAGGGCGACGCCCTCGTCCTCCGCCTTGTGGGCGAGCATCGGTCCGCGCACGAGATCGCCGATCGCCCAGATGCCCTCGACCGAGGTCCGGAGGCGTTCGTCGACCTGGACCCGGCCCGCCTCGTCGAGCGCGACGCCAACCTCCTCGAGGCCGCAGCCGCGGGTCACCGGTCGCCGCCCGACCGAGACCAGCACCACATCGCAGGCCAGCTCACGGGTCTCCCCGTCCTTGGTCTGGACCGCGACCTTGACGCTCTTCTTGAGCACCTTCGCCCCCGTGACCTTCGCCTCGAGCAGGAACTCGATCCCCTGCTCGGCCAGTGCCCGCTGCAGCGTGCCGGCCATCTGCTTGTCGGCGAAGGGGGTGATCGTCGGCAGCAGCTCGACCACCGTGACCTCGGCGCCGAGACGCCGCCACACGCTGCCCATCTCGAGCCCGACCGCGCCGGCCCCGACGACAACCAGCTTCTTCGGGACCTTGCCGAAGGCGAGCGCCTCGGTCGAGGACACGATCCGTGCGCCGTCGAACTTCACGAACGGGAGCTCGACCGGCTCGGAGCCCATCGCGAGACAGATGTTGCGGGTCTCGAGCTCGGTGTCGGAGTCGTCGCCGTGGACCTTCACGTGGTCCTTCGCCGTGACCACGCCGTGGCCCGTGAACACGTCGATCTTGTTCTTCTTCATCAACATCGCGACGCCCTCGACCAGCTCCTGGACGATGTGCGCCTTGCGGGTCAGCATCCTCTCAAGGTCGAGAGTGACGCCGGTCGCCATCACGCCGTGCTCGCCAGCCTCCGAGATCGTGCGGGCATAGACTTCGCTGGACTCGAGCAGGGCCTTGGAGGGGATGCAGCCGATGTTGAGGCAGGTGCCGCCGAGGGTGCGGCGTTTCTCGACCAGCGCGACCCTGAGGCCGAGCTGAGCGGCGCGGATGGCGCACACGTAGCCGCCGGGGCCGGAACCGATGATCACGAGGTCGTAGGTCGGGGCCACGCTCACACCTCCAGGAGCAGGCGGTCCGGATCCTCGATCGTGTCGACGATCCGTTTGAGGAAGGTCACGGCCTCGCGGCCGTCGATCAGGCGGTGGTCGTAGGACAGTGCCAGGTACATCATCGGCCGGATCACGATCTGGTCGCCGACTACCACTGGACGCTTCTTGATCGCGTGCATGCCGAGGATTGCGCTGCCCGGTGGGTTGAGGATCGGGGTCGACATCATCGACCCGAAGATGCCGCCGTTGGAGATCGTGAAGGTCGCGCCGGTGAGATCGGACAAGGTCAGCGTCCGCGCGCGCGCCTTCGCAGCGAGGTCGGCGATGGCGAGCTCGATCCCGGCCATCGACAGCTGGTCGGCGTCACGGATCACCGGCACCACGAGTCCCTTGTCGGACGAGACGGCGATGCCGATGTCGAATGCCCGGTGGCGAACGATCTCGTCGCCTTCGATCGAGGAGTGGACCTGTGGCACGACGCGCAGGGCGTCGACCGTCGCCTTGACGAAGAACGACATGAAGCCGAGGGGGACGTCGTGGCGGTCGCTGAACGTCTCCTTGTAGCGGCCGCGCAGCGCGATCACACGGCTCATGTCGACCTCGTTGAAGGTCGTCAGGATCGCCGACGTCTGCTGCACCTGGACCAGGCGCTCGGCGAGGCGCAGGCGGAGTGGGCTCATGCGCGCCCGGACTGCGGTGCGGTCGTCGCCGGACGGCGCCAGCCGCGGCGACTCACGGGGTGCCTGCTGAGGTGGCGCGGGCATCTTCGCGACCGATGCCACAGGTGGTGCGGCCGCGGCGGAGTCGCGCTCGCCCAGATGGCGCAGCACGTCCTCCTTGGTGATCCGGCCCCTCTTCCCCGTGCCCTCGATCTCTGTGGGGTCGAGGTGGTGCTCAATGACGATGCGCTGGACCGAGGGCGGGAGGTCCTCGAGGCCGACGAGCTTGGCGTGGGCCTGAGGTGATCCCGCAGGCGGGGTCATCGCAGGCTCGGTCGGAGCGGCGGGTGCGGCGGTCTCGTCCCCGGGTCCGCTCGAGGGGCTCTCGGTGGGAGCAGGCGGCTCGGCCTTCCTCGCCGCCGCCGGCTCACCGGCGGCGTCGGTGTCGATGGTGCCGACGACCTGCCCGATCGTGACCGTCTGTCCCTCCGGGACCTGGATGGCCAGCCGCCCAGGGTGCTCGGCATTGACAGTCATCGTGACCTTGTCGGTCTCAAGCGAGAACAACGGCTCGTCCATGGCGACGATGTCGCCGTCGGCCTTCGTCCACTCGACCAGGATGCCCTCCGTGATCGACTCGCCGACGGAAGGGATCTTGACCTCGACCTGCATGATGCGCTCCTTTGGTGGCTCGGGCTCAGTCCGGCACGCCCAGCGCTTCGGCCACGATCGCCGCCTGTTGTTCGCGGTGGATCCTCGCCGAGCCCGTCGCCGGGCTCGCGCTTTCGTCACGGCCGACATAGCGGATGCGTCGATCCGGGAAGATCTCGGCCAGGCGGGGAGAGATGTAGCTCCAGGCACCCCGGTTCCGGGTCTCCTCCTGGACCCAAATGATCTCGGCGGTCTTCCGGTAGGGCTCGGTCACTCGGCGGAAGAGCTCCTCGTGGAACGGGTAGAGCTGCTCGACCCTGACGATGGCCGCACCGTCGACCCCCTCGGCCTCACGCCTCTCGAGCAGGTCGTAGTAGATCTTTCCCGAGCACAACAGAAGGCGCTTCGCCTTCGCCTTCGGCGGTGCGGGGTCGTCCAAGACCTCGTGGAAACGGCTCTTGGACAGCTCGTTGACCGGCGACACGCAGCGCTTGTGCCGGAGCAGGCTCTTCGGCGACATGATCACGAGCGGCCGTCGGAACGGGCGCTTGACCTGGCGTCTGAGGGCGTGGAAGTACTGGGCCGGTGTGGTCAGGTTGCAGACCTGGATGTTGTCCTCAGCGCACAGGGTGAGGTAACGCTCGAGGTAGGCACTGGAGTGTTCGGGGCCCTGACCTTCGTAGCCGTGCGGCAGCAGCATCACCAGCCCGCTCGACCGATCCCACTTGTCGAGCGACGCCGCGATGAACTGATCGATGATCACCTGGGCACCGTTGGCGAAGTCACCGAACTGCGCCTCCCAGAGGACCAGGATGTCGGGGTCCACCAGCGAGTAGCCGTAGTCGAAGCCGAGTACGGCGGCTTCGGAGAGCATGCTGTTGTAGACGCAGAACCGCTCCTGCTGGGCTGAGATGTTGTTGAGCGGGATGTAGGACTCCTGGGACTTGGTGTCGTACCAGACCGCGTGGCGCTGGGAGAATGTGCCGCGGGTGCTGTCTTGACCGCTCAGTCGAACCGGGGCCCCTTCGGTGAGCAAGGAGCCGATGGCGAGCAGCTCGGCGAGCGACCAGTCCACGTGGCCGTCATTTTCCATCGCGTGGAACTGGTCGGGGAGGCGACGCTCGATCTTCGAGTTGAGGTGGAAGCCTGCGGGCACCGTGGTCAGGGCACGCCCTACGGCAACCAGCGCCTTCTTGGGAATGCCTGTCGGGACCGGGTCGTGGGAGTAGGCGTTGTTGAGGCCTTTCCACAGGCCGGTGTAGGCGTGCTCGTGGAGCAGGTCGAGGGGACAGCTGCCCTTGGCGCCGTTGAAGGCGTCGAGCAGGCGGCCCTGGAACTCGTCGGCGATGCGGCTGCTCTCGCCGAGGGTGATCGCCCGCGAACCTTCGAGCTCGAGCTGGTACAGCTTGCGAACGGAGGGGCGGTTTCGGATCTTCTGGTACATCACCGGCTGGGTGAAAGCGGGCTCGTCTCCCTCGTTGTGGCCGTGCCGTCGATAGCACAGCATGTCGATGACGACGTCGCGGTGGAACGTCTGTCGGAACCTCAGCGCGAGCCCGACGACGTAGACCACGGCCTCCGGGTCGTCGCCGTTGACGTGGAAGATGGGCGCCTCGACCAGCTTGGCCACGTCGGTCGGGTAGCGCGACGAGCGCGCCTCGCCCGGCATCGTGGTGAAGCCGATCTGGTTGTTGACGACGATGTGGACGGTGCCGCCGGTACGGTAGCCTGCGAGCTGCGAGAGGTTGAGGGTCTCGGCTACGAGCCCCTGGCCGGCGAAGGCGGCGTCGCCGTGGATCAGGAGAGGGATGACCTTTGCACGGGCCCCGGTGTCGTCACGGCGTCGCTGCTTGGCCCGGGTCCGCCCCTCAACCACCGGGTCGACCGCCTCGAGATGGCTCGGGTTCGCAGTCAGGGTGACGTTGAGGGTCTTGCCGGTCGCGGTCTCGAGGTGCGAACCGTACCCGCGGTGGTACTTGACATCGCCGTCGCCACCGACTGCGTCGGGCTGCAAGTTGTCCTCGAACTCGTGGAAGATGAGCTGGTAGGGCTTCTGGAGCACGTTGGCGAGCACGTTGAGGCGTCCGCGGTGGGCCATCCCGACGACGATCTCATCGGCTCCGAGCTCGCCGGCCACCTCGATGAATGCCCGTAGCGCCGGAATCAGGCTCTCGGCGCCTTCGAGCGAGAATCGTTTCTGACCCGGGTATCGGCTCTGAATGAAGGTCTCGAAGATCTCGGCGTCGGTCAGCTGGGTCAAGATCTTGAGCTTGGCGGCCTTGTCGAGCGACGGACGGTTGCGCACCGGCTCCATCTGGCTCTGGAGCCAGCGACGCACCTCTCGGTCCTGGATGTGGACGTACTCGACGCCGACCGACCGGCAGTAGGTGTCCCTGAGGATGGCGAGGATCTCGCGCAGGGTCGCGCGGGGCGGACCGCCGAAGTGCCCGGTGTCGAATGCCTGGTCGAGTTCGCCTTCGGTGAGGTCGAAGGCGGCGAGCTCGAGCTCGGGATGGCTGTCGAGATTGCTCCCGAGGGGATCGACCTTCGCGATCAGGTGGCCGATGGCGCGGTAGGCGTACATCAGGCTCGCGACCTGTGACTGCGCCTGTGCTCGCTCCGGTGCGACACAGTCCCGAGGGCAGACCGCGAGGTCGAAGCCGGTGAAGAACAGACGCCAGTCCTCGGACACCGACTCGGGGTCCTCCCGCCAGCGGCCGTAGAGCTCGTCGATGAAGTCGGCGCTTCCGACCACAGCGAGAGTTACAGACTTGGGTTGTCGGGGATTGGTCGCCACGACGTCGCGCTCCTCCCGGTTGATCACGCCCCCCGCGGACCGGGGAGTGGCGGGCTGGCGGCCGCCGTGGCCCGCTGCCCGAAAGTCACCGATTGCCAAGCTGGAAATGTCGTGCTCAGCGAGCTTCTCGGGACGACGGCCGACCCCTGCACGAGATTATGACACTCTCTCACCACGAAGGTACAGCGCGCAATGGTGCCCCCCGACGGCGAGGTCGTTTTTGGGTCGAAGCGCGTGACGGCCATGATGGTGCGCCGGTGCAGCTCATGTGCGGATGGTGTCGGGCTCCTCATGCTCCTTGCGCCTCAAAGGCAGATCTGGCCATTTGCAACGCGCCGAGGTTGCAACTCCATTCCGCGGCGGCGGCACCCGCTGCCGCGTGCCCGGGCTCGACGACCCAACCCCTGAGGGACGACCGATCATCGGTGCGGTGATCACATCGCCCTTCTCATAATCTGGAGTAGAATCCACATCTGAGCTGGAATGTGCCGCCTCACTTGAGACGAGGCTTCATGAGGCCGCAGGGGTTCTGGGGCACGCAGCCGCACGGAGAAAGGACCCGCCGATGCCCGTCGTGATCGTGTCGTCGGATTCTCTCGCCACAGGTCGGCAGATCGCCGAGGGGGTCGCCGGTCGGCTCGGGTTCCGCCTCGTCGGGCGGGAGCTCCTGGGCGCGGCGGCAGAGCGGTACGGGGCTGACGAGGCCCGGCTGGTGCGATCGCTCGACGAGGATCCGTCCCTTCTCGGGATGACCTCCAGCGCGAGGGCCCGCTGCCTCGCCTCGATTCAAAGCGCTGTCATCGACGAGCTACTCGCGGACGACGTCGTGTGTCACGGCCTCGCAGCTCACCTGTACGTCTCGGGCGTCTCGCACGTGCTCAAGGCGCGTGTCCTCGCCGACAGCGAGGCGATGGCGCGACAGCTCGCCGAACGGCGCCGCATCACGCCCGAGAAGGCGGACCGCGTGAGAACACGCCAGATTGCGGGACGTCAGCGCTGGTCGCTTGCGGCGTTCGGGCGGGATGAGACCGATCCCTCACTCTACGACCTGGTCATCCGGCTCCAGCAGATCGAGCCCGAACGGGCGGTCGGCATGATCGCGGATACCGCCCGCGAGCGCACCTTCCAGGCGATGACTTATTCACGCGCCCGCCTGCGCGACGTGGCGCTGGAGGCTCGGGCGAGAGTTGCTCTCATCGAGCGCTTCCCGGATGCCAGGGTCCAGGCCATGCACGGCACGATCGCCGTCGAAATCACGTCGGTGAAGCGACAGCAGCAGTCGGTTGCGGCCGCGATCGAGCAGCTGCTGCAGTCGGTGGAGGGGGCCGATGGCGTCGAGGTCCATGTCCTTGACGATTTCATCCGGGAGGCGATCGACAGCTTCCGGTGACCAGTGACTGGTGACCGGTGGCCGATGTCCGGGTAACGGGGATGCTGGGCAGGTGGCCCGAAGAGAGGTCCGAACGACCCTGAACTCGACCCGAGGAGGTCGCGATGACTCATGCGCTGCGGGTGCTGATCCTCGATGACGAGCCGATCGTCGGCAAGCGGCTGCGGCCGGCGCTCGCCAAGATGGGTTGGGAGGTCGAGATCTTCGAAGATCCGAGGCGTGCTATGGAGCGGGTCGCAGAAACCGAGTTTGATGTCGTCGTCACGGACATCCGGATGGACGAGATGACCGGGATCCAGGTTCTGGAGCGGGTTCGCGAGCGGTCTTCTCGGACCAGGGTCATCCTCATTACCGGCTACGCCATGATGTCGGTGGCCCGCGAGGCGATGCAAAAGGGCGCCTTCGACTTCATCGCAAAGCCCTTTCGACCCGAGGACCTGCGTGCGATCGTCGCACGAGCTGCCGAGGATCTGGCGGCGGAGGCGGCGTCTCCCTGAAGCCTGCGGCCATAACTGCGCTCGCTCGGGCCCGCGGCGTTACGTCTCCGTTACAAGCCGACGCTGCGACTTCGTTTCCGCAATGCGGCTCGGTGCCGCGAGCGACTTCGGGGGGCATTCCCACGCTGGCACAGAATTTCCATCCTCCAGGGGCAGCATGCCGAAAGCGCGACCCCACCTGAGCTCATGGACCTGGGCGCGGGGGGGCGGGTCAAGCGGCGGTGGCAGCGAGGGACTCCAACGGGTGCAACGACGGTGAGACAGTGATGACCGAGAACGAGTCGCGGCCGCGGGGGGTGGCTCAGGCACAGGTCGTCCACCCGACGGACGAGGATCAGGAGTCGACGCGGGCGATCCTGGATCGGCCGAGGATCAGCATCCGGTCGAGGATCGCGGCGGGTTTCGTTCTCCTGTTCCTGTTCATGGCCGCGATCACCGTGACGGCTGTCGTGTTCGTCTCCGGCGCGGGGGACAAGCTCCGGTTCCTCGAGAAGGCAGGGAACTACCTTTTCGAAATCGAGCAGGCGCGACGCTTCGAGAAGAACTTCTTCCTGTATGGAACCAACCTCGCGGACGCCCTGGCCAACATCCACACTGCGCAGAGCGAGTTCGAGAAGAGTGAAGACGAGTTCCAAAAGGTGATGGGCGACGCGAGGTTCAACGCCGCCAAGGCGGACCTGGTCGCGTACGAAAACCTACTGTACACCCTCGACGCATCGGTGGGAACTGGCGGCGACCGCCACAGCGCCGAGTACCGGTCGATCGAAGCCCAGCTGCGCACGGCAGGCTCCCGCGTTCTCTCCGATGCGGAGGATCTGGTCGATCGCCAACGCATGGCGATGCACGCGATGCTGCGAACATCGATGGTGGTCGCGGTCGGGTTCCTCCTGCTGATGGTGTTCGTCATGGGACTTCTGGCCGTGTTGATGTCCCACGCGGTGGTGGCGCCCCTGGGGCGATTCGTCGCTTACGCATCGAGGATCGGCGCCGGCGACTACTCACCGGTGCGGCCGGCGCGCCGGTTTCGGGACGAGTTCTCCGAGCTTGCAGTCGCGGTCAACCAGATGCTCCAGGAGCTCAAGAACCGCCAGGACCAGCTGATCCAGGCCGGCAAGATGGCCGCCGTCGGGACTCTGACCTCGGGGGTCGCCCACGAGCTCAACAACCCTCTCAACAATATCGGCCTGACCACCGAGTCGCTGATCGAAAGCTTCGATGACTACACGGATGAGACCAAGTTGGCGATGCTCAACGAGGTGTATTCGCAGGTGGAACGTGCCAGCTCAACGGTCCGCAGCCTGCTCGATTTCACCCGCAACGATCACCCTGTGATGACGTCGGTCGCCGTGGGCGAAGTCCTGGAGACCACCCTCAACTTGCTCAGCAACGAACTCTCGCTGGGGCAGGTTGAGCTCGAGTTCGAGGTCGGCGAGGACGTGCCGACGGTGCGGGCCAACCCCCGCCATCTCCAGCAGGTCTTCCTCAATCTTCTGCTCAACGCCATTCAGGCCATGCCCGAGGGCGGCACGCTCACGGTCTGGGCGGGTCCGGACGAGGATGGCGGCGTTCGCGTCGACGTCGCCGACACCGGCATCGGCATCCCGCCGGAAGACCTCGACAAAGTCTTCGATCCCTTCTTCACGACCAAGGAACCGGGGCAGGGCACCGGTCTCGGCCTCGCGGTGAGCTTCGGAATCGTCGAGCGGCACGGAGGTCGTCTCACGGTCGCGAGCGAGGTCGGACGGGGATCCACATTTTCGGTCTTTCTACCCGGCGGCGCGAAGCGACACGGCGCCGGGAGCTGAGGGAGTCAGCATGGGCTTTTCGATCTTCCTTCCCGTGGCGGGCAACTCCGTCAACATCTTCCTTTTGCTCTCCCTGGGATGCCTGGTCGGCTTTCTCTCGGGCCTGTTCGGGGTCGGAGGCGGGTTCCTGATGACTCCGCTCCTGATGATGATCGGCATTCCGCCGACCGTGGCTGCGGCCTCGGACTCCAACCAGATCGTGGCCGCGTCGGCCTCCGGGTCGTACGCCCACGCCAAAGCCGGCTCCGTCGACTTCAAGATGGGCGTGCTCCTGCTGCTCGGCGGACTCCTCGGCGGTACCGTGGGCGTATGGCTGATCAAGCTGCTGCGAGCTCTCGGACAGGCCGACTTTCTGATCAGCGTGACCTACGTGATCATGCTCGGCGGGATCGGAAGCTATATGTTCGTCGAGAGCCTCGGCGGGCTCAGGGGAACCCGGAGCGACACGGACGACCTCGCTGCCGGCCCCTCGCTGTACGCGCGGCTGGTGCGCAGCCTTCCTTGGAAAATGAGCTTCCCGCGCTCGAACGTGAACCTCTCGGTGCTGATGCCGCTCGCGCTGGGGACGATGGTGGGTGCTCTGGCCGCGATCATGGGGGTCGGGGGCGGTTTCATCATGGTGCCGGTCATGGTGTACCTGCTGCGCATGCCGATGCACGTGGTCGTCGGCACCAGCCTCTTCCAGATCCTCTTCACCTGCATGAACGTGACCGTACTCCAGGCCGCGGTGAACCACACGGTGGACTTCGTCCTCGCCCTGATCCTGCTGATCGGCTCGGTGATCGGCGCCCAGCTCGGCGCTCGCGCGAGCCGGCGCTTCAATGCCGACCAACTCAAGATCATGATGGCCATCATCGTGCTCGTCGTCATGGGCAAGATGCTGCTCGGCCTGGTGCTGCCACCGGACATCCTGGTTGCGTACGCGGGAGGTCACTAGGCCATGGCCCGGACACCCCATCTTTTCGCCGCCATCCTGTCCTGTCTGCTCACCGCGCTGCCGGCGATTGCCGCATCCGCGTCCGACCCCGCGACATCCCCTTCGCTCGGCATCGACCCGGTGGACGTTCCGGTCACCATGTTCTACCGCGGTACGTTGGTCCGGGTGGACGCGACCATACCGTCTCACGGCGACGTCGCCGTCGTCTGCGCGGGCCGAGAGGGTGAGGTTGACCTGAAGCAGAAGGGCAAGGTGTGGGGGTTCCTGTGGATGAACGTCGGCGAGGCACACCTCGAACACGTTCCGGGTTTCTACGACGTGGTCTCCACCCGTCCGCTGGAGAGCCTCGCGGCGACCGCCGCGCTCGCCGACCTGGGGGTCGGCGTCGAGGCGATCGAATCCCGCGTCGTGCCCGATCCCGCCGACGGGGCGGGTCGACGGCTCCTGGCTGAGCTGGTCAAGCTCAAGCAGCACGAAGGGCTCTACAGAACGACCACCGCCGACATTCGGGTGGAGCCCCTCGCGGACGGGCTCGAGCGGGTCTCGGCCTCCTTTTGGCTGCCCGCGAAGGCGCCGTTCGGTAGCTACGAGGTGTCGCTGGTCGCCTTCGACGGCGGCGCCGGGCAAGTCCTGACGACCGGTGCGTTCACGGTCCGGACGGTCGGGCTGGCGGCGTTCATGTCCAACCTGTCGCGTCAGCACGGTCTGTTGTTCGGCATTCTGGCGGTGCTGGTGGCGATCGTGGTCGGACTCCTGACTGGCGTCGTATTCGGGCTCGGATCGAAGAAGGCGCACTAGGGAGGGATGAGCCGAGGCGGCTGTGAGTATCTGGAAGCTGCTGCGGCGCCTCAGTGAACGCAAGGACGCGTTCATTCTCCTGCGGGAGCGGCTGGAGCACTTCCGTGACCTGGTCGAGAAGAACAACCAGGTTCTGGAGCTGATCGCTGGCGCCGGTGAGATGCTCGGCGGAGAGTACGTCTTCGACAGTCAATACCTGAAGACTCTCGCCCGCGATCTCGAAAACGCAGTCCGCGGCGTGGTCTACGACCTCAACGGAGTGACCGGCGACCGCTACCCCGAACTGGTCGACACCCTTCGCAGGATCGCGGAGGACGTGCAGAACATCTATGAGTCCAAGGTTGTCGTCGGCAAGACGGACTACGTGATTCCGCTCGCCGACGTCGACGACGACTTCACCGATGTCGTCGGGGCGAAGATGGCGCGGCTGGCGACGATTGAGAAGCGGCTCGGCTGCCGCGTTCCCGGCGGCTTCGTCATCACGACCTACGCCTGTCAGCACCTCCTCGAAGAAGCGGGCATCGACCGCTACGTCGAGGACACTTTCTCCCAGCCCGAGAAGTTCGACGATGCGCTCTTCGCGGCGGCGTCCGCGGAGCTCAGAGAGCGCGTCTTGAACCTGAAGCTGCCGCGGGACCTGCAGCGCGCAATCGCCCGCGAGGCGGCACGACTCGAGAAGCGGTCCGGATGCACGAGCTTTGCCGTTCGCAGCAGCGCGCTCGGCGAGGACAGCGAGCTCACCTTCGCCGGGCAGTTCACAACCGTCCTCGGAGTTCCGGCCGATGGTGTCGTCGATGCGTACAAGGAGGTCCTTGCAAGCCTGTACTCAACGGGAGTGATGGCCTATCGCCAGAGCCACAACCTCCACCCGGCCAGGGGTCTGATGGCGGTGGGCTGTCTGTGCATGGTGCCGGCGCGGGCGGGGGGTGTGCTCCACAGCCTGATCCCGACCCGGCCGGAGGCCGATCTGATGATCGTCTCGGCAGCCCGCGGGTTGGGCAAGACGGTGGTCGAAGGCAGCCAACCGGTGGACCGGTTCGAGATCGCGCGGCAGCCTCCCCATCAGGTCGTGTCGCGCCGCGTGGCGGCCAAGCTATTGATGCTGGTTCAAAGCGGCAGTCGTGGCGTCGAACTCGCCCAGGTCGGTGAACAGGCGAGGTCGCAGCCGGCCGTCTCGGATTCTCAGCTCGCGAATCTGGCCGCCGTGTCACTCCAGATCGAGAAGAGCATGAAGTGTGCCGTAGACGTCGAATGGGCAATCGACGGCGGCGGTGAGCTGGTCATCCTGCAGGCCAGACCGCTCCGGATCGAGCCGCACACGTCGTCCGGCGCCCGAGACGTGTCCGACAGTGTCGGCCGGTTTCCGGTGCTGCTCAGCGGCCGCGGCACCGTGGCGTGCAACGGCATAGGATACGGTCGGGTCAGGGTGGTCACAGATGACGACTCGATGAAGGATCTTCCGGCGGACCTGGTGCTCGTCGCGAGAACATCGTCTCCGAGGTTGGCCGCGGTGCTGGCCCATGCGTCCGCCGTGGTCACCGACGTCGGCACCTCGACCGGGCACCTCGCGGCCATCGCCCGGGAGTTCAGGGTGCCTGCGATCGTCGACACCGGCATCGCTACCCAGGTCCTGAGTGACGACGATGAGGTCACCGTAGACGCGGAGGCGAACGTCGTCTATCGAGGCAGGGTCAAGGCGCTGCTGGACCATCAGCTTCTGCGCAGCTCGACTTTTGAGGAATCCCACGAGTTCCGGCTCCTACGGAGGATGTTCAAGAAGGTCGCCCCGCTCAACCTCAGGGATCCGCAGTCCCGCGACTTCACCGCCGCGAGCTGCTCGACCTACCACGACATCATCCGCTTTGCCCACGAGATGGCAGTCCGCGAGCTGGCCGAGGGGACATGGGTCGACACCTCGGTGCGGAGCCGGTACGTGCGGCGAATCGACCTTCACATCCCGCTTGACCTGGTGCTGATCGACATCGGGGGAGCGGTGAGCGCCACGGACGAGCACAAGACGATCCAGCCGGACAGCATCGTTTCGGCGCCGCTGCAATCGCTGCTCGAAGGGCTGACGGCGAAGGGCGTCTGGGCCACGGCGCCGGCCCAGATGGACGCCAACGCGTTCATGGCGAGCGCCACCCGGTCCGCGCCCTGGCTGGGGCCGGCGTCGAGCCGTCCCCAGGTCAACCTGGCGATCGCCTCCCGGGAATACCTCAACCTCAGCCTGCGGCTGGGCTTTCACTTCAATATCGTCGACTGCTTCCTCGGCACGAACCGCAACGACAACTACATCTACTTCCGTTTCACCGGTGGCGTCACGGAGCTCACGCGGCGCTCACGCCGAGCTCGCCTGCTCAAGCGCATCCTCGAGACCCATGACTTCGTCGTCGATGGGAGCGGCGATCTCGTGGTCGGTCGGATCAAGAAGATCTCCGCCGAGGCGATCCACGAACGGATGCGCATGGTTGGGCGCCTGATCGGCTTCACGCGCCAGCTGGACATCATGTTGAACGACGATGCCGTCGTAGATCGGTGCTTCGAGAACTTCATATCGGGTCACTATGACCTGCTCTCATGTTGAGATATGAGCGCAGGCACGGGGAGGGTGTCATGCAAGACAGCGGTCAGGTGATGGTCATCGACGATGAGGAGATTGTCTGCAAGCGCCTGCGTGAGCACCTGGAAAAGATCGGGCTCGAGGTCGAAACTTTCACCGAGAGCGTCAAGGCGGTTGCCAGGCTGGGCGAGAGGTCGTTCAACGTTGTCGTCACCGACCTCAAGATGAAGTCGCCGGACGGCCTCGACGTGCTCCACCACGTGCGCCGCACGAGCCCTGCGACGCAGGTGATCATCGTGACCGGCTACGCGACAATCGAGTCGGAGCGCGAGGCCGAGTACAGTGGGGTGTTCGGCTTCGTTTCCAAACCCTTCCGTCTCGACGAGGTAGGGTCGATGGTGAAGAAAGCAGCCAAGAAGGGGCAGCGCCTGTCCCGTCGGGCGTCTCCGTAGGCGTGGGCTCAGGTGCGGGTCCCGAGCGTCCGTGAACGGTCCGGCCGCCCGAAGAGGAGCGGATCGGCGAGGAGGGCGGCGATGAAGACGAAAAATCGGATCATCATTCTCGACGACGAGGCGATCGTCTGCGAGCGGCTGAGGCCGGCTCTCGAGAAGGTCGGCTTCAGCGTCGAGACCTTTACCGACAGCCAGGAGGCGATCGACTGCTTCGCCCGCGAGCACTTCGACATCTTCATCACCGACCTGAAGATGCGCAAGCCGGATGGGCTCGACGTGCTGCGGTTTGTACGCGACCACTCGAGGGATACCAAGGTGATCATCATCACCGGTTTCGCCACCGTCGAGACGGCACGAGAGGCACTCAAGGGCGGCGCCGTCGACTTCCTCCCCAAGCCGTTCAAGATTAGCCAGCTTCGCGACCTCGTGCTGAGGATCGCTGGAGAGGACGGGTCGCGGGCCGAGCGATGAGCACCACTCTGCAACAGCTCCTTGAGCCGGAGCACCGAGCTTGCGCGCGGCCTCGTCCCGGGCACGGTCGAAGGGGTTACAGAGACGTAACGCGTCCGCCGTTCAGGTTACGAGCTCCACTCGCCGCTGCCAGCAATCTCTCCTTTGAACGTTTGAAATGAACAACCTTCTCGGTTCCTACGGTGATCGGTTTCTTGCATACACCGACTGCGACCGCGTGCCTCTGGAACAGCGGTGGATCGCGCCGCCGTCGCGGATTGGGGTCGGACCGGGGGCCGGTGCGGGCGCGTGCGGATCCGCCGGCCATGGTTGGGAGGGAGGCGCATGCAGACGATCTTTGTGTCGCGGGGGAGTTACAGGCGGGGGAGAGAGCTCGCCGAGCGCCTGGCCGACTGTTTGGGGTGCCGCTGCCTCAGCCGCGAGGATGTGATCGAGACCGCTACCCAGCACGGCATCCCGGTCGGGAAGCTGGAAGAGGCAGTTGTCAAGCGGCGTCCCCTCAGCGAAGCGCTCGGGCTGCTGGCCGAGCGCTACAAGGCTTTTGTGACCATGACGCTGTGCCAGCGCGTCCTCGAGGG
The DNA here is from genome assembly GCA_963727925.1 of uncultured Acidobacteriota bacterium. GTDB lineage: Bacteria > Acidobacteriota > Thermoanaerobaculia > Thermoanaerobaculales > Sulfomarinibacteraceae > CAVSIS01. The sequence continues at coordinate 81,320 of CAVSIS010000049.1, read as the reverse complement.
CCCGTTGGTGTACCACGGACGCGCCGGCCATCTGGTGCTGCCGGGTGTGGGACACGTGCTGCGGGTCCGGGCCCTGACCGATAACGAGGACCGCTACGACGGTGTGGTGGAGCGTCTCCACCTGAGCAGGGACAAGGCGAAGGCCTACGTCAACCAGGTCGACGAGGACATCCAGCGCTGGATCCGCACGATGTACGACCTGGACATCAGCGACCCGTCGCTGTTCAACCTCACCGTCAATTGCTCGAAGATGACCGTTTCAAACGTCGCGACCGCGCTGGTTTCGATGGCGCAGCTGCCCGAGTTCACGGCGACGCCTGCCGGCATCCGCCGGCTCGAGGACCTCTTGCTCGCCTCCCGCTGCCGCCTGACCCTCGCGGATGATCCGCGGACCCGGGAGCTCAACGCGCAGGTCCGGGCGGACGCCGGGAGCGTCTCAGTCACCTACCCGCCGCGCCAGGCAGCCTTGGCGGAAGCCGTGAAAGAGGTCCTCGGGGACATTCCAGAGGTCCGCCGGCTGGTGAGCACGGTCGCGGCGTCGACCATCCTGTGGGTCCAGGAGCGCTTCGACCCGGCCTCGGCGACCATGGCGAGTCTGATCGACCTGGCGGGTCGCTGGGATGCGGCGGTTGATGTTGTCCGGCTGCTTCCGGAGGCTGATGAGGCCCAGACCGTAGACCCGACGGTGGCCGAGCCGCCGGTCCTGTCAGCCAGCAACGGTGGCATCCTCGAGGACTCGGCGGAGGCCACCGTCGATCCGGATGACGGTGGCGTGCGGGAGACCGTCCATCATCTCATCCAGGCCGGGCGGGCGGGCGCCCAGTGCACGGTGTGCGGCGGGCAGCAGTCCCTGCTCGGGAGCATCTGCAACGTCTCGAACGTCAGCCTCGTGGTCGTCGACGAGCTCTTCCTGGACCGCGGGGAGGTGCTGCGCAAGCGCCTCACCCGCGATGTCGCAAGCCGGCTTTCGGAGCGTCTGCGGGTCCCCGTGATCGGGGCGGAAGAGCTCAAGACGCAGTACCTGTTCGGGGCCAAGCAGTGGCTCCAGTTGCTCGCAACGGGGGGCCTGACGGCGCTGCTCTACTTCGTGGCATTCACTCATCAGGAAGAGCTGCTCAGCCTGCTGCACAACGAGGGCTCGGCGCAGCGCATCGCGTCGGTCGTGCTCGTGACGGTGACCGCGCCGGTGGTGGCCTACCTGTGGGGTACGGCGGCGCACAACCTGCTCCGGCTCGTGCGTTTCGAGTAATCCGGAGCGCTGCGGGGCCTCGTCGCGGAGGAGGGAACGGCATGCAACCGGACGCAATCCTGGGAGTCTTCATCCACCTGAGCTGGTCCGTGGTCGCGCAGGTCATCATGCTGGGATTCATCGGGGGGGTGCTGAGTGGTTTCATCGGCAGCGGCGGCGCCTTCTTCATGACGCCTGGAATGATGAACCTCGGCGTCATGGGGCCGATCGCGGTCGGCAGCAACATCACCCACAAGTTCGGCAAGGCCCTGGTGGGCTCGCGCCGCCACGGTCAGATGGGGCACGTCGACAAGAAGCTCTCGCTGTACATGCTGATCACCGCGGCGATCGGGATCCGGCTGGCGGTGTGGGTGATGAAGCTCATGTTCCACGAGGGCGGCGACAGCCACTCCACGGCGCGAGGGGCCGGCGCGGATCTCTACATCAGCGTGGTGTTCGTGGTCGTCCTCGCCGTGGTGTCGATCTCGATGCTCCGCGACATCCTGGGCTCGCGCGGAGCCGAGGGAGAGTTCGGCCCGTCGCGCAAGATCATCGACTTCCTCAACCGTTTCCGACTCCACCCGATGATCAACTTCCCGGTCGCCGACGTCCGGGTATCGCTGTGGGTGGTGCTGATCTGTGGGCTCGCCACCGGTTATCTCGCCGGGACCATCGGCGTCGGTGGATTCATCGGTGTCCCGGCGATGATCTACGTCTTCGGCGTCTCGGCCCAGGTCGCCGCCGGAAGTGAGCTCTACCTGGCGATGTTCATGGGCGCGTTCGGTGCTCTCAACTATGCTCTCGAGGGCATGGTGGACCTCCGGCTCACCATGCTGCTGTTCCTAGGCTCGCTGGTCGGTATCCACATCGGCGCCTACGGCACGAAGGTGGTCAAGGAGGTCGTCATCCGCCTGGCGACCTCGCTGATCATCCTGCTGTGTGTGATCTCGCGTGCGGTAGCGACACCGGTCTACCTGCGCCAGCTCGGTCTCATCCACTTCGACCCCGGCTACGACGTCCTGTTCAAGGCGGCCAGCAAGGGCCTGCTCTACGTGAGCGGCATCGGGGGTACGGCGATCATCCTTTACTTCGTGTTCCGAGCCTTCCTCGAGAGGAAGAAGATCCAGGAGAGCCTCACGGTGGCGCGGATCGAACAGGCTCCGGTGTAGGTGCTACTCGGCGGCCCGGCGAGGACCGCCGGTTGGGGAGGTCGCCCATGGCGAACACGCTCGACATTCTGGTGCTCGATGACGAGCCGATCGTCGGCAAGAGGCTGAAGCCTGCGCTCGAGAAGGAAGGTCATCGCGTCGAGGTGTACGAAGACCCTCAGTCGGCGCTGATGCGACTCTCGGAGCACGAGTTCGACATCGTTGTCACCGACGTCCGAATGGACGACGTCGACGGCATCCAGGTCCTCGAAGCGGTACAGGCGAGGTCGAAGAGGACTCGCGTCATCTTGATCACCGGCTATGCCACCGTCGAGCTGGCACACGAAGCGCTCGCGAAGGGGGCTTTCGACTTCATCGCCAAGCCCTTCAAACCGCAGGATCTGCGCGCAGTGATCGAGAAAGCTGCCAGCTCACTGCCGGCAAAGCGGCTCGGTGGTTGAGGTGACCGAGACGTCCGCGGGCCAGATCCCGGAGGCCGTGGAGCGGGCGCGGCCGACGCTGGCCGGCGTGCTGACCTCTGAGGACGCCATGGGCTGGTCCGGCCCCGAGGATGCCCGCCCGGACGCATTCGACGACGCCCTGCTCCGGCGCCCGACGGTGACGGTCCGCGCCCGTCTGACCGTCGCCTTGGGGCTGATCTTCTCGCTGTGCGTGATCATCACGCTGTGGTCGATGTACGCGCTGTCCGATGTCGAGGATCGGATCCACTTCCTCGAGGTCGCGGACAGCTACGGCAGCGAGGTCCAGGAGGCGCGCCGGTACGAGAAGAACTTCCTGCTCTACGGGACCAACCTCGAAGACGCGATCCAGCACCTCGACAACGCGGTGACCCTGCTCGACGAGGGCGAGGACCGGGTCCGCAAGGTGGTCGGGGAGAACGGGCTTGCGACCATGCGGCGGCTCGCCAAAGACTACCGCTCCGAGCTCGAACAGCTCGGCGAGGTCCGGGACGACGCGGTCAAGAAGGGCGTCGAGGCGGAGCTGCGGCGCAGCGGCGCGCAGATGGTCTCGATGGCGCTGGAGTTTCGCGCCAAGGAGCGTGAGGCCATCCACCGGATGCTCACGCTGGCGCGTCGGATGCCGTTCGTCTTCCTTGCCGCCGTGCTGGTGCTGAGCGTCTTCATCGGCGTCTTTTTCGCGCACCAGCTGATCACGGTGTTGCAGCGCTTCACCGACTACACCCGCCGGATCGGCGCCGGCGACTTCACGCCGATCATGCCGGCGCGCCGATACCGCGACGAGTTTTCCGAACTCGCGGTCGCCCTCAACCGGATGGTCCGCGAGCTCGAGTACCGGCAGAGCATCCTGGTGGAGTCGCACAAGCTGCGGGCGATCGGGACCCTGGTTGCGGGAGTCGCCCACGAGCTCAACAACCCCCTCAACAACGTCATGCTGACGGCGGCGATGATCGAGGAGGATTACTCGACCCTGGACGATTCCGAGAAGCTGGACATGGTCAGCGACATTCTGTCGGAGACCGAACGCTCGCGGAAGATCGTCCGCAATCTGCTCGACTTCGCCCGCGAGAGCGAGACCCGGATCGAACCGCTCGACGTCGGCAGCATCGTCAACGAGGCGGTCCAGCTGGTCGCCAACCAGGCGCGCATGTCCCGCGCCCGCCTCGAGGTCGAGCTGGCCGAGACCCTGCCGCCGATTCACGGCGACCGTCAGATGCTCACCCAGGTCTTCGTCAACCTCATCATCAACGCGCTCGACGTCGTCCCAGAGCACGGCAAGATCTCGATCTCGGTCCATCCCGATCGTGAGGAGGGCTACCTCTCGGTCGACGTCCGGGACAACGGGCCAGGGATCCCGGCGCACGTGCTGCCGCGCCTGTTCGAGCCTTTCTTCACGACCAAGCCGAAAGGTAGGGGGACCGGGCTCGGACTGTCGGTCTCCCAGGGCATCGTGCGCAAGTTGGGCGGCTTCCTGAGAGTACAGAGCGTGGTGGGCGAGGGCTCGACGTTCACCGTCGTGCTGCCGGTCACTGCAGTACCCTCCGAGGTCTCGGCCTCGGGTCCGTTCGGCGACTCGAGACCGTTCTCCTGAAGTCTTCTCAGCGACTGCCACCGGCGGCGGAGCGAATCTCGGCGGCCTCTTCGGTGATCGCGCCGAGATCGGTACGGAGGTCGCTCCACCCCTGCTGCCGACCGTAGTCCGGGTCCTGGTGGAAGATCCCGAGGACGAGCCGGACTCGGTCGACCAGGACCATGTGCCATAGGCGGCCCTCGATGGTCGAACCCGGCTCGACGAGGTCGAGCTCGTCGGTCGAACGCGGAATGACAGCCTGCGCTGGGACGAGGCCGTCGGTGCGAAGTCGGTCGACGGCTCGCACAGCCTGCGCGGTGAGGCGGTCGGCCTCGCGCACGTCCTGCTGCCAGGCTGCGATCTGGGCTGCGGCGAACGAGCGGGTGTGGCACCCGCTGCACGCCGTCACGAGATCGGGAAACGCTCGCGACAGCGGATCGGGCGCGCCGGCGGCGGACGCGGATGCGATCGGGGTGGGCCCGGCGCCGGGCGAGCGTCCGGCTTGGAAGTGACCGCGGATGACGGCCTCGTCGGCGAGCCACTCGGGGTCCACCGATGCGAAACCGAGCAGGGCGGCGCCGCCGACCGCGGGCACCTGGTGACCACCGCGAGCCATGTGACAGGTGGCGCATACCGGAACTCTCGGCGGGCGATTCTGCTCCGGTGCGGCGTCGCCGTAGAGCTTCTCGATCGCGTGCGACCAGTCCCAGCCGCCGCCTTCGATAGCGTAGAGCGAGCCGTGGCGCGAGACCGAGTACATGTCCCACTCCGGGTGATTGGCGCCCTGGTGGCACGGCCGGCAGGACTCCGGCCGTCGCGCCTCGGCGGGGTCGAAGGCGTGGCGAGTGTGGCAGTAGTCGCAGCGCCCGCCGTTCGCGCCGATCTGGTGGCAGAGCTCGCACCCGCGGGTCGCGGAGGCGTTGAGCCCGGGGAGCTCCTGCCGCACACCCTCGAGAGCCGCCCACGCCCGCGCGTGACGCCCCGATGCAAACTGCTCGGCCTGGTGTGGGTGACAGCGTCCGCAGGTGCCGGCCGCGACCTCCCGGTGGACTCCGGGCGCGGGGCACAGTGAGGCGTGGTCGCCGCTTCCCGGCGCGAGGTGGCACTCTGCGCAGCCGACTCCGACGGCGGCGTGTCGGGAGCTGCGCCATGTTCCCATCGAGGTCGCCGCGATCCGCTCGCGTCGATGGCAGTCGACGCAAGCCTCCGAGGTCTTGGGGACCGGAGCCGTGAGCTGAGCGGCTGCGAGCAGGACAACGATCAGCACGGCCATGGCAGCACTCCCATGTGGTTGGTTGGGTATGTGGGGGTTTTTGGCCCCCAGTCTCGGCGACCCATGGTCCGGCTCGGGGGTATCGCTCGCGTCCCGAGCTCGGCAGCCTTCATCGAGGTGGCCCCGGCCTCACGGCCCGGCTCCTTCGGGAGCGACCGTGAGCACGATCTTGCCGAAATGGCCGCGGTCACGCATCAGGCGGTGGGCGGCCTCGGCCTCGGCGATTGGAAAGACCGCGCCGACCTGCGGTGCGATGTCTCCGTGCGCAAGGCGCGCTCCAAACCGGTCGAGGAATGCGGTCACGATCCTCGACTTTGCCTCCACCGAGCGCGACCGCAGGGTCGACCCGATCACGGTCAGCCGGCGCGCAAGCAGAGTTCGCAGCGAAATGGCCGCCTCGGCACCGCCCATCGTCCCGATCAGCACCAGGCGACCTTCGGTCCCTAGCACGGACAGGTTAGGACCCAGATAGGGTGCACCGATGCAGTCGAGGACAACCTCGACGCCGTGTCCGCCGGTCGCATCGAGGACCCCTGCCTTCCAGTCGTCCCGGCTGTGGTCGAAGGCGACGTCGGCTCCGAGCTCGAGGCACTTCCGACAGCGTTCCGGCGAGCCGGCGGTGACCAGGACGCGGACGCCGCTCGAATGGCACAGGGAAATCGCCGCTGTGCCGACGCCGCCGGAACCGCCGTGGACGAGCGCGGTCTGTCCGGGCTCGATTCCGCCGAGCATGAACACGTTCAGGTAGGCGGTGAGGAAGACCTCGGGCACCGCGCCGGCGGCGACATCATCGAGCGCATCCGGAATCGGCATCGCGCAACCGGCGGGGACAACGGCCTGCTCCGCGTATCCGCCGCCGGCAAGCAAGGCCATGACCCGATCGCCCACTTTCCAGTCCTTGACGTCGCGGCCGACCTCGACTACTGAGCCGGCGCACTCCAGGCCGAGCAGCTTGGAGGCGCCGGGAGGCGGGGGGTAGAGGCCGAGCCGCTGCAGGAGGTCGGCACGGTTGACGCCAGCTGCGGCGACGGCGATTCGCAGGTCGCCGTGCCCGAGTGCCGGCTCAGGCACCTCGGTGAGGCGCAGTGACGAGCTCTCACCCGGGAGGTCGACCACGATCGCGCGCATCATGGCGACGAAAGTGGATCGCTAGCCGTCATCCGCAGTCCCCTCCAGTTCTCGGAGTGTAGCGCAGGGGGCGTTGATGGTCGCGGACTGCCACCCGTTCGATGCCAACTGGAGCTCCCGAGCGCCCCCTCGTGGGGACCTCGCGTGTGGTACGATTTTGGCGTTAGGGCAACATTGAGCGCGACCCGGCCTCCCGCCCGGGAGGGCGAAGTTCCACGCCACGGGGGCAGTATGCAGGCACACGACGGGGCGGTCGGACGACGCGTCCAGGTGCTGGATCGGTCCGGCCTCGCACGCACGGTCTCGCGCATGGCGGCCGAGATCGTCGAGCGGGACGGTGGCGAGCTGATGCTGGTGGGAATCCACACCCGCGGGGTTCCGCTTTCGATCCGGCTTGCATCCGCGATCTCGAAGGCGACCGGGCAGTCGGTCGCGGTCGGGCGGCTGGACATCAGCCTCTACCGGGACGACGTCGGTCCGTGGCGGCCGGCCCACCGCCAGCCGGTGCTCAAGGAGACCGTCCTTCCGGGCTCGATCGAGAACACGACGGTCTACCTGGTAGACGACGTGCTCTTCACCGGCCGCACCATCCGAGCGGCTCTCGACACGCTCAACGACTGGGGGCGTCCGCGCGCGGTACGGCTAGCGGTCCTGATCGACCGCGGCCACCGCGAGTTGCCGATCGCGCCCGACGTTGTCGGCAAGGTGGTGCCGACCTCGCGTGACGAGGACGTCCAGGTCCGCTTCCAGGAGGTGGACGGAGAGGACAGCGTGTGGATCGGAAGGGAGGCGGACGATGCCAGTTGAGGCGGCGACATCGCTGGCCGGCAAGGACCTGGTTGGAATCGCTGCGCTCACGCCGGGGGAGATCCAGCTCGTCCTCGACACCGCCGAGGAACTGCTCGAGGTCGCCCGGCGGCCGATCAAGAAGGTGCCGGCACTGCGTGGCCGAGCGGTCATCAACCTGTTCATGGAGCCCTCGACGCGGACCCGATTCTCGTTTGAGGTCGCGGAGAAGCGGCTCTCCGCGGACACTCTGAACTTTTCCGCTTCGACCTCGTCGGTGACCAAGGGCGAGACCCTGGTGGACACCGCGCGCAACCTGATGGCGATGGCGCCGGACTTCATCGTCATCCGTCATCCGAACTCGGGTGCGCCCCACCGCCTCGCCGAGCTCGTTCCCGCGTCGATCATCAACGCCGGCGACGGGATCAACGAGCACCCGACCCAGGCGCTGCTCGACGCGTTCACGATGCGCCGTCACTTCGGTCGCCTCGAGGGCCTCAAGGTCGTCGTCGCGGGCGACATCCGTCACTCTCGCGTGGCGCGCTCGAACGCCTTTCTGCTCACCCGGATGGGGGCGGAGGTCCGCTTTTCCGCACCGGCCTCGCTGTTGCCCCTCGATGTCGAGAAGCTGGGCGTGTCGACCTTCGTGCGGCTCGAACCGGCTCTCGAAGGCGCCGACGTCGTGATGATGTTGCGCATTCAGCGTGAGCGCTCGAAGGAATCGAGTTTTCCATCGCAGCGGGAGTACTTCGACTTCTTCGCCCTGACCCCGGAGCGCCTCGCACAGGCGACGTCCGGAGCGCTCGTCATGCACCCCGGCCCGATGAACCGCGGCGTCGAGATCGACTCGGCGGTGGCGGACGGGCCGCAGTCGGTGATCCTCGAGCAGGTCACCAACGGCGTCGCGATCCGGATGGCGATTCTCTACCTTCTCGCGGGAGGACACGGTGAGCCGGCTTCTCATTCGTAACGGGCGCGTTGTCGATCCCGGTCAGGGTCTCGACCAGGGCATGGACGTCCTCCTCGAAGACGGGCACGTGGCGGCGATCGCGGAGCGGCTCGACGCCCCGGCCCGCACCGAGGAGCTCGACGCGGCCGGGCTGGTCGTCGCTCCGGGCTTCATCGACCTCCGCGTTCACCTTCGCGAGCCGGGTTTCGAGCACGTCGAGACGATCGCGACCGGAGTCGCAGCGGCAGTCGCCGGCGGCTTCACCGCGGTGTGCTGCTCGGCCGACACAGTCCCGGTCAACGACGGGCCGACGGTGACCCGCTTCATCTGCGAACGTGCTGCGGCCGCGGCGCTGGCGAGGGTGTACCCGATCGGCGCCCTGTCCGCGGGACGGGCCGGCGAGGGCATGGCCGAGATCGGCGAGATGGTGCGGGAGGGCGCCGTCGCCGTTTCCGACAGCCCGAGGTCGGTGACCGACGCCGGCCTCATGCGTCGCGTGCTCGAGTACTGTCGCAGCTTCGACATTCCGGTCGTGGTGCACGAGGAGGAACGCTCCCTGTGTGGGCGCGGGGTGATGCACGAGGGCGGGGTCTCGACCCGCATCGGGCTGCACGGCATGCCAGCTGCGGCCGAGGAGGTGATGGTCGCCCGCGACCTGCTGCTTGCCGAGCTCACCGGCGGGCGGCTGCACCTTGCGCACCTGTCGAGCGCCGGCAGCCTCGGACTGGTGCGGATGGCCCGCCGCAGGGGTATCGACGTGTCGTGTGAGGTGGCGATCCACAACCTGGTGCTCACCGACGAGGACGTCGCATCGTCCACCTACGATCCGAACTGGAAGACCAATCCCCCGCTGCGCTCTCACGCCGATCGCGAGGCATTGCTCGAGGGCGTGTACGACGGCACCGTCGACGCGCTGGTGAGTGATCACTCGCCCTGCCACACCGACGAGAAGGACCTCGACTTCGCCGACGCACCGTGCGGCGTGGTCGGCCTCGAGACAACGGTCGCTGTGGCGCTCGACCGTCTCGTCCACCAGCGCGTCATCGGGATCAGCCAGCTGGTGCGGCTGCTGTCGACGCGCCCCGCCGAGATCTTCCGGCTGCCGGGGGGGAGCCTCAAACCAGGCAGCCCTGCGGACGTGACCCTGCTCGACCTGCGCGCCCGGACCACCGTCGACCCGAGAGCGTTTCACTCGCGCTCGCGCAACACGCCGTTCGCGGGCCAGAGCTTCAAGGGAGCACCGGCGGCGACAATCGTCGGCGGGCGCGTGGTCTGGCGCCGCGACGGTGGCTCCCACGATGCCGGAGGGAAGAAGGCGGCGAGCCCTGCCCGCGCAGGCGCGAAACCGGGCCGACGGAGTTCGCGGCGCTCCGGCTGAGTCGGACTGTCCGTGACCGGTGTGGCGTACCCAGGAGGAGTGCGTACGGGACTCTCAGAGCTCCCGAGGCGCGCAGCGCGTCGCAGGATGATTCCACAGGGCAGGTAGAATGCCTCCGGAGGTGAAGCTATGGACGCCGTGACCACCCGCCAACGCCGTGCGGCCCTGCGCGCCGCCGTTCCCACGGGCGCGATTCTTCTTCCGGGTTCCGAGCTCGTGCCGCGCAACTACCGCGACAACGTCTACCCGTTCCGGCAGGACTCGCACTTCCTGTACTACGTCGGTGTCAACCAGGCTGGGCTCGCCGCCCTGCTCCTCCCCGACGGGCGCGAAGTGCTCTACGGCCAACCTCCGCACCCCGACGACCTGGTGTGGTTCGGACCGCACGCCTCGCTCGACGACCATGCCCTCGCCGCGGGCATCACCCAGACCGCCGCCATCGCGGATCTGGCAGGCGCCCTCGCCGACCTGCTGCGGCGGGGCGAGCAGGTCCACTACCTGCCGCCCTACCGTGAGGACCGGACCCTCCAGCTGGCGCGGCTGCTCGACGCGACGCCCGAAGCCGTCCTTGCCGGTGCGTCGAAGATGCTCGTGCGCGGGGTGGCGGCGCAACGGTCGGTCAAGACGGCCGCCGAGATCGCCGAAATCGAGGATGCGATCGGGGTCAGCAGGGAGATGTACGCCGCGGCGGTGGCCGCCATCGCACCCGGACGGACCGAGGCCGAGATTGTCGGCGCGCTGCTGCAGCCGGCAACGCGACGAGACCGGCAGCCCTCCTTCAACCCGATCGTCAGCGTTCATGGCGAGGTGCTGCACAACACCAGCTACACCAACACGCTGCGTGAGGGCGACCTGCTCCTGATCGACAGCGGAGCCGAGTCGCCGAGCTACTACGCCTCGGACGTCACCCGCACGTTTCCGGTCAGCGGCCGCTTCTCCACCCGCCAGCGCGAGGTCTACGAGGTGGTGCTGGCCGCCCAGATGGCGGCCATCGAGGCGGCCTCGCCAACCCGCACCAACCGCGAGCTCCACATGGTTGCAGCGCGCACCACCGCGGCCGGTCTCAAGGACCTCGGCCTCATGCAGGGAGACGTCGATGAGGCCGTCGCGGCCGGCGCCCACGCCCTGTTCTTCCCCCACGGGATCGGCCACATGATGGGTCTCGATGTGCACGACCTCGAGGACCTGGGAGACGTGGTCGGTTACCCCGAGGGCGAGCCACGCTCGACCCAGTTCGGGCTCAACTTCCTGCGCCTCGCGCGGCGTCTCGAACCAGGGTTCGTGATCACGGTCGAGCCGGGCGTGTACTTCGTGCCCGCACTGATCGAACGCTGGCGAGGGGAGGGCCGCCACCGCGACTTCATCCGCTACGACCGCGTCGCGGAGTTCGTCGGCTTCGGCGGCATCCGGATCGAGGACGACGTGCTGATCACGGACTCGGGCCACCGGGTGCTCGGACCGCCGATCCCGAAGCGGGTCGACGAGGTGGAGGCCGCGCTGGCTCGCTGAGCTTGACCCGGGAACCGCCGGCTGTTAGAAACAGAGTTGGTGTCACGTTCATTGTCGCAAGCATGGGCCCCTTCGATGACACGCTTGGTCGTCGCCTGGCTGATCCTGTTCTGCTCCGTCCTGGTGGCGGATGCCGAGGCAGCGTGGGGCCGGGTCCTGACGCCAGCCTCTGGGGCGCGGGTGGTCGCCGGCGGATTAACCCACGTCAGGTGGACGGCGCTCCCGCCGGGAACCGAGGAGTTCGAGCTGCTGCTGTCGGTCGACGGGGGTCGGAGCTACTCCCTGCGGCTGACGCCACAGCTCGACCCGACCCTGGGCGTGTACGCCTGGCACGTCCCCAACCTGCCCGTTCCCCACGCGAGGCTGCGCCTGCGTGTGGGCGTTGGTGAGGACGAGCTCGAGTGTCCGCCGAGCGAGCCTTTCACGATCGTTCCAATCGAGACCCAGCCGAATGCCCTCCTCGAGCACCGGGCGGGAGAGTGGTGGCCCGCACCACCGTCCCGCCACGTGACGACGACGGTGGCCGTTCCGAGCCCGCGCCTCGAGCGCTCCGAAAACCGACACCGCGTTCGGACACATGCAGGGATTGCCCCACGCAGCTCACTGCCAGCCGCTTCGATCCACACGCCGAGCATCGAAGCTGTCGCTATCCCGACAGCGCCGACTGTGGAGCGCTCGGCGGTCGACCGCGGTCCGGCCTCTTTCCCCCTGCGGCCGTAGGGCTCGCCTCTCCTCGAGCGTGCTGGCTGCCGCTCTCACGTCGGCTCGCGTAAGGGCGCAGGGTTCGTCCGCATGCCGGGCGACCTTGACCTCGAGCCCGTCTGGAAGGAGAGAGAGCATGAGAGGAGCTCATACGCTGCCGATGGTAGCGTTGACGTTGCTGCTCGTCGCCCCCGTCTGGAGCTTCGAAGGGCGGCTCGTACGACCGGATGGTCAGCCCCTGCGGGGCGCCCAGGTCCAGGTGCTCGGGCAACGCGAGACCGCGATCGTGGACCGCGACGGCCGCTTCATCCTCGAGACGGCGCCGCCGGTTCCCTTCGACCTCTTGGTGACGCGCGCGGACGGCGTCGTGATCGCGCCCATCCGGGTGAACGCTGTGCCGGCGGAGGGCCCGCTCGAGCTCGCCGTCACCACCAGCATGACGGGCAGCGTCACGGTGTTGGGCGCCGCTCCCGACCTCGAACTGCCGCCCGCGGCGGCCTTCACGTTGTCCGGTACAGGGGACATCGAGCAGCGCATGCCGCGTCAGCTCGGCGACGTCCTGGCGACAATCCCGGGTACCGAGGCGGTCGGAAACGGTCCGGCCGCCGTACCGGCAATCCGTGGCATGACCGGCTCGCGTACGCTGATCCTGCTGGACGAGGGGAGGGTGACCGCCGAGCGCCGTGCCGGCGCGTCCGCGACCTTCCTGGTCCCGACCACCGTCGAAGAGGTCGAGATCGTGCGCGGACCCGGTTCCGTGGCCTATGGCTCCGACGCATTCGGCGGCCTGATCCGCTCCCGCACCCGGATCCACGCGCCGGGCGACGACCTCCACCTGCGCTGGAGCCTGACGGGGGGGAGCAACGACTCGTTGCGCCAGGCGGAAGCCGAGGTCGGCTTCGACGTGCTGGGCGGCGGGATCTCGGTCGGAGGGCACTGGCGGGACAGCGACGACTACTCGAGCCCGGACGGCGTCGTGCCGTACTCGGGAGGGACCTGGTCCGGTGGGCGGCTGGGATACCAGAGGGAGCTCGGCGCCGGCGTGCTGCGGGTCCTGTGGCGAACCGATCTCGCGCGCGACGTCGGCAAGCCGTCCACAGACTCCGACACCAAACCGACCTGGTACCCGGAGGAAAACTCCCACCGTGTCAGCGCTCGCTATGAGCAGAGCGGCCCGGGCTCGTGGTCGCGTCTCGCGGCGAGCGTGAGCTGGGACGAGTACCAGCTCCTCACCACCAGTGACGCCGTCTCGGACGGCATTGCGGTCTCGCGCACCACCGCCGACTTCTTCGCGCACGACTGGGGCATGCGGCTGGAGGCCGAACGGACCCTCGGTTCGAGCGGCCGACTGGTGGTTGGCCTCGATTGCGGCGGTCGCTACGGCCTCTACGCGAGCAATGAGAAATTGGACCTGCTGGTGGATGCAGGTTTCGCTCAGCCGGAGCTGGAGGTCTCCATTGAGGATGCGAGCCGCACTGACCTCGGGGCATTCGCAGTCGGCTCGGTGCAGATCGGCCGGGTCGGCCTGTCGGCAGGGCTGCGTGCAGATCAGATCGAGTCGAAGAACAGCGGCGGTTACTTCGGGAACGACAGCCGCTCGGAGTCCGCGATCTCGGGCTTCGCCTCGGCAACCGTCCCGCTCGCCGAACGTCTCGAGCTCTCAGCCCAGGTCGCACGCGGCTTCCGTGACGCGCTGCTGTCAGACCGCTACTATCGCGGCCTCACCGGCCGGGGATTCATCACCGGCAACCCGGAGCTCGAACCCGAGACCAGCCGTCAGCTCGACCTCGCCCTGCGTTACACGTTCGGGTCGATGACGGTCGCCGGCTACGGCTACCTGTACCGGATCCGCGATCTGATCGAACGCTTCCGCGAGAGCGGCGACTACTACTTCCGCAATCGGGGCGAGTCCGAGGTCAAGGGCTTCGAGCTCGAGGCTCTGGCGGCGCTCGGCGGCGGATTGCTCGGCCAGCTCGCTGTGCAGTGGGAGCGGGGCGAGGTCAAGGATGACGGTAGCGACGCGAACGACGTTCCGTCCGACGGCGTCATCGTCACGATCCGGCGGGACCCCTCCATGAGCTGGTGGTGGTTGGCGCGTTTGGCGTTTTTCGCGCGCGACGACCGGCCGGGGCCGAGCGAGCGCGTCGTGCCCGGCTACACGACCTTCGACGCCGGCCTCGGCTACCGGCTGACAGGGTCGCTGGAGCTCCAGCTCCTTGGCCGCAATCTGTTCGGCCGGAGCTATCTCGACTCGGCGGATTCGTCGGCCGTACTGGCGCCGGGGCGGGCGGTGGAGTTCACGATCCGCGGGCTCTTCTGATCACTTGTCGAGCGGCCGGCTTCGGCCGGCCGCTCACCTCCCTGCTGCGGGCGCTGTTCTGCTCGCCATCGCAGGGCTTTTCGCAACTGGGCACCCGGGACCTATGTCCCCATACCCGTCGGCACCCTCGTGACGTGAGGTCATGAGAAGTGCCGGCAAGGCTGCTGGTGGGGGACTGCGGCGAGGGCAGGTCGGCGGCACGAGGGGTGTGCCGGCCGCTCGGCCGCCGAAGGCCCGGAGGGGTCAGCTCCCGGACGACGTGTAGAGGCCATCAAAGACGGTCGACCAGGTCGCGCCTCCGTCCCGTGAAACCTCCCAGTGCTGGCGCACGGTTCCATCCGTCTGGGGTGTCCAGGTAATGCGGTGCTCGATGGCGGCGCCGTCGCGAGCCCTGCCGGCACCACGCATCACCATGGCGCCGTCCTCGAGACCGCCGGACAGCTCGAGCAGAGAGCCGTGGCTGTCGACCCAGGTTTGGTGCCAGCGCATGTCCTGTCGGGAGTAAATGTTGAAGCTGTGCCCACGGCCGCCGTCGGCGCCGGTCCAGCTCTCGAAGAGCACGCAGCCGGCCAACATCGGCTCGATTCGATTGGTGCCGGCGAAGCTGCCGTCGGGCTCGGCAACCCGCCACGAGCCAGCCCAGAAGTCGAACTGCCGGTATTCGGGGCCGTCACAGGTCAGCGGGGCAGGGACGGGCGACGGCGCGGGGGACGGCTGCTGGGCGGCGGTCGAAAAGGCGACGGCGGCAAGGGCTGCAGTCAAGAGTGTGTGAGACGTCGTCACGGCTGTACCTCCTCGAGAGACTCGCTGGAGTCACGGGATAACGAGACTGTGTCGCTTTCTGGAGATACGCTCTTGCCCGTCTCCGGGTTTCATCCCTGCGGTGAGAACCTGCAGCTGGGCGGGGGGAGGAGGCCGACCTTCTCCGAGGCTGAGCCGTGCCCGAGGATCGCGTCGCGGTGCGGAAAGCGGCCGAACCCTCGAGGGCCCGGCCGCCAGATCGGAGTCGTGTCGAGCTGTCAGCCGCGCGCGGACCAGCGCCACAGGATGAGGGCGCCGGAGAGGGCGAGCAGCCCGATCAGCATCGCGAGACCGCCACGGCCGGTCACCGGTACCGGCGTCGGCGGGGTCGGCGTCGCCGGGACCACGGTTGCGGTCGGGGTCGGCGTCGGCTGGCCGGCCGGAGTCGGGGTCGGCGTGGGTTGGGCAACGATCAGCTCACCGGCTACCGTCAAACCGTACATGCAGGTGCTGCCGCACGTCGCGATCGGTCCGAGGAGGACATTGCCGCTCGCGATGTCGACCTTGTAGAAGTTGCCGGTGCTGTAGGTCCCGGTCCAGAACGAGGTCCCGTCGGGGTCGAGGTTGAGTGCGAACCAGCCCGAGGCCTCGCCTCCGGGCTGGTAGGTCTGGAGCGTCCCGCCGGACGAGTCCAGGCGGACAATGTCGCCATTGTTCGCCACCATGACCTCTCCGTTGGGGCGGATCCGCAGCGCATAGGAGTTGCTGAGGCCCGACGCGAACGTTGCGAGCTGGGTCTTGGTGCAGACGTCGTAGCTCTCGATCGATTGGCCCTCGAAGGTGTAGAGCATGGTGCATTGGTTGGCGCGCAGGTCGATCCAGTCCGACGCAGCGTTGTGCGCGTAGGTCTCGATGAAGGCGAAGCTCGAGTCGAACTTGCGAATGGAACCGCCGGCGTGCCCAACGTAGATGTCGCCGGCCGCGTCGAACAGGATCGACTCCGGCGAACCGGGGCCGCCGGTGGGGTAGGTGTTGACCACGTTGCCGGCGTTGTCGAACTTGGTCACGCTGGTCACGGAGAAGTTGGTGACATAGAAGTTCCCAGAGGAGTCGAAGGCGCCGCCGGTGGTGAAGCCGCCCTGTCCGGTGTTGATGGTCTTGACGAAGGTCCCGTTGGACCGGTACCAGTTGACGTTGCCGTTGTTGACCGACGCGAAGACGTCGCCCTGCTGGATCGTCTGGGCCGAGGCCGGAACGGCGGCGACCAGCACCACGATGCCAAGGGCGAGGGTCGCAGCCTGAGAGACCCTCATGAGAACAGTACGACTCTCCATGCGAACCTCCTGATTCAACACAATTGAATACTGACTTTGAGTATCACTGGCAGTAGATTGTGTCCAAGAAGTTCCTTTTTGTCAAGAACCTGGTGGCGCGACCGCGGCGCTCCCAGTCGAACATGAGAGCGGAGACAGCCACCCACGGACGATCGGGAATCGGCGCCACAGCCCCACTTCGGGAGACGGGAGCCACCAGGCGAGGTTGCGAGGGGCAAGCAAGGCGGCCGTCTCCGGTCGATCGCTGAGCCGGCCGCAAGGCGCTGTGTGCGACGTTCGAGAGCTGACAGGCGCCGCATGTGCGAGCCGGTGCGCTTGTCTGGCAGCGCCCGACCTGCGACACTGCGAGCCGTTCGCGTGCATGCACCGGATCCGAGGAGCCGACGACGCTCATGTATCTCCCCGAGCCCTGGCCGTTGAGGACTGCCGTCCGGTGACCGAGCTGCTGGGTGAGTTCCTGCGCCGCTTCGCGGAGGACCCTCTCCTCCAGGGTCTCGCGATCATCCTGGCGACGTTCATCCTCGAGGACCCCACCACGATTGGCGCCGGCCTGCTGGTGGCAGAGGACCACATGGCCTTCGCCACGGCCTTCGTCGCGCTCACCGTCGGCATCTCGCTCGGTGACTTCGGACTCTACTGGGTCGGTCGCCTCGCCGGACCCCGCGTGGTGCGGTGGGGGTTCGTCCCTCCGGGTCGGCTCGAGCGCGCCCACCAGTGGTTCCGGCGCAACCTGGTCACCGCGGTGATCCTGTCGCGTTTCCTGCCGGGGATGCGCACGCCGACCTACATCGCCGCAGGCATCGCACGCGCCTCGGCGCGGCGGTTCGTGATGATCGCCGTCGCGGCCTCCCTGGTCTGGACCTACCTGCTGCTGCACCTGACCGTGGCGCTCGGCGATGCTGTGATGCCGTTGCTGGGCCACTACCGCTGGCCCGTGGCGGGCGTGGCGGTGGTCCTCCTGATGATCCTCCAGCGCCGTGCGGGACGGGCCGCCGTCACGCGGCGCGAGTCAACGGGCCCGCCGGTGGTGTCTTCGTTCGAGCTCTGGCCGCCGTGGCTGTTCTACATTCCGGTGGCGCTGTACTGGCTGTGGCTGTCGATCAGGTTTCGCGGGATCCTCCTGCCGACCGCCGCCAACCCGTCGATCTACTCGGGGGGATTCCTCGGCGAGTCGAAGAGCGAGATTCTCGGCCTGGTGGCCATGGGGCAGCGAGGGTGGGTCGCCCCGTGGGTAGTCGTGGATCGGCTCGAAGATCCCGCCTCGACGCTGACGGCGGCCGATGCGGCCCTCGCGGGCGCCGGCCTCGCGCTTCCGATGGTGGCGAAGCCGGACGTGGGCCAACGCGGGACCGGAGTGCGCGTGATCCGCTGCCGTGCCGACCTCGAGTCCTACATCGAGGCCTTTCCCGTCGGTGCCCGCTTCCTGCTCCAGCGCCTCGCCGTCGACACGGTCGCCCTGCCCCCCGCGTTGCCCGGGGCGGGGAGCGAGGCGGCCCATGAGGCGGGGATCCTCTACTGGCGGCTGCCCGGCGAGGAATGTGGCACGGTCTTCTCATTGACCCTCAAGGTCTTTCCGGAGGTCATCGGTGACGCTCGGCGCACGATCGAGGAGCTGATAGACGCCGACCCGCGGGCGCACCGGCTGCGCCATGTCTACCTGGAGAGATTCGGCGAGAGGGCACAGCGGGTGGCGGACGCTGGAGAGCGCATACCGCTGGTGTTCGCCGGCAACCACTGCCAGGGGACGATCTTCCTCGACGGCACGCCCAAGGTCACCGAGGCGCTCGCGGCGCGGGTTGACGAGATCGCGCGTGCGATGCCCGAGTTCTGGTTCGGCCGCTTCGACGTCCGCTTCTTCAGTCTCGCCGACCTCCTGCGAGGGGAGAATTTCCAGATCGTGGAGATCAACGGCGCAAGTGCCGAAGCGACCCACATCTGGGACGCGTCGATGACCCTGCGGGATGCCTACCGGACGCTCTTTCGTCAGTTCGAGACCGTGTTCCGGATCGGGGCTGCGAACCGCCGTCGCGGCTACCGTCCGATCGGGCTGATCCGATTCCTGCGTGACGTGCGCGCGTTTCGCCGGCTCGCTGGCGGCTATCCGTCCACGGAGTGAGGATGGCCGAACGCGCCCGTCCCGTCGTGACCGTCGCACGGGAGCGCACAGGCCGGGGGCGCGCTCTCGTTGCGGCGATCGTCGACCGGGTGCTGGGGCTGGCCAGCCTGGAGCGCCGCTATTGTAAGGTCTCCGGCGGGGACGATCCACGGGCGTTCCTGGAGAGGGCCCTGGACGAGCTCGGCGTTACCTTGGCCATCGAACCCGAGGAGATGGAGCGCGTCCCGGCATCGGGCCCCACGGTAGTCGTCGCGAACCATCCCTTCGGAGGAATCGAGGGGATGGCGTTGGCGCGGGCGCTGCTCGAGCGGCGCTCGGACGTGCGCGTGATGGCGAACTACTTGCTCGGGAGGATCCCCGAGCTGGCCGGTCTCTTTCTCCTCGTCGACCCCTTCGACACGCGGGACTCCGCCCGCCGCAACCTGGCGGCACTCCGCAGGACGATACGCTGGATCGCGGAGGGAGGACTCCTGGTCGTCTTCCCTGCCGGTGAGGTGGCGCATCTCGACCTGCGCCATCGTCGCGTGGTCGACCCGCCGTGGGACCCGAGCATCGGCCGCCTCGTGCGCCGCTCGGGGGCGCCGGTCGTCCCGGTCTATTTTCCGGGACGGAACGGGTGGGTGTTCCAGCTCGCCGGCCTCCTGCACCCGGCGCTGCGCACCGCGCTGCTGCCGCGCGAACTCATGCGCCAGCGAAAGCCCCTCGAAGCTCGAATCGGCCGCCCGATTCCGGTATCCCAGCTCGTCCAGCTTCCGTCCGACGACCGCCTGGTGAAGTACCTGCGCCTGCGCACAGAGGTCCTCGCCGAGCGTCCGCCCGTTGCCGCCGCCGAGCCGTCCCCGCGGACCGCGCCGAAGGTGGAGACGGTCATTGCTGCTGTGCCGGCTGAGGAGCTCGCCGCCGAGGTCGGCGCTCTGCCCGGGGACGCGCTCCTGGTCGACTCCGGTGAGCAGGCGGTGTACGCCGCCGAGGCGGGCGCCATCCCAAACCTGTTGCGCGAGATCGGACGGCTCCGCGAGGTCACCTTTCGCGCCGCCGGGGAAGGCAGCGGACGTGAGATCGACCTGGACCGCTTCGACTCGAGCTACGTCCACCTCTTCATCTGGCACCGAGAGCGGCGGGAGGTCGTCGGCGGTTATCGGCTCGGTCCCACTGACCGACTCCTGGCCACCGGCGGAGTCGAGGCGCTCTACACCTCGACCCTGTTCCGCTTCGACGCGCACCTGTTCAACGCCATGGGACCGGCGCTCGAGATGGGCCGGTCGTGGGTCCGCCACGAGCACCAGCGGAGCTACACCGGCCTCCTCCTACTGTGGAAAGGTATTGGCGAGTACGTCATCCGCCACCCGCGCTACGCGACCCTGTTCGGACCGGTCAGCATCAGCGCGGACTACCTCCCAACGTCCCAGCGCCTGATCGTGGAACACCTGAGACGCGTGCCGTCGAGCCACGAGTGGTCCCGCTGGGTCCGCGCGCGCGCGCCGTTCTGGAGCCGCCGTCACGGCGGCACCCGGCTCGTCAACCTCGGGCACTTCGAGGGGCTCGACGAGGTCTCGGCGCTGATCGCCGAGATCGAGGCGGACGGCAAGGGCGTACCCATCCTACTTCGCCAATATCTCAAGCTCGGCGGCCGCCCGCTCGGCTTCAACGTCGACCCCGAGTTCGCCAACGTCCTCGATGTCCTGCTGGTGGTCGACCTTCGGAAGACCGAACGGCGGATCCTCGAGCGCTACATGGGCCGCAAGGGGGCGGAGGAGTTCCTCGGGTCCTACTCCGTTGAGCGCGGACCGTGACACCACATGGCCGCGGCAGCGGCGAGGGACGTGGCGGAAACGGGCCGATCGGCAGCCCATTCGCCCCGACCCACTTCGAGCCGGCCTGGTGGCTTCCGGGGCCCCACGCCCAAATCCTCGGTGCGCGCTACCTGAGGAGCAAGCGAGGGGTTGCGCTTGTCCGCGAGCGGATAGGGACGCCCGACGGCGACTTCCTCGACCTCGACTGGGTCGGGAAGACCGGCGGCAAGCCGACCGACGCACCGCTCATTCTGATACTCCACGGGCTCGAGGGCAGCGCCCGCTCGGGCTACGCGGTGGAGCTCTACCGGCAGCTCACCCAACGCGGCCTGGCGGCTGTGGGGCTCAACTTCCGTTCTTGCTCCGGAGAGCTCAACCGCGCGCCGCGGCTGTACCACTCGGGCGAGACCGGCGACCTTGCCTTCGTGCTCGGAGTCCTTGGCGACCGCTTCCCTGGACGGCCCCTCGCCGCAGCCGGCTTCTCGCTCGGGGGCAACGTGCTTGTGAAACACCTCGGCGATGAGGGCACGTCGACGCCCCTCGAGGCGGCGGCGGCGGTGTCGGTGCCGTTCGACCTCGCGGCCGGCGCCGACCACCTCGAGTCGGGCTTCGGTCGTCTTTACGTCAAGGCGTTGCTGCGCTCCCTGCGGGCCAAGGTGCGCGCCCGGGCGGCGGAGTTCGACGGCCGGATCGACCTCGCGCGGGCGATGGCTGCGCGCACGTTCCGCGAGTTCGACGACGCCGCGACGGCGCCGCTGCACGGTTTCGCGAACGCCGACGACTACTACCGGCGCTCGAGCTCGGGACCGTTGCTCGGGCGCGTCCGCGTACCGACCCTTCTGGTGCAGGCGCTCGACGACCCGTTCCTGCCCGGTACGGCCGTGCCGCAGGT
The DNA here is from genome assembly GCA_963727925.1 of uncultured Acidobacteriota bacterium. Taxonomy (GTDB): domain Bacteria; phylum Acidobacteriota; class Thermoanaerobaculia; order Thermoanaerobaculales; family Sulfomarinibacteraceae; genus CAVSIS01. The sequence continues at coordinate 59,974 of CAVSIS010000049.1, read as the reverse complement.
CGACATCGCGGCGAACCCGATGCTCACCGGTGCCGTGGTCCCGCACGGTGGCCACGTCGGGTTCGCATCGGGCTCCCTACCCCTGCGGCCGATTTTCTGGGCGGAGTCCGAGGTGGCGCGCTTTCTCCATGAGGTCCTCGACCGCTATGCTGGCGATGGAGGAAAGCACCACTGAATGGTCCACCGGACCCTCGACGCGGCAGCATGTGCCGACCGGATCCGTGCGGCCTCGAGGGTCGTCGCCCTGACTGGGGCCGGTGTGTCGACCGCGGCCGGCATCCCCGACTTCCGCGGGCCAAACGGCCTGTACGTCACGCGCCGGTACGATCCTGACCGGGTGTTCGACATCTCCGCCTTCCGCCTCGACCCGCTTCCCTTCTTCGAGTTCACTCGCGACTTCCTGGGGGTGGTCGAGGCGCTGGAGCCGACCTCCACCCACCGATTCCTCGCCGCGCTCGAGGACGTCGGGAAGCTGAACGCCCTGATCACCCAGAACATCGACCCGCTCCACCAGCGCGCCGGATCGAGGCGGGTGACCGCCGTGCATGGCGGCTACTGGACCAGCCGCTGCCTTGGCTGCGGGCAGGCTTACACCCTCGACCAGATGCGCGTGAAAGTGGAGCGCGAACGGGTGCCCCGTTGTGCGTGCGGTGGCGTGGTCAAGCCCGACGTCGTCTTCTTCGGCGAGATGGTGCGCGGGCTCGACGAGGCGCTCGCGTCGATTGCGGCGAGCGACCTGCTGCTGGTCCTCGGCTCGTCGCTGACCGTCTCCCCCGCGGCCTGGTTGCCAGAATCCGCAGGCGGCGCCGTGGTCGTGGTCAACCGGGGCCCTGTCAGGCTCGCCCCAGGGCCGCGACGGTTTTTCGTGGACGCCGATCTCGACGAGTTCTTCAGCGATGTCGCGCGGCACCTCGGGCTCGACCTGACGCCGGAAGGCTGAACCACAGAGGCACAGAGGAACACAGAGAGTCACAGTGCCGCCCACCCGCCCGAGGGGAGACCGTGGTCCGCCTTGCGCCGGAGCGCAAGACGGACCAGGGCTCCTCCAGTTGGGCCGAGTTCTGTGCTCCTCTGTGCCTTTGTGTCTCTGTGGTATTCCTATGGCTGCGGTCCCTGGTTGCGTTCGCGGATCAGCTCAGCGGTGATGGAGACCGCGATCTCGGCCGGCGTGTGGCTGCCGATCGCGAGGCCGACCGGGGCACGGACCCGGGCGAGCCTTTCCCGGTCGATGCCCGCTGCGGCGAGGTTCGTGAGGATCGCGGCGACCTTTGCACGGCTGCCGAGTAGCCCGAGGAACCGCAGATCGAGGCCGACGAGGCGCTCGAGGACCTGGCGATCTGCGCCGTGGCCGTGGGTCATGATCACGGCCCAGGAGTGCTCGCCTTCGGGGATGTGCGCGGCGACCTGGTCGTAGCCGATCACGAGGCGCTCGTGCGCCCACCGGTTGGCATCGAGGGTCGGAAGATCGGGGCGATCGTCGAGCACCACGATGCGGTAGGGGAGGGTCGCCGCGACTCGGGAGACGGCGAGGGAGACATGGCCTCCGCCGATGAGGGTGAGTACGTCCCGCAACCCGAGAACCTGCTCATAGCGCCAGCCGGAAGCTCGGCGGCGAAAGCTCTCCAGGGGCTCGGCTTCGGTCGCGGGGGCGAGGCCGGCCGGCGACAGCTCGAGGCGCGCCGTCCCGCGGGCGGCGAGCCGTCTGACGAACCCGCCGAGGGTGGCGGCGTCTGCGGGTCCGAGCGGCGCGAGGGCGAGGGTCTGGGTGCCGGAGCACAGCGACTCCTCGGTGTGGCGAAAGTCGACGAGCTCGACCGTTACGGGCGGGCGGGTGCGGGCGCGTTCGATCATGCGGGCTTCGGCGATGCCGCCGCCCACCGTTCCAACCGCTCGGTGGGGCAGAACGAGCATGGTGGCGCCGGAGGTCCCCGGGACCGAGCCTTCGGCGGTGACGACCACCACCAGCACAGCGGGCTCGCCCCGTTCGACGGCGTCCAGGGCGTGTTGGTAGAGCTCGAGGTCGTCCATGGAAGTCCTCCCCGCCAGAGATCGGCTGGTTCGAGTCTACTGCGGTCAGGGGCTCGAGATCGGAGCCGAAGTATCGTCACTCTCCGACCGCTTGGACCCACGCACGCGTCGGGGTACCATCGTCCCGTGACACGCCACCTCGGGCTCCTCCTCGCCTGGGCCGCCGTCGTGCTCGCGGCGGCGCTACCGTGGCTTTCCCTGTGGCGACCCGAGCTCGCGGCCATTGCCGCCGTGCTCGCTCTCGCCGCAGCACGTGGCGCGCCCGTGCGCTCACCAGGGTGGCCGTGGCGCCTCGCTCTCGTCTCACTGTCCGGCGCAGGGTTTTTGGCCTGGCGCGGCGGCGCAGCCGTCCTCGCAGCCTGGCTGGCGCCCGCGGCGCTGGCCGGGATTGCGGCTTGGGCGCTGCCGGGGAGAGGCGAACGCCGGCCGTCGGCCGGCGACCTGATCGCGCTCTCCGGCTGGGCTGGCCTCCAGCTTGCGTGGCCGGTGAGCGGTCTTGGCCTCGGGTGGATCGCCGGCGGGCTCCTGGTCGGCGCGGCACGACTCGCCGGCGAGGAGCTTGCCGGCCTCGTTCGTCGCACGGCCTCCCCATGCCTCGGGCCGCCGACCCGGGAGGTCCGAGGGACGTTGAGTGTGCGTGCGGCGGTCGTGGGAGGCGACGACGGCCTGCCGCGGTCGGTACCGCTCGAGCTCGAGCTGCGCGCCGGTGACTCGCTCGCGATCCTCTGCGACAGCCTCGTGGACGGGCATCCACTCGCCGAGACCCTGGCCGGGCGCCGGCCTCCTCTCGGCGGCGAGGTCTCCCTCGACGGGGAGCCGCTCGCCGCGTCCGACCGCCTCGTCGCCCTGATCGCACCGGGGGAGGACCTGATCGACGGAGGCCTCGACGTGAATCTGGCGGCGCTCGTCGGCGGTCCCCTGGAGCCCGCCGCACTGGCTGCAGTCCGCGAGGCCTGCTCCCTCGACGAGGTCGCTGCGGCCTTGGCGGGGCGGATGCTGCGGGTAACCGGCCAGCCCCTGTCCGCGTTCCACACACTGCTGCTGCTTGCAGCACGTGTGATCCCGTCGCACTTCCGTGTTCTGGTGGTCCTCGACCCGATGCCGTGGGTGAATGCGGTCCGCGGCGAGCTCTGGCGAGCCGCGGTGGTGCGTGCCTCGGTGGGTCGGACCGCACTGTGGATCACCGCCGACCGGACGCTCGCCGAGCGCGCCGATCGGGTCGTGGTCTACCGCGGCGGGTCGCTGCGTCCGGTCGCGGATGCAGCGCCCGCGGGGAGGTCGTAATGTGTCCCTTCATCGGTGGCTCGGCACCCGCCATGGCCCGCCAGGTGACCGAGGGCTACACCCTGGTCAACGCGGTCTCGCTCAAGCGGCTGACCGACCAAGAGCTTGACCTCCTCCAGTTCGAGCTCGACAGGAAGCTTCGCGAGATCCGAGCGGAGCAGCCCGACCTCACCGACACCCCGGCACTCCAGTACCGCAACCGCCGGATGTCGCGGCTCGACGGCGCGCTCCGGGTGATCCGGAACACCCTTCAGGGACGACGGCGCCGGTGAGCCGTGCCTGCTCCGAGGGGTGGGAGGCGCTCGCGGCCGACCCGCTGCCCTGGCTGCTGGACGAACGTCATCCGAGCCTGCTCTGGCGGGTCCTCGTGGAGCTCGTCGGCCGCCCGGTCGATGCGCCGGCGGTGGCGCGATCACGCGGCGGGGCCAGCGCGGACGAGCCGGTTGCCACCCTGCTTGCCGAGCTCCTCCCCGACGGGAGCTGGACCACCAGGGCCCGGACCTGGACGCCTTTTCTGGGCCCCGGGTGGCGGTTGCTCGCCGCGATCCGCCTCGGCGCGGATCCCGAGGATCCCAGGCTGCGTGCCGGCGCCGAGCGCCTGCTCGACCAGCTCCGCGACGACGGGGTGATGGTCCGGCGCCCTGGGGCCCAGCCATCGCCGTGCCTGGCGGCGCGGTTCATCGAGGCGATGACCCGGCTCGGGCTCGCCCGCGACCGCCGGGTCGAGAGCCTGACGGCATGGCTCGAGGAGCAGCCTCCAGCCAGCTGCGGTGGATGGCGGTGCCCGCGTGCCGGGCACGGGGGCGCCGGCGGCGGGTGTGCGGTGACCGCGGTCGCTCTCCTGGGGGCCGCGGCAGAGGGTGCCGAGAGGGTGCGAGGTCGGCTCCTGCACCGCGCGGCCGGCGCACTCACCGCCGGGCTGCCGGTGCGGGCGGCGCTCGGTGAGGCCAACCTCGACCGCACCGATGCCGCCGAGGGTCTGCACGCTCTGGCACGGAGCGGGGTTTCCTACGATCCGCGCATGCGTCCCGCATTGAAGACGATCCAAGCGGCGCAGGACGCCAGTGCCCGGTGGCGAGCGGATGCGCAGTCGCCCCGATCGCTTCCCTCCGGCGAGGAGTGGTCGAGCCGGCTCTCGGGGTGGGTCACTCTGAGGGCGGTGGTGGCGTTGCTACGCTGGGCGGGTGAGGCGAACCTGCCGCGCCGGTTCCCTGCGAAGCCCGGTTCCTGAGTTGATCAAGGCCTCGTCGGGCCGGTTCACAGGCGGGATTGCGGCGTAGCGCCTCCTTCCAGTCCGCCTCCGCCTTCGCAGGCTCGCCGAGCTTCTCCCACGCCACCGCGCGCAGCAGGCGGGCACTTTCGAGCTCAGGGTCGAGGCGCAAGGCGTGGTCGAGCACCTCGAGGGCGGCATGGGGATCGCCGCCGTGCTTTGCGTCTGCGAACAGCAGCGGCTTGGCGGCGGAGGTCTGGGCTCTCGCGTTGTCGGGGTCGAGAGCCAAGGCGTGGTCGATCGCAGCCCGCAGCCGAGCCTCCAAACGACGCGCCCGGAAGTCCGATCGGATCATGGTCGCGAGCAGGTCGGCCTCGACGCGCGAGCGCTCGGAGCTGTCGGGCAATTCCTCGAGCTCTGCGAGACCCTCCTGCGCGGCAACGTCGATCCGGGCTCCCAGCTTCTGGCGGGTGTCCCGTGCCGAGGGATCGGCTGCTTCCCACGTAACGCGGAGCAACTCCGCTGTGAGTAGACAGGCGCGAGCGTGCACGAAGCGCGCCGCCGGATCGCCGGCCTCGGCCGCCGCGCGGGTCGCCACGCGGACGCCCTCGGCGGCGTCGAGGTCCCATGACCTGGCGGCCTCGTCAAGACTGGTCCCTAGAGACCCGGCCTGGAACCCCCCGCGAAACGAGAATCGGGAGGAGGCGTGAGATGCGGCGCCGGAAGTCCTTGAAGTAGAAGGACTCCAGCTGCGACTTTCCGGCGCCGAAGATGGCGCCTCAATCGCGATTCGCAGCAGCGAGGAGGTTTCCGGCCGGGCCTCGAGGGTCGATCCGCCAACTGTGGACGCGGCAGCGACCAGTACCGAGAGGACCGTTGACGCGAGGCGAGGCGGGCTCATGTGGCGACTCGTGCGGTCTGCCGTCGTTCGCCGCCGAGCCCGAGCGCGAGCAGCGCCGGGACGAGCACGAGGTCAGCAGCGAGGGCGACCGCCATCGCGACCGACGCGAGCAGCCCGAAATCGCGGATCGGGAGAAAATCCGCCGCGGTCAGCGCGAGGAATCCCGCGCTCGCGGTCGCGGTGGTCACGATCATCGCCCAGCCGACCTCGCGGACCGCGGCCGAGGCGGCTTCGCGCGGCTTCAACGTGCCCGCCAAGCGGCGGTAGGCGACGAGCTGGTGGAGGGTGTTGTCGACCGCGATTCCGAGCGCCACGCTGGCCGTCATGACGGTGGCGGTATCGAGATGCAGGCCGGTCACCGCCATGGCCGCGAGCGCGGCGAGCACGGGCGCCAGATTGGGCACGACCGAGACCAGCATGAGACGCACAGAACCGAGCCCGAGGGCGACCGTCCCGAACACGACCAGGACGGCGAGACCGAGGCTCGCGAGCTGGGTCCTGACGAGGTCGCGCTGGCCCTCGACCAGACGCAGGACGAGCCCGGTGACCTCGCCGCCGTACCCCTTCGGGAGCCTGGCGATGGCCGCTCGCGCACGTGCTGCAAGGTCCAGCGTCGCTGCCTCGTCCATGTCGTTGACGACCGCAGACAGGCGGACCCGCCGTCCATGGCCGGCCACCAGAGTCGTCAGCGACGAAGCCGCCTCGTCCGGAAGGCCGGCGATGAGCCGCTCTGCCTCCGCCTCGGACGCCGGCAGCGACCATCCACCAGACTCGCTCGACGTCTGCCAGCGACGTGACTCGCGCAGCAGGTCGAGGGGAGAAACGACGCGCGCGACGGCGGGGGACGCCGCGAGGGTCGCAGCGAGGCCGTCGAGCACGGGCCACGTCTTCGGGTCATACCAGGTCGACGGGAGATTGACGACGGTCTCGACGGTGTGGAAGCCGGTCAGGCGCCTCCCGACCTCCCCATAGTCTCGGACCAGTCGGTCGTCCTTCGGCAGGAACCGCAAAGGGTTCGCGGCGAGGCCGATCCGCGGCAGCACAGCCACGGCGGCGACGATGAGCAGCCCGGCTGCCGCGACGACCGGCCAGGGGTGTCGGGCGGGTGGGACGAGGGTAGGGCGCGAACGCCTTGTCACGCTGCGGGGTCGCGTTCCCGGCGGGTCGAGACGCAGGATGAGCTCGGGTCCAACCGTGAGATTGACGGCAAGGGCGATCAGGATGCCGGCCGCTGCCGCGATCCCGAGCTCACGGACCGGGCCGAGCGAGGACACCACCAACGACCCAAACCCGAGGGCCGTGGTGACGGCGGACAGCGCGCACGGTGCCGCCGCCTCGGCAAGGGCAAGGTGGAGCGACTCGCCTGCAGGCATTGTGGCGCGATGGCGCTGGTAGCGGGCCAGGATGTGGACGATGTTCGACAGCGCCAGCACCCAGAGCAGGGCGGGCAGCGCTGCGCTCAGCATCGTCAGGTTTCGGCCCGACCAGCCGAGGGCGCCGAGGGTGATGAGCACCGCCAGAGCCGCGGACGCGACCGCGACCACGGCAGCGCGCCACGACCTGACCAGCGGAAGCAGCATCGCGAGCGAGGCGATCAGGGCGATCGGGACCGTCCGTCTGGCCTCGGCGGCGGAGAGGCGGTCGAGCTCGGTGATGAGGACGGTCGAGCCGACAGTCGCGGTCGTGAAGCCGGCGCGGTCGAGGCCCTCGACCGCGGCGCGTACCCCCGCCATGATGCTGAGCCGGGTGCGCGGGTCGGCGTTGACCGTGACCTCGGCGAGCAACCCGGCGGTCCGCAGGTCTTTCGACACCAGAAGGTTCCTGTAGAGCGGCGTCGACGCCACCTCGGCGGCGAACGCCTCCGGGTCCTCCGCGCCGAAGAGGTCGCGCCAGACCATCGGGAGCCCCTGTACACGGGTGATGCCGGGCACCTTCTCGAGCGCCTCGGCGGCGTCGAGCAGGGCGCCGAGGTTGTCGGGATCGAACAGAGGTCGACCCCACGCCGCCACGAGGACGAACTCGTCGCTGCCGAAGCTCGCGGTGAAGTCCTGGTACCGAGCCGCATCGTCGCCGTCGTGCGAGGCCCACCGTTCGAGCCGGTTATCGACGTGCAGCCTGGCAATCCCGGGGAGAGCGGCGAGGCCGGCGGCGGCCAACAGCACGGCCGCGAACCGGCGTCTGCCCGAGGGCCTCGATAGAATGCTCATCGTCAGGAGCGGCGCTTTCTGTCGCGATCGAGCTGAGCGAGCGCGCGGCGCGATCGCACCATGGCTCCGGCGAGACGGACCGGGCCGACGCTGGTGGGCGGGGAGAGCTCCCCATCCAGCCACCTGCGGAGGGCATCGTGCCGACGCAGCTTCCCCGACGACGTCCGCGGCAGGGTGCCCGGGGCCACGACGACGGTGTCGTCCGCGAACAGTCCGGTCGCCCGGGCCACGGCCTGAGCTGCGAGGGTCCGGAGGAGATCCCAGTGCTCGATCGGCGTGGTCGCTCGGGCCTCGACCAGGATCAGCAGCCGCTCGGTCGCGGCGCCTTCGGCTTGCCAGCTCGCGGCGACCGCACAGCCGGGGCGGGCGCCCTCGACCGAGGCGGCGGCGCGCTCGGCCTCGTCGGGCGCATGGTTGCGACCGTTCAGGATCAGGACGTCCTTCTTCCTGCCGGTGAGGTAGAGCTCCTGGTGGGCGAGAAATCCGAGGTCGCCGGTGTCCAACCAGCCGTTGCAAAGCGCCGCGGCGGTGAGGTCGGGGCGGTCGAGGTAGCCGGACATCAGTGTGGGTCCGGAGACCAAGACGCGGCCGACCAGCCCGTCGGAAAGGTCGTCGCCGTCGTCGCCGACGATGCGCACGGCGAAGCCCGGGAGCGGCCGTCCGACCGAGACGATCTCGCGGCCGTCTGGGTCGAGGAGCGCCTCTCCCCGCTCCGAGAGGGCTATGCGGTCCAGCTGGAGCGAGGTGAACAACCGGTGCGGGTCGGAAAAGGTCACGGCGAGCGCCGCTTCCGAGAGGCCATACACCGGCGTGAGAGCCTCGGGCCTGAAGCCCCAGCGGGCAAACCGGCGCTGGAAGGACCGCAGGATCTCGGGATCGACCGGTTCGGCGCCGCACAGCGCGACCCGCCAGCTCGACAGGTCGACTCCGTCGAGCTCCTCGTCGCGGATCTTGTCGACCGCGAGACCGAAGGCGAAGTTGGGCGCGGGCGAGATGGTCGCCTGCCGCCGCGAGATCGCACGCAACCAGACTGCGGGTCGGCTGACGAAGAGCTCCGGTGGAATGAGCGTCAGCGGTCCTGGCCGTTCGAGAGCAGGCAGGATGCACCCGATCAGACCCATGTCATGGTAGAGCGGCAGCCAGCTGACGCCCGACTGGCGTAGCTCGTCGGTGTCGGGCCACAGGAGGTTGAGCAGGCGCGACTGGCCGACCACTGCCCGGTGGCTGAGGGCGACCGGTTTGGGTTCGACCGTGGTGCCGGAGGAGAACTGCACGAGGGCGAGTTCGTCGGGTCCCCGCTCGACCGGTGTGGCCGACCCCTGTGGCAGGTCGTCGAGGCAGCGGACGCCAAGCCTCGGTCGGGCGGCGAGTACGGCGGGGCCGATCAGCCGCCCAACCCGGGAGTCGACAAGCACCGCCACGGCGCCGGCCGCCGTGAGCATGGCGCCGGTGCGCCCCTGGTACTCGTCGAGCCGTCCGAGGCGAACCGGGGGGTAGAGCGGGACCGGGATCGCGCCGGCGAGCGCCACACCGAAGAAGGCCGCGAGGAAGTCGAAACCGGTCGGGTAGATCAGACCGATGCGGTCGCCTGGCTCGACACCGATCGTCTGCAGCCCGGCGCAGCCGGTGAGGGCGTCCTCGAGAATCGCGGCCCACGAGCGCTCGAGGTCGCGCTCGCGGCGATCGGTCACCGCGAGGTGGACCTCGGGATAGCGGGCGGCGTGCTCGAGGAGCCCCGTAAGCGTCTCAGCCTGCATTTCTCACCAGCCCACGTTGCGAGAGGGCCCACAATGGCAGTCACATCGGTGCCTGCAACCGGGAGCTGGCGAGAAGTGCAGGCTAGCCTGCAAGGCGGCCTCGCACGGCGTCGACGAGGTCGCGGACCGTTGAGATCGAGGCGTCGGCCTCGGGGTCGAGGCAGACCTGGAAGCGGTTTTCGACCTCGACCGCCAGCGTCAGGAGCTGGATCGAATCGAGCTCGAGGTCCTCGGCGAGGCGGGTGTCGAGGCCGATTGGCCCGTCGAGGGACAGGTGCCGGCGCGCGACCGCCACGATGCCAGCGAGGATCTCGCTGTCGGTCACTGTGTCCTCCCAGGGTGGAGTGGAGCCCTACCAGCGCAGCAACACGAGCTCGGAGCAGAAGCCGGGGCCCATGGCGAGCAGCATACCCCACGTGCCTGGTGGCGGCCGGCGCGTGGCCATGGTGTCGCGCAGCACCATCAGCACCGTGGTCGACGACACGTTGCCCATCTCTTGAAGGCAGCGCCACGACAGCTCGAGCGCGTCGGCGGGAAGCTCGAGCGCCTCCTGCACCGCCTCGAGGACCCTCGGTCCGCCGGGATGGGAGACCCAGGAGGCGATGTCGGCGCGGCACAGGTCGTGCGCGGCAAGGAACGCGTCGACGTCGCGGCGCAGGTGCCGGCGGGCCATCTCGGGAACCTCGGCAGAGAGCACGATGTGAAAGCCCCGTTCCGAGATGTCCCAGCCCATCACACGCTCGGTGTCGGGGTAGAAGACCGACCTCGTCGCGACCACCTCGGGGCCGTCGCAGGGAAGCTCGCAGCCGACCACGACCGCGGCGGCCGCCCCGTCGCCGAACAGGCCGCTCGCGATCAGGTTGGGGATCGAGAGGTCCTCGCGCTGGAGTGTCAGGGAGCACAGCTCGACCGAGAGCAGGACCGCGACCCGGTCGGGCCACGCCTTGACCCAGTCGGCGGCGCGCGCGATGCCGGCGGCGCCGGCGGCGCAGCCGAGGCCGAAGATCGGCACCCGGCAGATATGGTTCGGGAGACCGAGGCGGTTGACGATCCGAGCATCGATCGACGGCGTCGCGAGGCCGGTGGTGGAGACGAAGAACAGCGCGCCGACATCTGCAACCCCGAGCCCGGACCCGGCGAGGGCGTCGCGGATCGCATCGGCGCCAACCTCCTGCGCCACGCGGATCCAGGCGTCGTTGGCCTGACCCCAGTTCTCCAATGCTGGGTAGGCCTCGATCGGGAGCGCCAGGTGCCGGCCCCCGACGAGGACGTTGCGGTGCAGGGCCTCGAGGCGGTCGAGGTTGTAGTGGCGAGTGCCCCAGTGCTCGCTCAAGGCCGCGAACAGCGTCGCCTGATCGTAGGCGTGCGGCGGCAACGCGGCGCCGACGGCGGCGATCCTCATCGTGCCGACGGCTCCGTCCGGAGAGGTGAGGCGGGGACCATGCTCAGCAGATCCTCGGCAACTCGGAACCGGAGGGGAGGTCGACTGGCCGCCGTCCGCCGATGACGGTCTCGAGCAGAACCGCCGGCCGACGACCGCTGCGCGCTTCGACCCGCCCGATCACGGCCGCGCCGCCGCCAGGCGTGTGCCGGTCGAAGACCGCAACTGCGCGCTCGGCGTCCGCCGCCGCGATCCAGGCCAGCGCACGCCCCTCGCAGGCCTGGCCGAGGGGCTCGAGGCCGAGCAGCTCGCACACTGCGCGCACCTGCGGTCGGACCGGGAGGCTGGCCTCGTGGAGGAGGATGGCGTGGCCGGACCGCTCGGCAACCTCGTGGCAGACAGTGACCGTGCCGCCGCGGGTCGGATCGTGGAGGCTGTGGACCTCGATGCCAGCTTCGAAGAGCGCCTCGATCATGCCGTTGACCGGTGCGCAGTCCGAGCGCAGGCCGCTGCCGGCTATGGCGTGCCGGCAGGCCATGATCGTCGCGCCATGGTCGCCGAGCGGACCGGAGGCCACGATCAGGTCGCCGGGGACGATGCGGAAGTCGTTGACTTCTCGTTCCGGGGGGACGACGCCGAGGCCCGCAGTGACGGCGAAGATTCGGTCGCCCTTGCCCCGAGGTACGACCTTGGTGTCTCCGGCGACTACGGCGACGCCGGCCTCGGCGCAGGCGCGGGCCGCGCCGGCGACGCACGTATCGATGAGCTCGCCGTCGACGCCCTCCTCGAGGATCAGCGACCAGGTCAGCCACAGCGGCCGGGCGCCGACCATGGCGAGGTCGTTGACGGTGCCGCACACGCTGAGGTAGCCGAGGTCGCCTCCCGGAAAGACCGGCGGGTCGACCACGAAGCCGTCCGTGGTGAGCGCGGGCCGGCCCCCGGGAAGGTCGGGCAGGATGGCGGCGTCGGTGAGCGTCGCCAACAGCGGGTTGTCGAGCGCTGCGAGGAAGGTTCCGGTCACCAGCTCGCGGGTCAGGCGTCCGCCGGCGCCGTGGGCGAGCAGGAGTCGAGCCGGAGTGCGGCTCACTGGAACGTCTCCAGGCCCTCGTGCCGGTACCAGGCGGCGCAGGTGCCCTCGGTCGAGACCATGCAGGCGCCGACCGGCTCGTCCGGGGTGCAGCTGGAGCCGAAGATCGGGCACTCGGGCGGGTCGATGACCCCACGCAGGACGTCGCCGCAGCGGCAACCGACGGGTTCTTGCGGCTCCGGGAGCTCGACTTCGATTCGCGCCGCATCGCGGTGCGCCCACTCGGGGCGGAGCACGAGACCCGAGGCGGGGATCTCGCCGAAGCCTCGCCAGGCCGTGGTCGCAGGTGTGAACATCCGCTCGACCAGCCTCTGGGCGGCCCGGTTGCCCTCGGCGCTGACGACGCGGCCGTAGAGGTTGACAACGGTGCGTTCGGGAGTGCGCTGCTGGCGGACCAGCTCGAGCAGGCCGTGGAGGATGTCGATCGGCTGGAAGCCGACCACCGCGCCGGGCAGGCCGTGCTCGGAGGCGAGGAAGCGGAATGCATGCCAGCCGGTGATCACCGAGACGTGCCCGGGGAGGAGAAACCCGTCGAGGCTGAGCTCCTCGTCGTGGACGAGGGCCTCCATCGCTGGCGGAATGATCTTGTTGCCGGCCAGGATCATGAAGTTGCCGACGCCGTCGATCTCGGCCTCGGCAAGGGCGCCGGCGATGGTCGGGGTCGTGGTCTCGAACCCTACTGAGAGGAAGATCACCCGAAAATCCGGTCTCTGGCGCGCGAGCGCGACGGCGTCGCGTGGCGAGTACACCACGCGCACCGAGGCCCCTTCGGCCTGGGCGCGCTCGAGGCTGGTCGTGCTCGACGGCACCCGCATCAGGTCGCCGAAGGTCGCGATGATGGTGTCGGGCAGGCGGGACAGGGCGATCGCGTTGTCGAGGAATCCGACTGGCGTCACGCACACCGGGCATCCGGGACCAGAAACGAGCCGTACGCCTGGAGGCAGCAGCCGTCGCAGCCCGGCCTTGCCGACGCTGTGGGTGTGGGTCCCGCACACCTCCATGAAGGTCAGATTGCGACCCACGCCCACGGACTCGGCGCGGATGGACCGCAGCAGCCCGTCGACGGTCCGCCGCTGCCCCGCTGTGCTCACAGCGCCTCCATGTTGTCGGCGAACTCGCGCAGGATCTCGAGCGTCTTGGCGGCCTCTTCGGCATCGACCGACCCGATTGCAAAGCCGGCATGGATCAGGAGGTGATCGCCGACCTCGGCGTCGGGCAGCAACATCAGGGAAATCGTGCGGCGCACGCCGTCCAGCTCGACGACGCCGTCGAGCTCGGTGCGCTCGGTCAGCACCATGGGAATTGCGAGACACATCCTCGGGCGCCCTCCTTGGGCACGGCCGACGCCGCGCGCATCGCGAATGGTCCTCTGCCGCCGATCATACCCCACGCGGAGCAGGTGACAGGCGCGAGCCCCGCGCCCGGGCCAGCGCAGCCGCCGCGACCTGGCCGTACGCGAGGCCGCCGTCGCCGGGCGGCAGTCGTCGCGGAAGAAGGGGCTCGAAACGGAGACGGTCGAGACCCTCCGTGAGCAGCCCGCGGAGGTGCCGGTTGACCAGGCAGCCGCCGCCCAGGGCGACGGTCTTCGAACCGCGGGGCGCGACCCGGGCGCTCAGGTTGCAGGCGAGCTCGGCGAAGGTCGCGTGGAAGCCGGCGGCGACCCGTGCCGGCTCTTCGCCGGCGAGCAGGCGTCGAGCACCGGCGGCGATCAGAGCGCTCGACGGCAGGATGACCGCGTGGGGAGGCCCGAGGTCCACCTCGGGCCACGCCTCCGCGCGTCCCGCCGTCGAGGCGAGCGACTCCAGCCGCATTGCGGCCTCGCCCTCCCAGCGGTTGGTTGCCGCCAGGCCGAGCAGGGCGCCGAAGGCCTCGAACAGGCGGCCGGCTCCGCTCGCTCTTGGCCACGAAGGATGCGCCGCCAGTCGGCCGACCTCGTGCAGAAGCCTCTGCGGGACGGTGCCAGCGATTGGCAGCTCGTCGAGTGTCTCGAGGAGACCGGTCGCGGCCAGGGCGGCGACGGCGACCCGCCACGGCTCGCGCACGGCTCTCTCGCCGCCAACCAGAGGGAGCGGCTCGAGATGTGCCACTCGCGACCACGCAAGATCGCCGTCGAGGTCGAGCCACTCGCCGCCCCAGGCGGTCGCGTCGGGCCCGTACCCGGTGCCATCGAGCACGACCGCGAGCACGCGCTGGCCGATTTCCGGGGTCCGGCCGTGCTCGGCGAGCACGCCGACGGCATGCGCGAGATGGTGCTGGACCTCGACCTGCTCGGCGCCGCGCTCCTCGGCCAGCTCGCGCGCGAGCAGTCTGGAGGGGTAGTCCGGGTGGCAGTCGGCGACCACGACCCCTGCCCGCACCTGGAGAAAGTCCTCGAGCCCTTCGATGACCTCGACCAGGAAGCGCCGTGCCGGCTCGGTGTCGAGGTCGCCGACGTGCTGAGTGAGAAAGGCCTGGTCGCCGACCGCCAGGCAGGCCGTGACCTGCAGGTGGCCGCCGACCGCGAGCATCGGGCGCTCGGTCGCCACCGGCATCGCGATCGGCTCCGGGACCCAACCGCGCGCCCGGCGGACCATGAAGGGCCCCGCTGCCGAGGTGCGCACGACCGAGTCGTCGACCCTTCGCACGACATCGCGGTCGTGGAGCAGGAAGGCGTCGGCGAGACCTCCGAGTCTCTCGAGCGCCTCCCGGTTGCCGCGGCAGATCGGCTCGTCGGAGACGTTGCCGGAGGTCATCACCAGCGGTGGAAGGCTCGAGTCGCGGAGGAGCTCGACGTGGAGCGGGGTGGTTGGCAGGAGCACACCAAGGTCCTCGAGGCCGGGGGCCACCTGGACGCTGAGGAGGCTGGAGCGCCGGGCGATCGCGAGCACGACCGGGGACCGCGCCGAGGTCATGAGGGCCTCGTCCTCGCCTGACAAGTCGACCAACCCCCGGGCGGTCTCGAGGTCGCGAACCATGACGGCGAACGGCTTGCTCGGGCGTCGCTTGCGCTCGCGCAGGAGAATCACGGGCTCGCAGCGGTCGGCCCGGCAGGCGAGCTGGAATCCGCCGAGACCCTTGACGGCCAGGACCCGACCGTCGCGGAGCAGGTCCCGCGCGGCGGTGAGCGCCGCCTGCCCGGCGGCGAGCTCGCGGCCGTCGGACGCGGCGAGCCACAGCCGCGGGCCGCAGGCGGGGCAGCACACCGGCTCGGCGTGGAAGCGGCGGTCGCCGGGATCAGCGTACTCGGCCGCGCATGCCGGGCAGAACGGGAAGCACGCCATCGAGGTCTGGTGGCGATCGTAGGGTAGGCGGCGTACGAGGGAGAAGCGCGGTCCGCAGTTGGTGCAGGTCGTGAACGGGTAGTGGTGGCGGCGGTCGGAGGCGTCCTCTATGTCATGCCGGCAGTCGGCACACAGCGCCGCGTCGGGGGGCACGAGTGCGCCGGCTCGAGGGCCAGGCTCGGAAGCCCGGACCTCAAAGCCGATCTCGCCGGTTGCAGGAATGGGCTCAACGGTGAGGCCGTCGAGGCGGGCGAGGGGGGGCAGCTGCTCGCGCAACGCCCGTTCGAACCCGGCCACGACCTGGGGCGGTCCCTCGACCTCGACGATGGCGCCGCGGGCGTCGTTGGCGACCCATCCGGCGAGCCCGAGCGTCGTCGCCACGCGGTACACGGTCGGCCGGAAGCCCACCCCCTGGACCGCTCCGATGCAGTGCAGGCGGAGCCGATTCAACTGGGCGCCGCGCCCCTTTCCGTTCGCTTGGCGGCGAGCCATCCGAGCAGCAGTGCGCACCAGGCGTCCATCCCGTCGCCGGTCGTTGCCGAGGTGACCAGGAGGGTGCCGGAGGGGTTGAGTGTTGCGACCTGGCGCCGGACCGACAAGAGGTCGAAGCGGACGTGCGGGAGCAGATCGCTCTTGGTGACCACCGCGACGTCCGCGCGGGCGAAGATCGCGGGGTACTTGACCGGCTTGTCGTCGCCCTCGGTGACCGATAACGCGACGATCTTGAAGTCTTCGCCGAGGTCGTAGGTGGTCGGGCAGATCAGGTTGCCAACGTTCTCGATGAACAGGATGTCGGCGGGCAGCAGGCTCGCGACCTCGAGCGCGCCGGCGACCTGGCGCGCGTCCAGGTGGCAGGCGCCGCCGGTGAGCACCTGGTGCGCGGGGACCCCGAGCGCACGCAATCGGTTGGCGTCGTTCTCGGTCGCGACGTCACCCTCGATCACGGCCAGCTTGAGATCGCCCGAGAGACGTCGCACGGTCTCCTCGAGCAGCGTCGTCTTGCCCGATCCGGGGGACGAGATGAGGTTGACCACCAGGGTGCCGGCGTTCTCGAAGCGGCGGCGCAGAACGTCGGCCTGCTCGTCGTTGGCGGCGAGGGCGCGTCGGCGAACGGTGACGATCTGCTTCATCGCAGCTCCTTCCGCCCGCCGTCGGATTCGTCCGTCCCGGCGGGGACCTCGTCGTCGGTCACGAACGTGACCTCGAGCACGTCGAGCTCATCACCCCCCTCGACGGTCAGCGGGGCTCCGCAGTCCGGGCAGAGCCGGAGCCAGCTGCCCTCGGAACGCGTCTTGGCGGCGGCGCAGGCCGAGCAGTGCTGGCGCGCCGGGCACCACTCGACTTCGAGCTCGCAGCCCTCGTCCGGGGTGTCCACCGTGACCGCTTCCCAGGCGAAGGTGATCAGGTCGGGCTCGACCGCGGACAGCTCGCCGACGGCTAGCCGCACCTTTTCGAGGCGGCCCGAACCATGGCCGCGGACCGCCTCGCGGCAGGTGCGGTAGATCTCGATCGCGACGCCCATCTCGTGCACTGGTTGGCCCCTCCGCTCCCGGCCTGTCAGTATGCCACGAGCCGGACGACGCCCGCGGCGCCCTCCATGGCCCTCCCGATGACAGCGGCCCCGGGAAGCGAGCGCAGCAGTCGGTCCGCAGACTCCGGTGCGCACGCGACCAGGAGGCCGCCCGAGGTCTGCGGGTCGAAGGCGAGGTCGACCCTGAGGGGGTCGGCGCCGGGGGGAATCGCGCAGACCTCGGCCAGGCTGCGCCGGTTCTTGGCCGTGCCCGCCGGGACGAGGCCCTGCGCTGCAGCCTCGAGGGCGCCGGGCATCGCCGGCAGGGAAGCGAGACTGATCTCGAGGGTGAGCCCGCTGGCCTCGGCCATCTCGGCCCCGTGGCCGACGAGGCCGAACCCGGTAACGTCGGTGACCGCGTTCGGCGCGACGCCGGCCGCCGACTCCGCCGCCTCCCGGTTCAGGGTCGCCATCCAGCGGACCGCGCCGGCCAGGTCCTCGGGCCGTGCGAGCTCGGCCTTGGCGGCGGTCGTGATCAGCCCGCTGCCGAGCGGTTTGGTGAGCACGAGGACGTCGCCCGGAGCCGCGCCGCCGTTGCGCCAGATCCGGTCGGGATGGACGGTGCCGGTTACCGCCAGACCGTAGAGCAGCTCCTGACCCTCGATGGTGTGGCCTCCGGCGAGGACAGCCCCGGCCTCTTCAAGCGCGGTGAGCCCGCCGCGCAGGATCTCCTTGAGCACGTCGCGTGAGAACTGAGCGAGGGGAAAGCTGATCAGGTTCATCCCAGCGAGGGGGCGGCCGCCCATGGCGTAGACGTCAGACAGCGCGTTGGCGGCCGCGATGCGGCCGAAGCTGAACGGGTCGTCGACCATCGGTGGGAAGAAGTCGACGGTGTGGATCAGGGCGAGATCTGGCGCCACCCGGACCACACCGGCGTCGTCGGCGCGCTCGATTCCGACCAAGAGGTCGGGCGACTCGAGGCGCGGGAGACCGCACAGGACGGTGGCCAGGTCGCCCTTCGAGAGCTTCGCGCCGCAGCCGCCGTAGGCTGTGTGCCGGGTCAGCGCGACCGGCGGCACGTCGGCAGCGTCGACGGAGCTCGGCAGCCAGGCGCCGCCCGAGAGCCGATAGACGCTGTCCGGCTCAAATCCAAGCTCGGCGCACAGGCCAGTCAGCGACAACGCGTCGCTCCTGAGCATCTCGAGCACGACGCCGCATTCGGACGAGACCGCGCGTGGCGCCGGGATGACGTCGACGTCGAGTCCGCGCTCGCACGCGGCCCGCTCGGCGCGCATGACCCGCTGCACGGTGCTGAAGACAACCAGCAGGTCACGATCGGATCTGGCCATGCCTCCTCCGTGGGCGCTTGGCGTCGCCGCGGCCTGTCCGCCCCCGGCAAAGCCTCACACGAACCGCGGGAGGCGTCAACGCGGCCGAGTCGGCCGGTCGAGGGACCGGATCGAGGAAACCAGGCGTTCGAGCGCGGAAGGAGGGGTGAAGGGCCCGATGGCAACTCGGAGCGCACCATCCGGGAAGGTCCCGAACCTCCGGTGGGCCGCGGGCGCACAGTGCAGCCCGGCGCGGAGCAGGAGGCCGTGGTCTCGGTCGAGGCGGTGGGCGATCTCGCCACAGTCGCCGCCCTCGACGGTGAAGGAAAAGGTCGCCAGGCGCTCTGATCCGGCGTCGAGCACGTGGATGCCGGGCAGCGCAGAAAGCTCGTCGATCGCCGCGCGGGCGAGCGCCGCGGTGCGTCGGTGGAGGTTCGTGACGCCCTCGGCCTCGAGCCACCGGCAGGCCGCTGCCAGCCCGGCCGTCGCGGGGACGTTGGGCGTGCCGGCCTCGAGTCGGTCGGGCAGCATCACGGGCATGTCCTCGCTGTCGGAGCGCGAGCCGGTCCCGCCGAAGATGAAGGGCTCGATGTCGAAGCCGGATGCGAGCAGGAGCACGCCGAGGCCCTGAGGCGCCAGGAGCCCCTTGTGGGCGGAGCATACCCACGCGGCCGCGCCGACGGCGCAGAAGTCGACCGGTATGCTCCCGGCCGACTGCGCGCCGTCGACCAGGACCGGCACCGGAGCGACGCGCTCGGCGATGTCGGCCACGGGCAGGACCGCCCCGCTGACGTTGCTCGCATGGGTGACGACCACCAGTCGTGTCGCTTCCTCGGCCACGGCCGAGGCGGCCTCCCCGCCGTCGGGGACGCCGCACGATTCGCTGCCTCGAAGGACCCGGATGCGGAGGCCGAGGCGCTGCTCGAGGGCGCGCAGCGGGCGCATGACGGCGTTGTGCTCGAGGGCGCTGACCACGACCCGGTCGCCGGGGCGAAGCCGAGAGGTCAGCACCGCGTTGAGGAGCGCGGTCGCCCCGGGTCCGAAGATGCTCCGCTCGGGGTCGCCGCCGAGCAGGCGGGCGACGCGCTCGCGGGCGTCTTCGACGGTTCTCGTCGCAGCGACCGCGAGCCGGTGCCCGCCGCGGCCGGGGTTGCCGGCGCCGGAGCGCAGGCACTCGGCGACGGCCTCGACGACGCCCGGCGCCTTGGGCATCGAGGTGGCGGCGTGGTCGAGGTAGCCTTCGAGGAGTGCCGAGGTCACGGGCGGATGATGTGGCCGGCCGCGGCCAGCCGAGTGGCGATCTCGAGCATGTCGGTCACACGCCCCACGCGGAGCTTCGAGCCGAGGTCGAAGAAGTTGAGGCAGGTGCCACAGGCGATGATCTCGACCCCTGCCACCGAAAGCGCCGCAAGGTCCTCGAGCAGGGGCGAGCCTTCGCAGCACAACCGGACGCCGGTGTTGTAGAAGATCACGCTGTCGGGCAGGCGCGGGAGCTGCACCTGCGTCTTGAGGAACGATCGCATCAGGATCGCGCCGAGCTCGTCGTCGCCCGAGCCCATGGTCGAGGAGCCGACCTGGACGACCAACCCTCGCGGCCCTCGATCGCTGTCCGGGAGCTCGCAGGAGAGCTCGGGATCCCCGCCAAGAGCTTCCGCGGCGGCGGGGGTCGGAGCGCGGACCACGAGTGCGAAGCCGCCCCCTTCAGCCGGCGATCCGGTCACCTGTGCCCGCCGCGAAATGGCGAAGCGTTCGACATTCGACCGGGAGAGCTCATCGGCGACCAGGACACGGATTTCGCGTTCACCGTTCTCGAGCAGCTTGCGGAGCTCGATGACGGGACCGGGGCAGGCGAGAGGGCGAGCGTCCAACTCCTTCATGCGGTCTGATCTCCGGCGTTCGGGTCGGTCTCGTCGTCGTCGGGTTGGCGGGTCGGCGCCGGCTGGGTGGACGGTTCCGGACCGCGCGCCATCGCGCGCGCGTAACGAGTGCGCACGACGCGGGTGCCGGCGAGGATATCATGCAGCGCGCGGTGGTCGCGACGGAGCAAGACCAGCAGGTGGCCGATGCCCAGCGAGGCCGAGCTGACCGAGTAGGCCGCCAGACGCAGAAAGGCGCGGGACGCGCCGACTGGATAGCGGCGCCTGTGGTCGACGACCCGCAGCCCGAGCAGCCACTTGCCCGGGGTCGCGCCGAGAAGCCCCCAGCCGACCACGAAGTAGGCGTGCCACAACGCGATCCAGAGCCCGAGGATGCCGGCCGCGTGGTTCAGCCACCGCGGCTCGGCCAGGGCCGCGACGACCGTGTCGTAGCTGGGATGAGATCCGATCAAAGGCAGCAGCGAGCGGTACAACGGCCAGCCCAGCGCGATGCTGATCGCGATGAACACGACCATGTCGGCAAGGGTCGCGAGCAGTCGTCTCACAGGGCCCGCACAGCGTGGAAGCGTGTCGGTGTCGGGGCTGCTCACGCCCAGCTGTCTACCTCAAGGCGGTCCGGCGCGCAAGATCCAGCATCTGACGAATCGGAGGGGGTGTGAGCCCGGTGCGGGTCAGAGCGGAGTGATGCCGCCGTTCTCCTGGTGGTCGAGCCACAGCTGGGAGAAGGCGCGCATGAAGCGGAAGTGAGAGCGGTAGACCTGCTCGAGGTGAATGGTGTCGCCGCGATACAACATGTCCTCGATGAACCAGTGGAAGCGCCGGTCGATCTCCCGTGCCCGCTCGAGGCTTTGCGCGGAACGCTCGAGGATCTCGTACAGCCGGTCCGCGCCGGTGCTGCGCGCGAGGCGGGCAACCTCTTCCGCCTCCTCTTCCATCTTCACCCGGAGCGCGGCGCTGGTGATGAAAAAACGCTCGAGCTCCCAGCCCAAGCTTCCCTCGGCAACCTGCTGCTCGACCAGCCTCCGGTAGGCTCCGACCTCCCATGGTTCGAGATGGAGGTGGTGGAGCTCCTTGGCGAAGGCAGCCTGCTCCGGCGCGTGATCCCAGACCACGAGCTCGAGTGCGAACATGACTTTGTGCAGGGTCTCGTTGAGCAGTGGGTCCGCGGGCAGGAGGTCGGCGAAAGACTCGCCGCGCGGCTCCTCCTCGGGGAACACCAGCGCCTCAGGCGCGACCGGGTGGGGATCCTGCTCGGGGTTCGCTTGCACCGGGAGATCGAGCACGTCGTGAACTGCGATCTCCTCGCCAGAGAAGGTCGTGGCGCTCGGCGGTGCCTTCGCTCCGGCGCCCGGCTCAAAGCTCTCGAGGACCCGGGTCATCGCCTGACGAAGGTCGAGGATGTCCTCGCGCTTGACGTTGTCCTCTTTACGGCCGGAGTCGAAGCGGATGCGGAAGCGCCGAAAGGCCTCGATCTGGCGACGAAGCTCGGCATGTGCGAGTCCGGGGTTGCGCTCGAGGTAGCGCTCGATCTCGAAGATTCGGTTGGTGTCCTCGAGGATCCGGACCTCTTCATCCTGATAGAGCTCCCGAAAGCGGTTCTTGGCTTCGATGTTGGTCGCGATGACCTCGACCAGGACGCTCGGGTCGAGGAGGGAAGCTCCCAGGCCTTGCTTGAAGGCCCGGTAGCGGTCGTAGAGCTGCGACGAGAGGAGATCGCCAAAGCTCGAGATCTGCTCGAGCTCCTTGCGGAAGCCGGCGAGCTGATCGCGCAGTTCGTTCTCCTCGGCCGAGTTCAGAGGCTCGTGGCTGGTCAGCTCGGCGAGTCGCTCGAATCCACTGAGCAGCTCCTGGCGACTGCGGGAGACCACTTTGCCGTTGTCCAGCGGAAGCTCCGAGAGGCGGGTGAGCAGGATGTCGAGCTTGTCGAGGGTGTCGCCGTCGAGCTCGCTGCCCTGGAGGTAGAACTTGGCCAGGGCAAACAGGATTTTCTGGTCCTGACGCTTGAGGTGGTCGAAGAAACGGCGTAGCAGCGAGGGAGGGAAATCGGCCTCGGTACGGGCGAGCTCGCCGTGGATCCGGACCAGCTCGCGCTCGATCTGGTCGAGCTCGCGGGTGGCGTGCGTCGAGTCCGGGAGGGCAAGAACCGGGACCAGATCCTGGATCCGCTTGGAAAGCGCGTGAAAATCGAAGGTGAACGGAACCGGGCCGAGGTTCTGGTGCTTGTAGACCCCGCCGAGAAACTGATAGAAGGTCCACAGCGACCGGAAGCGGTCGGAGGTGGCGGTGTACCGCCCACTGAGCTGACTCACGTCGACCTCGGCCATCTCGTGGAGCTAGGATACACCGCATGGTCGCAAATCGGCAACGGGCGGGAGGTTTTCCATGATCGGCAGGGTCGTTGTTCCCAGGGAGAGGATCGCAGAGGTGGTCAAGCGGCTCGCGGCCGAGATCGAGGCCGAGCTGGACGGACGATCGGCGGTCTTCGTCGGAGTGCTCAAGGGCTGCGTGTACTTCTTCACCGACCTCACGCGAAGCATCTCGGGGACGCACGAAATCGATTTCATCCAGGCCTCGAGCTATGGCAGGAGCACGGTCAGCTCGGGCTCGGTTGTTCTCGTCAAGGACATCACCATCGACGTCCGGGACCGTGACGTGCTGATCGTCGAGGACATTGTCGACACTGGCACGACACTGGCCGACCTGATGGACCTCATCCGTGCTCGGCACCCGCGCAGTGTGCGGATCGTCGCCCTGCTGTCGAAGCCAGCGCGCCGCACGGTAGAGATACCGGTGGACTTCCTCGGGCTCGAGATCGACGACGTCTTCGTCGTTGGGTACGGGCTCGATCTCGACGAGCGCTACCGCAACCTGCCAGATATCCACGAGTTCGTGCCCGACCTGGTGGAGTAGGCGAACCGACTGGCGGCGTTGCGGGCGGCTTCTCCTTGCGATGGGAACAGGAGGGGTTAAAATATCGCGACCTTGCACACGGTCGCGCGGTCGGCCACCGGTCCGGCGGGCGCAGAAAGTGCGGAGGCTGGATGGCCCACGACGATTTGAAGGTTCTGATCCGAGGCGCGGGTGAGCTCGCCTCGGGAACGGCCTTTCACCTGTACCGGCAGGGTTTCCACCGGATCGTCATGCTCGAGCGCCGACATCCCAAGGCGGTGCGGCGATCGGTGTGCTTCGCAGAGGCGATCCACGACGGCGTGCAGACCGTGCAAGGGGTCACGGCACTGCTCGCGCGCGCGCTCGAGGACTTCGATGAGATTCACCGTCAGGACTGCATCGCGGTGACGGCGCTGCAGCTGGAGGAGGTCGTCCGAGCGTGGTCTCCGGACGTCTTCATCGAGGCTGCGATGTTGCGCCGCAACTGGGGCGTGACGCGCGAGATTGCACCGATCGTCATCGCATTGGGGCCCGGCTTCATCGCTGGGCAGGACTGCCATGCGGTGGTCGACACCTTTCGCGGACCGCAGGTCGGTGCGGTGCTGGACGACACCGGCGAGCACCTCATCGACGAGCCGCCCGCGGACATCATGGGCTTCTCCAACGAGCGCGTGCTGAAGGCGGTTCGTGACGGGATCTTCTTCACCCAGAAGTCGATTGGCGACGAGATCGAGCGCGGCGAACGGATCGGGACGGTCGTGTCCGTGTACGGCGTGGACGACTTCCGCCGCGGCGTCCCGGTCGACTCCTCGTGCTCGGTGACCGCACGAATCGGGGGGGTGATCCGCGGGCTGTTGCGGGACGGTGTGCCGGTCAGGGTCGGCGACAAGATCGGCGACGTCGATCCGCGAGGTCGGACGGACGACCTCGACCACGTTTCGGACAAGACCCGACGGGTTGCCGAAGGCGTGCACGAGGCGCTGCTCGGGCTGCTCGCTCAATCTCGAGCCACGCAGAGCGGAACGGCATGATGCCCGCCGCTGCGGCCCGGCTGGCCTGGCGGTTGAGGCCGCCGGTGCTGGCTCTGGGCGGTGGCGGCGCGCGAGGTTTCGCGCACATCGGTGCTCTGCTTGCCCTCGAGCGCTGGGGGCTTGCACCTCACGCTATCGTTGGCACAAGCATGGGCTCGGTCGTCGGCGCGATGTACCTGGCTCTGGGCTCGGCCGAGGCTGTCGCCGAGCGCTGGCGCACGGCACGCCGCAGAGGGATGGTGCCGAGCGTTCGTCCGATCGGCCCCGCCGCCGACGCGGCCGCCACCGAGCACCCCCTGTTGCAGGTCGCGCGGCGGATTCGGGACCGGGTAGTGATCTCGCTCGCCGTCAACCGAGCCACCATGCTCGACGGGCAGACCCTGGAGCGCGCGATCGAGTTTCTGGTTCCTGATGTCGACATTGAGGACCTGCCGAGACCCTTCGTCGCAGTCGCGACCGACCTCGAGACGGGCGCGGAGGTGCGCCTGGCAGAGGGGCCGCTACGGACCGCGCTACTCGCGTCGTCGAGTATTCCCGGCCTGTTTCCAGCGGTCGATATCGGAGGCCGACCCCTGGTGGACGGCGCCGTGGTCTCCGAGGTGCCGATTGCAGCTGGACGGACGCTTGGGCGTCGGGTCGTGGCCATTCTCGTCGAGATGGAGCTGCCGTCGCTGAGCTCGTCGGGGATCGCTCTCGACACGATGATGCGGACGCAGATGATGACCGGGCGCCTGCTCGTGCGCCACCAACTGGATGGAGCCTCGACGGTGCTGCATCCGCAGGTCGGCTGCGCAACGTGGTCGGACTGGGACCGCATGGACGAGCTTGTTGACGCGGGGCGCAGGGCCGTCGAGAACTGGTTGGGCGCCCCCAAGCAGGAGCCCGCGTCACCGCCCGCCGCCGAAACTGCGGCGGGAACCGAGGCTGACACGCCTCAACCCGGTGGCGTGGACGCAGGAGCCGAACTCGGACCTCAAAACTCGCCCTGACAGGTACTTGGCACCCACGTGAGGTGACAGGGCGACGCCGCTCATCCCTCTCGTGTTGAGTTACTCAGGGAAGACCTGACGGTGCCGACGCGAGGCTGCCAGGTACTGAGGTCGCCAGGTTCTCGATGCTGTCAGCAGGTCGCTGACGCGGACCGGTTCGATCGCGCGCTCCCGCAGTATGGTGACCAGCCGCGGCAGGGCCTTCCACGGCGGAACGGCCCGGTCCGAGGCCAGATGCATCAACACGATGCCGCCTTCGAGGCGGGGGAAGGCGAGGAGTCGTTCGATCATCTTGTCCGGATCCTCGTACAGCCGGCTGTGCTCGTCGTTGACCCAGTCCCATGAGTCGAGGGACGAACCGGACAGCGAGCTCCAGCGTACGTGAAGGTAGCCGAGCTCGGCCGCCCAACCTCTGAGGGTGGCGTTCTCCTCGCCAAAGGGTGCTCGCCAGAGCGGTGCCATGCGGCGACCGGTGGCGCGGGTGAAGGCCTCCTCCGTTCTCCGAAGCTGGTCGTGCAGGAACTCGCGGGAGACTCCCGGGAGGAGCTGGTGGCGCCCGTTGCTGGCGTAGGTCGTGAGGTGTGGATGGGAGAAGGTATGGTTGCCGATCTCGTGTCCGTCGAGGAGGGCCTGACGCAGCAGCTCGGGCTCCCGCTCGATGAACTCGCCGGTGAGGAAGAGCGTCGCCTTGAGGTGGAGCTCGCGCAGCAGACGCAGCAGCTCGGTGGTGCCGTTCGAGGAGGCACCCCCGTCGAACGTCAGGGCGATTCGGGGACCAGCATCGATGACCAGGTGGAGAACCGGCGGGGCGGCGACCGCTGGCGTCGGCGGGACCGCGGCCCTGCTCGGGGTTGAGGCCGGGGTCGCCGTCGCCGGTGGAACGGCTGTGGGGCTTGCCGATGCGGTTGCCGTGGGAGTCGGGGTCGAGGTCGACACGGCGGTCGCCGTGGATGAGGCAGTGGGCGTGAGTGAGGCTGCAGCGGTCGCGGCGAGGGTCGGGGTCGCCCGCGCGGTCGGGGTCTTGGCGGTCTCCGTCCCAGCGATGCGTTCAACGGGTATCTCGGACTCGGGAAGGAGTACGACTGAGAGGGAGGGGGCTGGCCCGGCCGCGGGTTCACCGATCTCGGCGCTCCCGTGCTCGTCGAGGGTGACGACCGTCAGCGGCTGGTCGTCCATGTCGACCAACACTCGACGGCCGGGGGGGCCTTCGATCCGGAGGCGCCATTGACCGGCGTCGCGGCGCAGGGTCGAGCGAGCGGTCGTGGCAGGTGTGGCGGCGGGCGGCGGTAGCGCGGTTGCGATCGCCGGTCGAGACTCGAGCACCAGGCGCCCGGCAAGCAGCGCAACGCAGCCGAGCACCACAGTGAGGCAGCTGAGCACGATGACCACTGCCCACACCGGGTCCAACCTGCGGCGCAAGGCCGAGCCCAGCGGTGCACATGCGGTCGAGAGCATGCCACGTGCCTGGCACGCCCGGCTGCAGTAGACGCGACCAAGGGCCGGCCTTCGACACAGCTCGCAAACGAAATGTCCGCAGCTGCGGCAACGGACGGTGGTCTCGCGAGACGGATGGTGGACGCAGCGGCCGTTGGACATGGCTCAGGCCGGTCGAAGAGGGCACCAACGAGATGCTGTCCACGCATTCTCGACCGCGGCGAAGTGGGCCCGGAATCGGGGCCCTGGGGCCGAGCGGGTTTGTCGATGGTGCGGTCGGTGGTTAGAATCAGTGCGCCATGAGCCCGTCTCGACAGTCGTCGTGCTCCGGTGGTGCGGCGAGCACGCGACGCGATCGAAAGGAAGACCCAGCATGTGGAACGTCCCGAACGCTCTGACCCTCTTGCGCATCGTGATGGTCCCGTTGCTCGTGGTCGTCCTGCTGACGGAGTTCCCGGACAAGGAGTTCTGGGGGCTCGGCATCTTCCTTCTGGCGGCGTCCACCGACCTGGTGGACGGGATTATAGCCCGGCGCACCAATCGCATCACGCGGATCGGGGTGTTGCTCGACCCAATCGCCGACAAGCTGCTGATGAGCGCGGCGTTTATTTCGCTTGTCGAGCTCGGCTTGGCGCCGGCCTGGATCGTGACCTGCATCGTCGGCCGGGAGTTTGCCGTGACCGCCCTGCGCATGGTAGCGCTCGAACGTGAAATTGCCATTGCCGCAAACTCGTGGGGCAAGGCCAAGACCGTTGCCCAGGTGACCGCCGTGGCGATCCTGATCCTCGGCCACCAGCTCGGGCGGTGGATCGTCATCGGTTCGCTCGCGCTATGGGTTGCGCTCGTGCTCACGGTCGCCTCGATGCTGGTCTACTTCTGGCAGAACCGATCCGTGTTCACCGGGACGGGCGCGTGAGCCGCGGGCTGCTTCCCCGCACACTACCGCTCGTCCTGGTGCGCTGCGGTGTCCGGTTCCCGCGCACGGTGGTGGTGCTCGCGCTCACGTCGTGGGTCGCCGCCGGGATTCTCGCCAGTCGAGTCAAGGTGGAAACGGACATCCTGTCGCTGGTCCCCCAGCACAATCGCGTTGTGGAGGCCTTCAAGACCACGGTCGAGCGCTTCGGCTCGGTCGATCTCCTGCTTGCAGTGGTCCGGCTCGACAGTGCCGAGGACACGGAGGGCGCGCTCGCCTTCGCCGACCGGCTGGCGGAGTCGCTGCGCAAGTGGAAGCTGGTGAACTGGGTCGAGTACCGGCTCGAGGATCCGACCGTCGCCGCCGTGCCGCTGCTGGACCGCGCTTCCCTCTTCCTGAGTCCGGGCGAGCTCGATGATCTCCTCGCCAGGGTCGACGCGCCGGACCTCCGGGACGACGCTGGTCGCCTCCGCCTCCAACTGATGGCCCCGCAGAGCCTGGTCACCAAGGACCTGCTGCGCATCGACCCGATGGGACTGCTGCCGAGCATCCTCAGCCGGGTGCGGGTGGGCGGCATCGGGGCGCAGTTCGACTCCGACACCGGCCTCATCGTCAACTCGTCGCGGACCACCCTGCTGATGCTCGTGAAGCCGACCCAACCGGCGCAGGAAATCGCGTTCGATCGCGTGCTCGCGGCCGGCCTTCCCGAGCGCATTCGGCTGGCCGAGCAGGCGTGGCGGGAGGACGGATGGGAGGGTGCGCCGCCAAAGGTCGAGTTCACGGGGGGATACATCGTCGCCCTCGACGACAGCCAGCTCATCATCAGTGACCTCGTGGTCAACGCCAGCACGTCGCTGGTGGGGGTCATGCTGCTCTTCCTGCTCGCCTTCCGACGCCGCGCGGCGCTGCTGTACGCGTTCCTGCCACTGGCGACCGGTTTGGCCCTGACCTTCGTCTTCGTCGACCTCGCGCTCGGGCGCCTGAACTCGGCCACCTCGGCCTTCGCCGCACTGCTCATCGGCCTCGGCATCGACTTCATCATCGTTCTCTACGGACGCTACGTGGAGGAGCGTCTCGGCGGCGCCTCCCACGAGCAGGCCGTCGAGGT
Source organism: uncultured Acidobacteriota bacterium (assembly GCA_963727925.1). Taxonomy (GTDB): domain Bacteria; phylum Acidobacteriota; class Thermoanaerobaculia; order Thermoanaerobaculales; family Sulfomarinibacteraceae; genus CAVSIS01. The sequence continues at coordinate 31,780 of CAVSIS010000049.1, read as the reverse complement.
CATCGGGCGCAACACCAGCGTCGGCGTGCTGCTCGGAGCGGTCACCACCGCAGCGACGTTCTACGCCTTTCTCATCACCGACTTCCGGGGACTGTCCGAGCTCGGACTGCTGACCGGGACCGGGATTCTGATCCTGGTCGGGACGGTCTTTCTGGTGCTGCCGGCGTTGCTGACGCTGATGAAGTCGCGGCACGGGACGGGCGGCAAGCTCTACCTCCACTCCTTCGGGTCCGATCTGCTGTGCCGTTCAAGCCTCGCGCACCGCCGCCTCGCGCTGATCGGTACCCTCGGCGTCACGGTGCTCTTCGCGCTCGCCGCGACGCGCCTCGAGTTCGATGACGACATCCGCAACATGCGCTCGGCCGACAATCAGGCGGTGATCCTGCGGCAGGAGGTGATCGACGCCTTCGGGTTGCGTTTCTCACCGATGACCATCCGAATCGACGGGCGGACGGAGTCCGAGGTGCTGACCACGGCGCGCGAGATGCTGCCGAGACTCGAAGGGCTCATCGATGGCCAGAACCTGGCAGCGGTCGACACCATCGCCGGACTGATCCCGTCCGCGAAGGCGCAGCAGGCGGTCATCGACCGGCTGGCGAAGCACCCGTTCGACGCTGCGGACTTCCGACGGCGGTTCGACGCTGCGCTGCGCTCTGCGGGCCTCAATCCAGAGGGCTTCGCGAGTGGCATCGATCATTTGGTGGCCGCGCTGACCGTTCATCAGCCCCTCTCGATGGCCGCCCTCGCGGGGACACCTCTCGAGCATGTCACGGGCCGATACCTGGTGCACGATGCCCAGGGCGTGTCGACCGCGGTCTTCTGCTACCCACCGGCCGGACGCTGGCGCCGCTCCGCCCCGCCTGCGCTGGCTGCGCTGGTGGACGAGTTCCCCTCGGCGGTCCTGACCGGGCCCAACGTGGTCTCGGCGGAGCTACGGCAGATCGTGTGGGGCGACGCCACCCGGGCGGCCATTCTCGGTCTGGCGCTCGTGTTCCTGCTGCTGTGGGCGGACCTCGGCAGCCCGCTTCGCTCGCTGCTCGCGCTCGCCCCGCTCGCGCTCGGTCTGATCTGGATGCTCGGCGGCATGGCGCTGCTCGGTGTGCGGGTCAACTACATGAATATCTTCGTGCTGACCATGATCATCGGCATCGGGGTCGACTACGGGTTGCACCTCCTCCACCGCTGGGACGAGTCGGGGGGACGAGTCGACGCGCAGGCGGAGACCGCCAAAGCGATTGCGGTCGCCGCGCTGACCACGGTGGTCGGGTTCGGCTCGCTGTCGATGTCCCACTACCCCGGTTTGCGTTCGGTCGGCGTCGCTGCGATCCTGGGCGCGGTGTCGACCGCGATCTTGAGCATCACGCTGCTCCCGGTGCTGCTCGAGCTCATCCGTGGTCACGGCACGCGCGGGACGGGAAAGGACGCCGCCTAGGAGTGTGTGGCTCACAGATGGATGGTGGATTTCGGAGCGCCGTGAAGCCCCCGTTGAGGCGCATTCGAGGAGCAGTACTTGAGAGTACGGGCCGAGAATGCAGCAAAGACGGGGCTTCACGCCGCCCGAAAGACGCCGTGTACGCTATGGGCTGCACACTCCTAGCGCGGCATCGCAGGGAGGCCGACGATGGCAACGGAGCTGAAGCCGGACCAGCTGGCGTGGAGCTGCCCCGAGGATTGGCTCCACACCCAGAGCCTCGAGGAGGTCGAGCCGGCGGGCTCGATCGTGGGCCAGGAACGAGCTGTCGAGGCCATTGGCTTCGGGCTCGCAATGCGCGGGGTCGGCTACAACGTCTTCATCACCGGGCTCTCCGGAACCGGGCGCTTGACCACGGTCAAGAGCTTCCTCGACCGCAGGGCGGACCACCGCGAACCGCCTGACGACGTCTGTTTCGTGCACAACTTCCGCGCTCCGGAGGAGCCGCGCGCGCTGTTTCTCACGGCCGGGCTCGGGCGCCGCCTGAAGTCGGCGATGGCGGCGCTGGTCCGGGAGCTTGGCGAGAACCTGCCGGCGATCTTCCAGGACAAGGAGTTCCGGCTGAGGGTCGAGCGCGCGGTCGCCACCCTCCACCAGCAGGAGCGGGATCTGGTCGAGAAGTTCGAGGGCGAGGTCCGTGAGGCGGGATTCACCCTGGTCCAGATCCAGGCCGGGCCGGTGGCGCGCCCCGAGATCCTTCCGGTTGTCGCCGACAAGCCGGTCCCCCTGGAGCAGCTTCCGGCTCTGGTCGAGCAGGACGCGCTGACCCAGGACAGGGCCAACGAATTGCGCACCCAGCATGAGCAGTTCGTGGACCGGCTCCAGGACGTCTTCCACGGCGTTGCCTCGATCCGGCGCGAGATTCAGCGGCGTGTGGACGAGGTACGGCGGGACGCGATCAAGCCGACACTCGACGTTGCGGTGGCGCGGATCCGCAGCGAGGTGGCCGACCCTCGCGTCGAGGGCTATCTCACCGAGCTCAGGCGCGATCTCGAGGAGAACCACGAGATCTTCATCGCGAGCGACGACGAAAGTAGCGACCAGCTCCTGAGGTGGCAGGTCAACGTCGCGGTCGACAACGCCGACACCGAGGGCGCCCCGGTCGTCATCGAGACCGAGCCGACCTACTCCCGCCTGTTCGGCACCATCGAGCGGACCGTGACCCCGGCCGGCGAGGCGGTCACGAACTTCACTCACATCCGCGCCGGCTCGCTGCTGCGGGCTAACGGTGGCTACCTGGTCCTGAGTGCAGAGGACGTCCTGCTCGAGCCGCGGGTCTGGCCCGGGCTCAAGCGTGCGCTGCGCTACGGCCGGGTACAGATCCAGTCGATGGAGTCGATGATCATGGGCGGGACGACGCTGAAGCCGGAGCCGATCCCGCTTCAGGTCAAGGTCGTGATGATCGGCGATCGCCAGATGTACGACCTCCTCTACCGCCATGACCACGACTTCCCCAAGATCTTCAAGGTCCTCGCCGATTTCGACTCGATGATGCGTCTGACGTCGGCGCACGCTGGCGACATCCTGAGCGTGCTGCGGAAGGTGAGCGCCGATGAGGGCCTTAAGAACCTCGACCGCGGCGGGATGGCAGCGATGCTCGAGGAGGCGGTGCGGATGGCGCGCTGGCGTCGGCGCTTCTCGAGCCGGTTCTCGGATCTCGCTGACCTACTTCGCGAGGCATCGTTCCACGCGGCGGCGGACCAGGCCGAGGTCGTCGGCAGAAGGCACGTGGACGCCGCCCAGGCAGCGTATCGGCGACGCCACAGCCTCTCCGAGGATCGCGCGCACGAGGTCATCACCGAGGAGGTCGTGCGGATCGAGACCGAGGGCACGGCCGTCGGCCAGGTCAACGGGCTCGCCGTATGGGATCTGGGTCACTACCGCTTCGGCCGCCCAAGCAGGATCACGGCACGGGTCGGGATGGGCCGCGAGGGCGTGATTAACGTCGAACGTCAGGCCGGCCTCTCGGGGCCCACCTACGACAAGGGCGTCGGCATCCTGACGGGGTTCCTGCGCGGGACGTTCGCGAGGACCTCGCCGTTGGCGATGGGGTGCTCGATCACCTTCGAGCAGAGCTACGGCGGCGTCGACGGCGACTCCGCCTCGTCGACCGAGGTCTATGCCATTCTGTCCGCCATCTCCGAGGTGCCGTTGCGGCAGGATGTCGCGGTCACGGGCTCGGTCGACCAGTACGGCAGGGTCCAGGCGATCGGCGGGGTCAACGAGAAGATTGAGGGCTTCTTCCGCGTGTGCTCGAGTCGTGGGCTGACCGGTACCCAGGGCGTGATGGTGCCGCAGTCCAACGTCGGCGACCTGCACCTCTCGAGCGAGGTCGTCGACGCCGTCGCCGCGGGGCGGTTCCACGTCTGGTCGGTCGAGTCCGTCAACGAAGGCGTCGAGCTTCTGACCGGTCTGACCGCGGGGCAACGCAACGAGGACGGAGTGTGGGACGAGGGCAGCGTGTACGGGCGATGTCAAAAGCGCCTCGACGAGATGGCGGTGTTGCTGCGCAAGAGCGCCAAGGAACCCGCTGCCGGCAACGGGGATGCGGCGTCGGCCGGTGGGGGAGGTTCCGCTGCCGACCTGTAAGAGGACGGTCGATCGGGATCTGGGGGATCCTAGCCAGGTACTGGATATGCGACTTAGTCTCTCGTCTGCCACGAGATCGCCATCATTGGCCCGAGGTTTGACACCACGATGGGCACAATGTCACAATCCTCCCCGCCGTGGTTTCCGGGCCAGGCGGCCCAGTCCATTTCCGGAGGTCGGGGGAGCATGCCGCGACGCCTGAACACGATCATCATCGTTCCCCATAGCAAGGCGAAGTTCCTCAAGCTTTCCTTCTCGACCCGGACCCTGGTCGTCTCTTCGGCCGCTGTCGCGCTCGCGCTGACGCTCTCGATCGTCGCTATCCTCTACAGCGGGGCGGCGGTCAGCCGTAGTTCACAGGTGAAGCGACTGGCGGCGGAGAACCGGGAGCTTTCGGACGTCAACCATCAGCTCGAGCGGACCGTCTCCGAGGTGCAGGCGCGCCTCGACGAGTTCGAGCAGCGAACGGCGCGACTCGCCCTCGCGGCGGGAATGGCGACCGGGGCTGCGGAGGAGACCGGCGCCGCCGAGAACCGCACCGAGAGAGCGGGTCGCGGTGGTCCCTACGACCGCGTCCCCGATTCTCCAGATCGCCTGGATCTGCAGGGCCGCTGGATCGAGGAGCAGCTCGACCAGGTTGAGCAGCACTTCGACGAGCAGGAGCGCCGCTTCGGCTCGACTCCGACGATCGCTCCAGTCATGGGCATCATCACGGACGGTTTCGGACGCCGCACCGACCCGTTCACGGGCCGACAGGCGTTCCACCAGGGGCTCGATCTCGCGGCGCGGCGTGGCACGCCGGTAATCGCCACTGCGGACGGCGTGGTCGTGTTCTCGGGGCGGGACGGCGGTTTCGGCAGGGTGGTGAAGCTGTCCCACGGTTTTGGCTACACAACGGTCTTCGGGCACCTCGACAAGATCCTGGTCAAGCCCGGGGACGAGGTTCGGCGCGGTGACACGATCGGGCTCCTCGGTTCGAGTGGCCGGTCAACGGGGCCCCACCTTCACTACGAGGTGCACGTGGACGGGAGGGCGGTCAATCCGCTCTACTACATTCTCGACGCCTTCTAGCTCGCAGCGTCTCGTGTCCGCCGCGTCACGCCGGGGCTTGCCCCGGCATTCTTCCATAGGGGACGTTGCATGAACCTGGTCGAAAAGGCTTTCGCACTCGTCTTCGGGACGAAGCATGAGCGCGACTTCAAACGAATGAAGCCGACCGTTGCCGCGATCAACGCCCGTGAGGCCGAGTTGGAGAAGCTCTCGGACGACGAGATCAAGGCCCGCTTCGAGACGATTCGCGACCGCGTCCGCAGTGCGCTTGCCGACCTGCCAGAGGACACCACGTCACGCCGGAACCTCGTCCAGGAGGTCCTCGACGCCGAGCTCGTGGAGGTTTTCGCGCTGGTGCGCGAGGCGTCGCGCCGGACTCTCGGGATGCGTCACTTCGACGTCCAGCTTGTCGGTGGCGTCGTGCTCCATGAGGGCAGAATCGCGGAGATGAAGACAGGTGAGGGCAAGACCCTGGTCGCGACCCTTGCAGTCGCCCTCAATGCCCTTTCCGGGCGCGGGGTCCACCTGATCACGGTCAACGACTACCTGGCACGACGCGACGCCGACTGGATGGGCCGCATCTACCGTTTCCTCGGGCTGACCGTTGGCTGCATCCAAAACCCGATGAACGACGTGCAGCGCCAGGAGGCGTACGGCGCCGACATCACCTATGGGACCAACAACGAGTTCGGGTTCGACTACCTCCGTGACAACATGAAGTTCGACCTCGACCGCATGGTCCAGCGGGGACACATCTACGCGATCGTCGACGAGGTCGACTCCATCCTGGTCGACGAGGCCCGGACACCGTTGATCATCTCCGGACCGTCGGAGCTCTCGGTCGACCTCTACTACCGTGTCGACGGCATCATCCCAAGCCTGGAGAGGGGCGAGGAGATCGAGGACAAGCACGGCAACAAGGAGGTCACCGGCGACTTTCTTGTCGACGAGAAGGCCCACACCGCGACCCTCACCGACCAGGGCATGGCGAGGGCGGAGAAGCTGCTCGGGGTCGACAACCTGTACGACCCGTCCCAGATCGACATCCTTCACGCCGTCAACCAGGCCCTGCGCGCGCACGCCCTCTTCCAGCTCGACCGTGACTACATCGTCAAGGACGACGAAGTCATCATCGTCGACGAGTTCACCGGCCGGCTGATGGCGGGCCGGCGCTGGTCGGACGGCCTCCATCAGGCGGTCGAGGCGAAGGAGAAGGTGAAGATCCAGTCCGAGAACCAGACCCTCGCCACGATCACCTTGCAGAACTACTTCCGGATGTACGAGAAGCTCGCCGGAATGACCGGGACCGCCGAGACCGAGGAGGAGGAGTTCAACAAGATCTACGGTCTCGACGTCGCGGTCGTCCCGACCAACCAGCCGATGGTGCGGGCGGACAACCCGGACATGGTCTACAAGACCGAAGGTGAGAAGTTCAAGGCGGTCATCGACGAGATCACCCAGCGCCACGACCGCGGTCAGCCGGTGCTCGTCGGCACGGTCTCGATCGAGAAATCCGAGCGGCTGGCGAAGATGCTGCAGCGGCGCAAGGTCAAGCATGTCGTGCTCAACGCCAAGTACCACGAGCGTGAGGCCGAGATCGTCGCCCAGGCGGGACGAGCCGGCGCGGTGACGATTGCCACCAATATGGCGGGCCGCGGTACCGACATCGTGCTCGGAGGCAGTCCGGAGGCCCTCGCCAAAGTTGAAGCGGATCCGGGCGCGGACCCGGAAGCCTACGCAGAGTCCATGGAACGCTACACGCGGACGTGCAGCGAAGAGAAGCAGAAGGTGCTCGCGGCGGGCGGGCTCCACATCATCGGTACCGAGCGCCACGAGTCCCGCCGGATCGACAACCAGCTCCGGGGGCGGTCGGGCCGTCAGGGCGACCCCGGCAGCTCGCGCTTCTTCCTCTCGCTCGAGGACGACCTGATGCGCATCTTCGCCTCCGACTGGGTGCGCAAGATGATGGATCGGCTCGGGATGGAGGAGGACGTCCCGATCGAGTCGCGGCTCGTCAGCAAGTCGATCGAGCGCGCCCAGAAGCAGGTCGAGGGTCGCAACTTCGAGACCCGCAAGCACCTCCTCGAGTACGACGACGTCATGAACAAGCAGCGCGAGGCGGTGTACCGCCTGCGCCGCGAGATCCTCGACGGCACCGAGGGACGGGGTTACATCCTGCGCGTGGTGGACGACATCATCGGCAGCCTGGTCGACCGCCACTGCGCCGAGGAGATCGATCCGGGCGATTGGGCGACCGCGGTGTTCGAGACCGAGTTCGGTCGTTACTTCGGGATCTCGGCCGCCTCCCTCGGCGTCGACTGGAGCACCATCGCGCGGGGGCAGCTCGAGGATCTTCTCAGCGAAGGCGTGAAGGCGCACTACCTCAAGCGAGTCGAGCAGTTCGGTGACGAGCAGTTTGCCAGGCTCGAGAAGTTCCTCATGCTCGACACGGTCGACCGCCAGTGGAAGGACCACCTGCTGGCGCTCGACCACCTGCGGGAGGGCATCGGCCTGCGCGCATACGGCCAGCGCGATCCTCTGGTCGAGTACAAGCGCGAGTCCTACTCCCTCTTCGAGGGCATGTGGGAGCGGGTCGAGGACCATGTGGTCACTTTCCTCTATCACGCCGAGCCGGTGGAGGACCTCCAGTTCCGGCGGCGTGGCGTGACGGCGACGCTCTCCCATCCCGAGGCGAAGGGTCTCGCGGAGTCCCATGCCCAGCAGGAGCGCATCGCGAACGCACCGATCGGCGGGCCGACCAAACCGACCACGGTTCGACGAACCCAGCCCAAGGTCGGGCGCAACGACCCGTGTCCGTGCGGATCCGGCAAGAAGTACAAGCACTGCCACGGGGCGCAGCAGGGCGCGGGAGGGTAGGTGAGATGAACCGCGAGATACCGGTCGGTCTGACCTTCGACGATGTGCTGCTGGTTCCGAGCCGCTCCGAGGTGCATCCCAACCTCGTGGACGTCTCGACCGTGCTGATCCCAGGACGGGTCACGCTGACGCTGCCGATCGTCTCGGCGGCGATGGACACCGTGACCGAGTCGGGCGTGGCCATCGCCATGGCCCAGCACGGCGGTCTCGGGGTGATCCACAAGAACATGGCGATCGAGCGCCAGGCCGAGGAGGTCGATCGGGTCAAGCGGTCCGAGTCCGGGATGATCGTCGACCCGGTCACGATCCACCCCGAGCGACCTGTCGAGGATGCTCTCGACGTCATGGCCCGATATCGGATCTCGGGTCTGCCGGTGGTCAACCGGCAGGGTCAGCTGGTGGGAATCCTGACCAACCGCGACCTCCGATTCTGCACGGAGTTCCACCGGCCGATCGCGGACCTCATGACCAAGGACAACCTCGTCACGGCGCCGGTCGGGACCACCCTCGAGGAGGCCAAGGCCCTCCTCCACCGCCACCGGATCGAGAAGCTGCTCGTGGTCGACGAGGAGGGCAACCTCAAAGGCCTGATCACGGTCAAGGACATCAAGAAGGCCCAGGAGTATCCCAACGCGTGCAAGGACCGCTTCGGACGACTGCGAGTCGCCGCGGCGATCGGGGTCTCGGCGGACCTCGCGGAGCGTTGTGCCGCGCTCATCGAGCGCCACGTCGACGTGCTCTGTCTGGACAGCTCCCATGCCCACTCCCGCGGTGTCATGGACGCCGTTGCGCGCGTCAAGAGGGACTTCGCGAACGTGCCGCTAATCGTCGGGAACATCGCCACCGCCGAGGCGGCGCGCGACCTGATCTCGATCGGCGCCGACTGTCTGAAGGTCGGCATCGGTCCCGGTTCGATCTGCACCACCCGCGTCGTGACCGGGGGCGGCATGCCCCAGATCACTGCGGTCAGCGCGTGCGCCGAGGAGGCGCACGCCCATGGTGTGCCGATCATCGCCGACGGCGGCATCCGCTACTCCGGCGACCTCGCGAAGGCCCTCGCGGCGGGCGCAGACGTGGTCATGGTCGGTTCGCTGTTCGCCGGAGTTGAGGAGTCGCCGGGCGAGCAGATCCTGTATCAGGGCCGGACCTTCAAGGCGTATCGGGGCATGGGTTCCATCGGCGCGATGAGGGAAGGCTCCGGCGACCGTTACTTTCAGGAGGGTGAGGCCCAGGCCAAGCTCGTCCCGGAGGGCATCGAGGGCATGGTGCCGTTCAAGGGACCGCTGGCCGACCAGATCGTCCAGCTGGTCGGCGGCCTGCGCGCCGGGATGGGGCTGTCGGGGTGCGCGAGCATTTCCGAACTGCATGAGAAGGCCCGCTTCGTGCGGGTGACGGCAGCCGGCCTCCGCGAGTCCCATGCCCACGACGTAGTGATCACCAAGGAGGCGCCGAACTACCGCACGGACCGTTAGGAGTCTGAGGGCACAGGCTGGTCAGTGTCGTCGCAGAAACGGGGCTTTCTCGCGGCCTGTGCTCTGCATACTCCTGTGATGTGCTGTGCACATCTCGGCCCACCGGATGCAGGCCAGCGGTCCGTGGGGCAAAGGTCCATGGCGGTGACCCAGCTCAATCGCGGGGCGACTCGCGGCGTGCGGCATTCGCCCGGTGGCATTGCCCGCGTCTGAGGAAATCGATGAGTGCTCGTCGCGTGGTATTCTCCGGGCGATGGCGACGAAACGCGCTCTCATCACCGGGATCACGGGCCAGGACGGCTCCTACCTCGCCGAGCTCCTACTGGGGCGCGACTATGAGGTCCACGGGCTGGTCCGGCGTGCATCGACACTTAACCGGCAACGGATCGACCACCTCCGGGCCGACCCTGACTTCCAGCACCGGCTCACGCTCCACTACGGAGATCTTGGCGACACCGAGTCGCTGACAACGGTGATGCGGCGAGTGCAGCCGCATGAGATCTACCACCTCGCCGCCCAGTCCCACGTCGGGATCTCCTTCAAGATGCCGACCTACACCGGCGACACCAGCGGTCTCGGGACGGTGCGCCTGCTCGAGGCGGTCCGGCAGATCGACCCGACGGCGCGGTTCTACCAGGCTTCGTCGTCCGAGCTGTTCGGCCTGGCGGCCGAGACCCCGCAGCGGGAGACCACGCCTTTCCACCCGCGGTCACCGTACGCGGTCGCGAAGCTCTACGCCTACTGGGCGACCGTCAACTACCGCGAGGCCTATGGGCTGTTCGCGGTGAACGGGATTCTGTTCAATCACGAGTCCCCCCGCCGGGGCGAGAACTTCGTGACCCGGAAGATCACGCGCGCGGTGGCGGAAATCGTGGCCGGCCGACGGGCCTCGGTCGCCTTGGGCAACCTCGAGGCTCGGAGGGACTGGGGGTTCGCGGGCGACTACGTGGACGCCATGTGGCGCATGCTGCAGGCCGACGAGCCCGTGGATTACGTGATCGGCACCGGCGAGGCGCACTCGGTCCGCGATCTCGCGACCCACGCCTTCGCCGCCGCTGGCATCGAGCTCGCCTGGGAGGGGACCGGGATGGACGAAGTCGGTCGTGAACGGGCGACCGGGACAGTCCGCGTCACCGTGGACCCGCGCTACTTTCGACCCTCGGAGGTTGACTTCCTCCTTGCGGACCCGACCCGGGCGCGGTTGGAGCTGGGCTGGCAGCCGAAGGTCGGTTTCGAGGAGCTGGTGCGGATGATGGTGGCGGCCGACCTGGCCTGCATTGCTCACCACGTCACGTGACCGCGGCGTGATCGAGGGAGACACCATGGCAGGATCGGACGCTCCTTCCGATGTCTTTCGTCGCGAGCTGCCTGTCAACGGCGGTTTCGCCCTGAGGCGGTGCGAGGACTGGCTGCGCGACGCCGAGCGCTCGCTCAAGGGCTCGCCCGTTTCCACGCTCTCCACCCGAACCCAAGAGGGGCTGACCCTGAGCCCGCTCTACGGGGCCGAAGATGCGGGATGGCAGACCGGATTCCCCGGTCTGGCGCCGTTCACGCGCGGCGGGAGGCCGGTCACTGCGGGGGGCTGGGAGGTCTGCCAGCTCACGGCCGACGCGGATCCGTTCCAGGCGGCGCGGTCGATGGCGGAGGACACCGAGCGCGGTGCAGGTGCGGTGTGGATCGCCTTCGACACGTCCATGAGGAGGGGCTTTGACGCGGACGATCCCGCAACGGCCGACAGCGACGGTGTGCTGGCCAGCACAGTCGATGATCTCGATATCGTGTTCGATCCGGTCGACCTCGCCCTCACGCGGGTACGACTGAGGGCGGGCGGCCACGCGTTCGGAATCGCCGCGGCCTTCACGGCCGCCGTACGGCGTCACCAGGTCGAGCTCGGTTGTCTGGCCGGGTCCTTCGATTTCGACCCCTTGGGCTCTCTGGCGGGCGACGGCGAGCTCGTCTACGGGCTGGAGCGTTCGTTGGCCCTCATGCCGGACCTGGTCGCGTGGGGCGCCCGGCACGCGCCGCGCGTGGAGACGGTCGCGGTGTCGACCATCCCCTACCACATGGCGGGCGCCACCGCGGTTGACGAGATAGCCTATGCGCTCGCCACCGGAGTGGAGTACCTGCGCTGCCTGACCGGCGCCGGGATCGACCTCGCGACCGCCTGCCGAAGCCTGCGGATGGTCACCGCGATCGGCCGCGACATTTTCATGGAGGCCGCCAAGCTGCGCGCCCTGCGCCGCACCTGGGCGCGCGTGGTCGAGGTGGCCGGAGGCGCCGCGCGCACCCGGCGGGTCGCCGTCCATGCCGTCACCTCGTTGCGCACGATGACGGTGCGCGACCCGTGGACGAACCTGCTGCGGGTTTCCGTGGAGGCGTTTGCGGCGGCGGTGGGCGGAGCCGACGTCATCACCACGTTGCCGCTCGACGCCGCAATCGGGCCGTCCGATGTTCTCGGCCGCCGCCTGGCCACCAACGCCCAGACCATCCTCCGCGAGGAGAGCCATCTCGACCACGTTGCGGACCCCGCGGGCGGGAGCTGGTACGTCGAGCGCCTGACCGCCGACCTCGCCGAGGCGGCTTGGGCGGCGTTCCAGAAGATCGAGGCCGGCGGCGGGATGGCGGCGATGTTCCGGCAGACTGAAGGGGTCGGCGCCGAGTTGGAGCGCACGCTGGCCGCACGGCGGGCGGCGATCGCAACCCGGCGCGATCCCGTTACCGGTGTGAGCTCGTACCCGAACCTCGCCGAGACCCCCGTGGTCCGTTCGCGACCCGATCGTGAGCAGCTGCGCACACACGCCGCGGTTCGTATCGCCCGGCACCGGGCCGCGTGCGACCCGGAGGCCGCGCTCGAGCGGGTCGCGTCGCGGGCCCGCCGCGCCACGAGTGACGGCGAGGTGTTCTCCGCCTGCGTCGAAGCGGCGAGCGCGGGCGCGACCTTCGCCCAGCTCGCAGAGGCGCTCGCGTCGGGCGCGCAGGCGAGCCGGATCGTGCCGCTGCCCAGCGAACGCGAGGCCGAGATGTTCGAACGCCTCCGGGATGCCAGCGATGCCGCGCTCGAGGCCCAGGGCAGCCGCCCGCGGGTCTTTCTGGCCGCCATGGGTCCGACACACGAGCATCGGGCGCGATCCGGCTTCGCCGTCGGGTTCTTCCACGCCGGAGGGTTCGAGACGGTCGGCGGCGACGGATTCTCGGATGCAGCCGAAGCTGCGGCGGCTTTCGCGGCGTGCCGGGCGCGGATCGCGGTGATCTGCTCCTCCGACGCTGTCTACGCCGAGGTCGTGACGGAGCTCGCCCCGGCGCTCCATGCGGCGGGCGCCCGCACCGTTGTGCTCGCCGGCCGGCCCCGAGAGAACGAGGCCGTGTGGCGCGCCGCGGGCGTTGACCGGTTCATCTTCGCGGGCTGCGACGTGCACCTCGCGCTTCGCGAGCTGCTGGTCGACGAGGGGGTGCTGGATGCCTGAGCACGCCACCATCCCGAGCTTCGCCGCCGTTCCTCTGGGCTCGCCGGCGGACGAAACCCCACGTTCGAGCTGGCGGGAGGCAGCCGAGCACGATACAGGCGCTCCGGTCGACCGCCTGGTCTGGCGCACCCCCGAGGGCATCGACGTGCAGCCTGCCTACGGTCCCGCGGACCTCGAGGGGGTGGGGCACCTGGGCGGATGGCCGGGTCTGCCGCCGTTCGTGCGCGGCCCGTACCCGACGATGTATGCCTCGCGGCCGTGGACGATCCGGCAGTATGCGGGCTTCTCCACCGCTGAGGAGTCGAACGCCTTCTACCGCAGGAACCTCGCTGCAGGCCAGAAGGGTCTCTCGATCGCCTTCGACCTCGCGACCCACCGCGGCTACGACTCCGACCACCCGCGGGTCGAGGGCGACGTCGGCATGGCCGGGGTGGCGATCGACTCGATCCTCGACATGCGGATACTGTTTGAGGGCATTCCGCTCGACGAGGTCAGCGTGTCGATGACCATGAACGGCGCGGTGCTGCCGGTGATGGCGTTGTACGTCGTCGCCGCCGAGGAGCAGGGAGTGGCCCCGGAAAGGCTCGCCGGGACCATCCAGAACGACATCCTCAAGGAGTTCATGGTCCGCAACACCTACATCTACCCGCCGCAGCCCTCGATGCGGATCATCGGCGACATCTTCCGCTACACCGAGGCGCAGATGCCCCGGTTCAACTCGATCTCCATCTCCGGCTATCACATGCAGGAGGCCGGCGCGACCCTCGATTTGGAGCTGGGCTACACCCTGGCGGACGGTATCGAGTACCTGCGTACGGGGGTTGGGGCCGGCCTGCACGTCGATGCCTTTGCGCCTCGGCTCTCGTTCTTCTTTGCCATGGGGATGAACGTGTTCATGGAGATCGCGAAGCTGCGGGCCGCGCGCCTGCTGTGGGCGACGATCGTGCGGACCTTCGGCGCCGAGGACCCCAAGTCGCTCGCGCTGCGCACCCACTGCCAGACTTCCGGCTGGAGCTTGACCGCTCAGGACCCTTTCAACAATGTCGTGCGCACCTGCATCGAGGCGGTTGCGGCGAGCCACGGTCTCACCCAGTCGCTGCACACCAACTCGCTCGACGAGGCCCTCGCCTTGCCAACCGACTTCTCCGCGAGGATCGCGCGCAACACGCAGATCCAGCTCCAGGAGGAGTCCGGGACGTGCCGTGTGGTCGACCCCTGGGGCGGGTCGTTCTATGTCGAACGGCTGACCCACGAGCTTGCGGCCCGCGCCTGGGAGCACATCCGAGAGGTCGAGTCGATGGGCGGCATGGCGAAGGCGATCGACGACGGCCTGCCCAAGCTGCGCATCGAGGAAGCCGCAGCGCGCACCCAGGCGCGGATCGACTCCGGTCGGCAGAGCATCGTGGGCCTCAACCGGTTCCCGTCCGGTGACCGCTCTGAGATCGAGGTCCTGAGGGTCGACAATGGAGCGGTGGTTGCGGCCCAGAAAGACCGCCTCGCCCGGTTGCGCCAGGAGCGCGATCCGAAGGCCGTGGCGGATGCGCTGTCCGCGCTCTCCCGCTGCGCCCGCACCGGCGAGGGCAACCTCCTCGCCCTCTCGATCGCGGCCGCGCGGGCGCGCGCCTCGGTGGGCGAGATCTCGTACGCTATGGAAGAGGTCTTCGGGCGCCATCAGGCGACCATACGGTCCGTTGCGGGCGTCTACCAGAGCGAGGTGGGGGAGAGCGTGAGCGAGTTCTCGACGGCACAGCGCATGGCGGACGCCTTCGCCGAGCTCGACGGGCGGCGGCCGCGGATCCTGGTGGCGAAGATTGGTCAGGACGGTCACGACCGCGGCCAGAAGGTGATCGCGACCGCCTTCGCCGATCTCGGCTTCGACGTCGACGTCGGCCCGATGTTCACGACTCCGGAGGAAACCGCCCGTCAAGCGGTCGAGAACGATGTCCACGTGGTCGGGGTGAGCTCCCTGGCGGCGGGACATCTGACACTCGTTCCGCAGCTCAGGGACGCCCTCAAGCGCCTCGGGCGGCCCGACATCATGATCGTGGTCGGCGGTGTGGTGCCACCCCAGGACCACGACGCCCTGCGAGCCGCGGGAGCAACCGCAATCTTCGGTCCGGGGACCGTCGTCGCCGAGGCCGCCATCGCCGTGCTCGTGGCACTGCGCGAGCGACTCGGCTACCCGCCGGAACCCGCAGGGTCGACGACGTGACCGGACGTCACGCTCGCCCGCAGCCTCCCGCGGCCCTCGCCGAGGGCGTACGGGCAGGCGATCGGGCGATGCTCGGCCGTGCCATCACCCTGGTTGAGAGCAACCGGCGCGACCACCAGCGGCAGGCGCAGGAGCTACTCGCCGAGCTCCTGCCGGGGACCGGTACCGCACACCGCATCGGGGTGTCGGGAGTGCCGGGAGTCGGCAAGAGCACCTTCATCGAGGCCTTCGGAACCCGACTGACGACTTCCGGCCACCGGGTGGCGGTGCTCGCAGTCGACCCTTCGAGCTCGCTGTCGAGGGGTAGCATCCTCGGTGACAAGACCCGGATGCAGAGGCTCGGCGCGGACGAGGCGGCCTTCATTCGCCCCTCGCCGGCGGGCGGGAACCTCGGCGGGGTGGCGCGCAAGACGCGCGAGAGCATCCTGGTCTGCGAAGCAGCGGGCTTCGACGTCGTGCTGGTGGAGACGGTTGGCGTCGGCCAGTCCGAAACCCTGGTCGCAGAGATGGTCGACTGTTTCCTGGTGCTCATGCTCGCCGGCGCCGGCGACGAGCTCCAAGGCATCAAACGCGGGATCGTCGAGCTCGCCGACGTCATTGCCATCAACAAGGCCGACGGCGACAATCTCCCCGCCGTCGCGCGCGCCCGCGCCGACCTCGAGGGGGCGCTGCGCATCCTCCGCCCGCCGCGCCCCGGAAAGTGGTCGCCGCGGGTGTTGACGGCCAGCGCGCTGACCGGTGCGGGCCTCGACGAGCTGTGGCAGGCGCTGGTCGAGCACCGGGACTGGCTCGCCGAGGGCGGCCGCCTCCAGGCGTTGCGGGCGCGCCAGGCGCTGCACTGGATGTGGGCGTTGGTCGATGAAGCGCTGCGCGGCGCGGCGCGGAGACACCCCGACGTGGCGTTGATGCTTGAACGGGTGGAGGCCGAGGTCCGTTCGGGCCGGAGCACCCCGGTGGCCGGCGCCCGCGAGTTGCTCGACGCGTTCGGCCTCGAGGTCGACTAGCCTCCATTCCCTTCAAGATCACCGACTGGACTCGCGAAGCGAGTCCAAATCAGCGAGGCCCGGATGGCCCCGGCATGGGCTTTTCCTGATGGGGGTCCCTGGGAAAGGGCTCTACGGGGCTCGTTGCTAGTCGAACAGCTCAAGAGCGGCGAGGTCGCCGCGACCCTGGCGCACCAGGATAGGCTCGCCGCTCGAGAAGTCGACCACGGTCGAGGGGACGGGCAGCAGCGGGCCACCGTCGACCACGAGGTCGATCCGGCGGTCGTAGGTACGCTCGATCTCCTCGGGGTCATTCACGATCTCGTCCTCCGGGGTCCGGATGGAGGTCGTCAGCAGCGGTTCGCCGAGCTCCTCGAGCAGTGCCAGCGCGATAAAATTGTCAGGTATTCGAATTCCGATGGTCTTGCGCTTGCGCAACATGATCTTCGGGACCTCGGCCGTGGCCTCGAAGATGAACGTGTACGGACCCGGCAGGACCCGCTTCATCATCCGGTACACGGGCGTCGAGATGCCCTTCGCATAGCGGCTCGCCGTGCGCAGGTCCGCCACCAGCATGGAGAGCGGCTTCTTCGGGTCCATGTCCTTGAGGGCGTAGATCCGCTCGATCGCCGTCGGGTAGCCGATCGAACAGGTGAGGCCGTAGACCGTGTCGGTCGGTACCACGACGACACCCCCGCGCTTGAGCGCATGGATGGCACGAACGAGCAACCAGGGCTCCGGCTCAACGGGATCGATCTCGAGCAGCACGGCAGGGTCTCCGAGGCCTCCACAGGGCCCGACGGGTGGTTATACCGCGCGCCGAGATTGTCCGTCAAGGTCGTTGATGCCGGCAGCTTGAGTGTCAGAACAGGCCCAAGGGCTGGAATCGCTCGGGCCGGGGTCGGACTGGAACGAGGCCAGGCACTGCGCGAGGTCCGCAAGCAGAGTGGCGTGCGTCGCTGCCTGGCCTGCGTGGGTGTCGTAGCCTCCGGTCGCCACCCACACCACACGGGCGCCGAGACCTCCGGCGAGCAGCCGGGCCGCGGTTGCGAGATCCTGTGCCAGCGCGCTCTCTGGGTAGGTCACAGGGGGTTGGTCCTCGGCTGGGATCCCGGCGAGGAGGTCCACCACAGCCTCTGCGGCGAGGCCGAGCGCCGAGCCGATCTGGAAGCGCAGCAACAGGGTCGCCGTGGTCATCCACGCCGCGCCTTCCGTCCAGCCCGAGGGGTTGGTGGGGTCGTAGAGGGTCATCCCCTGGCCGGTTAGGGCGGGTCCGACGCTGGAGCCGTCCACGCTTGCCTCGAGCTGGCGTAGGAGCCCGCAGGTGTGCTCGACGGGGTTCTTGAAACGATCCGGTCTGTGAGCCGTCGCGAGGAAGTCGGGCGCCGTGAACAGCGCGCGGAACATCTCGAGCAGCGAGTGGTCGTGCGCATTGTAGGCGTCCGCCAGTCGATCCAGGACGGCTTCGGGGGCTTCGTTCCCCGCGAGGTGCGTCCACATCCGACGAGCGATGAAGCGCGGCGTCACCTCCTGCCGGCAGATGATGTCGACGATGTCGGTTCTGTCCAACGCACCGCTGCGCCCGAGGAAGGTCTTGGAGCCGAAATCGTGATCGGCAGGGTTGAAGTAGAACTCGGCCGTCCGGCTGCGCACGCGGACGGTCCAGCCCGTGAAGGCCCGAGCCGCCCCGACAACGTCGTCCTGGCTGTAGGTCCCAATCCCCATCGAGTAGAGCTCGAGCAGCTCGCGAGCGTAGTTCTCGTTCGTGGCGTCGCGGTGGTTGGCGATGTTGTCCAGCCAGACCAACATCGCCGGATCGCGGCTGACAGCGAGCAGGAGATCGTCGAGGCGGCCGCGGCTCGGTCCCAGGCGGTCTCCGGCATGGCTGCTCCCTTGCGATTCGTTCTGCTGACGATTCTCGACACAGGGAGGTTGACAGCTTCGGCATGTACCACAGAGACACGGAGACACAGAGAGGAGCACAGAGCCCCTGAACCTCGCGGCATGGTCGGCGCACTGCGCCGACCATGCCGCGAAGGGAGGTCAGCAATTCCCTTCTCCTTCTGTGCCTTTGTGTCTCTGTGGTTCAGCTCTTCACGACCGCCTGCCAGCGCGCGGCGACGTCGTTCCAGTCGAGCAGGTGGTCGAGCACCGCGTCGACCCATGCGGCGCGCCGGTTCTGGTAGCTCAGGTAGTACGCGTGCTCCCAGACGTCGATCGCCAGGACTGGAATACGGCCCGGGACCATCTGCACGTGGTGCTTCTCGATCTGGGTGACGGCGAGGTGTCCGGTCCCGGGCTCGGCGACGAGGGCGCCCCATCCGGAGCCCTCGACCGTCACCGTCGCCGCCTTGAGTTCGACGCGGAGAGCGGTGAGGGAACCGAAGTCGCGGATCATGGCGTGGGCGAGGTCGCCAGTCGGCTCACCGCCGCCCGAGGGGCTGAGATTGGTCCAGAAGAGCGAGTGGAGCAGGTGACCGCCGCCGTGGAAGGCGACCTCGCGCGCGAGGTGCTTGACCAGAGCGTGGTCCCCATCGCGCCGCGCCGCCTCCTGCCGGTCGAGGGACGCGTTGAGGCCGTCGACGTATCCCTTGTGGTGGATGCCGTGATGGAGCTGGACCGTTCGTGCATCGAGATACGGCTCGAGAGCGTCTGCAGGGTAGGGAAGATCCGGGAGTGTGTGCGCAGCCATGGGGTTCTCCTTTCCGTGCCAGGGGCGAGATGCTCTTTTCCGTGTCAAACTACCCGGTAGGGAAAGCTATGTCAAAGCTCTTCAGTGAGTTGAGAATAGGAACTGTCACCATGGGCGCTGTACGGCACGTGGCCGTGCCTGACTTCACCGCATGTACCGTGTCGCGACGAGTTTGTCGTAACAGGGTCTCTCATCGCAACGACAGCCTGTAGAATGGTGCGCATGGCGGAGCCATTGCGGATTGTCGTGACCGGAGCGTCTGGCTTCATCGGGCGCCACCTCCTCGACGCACTCAAGGACAGCTGCCGCGTCTACGGCATCGCGCGACGTTCTCAGGTGCGGTCGGGCGCGCCGATCCACCCGAACATCACTTGGTTCCAGGTTGATATCGCGGAGCGGGAATCTCTCGCCGGGTCATTCCGGGCGATCCGCGAGGCCGGCGGCGCCGATGTGGTCGTCCATCTCGCGGCACACTACGATTTCACCGGAGACAAGCACCCGGAGTACTGGCGGACCAACATCGACGGCCTGCGCAACGTGCTCGAGGAGTCGGTCGGCCTGAACGTGGGCCAGTTCCTCTTCGCCAGTTCGGTTGCGGCGTGTGCCTTTCCTGCCAGGGGTGAGGCTCTGACCGAATCCTCGGCGCCGGATGGCGAGCACATTTACGCGGTCTCCAAGCGAATGGGCGAGGAGATGCTGGCGGAGTACGACGACCGCCTGCGGACCGTGATCGTGCGCTTCGCAGCGCTGTTCTCGGACTGGTGCGAGTATCCGCCGCTGTACTTCTTCCTCGACACCTGGCTCGGGCAGGCATGGAACGCCCGCATTCTTGGCGGTCGGGGCGCCTCGGCGATCCCCTACTTGCACGTTCGCGACGCGGTAGCGTTCCTGCGCCGTGTGCTCGCGCGAGCGGACAGCCTCGAAAACCGCGAGGTCCTCATTGCGAGTCCGGACGGGGCCTTGAACCACCTCGAGCTCTTCGAGCTCGCCTGCCTCAGCTACTTCGGGGCGCGTCGTCGTCCGTTCCTGATGCCGCACTCTCTGTGTCGGATCGGAGTTTGGGAACGGGATCTTGTGGGTCGGATGCTGGGCAATCGCCCGTTCGAGCGTCCCTGGATGGTGCGCTACATCGACCAGGCGCTGACCATCGACGGCAGCCACTCCCGTCATCGCCTCGGCTGGCAGCCGCGCGACCGTCTCGATTTGGCGCGTCGCATGCCGTTCCTGATCGAGCATTTGCGCACCGATCCCGTCGAGTGGCACCGGCGCAACCGCGCTGCAATGAAGGAGGTGCAGCTCCGCACCCACCTCCGAATCCATCGACTGCTCGAAAAGAACCACGATCGCATCCGAAGTCAGTTCATCGAACGGCTGACAGGAGAGTGGGGCGCCGCGCGCTACCCGACCTACCAGAGGGTCAAGCCGGAGATCCTGGCCTGGCGTTTCACCGTCATCCTGCGCCACTTGATGAACGCGGTCCGGACCGGTGACAAGGGCGTCTTCACCGCCTACTGTCGCGACCTCGCGGTGAAGCGATTCGAGGAAGGCTTCGAGGCCCACGAGGTCTGCGGCGCGTTGGTCCTGCTCGATCAGATCTGCGTCGAGACCCTGCTCGCCGAGCCGGAGGGCGCAGGGCTCGAGGCCAAGCTCAAGGACCACGTCTCGATGACGTTTCAGTTCGGGTGCGACCAGATCCAGGAGATTTTCGAGGAGTTCTATGGCGACTCCGAGCCGCTCTGAGGGCAGGAGCTACCGCAGAGACAGGGAGAGTCACAGAGCGGAATCAATGTTCAGAGACGCCGCGGGCCGGAACCGAGGTTCCGGCCCGCGGCGTCTCTGAACGGTCTCTGTGGTCGTCTCTGTGCCTCTGTGGTTCAAGCCTTCGACTTCAGATAACGACGCACGACGAGCACGGCAGCACCCATCAGGCCATCGGCGAGCCCGGAGAAGGGGACGATCCACGGCACGGGAGCGGCTACCCAGTACCCGAGCAGGAAGATGACGGCCGCGCACTTGGCCATGAGCAGCAGGGTGACATCCCGCCTTTTGACGTGCTCAACGAGATAGCCGGTGGCGAGGACGAAGTGGAAGATGCCGGCCTGACGGATGAAGAACAGCGGCTCGACGTGCGGCCAGCCGCCGAAGGTCGGTGCCCACTGAGGTGCGACCATCAACGCAAGGCCGACGATGAAGCTGTGGAGAGCAATCAGGATCACCAACCAGCGCTCGATGTCGAGCGCCTCGAATCGGTCCGAGAGGCTCATGCCGGTGCCCCACGCTCCCACCAGATGTCCGGGTCGCTTGGGGCCTCTCGTGGGACGGCTGGAACTCCGAGCCGCTCGAGCTCGGCGAGAGTGGCGGCCAGCACTGGCTCGATGGCGGCTCGAACGGGCGCGCTGAGGCCGGCACCGGTCACCGTGGAGGACGGTACAACGCCGATCAGCACCACCTCGTCGGGCGTCCCGGTGGTCAGCTCGGCGGCGAGCAGCGCCTCTCGGAGCCCGGGCTGGTGGGGGTTGATGCGTGGGGGCATCGGAGTCGAAAGCAGCTGTTCGCGGCGGAAAACCCTGACCGTGCCCGGGGGAGCGTCGCTGGATAGTGTATCGAGCACCACCAAGGCGCGGGTTCGGTCGAGGTATGGAAGAAAATCGAGGCCGGGGGTGCCCGCGTCGAGCACCTCCACGGCCTCATCGAACTCATACCGTGCTGACAGCACACGCACGGCGTAGGGCCCGAAGCCGTCGTCCCCGATGAGGACGTTGCCGATACCGAGGACGACGACCCGGTCCACCTTTACAACGTCCGGATGCTCGCCAGCTCCTGACCCTCCGGATCCATGGTGTGGATCGCACAGGCAAGGCACGGATCGAAGGAGTGGATCGTGCGCAGCACCTCCAACGGCCGCTTGGCATCCGCGATGGGGTTGTCCATCAGCGACGCCTCGTAGGGTCCCTTGCGGTTCTTGTCGTCGCGCGGTCCGGCGTTCCAGGTCGACGGGACCACGCACTGGTAGTTGGCGATCTTGCCGTCGCGGATGACCACCCAGTGCGACAGCGTGCCGCGGGGCGCCTCGTGGAAGCCGAAGCCCTGCTGCTCACCCTTGGGATACTCCCAGGGGGTGAAGATGTCGGTGTCGCCCTTGCCGATGTTCTCGGCCAGGAGCTGCCAGTGCTTCTGGGCGGTCTCGGCAATCACCGCGCAGCGGACCGCGCGCGCGGCGTGGCGTCCGATGGTGGAGTGGAGCACGGCCGGGGTCAGGCTGGCACCCGCCACCGCACCGGCGGTCTTGAGCACCCACGACGCGTGGCGGACGGTCGGCTCGTGTCCGGCAGCGAAGGCCACAAGCACCTGGGCAAGGGGGCCGACCTGCATCGGCTCGTTCTTGAAGCGGGGTGCCTTGACCCAGGAGTACTTGCCGTTGTCGTCCCAGTCGGTGTACTTCGGGACCGTCTCCTCCTGCCACGGGTGTCGGGACCAGTCACCGTCGTACCACGAGCGCGCGATGCACTCGGTCACGTTGTCGCGGAAGTACGGGTCCTGGAAGGACTCGAACTGTTGCAGCGACTTGAGGTTCTTGTCGAAGATGGTCCCGCCCGGCATGTCGAAGCTGGTGCCGGCACGGTCGATGGGGAACTCCGGCACCGAGAGGTAGTTCGTGACCCCGGAGCCGTAGCCGAGCCAGTCGGCGTACATGCCGCCGATCGCCGCGACGTCGACCAGGTAGACCTGCTCGACGAAGGTTCTGACCTCGTCGAGGAGATCCTTCACGGCGTAGAGCTTGTTCATGTTGAGCGTGGCCTCGTTGTCGAGGTTGATGGCGTTGGCCACCCCGCCGACCGCGAGGTTCTGGATGTTGGGCGTCTTCGCACCGAGGATTGCCACCACCTGATTGGACTTGCGCTGGTACTCCAGGGCCTGCAGGTAGTGGGTCACGGCGAGCAGGTTGACGTCCGGCGACAGCTTCATCGCCGGGTGGCCCCAGTAGCCGTTGGTGAAGATGCCGAGCTGACCCTTGCCCACGAAGTCGATGAGCTTGTCCTTGACCGCCTGGAACTCCTTGACCGAGTTCCGCGGCCACGGCGACAGCGACTGCGCCAGCTTTGCGGTGCGCGCCGGATCGCCCTTGGTTGCCGACACCACGTCCACCCAGTCGAGGGCCGACAGGTGGTAGAAGTGGACGATGTGGTCGTGCATCGAGTGCGCGCCGATGAGCAGGTTGCGGATGTACTGTGCGTTGAGCGGGATCTCGATGTTGAGCGCGTTCTCGACCGCCCGCACCGAAGCGATCGCGTGGACCGTGGTGCACACGCCGCAGATCCGCTGAGTGAAGAGCCAGGCGTCGCGCGGGTCGCGGCCCTGGAGAATGGTCTCGATGCCGCGCCACATCTGGCCCGACGACCACGCGTTGCGGACCCTCCCGCCGTCGACCTCGACGTCGATGCGCAGGTGGCCCTCGATCCGAGTGATCGGGTCGACGGTGATTCTGGTTGCCATAGCCCCCCCTCCTAACGGGTCGAGACGGCGGGTTCGCCGCCGGCAATGATCGGGAATCGCTTCACGATCACGATGTACAGAGTGATCTCGAGCGCGATGGCGCCCACGGTGATGAGCAGCTCGGGAACGGACGGGAAGTAGGCCCAGTTCGAGCCCGGATTGTAGGCGGCGATGTAGGCGTCGAAGCGGTACATCGAGCCCCCGAGGATCATCAGGATGGCAGCCTGCATGACCGTTCCAAAGTCCTTGCGACGAAGGAGCATCACCGCCGGCACGATGAACAGGGCCATCTCGATCCAGAACAGCACGGTGTACATGTCGAAGCGGAACATCAGCCCGAGCTTGCCCTGAATGACGATGTCCACCAGTCGGAGGACAATGTAGGCGATGAGCACGATGACCATTGCGCCGGAGAGGGAGACCAGCATCGACGTCTCACGCTGACGCTTGAAGATCCGCGACGAGACCGCGGACTCGAGCACCACCACCCCGTACCCCATGCCGATGCAGGAGATCAGGAAGAGGAGCGGAACCATGGCCGAGTTCCACAGCGGGTGGAGCTTCCAGCCGGCCAGCAGCATGACCGTGCCGAGCGACGACTGGTGCATGGTGGGCAGCAGGAGGCCGAGGGCGATGATCCAGATCAGCGCCTTGTCGAAGAACTTCAGCCCGGCCGCAGAGAAGTTGCGCAGCCACTGCGACTTGGCCGAGTCCTTCCACTTCTCCAGGAACGCCGGGCTGAGCTCGATCCAGAGCACGCCGACGTAGGCCATGACGCACAGCGCGACCTCGAGCAGCGCCGAGTTCCAGTTGTAGTGCCAGACGCCGGGAATCCCTCCGATCGGGATCTTCCAGATGTACCACGGCCGGCCGACGTCGATGATGATCGCCAGCGCCGCCAGTGAGTAGCCGAGCGCGCTGGTCAGCAGCGCCGGCCGGACGAGCGGGTGGTACTTGCCCTTGTTGAGGATGTAGCACAGGATCGCGACCGCGTACCCGCCGCAGGCGAGAGCGGTGCCGGTGACCACGTCGAAGGCGATCCAGATGCCCCACGGGTAGCCGTCCGAGAGGCCGCTGACGGCGCCGATTCCGGCGCCGAAACGCCAGATCAGGAGAATGAACCACGCGGCCAGCAAGCCGAGCAGGATGGTGAACGGCCGGGTGAGCAAAGGCCCACCGACGGCGCGTGCCTGGTGCGTCATGGTTGGTCCTCCTTCCCCGCCGAGCGGCGGTTGCGCCACAGGACGGCACCGAGGACGCCGTACAGCACGACCGGCGCGATGAAGCCCTTGTAGGCCGTGTGCTGGACCTTCTGGGCGATCTCGCCGGCGGGCTCGTCGCTGAGCTCGGGCAGGCCGAGCTTGTGGAAATCGACCCCGGCGAGGTAGAGCACCTGGGTCCCACCGCCGTCGTGCTCACCGTAGATCTTCGGTACGTAACGGTCGGGATGATCGGCCAGGCGCTGGCGGGCGTCGGCGAGGAGATCCTCGTATTTGCCGAAGATGACCGCCTTCGCCGGGCACACGGCGCAACAGCCGGGCTGCTTGCCGACGGCGATCAGGTGGTTGCACATCTCACACTTGACCATTTTGGGGGTCGCAGTGTCCCACTGGAACTTCGGGATCTCGTACGGGCACGCGACCTGGCAGTAGCGGCAGCCGATGCAGCGGCTTCCATCCCAGGTGACGATGCCGTGCTCACGTTTCCTATATGCGCCGATCATGCAGGCGCGCGCGCAGGCCGGGTCGATGCAGTGCATGCACTGCGCCTTGATGAAGGACTGCTCGCCGTCGCCCTTGTAGAGCTTGATGATGTTGCGGGTCTTGCCCGAGAGGTCGATCGGGGCGTCCCAGAGCCCGTCCGCGAAGGTGGCCGTCTCGGGCGGCATGTCGTTGGCCTGCTTGCAGGCGACCACGCACGATTTGCAGCCGATGCAGCGGGTCGCGTCGTAGAGCATGCCGTAGGCGTCGGCGGGCGCCACGGCTTTCGCCGAGGCCTCGACAGGGACCGCAGCCGTTGCGGCGGCGCCGGCACCGGCTGCGGCGAGCCCCTTGAGCAGAGATCGCCGGTCGATGCTCATGACCCCCCTCCCGTTCCTCCCTCGCCGATCTTTTTCGCCGCCATCAGGCCGGCGCCGACGAGGGCTCCGCCGACCAGGCCTGCGACGCCCGCAGTTGCCGGGCTGATGGTCCGGTGCTCCGCCTTGATCGGCGGGTAGGTGTCGGGCGGCGTCAAGTGTTCGACGGATGCGGTGTCGTGCAGGGCGACCCGGAACGCCAGCTTCTGCTCGGTGCATCCGAAGCACGGATGGCCGACGCCGATCGGCCAGGCGTCCGGGACCTCTCCGTAGGACAGTACCGAGCAGTTGGCGTGGGTCTCCGGACCCTTGCAACCCATCTTGAACAGGCAGTAGCCCTGACGGGCATTGTCGTCGCCGAACTGCTGAACGAATCGGCCGGCGTCGAAGTGGGCTCGCCGCGGGCACTGCTCGTGGATCGTGCGCCCGTAAGCGAACAGCGGACGAGCCTTGTCATCGAGCGCTGGAAGGGTTCCGAAGGTCGCGAACTGGAGCACGGTGCCGAGGAAGTTGTACGGGTTCGCGGGGCACCCCGGAATGGTCACCACCGCGCGCCCCTCGAGAATGGCAGGCGCGCCGACCGCTCCGGTGGGGTTGGGGTCGGCGGAAGGAATGCCGCCCCATGAGGCGCACGAGCCGATCGCAATCACGGCCGCAGCATCAGCGGCCACGTCCTTCAGGATGTCGATCGCGGTCCGACCAGCGATCTGACAGTAGATGCCGCCCTCCTTGGTCGGGATCGCACCCTCGACCACGCACACGTATTTGCCCTTGTTCTCGGTCATTGCGGTGTGAAGGGCCTCCTCGATCTGGTGGCCCGCCGCGGCAAAGAGCGTCTCGTGATAGTCCACCGAGATGAGGTCCAGGATGAGGGACGCAAGATCGGGGTGCGAGGTGCGCAGCAAGCTCTCGGTGCATCCGGTGCACTCTTGGAAGTGGAGCCAGATGACGGATGGCTTAAGTCCCGCCTCGGCGGCCTCTGCCATCTGCAGACCCGCGGAGGCCGGGAGCCCGACCGCCGCGGCCGCCATCAGGCAAACCTTGGTGAAGTCCCTCCGGTTCATCCCTTCTGGGACGGTCTCCTCCAACCACGAAATATCATCGTGCCGTCGACCCATGTCATCCTCCTCCTCGTCGCGAGTGAAACGCCCTGATCCACGGATAATCTCCTTCGGACGATATTCGGCAGAATGTGCCTTGTCAACTATTTGTACCGATCCGAACACGTAGTCTCAATATCACGACATGTCGCGGCATGGCCTGTTGGGAGTGCGATCGCCGTTGACGAAGCCCGACCTCGCAGGTAGAACGTTTGTGAAAAAAATCGCGAGCGGGCGTGTGAGCCGCGGTCTCAGGCGTTGCCGCGTCGCGGCAGAAGGGCGGCAACAGCCGCAAGCGCTGCGGCCGTGAGGAGCGCGTTGGACACGGTCGCCGAGGCCAGCGTCATCTTGAGAAGAACTCCGGTGATTGCGAAACCGGCCGCTGCAATGGTCCACGTCAAGCGGGCGACGGCGCGGTGGAGTCTGTCGAGACGTCTACCGGCGTCAGCGGCGAGGTTCGCCCTGACCCCGAAGGTGCTCCGGTCCGCTCGTGCGAGGAGGGCGTCGAGCTGGTCGGGCAGGCGGAGGATGCGGCCGAGCTGACCGAGAAGCTCCTCGACGCGCTCGCGGATCCGGGCACTCGCTGCCTCACCGGCAAAGCGCTCGGCGAAAGGCACCGTCGCCGCCCATGGATCGAAGTCGGGGTCGAGGGATGTGCACAGGCCGGCCAGCAGTCCGACGGCGCGCAGTGCGAAGAGCATGTCGGCCTGGACCTGGATCGGGGCCGAGAGCAGGAGATCGTGGTAGGAGTGCATGAGGTCGCGCGCCTCGCCGATGGCGACGTCTCGCATGCGCCCGATGCGAATGCCCCAGAAGCGTTCGAGAAGGTCTTCGTGAGCAGCGATCAGGCGGTCGAGGTCGGCCTCTTCGAGGAGGGTTCCGGCCTGCACGTAGCTGGCGACCATCCGGCGCGCGTCCCTGGTGCCGAGTCCGATGGCGAACTCCCGCAGCGCGGCCCGCAGGCGCTCTGGGATCTCGGTCATCATGCCGAAGTCGACGAACGCAAGCACGAAGGGGGTCGAGGCGGTGTCGGCCGCCGTTTCGCCGGCATCCGCGTGCCGCTGGGGAACCGGCCGCACAAAGATATTGCCGGGGTGAGGATCGGCGTGGACGAAGTGGGTCACGAAGAACTGCTGCATGAAGACGGCGTAGAGGCGCCGGGCCACCTGAGAGGGGTCGACCCCGGCGGCGATCATCGCATCCCTGTCGGTGATCTTGATCGCGCCGACGTCCTCGAGCGTGAGGCAGCTCCTGCCGCTCTGCGCCCAGTAGACCCGCGGCACCGCGACGCCGGGATCATCAGCGAAGTCGGCGGCGAAGCGCTCGATGTTGTGTCCTTCGCTGACGAGATCGAGCTCACGACGGGTGACCGTGCGGAACTCGCGTTCGAGCCAGACCACGTCGACGCGACGACGGATGGTCTTGGACAGGGCGAGCCACCGGGATGCACGGCGTAAGGCAGCGAGGTCGGTCTCGACCAGGGTTCCTATACCGGGCCGTAGGATCTTCACGACCACCGACTCCCCGGACGGCAGACAGGCGTGATGGACCTGGGCCAGGGAGGCGGCCCCGACCGGATCCTCGTCGAGTTGGGTGAAGACCTCACGCCACCCACGGCCGAGATCCGCCTCGATCGTTGCCAGCACGGCCGGGAACGGAGCGGCCGGGACCTCGTCCTGGAGCCCGGCGAGCTCGCGGATGATCGACTCCGGGAGCACGTCGACGCGCGTGCTCAGGAACTGACCGAGCTTGATCAGGACGCCTCCAAGCTCGAGCGCGAGCTCCCGGTAGCGGCGTGCGATCGCAGACCACCGCGCCAGCGGGGGCGTCCGCAGGCGGCGCAGGACGGGACGCGACAGGACCACGTCCCACCACAGCGCGTGAGCAAGCACGCCGGCGAGGAACCGGAGCACCCGCCGGTAGCGTCCGCGGTCGATGCCCGCGTGCCACGGCTCGGACGCTCGAACGGGAGCCGGAAGCGCCGTGTCGGCCATGACGGCACTCTACCGCGAGGAGTGTGCAGCTCATAGATGGATGGTGGATCTTGGAGCGCCGTGAATGCCCTGTTGAGGCGCATTCGAGGAGCGGTACTTGAGAGTACGGGCCGAGAATGCAACAAGAACAGAGCTTCACGTCGCCCGCAGTAGAGATGTGATGAGAGGTGCAGGCTCAAGGTGATTGCGCCGTGGCAACAGCTGCGGCAGACTGCGGACCGTGAACGAAGACCGGCAGAAGGCAGCGTCGCGCGCGGGTGCGTCCGCTCCGCTCGAGGTCCAGCGTAACGTCCCGCTGGCGGCGCGCACGACCCTCGGCCTCGGGGGTCCGGCCCGCTTCCTGATCGAGGCGAGGGACGCGCGGGCCGCAGCCGACGCGCTGGCGTGGGCGCGGGCCCAGGGCCTGCCCGCGGTAGTGCTCGGCGGCGGCTCGAACCTTGTCGTGGCCGACGAGGGCTTTCCGGGTCTGGTTGTCGTCCCCCGAATGACCGGGATCGAGCTCGTGCGCGGGGGCGCGGGGGCGACGCTCCAGGCGGCGGCGGGCGAACCCTGGGACGGGGTGACCGTACGGGCGGTTGGAGAGAACCTCGCGGGTCTCGAGTGCCTGGCCGGGATCCCAGGCAGCGCCGGGGCGACGCCGATCCAGAACGTCGGCGCCTATGGCCAACAGGTGGCGGACACCGTGGAGTCGGTCCGTGTTCTCGACCGGCGCGACCTCGCCGAGCGTGACCTCCCCGCTGAGCTGTGCGGCTTCGGCTATCGGACTAGCACCCTCCGGCACGAGCTCAACCGATGGCTGGTGCTCGCGGTCCGCTTCCGGCTCCGTACTGGAGGCGCCCCCACCGTCGCGTACCCGGAGCTTCAGCGCCGGGTGCGCGAGCGTTTCGCAGACGCGACCCTGGACGACGTCCGTACGACGGTTCTCGAGCTGCGGCGGGGCAAGTCGATGGTGCTCGACGACCCGGCCGACCCCAATCGACGCTCGGTCGGCTCATTCTTCGTCAACCCCGTGCTCGACCTGGCCGAGGCGGACGCCGTCGCGGCCCGAGCGCTCGAGCTGGGTGTGGTCGCCGACCCTGACGACGTGCCTCGTTTTCCGGCCGGGCAGGACCGCGTCAAGGTGCCTGCGGCGTGGCTGGTCGAGGCCTCGGGCTTCCCGAAGGGGTTGCGGCGGGGGGCGGTCGGCCTGTCCTCGCGCCACGCGCTCGCACTGGTCCACCACGGCGGCGGCAGCACGGCCGAACTGATCGCCCTCGCCCGCGAGATCCGCAACGCAGTCCGCACCCGGTTCGGGGTGACCCTGAGGCCCGAGCCGGTCTTCCTCGGCTTCGACAAACACCCCTTCAGCTGAGAAGGTCAGAAGGTGAAAAAGTGAGGAAGGGCGGGAGGCCTGTCGCGCAGGGGCAAGGCCGGAGCTTGTCTCCGCCAGTGGTGGGGAGGAACCCTCAAAGATTGACGCGTCTGCCCGTGGATCCTGCCCCCTGTCTCGGTTCCAGGACCTTCTCACATCCTCACGTTCTCACCTCCTTACCTCTGCACTTACTCCGCGGCGTAGCTGACCTCGAGAGTGCGTGCGCGCCACGCCGCGAGCCCGACCGCAACGACGGCCAGTACGCCGAGGCCGAGGACGGCCTTCCAGGCCGCCACCGGCGGCACCATGATCGCGAGCGGGCCGAGGGAGGCCGGGACGGGCACTAGGGACGCGAGGTAGTGGCTGACGCTGAGAGCCTTGAGCATCGGCGGCAGGAACGGCGACAGTAGCTCCCAGCCGAGCAACGCGACCGCAGGCAGCAGCGGGTTGCGGAAGAAGAGCCCCGCAAGCAGGAACAGGGCGCCGTAGCCCACGCACGCCATGACCACGGTCGCGAGGTAGGCGGCGAGCTGGCCGAGACCGGTGCCCGAGAGCACGAAACCGAATCCCGGGCCGACTCCGTGGGCCATGTACATCAGGAGATAGGTCGCGAGCGTCGTGCCGCCGAGGGCGATCACCGTCGAGGCGAGGCCGCCTAGGAACTTGCCGAGGACGAGGACGTCCCGTCGCACAGGTGCGAGGAGCAGGAAGTGGATGCTGCGGTCGAGGATTTCGCCGCGGAACAGGTTCATGAACAGGCCGGCGCAGCCGAAGAAGACCACGAAGCGGAGGATGAACGCGTGGAACATCTCGGCGAAGTCGCGACCGGTGCCGGCGATGTCGGCGCGCATCGCCTCCGGCATGAAGAGCAGCCGCAGGAGCGCGATCACGAGCGGAAGGCAGAGCAGCAGCCACACCAGGAGCGACCGCCGCCCGAGCAGCGTGCGGGCGAGCTCGCGGCGGACGAGCGCGGTGATCTGAACGCGCGGCGGGACCGGGATGCCCGGATCGAAGGCGGTCATGTCGTCCCCCCCGCGGAGCCGATCAGGTAGTCGTAGACGGCACCGACGTCCTCGTCGGCAGGCGCGACCGTCTCGACGTCGGCGCCAGAGGCCAGGACCAGCGGCGCGACGTCGCGGAAGAAGGCGTCGGCGTCGCGGGTCCTCACCAGCACCACGTCATCCTCCTCGACCAGGCGAACCTCGACCACGTGGGCGAGCTCGAGCAACCGCGGCGCGACCGCCCGCACCGGGCGGCAACGAAGGAGGACTTGCATCGGGTGCCCGGAGATCTCGCCGCGCACCGCACGGATCGCACCTTCGGCGACCACCGAGCCGCCGTGCATCAAGATGACCCCGTCGGAGATGGCGTCGACCTCGTGCAGGATGTGGGAGGACACGATGACGTACCGACCTTCGTCGGCCCAGCGCCGCATCAGGTCGATGACCTCGGCGCGTGCCATGGGGTCGAGGCCGTTGAGCGGTTCGTCGAGCACCAGGACCCGCGGCTCGTGGACGATCGCCTGGCCGAGCTTGATGCGCTGGCGCATGCCCTTCGAGTAGCCCGCGATGCGGCGCCGGGCGGCCTCGACGAGGCCGACCAGCTCGAGCACCTGCCACGCGCGGGTGTTGCGCTCGGCCGGTGGCAAGCCATGCAGGGCAAGCGAGTCGCGCAGCAGGCCGAGGCCTGTGGCGCCGGCGGGGAAGCTGTCGTACTGGGTGCAGTAGCCGACGACGCGGAACAGCAACTCGGGCCGGTCGGGCGGGATGTCGAGCACGCTGACGGCGCCCTGAGTGGGTCGCAGGAGCCCGGTGAGCAGGTGCATGAGAGTGCTCTTGCCCGAGCCGTTGGGTCCGACCAGGCTGGTGAGGCCGGGCGCGATGGTCAGGCTGACGTGGTTGACGCCGAGTACGTCGCCGTAGAACTTCGAGACCCCGCGAAAGACGATGCTCTT
>CAVSIS010000048.1:0-16135 GCA_963727925.1 uncultured Acidobacteriota bacterium | reverse complement strand
CCTGCACCCCCCGGATGGAGGAACCCGAGGCCGAGATCCCTAGCCCGCACTATTCACCAGACTTCTCCTGCGACCGGCGATGCGCCGCACTCGGCGGTGCATTCTCACCTCGGGGTGCTCAACGTACTGTCAAGTTTTCCACCAGCCACCCCTCACAGACCCGCGGCCCCCTCCGCGCCCTCCCACCACCCCTCCCCGCGGGTTCGCCTCACGCCCCTCGGCTCGAAAATCCCACTGCGCACGGCACCTCGCCGGTCTCGCGACGCTACTCGCCGGAGGCGAGTCGCTGAAGGGAGAATGGGCGGGTGTGAGCAACCCAGGTGAACAATGCGGGCTAGCGTCGCCGGTTGCGGGACTCCTCGCGGTGTTCTTGCTCGACCGCGCGCCGGTGGGCCTCACGGTTCTCGATCCACGGCTTGCGCCGGAAGTAGCTCTTGGTCAGCTCGGCGACCTTGGGCGAGAGCAGCAGCAGCGCGAGCAGGTTGGGCAGGATGACGATGCCGAGGAAGACGTCGCCCAGGGTCCACGCCACTGACAGGGTCAGGACTGCTCCGACGAAATGCATGATCACGAAGGCGATCTTGTAGGGGAAGATCATCTTCTTGCCGAACAGATAGTTGGCACAGCGGTCGCCGTAGTAGCTCCAGGAGATGGCGGTCGAGATGGCGAACAGGAACACGCTGATCACAACGATGAAGAGCCCGAACTCTCCTGGCAGACCCTGTTGGAACGCGAGCATGGTCAGCGGAGCACCGTTTTCGGCTGCCAAGCCGTAGAGCGAGGTGTAGGTTTCCCCGTTGCTACCCGTCGCCATGCCGCGTCCGCTGTCGATGGTGCCGGTGAAGGGTATGGTCTGCGCGACGTCTGTGTACAGAGTCTCGACCGGGACCTCGTGCCACGCCACCTCGGCCGCTGCGGGGCCCTTGGTGAGCTGGCGCCCATCCTCGATCCGGATCATGGCGCTGTCGCCGATCTTGGCGAAACGGCCCGGTGTCGGCTGGGAGACGTAGGAGACGTCGCCGCCGCCGAGGGTGATCTCGGTCGGAATGCGCGCGTTCCAGACTCCCGTGAGGATGATCACGAGCCCGGTCATCGTGCAGATCACGAGCGTATCGACAAACGGCTCGACCAGCGCGACCACGCCCTCGGAGACCGGCTCGTCGGTCTTGGCGGCGGCGTGTGCGATCGGCGCCGAGCCCTGGCCGGCCTCGTTGGAGAACAGGCCCCGCTTGACGCCCCAGATGACGGTCAGGATGAAGACCCCCATGCCGGCGCCTGCGATGCTCGCGGAGGGGTGGAAGGCGTCGTGGAAGATGAGCCTCAGTGAGGGGATCACGCGGTCGTACTCGAGTCCGATGATGATCAGGGCTCCGCACACGTAGATCGCCGCCATCAGGGGCGCGAGGATGCTGGTGACCCTACCGATGCGGGTGATGCCGCCGAGGATGACCAACGCCACAAGGCTCGCGGTGATCAACCCGGTGATCCACGGTGCGAGGCCGAACTGGGTGTTGAAGGTGTCTGCGACGGTATTGGCCTGGATCGCGTTGCCGGTCAAGAACGCCGTCAGCCCGAGCATCAGCGCGAAGAACATCGCGAGCGGCTTCCAGCGCGGACCGAGTCCGCGTTCGATGTAGTACATCGGCCCGCCGGAGACCGTGCCCTCCCACTTGTTCGGGTCCAGGTCCACGCCCTCGATCTGCCGGTAGTGCTGAGCCAGTGTGACCTCGGAGAACTTGGTCGCCATGCCGACAAACGCCGTGATCCACATCCAAAACAGCGCCCCGGGACCTCCCCAGTGGATCGCGATCGCGACGCCAGCGATGTTGCCGATGCCGACCGTCGCCGACAGCGCGGTGGTCAGCGCCTGGAAATGGGAGACGTCGCCGGGCTCGTTGGGGTCGTCGTAGATCCCGCTGGTAACTGCGAAACCATGGCCGATGTGGCGCAGCTGCACGAAGCCGAGCCTCAGGGTGAGAAAGATCCCGGTACCGATCAGGGCCACGACGACCCACGGGATCTCCTCGCCCTGGTAAGGGATGCCCTTGTCCCAGATGAAGCGGGACATCGCGTTGACGACCGACTCCAGAACTTCCATGTGCGCTCGCTTTCCTGTCGGCGTTACGGGACAGGGCACCATAGGCAGGCCGCCTGCACGGTGTCAAGGGAAACAAGGACGAAGCGGATTCGAGGGCTCAGCGCTGGCATGACGGGCACCACACCGTCTGCCGCCCTGCCAGCACGCCGGCTGTGAGCGACGAGTCACACCGGGGGCAGCGCAGGCCGGCGCGGCCGTAGACGGCGAGGCGGACGGCGAAGTAGCCGAAGTTGCCCTCCGGCGAGGTGAAGTCGCGGATCGTTGTCCCGCCCTGCTCGACCGCTTCGGCGAGGACTTCTTCGACCGCCAGGGCGAGTGCCGCGAGGCGAGCCATGGACGTCCTTCGCGGTGAGCGCAGCGGATGGATGCGGGCGCGCCACAACGCCTCGTTGGCGTAGATGTTGCCGACCCCGGCGACCAGACGCTGGTCGAGCAGGAGCGACTTCAACGGCGCGCGGCGCGGCTTGAGCACTGCCGGCAGCTCGGCCACGAGCGTTCCGCCGAGCGGCTCGATGCCGAGCTGGGCGAGGGCGGCATCGAGCGCCTCGTCTCCCGGCTCGAGCCACCACGCGAGCCCGAACCGCCGCGGGTCGACCAGGCGGAGCTCGCGGCCGTCGTTGAGATGGATACGGAGATGGGTGTGAGGGACGATCTCGGTGCCCTGCGGCTGCAGCATCAGGCGGCCCGACATCCCGAGGTGGACCAGCAGGCTGCCGCCGTCCTCGACGTCGAGCAGCAGGTACTTGCCGCGTCGACGAGGCTCGCGCAGGGTGCGGCCCGCGAGCCCGGCCGCGATCCGGGTGGGGTCGAGGGTGCGCCGCATTTCGACCCGCGCACCTTCGACCGCGACGACGCGGCGGCCGGCGGCGTGTGCGGCGAGCGCGCGGCGGACGGTCTCGACCTCGGGCAGCTCGGGCATCGGTGCCTCCCTGGCAAGGAAGGATACCGGAGGGGACAAACCACTGAGACACAGAGTTCACAGAACGACACAGAGGTCCAAGATGTCGGCTCTCTGTGCTCCTCTGGGTTTCTGTGCCTCTGTGGTATTCCTATACTGCGTTCGGAGGCGACGATGGCCGAAGAGTACTCGATCGACGGGCTGCGTGCCGCGCTGCGCGACCAGGAGCACCACCGCGAGGGCGAGGAAGAGCAGCGCTTCCTCGCACAGGCCAAGCGGTTCGAGTCGGCAGTCGCCCAGCTCGTCGCCGCGATCCGCGGCGTTCTGGGAAGGATCCCGGAGCTCGAGGTGACCCTTATCGACGAGGTCGAGACCTTCAGCTCGCCCGCGTATCCGGGACGCGCGACCGAGATCCGGGACCAACGCCTCCGGGTATCCCGCGGCGAGGACTTCGTGCTCTTCGACCCGACTGCCAAGGCCCTCTTGTCGGCGCTCGGCCAGGTCGAGATTCAGGCCTCGCGGCCGCTGCCGTTCCTGGTCGAAAAGGTGCTCTACCTGATCCCACAGGAGGGGGCGTCGCGGGCCGTCTGGGGCTACCGCTCGGTTGAAGACCTCGGCGGTCCGCTGGCGCCCTTCGGCGAGCAGGCCCTGCTGCGGCTCCTCCACACGGTGTTCGCCGCGCCTTGATTCGCCTTCCGTGGCGGCTTACCTGAAATACTGATTCCCTGTCGCAAGTTTTCCGGGGTGTGCCAGGGGCGTCTCGTGGGGAAGCCTCGGTTCGCCCGGACGCCGCGAGCCGGCCTTGGCCGAGGAGGAAAAGGACCATGACGGACGCGAGCAGGAGCCCCTTCGAAATCCTCAACCCGACGATTCCGGCGCCGGTGCCCGCCAGTGAGAGTTCGGGCGCGTCCCCGGAGCAGCGGGTCGAGCGGATGGTCCAGGGGAGCGAGATGTTCGTCTTCATGAAAGGCAGCCCTAGCGCTCCACGCTGTGGGTTCTCGGCGAACACCGTGGCGCTGCTGGACGCCTACGGGTTCGCGTACGACTCGTTCGACGTGCTCTCGGACGATCAGATCCGCAGCGCGGCCAAGGAGTACGGCAGCTGGCCGACGTTTCCGCAGGTGTGGCTGCGCGGCGAGCTGCTCGGCGGACACGACATCCTGGTCGAGATGCACCACGCGGGCGAGCTCGAGAAACTGGTCCGCGAGGTACGGCGATGATCGGAACAGTGAGCGAGGCGGACCGCCTGGTGCAGCTGTCCGACCGTGCCCTCGCGGAGGTCCGGGCCATCTTCGAGCGTGAGCACCCGGCGCCCGGGACAGGCCTGCGCCTGGGCGTAGTCGGCGGCGGCTGCTCGGGCCTCCAGTACAAGATGGAGTTTTCCGATCAGCGTCCGAAGGACCACGTCGAGAGCTTCGGCGACGTCGTGGTGCTGCTCGACCCCAAGTCGTCGATCTACCTGAAGGGCATCACGCTCGACTTCGACGATGGACTGATGGGGAAGGGCTTTGTCTTTCGCAACCCGAATGCGACCAACACCTGCGGCTGTGGCGAATCGTTCACGGTATAACACCCTGCGCGCCGCTGGCCTGATCGCTCCCTTCCCCGGTTGGTCGCCGGTCAGGGTGACCGGGAGCGACCGCGAGCGCTTCCTCCACTCCCAGGTCACGGCCGACCTCCTGGGGCTCGCGGTCGGTGCATCGACCCTCTCTGCGTTGCTTGACGCGAGCGGCCGATTGCAGGCGTTCTTCATGCTGCAGCGCAGAGCGGACGACGTTCTGCTGCTGGTACCCGAGGCCGCCGTCGACAACCTGCTCGAGCGACTTGAGCGCCACATCATCGCCGACGACGTGGCGCTCGAACGGGCGGAGCTCGGGCCGCTACGGTTGGCGCTCGGACCCGAGGCGTTGCGGTTGGCGTATGGGCTCGACGCCGCCTCAGCGATGCCGGTCGAGCTGTATGGTGAGCGCGGCGTGATCACCTGGTGCGACGAGGAGCTTCGGCTCGAGCCGGCCCCGGTCGAGCTGCTCGAGACCCTGGGTGTCCTGACCGGTCTTCCGCGCTGGGGGATCGACGTCGAGCCCGGGATGCTGGTCACCGAGACCACGCTCATGGACAACGCCGTGAGCCTCACCAAGGGCTGCTATCTCGGCCAGGAGACGGTCGCGAAGGTGACCTCGCGGCGCGGCGCCGCGTTCTACCCGGTGCTTCTGCGCCTCGCGGAGGAGGCTGACGTCGACCTTGCCGCCCTGGTCGGGCGGTCGTACGAGGCGGGAGGCCGTCGCGCCGGGGTCGTCCGGGCCGCGGCCGAGTGGGACGGACAGCGTTACCTGCAGGCGACCCTCTCCCGCGACCTGCGCGTGTCCGGCCGCCGATTCGAGTGTGCCTTCGACGGCGGCCCGGTCGTGTCGACCGTCGTGGTGCCGCTGCCGCTGCTCGGCCCCGGCCGGCGCGAGGACCGCGCGCAAGAGCTCTTCGATCTCGCAGTGAAGCGTTTCACGGACGACGCCGAGGACGAAGCGACGGTCCTACTCGAGCAAGCCGTCGCCGTCTGTCCGGGCTTCGCGGACGCCTACGAGTCGCTGGGCGTCATCCTGGGTCGGCTCGGCCGCTTCGAGGAAGCCCTCGAGTGGATGCGGCGCCTGCTTGACATCGACCCGACCTCGGTCATGGCCCACACCAACGCCTCGCTCTACCTGATGCGGCTCGGACGGATCGAGGAGGCCGAGCGCGAGAAGGCCCTGGCCGCGAGCAGCGGACTCGGCGGCAGCCGGCAGCGGGGCGATGCCGAAGAGCGCACCCGCCGCGAGGCCGAGGCCCGCGAGGCGGATCGCGCGCGGCGCGAGGGCCTGTTCCGCCGGGTGCTCGAGATCGACCCCGACGACGCCCTTGCCGCCTTCGGCCTCGGCCAGTTGATGGTCGAACGCGAGCGTTTCGCCGACGCGGTCGAACCGCTCGAGCGGGCGCTGGCAGCGGACGGGACCTACTCAGCGGCCTACCTCGCCCTGGGGCGGGCGCTCGAGGGTCTCGGCGACACGGAGCGCGCGGTCGAGATCTACAGAGGTGGGGTCGACGTCGCCGCCCACCGGGGCGATCTGGCCATCGCCAACACCATGCAGGAGCGCCTCGCCGTCCTCGGCGGCTAGGCGAAGGCCTCGGTGTCTTCTTGGCCGGAGGGAGTGTCGGGTTCAGCCTTGTGGCGGCCGGGCCGACCTCAGGCGGGCATGTCTGGCCAGTTGAGTCGGTTACCGCGGTCATGGCATCTCATCGCGAAATCCTCAGGGACCAACGAAACCGGGCCCTGCGGCTGCTCGGACTTTCGTTCGCGGTGCTGCTCGCGGGGATCGTTGTGGCGACGCTGGCACACGCCGGCCCGGTGGGGGTCGTGCTGCTCGCGGCGGTCTTCCTCGGGCTCAACGTGCTTGCCCACCGCGCGCTCCACGCCACGCGCTGCCCGGCCTGCGGTCGCTCCTGGTATCACCTGATCCCGCTCATCGACCGACTACCGTTCGTTGTGCGGCGCGCGCAGTACTGCCCGTTCTGCGCCGTCGACCTCGACCTGCCGGTGGCTGGACCGACCGCGCGGCCTAGCGGAGGAGAAACATCGCGAGGATGACGACCAGAAGGACTCCGACCATGGCGAGCGCCCGGCGGCGGCGGCTCGTGCTGAGGGCGCGGTAGGCGGGCAGGTCGAGAAAGACCTCTCCCGAGGCAGCTGCGACCACGGCGCCGGCGTCCAGTAGCCGTGACAGTCGCCACCGGGACACGGGGTTGCCGGGGGCGACCTCGATTGCCGTCTCTGGCTGAGTCGCACCCGCGTTCTTGAGCTTTCGGACGATGCGCTGCTCGAATCCAGTCGCGATGGTCGCGACGACGCCCAGGAGCGTGCCGCCGATCTGCAGAATCTCGACCGTTCTCATTGCACCTCGCTGCATCTGCGTCGATTCGTCGCGCGCAGAGCTTACCTCACGTGAAGTCGAGGAAGTGCTCCGGTCGCGGCGCGAACAGAACCCCAGCAAGGTGGACAACGACGTCGGAGCCTTGAACCGCGGCGGCAAGGGTCTCAGGCCGGTCGAGGTCGGCCTCGACCACCTCGATGCCCGTTGCGTTTGCAAGAGCGTCTGAGAGCGGCTTCCTGTGAATCATCAGGCGCAGCCGCTAGCCTCGCGCGTGGAGGTGGCATGCGAGCAGGCTGCCGAGGTTGCCGGCGGCGCCAGTGATCAGAATGCGGGGCTCGGCGGGGTCGGTCATGGCCCGGTCGACGTTTCGCATGAACGCCCTACTTGGAAGGGCGGCGAGGCCGCTGCTTGGCCGACGCGGACTGGATCACCAGGCGTCCGGGGACAGTGGAGTCGAAGGCGCGGGAGCCGCGCGCGGCGGCGTCGGCGATGAGCCTTCGCAGTCGCGGGTCGTCGAGCGCCGCAGGGCCGTCGACGACGATCTGGCGCACCTGCTTTCCGGATCCCTGGAGCAGCCGATCGGGGTCGTCGAGGTCCGCCCCGTGGAGGAAGAACAGAGTCACCCAACGAGGATAGAGGGCGATCGAGACCGGCGTGTCGGACGGACGTTCGCTCGGGCTGAATCCGACGACGAGCGCGTTGTAGTTGTCGTACACGAGCTCGACGGCACCGGGAAGCAGCGTCCGCATCTTCGCGAGGACAGCCCGCGCTCGCTCCCCGATTTCGGGGGAGTACCGCGAAATGAAGACGTCCAGCCGTTCCCCCGAGGAGGAGCCGTCATCGTCGGTCATGGTCCGACCCGCCACAGCACGAGCACCACCGCGACCGCGGCCGGGAGCGCCTGGACGAAGAGGATCTTCCGCGACACGGTAGCGCCTCCAAACGCGCCCGCGACGATCACGCAGAGGAGGAAGAACACGACGACCGCTGCGCCGGAAGCTCCGAGTGTCAGACCCCAGATCAGGCCTGCGGCGAGGAAACCGTTGTAGAGGCCCTGGTTCGCGGCCAGGGTCGCGGTCTGTGCGGCGAGCTCAGCCGTGAGTCCGAATGCCCGCCGGCCCGCGGGGCGAGTCCAGAGAAACATCTCGAGCACCAGGAACCAGAGATGGAGCAGGGCGACGAGAATGACCGCTGCGATCGCGAGGGAATGCATCCATTTCCCCTTCTGACGCGAAACAGGCGGCGGCGACGGGTCGAGCGATCGTCGGACCTCTGGACTCCCGTCGTGCCGGGCGTCGATCGATAACACCACATGCCATCAGGCGCTTACTCCGGCGCGACGGGTGTTGCCGAGCTATCCTCCAGTGAGCGCGCGAACCGGTAGCTCTGCCAGGCCGGGATGAGCAGGATAATCGGAAGGTTGGCGGCGATCCGGAACAGCCTGTGGGGAACGGGGAAGAGTAGGAGGCCCACGCCGACCGCGGCGAGCACGCCGCACCACAGGAGCATCACGCGCGCTCCATAGGCGTTGATCCGAAACCAGTGGTCCTCGGACGCGAACGACTGGCGAAAGCGGAAGCCATAGATGCCGTTCATTTTGATGCGGCCGAGCAGGAGGGGGATGCAGACCAGCGCGACGAGAGCGGCAATGCCGATCTGGGATGCGGCCAGAATCGAGCTCGAGCTGCGCATGCATTGACCGTACATGATTTCGGGCAGCAGTAGCAAGGTGCCGAGCGCCGGTGACGTGATCAGTGGCGGCTGCGGTGCCTCAGGACGTCCGGCACCAGGGACGGCTCCAGGACGTGCAGGAAGACGCGCTCGTACGCATGGGACAGGCGAGAGAAGTGGGCGGAGAGGTCCGGCTCGGCCGTCGCAGGATCGGGCGTCGCCACCACGATCCGCAGTCGATTGAAACCCGCCGCGTCGCGGGCTCGCAGGCCGACCTCGAGGATCCGCTCGAGCGCGGCATCGGCCTTGCGCCAGTGTGCCGATGAGCACACCATCACAAGCAGGCGGCCGCCGACCTCGAGCACCGACTCGACCGGCAGTCCGGCGAACCGCTCTGGGAGGAGGTCGATGCTGAGGTCATGGAAGACCTCGTCCGGGCACTCGCATCCCAGGGCGCGGCGGACGAATTCGACGATCTCTGGACTTTCGATCGGGCCCGGTCGATGCATCAGCCCTCCCGGTGGCATTTTGCGCTTGCTTCAACCTGTGAGCCGGCGAAGGCGCTCCGATCTGCCCACCAGCCACGCCGTGGCCGTACCGGCGATCAGGGCGACCGCGAGCAGCACAGCGCCCTGCTCGAGCCGCTGCAGCAGCACACAGCCGAGCCCGAAGTTGAGCGCGAAGAACGCGACCAGCGCGATGAGCCAACACAGCAGGGCAGGTCCCAGAAACCCGCTCTCAGCGCCGGCCTCGCCGGACTCGATGTGCCGCCAGCCCGGAGAGCCGGGCCGGATGCGGCGCACGAAGGCGAGCAGCGTCGCTCGGTCGACCGCAGGGGTCGCGAAGGTCACCGCCAGCCAGACGATCGTTGTCACGGCCACCGTCGTACACAGCTTCGCGGAGTAGAGCCAGTTGCCGTGGGCGAGCTCGATCCAGGTCGCGACGATCCCGGAGGTCACCATTGCCGAGATCTCGCTCCACGCATTGACCCGCCACCAGAACCAGCGCACGACCCAGGTCAGGCCGGCGCCGCTGGCGAAGGTGAGCAGGAACTTCCACGCCCCCGCGACGGAGTCCATCTGGAGGGCGATCACAATGCTGACCGCGAGCAATGCGGCCATCATGACCCGCGACATCAGGACGTAGTGCCGCTCGCCCGCGTTCTTGACCAGAAACCGGCGGTAGATGTCGTTGACCATGTACGACGCGCCGAGGTTGAGGTGGGTGTCGACGGTCGACATGAAGGCGCCGAGCAGCCCGACGAAGACCAGCCCGAGAATGCCGGGCGGCAGCACGGCTGCCATCACTCCGGCGTAGATCGTCTCGGGGTCATCAGGGCGACCGAGCAGCACCAGCCCGGCCAAGGCGGTGAGGATCCATGGCCAGACCTGGATCGCGTAATTCATGACCGAGAAGAAAAGGCTCGCACCGAAGGCGTCTCGTTCGCTGCGCGCGGCCAGCATGCGTTGGATGTGCTTGCCGCCGCCGTCCGAGTACTTGTGCGCCCACCACTGGACCATCACGTAGGTCAGGAAGACAGAGAGCGGGCCGACGTTGTCGATGTTCAGCCGCGGAATGAAGGCAAGGGAGCCGTCGCCGAGCTGCTCGTGGACCCGGTTCGTCAGCGCGCCGAGACCGCCGATCTTGGCGACGGCGAAGACGGCGAGCAGGATCGAGCCGCCGAGGGCGACGATGTACTGCACGAGGTCCGTCATGACGACACCGTAGAAGCCCGACGCGAGGGTGTAGGCGAGCACGATCGCAGTCGTCGCGGCGAGCAGGATCGGGAGGCTGATGTCGGTCAGCCCGGAGACGACCTTGATCAGCGCGAGAAAGACCCATCCCATGATGAAGGCGTTGAACAGGACCCCGAAGTAGAGGCCCTTGATGAGCCGCAGCGCCGCGGCCGGCCTGCCGCCGTAGCGCAGCTCGATGAGCTCGGCGTCGGTGAGCACTCGCGAGCGCTGCCACAGCCGCGAGAACAGAAAGGTAACCAGGAGGGCGGAGATTGCGCTCGCCCAGAAGAACCACACGCCCGCGATGCCCTCATCGGCCACGAGTCGGGTGATCGCGATCGGTGTGTCGATCGAGAAGTTGGTGGCTGCCATCGAGATCCCGAGCAGCCACCAGGGGAGCCCGCGGCCGCCAACGAAGAAGTCCTCTACCGAGCGGCTCGCCCGCCTGGTGAGCACGACCCCGGCGGCCGTCACCAACAGTAGGTAGAGTCCGACGACCACCCAGTCGATGACGGCAAGAGTCCGCACCCGGTTACTCTCTGCGATTTGGGCCGAGGATGTCCAGCAGCTCGGGCAGCGCCGCGATCTCGAAGGTCGGGCGAACCGGGGAGTCGTTGGCTGCCCGACGGGGATTGAACCAGCAGGTGTCGACGCCGAAGGCCGCGCCGCCGGCGATGTCCGAGCTGAGGCTGTCACCGACCACCAGGACCTCGTCGCGTTTGGGGCGACCCATGCGTGCGAACGCCGCCTCGAAGAACTCGCCGGCCGGCTTCGAGACGCCAATCTCCTCCGAGATCAGGAGGTCCTCGAAGAATGGGCGGATCGACGAGCCGCCGAGCCGCCGGTGCTGGACCTCGGCAATCCCGTTGGTCGCCAGGAGGAGTCCGAAGCACAGAGAGAGCTCCCGGACGACGGCCTCCGCGTCAGGCAGGAGGCGCTTCTCCCGAGCCAGGTTCTCGACGTACCGGTCGCTGATCCGGGACGGGTCAACGTCGATGCCCTCGCGGCTCAGCAGCTCCTCGAATCGGGCCGTTCT
Organism: uncultured Acidobacteriota bacterium; assembly: GCA_963727925.1. Lineage (GTDB taxonomy): Bacteria > Acidobacteriota > Thermoanaerobaculia > Thermoanaerobaculales > Sulfomarinibacteraceae > CAVSIS01. The sequence continues at coordinate 4,797 of CAVSIS010000048.1, read as the reverse complement.
AAGCCGCTGCCAGGACATCTCGCCGGCCTCCAGCTTGTGCCACAGGACGGCGCTGATCGCGTGGTAGGTGTGGAGCCTTTCAGACGACAGGGTCAGTCCGAAGTCTTGGAAGGTCTGCTCGAGCGCGGCCTCCTCCGCATGTTCGAAGTCAAATAGCGTGCCGTCCGCGTCAAAGACGATCCAGCGGTATCGGCGTGTCGCGAGGACCCGGTTCACGCGTGCTCCGCTGTCACCGCGACGAACCTGAAACGGACGCCAGACAGCGCGGGGAGGGCCGCTCGACGCACCGTTGCCGCTGCGTCAGCTCTTCCCCCTCGTCGAGAGCTTGAGGGGGACGTACAGGGGGCACCAGCCCACCAGGCTGGTCAGGATGAAGGCCGCCGCCACCACGCCGAGGATGATGGCCGTCGTTCCCGAGATCGTTCCCTGGGCCCAGAGGAAGATCACCAGCGCCGCCAGCAGCACCCTCACGGTCCGGTCGATCGCACCCATGTTCTTCGTCACCGTGCACCTCCTCGGTCGGCCCGACATCGTCTCGATACCGGGACACGTCGCGACCGCCAGTCCTTCGAACCTCGGCGTCGTCGGGAAAATGCCATGGGCCGCGCGGAAACGAACCTCGTCTCGCGCGTGAGCCGGTCTGCAGCCACGATCCCCTTCCTCAGGGTACGCGCCCGAAGCCGAGCAGGCGGTCGATCCGGCTGACGACGTAGTCGAACACCCGCACCGGGGCCGGGAAGCCGCCCTTGTTGCCCTCCACCGTGTACAGGATTCCGTGCTCCGCGTGGTGCACCAGGCCGATGTGACCCATCCAACCTTCGGGCTGGCCGCGCCACCACACGACGATGTCGCCGGGCGCGGGGATCTTGCCGTCCTCGAGCTGGTAGGCCCAGCCGCGGCGCCTGAACTGCTCGCGGATTTCGCGCGCGCCGAGGCTGTAGCGGAACGGCGGTGCGCCAGACGCCTGCGCGAAGCACCACGAGACGAAGGCCGCGCACCAGTTGGCGGGCGGCGGCACGATGCCGTGAAGGTACTTCGTGACCCACGGCCCGGAGTTGTTCGCTCCCATCTCCTGCGCGCCGGCCGCCATCTCGCGCAGCGCGGCAGCCAGAGCGAGGCGGCCCCGCTCCGAGCCCTCGGCCGCGGGCGGGGGAAGCGGTAGTGCGGGCCGAGGCTGCGCGAAGACCTCCGCGTTGTCGGGGTGCTTCAGCGCCCACCAGGTCAGCGGGCCGACGACCCCGTCGACCACGAGAGGGATACCCCTGGAGTCGACGTGGCGCGCCTGAAAGCCCCGCACCGCGCGGTGGACCTCGAGGCCGAACGTGGCCGAAGGCAGGTCCAGGAACTCCCGCTGGACGAGCAGGGCAGTCAGCTCGGCAACCGCCGGACCCGCGTCACCCTTACGCAGGACGGTGTGCGGCACAGCGTCCTCCTTTCATCTACAGAACCCACGGTGGGCGACCGGAGCAGGAGGGTCGACGACCGCAGTGGTCTCTCTCGTGGCGATCTCTGCCGGCCCAGTCTACCTCGAGAGGGAGGTCGCTTTTTCGCGCCCGGCGGCGAGAGCTGACGGCATCACGACCCGGTGGGCTGGGGCTGTTGACCGGCCGACCGTCCGAGTGCAGAGCCATGAGAAACTTGAGAGAGCGGACCTCATGTCCTACGGAGCGCCACGATGGAGCAGGCAGCCCTGGATTCGATCCTCCGTATGGCGATCGACGCTGAGATCGCTGCCGCCACCGGCTACCGGGAGCTTGCGAGACGATCCCGGCAGCGCGACGTACAGGAGCTCTTCGCGACCCTGGCGGCCCAGGAGGAGCAGCACCGGGAAGCCCTCGAGCGTGTGCGCGCGGGGGATCTGTCGCTTTTCGCCTCTCCGGGACCTTCGGCCGAGGTGCTCGTGGCACCGTTGTCAGAGGTGGTGGTCGGCCCCGAAGCAAATGCGGCCCGGGCCCTACTCGCGGCGATCGACCTGGAGCAGGTGGCCTTCCGTCGCTACGCCGAACTGGCCGGTGCAGCAGAGGATCCCGGTGTTCGGACCCTCTTTGAGGCCCTTGCGCGCCAAGAGGCTCAACACTGGAGGCTGCTCGAGGAGGCCTACGACCGGATCATCGAGGACAGCGCTTGGTCGGGCGGCTGACCCCGGAGAACTGCGGGTTCACGGTCGCAGTACAGGACACGGGGGGCATTCCAGGGGGCTGCGATTCAGGGCTCGGCCGGCGCCTTCGGAAGCGCCCGCACCGCCGGGTGATCGGATCCGAGCGCCGGCTCGAGGATGGCCCGGGCTCGGCGCAGGGCGTCCGCCGCGTCTGCGGGCCGATTCCAGCGCAGGTAGAGCTCGCCGAGCTGGCCGAGGGCCTTGCCCGTCACCGGGCTATCGGGCCCCAGGGCCGTATCGAGCACGCTGACCGCCTCCAGCATCAACGTCTCGGCCTCGGCCTCTCGACCCAGGTCGGCGACCACCCTGGCGAGACCGCGCAGCGACTCGCCCACCGATGCGTGCTCGGGGCCGACCGTCGCCCGTTCGATGGCGAGCGCGCGGCGGAAAAGGGGCTCCGCTTCCTGGGGTCGGCCGCTCATGTGGACGGCTTCTGCGAGATTGCTGAGCCACAGTCCCGTGTAGGGGTGATCGGGCCCGAGCGTGGCCTCCGCGATCTCGACCGCTCGACTGTACTCCGCCTCGGCCTCGTCGTAGCGACCTGCCTCGAACAGCACGACCCCCAGGTTGTTCAGCTGCAGCGCGACCTGGGGATGGTGTGCCCCCAATCTGTCCTGGAGCTGCTTCAGGGCGCGTCGACTCAGCGCCTCGGCCTCGTCGAGGCGTCCGAGTTCCTTGCTGGTCGTGGCGAGCTCGCCGACGATTCGTGCGATGTCGGGATGGTCGGGCGGGAGACGGCGTTCGTCGGTTTCGAGGGCGCGCCGCAGCATGGCGTCGGCCTCGTGGTAGTGCCCGCGGTCGTTGAGCACCATCGCCAGGTTGGCCTGGGCCGCTGCCGTCTCCGTGTCGTCCTCGCCCCGGGCCTCGATCCAGAGGTCGAGCGCTCGGCGCCTTGAGGCCTCCGCCTCGTCAATCCGACCGAGAGTCTGGTACGTGGTGGCGAGACCGGAAACCGCCCGCGCGAGCTCGGAGGTGGGGCCGCTGCGTTCGGCGATGGCGATCGAGCGCAGGAACGTGGCCTCGCCCTGATTCCAGTGAGCGTTGCTGACGTATGCGTTGCCGAGCGCGTTGAGAACCGGCACCAGGTCGCCGCTCTCCCTGCCCGAGAGCCTCTCCTGGAGGGCGGCAGCCTCCTCGAGCAGGGCTGTCGCCTCCTCATTCAGACCGAGATTGCCCTGGATCTCTCCAAGGGCGCGCAGCAGTCGCGCGCGCGCAGCGGGCTGCTCTCTGAGTGTGGTTTCGAGGCTCTTTGCCCCCTGAGCGACGATCTGACGCGCGGTGGCGTCCGGTCCGATGCCGCCCTGGTCGGCGTCGGAGGTACGGAACAGACCGATCACGTACTCGGTGGTGGCCCGGGCCGCCGCCGCCTCGTGCTCGGCCCGCCGCAGAGCGAGGAGCGAGACCACCGTCCCCGTCAGCAGACCCGCCGCCGCGACCGCCACGGCGGCGACCCGCAGGCGCCGCATCGGTCGCTCGCGGATCGACTTCAGTCGCTGGAGCGCCGTCGCGGCGGTGGGGCGGTGCTGAGGATCCAGGCGGACGAGGTCGCCAATCAGCTCCGTCAGTTGGCGGTCGATCCCGGTCGGCGCCGGCACGTCGGCCCACATCGCGCGCAGCAGCATCGCCTCGCGAGCGACGTCGGCACCATAGGGCGGCCGACCGGTGAACAGCTCGTAAAGGATGAGCCCGTAAGCGTACATGTCGCTGGCCGCGGTCGCGGGTTCGCCGCGGGCCTGCTCCGGACTCATCGCGCGCGGGGTGCCGACAACCTCGCCGACCGCCGTCAAGGCACCGTCCGCCGCCTCGTCGTTCGCCTCAGGGTCCCGAGACGCCCCGGTCTGCCCAGCGGGTTCGTCGACCTCCTCGAGGCTCCGCGCGAGCCCGAAGTCCAGCACCTTCGGGGTGCCGTCCTGGGCGAGCATGACGTTTTCGGGTTTGAGGTCTCGGTGGACGACGCTGACCGCGTGAGCGGCGGCGAGCGCGGCGCCGATGCCGAGCGCCACGTCCATCCGCTCGGCGGGACGCAGGCCGGCCTCCATGGCCGAGCGCAGGGTGCACCCGCGGACCAGCTCCATGACGAGATAGCTGCCATCGTCGCCGTCGAGCAGCTCGTAGAGACGGCAGATGTTGGGATGCTCGAGCCGAGACAGGAGACGGGCTTCGCGAGCGAAGCGTCGGCGGATGCGATCGTCGCCGTGCCACCGGCTGCGGATCGCCTTAACCGCCACGCTCCGTCCGAGGGTCTCGTCGACCCCCTGCCACACCTCACCCATCCCGCCCGATCCCAGCGGCGCGACCAGCCGAACGTGGCCGACGACCTGGCCGGCTTCGGTCACGGCTTCCGCCGATCAGCCGGGATGGGTGCGGAGGCATCCGGCACGCTCGCTGCGCGGCCTTCCTCTGCAAAATCGCGCTGCGACGGACGCATCCTGACGCGGTGAAAAGTCATGCGGCGGGTTCTCTCCTGCTCCCTCCAAGGATGCCACACCAATGTGACAAGCGCGCCCGAGAGTGCGGCCAGTGCCGGTTCGCAGCTGCCACGCTGGCCAGGCATGCGTTTGAGCCTGGACGACGCTGCGACGGCAGCGTAGATTGTTCATAGGTTGTCGACACAAGTCACCCATGGTCCCCCGGAGGGG
>CAVSIS010000047.1:0-37292 GCA_963727925.1 uncultured Acidobacteriota bacterium | reverse complement strand
CACGCGCCGTCGGAGTCGAGCGCGCTCACGGTGGCGATTTCCTGCCCGGTCGCCGGGTTGACGGAGGCGATCGTACGAGGGCCATGCACGTCGCGGTTGGCGATGATGGAGTGGAGCTGGAGCTTCATGATCCAATTTTACACCGCAGCGCGGCATCCGAGCTGCCACACCGCGGCGTCGGGAGCCCGATCTTCACCACAGAAGCACAGAGACCACAGAGGGACACAGAGTGACTTCGCGTCGAACGTCTCGCCTCTCGCCTCTCCCGTCGTGCATCTTGCGTCTTGCTTCTCGCATCTACTCGATCCCGAGCTCGTCGAAGGTCGACGACTGCCCGTTGAAGCCCACCGTCACCCGCTCGTGGTCGACGACCACCGGCAGGCGGTGCTCCCAGCTCAGCGAGCGCAGCTCGTCCATCGCCTCGGGCTCGCTGGACACGTCGCGTTCGATGAAACGCACGTTGCGCCGCTCAAGGTCGGCGCGCAGGGCGTCCGAGTGCGGACACCCCGGCGCGATGAAGATCCTGATCGGGAAGACCGGGCTCACGGTTCGTCCTCCTCGTTGGGTCCCAACTCCAGCTCGAGGTCCGCCAGGTTGTCCATCATGGCCTGCCCGGGCGTCATGGCCGCGAGCACGGCGGCGTCCTCGCGCCAGCGTGGGTGGGCCTTGACCCGGAGGCCGAGGTACATCCTGGTCCCGAGGATGCGTTCGAGCTCCTCCCGCGCGCGACGCCCGATCTCCTTGATCATCCTGCCACCCTTGCCGATGACAATCCCCTTCTGGCTGTCCCGCTCGACGTAGATCACGGCGTCGACCCGAAGTAGGTCACCGTCCTCAACGAAGCTCTCGGTCGCCACCCCGGCGGTGTAAGGCAGCTCGTTACGTGTCAGCTCGAGGAGCTTCTCGCGGACCACCTCGGCGACGAAGAACCGCTCGGTCTGAGTGCTCGCAATGTCGATCGGATACAGGGGCTCACCCTCCGGAAGCCGGCCGAAGAGCTCCTCGCGCAGCGGCTCGAGCCCGTCGCCGGCGAGGGCCGAGATCGGCACCACCGTGGCGCCCGGTCGGTGCTCACCGTAGCTCTGCATGAGCGGCAGGAGAGCGCTGTACGGCTGGACTAGGTCGATCTTGGTCAGGACGCCTATCACGGGTGAGGCAACGGGAGCGAGCATGTCGAACAGGTATTCCTCGCCGCTCCCCCAGGCCGCCGAGGCGTCGATCAGGTGGAGAACGACATCGACCTCCTCGAGCGCCGAGCGAACCTCCTGCATCATCGTGGAGTTCATTCGGTGGAGGGGCCTATGCACGCCGGGAAGGTCGAACAGGACGGCCTGACCTCGGTGGTCGTTGACAACCCCGACGATGCGGTTGCGGGTGGTCTGCGGGCGGGCCGACACGATCGCGACCTTCTCCCCGACCATTGCATTGAGCAGTGTGCTCTTGCCGGCGTTGGGCCGTCCGACCAAGGCGGCGTATCCGGACCGCTGCAGGTGAGCCACCATTTCTCACCACCTCCCTACTGTGGGCGCCGATCTGTCAGCCGTGTCCGTTGGCCGGCTGCGGCGGCTGGAGGCGACGGGCGGTAACGCTCGCGATGCGGCGGTCCTGGACCTCCTCGACCGTGAACTGGAGCCCGTGGTCGGGGTCTGCCACGACATCGCCGGGCTCCGGAACGGTCCCGTGGAGCGAGAACACCAAGCCACCGACCGTGTCGACGTCCTCCTCGTCGATCTCGATCCCGAAAAGATCCTCGAGGACCTCGAGGTAGGAGCGGCCCTGCAGCTGAAAGACGCCCTCGCTGACCTGCCGCCACTCTGGCTCCTGCTTGGGATCGTGCTCGTCCTGGATCTCGCCGACGATCTCCTCCAGAACGTCTTCCAGCGTCACCAGGCCCGCGGTCCCACCGTACTCGTCGACCACGATCGCCATCTGCTGATGGCCGTGCTGAAAGTCCCGCAGCACCTCGCCGAGGCGCTTGCCCTCCGGCACGACGAGGCATGGCATCACGAGGTCGGCGACACTCGGCTGCTCTCCGGCCACGAGCGAGGCCACAACGTTCTTCACGTGCACGACACCAATGACGGCGTCAACAGTCTCCCGATAGACCGGGATCCGCGCCTTGTGGGTGCTTGCGAACAGCTCGACCAGTTCGGCGAATGCAGCGTTCTCGGGCGCGGCCACCATGTCGGTCCGGGGCGTCATGACCTCGCGTACGGTGGTGTCGAAGAAGTCGACCAGCGACTCGACGATCTGACCCTCCTCGAGCTCAAAGATACCGGCCGCCTGCGCGACGTCGAGGAAGGCTTGGATCTCCCGTTCGCTGGCCTCTTCCTCGTCGTCGTCGGTCGCAAGCGGCGGTGGCGCGAGGGCATGGCGGACCTGGGGTACGAGGCGCAGCATCGGCCACACCAACGGCCGCACCAAGCGCAGCAACACGACCATCGTCTCCTCGCCGGCGCCCGCGGTAAGCCAGCGCGCGATCACGACGACAAGCACCGGCACCGCGACAGCCAGGGCGAGCGTCCACGGCGGGGACAGCCATGACATGCGCACGAGAATCAGCCACAGGACCCCGATCGTCAGGACTTGCAGCCAGCGCAGCACGTCGAGCAGGCGGGAGATGTGGAACGCTGCTCCGCCCTCGAGCGGCAGCAGCTTCTCGTGGTCGTCGAGGATCCCCTGGAAGCGGACGTTGCCGAGCTCGGCCAGGTTCCGCAGCAGTGACTCGAGCGTGAGGAGCAGCAGGGCGGCGGCCAGGCTCAACAGACTGAGGGTCACGGGATGGCCGAGCCATTCCGCAAGGTCAGCTTCCATCCACCAGCTCCTCCCGAAGCTCCAGCTCGAGGCTGTCCATGTCGCCGTCGTCCTCCTGATGATCGTACCCCAGCAGGTGGAGAACACCATGGAGGGTCAGTTCCTGCAGCTCCCGCAGCTCGGAGTGGCCGAGCTCAGCCGCCTGCCGGCGCGCCGCATCGAGCGAGATGACGATCTCGCCGAGCAACCGCCGCCCGTCCGGAAGCTCGTCACCGTCCGGGAACGACAGCACGTCGGTCGGCGCGTCGATCGCCCGCCACGTGCGATTGAGCTCTCGGACGCGCTCGTCGCCGGTCACGACCACATACACCTCGGTCTGGGTCTCGCCCAGGCGGGCCAGGGCCGTGCCGATGATGCGGCGCAGGGCGTCAGCCACCGGTTGTGACGGCCTTCGCTCCCAGGCGAACTGTACCCGAGTCACGGGCGTGCCTCCGATTGAAGTCGAAACCGGGATAGTCGACCCGGTGATGGTACATGTTGGTCAGCACCCAGAGGAAGGCGTTCGCGATCTTGTCAAGCTCCGAGAAGGTCAGCTCGGTCTCGTCCAGCTGACCGTCCTCAAGCGCATCACTGAAGATCCGGTCGATCATGTTCTGGATCTTCGTCGGCGCCGGGTTGTCGATCGTGCGTGCAGCCGCCTCGACCGCGTCAGCGAGCAAGAGGACGCCGAGCTCCTTGGTGTGCGGTTTCGGTCCCGGATAGCGGTAGTCGCTCTCACGCACCTCACCGAGCTCTCGGTTGGTGCGATCCCGTGCCCGCGAGTAGAAGAAGCGAATCAGCTTGGTGCCGTGATGGGTCGCGATCGCCTGCCGGATAGGGAGTGGCAGCTTTTCGCGTCCGGCAATTTCGAGGCCTTCCTTGACATGGCTCATGATCACCAGCGCGGACATCGACGGCGAAAGGTTGTCGTGAGGGTTGGCGCCGCGCTGATTCTCGACGAAGTACTCCGGCTTCACCAACTTGCCGACGTCGTGATAGTACGAGCACACCCGCAGCAGAAGTGCGTTCGCGCCGACCACCTCAGCGCCTGCCTCGGCCAGATTGCCGACGCTCAGCGAGTGTTGATAGGTCCCCGGCGCTTCGAGCGAGAGGCGCTTGAGCAGCGGCAGGTTCTGATTCGAAAGCTCGAGCAGTCGCAAATCAGTGGTGATCCCGAAGGCCTTCTCGAGGGCGGGCAACAGGAACCCGGCGGACCCTACAGCGAGCGGACCGCCGAGGAACGCAAAGAGGGCGGACAGCGAGAGCGACGCCGGCTCGATCGGCACCCCTCGGTAGAGCAGGAGAACCACGAGCACGACGACGTTGGTGGCCCCGACCACCGCGCCAATACGGGTGAACAGTGACCGCTCCTTGTAGCGATGGGCTGCGAGCGCACCGACCAACCCCGAAGCGAGGGCGAAGAACAGCATGGAGAAGTCACCGCCGAGGAGAATGGCCGCGGCGACCGAACCCCAAACGGCGAACAGGACCGCAGGCTGCAGGCCCAGCAGGAGCGCGACCGCGACCGGACCGGTTGCCCAGGGCAGGCCCCACAGATAGGTCTGGACGAGGGACAGCGCCTCGGCCTGACTGTTGAGGGCGACGGCGGAGGCCACGTACAGTCCCAGCCGGTCGATCGCCGCACACGCGATCATGAGCAGGAAGATCATCGACAGCCGACCGGCGATCTCGGTCGACGAGCCGAACGAGGGCAGCAGTCGCCACCACGCGATCACCATCAGGAGCACGACCAGGCCGGCACCGATGGCGCTCGTGAAAGTCGCCAGCTCGTGACGCTGCGCACTCATCAGGCTCAACGTCCTGGCGACCGCCGGGGTTACCGTGTCGCCGCGGCGAACCAGCACCTGTCCGCGACGGAAGATCTGCGAGCGCTCGGTCACCTGAGCCGCGGCGAGGCGCACGCGCTGCGCCGTCTCGGCCCGGTTGAAGACCAGATTCGGGCTCAGGTTGGCGTCGAGGAAGTCGACGATGGGCTTGATCCATCCGCGGCGGATGACGTCGTACTCCAGCAGCCAGGTCCGTGCGGTCGTCTCGACGCCGCTCCGCAGGTCGAGGTCCTCGCCGAGATCGGCAAGCGACGCGATCCGTTCGGTTCCGTTGGCCAGGTCGCGCAGCGTCACTCCATGCTCGCCACGCTGTTCGAGCGCGCGGCGGTCGTCGACGATGCGCTGGCGATAGAGCCGTCCGACCACATCTTGCAACGCACGCTCGACCTCTTCGCCGCACGCGCTTTGGGCGAGCACCCGGTTCATGGTCGGGTTGAGGCGCAGTGCGCTACTGGTCGCGAGCGTCTCGGGATCCAGGGTGTCGTTTGCCGCGAGCTGGGTGCGGCAGGCGGCAAACAGCGAGCCGAGACCGTCCGCCAGCTCGAGCTGCAGACGGGGCTCGAGATCGTAGACCGGCAGCACCTGGGCACGGGCCTCTTCACGCAACGCCTCGGTCGCGGTCTCGTCGGGCAGACTGAGATCCCGGGAGACGACCACGTCGAACGACGCGACATCGCCGGGCGCCCAGGCCGGCATCTGGCGGCCGACCCGAGGCAGCAGCAACCCGGTGCAGGCCAGCACGGCCACCGCACCCCACAGCACAGGCAGGTCGAGGACTCGGTCCCACCAGCCCGCACGGTGCTCGAGCCCACGCTGGATGCGGCTGGTTGATCCCGAGCGAGCCTCGGTCTTACCCCGAGGCATCGCGACCTCCGCCCGCTTGGCTCTGCTTTGCCTCCCAGTGGGCGTAGCGGTCGACCACGAGTTGCACGAGTCGATGTCGGACCACATCGCGATGTGTGAACTGGATGAAGCTGAAGCCGTCGACGCCGTTCAGGATCTCGAGCGCCTCGACCAGACCGGAGCGACGGCCACCGGGAAGGTCGATCTGGGTCACGTCGCCGGTGATCACGGTCTTCGAGTGGAAGCCCATTCGCGTCAGGAACATCTTCATCTGCTCGTGAGTCGTGTTCTGGGCCTCGTCGAGGATGATGAAGGCATCGTTCAAGGTCCGCCCGCGCATGAAGGCGAGCGGCGCGATCTCGATCACCTGGCGCTCGAGCAGGCGGGCGACCCGATCGTAGCCGACGATGTCGTACAGCGCGTCGTAAATCGGCCGGAGGTAGGGGTTGATCTTCTCCACCAAGTCGCCGGGGAGGAAGCCGAGGCGCTCACCGGCCTCGACGGCGGGGCGCACGAGCACGATCCGACGGATCTCCTTGTCGGTCAGCGCCGCCGCTGCGAGCGCCACCGCCAGGTAGGTCTTGCCGGTGCCGGCGGGACCGGTGGCGAAGACGTAGTCGTCGCGCTGGACGGCCTGGATGAACCGCCGCTGGGTGAGGTTCCGAGGAACGACGAGCCGCTTCAGCGTGTCCGGAATCGACGCGTCCATGAAGAAGTCTGCCAAGTCGATGCTGGCATCCTCCTCGAGCACCCGGACACCGGTGCGGAACTCTTCCCGACCGACATCGTGCCCGGCGTCGAGCAGGCCCTCGAACGACTCCAGCAGACGCGCTGCGACCGCGGTCTGCTCGTCGTCCCCGTCGATCGTCACCTCTCCGCCGCGAGCAGAAACACGGACACTCAACCGCTCCTCCAGATACTGGAGGTGCTCGTCGCGGATCCCGAAGAGCCGCTCGACATGCGCCTCGTTGAGGCTCAGGCGGCGCACCGCTCACCGATCGGGCACGACGGGTCGGGGACCGCGGCGGTGTCGCGGGTCCCGGGCGCGCCCCCTGTCTCACGCAATGAGGTGTCCCACATCATGAAATCGTTAAGCTCCTAGGCGCTGCGCCGGATTTCCGGGGCGCGCACGAAGGCCGAGCTCCAAGCGCCCGATTGTATCAGCCTTCCGGAACCGCCCCGGAACCGCCGGACGGCTCGCGGCGGGGACGCCACTCGGGGTCGGCGATGCCGAGCCGGGCGTTGAGGAAGCGGGCGAGGACGAAGAGTGCGTCGGAGAGCCGGTTGAGAAACGGCAGGATACCCTCGGGAAGGCTGCCGCCGGTCGTGATCACCGACCGAGTGCGCCGTTCCGCGCGGCGGCACACGGTGCGGGCCACGTGGGCGAGGCTCGCGGCGCGGCTGCCTCCCGGCAACACAAAGGCACTCAGTTTGGGGAGCTCGGTGTCCATCTCGTCGATCCACGTCTCGAGCGATGCGGAATCCCAGCTCGACGGGTCGTACGGGTATCGTCCCCCGGGGTCCGCGAGGCTGCCGCCGACCGCGAACAGGCTCGACTGGAGCGCGGCAATGCGCTCTTGGACGCCTCCTGGAAGGGGTTCTGTTCGGAGCAGGCCGAGTACTGAGGACAGCTCGTCGACCGTGCCGTAGGCTTCCACCCGCAGATCGTCCTTCGCGACCCGAGCACCACCGAACAGCGAGGTGTCGCCGTCGTCGCCGGTACGTGTGTACACCTTCACCGCGCCATCATACACGGCGGCATCGGCAGGGGTTCAGTTGACCCAGTCGGGGGGTTGGTCGAGGGTGGACGGCGTCGTCGAGGCGGATGTTGCTCGCCCGTTCGAGGCCCCGAGCTCGAGCTCGAACGACGCCCGGGGCAGGAGCTCCGCGACCGCCGCCCGCAGCGTCGGGCTCGGTTCCACGGAAAGCGCAGGCGGCGGCACGAGCCGGGCTCGAAACTGCCCGCGGCGAACGAGGTCGAAGCGGACCGGGAGCTGGCCGGGGTTGTCGAGCAGCAGCTCGCGCAGGTTTTCGAGCGTCTCCTCGTCGGCGTCGTCGAGGTCGAGACCGATTCGTACCGCGGTCGCCCGCCGGGTCTCGAAGTTCGCAAGAGCGGAAAGCTCCTCGGCGGACAGCTCGACGTGGTCGCCTTCGCCCTTCAGGGTGGCCTCCACGACCACCGCCGTGTCATCGGCGAGGAGTGCCCCGGCGCGGTCAAACAGGTCCGGAAACACGACCACGCGCACGGAACCGGTCGCGTCCTCGAGTTGGAAGGTCGCCATCTGCCGCCCCTGATTGCGACCGTCCCGTTTGATCGACATCGTCCGCAGGGCGGTCACCAGCCCACCCACTGTCGCCCGCTCCGCGCCGTCGGCGAAGCGCTTGCCGAGCTCAGCCACACTGCAGTCGGTGAGCCGCTCGAGCTGGGCGTCCACTCGGTCCAGGGGGTGGCCGCTGAGGTAGAAGCCGAGAACCTCACGTTCCCAGCGCAGTCGATCGGCCGGCTCCGCCTCCGCCGCACCGCGCAGCTCCCCTTCGAGGTCCTCCGACGGCAGGTCGTCGAACAGGAAACCCTGGCCAAGCTCGCGCTGCTCGCGCTCGCGCGCCGTGAGGTCGATGAAGCGATCCAGGCTCTCCAGAAGTGCCTTGCGAGTCACCGAGAAGGCGTCGAAGCTGCCAGCCTTCACGAGGCACTCGAGCACCTTCTGGTTCACCGCGCGCGCCGGCAACGAGCGCAGGCAGTGGGTCACCGACTCGAAGGCGCCCTCCCGCTCGCGCGCCTCCACCAACGGCTCGACCGCCGCCATGCCGACCCCCTTGATGGCGGCGAGGCCGTAGCGGATACCGCCGTCCTCGACCGCGAACGCCACCCGCGACGCGTTGACGTCGGGCGGCAGCACCTGCAGCCCCATCTGTCGGCACTGGCCGAGGTACTGGACGAGCTTGTCGGTGTTCGAGGTCTCCGACGTCAGCATCGAGGCCATGAAGTGCGCCGGGAAGTGCGCCTTCAGGTACGCGGTCAGGTACGCGACGTGGGCGTACGCGACCGAGTGCGACTTGTTGAAGCCGTACTTCGCGAAGGGCACGATCTGATCCCACAGGCGACGCACCTTGCCCTCAGGGAAACCCTTGCCGATCGCGCCCTTGATGAAGCTTTCACCCTCCCGGTCGATCATCTCCTGCTTCTTCTTGCCCATCGCCTTGCGCAGCGTGTCGGCCTTGGCCATCGAGAATCCGGCGACCCTGACCGCGATGCGCATCACCTGCTCCTGGTACACGATGATTCCGTAGGTCTCGGAGAGTATCTCCTCGACCTCGGGCAGGATGTAGGTGATGGGCTTGCGGCCGTGCTTGCGGTCGGAGTAGTCGTCGATGAACTGCATCGGTCCCGGGCGGTAGAGCGCGTTGAGGGCAGCGAGCTCCGGGAAGGCCCGCGGCTGCACCTTGCGCAGGACGTCCTTCATGCCCGACGACTCGAACTGGAATACGCCGTCCGTCGCCCCGGCCGAGAACAGGTCGTAGACCGCAGAATCGTCCAGCGGCAGCTGGTCGAGGTCGAGGTCCGGCGCTTCGCGGTCGCGGATCGATGCCATCGCGTCGGCGATCACCGTCAGCGTTCGCAGGCCCAGGAAGTCCATCTTGAGCAGGCCGAGCGCCTCGACGTCGTCCTTGTCGAACTGGGTCGCGACCTCGCCGTGCGAGGTCCGGGTGAGCGGCACCAGGTTGACCAGCGGCTCAGGGGCGATTACGACTCCGGCGGCATGGACCCCGCAGTGACGCGCGAGACCTTCCAGCCTCGCCGCCGTGTCGACCAGCTGTGCGACGTCGTCATCCCCGTCGCGAAGCTCCTTGAGCTGGGCGGAGTCCTTGAGCGCCTGCTCGACAGTGATGTTGAGGTCATCCGGGAGCAGCTTCGCGATACGGTCGACGTCTGAAAACGACATCCCCATGACGCGCCCGACATCCCTTACCGCCGAGCGTGCCTTGAGGATGTTGAAGGTCGCGATCTGACACACCGAGTCGCTGCCGTAGCGCTGGCGGACGTACTCGATCACTTCATCCCGACGCCGCTGGCAGAAGTCGATGTCGATGTCCGGCATGGAGATCCGCTCGGGGTTGAGGAAGCGCTCGAAGAGCAGGTCGTACTCGAGCGGGTCGATGTCGGTGATGCCGAGCGCCCATGACGCGACCGAGCCGGCCGCCGAGCCACGCCCCGGTCCGACAGGGATGCCGCGCTCGCGGGCGTAGCGGATGAAGTCCCAGACCACGAGGAAGTACCCCGGGAACCCCATGTGCTCGATGATCTCGAGCTCCTGGACGAGGCGGGTACGGTAGTCCTCTGGTGGATGTCTCCGCGCCCTTCCGGATGTCAATCGCCGTTCGAGCCCGGCAGTCGCAACCTCGCCCAAGAACGAACCGAGCGTGTGGCCCTGGCTCACCGGATACTGCGGGAGGTGCAGCGTCGAGGTGTCGAACAGGACGTGGCACCTGGCAGCGATCTCGGCGGTCAGCTCGCAGGCACCCGGGTACTGGGCGAACAGCGCGTACATCTCGTCCGGGGACTTGACGTAGAACTCCGCGTTGTAGCCATACGACCTCTGGAGGTCTTCGAGAGTCCGGTTGAGACCGATGCCGAGCAGCACCCTGTGGGCGAAGGTGTCCTCACGGCGGTGGAAGTGACAGTCGTTGGTCGCAACCAGGGAAATCCCGGTTTGGCGCGCGACTTCGACGATGCCCTCGCGGACGAAGGCCTCGTCGGCGGTCCCGTGGTCCTGAATTTCCAGGAAGTAGCCGTCCTGTCCGAGAATCTCCCGCATCTCCTCGGCGCAACGGCGCGCGCCTTCGGGATCACGTTCCAGGAGGCGCGAGGCGACCTCGCCCGAAAGGCACGCCGAGAGTCCGATGAGCCCCTCGCGGTGCTCGGCGAGAAGGGACTTCGAAATGCGCGGCTTGTGGTAGAAGCCCTCGAGGTAGGCGTCGCTCACCAACCGAACCAGATTGCGGTAGCCGGCGTTGTTCTCCGCCAGAAGGACGAGATGGTTGTACGGCTTGCGTCGGCCCGGTGTCGGCGAGCGGTCGCGGTGATCACCGGGGGCTACGTAGACCTCGCACCCGATCACCGGCCGGATACCCTCCTTCAGCGCCGCGCGGTGGAACTGGAACGCTCCGAAGAGATTGCCGTGGTCAGTCACGGCGACCGCCGACATCCCCAGAGCGGCCACCTGTCGCGTCAGCTCGGGGATGCCGATCGAAGCGTCGAGCAGCGAGTAGTGGGTATGGAGGTGGAGGTGGGCAAAGGGCCGAGTTTCGCCGTGACCGGTCATGCCTCCATGATAGCTGGGCGTCACCCCAGGGGAGAGCCTGTGGAACCCAAAAAGAACTCGGTGCGGTGAGAGGTATTTCCGTTTCTCACTGGAATCACTCACCGAGATCTCGGAGCGTTTCTCCGCTTCTCAGCCCGCAGGTTGGATTCCACAATCGCCGCCGGACCGCGTCACGGGTGGAGCCTAACAGAATGGGCGTTGCTCACATCTCCTTCGCCCATTTGAAGTGCCGATCCGTCGCGGATTGGTCGATGACCCGGATCTATGAGAGATCCACTGCTGTCAGAATTCGCTCCCAACCTGCTTCGGCGGCAACCTGTCCTCGAAGCCCCGGGAAGGGCGCTGTGACAAGCAAAATTGTTAGGATGTTTCAGCCCAAAACACGAACGAAAAGCAGGCAGAAAAAGCTTGACATTGCTTTCGAGATCATGCATCTTCTCTGTCAAGGTATGAAGAAGCTGCCATTTCTGATGACGCGGACGGTTGCCCCGAGGAACGGTTCGGACGATGCAATTCGCGTCTACCGAAGGCACGCCGCACGAGCGATCTCCGAGGAGCGTTGGCCGGCAGCTGAAATTTTTTTCGACCGCATTCTTGAGCTCGTTCCGGGTCACACCGAGGCATGGCTCATGAAGGGTTGGCTCCGCGAGCACTGCCATCACGACCAGGCGACCGCGGTGACCTGCTACCGCAAGGTGATCACGCTGTGCGGCTACGACGGGGAGCACCCTCACCTGCAACGGGCCCGTCAGTCTCTCGGCCGCCTGCTCGCCGACTTGGGCTGAATTCCGAGCCGCGCGCTCTCCACCCTCGTGCGGCCCTCCGCCGCGTTGAGTTCTGCCACAATGAAGGCCGGCCCGCGGTAGCTCTGTGGGCTCACCGGCCACGCGACGAGCGCGACCAACGTCCGCTTCCACTCCGATCGACGCATTCCACGATCCGATGAGCGAAGCTCATCAAGAACAGCCCTCAGAGCATGGACCCTTCGCGGCGTTCAGGAGGTGGCGACGTCTCTGAGGGCCTATCCTCCGAGGGCTGCTAGGGCTGCCCCTCGACCAGCTCGACACCTGCCGGAGGCGCCTGCCCGGAGGCCTCGAGCACCTCACCCTGGACCGCTCCCGGGTAGAGCCAGGAGGTCTGGCCGTCGAGGGTAACCACGGCAACCCCCCGGACCGCAGCCACCGCCGTCGGAGCACCGTCGCCGAGCTCGACTCTCTGGGGAGCCGGTCCGGCGGTCAGGTCGAGCCAGAGATACCCCTGCCACCGTCGCCCAAGGCGACATATCCACCGCTCCTGGCCGACCGCTTCGAAACAACTGGGCGGAATCCGAGTCGGGTCGCTGAACACGGAGTGGACCAACGGGCGAGGATGTACGACCGGCCGCGGGTACGTCCACGGGTGGTCCGGCGGCTGCCCCCAGATCCAGGGTTCGCTCCAGCCTTGGTCCGGGTACACCGAGGGGCCCGGGCCCCATCTCGTCCGCACCCGCCAACCGGAACCCGACACCACACAGCTTCGCCCGCTGGGATCGCCGGCCCGTCGGCCTTCCGCGCTGGCGCGCAGATCGAGTGCGAACAGGACCCCTCCGACCGAGGTCGGACTTCGGGCCTCGATCGCAATCACATTCTCTCCCGCCACCAGGAGATCGGTGACGTCGACGACGTCAAGGCGGAAGTCGGGTCGGTTGTGCCCCGCAGCTGCCGGCTGGCCGTTGATCCAGAGCACGTACTGACGATCGCCGCAGACCTTCGCGACCGCGCTCAGGGGAAGCCTCGCGAGAGTCAGGCGACGGAAGAAGAGCCCAGCGGTCGGCACCGGGTCATGGAGATTGTCAGTTGTCCACATCCAGTGTGCATCGCCGGTGAAGTGGTGCAGCTCGCGCCGATAGAAGCTGTTCAGGAGCAGAAACAGCAGGAGTGCTGCAGCGACTGCGGCCGCGATCCGGGCGTGCCAGCTCGACAGCGCCAGTCGGAGCCGGATCAGGGTGGCCGCGAGTGACGCGCCCACGTCCGGCCCATCGCCCGGGTCAGGCCCGGCGATCGAGCAGCAGCTTCGCCGCTCGGACCAGGGAGTCGCGTTCGGGCCCCGCCGGTAGGCCAGCCGCAGCCTCGCCGGCACGCTCTGCGAACGCCTCGGCACGCTCCCGAACCGTTTCGAGCACACCTGACGTGCGCACAACTTCGGCCAAGTCCCGCTCGTTGTCGTCGGACATCTCGCCGCTCGTTGCGGCCCGTTCGACGATGGCACGACGGCGGGAATCGAGCCGTGGGAGCAGCAGGATCATGGGTAGGGTTACCCGGCCCTCGCGCAGGTCGGCCATCACCGGCTTGCCCATCTCGTGCCGCGACGCCGTGTAGTCGAGCAGATCGTCGACCAACTGGAAACAGACCCCGACGCCGCGTCCGAACTCGAGCAACCTGTCGACGAGGTGGTGGGTGGAGGCCTGGAACAGCGCGGGCACCGCGCAGGCCGCAGCGAACAGCTCCGCCGTCTTACGCCGGGTGATGTCCATGTAGGTGGCCTCGTCGATGTCGAGGCGGCTTCGGACACGGTCGGCGAGGATCTCGCCCTCAGTCATTTGAAGGGTCGCCCAGGTGAGGCGCCGCATCACCTCGACATCCCCGAGCTCCAGGCAGAGATCCATCGTGCGGGTGTAGAGCCAGTCGCCGACCAGCACCGCGGCCTGATCGCCCCAGCGCCGGTTGGCCGTGGCGCGACCTCGGCGCAGGTCCGAGCCGTCGATGATGTCGTCGTGAATCAGCGTGGCGGTGTGGATCAGCTCGACCACTGCCCCGTAGCGAACGTCGCGCTCCCCGGTGTAGCCGAGCATGCGGCTGATCAGCAGCACGAGCGCCGGACGCAGACGCTTGCCGCCGCTTCCGAGTACCCATCCCGCCGTCTCGCGCACCATCGGCATGGCCGTTTGCATTTCATGCTCGAGGAAGCGCTCCACCTCCTCAAGGCGTCCCGCGATGGGCCGGAACAGGTCACGCACTTCGCGCGCCTGGCGCAACGTTGCGACCGATGCCTTCATCGAGGCAGTTTAACCTGCATATCTCACCAGCGTGAGGTCGCGGCTCGATGAGCTCCCTCAGGGTCGTCGCTGCTGCATGCGACCCCGGCCGGCGGCTGCGGCAGCCAACGGCCGCCAGGAGGACCGCCGGACGGCTTCCAGGCGCGGAAGGAGAGTCGATTCACGGCCCCCTGGACGTCGGTCACGACGACCCGCGAGGGCATGCCGTCGGCGCCGACGTTCAACTCGACCCTGGCCACCCCTCCCGGGGTCCGGGGCACCAGCGCCACTCCACCCTCGGCCTCGATCAGCGTGAAGCGGTCGACCGTCCCCTGCGGGTCAAGGACCGCTGCGAGCGGGATCCGGGTCCACTCGTCGTCGCTGACCCGATGGTCGTCGCAGGTCTCAAGCTCGACGTCGACGAGACGTACGTCCCGTCCTTCAAGCGCCATCTCCCGCACGGTCGGATGGCCGGTGGTGAAGCGCGCCCGGTCGGGCCACGCCACCCACACCTCGCCCTCGGCGCTCTCTCCGAGCGTCATCCCGGCCGGCACGTACTCCTGGTCGTATTGGGCATGCCACGCCGTCTGGCTGCGGAGCGCTCGATTGAGCCGTTCCAGCACCTCGAGCGGCCCACTTTCCGAGGCGCCTGCCACCCAAGCGGAAAGCACCAGTGCGAGGGCTAGAGGCCCGGACTGAAGCCTCTTCATGGCTGCACATCGCGATTGAGGTTCACTCTGCGAAGTCGGAAGTCCTTGAAGTAGAGAGACACCATCTATGGCCTTCCTGCACCGCATCTCACGCGCCCTCGCGATTCTCGCTTCGCGGGGAAGTTCCCGGCCGGGCCTCTCGAACGGAGGTGTCAGCTTTCGATGTCGACCGTAGCGACCGACGAGGCCACCACGAAGATCCGCTCATTGTTGCTCTCCAGCGCGGTTGGGTAGAGGAAGAACCCGCGATCCGCGACGGAGTAGTGCTGGACCCGTCCGCGGATGATCTCACCGTCGCTGAACTCGACCCGGGCGAGTGCGCTGTCGAACGGTACGGACACCGGCCGTCCGAGCTCCATTTCCGCCTGGCGTACCCGCGGGTCCTTGAGGAAGAACACCGCTTTCAGGTCCCACAGGTCCGCGGTGATGACCGAACCGTCCTGGGTCTCGAGTTCGATCACATCGACCTGGGGCGGAGCCTCTTTCAGCAGGGTGCCGTGGACCGTCCTGCCGTTGCAGTACCGCAGGACGACGGGCGGGTTCGCTGGTATCTCAGACATCGCTCACCTCGCGGTGACGTTTGTTGGCATGGGGTGGGACCGAAGGCAGCACTGTTGGTTCCATCCTAGCACGTCGACCGGTCCTATAGATCGCGCCGCGATCAGTGGCGAAAGTGGCGCCGGCGCGTAAAGACCATGGCCAGACCGAGCCGATTGCAGGCCTCGATCACCTCGGCGTCCCGGATCGAACCGCCGGGCTGGATCACGGCTCGCACTCCGGCGTCGGCAAGCGCCTCGACCCCATCGGGGAAGGGAAAGAACGCATCCGAGGCAGCCACCGATCCATACAGGTCGTGGCCGAGCTCCGTCCCCTTGGCGACCGCGATCCGAGCGGCATCGACCCGACTCATCTGACCGGCGCCGATACCGAGGATGCGATCCTCGCGACCGACCACGATCGCGTTGGAGCCCACGTGCTTGACGACCCGCCAGGCGAGCTCAAGAGCTGCGGTCTCGTCGACCAGGGGCGCCCGGAGGGTTGCCACCTCGCGGGCCTCATCGTCCCACCCCGCATCCGTAGCCTGGATCAGGAAGCCGCCGTCGATGCTGCGCAGCGTGACTTCATCGCCGGCCTGGTTGGGAACCTCGAGAACCCGCAGCTTCTTCTTCCGCGCGAAGACGTCGACCGCCCCTTCGCTATATCCGGGGGCGACCACGACCTCCGCAAACTGCTCCGAGACCGCCTCCGCGAATTCCCTGTCCACAGGTCGGTTGGCCGCGATCACGCCGCCGAACGCCGACACTGGGTCGGTGGCCCGAGCCTTGAGGAAGGCCTCGACCATGACCTCGTCGAGCCCGACGCCGCACGGGTTGGCGTGCTTGATCACGGCGACACCGGCCGCGGGCAGGTCCCATACCAGCCGCCACGCTCCGCTGGCGTCGCCGAGGTTGTTATAGGAAAGATCCTTGCCCTGGAGCTGGCGGGCTCCAGCGAGCCCGCGCCGCGGCACGCCGGCCACCAGCATGCCCCACTGGTGGGGGTTCTCACCGTACCGCAGAGGGACGACATGCCCAGCCAGCAGCGCCTCCGCTGCGCGGGCCTCTGGCGAGGGACGCTCGGCGCCCATCACGGCCGGAAGGTGGGCCGCAATGGCTGCATCGTAGCCCGCCGTGTGGCGGTACGCCTTGACCGCGAGGTCGCGGCGCGTCTCTTCGCGCACCACCCCCGCAGCGAGCTCGCCGAGGACCGGCTCGTAGTCGTCGGGGTCCACCACGACGGTGACCCGGGCGAAGTTCTTGGCCGCAGCGCGCACCAGGCTCGGGCCTCCGATGTCGATCTGCTCGACGCACTCCTCGAGTGAGGCGCCGGGTCGTGTGGCGGTCTGCCGAAACGGATAGAGATTGACCACGACGAGGTCGATCTCGGGTACGCCGGCTGCCGCGAGCTGAGCTCGATGATCCGCGGTCGGCGCCGCCAGAATGCCCGCAAAGACCTTCGGATGGAGCGTCTTCACTCGACCGCCGAGGATCTCGGGTGACCCGGTGTGCTCGCTCACCTCGACCACCGGACAGCCAACCTCGCGCAGTGCGCGGGCCGTGCCTCCGGTCGACAGCAGAGTCCAGCCGGATGCGGCGAGGGCAGGACCGAGGCGGTCCAGCCCACGCTTGTCCGAGACTGAGATGAGTGCGAACCTCGCCATGAAATCCTCCCCCCGTCCGCCACCCCTCAGGCCGCAGGCGACCGAGAACCTATCCGCAGCACCGTCGGACGGGACGCCGGCATTCTAAGGCATCGCTAACGCCCCGCCTGTGCCCCTCTCGCCTTACGTCGCACATCTCACGTCTTGCGTCTTGCATCTCACGTGCAGGGTGAGCCGAGTGCCGTTCGAGCCTGCTGCGCCGCCTGCTCCGCGGAGGGCAGGCCGAGCCGAGCGGCGTCCGGCATCTCATGTCCGGCGGTCGACCGCAACGCGGTGAGCACCTCACGGTGTTCCTGCCGCGCTCGATCGGACCAACCGAGCCGTTCGAGACAGCCGGCCAGAAGCAGCCTGGCCTGGAACAACCCCGGGTCGATGTAGAGCGCCGCCCGGTATGCCTGAATCGCGCCCTCGGCATCTCCACCTCGATCACGGCACAGCCCGAGCAGGGCCCGGAGCTGCGCGTCCTCGGGCATCCCCACGGCGGCAGCCTCCGCGACGGCCCGGGCAGCCTCCAGCTTCCCATCCGCCAGCGCCGCCACGATGGCGGGCCGGGGTGCGGGAGCAGGCGCCTCGGACGCCGGCGACGGGCGGAGTTGTGGCCGAGGTCTCGGCGCGGTGACGACTGCAGGCTGTGCCGGGCCCGGTATCGGTCGCGGCGCCGCACCGCGATGGTTCTTGGCGGCGCCCGGCTTCCGGACTCGGTACGCGAAACACCCGTCGAGATCGACCGCGTCGAGGTTGGTTTCGAGCCGGAGCAGCGACTCGCTCGGCCCCAAGAACAACCAGCCGTCGGGGGTCATCGCGGTCGCGACCGCGCGAACAACCCGCTCCTGCGACTGCTCACTGAAGTAGATCAGCACGTTGCGCAGAAAGACCACGTCCCACGGCACGCTCGGCAATTCGAGAGGATCCCGTATGAGGTTGACCGGGCGAAAGTCGATCTGCGCCAACAACCGACCGTCGAGGCGCCAGCGCTCGCCGCCAAGCTGTTCGAAGTAGCGCGCCAGGAGCTCGTCCGGGACCCTCGCCACTGCTCGGGCGCCGTAGACCCCGGCCCGGGCCTCGTCGAGCGCACGCTCGTCGACGTCAGTCGCGAGGATGCGCCAGCTGCGACCGACCAGTTGACGGGACTCGGACAACACGATCGCGAGCGTGGCGGACTCCTCGCCTCTCGCACACCCGGCGGACCAGACGCGCAGCTCGGCTCCCGGCGCTCGACGCCCAACCAGGTCCGGAAGTACGATTTGCTCGAGGGCGGTGAACTGGCGGGAGGCACGAAAAAGGTAGGACTCCTTGACCGTGAGCCGTCCGAGCAGGGTCCGCCACTCCCCGTGCGCAGGGCCGGTTTGGAGCAGTCTCAGGTAGCCCTCGAGATCGCGGCATCGCGAGGCCGCGGTTCGAGTCCGGGCCACCGCTTCGACCCGAGGGCGGTCACGCGGCGGTACGACGATGCCGCTGACCTCCTCGATCAGGCTCAGCAGGCTGTCCAGAGCCTCCTCGTCACTCTGAGGCCCGAGACCGCGTTCGGGGCTCATTCCCGACCTGCCGTGATCCGGGCCAGCAGCCGGCCGATGGCAACCGGATCAAGCTCGAGCAACGCCGCGTCGCGTTCCAGGGCGGCGCGCGGCATGCCGAAGATCGCGCAGCTGCGGCGTTCCTGGGCCACGGTGAGCACACCGGCTCGACGCAGCTCCTCCATGCCTGCAACTCCGTCGTCGCCCATCCCGGTCAGGATCACGGCCGCCACCTCACCGGCTCCGAACCTTAGCAGCGAGGAGAACAGCAGGTTGACAGAAGGCCGATGACCCCGAACTGGCGGGGTCACCGTGTCGTGGTGCAGTCTGCCGTCCCGGCCGACCACGAGGTGCGCTCCGGGCCGGGACAGGCGAACCCGTCCCGGCACCAGCGCCTCGCCATCCCTCGCGACTCGGACGTCGAGCCGGGTCTCCCGGGCCAGCCACTCGGCGAGCCCGTCCTCGAAGCCCGCCGCAATGTGCTGGACCACTGCGACGGCAAGCGACGTCCCCTCGAGCTCGCCCAGCATCGCTCGCAGAGCGACCGGACCACCGGTGGAGGCACCCACCGCGAGGTAGCGCAGGCCGGCCGTCGACGGTGGACCCGAGGCGGTGGGCCTTGCAGCCGGAATCTCTGCACCCGGAGTGGCGACCTGACGGACGATCTCGGCCAGCGACCGTCCGAGCACCTGCCACTCGTCAGGAGTCTCCGGCTTGGCGAACACGCCCAGTGCACCCCGGGTCAGGGTCTCGAACGCCAGGCGGGCCAGACGCCGCCGCCGTGGGGCGAGCACCAGGATGGGAGTCGGGCGACGGGTGGTGATCGCCTCGGCCACAGCGACTCCGCCGTCCGCGAGATCGGCGTCGAGGACCACGACATCCGGCCGCAACCTCGCCACCACCTCCGCTGCTCCGGCGGGATCGCTGACGTCGCCAACCACCTCGACACCCTCGCCGACAATCAGACGTCGCAGCAGACTGCGGACCGTTGGTGACGAGCCGACGATGACGACTCGTACCTCGCTCACCGCGCCCCCAGACGCGCGATGACCGCCAGCAGCTCGCGAGCCTCCAGACCCTGCTTCGCCAGATAGGCGTCGGCGCCGGCGGCGAGGCCTGCTCGGTGGTCCTCGGGGCGGTTCCGGGTCGACACCACCACGACCGGCAGCTGCGCGAGGGAAGGAGTACTGCGCACGGCGCGCGTGAGCTCGAGCCCATTCATGCCGGGCATCTCGATGTCGGTCACCACGCAGTCGAACCCGCCGTCCTCGAGCGCGCGCAAAGCCTCTTCCGCAGCACCGAGCGACGTCACCTCGAGGCCGCCGTCCTCGAGCACCCGGCGCAGCATCTCTCGAGTCACTCGCGAGTCGTCGACCAGGAGCACGCGCACCGGCCCGGCCGGTTGACGGGCACTTCCGACGTCGGACCTTCCGACGACCTGGTCCGCGAGCTGGTGGAGAGACACCACCGGCACCGGCCTCCCGGAAGCGAGCAACGCCATCTCCGTAAAACAGGCGGGTGCCCCCAGACCCGGTGGCAGGGGCCTCAGGACGACCTCCTCCTCGCCGACCACGGCATCGACTGCGAGCGCCAGCGGGACGCCTCCGACCGAAGCCTCGACGATCACCTCGTCCCTCCCGCGAAGCCCGGCCAGGAGCTCCCCGAGCGAGCGCGCCGGCGGAGTTCCCCGGGACGGCTCGACAGCCTGCCCCGAGTTCCGCGCGACATGACGGTAGGCAGTGACGCCGGACGCAGGAAGACCGATTTGGAAGCCCGCCGCCGAGACCACAAGGAGGCGGTCGGCGTGGCGTGTCACCGGCAGGAGGAGGGTCACCCGGGTGCCCCGGCCCGGTTCGGAGGCGAGCAGGACGTCGCCTCCGACACTGCGCACCGCTTCGGCAACGGCATCGAGGCCGACCCCGCGACCCGACACCTCCCCAGCAGACTCGCGGGTGGTGAAGCCGGGACGGAAAAGCAGCCGCAGCGCGTCATCTCGTCCGAGCGTAGCGGCTTCGTCGTCGCCGATGAGTCCCCTTGACCGAGCCGCTTCGACGACTTGCTGCGAGTCGATCCCGCGACCGTCATCCTCGATGTCGAGTCGGACCCGCTCCCCTGCGCCGCCGGCGACCAGACGCACGGTACCGGTTGCTGGCTTGCCAGCCGCGGTGCGCTCCCCGGCAGGTTCGATTCCATGGTCGATCGCGTTGCGAACCAGGTGCAGAACCATCTCCTCGATCGCGGCCAGGACCCGACGGTCGAGCTGTCCGCTCTCGGCGCTGACCTCGACCGTCACTTCCTTCCCCAGGGACTGTGCGAGGTCGCGCGCGTGCCGACCGACGGCGATCAAGAACGGTTTGAGCGGTTGCAGCTGGAGGCCGATCAAGGTGTCGAGCTGACGATCCACGAGCCGACGCAGGCGGCGCTCCCCTCCTTCGAGCTCGAACGCCGCCCGGCGTAACAACGAGGCGAGTGTCGCGAGCACCTGCTCCGGCGAGTCATCCGCCATCCCGCGTTCCGCCAGTCGCGAGAGCTCGAAGATACGGTCCTTGACCCCACCTGCCGCCACGGCCAGGACACGCATCCGGGACGCCCTGTCGGCAAGCCGGTCGAGCACCGCCGAGCCGACCCGCATCTGCGCCTGGTCCGGCGGAAGCCGGGGTGCCACACCCTGCGGTGTCGCCGCCACTTCGCCCGATACGCTGGTCGGCCCGGAGGCTGCGGACTGTCGTCGCTGCGCCAAGTACCCCGCGAGCCCGTCGACCGCCGCAACCAGAGGCGTGACGACATCCGGACCGCCGCTTTCCAGCAGCGTTTCCGCATCGTGGCAGCGGTCCGACATCTCGACCAGCCCCATCATGCGGCTCGCCCCCTTGAGAGCGTGGAGCTCGCGCTTGACGACCGCCGCGGCCTCGTCGTCCTCTGCTACCTTCGGCGCAAGCTCGGCCAGTCGTTCGAGCCGATCCTCCGCCTCGTCGAGAAAGAGGGGAAGAAGATCGTCGAAGTCCCCAGCCTGCATGTCCTGCCGCCGTGCCGAGCTCAGATCCGTGTCCAGTTGCGGGCGTTGACATCAAGGCCAAGCACGCCGACCATGCCACCGTCCTCGTCGTGCACACCCGCCGCGATGGTGAAGCAGGGGTCGCCGGTGAGCAGCGACTCGTACAGCGGCGTCACCGCCGTCCGACCGGTCCGCATCACCGCCTGGAACCAGGGGCGATCGGCATAGAGCTGCCCGACGATGACCGAGCCCGCCATCCGGTCCTCGCCGATGACGTCCCGGTTCGCGACATAGGCGACCATACCGCCCCGGGTGTCGACGAGGTAGATCAGCTCGAGGTACGGAAGCGCGCGAAGCCCGTCCTCGAGGCTACCCTCGACTGCCTCGAGGTTGCCGGAGAAGTCCGCAAGCCCCTCGGCGAGGGCCAATGCCTGGTGCTTCAGGGAGTGCACCGACTCGAGCCGGAACGACTGGCTGAGCAGCTGGATCGAGAGCGCCAGGTGGTTGAGGCGCTCGGCCGCGCCGCTGAACTGGTTGAGACCGCTGGCCATCCGTTGGATCACCTCGCTGACCTCGCGCAGTGTCATCACGACCTGATCCGAGGCCGTACGCTGCTCTTCGGTCGCCAGGGAGATCTCACGCGCTGTGCGAGCAGTCGTCTCGAGCGCGCGTCGCAGCTCTTCGATCGCGCTCTCGGCGGCGCGACTGCGCTCGAGCACGTCGACGGCCGACTTGCTGCCTTCCTCGGTCGCCACAACCATCGACCGGATCGCGCTGGAGAACTCGTCGAGCAGCACGCGGATCGAGTCGACGGACTCCCGCGAGCGCTCGGCAAGGCGTCGCACCTCGGCCGCGACGACACCGAATCGGTCGCCATGGCTCCCTGCAGCAGTCGCTTCGATGGCGGCGTTGAGCGCCAGCACGTGAGTCTCCTGTGCGATGTCGGTGATCAGGTCGAGCACGCGGTAGATCTCGCGCGATCGACTTCCGAGGGTGTCGGCGCGGTTCGCGATCGCTTCCATGCGCACACGGACCGCCTCGACACCGTCCACCGCGCCTCCGACCGCCTCCGCACCGTCGTTGCCCTCACTTTCGGCGCGTGCCGCAAGCTCGGCCTGGGCGGACGCGTTGGCCGCGATCTGCCCGGCGGTCCGAGCCAGCTCCTCCATCGTGGCGGTGATCTCGACCACCGCAGCCGCCTGCTCCGACGAGCCGGAAGCGAGCTCTGCGGAGGTCTCCTGGACGACCTGGGCGGAGCTTGCGACCTCGACCGATGACGACTGGATCTGCTGAATGAGGCCGCCCAGGGAGCGGGCCGCAACCTCGACCGCCGATGTGAGCTCGGCGGCGATGCCTTCGGAACGCTCCGCCATCGCCACCAGGTCGCCCTGCCGAAGCTCGGCGAAGGAAGCCTTGAGCGCATCGGTCTCACGAGCGTGCTGCTCGCGGTCTGCCTGGATCTGTTGCTCCTCGCGCAGCTGGGGACGGAGTACGAGGGTGACGTACAGGGCGACGGCCAACAGGCCAACAGCCACAAAGGTCTGGATCAGCCACGCCCCGCCACCCTCCACCAGCTGCGTGGCGACAACGATCACTCCGGCAAGGACCAGCGCCGCCACGAGCACCAGGAAACCCACCAATGCTCGCGACTTCGCCCGCCCCGAGTCATCCACCATCACTCGTCCTCCACTTCTGCATCCGGCCCGCCTTCGGGGCTTCTGGTGTCAGCCGTCTCGCTGAAGCTGGGCAGGGTCGAACAGGTCGAGCTCTTCGCCCCCAACCCACACCCGACCGTTGACCGGAGGTCGGTCGCCCGTCGGCGCCGCCAAGACTTCGAGCGCGTCGTCCACCGCCAGGCCGACCAGTTGCTCGCCGGCCCGGCCTGCGATACCGACGACCACCGCGAGCCGGCTCGGCGACACCGTTCTGTCCGCCGCGCCGACCAGCACGCCGAGGTCCAACACCGGGAGCGGCTCGCCGCCGAGCTGCGCGAGCCCCGCAAACCGCGACTCGGCCCCCGGCAGGGGAAAGACGTGCAGGGCTCGGACAATTCGGCGCAGGCTCGCCACCGGGATCGCGAGACGACGATCACCAACCCGCACCACGAGGACGTTGCGCGGCGAGACGCCGGAGTCGGACTCAAGACCCATCTTCGGCCCAGGATAGCACCTGAAATACGGTCCCCTTGGGGCTCGACGCCGTGTCAGGTCGGGGGGGCCGAGGGCTCCGCACGCTGCGTCGTCGAGTGGGTCTCCCAATTGAGCTGGGATCCTCGACTCGAGTGGGGGATCAGGAACACCCCCATCATGACCGCCCACCCGAGCGCGACCGCGAGCCGGTTCGAGCGCCTTCTGAGCGCGAGCACCACCGCTGGAAGCCACGCCAGGACCGCAACCATGGTCTTGGTGTCGGTGAGGTCCTCCCCCAGCGGCCAGCCGGTCCAGTAGGCGCCGAAGGCGTGGCGCTGCACCATCGGGCCGAGCACGAAGCCGCCGATGACCATCAATCCCGCAGCGACGAGCACCGGTGCACGGACCGACCGCGGACCTGGGCCGAGTGCTGCCAGTAACGCCCTACTCGCGACCAGCATCCCGGCGAACATCGCCAGGATGTGTGGAATCAGGACTTCCACCGGAACCGCTCCCTTGAAGCGAGCCACCACCGAGCGGTCGGCAGGCACCACCACCTTCGTCGCGCCTCCCTCGAGGACGATCCTGTACTCGACCTTGCCCGCCGGCGGCTGGTGCGGAACCTCGGCGCTCAGCCCCTGGGGCGTGACGGCCATCGGCAGCTCAAGCCACAGCTCGTCGGTCGGAAAGCGACGCCACAACAGGATCCCGGTCATTCGCCCGAGAGGGGGGAGCCGGACCACCATGCCGCCGTCCCCGCCGTGGGAGCGCGGCAACATGTAGGCGGTCTCCCGACCATCGACGTCGAGCCGCCCCCTGAGCGGGTGCGTCGGTCCCGTCAGGCGCTGGAAGACAGCGAGGACGAGCGTCAGCAGGAACGCTGTCAGCCAGGGCGAGGCAGCGCGCAACCTTCCCACGGGCCGGCATTATACGAGTCGTGGAACGCACCGCGTGGTAGCCTCGAGCGGATGAGCACGGCGTCCCCACCCCCGCCGCCCAAACTCGGGTCCCTAGAGGCCCGGCCGGAAACCTCCTCACGGCTCGGAATTGCAACTGAGGTGCAATCTGCGGCGCCGGAAGTTCTTGAAGTCGAAGAACTACATGTGCGGCCTTCCGGCGCCGCATCTCATGCTTCCTCCCGATTCTCGCTTTGCGGGGGGTCCCCGGCCGGACCTCTAGCCCTCCGCCTTCCCGGCGACGACCGCAGCGACGAGGAGCGTCGACGACTCGCCCGGCTCGTGGACCTTCTCGCCGGGCTGCCTCCACCGCCCTCGGCACGCCGCAACTTCCCACTGTTCACAGCCCTTCAGGACCGACTCCGCTCATCCCTCGAGCACGGCGACGGCGAGTCGATCGAAGAGGCGTTCCTCGAGCTCTACTGCCACGTGCACATGCACGAGGCGCCCTACACCCCCGAGGAGCGGCGGGTGGTCGACGCGAGCGGCGGCTACTGGGCGCACGCCGGGGGCGTCAGCCCGCTGCTGCGTGCGGGACCGTGGATCTCGCCGCACTCAGTCAGCGCCGACTACGGGGCCGGCAACGGGCTCCAGGGTCTCCTCCTGCAGTGGCTCGACCCCCATGCGCTCACCATCCAGATCGAGATCTCGAGCCAGATGGTGGCGATTGGCCGCGAGCTCGCCGATTGGCTCGGCGTGCCCTCAGAACGCCTGAGCTGGCGCGTCGCCGATGTGCGGGACGTGCCCCCGGCCGGGCTCGACTTCATCTATCTCTACCGCCCGCTGCGCCCGGAGGGACCCGGCGACGCCTTCTACCGCAGCTTCGCTGCCGCCCTCGACGCGCAGCCGCGACCCGTGGTCGTGTTCAGCGTCGCGGACTGCCTGCGCGGCTACCTCTCCGACCGTTTCAAACTGCTCTCGAGCGACGGCCACCTCACCTGCCTGCGCGGCCCCGTGTGCAGTTGATGCCTCAACGTCGGCTCGAGAGAGGCCACCACAGAGCCAGTCAACCTCGATCGATTGTCATTTTTGTGAATGAACAAGCGAAGATGTAAGTATTCAAGGCCTACAAATCAAGTGAATTCGGTCTAGAATGCGCCATGGCCTGCCGCTCGCCTCGGACGCCACAGGGCCACGACGACGCCTTCCGCCCGATCTTCGACGTCGGGCTAGTTCTCGTTGTACTCGCCCTGCTGGCAGGTCCAGCAGCGGCCGACGACGGTGGGCGGATGCTGTTCTCGGCGCCGGGAAACCAGGTCCGAGCCCATGACGTCGTCGAACTGCGCTGGACTCCGCTCGCCGACGATGTCGACGAGCTCGAGTTGCTCCTCTCACTCGACGGGACGTGGGAGCAGCCGCTCCGGCTCACTGAGCAGCTCGACCCTCGCGCGCTGTCCTTCGAGTGGCAGGTGCCCAACCTCCCGGCCGGTGCAGCGCGGATTCGTATCCGATTCGGCGGTCCCCGCGGCGAACAGCTCGCTGGACCGAGCGCGCCGTTCGCCATCATCGGCGCCTCGTATCGACCCGCAGCGGGGCTCGCGTGGAGCCGTGCGGAGTGGTGGGTCGTCGATCCGGGCGCCGCGAACTCTCCGCGGGCGACACGTCGGCCGCCCAGTACGCACGGGGCCGCGGATCGCCATGACTCCGTCGCCGCCGGGCTGGCGCCCGAACCCTCCAAGGCCGGCGCCAGCGGGTGCGCCCGCCACCTCGACGCACCGGCCGAGCCCACAGCCACCGCCGGGATCGGACGGGGCCTCGTCGCTCGTGTTCGCCAACCCCTGACCTTTCCCCTGCGGCCCTGAACCTCCGGGCGGCATCTCGCGCCACATCGTCGAAATCAGCTACCGGCCGCGGCTCGATCACGGGCTCGGATGTTCACCCGTCCCGAAACTGCCGATTGGGGCCGCCCGCCGGTTGCCCGTCGCGGCGCCCGTCATGGGCGCGGCGCCGCCTGGAGGTTTCGCATGCGACTGTCGTCCCTGCTCCGAACGCTCGCCACCGTGGCGTGCGCGATTCTGATCATCACCGTCGGTCTGCCCGTCCTCGCGGCCGAGCCGACACCGACTCCGACCACGACGCCGACCCCGACGCCGCCACACGTCGGCAGTGGCGAGTTGCTGGTGACGGCGCTCCGACTCGAGGTCCCGCTTACCGAGAACCCCGCGGCAACGACCGTGGTCGGCGAGGAGACCCTGTCGGTCATGCCGCGCGCCGTCGCCGCCGAGGAAGCGCTGGCGCTGGTCCCCGGCGTCAAGGTCGACAACCAGGCCAACGGTGAGCGCGTCCACCTCTCGATCCGCGGCCAGGGCATCCTCACCGAGCGCGGCATCCGCGGCATCAAGGTCCTGCTCGACGGGCTGCCGCTCAACGACCCGACCGGCTTCGCCCCCGACCTCTTCGACGTCGACTGGGCCACCGTCAACCGCATCGAGGTCCTGCGCGGGCCGGCGTCGGCCCTGTACGGCGGCGGCGCCAACGGCGGCATCATCGCGATCCAGACCCGCAGCGGCGGCCCGGCCCCTCTCGGCGGCGAAGGCCTCGTGACCTTCGGGTCGAACGGTTTTTGGAAGGTCCTCGGCGAGGCCGGCGGCAGCGGCGACGGCCACGACTGGCGGGTCAGCGCCTCGCGCACCGCGAGCGACGGCTACCGCGTCCACACCGCGTTCGCCGCGACTAACCTGTACGGCAAGTTCCACGTGCTCGACTCGGATTCGGTTTCCCTGACCGTGATCACCGCCGGCACCAAGTTCTTCAACGAGAACGCCGAGGGCCTCAACATCGACCAGGTCCACGAGGACCCGAAGCAACCCAACCCAGACGCCGAGGTGTTCAACGAGTACCAGCGCACGCAGCGCGGCACTCTCGGACTCGTCGGCCGCGTCGCGCTCACCGACGACCAGGAGCTCGCGTTCGCGGCCTGGTACCGTCAGACCCTGTGGCGGGAGTCGGTCCCCTCCTCGGTCCAGCACCGGACCTACGGTACGCCGGGAGCGTACCTGCAGTACACCCTGCACACCCCGGTCGGCGGCCTCGACAACCACTTCAGCCTCGGCACCGATCTCGACTGGCAGACCATCGACGAGACCAAGCGTCCGAACCTCGGGGGCGCGGTTGAGGGCCCCGAGGTCCTCTCCGACCAGCTCATCCATCAGAAAGGTACCGCCTTCTACCTGCTCGACCGGCTCGAGCTCAGCGAGGGCTGGAGCCTGACCTTCGGCGCTCGCCACGACAGCATCGACAACGAGCTCAAGGACCGGCTGGTGACCGACCCGGTCGACCTCTCGGGCAACGCCGACTTCAGCAAGACCACCGCCAGGGTCGGCGTGGCGTGGACCGTGAGTGAGGACCTCGGCCTGTACGCAAGCTGGGGGCAGGGCTTCCTGCCGCCGGCGACGGAGGAGCTGGCCAACAACCCCGTGCAGCAGGGCGGCTTCAACCAGGGGCTCGTCCCGGCGACCTCGGACGGCTTCGAGGTCGGCGCCCGAGGGACCGCATCGACCTCGCTGTGGTACGACGTGACCGTCTTCCAGCTCTCCACCGACAACGACTTCGGCCGCTATCGCACGCCGGACCGGCCGCTCGAAACCTTCTACCGCAACGCGGGCTCGAGCAACCGCTGGGGCCTCGAGAGCGCGCTCACGTGGATGCCCTTCGACGCGCTGGTCGCCCGCCTGTCCTACACCTACTCGGACTTCACCTACGACCGGGTGGAGGTGGGCACGGATGTCTACCACGACACCAAGCTGCCCAATTCTCCCGAGCACATGGCGGCTCTCGACCTCGCCTACACCCTCATGCCCAGGCTGACGCTCGGCGCCACTGTGAGCACCATGACCCGTGCCTACATCGACGCCACCAATGAGACCTGGATCGGCGGCTACACCCTGGTCGACGCACGGCTCGGCTGGGGCTTCGCGATGCCGAGTTGCACCGGCGAACTCCTGGTGTCGGGGCGCAACCTGACTGGCAAGAACTACATCGCTTTCACCGAGCCTGATCCCGACGGGAACTCCTACCAACCCGGCGCCGGTCGCGAGCTCTTCGCCGGCGTCTCGCTGCACTTCTGATCGTCGTCACTGGACCCGGACCGGGGCGGCCGCTCGGCCGCCCCGGTCCGACCGCCAGCGGATGGGCTGGCGATACACTCAGGCCATGGAGGACACTGCCATGAGCCGGACCGCCACGCTCGTTCTTGTCCTTGCCCTGATCCCCTCGGCGACCCTCGCCGCGCCTCCGGACCCGGCCACGTTCTCGATCGTCGCCGCCGATCCGGACGCCGGCGAGGTCGGCGTCGCGGTCGCCAGCAGGTTCTTCGCGGTGGGCACGGTCGTGCCGCACGCTCGCGCCGGCGCCGGGGCGGTTGCAACCCAGGCCTACGCCAACACCACCTACGGCCCGCGTGGCCTCGACCTGCTCGCCTCTGGCCTGACGCCGGCCGAGGTCGTCACAGTTCTCACCCGCAGCGATGATGGCGCCCAGCGACGCCAGGTGGGCGTGGTCGATGCCTCCGGATATTCGGCCACGTTCACCGGACCCGGCTGCAACGCCTGGGCAGGCGGGAGGTCAGGACCCGGCTACGCGGTCCAGGGCAATATCCTGGTCGGCGAGCCGGTCGTCGCCGCGATGGAGGCATCGTTCCAGTCCAACGCCGGCAAACCTCTCGCCGTGCGGCTCCTCGCCGCCCTCGCCGCCGGTGACGCCGCCGGGGGCGACGCCCGCGGTCACCAGTCCGCGGCGCTCATCGTGGCACGTACCGGGGGAGGCTACGGCGGCTTCTCCGACCGCGCCATCGACATCCGAGTCGACGACAGCCGCGACCCGTTCGGCGAGCTGCGCCGCCTGCTCGGGATCGCGATGGTCAACGATGACTGGAACCGCGGTTGGACTGCTTTCACCGAGAAGCGCTTCGCAGACGCCCGCCGGTGGCAGGAGCGGGCCGCTGAGGGCGCCGCCGCCCAGCCCGAGGTCCTGCCCGAGGTCCTCTACGACCTCGCCGTGATTCGGCTCGCCGACGGCGACCGCGCGGGCGCCGAGGCCGCGCTCGCCAAGGCCGTCGCGCTCAACCCGAAGCTCGCCGACCAGGCCAACGTCGACGACGACCTCGCCGGGCTCCAGCCGGCCGGGAAGTAGAAAGAAGACTAACCACAGAGGCACAGAGACACAGAAGAAGACAAATCTCACGCCCGGTCGGGACCAGGCGCAAGGGCCCGCTCCCGACCGGGCGTGAGATCCTCTGAGCCTCTCTGTGCCTCTGTGTCTCTGTGGTTCAATCAGCGCTCACAGCCGTCGTGCGAGAGCTCGGCCGAGCATGCGCAGCCGGTCGCGGCCCGGGAGGCGCCAGAAGTTGGTCTTCACCACGCCCTTGGTGAAGTAGGTCAAGCGCGAGTAGTCGATCGCAACCTCGACGACAGCCGCCTGACCGCCGCGCGTAAGGCCCAACGCGGCCTCGAGAACGCCGTCGACGTCGCCGTCGACCGCGATCGAGAGGTAGCGGGCGCCGACCAGACGCGCGTAGTCCTCCACCTGGTAGGCCGGCAGCACGGTGCAGGTCTTGCGGTTGAGCGGGATCCGTTGGAACTGGGCGATCTGACCGAGCTCGCGGTCGCGCAGGACCACCACCAACGGGGCGATGTGACGCGACGAGGCGGTGATCAGCTCGAGACCGGTCATCAGGAGCGCTCCGTCACCCGCCAGTGCGATCACGTCCGTGGTCGGCGCCGCCAGCGCGGCGCCGATCGCCGCGGGCACCGCGTAGCCCATGCACGAAAAATCGATCGGCCCGAGGAAGCGGCCGGGCCCGTCGAGGCGCAGGTGCTCCATGGCGAGAAAGGTGCCGTTGCCGCTGTCGGTGGTGAACACGCTGTCGGGTCGTGCCTGGCGCGCGAGGCTTTCGAACAGGCACGATGGGGTCACCCGATTGCGGCTCCTATGTTTCGCCCACCCTCGACGTACGTGGTCGTGGCCCAAGGCGATCTCCTCGGCGAGCTCGTCCCACGGACGTCGGCCGCCGATCAGGCCCAGCATGCCCTCGACGAAGCGCCCGGCGTCCGCCTGGACCACCAACGCAGCCCGGTAGTTGCGGTCGAAGACCAAGGGGTCGACGTCGACGTGGATCAGGTTGGGCGGTGGTGTGACGCCGTAGCTCCCGGTGGCGACCTCGGCGAACCGGCAGCCGACCGCGAGCAGGCAGTCGG
Organism: uncultured Acidobacteriota bacterium; assembly: GCA_963727925.1. Lineage (GTDB taxonomy): Bacteria > Acidobacteriota > Thermoanaerobaculia > Thermoanaerobaculales > Sulfomarinibacteraceae > CAVSIS01. The sequence goes on along the minus strand of CAVSIS010000047.1, from coordinate 6,774 downwards.
AGCGCTCCATGATGCTGCGGACGAAGGGCGGCGCCTGCGGTCCGAAGCCGTTCCACAGCCACAGTGGGTGGCTCTCCGGGAAGACCCCCTTGCCGTGGATCGTGGTGGCGACCGGTGCCCCGAGGCGTTCCGCCAGCTCGACCAGCTCGGTCCCCGCCCCGGCGGCGCCGACTCCGAGGTAGAGGGCGGGGCGCTCAGCTTCGCCGAGTTGCCGCGCGGCGGACTCGAGCAGCTCTCGCGAGGGCTCGATGGGCTGGTCCGGATCGGGTGTCCACTGCGGCTCGTCGTCGAGCTGCTGAACGAGCAGCATCAGCTCGGCCGGAATCTCGACTGCAACCGGACCCCGTGGGCTGCGACGGGCGAGCTGGAACGCCCTCCGGATTGTGGGATAGATGGCTCCCGCCCGAGCCGCGCGCCACGCCGCTTTGGTCACCGGCCCGAGCACGCCGAGCTGGTCGATGGCGTGGAGCTGGAACGAGGCCCCGGTGTCCGTTCGAATTCCGGTCGCCAGGACCACGAGCGGTACCTGGTCCATCCACGCCTCGGCGATCCCGGAAAGCGCGTGGGTCACGCCAGCGCCGGGCACTACCACCAGCACGCCGACCTCTCCGGTTGACCGTGCGAGGCCGTCAGCGAGAAAGGCGGCGGCATGCTCGCTGGTCACCAGCACCGGCTCGATCGGCGAACGCTCGAGGGCGTCGTAGAGCTCGGTGTTGTGCGTCCCTGGAATCCCGAAGGTCCAGCGGACGCCTTCTGCCAGTAGGGCCTGGACGACCAGCTCAGAGCCACGGATCTTGGTCATGCGAGCAGCTCCCCGGCGCGGTCGCGGATCCGCTCAGCGACGCGGTCCGCCAGCGCCATGATCGTGACGTAGGGGTTGACCTCGGAGCAGTGCGGAAACAGCGAGGCGTCGGCGACGAAGAGCCACGGGACCCCGTGCACCTGGCCCCACGCGTCGGTGACCGAGTCCGCGGTTCCGGCGCCCATCCGGCATCCGCCCATCACGTGGGCGCTGGTGATGGAGATCCGTCCAGGAACCACCCGTTCGCGGGGGATCAGCTTGTCGACGTTCTCGGCCTGGGACCGCTCGATGAAGAAGTGCACACCCGCCGGGGCGTGGACCCGGCGAGCGCCGGCGGCGAAGAAGACCCTCGCCGATGCCTTCATCGACGCATGCAGTGCGTCGAGCACCGGCTCGGTCAGGGTGTAGTCGACGATCGGCTCTCCAGCGCGGTCGAGCGCAACCCGGTTCGACGAGACCGCCGGGTCGATGGCGAGGACGAGGATCATCTGCAGGCGCGGAAATGCGCGCATGAGCTCGGAGTGCTCGGCACCGAAGCCGATCAGGTTCTTCGCGGTCGTGAACGGGAAGTACATGCAGGTCTCGAGCAGGAACCGGTCGGACTCGAGGAACTGGTCACAGTAGTAGCTCTTGGGATGACCGTGGAAGTTGGTGATCTCGCGCTCGTGCTCCGCGACCAGGATCAGGGCCGGGTGGAGCGTGAGGTAGCGGCCGAGCGCGGGAAGGTGCTCACCAAGTCCCGAGCGCAGCAGCAGGGCCGGACCCTGGACCGCCCCGCATGCCGCCACAACGACCTTCGCCCGGACGGTGTAGGTCCCCTGCTCCCATGCCGAGGGCTCTCCCCATGCGGTGTTGGCGACCGTCGCAACGACCTCGCGATCGCCGAGGCGCTCGACCCGGCAGTTGGTCACCACCTCCACGCCGGCGCGCTCCGCCGCGGGAAGCTGCACGCGGTGGGTCCCCTGCTTGGCGAGGTTGGGGCAGCCGAGGTTGCACAGGCTCGAGCCGCGGCAGCCCGAGACGTTGATCGGGAACTGCTCGACCCGAAAGCCGAGGCGCCGGCAGCCGTTCCGAAACAGGCGGTTGTTGTCGTTGATCCGGTCGTCCTCCAGCAGGTGGACGCTGTTCTCCTCGAGGTACTTTCGCGAGCGCGTGACGACGTCGTGCCATTCCAGGTCCGGCACGCCCCACCTCGAGATGACCCGTTCCGGCACGGTGAGCGAGGTACCGGTGTAGACCACGGTCGAGCCGCCGTAGGCGCGGCCCATGGCGAGTGTCATGGTGCGGTCCCGGGTCAGCATACCGCCGGAGTCGAAGTAGAGCTTCTCGGCCATGTCGACCTCGCGGCCGGTGTACTCCTCGGGTCGCAGCTTGGCCCCCCACTCGAGCACCGTCACCCGCTTCCCGGAAGCCGCAAGCGGTGCGAGCTCCTTCGCCACCGCCCCGCCACCGGCGCCGGAGCCGATCACGAGGACGTCGGTCTCACGCGCCGGCACCGAGCCTCCCGCGCGCATCGAAGAGCGGAGCGTAGCCGACCTCGGGCCACACCTCGGCCTGCCCGTAGTAGCCCATGAAGATGAGCGCCTTCAGTCCCCAGAAGCCCTGGCGGAAAAGACCGAGCGGACCGTCCTGAAGCCAGCGCAGCCATGCGTCGCACCGCTCCCCGTCGAGCCGGTCGAAGGTCCGGCCCCAGCGCAGCACGGGAACCACCCGGATCAGAACGAGGAAGGTGCCGATCTGTCGGCGAACGCCGGACGGGCGCCCAGCCAGCGCGGAGTCCACGATCGCCTCGAAGCGCGCCCACCCGCCGCTGTCCATCGCGGACGTCTCCGGAACGACGCGCTGCGCGACAGCCCGCAGTACCGCGATCCTCGCCTCTGACAGGTGCTGCACCAATTCATTCTACGGCGACCGGGGAAATACCACAGGGACAGGGAAAGCACAGAGAGCCCCAGAGGGTCCGGTCACAAAGAGGCTTGCGTTTCGCTTCTTACTTCTTGCGTCTTGCGAGGCGGGGGATGCCCGCCTCCGTGCCGCTGTGGTTCAAGCAGGGCGGGCGGGGGGGTCCGTGCTTCTGTGCCTTGCGGCTCGGACCCTAGGTGAGGGTCTCTGGAGGGGTGAAGGTCGGCATGATGCCGTTGAGCACCCGGATGACGTCTCGCGCGATGGTCTTCTCCTCGTTGGTCGGGACCACCATCGCCTTGACCCGCGACGTGGCCGTGCTGATCTCAGCCTCAGCGCCCTGGACCGAGGCGTTGGCGTCGCGGTCGAGCTCGAGGCCCATGTACTCGAGCCCACCGAGGGCCGCCTCGCGGACCTCCGGCGAGTTCTCACCGATTCCGCCGGTGAAGAAGACCCCGTCGACGCCGCCCATCGCCGCAGCGTAGGCGCCGATGTACTTCTTCACCCGGTAGCAGAACATCCGAAACGCGATATCGGCGCGCTGGTTGCCGGAGGCCCTCGCCGCAAGGATCTCGCGCATGTCCGACGAGACGCCGGAGATGCCGTACATGCCGGAGTGCTTGTTGAGCATGGTGTTGCACTGGTGGAGGGTCATCTCCTCCATGGCGATCAGCCACGGGATGATCGCCGGGTCCATGTCGCCCGAGCGGGTGCCCATCAGCAACCCCTCGAGCGGCGTGAACCCCATCGAGGTGTCGATGCTCTTGCCGCGGGCGATCGCTGCCAGCGAGCAGCCGTTCCCAAGGTGGATCGTGATCAGGCGGCGATCCTCCCGCTCCCAGCCGAGCAGCTGGCACCCGCGAAACGCGACGTAGCGGTGCGAGGTGCCGTGGAAGCCATACCGTCGCAGGTGGTGCTTCTTGTAAAACTGGAACGGGATGCCGTACAGAAAGGCGTGGGCGGGCATGGTCTGGTGGAAGGCGGTGTCGAACACAGCGACGTGCGGCACATTGGGCAGCGCCTGGTGCGCGGCACGGTAGCCGCGCAGGTTGGGCGGGTTGTGCAGCGGCGCGAGCACCGAGCAGGCCTCGATCCTCGACACGACCTCCGGGGTGATCAGAACCGAGGACGCGAACTCCTCGCCGCCGTGCACCATGCGGTGCCCGACCGCACCGATGTCGGTGACCTGATCGAGAATGCCGTGCTCCGGATCGGCCAGCACGCGCAGTGCCCAGTCGATCGCAGCGCGGTGCTCGAGGATCTCGCGGTAGTCCTGGAAGGTCTCGCGTCCGGTGACGTTGAGCACCAGCCGCGAGTCGGCGAGCCCAATCTTCTCGACCAGACCGACTGCCAAGGTCACGTCCTGGTGGGCGTTCATCCGTTCGAGGTCGGTCTCAATCACCTGGAACTTGACCGACGACGATCCACTGTTGAGCACGAGGACCTTCATGGCGCTCCCTCCGCGTGGCGATCCGGACAGTCGATCAGGCCATGCCGGGGCGATCGTCCGACAGCCGGTCGAGGCGGCGGCGGTTCTTGTCGTAGCTGAAGAACCCGCGTCCCGTGCGCGCCCCGAACAGGCCCGCCCGAACCAGGCGCTTGAGCAGCGGGCACGGGCGGAACCGCGGCTCACCCGACTCGTGGTAGAGGTGCTGCAGCCAGTTCAGCACCTTGTCGAGGCCTACCCGGTCGGCCCACTCGAGCGGCCCGGTGCGAAAGTCGAAGCCGAGCTTGAGCGCCAAGTCGACATCCGCCGCCTCGGCGACTCCCTCCATCACGACATGGATCGCCTCGTTCACCAGAGGGAGGACGACCCGCGTGGTGACGAAGCCGGGCATCTCGAAGACCTTGATCGGCACCTTGCCGAGCAGGCGCGCAAAGGCCACGGCGTGCTCGAGCGACTCGTCGGAGGTCATCTGCCCGCGCACCACCTCGATCACGCGCGTCGAGGTGACCGGGTAGAGGAAGTGCATGCCAAGGATGCGTTCGGGGCGGTTGCAGGTCGCGGCGAGCTCGGTGATGGACAGCGTCGAGGTATTGATGACGATGGGGTTGTCGCGCGGCATCAGGGTGTCGAGCTCCTTCAGGATCTCGGCCTTGATATCGCGGTCCTCCTGGACGGTCTCGATGGCGAGGTCGCACTCGGCCGCGCAGTCGAACTGGGTCACCCAGTGGATGCGAGACAGGATCGCCTTCTTCTCCGACTCGGTCCGGTCGAAGCGCGCGATCGAGTGGTCAAGCTCGGCCCCGAGGTCGCGCCGGCACTGCTCGGCGCGCTCCATCGAAATCTCTTTCAGACAGACGTTGAGGCCCTCCTGGGCCGCCTTGGTGGCAATGGAACGGCCCATCATCCCAGCGCCGATGATCGCAACGGAGTGCAGCTCCCAGCTCATGCAGCGAAGTCTACCATGAGGCTTGTGAAATTGTGCGCAAGCGATGCCCAAGCTTACTCGAAGGCTCTGAGTTGTGGGAAGTACGGGGCTCCCGTATGATGTCGACATGAGAGGGCGTCTGGCATGTCTCCTGCTGGCTGTCGTCGCGAGCGCCACCCCGGCGAGCGCGGCCGAGCAGCCCGTGTTTCCCGCGGTCGCGGTGGTCTCCCTCGACGACGGCTCCGCGGTCGATGTCGCGAGCTTCCGGGGCCGGCCCGTGCTGATGACATTCTGGGCCAGCTGGTGCGGTCCGTGCCGGCTCGAGATGCCGGAGCTCAAGCGCCTCTACGACGAGCTCGCCGGTCGCGGCTTCGTCTTTCTTCCGGTCACCATGGACCATTCCACGACGGCCGCGCTCGAGTTCCTCCGCACGACCAACCTGGCGTTGCCTGTCTACCAGATGAGCGACCGCGACATCCGAACCGTGCGCGTACGGGCACTACCCACCAGCTTCCTGATCGACGCCGACGGGCGTGCGGTCCAAGTGTACGAAGGCTACTCACCCGGAATGGCCGGTCAGGTACGAGCTCGCGTGCTCGAAATGCTCGGCGCCGCACCGGCCGCGACACCCTGAAGGCGCATGCCGCCCGCCTTCCTCAGCCGCGCAAACCGACGTACCGCCTCCGTGCTGGCGGTCGTGGGTCTCGCCCTGCTCTCGGGAGGGTGGAGCGGCACGACCATCCGTCACGTCGCGTGGAAGGCGGTCGACTTCTTCCCGCCGGACCTCGCCGAGCAGGTACGTCGCAATCACCGCAGGTATGACGCGGGAATTCAGCGCGGCCTCGGCTCGCCGCCGGCATGGCGGGCCGGAGAGCCCGGCAGCCTCAAGGCAGCTCTGCTCGACCAGGCCGTCCGGTGTCACGACGACCTGCTCCGCCCGATCCCTCTCGACGACCTCGTTGAGGAGCTCGGCGTGCTCGCGGTGCGTGTGCTTGACGCCAACGATCCGCTGGCGGTGGCCCACGACGACCCTCGCGAGCCCGAGTACGCCGGCGCCTATCAGCAGTACACCGATTCCGTTCGCGGCCGGCTGCGCCTGGTCTACTACGGCCGCGACCTCGATCTCACTGGAACCGGCGGGCTCGACTCTGCGGTCGGCGCCATCATGACCCGCAGTCGGACGCTGTACCCCTTCGTCGGCGACGAGTTCTTCCGCGGCGGCCAGCTGCGCGACTGGCATGCCTTCGACGACCGTTCGGTCGCGTTCGGAGTGGCCGCGGTGTCCCTCTCGCGCTCGATGTCGGACCTCGCCAACTTCGCCCAGTGGATCTGGCGATCCGGCGGTGGGTTCGTCCCTCCACCCCCACCGACTCCAGCAGGTCACGTCGGCCCGACCATCACGGTGATGCTGGGCGGCGGCTTCCCCGAGCGCGATAAGCCAAATGCCGGTCAGTCCGCCCTGCCCCGCCGCAACCTGAGCCTCCCACCGCCATAGTCTTCACCACCGAAGTCTTCACCACAGACGCACAGAGAATTGCAGAGGCACCCGCCCGCCCAAGAATGACAGGCCCGAGCTCGTGCTTCGAGCACGAGCCCGACCTGCAATCTCGGGTGGGAGGGCGGGGCTCTGTGTCTCTGTGCCTCTGTGGTTCAAACAGGGCGGGCGGGGGTCTGTGCCTCTGTGGTTCAATCTTTACC
>CAVSIS010000046.1:0-20759 GCA_963727925.1 uncultured Acidobacteriota bacterium | reverse complement strand
GGTATCGACCCCGGCGTCGCCGAAGCGGTCATCGGTGAGCACCAGCGGCCGGCTGTCGCAAGCCTCGGCGTCGAGGCCGGCGGCGCGCAATGCGCCCGCCACCAGCTCGGAGGACAGCAGCTCGCCGGTGGAGAGGATCCGATCGGAGACCCGCGGGCTCGCCTCGCGCACCAGCGACACCCCGTGGAGCAGGTCGCGGAGGTCACGGATCAGCACCTCCACGCGGGCTGTCACCTGCCCGCGATCCGCCTCGGCGAGCAGGGACTCGGCGGCGGCGAGATGGCGTTGCTCGAGCTCGGCGTGAAGGTCAGTCCATCCCGCGTCGCCGTCCGCAGCGCGGCGCGCTGCGGCGATCAGTGCGTCCGTGACGCCGCCGAAGGCCGACACAACGACCGCGACCGGGCCGTGGCTCGCGGCCTCGCCGACGATGGCGACGACCCGCAACACGGCCTCCGGGGTCGCCACCGACGAGCCACCGAACTTGAGTACCTTCATGGCGGGTGATTCTTTCCGGCTCAGGCTCTCCCGTCAAGGAGCGTCACCGTCGTCGAACAGCTCGCGCTGAACGCCGGGGGGAGGGCGGAACGCCGCGCCGGACAGACGGGGCGGCTCGGGCTCGAGCCCGGCGCGCCGGCAGGCGGCGTCGAAGAGCGCGTGAAGCTGCTGCGCCCACACGCCTTCTCCGGTCATCCGGGTGCCGAAGCGCGAGTCGTCGAGCCGCCCGCTGCGCATGTCCCGAATCCGGTTGAGGACTTTCGCCTTCCGGTTCGGCTCATGGCGCTCGAGCCACTCGGTGAACACGGTTTCGACCGCCCCAGGCAGCCGCAGCGGCATGCACCGCGCCGAACGAGCGCCAGCCTCGGCGGCGGCGGCGACCACCGCCGGCACCTCGTGGTCGGTGAGGCCCGGCACCACCGGTGCGATCAGAACACCACACGGCACGCCGGCTGCGGCGAGCTTCGCAACCGCCTCGAGACGGGCCCGCGGCCCCGACGTGCGCGGCTCGAGACGGCGCAACAACGCCTCGTCGAGGGAGATCAGCGACAGCCACACGAAGGCGGCTTGGTGCGCGGCGAGCTGGCCGAGCAGATCGAGGTCGCGCGTCACCGCGGCGTTCTTGGTCACGATCAGCACCGGGTGGCGCGACTCGGCGAGCACCTCGAGGCAGGCGCGAGTGATTCCGAGCCGGCGTTCGACCGGCTGGTAGGGGTCGGTCACACCGGAAAGGTCGAGCGGCGTCGGCCGGTAGCCGCGCCTTGAGATCTCGTGCCGGAGGAGCTGGCCGGCGTCTTCCTTGACCAGGATCCGGGTCTCGAAGTCGAGGCCGGCCGAGAAGCCGAGGTATTCATGGTAGGTGCGCGCGTAGCAGTAGGCGCAGCCGTGCTCGCAGCCGCGGTAGGGGTTGAGAGACTGCTCGTAGGGGATGTCGGGGCTCGCGTTGCGGCTGATCACCGAGCGCGCATCGTCGCGAAGGTAGAGCGTCTCCGCGCGCTCCGGCGGGCCTTCGTCCGGCACCGCCTGGAGCCGGGTGAAGCGGTTTGCGGGGTCGCTCGCGGCGCCCCGCCCGCGCGGCCAGCGGGCGTCATCCACAGCGACAGCGTAGACTGCGCCGCGGAGGACCGCCATGAGCCAAGCTCGCCTCGCCGCCGTCACCGGGCTCCTCGTGCTCGCCGCCGCCGTTGCCGCCGCCGATGCGCCCGCCGCGACGCCCGACACGGCCCGCGCTCAGGTCGAGCGCCTGCTCACCGAGCAGTCCGCGGCGTGGAGTCGGGGGGACCTCGAGACCTTCGTGGCCGGCTACGCCGAGGACGCGGTCTTCGTGACCCCCTCAGGCGTCACCAGCGGCCGCGACGAAGTCCTCGCCCGTTACCGGCGCCGCTACCCCGACCGCACGGCGATGGGTCGTCTGACGCTCGAGCTGCTCGACGTCCGCGTGCTCGCCCCCGCCTCCGGCGAGGCCGCCGGCGCCTCGGTGGTCGCGCGGTGGATCCTCGAGGGCATGGGCGACGACGGCACCGGCCGGGCCGAGGGCCACACCGTGATCGTGCTCGAAAAGCGTCCCGAGGGCTGGCGGATCGTGCACGATGCTTCTCTCTGAGCGGGTCCGAGACCCGCTCAGAGAGAAGCAATTGCGCCGCCGTCAACGGCGGCGCCCTTGTTTTACTCGGCTCGGATCAGAGATCCGAGCCGAGTAAAACATCCCAGAAGTCGCACTGCTCGGTGCGCACTCCGTCGCCTGCAGTGACCGGCACGTCGAGCAGGAGGTAGGGGTCGTCGCCGGATGCGGCCTGGGGCCACGGCACGCCCTGGGCCGGTCCGGGATCGCCGTTGGCGGCGAACGATGTCCACGCGCCGAGCATGGCCGCGGACAGCGCCTCCTCCTCCGGCGGGGGGTCGTAGCCGGCGATTCGGAGGTTGCCGAACACGTAGGGCAGCTCGGCGCCGTGGTAGGCGCCGAAGGACTCCAGCAGCGCCGACCCGCCACGATAGGGGCGCGCGAAGTAGTAGCGCCACACCGGCAGGTCCTGGCCGACGCGGGCGGCGCGGACCACCCGGCGCGCGGTGCACACGAACTTGACGTCCGTGGTCAGCGCGACGTAGGCGGCACGCGGGGAGGCGTAGTCTGCCGCCGGGTAGCGCGCGAGGACGAGGTCGGCCAGCAGCTGGCTGCCGCCGGCGAGGGCGAGCACGGCAGCACGGTACTGGTTCTCGCTCATGAGCAACGGGGCGTCCCGGCCGGTCTCGTCCGCGTTGGCGCCGACCACCAGCGGCACGTGGTGGTGGCGACCGGAGGCGATCACGTCGAGGGGATCGTCGGGGATCACGACCCCGTCGACCACCGGCTGAAAGGGACCCTGCGGTCCCGTCACGCTGGCCGGTGACGGCAGCGCGAGCACGAGCTGCTCCGCCGGCAGGGCTCGCAGGCAGGCGGCAACGTCGGGAGCTCCCACGCAGCCGGCGGCGGCGACCAGCTCGGCGGCTGAGCTGCGGGCAGAGGTCAGGCTTCGGGCAACGCAACCGCCGCTCTCCATCAGCGCCGACGAGAACAGGCCATCCGCGGGGCGCGCGACCAGCAGCATGCAGGTCTCGACCGCGCCCGCGGACTCGCCGAAGATCATCACCCGCTCGCGATCCCCTCCGAACGCAGCGAGGTTGCACCGCAGCCACTGAAGTACCGCGACCAGGTCGAGGGTGCCGAGGTTGCCGGAGCCGCCGTCCGCTCTTTCGGCGTCGAGCTCCGGGATGCTGACGAAACCGAGCGCCCCGAGACGGTACTGCACGGTGACGGCAACGACGTGGCCGCGCCGGGCGAGCTCGGCGCCGTCGTAGAGGATCTCGCCGCGGCCCGCCTCCACCGTCGCCGAGCCCTGCACATGGCCGCCGCCGTGGATGAAGACCATGACCGGGAGCAGCTCACCCGGCGTCCGCGCGGCTGGCCGCCACAGGTTGAGCTGGAGGCAGTCCTCCTCCCCCACCACCATTCCGTTGTCGTCGAGCTGCGGGCACGGCGGCCCGAACTCGCGGGCGTCGCGCGTCCCGGACCACGCCTCTGGAGGCGCCGGCGGCCGCCAGCGCAGCGGACCGACGGGCGGCGCCGCGAAGGGTACGCCCCGAAAGACCACGACCTCGCCCTCGCGTGAGCCCCGCAGCATCCCCTGCTCCACACGCACGATCTCGGGCTCACCACCCACCCGCCCGGCCGGGCGGCGGATCTCACCGTTGGCCGGAGCGACCGCGAGCAGCAGAGCCAGGACGGCCACACGCAACATCGGCACCCCCGAATCACCTGACGCGGATCCGCGCGAGAGCGTTGACATCTCTCGTCTCCTACCGCCCCGCTCCCATCGGCACGTCGACGAGTGACGAGGATGTGTCGCGTTCGTGCATCGATGTGTCGCGTTCAGCCATGGCCACTCCCCCGCGTCGACCCCACAATGTATCGACCAGCCATGACACGACACGCGAGGAGGTCCTGATGAGAGATCGAGAAGAACTTTCGCAAACCGTCGGCGCGATCATCGTCTTCGCGACGGCTCTCCTGTTCGCGACGCCCGCCGCGGCCCAGCTCAACCAGCCCTTGCACCGGGACGGTTGGATTCTCGCCGCGGCGCACGCACCCGGGCTGCAGGGTTCGATCTGGCGTACCGACATCTGGGTTGTAGCCGAAAGCGCGAACGCCACCATCACCCTTGAGCTCTGCCGCTCGGGGGAGGACGGGCGCAATGCGGAAACCCGTGTCCTCACCATGACCGATGGCGATATGGTGACGTATGTCGAGGACGTTATCGGTCACTTCCTCGACGTTGGCAGCGACGGTTGGGTCGGCGCGATCCACTACACGGCCTCGGTTGACGTGCAGCTCTGGGCGCGGGTGTACTCGATCTCGCCTGACGGCACGAAGTCCTACGGTCAGATCATTGCGGGTCAGGCGACGGCCAACGCGTCACCGGACGATGAGCCGTGGAACTGGAAGGACCACCAGTGGATGTTCGCCGTCCGGCACACCGCGGACGGGCGTTTCCGGGTCAACGTGGGCGTGGTCAACCCGAGCGACATCGAGTGCGAGTACCAGGTGTCCATCTACGACACCGAAGAGAACCGAAGCGATGTCGTTACCGTCACGGTGCCGCCGAAGTCGATGGTCCAGCTCACCGACCCCTTCGCGGCGGTCGACGGCGGCGAGTGGTCGGACTACCTCATTCGCGCCGCGTGCCATACCGAGGGCGGGAGTACCTTCGCCTACGCCTCGGTGGTCGACAACGCGACCAACGACGCCTTCTTCGTCCGCGGAGTCACGGGCTACACCAATGCGAGCCATCCTGCCGACAACAACGTCGTCCACAACGACGGCTGGATCCTCGCCGCAGCCCACAGCCCGGGCCTGCAGGGCTCGATCTGGCGCACGGACCTGTGGTTCGCCGCGCCCCAGAACACCTTTCACGCCACCGTCACCCTCTCGTTCCACCGCGCCGGCGAGGACGGCAGCCAGGCGCAGACCTTTTCCATCGACCTGACGGGCGGCCCGGAGGTCCACTTCTACGAGGACGTGGTGGAGCACTTCCTCGGCGTCGGTGAGGCCGGGTGGCTCGGCGCCATCCACTACACCGCCGACAACACCAATATTCAGGTCTGGGCCCGGGTCTACTCGGTCAACGCCGACGGCACCGCGTCCTACGGCCAGCTGATCGAGGGCATCCCGACCTCCGACATGTCGCCCGACCAGGATCCGTGGGACTACCGCGAGCAGCAGTACGTGTGCGCGACGAAGCACACCGCCGACGGCCGCTTCCGGGTCAACTTCGGGATCGTCAACCCTACTGGCCTGAGCGGGTTGTACGTTCTCGATGCCCGCGGCGCCGACGGCAACTGTCCGCCGCAGAGCTGTCCCGACGTCCGGGTGACGGTGCCGCCGTACTCGATGGTCCAACTCAGCGATCCGTTCGGCGCTTGGCAGGGTGGTGACTGGAGTGCCGCCCAGTTCCGACTGCGATGCATCACGGACGGCGCCGGCGGCTTCCTCTACGCCTCGGTGGTGGACAACGCCACCAACGACGCTTTCTTCCTGCGCGGGATCAAACTCCTGACGATCGATGGGCCATAGTGTCCTGTTTGGGATGTCCCATGTACTGCTCGCGGAGCCAGCGTGGTCTCTGGCAAGGCGCGACGACCCAGGCGGAAACCCGCCGAGGGGTCGGAGGTCGGGAGGATGCGGGGGCGGCGGGTCTGTGAGGGGAGCGGGGCGGAAAACCCAGCTACTTCAAGGAGGAGCAACGCCGCCAGGGGCCGCGATGGCCCGCGAACAGCTCATAGGGGTCGTCCGAACAGGACACTACCTCCGGTACTCGAGGCTGACCATCGCGCTGCGGCGGGGCCCGAATCCGCCTTCGAGGATCAGCACGAAGTGCTCGCTGAGGCCGGCAGTGGCTCCCAGGAGCCCGTTCCACGAGCTCGCCTCGCCGAGCACGACGTCGAAGGGGACCTCGCCCACGTACGGAATCGTGTACCTCCCCTTGTGCTTCTCCTGCGCGTCCTGGTACATCGCCCCGACCCACACCGCGCCGCCGTGCACCGTCAGCCCGAGCTTGGGAGTGAACACCCAGGCCTCAACGCTGCCGTCGGTGACCGCCAGGTTCGCCTTGGTGTAGGTGACCGTGGCGCTTCCGAACCAGCCGGGACCGCCGACGGCAAAGGTCAGGCCCCCGCCGTAGACCCAACCGTCGTTGTCGATCACCAGGTCGCCGAGCGCAAACGGCAGTCCGATGTCGATGTTCTTCAGGCTGACCGTGGTGGTGGTCTCGAGTCGGCCCCCGATGACGTACAGGTTGAGGTAGGGCTTCACCCAGTAGTCCAGCTTGAGGTGGTAGCTGTTGGTGCGGTTGACCACCGGAAGTCCCTCCGTCACAGAGGGGTCGATACCGGGCAGCCCGAGAGTGAGGCTCTCCAACCGGTAGTCCTGGTTCTGGCTGTACAGCGTCACCCCGATTCCGAGAGGTGACGGTAGCTGCATGCCGCCGGAGCTGGTTGAGGGATCTTCGGCACCGGCCGTCGCAGAGGCCAACACCAGGAGACCCAAGCAGAAGAGCAGTCGCGGACACGATTTCACCACCAGCGCCCTCCTTCCATCATGTCGAGCCGTGAGAACCGAGGATCAATGCTCTGTGGGCGTACTTTACCAGCAACTCTCGGGAACGCGCCCCCGGCGATGCCAGTTATCATCTCCACTGGGAGTGCAGTGTGGGAGAAGCTGCCAGGCCAACTCGCAGTCGCGTCGCGACGGCGATCCTCGCCGTGGCGATGCTGTCGTGCCCGATGAGAGCAGAGCCCCTCGAGGTCGACTCGTACTACGCCTGGGGGCGTGAGATCCGCGACTCCAGCGACGTGGTGGACGCCAAGTTCGATCTCGAGATCCAGACCGCGCTCGCGGAGCTCGCCTCGCACCACCGGGGCTCACTGCCGAGCTGCGACGCGGTCGCCCACCGGATCCGCGCCCGGCTCGAGCTCGAGATCTTCCACCCCATCGGGCTGTGGGCCCGCCAGTCGCCGCTGCTCGACCGGGTCCCGGCCAATGGCGACGAGGAGCTCCGCTTCCGAAGCGAGAACCTCTACGCCGACAGGGGTTTCCCCGACATCGGCATGTGGATGCCGATTTCGCCCGTCATCCGCCTCGATGGCGTTGTGGTCGGAATCGACAAGCTGGAGCACTTCGTCTCTTCGGGATGGAAGATGCGGAACGCCTACATGCGGGCACGGCGGGAGGGGCACTCGGTCGAGGAGGCCGTCCACCGCGCGATTCGCTGGGGCATCCTCGAGGAGCAGACGATCAATGGAAAGCTCTCGACCGGAGTCCTCTCGCAGGCCGACGTCGAGGCCAACTTCGGAGGAATGCGGTTCTACGTCGAGCTGTGCGAAGGCGAGGACCCGATGCTCGCCCTCGTCGACGGTGTCTGGACCCAGCGGCGGGGGTTCGACATCCGTCGGTACGTGACACCCGAGTGGGACGAGGCCTTCCAACCATCGGCGTACACCACCGGCCGGTGGCGCCACGTGCGTCCCCGGCTGATCGCGTACTGCAACCGCCTGGCCGACCCCGACGTCCAGGAGCTCCTCGCACGCTACTGCGCACGCGACACCATCACCCCCGTCGAAGCGGCCTTTGCCGAGCTGGTCGCCGAGGGCAAGGTCCATGACCCCTATCGGTTCAGTCTGGAGGCCAACTGTCCGAATGAGCCGGCGACACTCACGACGCTGGTGGCGGACGTGCCCGAAGTGACACCCGCGGCCGAACCGCCTCCCCCAGACCCCGCGGAGGAGCACGAGATCACCCGCGAGCTCGAGGCTCTCGACAGCCGACCGCCCTCTGCACGCCTTCGGCCTGCTGGGGGCCTTCCTCGATCGGCCGATGACCGTCTCGGGCGCCGTCGGCGCGCTCTTCGCCCATCCGCGCGCCACCGATGACTGCCTCTCGGTGTGCACGATGACCGGGTCGTACCTTCAGGCCGAGGCGGGCCTCCACGGCGCGCAGATCGGCCTCGGCTACGCCTCGCTGGTGGGCGAAACCGGAAGCGGCCGGCGCTGGATCACGAGCGCCCTGCTCGGCACCGGCGTCGAGGCGGCGCTGCTCAAGACCTGGAACGGCTCGCCGCTCAACCCCGAGTCGCAGACCCTCGCCGGGATCGAAGGACAGCTCGCCATCGCCCACGTCGGGATCCGACTCGGGATCTTCCGCCGCATCTCGCACGCCGACTCGGGAGGCCGCTGGGTCGCCACCGCCGCCCTTGGCTGGGGCTACTGAGCCTGCAGGTCCGGGCACGAGGCGGCTGCGGACCGCGGGGCGCAGACATCTGCCGCCTTTTCGGCGCGCCGCCGTCCTCGACATAGCCCAGCTATGCCTCCGGGCGTCGACACACCGTGAAAACCAGCATCTGCCCACGCCTCGCGTCCCTCGCTGCGCCCCGTGCCCGGACCTGCAGGCTCTCGAAGAGGTCCTGGAAGAAAACACGGGCGGCTCGCCTTCGCGGGCGCCCCTGCGCCACAGTCTCACACGATGCGCTGCCCGCACCTCCGGGCGCTCTCCCCCTCCTCCCCCCCGCTCCACCTCCCCACAGCTCCCACGGCACGACGGCGACCGAAATGGGTTACCTATGTCCCGAGAACGGCTCATTACCCATCTCTGCAGCCGTTCATGTCTCACTCGTCACTCCTTGCAGGCAAGGATGCGAGGCTACGAGCAGACTTGCCGCCGGTACAATCGCTCGCCGGAGGTTGTCATGCCGTTCGTTCCCCGCGCCGAGCTGGACCACCGTCTCACCCGCTTGCGCGAGGTCCTCACCCGGGAGGACCTCGACGGCGCGCTGCTCCACGGCACCACCAGCCTGATCTACTTCTCCGGGACCGCACAGCAGGCACACCTGTGGGTGCCGGCCGAGGGCGACCCGGTGCTCCTCGTGCGCCGCGTGCTCGAGCGTGCGCGGGCGGAGTCCGCGCTCGACGCCGTCGAGCCGCTGGCGAGCCTCAAGGCGCTGCCCGAGAGGCTCGGCACAGCGCGCCGGATCGGCATGGAGCTCGACATCCTCCCGGCAGCGCTTCTCGAGCGCTACCGGGCGGCGATACCAGGCCTCGACCCGGTCGACATCGGCCTTGCGACCCGCGTCGTCCGCGCCGTCAAGAGCGTTTGGGAGATCGAGAAGATCCGCGCCGCCGCCGTGGCCGCCGACGCCGCCTTTCGGGAGGCCGCCGACGCCCTGCGCGAGGGCATGACCGAGCTCGAGCTCGCAATCGTGCTTGAGTCGGCGGAGCGCCGCCACGGTTTCCAGGGCATGATCCGGTGGCGGGCGGCGACCGGCTTCGAGTGCCCCTGGGTGCATGTTCTCGCGGGGCCGAGCGCGCTCGCGGCGAGCTTCGCGGACACCCCCTACGGCGGCGAGGGTGTGACGCCGGCTGCGCCCTACGGCGCCGGCCATCGCCGCATCGGGAGGGGCGTCCCGGTCAACATCGACTTCGCCCTCGCCCGGGACGGCTACATCCACGACATGACGCGGACGCTGTCAGTCGGTCTGCTCGCGGATGAGCTGCTCGAAGGCTACGAGCTGCTGCGGACGATCCATGGCGAGGTCTGCGCCGCGGCCCGGCCCGGCATCCCCGGCGAGACGCTGTGGGAGCGCTGCCTCGCGATTGTCGAGGGCGCCGGGCTCGCCGAGCGCTTCATGGGGTTGGGCGACCAACGGGTGCGCTTCGTCGGCCACGGCGTCGGGCTCGAGCTCGACGAGCTGCCCGTGCTCGCGCCGCGCCAGCGGATGCCCCTCGAGGCCGGCCACGTGATCGCGATCGAACCCAAGCTGTTCTACCCCGGGGTCGGCGCGATCGGCCTCGAGGACACCTACCTGGTGACCGCAGAAGGCCTCGAGCGACTGACCGTCACCAGCGACGAGCTCGTCGTGGTGTGACAGCACGCGTACGACGCGCCTCCGGACGTCTCGCGTCGTGCTTCTCGCGCTCCTCGTCAGCGCCCGGGCGCAGCCTCGGCCTGGGCGCTGCGGCCCTGACGGAGCGTCACGTCGCCGGAGGAGGTATCCACCCGCAGGCGAACCGCGTTGCCGCTGCCCTCGAACCGGAGATTGTCGCCGTGGCGATCGCGATCGCCGTTCCAGTCCGAGCGGATGTCGCCGCTCGAGGTGCTGATCAGCCCGTCGAGCTCGGTACCCGCCGGGAAGGCGAAGGTCACGTCGCCGGAACTGGTGTCGGCGACCGCGTGGGCGGCGCCGGGCGCTACCGCCCAGCTCGCCTCGACGCTACCCGAAGAGGTGTCGAAGCTGGCGTCGCCCAGGAGCCCGTTCGCCGTGACGTCGCCGGAGGAGGTGTCCGCCTTGAGCTTCCGCACCGGGCCCTCGACCACGACGTTGCCGGACGAGGTGTCCGCAACGACCTCATCCGCCTCGCGGGTGAGCCGGATCCGGACCTCGCCGGAGGAGGTGTCGGCGGTGAGCGACGCGCATCGCACCCGAGATCTCGCAGGCGCCGGAGGACGTGTCGCACACGACCTCGGCATCGCCGAGGTCGCCGTCAATGTGGACGTCTCCCGACGACACGTCGACCGTGAGGTCGAGCCCGGGCGGCATCGCCACTGTGATCGTGCCGGAGCTGCGGTCGCTGAAGCCGCCGAAGCTCCACGAGCTGTGCTCGCGCTTGGAGATCACGCGCAGCTCGCCGCCCGCCTCCTTGAACTGCGGCGCGTACTCCCTGGCGAGGCGCTCGGCCCGCGAGCCTGAGAACTCCATGTCGACCGTCACATCGACCGTTTTGCCCGGACGGACCGTGACGACGACCTCCTGGAAGCTGGCGTCCACCATGACCCGGCGGGCGCCGTCAACGTCGAAGCTGTGGCTCTCGTGAACCGTCTGCGTCGACGACGACGCGACGGCGGGGACGAACAGCAGGGCGAGCGCGGTGACGACGAGAACGACCATCCAGCGAACACGCATGTCAACCTCCCGGGATACGAGCATGACGTCTCCACCGCGTTCAACGGAGAAACTCACCCAGAGGTTCTCGAACAGAAAACCACAGAGGCACAGAGACTCAGCGCGGGCGATGCCCGCAACCCGCCGCCGCAGGGCGGACGTGCTCCAGATTGATCGTGGTAATTGGATCGGAGATCAAGAAGGAACGCCAAGACGCCAAGTCGCCAAGAGGACCGTGGCGTGCTCCAACGCGGACGCGCTCCGAGCTCATATCGGTCTTGTTCAGCGATGAACGCCGGGCACGAGGCACTGGCATCGACCGTGTGGGGTCCCGCCGCGCGGCGAGCGCGCGGCCCTGACGGGAGGAGCGGGCGGGCGAAAGAGCCGCTCTCTCGTCCGCCCGCTCCTCCCGTCAGGGGCGGCTGCTGGAGGCAGCCGCCGGGACCTGTAAGACCGCTTACCCGTCTTTGCGATGGCTTGGCGTCTTGGCGTTTCAATTTCCGGCTGTCGCGCCGTGCGGATCATGGAGGCGATGAACCCCCCGTAGGCCGCACCGCTGGCCGCGCCGGGAGCCTCTCGGCCCCCGGATGGTGGTCTGGCTCGCGGCGCATGCGCAAAGAGAGGAGGCAAGCTCCTCCCCCAGGTCTCCCGTTTCACGTCACGCGTCTCGCGTCTCGCGCTCAGCTCCCCTCCACCTCGAGCACCATGGCGAGGTTGGTGGTGCCCTTGACGCCGAATGGCACCCCGGCAATGACCACGACGCGGTCGCCGGGAGCCGCAAGGCCGGCCTGCAGCACCCAGCGGTTCGCGGTCTCGAGCAGCGGGTCGCCAGAGCCGAGCACGTCAATGACCGCGGGCACCACGCCCCAGGAGAGGGCGAGCTGGCGTGCCACGGCCAGGCTCGGGGTGAGACCGAGCACCGGCACGCCGGGCCGCAGGTGGGCGATCAGGCGCGCGGTCGACCCGGAGGCGGTGAAGGCGACGATGGCGGCGGCGTCGACGTCCCGGGCGAGCCGTCCCGCGGAGCGGGCGAGCGCCGCCGCGGTGCGCGGCAGCACCGCAGAAATCGGCTCGCGCAGGATCGAATCCGAGTCGAGCGTGGGCTCGACCACCCGCGCGATCTTGTCGAGCATGCCCACCGCCTCGACCGGGTACTGCCCGATCGCGGTCTCTTCGGACAGCATCACCGCGTCGGTGCCGTCGAGCACCGCGTTGGCCACATCGGACGCCTCCGCGCGCAGCGGGCGCGGGCTGGTGACCATCGAGCGCAGCATCTGGGTCGCGGTGATCACCGGCTTGCCGGCCCGGCGTGTCTCGGTGATCACCCGCTTCTGCACCAGCGGCACCTGCTCGACCGGCATTTCGACCCCGAGGTCGCCGCGGGCGACCATCACCCCGTCGACCGCGGAGAGGATCGCCTCGAGGCGTTCGATCGCCTGCGGCTTTTCCAGCTTGGCGATCACCAGCGGCGGGTTCGGCCGGCCCGCCAGCATCTCCCGTACCGGCTCGATGTCGCGCTCGTGGCGCACGAAGGACAGGGCGACGAGGTCGACCGCCTCCTCGATTCCCACCGCCAGGTCGTCGCGGTCCTTGTCGGTGAAGGACGGCACGCGCAGCGTCGTCCCGGGGAGGTTGACGCCCTTGTGCGAGGCGACGCGATCGCCCACGACGACCTCGCACCGCAGGCGACCGTCGACGTGCTCCAGGACCTTGAGCTCGATCAGGCCGTCGGCGAGCAGGATCCGCTCACCGTCGTGGACGTCCTCGAGCAGGTACGGGTAAGCGACCGGGAGGTCGTCCGGCCTGGCGGCCGTGCCGATAGGCACGAGGTCGACGCGTCCGCCGGTCGCCAGGTCGCGTTCGCCGCCGGGCAGCTCGCCGAGCCGGATCTTCGGCCCGGCGAGGTCCTGGAGGATGGCGACCTCGCGCCCGTGCTCACGAGCGACCTCGCGGACCATCCGGATCGTCCGGCGGTGGCTCTCGCGGTCGCTATGGGAGAAGTTGAGCCGGAACACGTCGGCGCCGGCGCTCGAGCAGCGCGGCCACGCCCTCCGGCGAGGCCGTGGCCGGCCCCAGTGTGCACACGATCTTGGTTCGGCGCAGGGTCGTGCTCGTGGTCATGCCTTCGCCTCCTCTGGATCTACTCACCCGACATCGGCGGTGCGCAGGAGCTCGAGCACGCCGTCGGGTACGTCGGCGTCGGCGAGCTGCTGCCGCAGCTCGGGACGGCTGACCAGTCGGGCGATCTCGGCGAGCGCCTCGAGGTGGCCCTCGGGGTCGTCCGGCGGGCCGAACAGGACGAACGCCAGGTGGACGCGCTCGCCGTCGTGGGCGCGGAAGTCGACACCGCGCGGGAGCTGGACCACGGCGCACAGCCGCACCGCGAGCTCCGGACAGTAGACGTGGGGCGCCGCCACGCCGTGGCCGAGAGCCGCCGGGAAGAACCGGTCGCCGGCCAGCAGCTCCTCGACCGCGCGGGCTGCCTCGAGGTCGGGAACGACCGCCGCGAGCCGCTCGGAGACCTTGAGGTAGAGCTCTCGCGGTGTGCTGACGTCGAGCCGCAAAACGAGCTCGCGGTGCAGCGCCCGGCGCAGGATGTCGACCTCGCGGCGCAGGGAGAGCGTCTCGGCCGACGCGAGCGCCTCGGAATCCGGGGGCGGGTCGACGACCACGCGCCCTTCGATCAGGGCGACCAGGGAGGTCACGACCTCGCCGGGCGCCGCATGTGGACCCAGACTCTGCACCACCCGCGCCTCGCCGTGCGCCAGCTCCGCGGACAACGCGGAGGGTTTTGCCAGACCTGGCCAGACCTGCCGGCCGGCCACCGCCGGCGAACTGTCGCGGGTGCCTGTCGTGCCCCAACGGTACAGGTGACCCTTGCCGAATCGCTCGCGCCAGCGCTCGCACAGCAGGCTGTTGAGGTCCTCGTTGTCGGTCAGGGCGAGCAGGCGACCGGCTTCGATCAACTCGGGCCGCTCGTCGATTGCAAGGTCGCGGGCATCCTCTCGAATCGCGACCAACCCGTCATCGAGGGCGTGCGCGACCCGGCGCGGGTTGGTGTCGACCAGCACCACGGGGACCTTAGCCCGCGCGATCAGGAAGCGCGCGATCTGGCGGGCGAGCTCATGGGCGCCGACGATCATCCAACCGATCGGACGCGTGCGGACGAGGCCGAGCAGACGCGCCAGCGGCCCTGCAGTGAACCCGGCCAGCAGAACCGTCGCGATGATCACCGAGTAGGTGAAGGTCTCGACAAACACCCCCGCGAACTCGTACCCGACACGGCTCTTAAGGTCGATGGCGAAGAGCGAGGCCATCGATGCGGCGACGATGCCGCGCGGGGCGACCCAGCCGAGGAAGACCTTCTCGCGCCACTTGACGCCGAGGCCGGCCGAGGACAGGGCAACGTTGAGCGGCCGCACCAGGAGGATCACCGCCGCGACCAGGGCCGCGCCGCGCCACCCGAGGCGCGCGAAGTCGGCGAACTGCAGGCGGGCGGCGAGGAGCACGAACAGCATGCCGATCATCAGCTCGGTGATGTCGGCCTTGAAGCGCTTGACATCGGCCAGGCCGGCCGGCCTGCGGGCGCCGATCACGAAGCCCGCGGCGACCACCGACAGCAGGCCCGCCTCGGCGAAGCCGAGCCGGTGCCCGACCGCCTCGGTGAGCCCGAAGACCAGGATCGCGCCGCCGAGCGCGAACACGTTCTGGAGGTCGTCCGGCACCCACTCGAGCTCGAGCACGCGGGCCAGGAGGTAGCCGCCGAGGGCGCCCATGGCGAGCCCGGTCACCACCCGCAGCGCGAGGTTGACCAACGCAAGCTCGCCGCCGAGGCCGTCGACGAACTCGAAGCACAGGATGGCGATGAAGACGCCGATCGGGTCGATCAGCACCCCCTCCCAGTGCAGGATGTGGTGGATCCGGGCGGTGACGTGGATGCGCTTGAGCAGCGGTGCGATGACGGTCGGACCGGTGACGATGACCAGGCTGCCGGCGAGCAGCGCGATCGGGACCGGGAAGGAGAACAGCAGCCACGCGAGGGCCGCGGTCGCGAACCAGGTCACGAGAACGCCCACCGACAGCAGGCGCCGGATCAGGGCCGAGGCGGAGCGGTAGCCGCTGACTTCGAGTGTCAGCCCGCCCTCGAACAGGATCAGACCGACCGCCAGCGAGACCACCACCGGCAGCAGGTCGCCGAGGCTCGAAGGTTGGACGACGCCGAGCACCTCGGGGCCGAGCACGATGCCGCCGAGCAGCAGCACCACGATCGCCGAGGTCTGCAGCCGCCGCGCGACGACCATCAGCATCGCGCCTGCCGCGACCGCGACGGCGATGGTGATCAGGACGGCGTGGCTGCCGAGCTCGATTCCCTCCATCGTCCTCCCTGGAGTCCGTCATATTACTGAGGGCCGCGTATCTCGACCCTGCCCTGCGCTCGGACTACCGCTCTGCGGTGCGACCAAAGCTGAAGCCAACACTAGATATTATCTAGATATATTCATACCAGCAAGTCCAGATAGCCTTTGTCATACAGCAACTCTATATCAGTAATGTTGCCAATAGTTTCAGGAATCTTCTTCCGTTGAATTCGCTCCTATCGAAATACTCGACATAATACTCGATGTTGTACTGAGGCGAACCCGGTCGAAGGCCGGGAAAAACCAGGAGGTACCTCATGAAGAGTGTGAAGTTCTCGATCGCCGTCCTCGCCATCACCGCGCTCGCCGCCGTTCCAGCCGTCGCAGGCGACTGCGCTGGCAGCTCCAGGGCGACCTACGCGTCGAACACGATGACCGCTCCGGTCAACCTGGTCGACACCGCCGTCGCCGCCGGCCAGTTCACCACGCTCGTCGCCGCGGTGAAGGCCGCCGGCCTCGCGGACACCCTTGCCAACGGTGGTCCCTTCACGGTGTTCGCGCCGACCGACGCCGCGTTCGCCAAGCTCCCGGCCGGCACGGTCGAGGCGCTCCTCGCCAACCCTGACAAGCTGCGTGCGATTCTTCTCTACCACGTGGTGCCCGGAAAGGTCTACTCGAGCGACGTCGTCAAGCTGAAGTCAGCCAAGACCGCCGAGGGATCTGACGTCCAGATCCACACCGAGGGCGGCTCGGTGATGGTGGACAACGCCAAGGTCGTCGCCACCGACATCGAGAGCTCCAACGGCGTGATCCACGTGATCGACACCGTCATCCTGCCGCGCGTTTGACCCTGCCAGCCCGACTGACACCCGCTTGATCCGGCGCGCCCGCGTGGGCGCGCCGGTTCTCTTTCAGCTCTCCCGGCCGTCCCGCTCGACGGTGGTGATGTCGAGGTACTGGGCGGCGGTGTCGACCACCGGATGAGCCGCGCCCACGAGGTCGAGCTCCCAGAAGCGGTCGTCGGGGGTCCTGACCGGCTCGCCGCCGGGATCGAAGACGTGGTTGCCGGCGCCAGCGAACTCCTCGCCGGGCGCGACCGAGGCCTCGATCGCGCAGCCCAGCACCCACACGGAGTTCTCGATCGCGCGCGCGGCGAGCAGGGTGCGCCACACGTGGTCGCGCCGCCACGGCCACCAGGCGGGGGCGATCAGCAGCTCTGCGCCGGCTCGGAGCCGCAGCGCGCGGGCCTGCTCGGGGAAGCGGACGTCGTTGCAGTTCATCAGTCCGATCGTCAGCCCGCGCCAGGTGAAGGCGACGTAGCGGTCACCCGGGTCCCAGCGCTCGTGCTCGCCGTTAGGCCGGAAGAGGTGGATCTTGTCGTAGGCGGCGAGGCGCTCGCCCGCGCACCACGCGGTGAGGCGGTTCGCGCGCCCGACGCTCACCGAGCCGCACACCAGGAGTGCGTCGCCGGCGGCGCGTGAGGCCTCGGCGAAGGCCGCCCACGCCCGCTCGGGCTCGAGCGTCCGGCTGTAGCCGGTCAGGAAGAGCTCCGGGAAGACCACGAGCTCGGCGCCGCCTGCGACCGCTGCGGCGGTCTCGTCGCTGAACCGGCGTCAGGTTCGACTCGGGGTCGAGGCACACCCACCGGGAGAGGTACGCACGCATGCCGGCCTCCTCACGGAGAGCATATGTCAGCGGCGAGCTCCCTGGATGTCTTGGGTCGCGGTCCCGGGCCCCGGGATCGCGGCTCGAAGCCGCGATCCCCGCATGCCGCGGAGCCGCCGGCCCGAGCTGCAGCAGCTCGTCCCGCCGCCTCCGCCGCACGCTGCGTCCTGCTCCGCAGGCCGCCGGGTCCCCTCAACGCCCGTGAGCTCCGATTCGAACGTCCTTGCACCTAAGCCATGCGATGCGCGATTCGCCCCGCCCCGCCGCCCCCCACCCAACCACCCTCGATAAGCCGCGACACGTCGTGCTGGCGCACGCCATTGTCCGCGGCTTCTCGAGGGGCGGAGAGAATGACATAAGGAGCAGTCGCTCCAGGGGCATCGCCGATGCCGGGGCGGTCGTGCCGCGTCACCACCAGTTCGTGGGGTCTCCAGTGACGTTGTCGACCAGCGACACGAAGGCCCACGAGGTGCCCTGGTCCCCAGTCTCGGGGTCGTCGAGGGGCAGTACAGTAAGCCCGTAGGTCCCCGGCGCCAGGGGCTCCACGCCGAGCACGGTCTCGAGCGGCTCGACCAGGCTCGCCCCCGGTGCCAGGGTCACCTCGTGCGCGGCAGCCAACTTGCCGTCTGCGGCGTAGAGGCTCAGCCGGTGCACCACCGCCCGCTCTCGCTGCCCGTTGTACATCCCGACGTTGACGCGCCGCTCCGGACCCACCTCAACCCCCGCGAAGTGCTGCACCGGCCACCCGTGTGGCGGGTAGAAGGGCAGCATGCTTCCGTAGGTACCACCGTCCTCACGGGTCGTGAAGGTCCGGGTAAAGCCCGCAGTCCACGAGCCCGTGCGCACCTCGAGCGCACCCCGGGCCGCAGTCTCGACGGCGCACTGAGGGAAGAGCCCCACGACGTCCGGAAAGACCGTCCGCCATGTCCGCCTCGCCCACTCCTCGCTCGGCGTATAGCCAATCTCGCGCAGTGTTTCGAGCCAGCTCTCAAAGGGCATCCCGACCTCACCCGCCAGGTAGCCCTCGATGCGGCTGGCCGTTGCGGCGCCACCGCAGTCGCCGCTCGGCTCTGACGGAACGAAGGCGGCGAATGGGGTGTCGTACTCGTAGGGCAGGCGCCGACCTTCGGTTCCATACAGCGTGGTGGTCCAGAACGTGCTCTCTCGCCCGGGCACGTGCGCGACGACCGGCACGGCGTACCAGTCGCCGTCGACGTCGGTGTGAAGCGTTAGGTTGCTGTAGGGCACAAAGGTCGCGTCACCTGTGAGGTTGTCGACCATCGACAGCCACAAGGCGACCGCTCGGTCGGCGTAGACCGCGATCCTCGGCGGCCAGCCGTCACGCACGTCAGCTGGGAAGAGCCCTTCCACAGAGACGATGTGCACGCTGTGAGCCGGCACGGTCACGTGCTGCACGACCGAGCCGGGACGCAGCCCGGAGAGGTCACGTTCCCGGGCGAGGTCGTACCCCCACAAGAGGGTGACCTCCACCGGCTCGTCCTCGTCGTTGACGACGCCGAGGTTGTGGCGGAAGCGACCCGGCTCCCGCAGGTCGAGGGACAAGGTCGCCGGGCGCCACTCTTCCCAGTGGACGTTGTAGTAGACGTCGCCCTGGTCCTCGTAGTAAGGCAGGTGGTTGGAGTAGCCGACCCGCCCTGGGACCCCCGGCACGGCCTGCCCATAGCTGCCGCCCGCCGTGGCGGGGGTCGACACTCGTGCCGCGGCCACGAGGTTGGCGCCCCATCGGTACGGCGACGTGAGGACAATTGCATCGTGCCTGACCCCGTCGCCTCCGGCCCCGCCCCCGAGCCAGGCGAGGGCGTCCGGAACCCGAAGCGACCCGTGGGCGGGAATCCGCACAGTGTTCGCAGAGTCCGGCCGCACCACCCGCCGGGCGGTGACCTCGACCTCGCGTTCCGACGGGTTGTAGAGCCACAGCTCGGCGGTCCAGAAGGTGCCGTTCACGCCGGTGGTGCGGCTGACGATGGGCAGGAGCTGCTCGTACGTCGCGGGCGCCTCGCCGGCCCAGGCGAGGGTGACCGGCAGGCCGAGAGGAAAGCCGTCGGCGACCCGCCGGTAACTGGTGACCTTCGTGAAGTCGGGATTGAACGCCAAGAACTCCCAGATCTGGGGTTTCAGCTCCCTCAGTGGCGAACGCAGACCACAGAAGAACTGCCGCCGGCGAGGGTGGTAGAAGAGCAGATCGAGCTCAAGGTCCTCATCCTCGAGCTGGGGCAGGGGAAGGTCTGTCTCTGACTGACGGGTGGGGGGCCAGGTCAGCGCCCAAGCCTCAATACCCCTCGGGACACCTCTCAAGAGAAGCCCAGTCTCTGGGTCGAGGCTGAGTGTCGGTGGGACCTCTACTGCGTACTCCGGTGTCAACCTCCACGTGACGACACCAAGGTCGAAACCGGCGAGCAGCTGCCGCGGTGGGCCGATATCCTGAAGTGTCAGGAGCGATGTGGACGACTCTCGAAGCTCCCCACCCGCCCCGGGGAACGCAAACGGCTCACACGGAACTGGCTGCGTGAGCTCGTTCCCGCTCGTAAGGTGCGCTCGCAGGCACAACGGAAACCCGTAGGTCCCGGGCTGAATCCCGAGCCGCGTCGCCAGCTCTGGCTGGACGATCGGGCCCTGCACGACCCATCCCACCGCCGCCGGCGGCAGCGGCGCGTACCGCCGCAGCAGCCTCCATGTGCCGAGCTCCCACTCCTGGGTCGCCGGCCAGACCTGCAGCACCAGGCGGTCGCCTGCACCGGACAGAAAGGCGCCGTAGCCGTTGTGCGAGTATGGGATCACCTGATCGGTGTCCTCGTTGAAGTACAGTGGGCGAAGCCGCTGCCACTCGCCTGTGGTCGGCTCGAATCGCCACAGACCCTGATAGCTCACCCCGTCCATGGGGATCCACCATGTGCGGCGGATCCCGTAGACGTCCATCTCGAGGTCGGCACGGTCCGGGGGCGCAGCAAGGGAGACGGCCGCGCCAAGGGCGGCCGCCACAGTCAGAAACGTCGTCAAGTAGGCACCCAACCTTGACACGGGCATGATCCTCTCAGAGGCACCGCATCGGCTTGCACTGCCCGCCGGGGCTCGTCCAACCAAGCTTCGCACGGACCAACAGCCGGAGTCGAACCTCGCTCCGACGTCTTGCCTCTCGCGTCTCGCGTCTCGCGTCTCACACGTCTCACCTCCTCACTCCTCATTCATCATTCATCATTCATCACCTGCGACGCAGTACCATGCCGCCGTGACCCGCGAGCACGAGCTGCGGCTCTACGCCCACCGCGGCAGCTCCGCAGCGCTGCCCGAAAACACCATCGAGGCGTTCCGCCAGGCGCTCGCCGACGGTGCCAATGCACTCGAAACAGACGTACACCGCACCCGAGACGGCTACTGGGTGGTGTGCCACGACCCCGACGGCCGCCGCATGGCGGGCCGCCCGGAGCGGATCGCCGACGTCGACCTCGCCCAGGTCGAGCGTTGGGATGCCGGCCGCGGCTTGAAGATCCCGACCCTCGAGGCGCTCCTCGGCGCCTTCCCCGGAGTACCGGTCAGCATCGACCTCAAGCCCACCGACCCCGGCCTGGTGCCGTCGATGCTCGAGCTGCTCGCCCGCCTCGGAGCCGAGCACCGCGTCACCCTGGCGAGCTTCCATCCGCGGGTGCTGGCGGCAGTGCGCCGGCTCGGCTGGCCGGGCCGGACCGCGCTCGGCCAGCTCGAGGTCGCGGCTTTGCGCTTCCTGCCCGCCGGAATCGCGCGCGTCGTGGTCCGCGGTCAG
>CAVSIS010000045.1:0-3195 GCA_963727925.1 uncultured Acidobacteriota bacterium | reverse complement strand
CGTGCTCGACGTAGCGCTGCTACGCCTCCGCGCGTCGATCCGCCGAGAAAGCCGACATCTGCAGGCCGCTCGCATCCCTCGCGACGGTCCCCGCCCACACCAGCAGGTCTCAGGGGGGACAAGGCTCGGACGGAAACTCGCGGCGCGCCGAGATGACGACAGCTACAGACCGCTCGCGCTCCTCGTGACGGTCCTCGAGCGAGTCGGCCGGTCTCCGGACAGAACGAGGGGCGGGGGCCCCACATCACTCAGTGAGGAATCGGGCTACGCCTGCGTCGGCCGAACCACCCCGCGCCCACCCTGTCACCACCCTCCGCTGCCCTCGCAACGAGAACCGACCGGTACTGCAGACTCTGGCCGCCCCAGAAGGCGCACTTCTGGCTCAAGGAAAGCGACGGGAGAGCCGTTCAGTCCGTAGACGCGGGTGTGGCGCGGAATGTCAGAGACACGGACGGGTCAAGGCGACTCGTGGTCACGTAGACTCGGGGCGACCAATGCCTCACCTACCCCCAGACTGTGTCAGCACCGAAGAGAAGGTTCGGCGTTTCCCGACACTGGCTCAAGCGTTCCTCTTCGCGCTTGCCATCGCAGCGCTCGCCGCTGCGGTCGGGCTGCTCGGCATCCGCAGCGAACCTCTGTGGCTCGACGAGATCTTCTCGTTCAACTTCGCCGGCGGCACGCTGCTCGACACGCTCCACGCCGCCGCAGGAGACACCCATCCCCCGCTCTACTTCCTCCTGCTCAACCTGTGGCGGCGTCTCGTGGGCGACTCGCCCCTGGCGCTGAGGCTGCCCAGTGTGCTCGCGATGGTCGCCTGCGCGTTCGCCCTCACGCTCACCGCGGCGAAAGTATCGCGCCGGTGGAGCACCCGGATCGCGGTCGCCCTTTTCGCGGTCCTCAGCCCGATCGGGCTCTTCTACGCCCAGGAAACACGCATGTACGCCCTTGCGGCGGCTCTGTCGGCATGGGCCCTGCTCGCACTCCTGACGCTTCTCGAGCGAGCGTTGCAGCAGCCCGTCAAGCTCGCCGTTCCGGCCACCGCGCTGGTCGCTCTCGACATGGCCATCGTCCTGACCCACACTCTCGGCACACTGGTCGTCGCGTCGCACATCGTCGCACTCGCGCTGCGGGGGCTTCGCATCCGCTCCAGGGCCCTGCTCGGCGCCGCGGCGGCGGTCGCGGTGTCGTCCCTCACCGCCTTCGCCCTCTGGTTCGCCTACGTGGTCTCCCTCCGGGGTCACTTCGTGGAGCCGGGACGCGTGAGCTGGATTCCCGCGCCCTACCTGCCCAATGCCGTGCTCGATCCGTTCAGGTTCCTCCTGTTCGGCATCCGGACGCCGCGGCCGCTCTCACACACCGCGGCGACCGCCCTCGCCGCGGCGGCCCTCGTCCTTGTCGTCGCGCGGCTCGTCGCGACGCTCGTCCGGCGGCGCCCGGCCGGGCCACCTGCCTTCGAGGGGGGCGAGGCCACGGCCTTCGTGACCGCGGTGCTGACCACCGTCGTCCCGCTCGCCGCCGCCCTGGTTCTGAGTGTGACCGTCACGCCGGTCTACTTCGGCGTCCGCTTCGTGATGTTCGTCTTCCCGTCCGTCGCGCTCGCGCTGGGGATCGCCATCGGCGGCCTTCCGACCCGAGCGGTGCGGTGGGTGGTTCTGCTCATGATCGCGGCGGTCCTGGTCACAGGTGTCCGGGCCGAGGCGCGGACCGTCAGCCGCACCGGGCTCGCAGAGTTCGCCGCGCTGTGGAAGCGATGCGGCCCCCCGGATGCGGTGCTCTTCTTCCCGCGCTGGAACCGCCGCGTCGCCGGCTACTACCTCGGCGCGCCCGTGATGAACGTGCCGACCCGGACCGAGCTCGAGGCCGCGCTCCGCCAACGGGACGGCGTCCGGGTGTGGGAGGTGGTGCGGAAGGGCTACTCGCCGGACGGGCCGAGTGGCGAGTGGGCGTATCACGAGTGGCTGCGCACCCTCGGTGAGGTGCGGCCCCTCGGGACCGTCGACGACGTCGAGGTCACCGAGATTGTCGCCCGACGGCTCGAGCCGAGCTACCCGGAGCTGCCGCCCGACGGCTGCATCGAGATCGGGCGGGGCGACCCCGCTGGGATCTTCTGGTCCGGCTGGTACGGGCCCGAAGGGTCGTTCCGCTGGAGCCGAGGCACCCGGGCGGAGATCGTGTTCTCCGCCACCCCGAGTGCCTTCGGGTCGCTCACCCTCGACGCCTCCTGCCTGGGCGAGCAGCACATGCAGGTCACCCTCAACGACCGCGCTCTCGGCGAGTGCCGCTGCACGGGCTGGTCCGTTCATCGGCGCACCTTCGTTCTGCCCTCCGGCGCAGTCCACCGGACCAACCGCCTGGTGTTCTTCCTGCCCGATGCACGCTCCCCGGCCAGCCTGGGGAAGGGCAACGACCAGCGGATCCTGGCGTTGGCGCTGCACCGGGTGTGCTTCGAACGGACCGCCGACAGCGGCCCGGCAGGGCGCACGAGCCCGGGGGAAGCCCGATGACGCGGTCTCCGGCGGAAACGGCGGTGCGGCGACTCCTCAACGGCCTCCGCAAGGTCGCGGCCGGACTGCGGCCGTTCAACGAGTCGGTGTGGCCGGGGGTCGAAAACGACCTCCTCGTCGCCCACCGCTCGATCTACCGCTTCTTCGCCGGCTTCGTCGCCGGCCGTGACGTGCTCGATGCGGGTTGCGGCACCGGCTACGGCAGCGCCGTCCTGGCGGACGCCGGGGCGCGGTCGGTGCTCGGCGTCGACGTCGACCGTCTCAGCGTCGCCTACGCGCAGCGCCGTTTCCGCAGGGCGAACCTGACCTTCCGGCGGGCGGACTGCGAGCAGCTCGAGCTCCCCGTCATCCGTCGACCTGTTGGTCTCCTCGAACATGCTCGAGCACCTGCGGGAGCCGCGACGGTTCCTGGAGTCGCTTCACAGCCTGATGCAACCCCGAGGTGAGGCGCTCGTCGCCGTGCCGCCGATCTTCAGCCAGCACGATCTCGAGCTTCACCAAGGGATCGGGTACCACCGCAGCAACCTCACGGTGTCAGCATGGTTCGAGCTGTTTCGCGATGCCGGGTGGCAGGTGGGGGTCTTCCGGCACGACCACGCCCAAGCTGGCCGGATCGACTTTGCCTCACCTTTCGCCGCCACCACACAGGATGACGAGTTCACTTTCTCGCCAGCAGACCTCGCCTCGGTGG
>CAVSIS010000044.1:0-413442 GCA_963727925.1 uncultured Acidobacteriota bacterium | reverse complement strand
CGGTGGGCTTCTGGAGCGGGGACACGGTGCCGTTGCCGTCGTAGATCACCGGGAAGTCGATCACCACGGTCTCGGACCCGAACGCGAAGCCGACCGCGAAGTTGAAGGCCTGGAAGTTCTCCTGGGAGATGGTGATGCCGCGCGCCTGGAGGTCGGCGAGCGACAGAGTAGTGACGGTGGCGGAGGCGACCAGGATGCGGCGCACGTGGAGCACGGCGAGGGACGGCGGGGCGGCGCCGAGCACGCGCTCGGTGGCGTCGTTGACGAGGCGGATGTTGGCGAGGTGGTAGTCGCCTTCCTGCTGGAACGACGGCAGCAGGAACGTGCCGCCGGGGACCGTCTCGAGCGCGATCGGCTCGGGCAGCTCGGGGCCGTCGAGCTCGGCGCGTACCACGAGGCCGGCAATGCGCGGGTCGCCGGGGGCGATCGCGCCGCAGGGCGCCGCCACGCCGCCGTAGCAGGTCCGCACGCGGCCCGGCTCGCCGACGTCGAGCACCTGGTCGGCGTCGTTGACCTGGCCGTCGCTGTACAGCGTCAGGCTGCTCCCGAGCAGCTGGAGCTGGCCCGAGGCGAGCGGCTCGGCCGCGGTGGCGGGCACTGCGGCGGATGCGAGCAGAAGGAGGAGTACGACGGCGAGGCGGTGGCGGGTCATGGACGCTCCCTGTCGGGACGGGCGGTCGGGGGGAGACCGGGGAAGGTCGGTCCGGGCGGAGTCAGCGTGGGGTCGGGCATCGCAAAGGGGCCATGGCGAGGGTTGCCGACAGCACGGCACGAGTCGGTCCCTGGCGGCGTGGTTGAATGCCGATGTGACGTACGACCTCCGTGCGCAGGACTGTGGAGTCAGTGTTCTGTCGGCAACTGCCCGAACATATCTGTGATCGGCGTCACATGTCAAGTAAAGACAGGTAATATACTCAGCATCTCAAGATCAGCTGATCGACGAGATACATGTCTTATGTTTCAGAGAGATAGATCTGAACCAAAGTCGCAGTCCTGCTATTGATCAGTCGGGTGTCGCGAGATTGTGCGGATTGTCTGCCCCGTGAAGCTGACTTGATCGTGATCAGAAGATTGAAATCGGCTTGAATGGGAGGTAAGGGAGTGGGCCGCAGGCGATATCGGGAGACGAGTGGCGCTTTCGTGGACGAGGAGGCATCAGGTAGAGTCGGTCCTGGAGAGTGGCTTTGTCCGATTCTTCAAAATCGTCGGAATCGCGTGACCTAGTACCGATCGAGTCTGGCAACGGCGCGATGCGGAGGCAGCTACCGCTTCGCCGATCAGTGTGGTGGTTGACAATGCGACGATGTACGATCTCCTTCGCTCTGACTGTGATGATGCTCTTGACGGCGGGCTGCGACCGTGAGGAACGGGCGAAAGTGCGCGCATGGGTGTTCGACGACTGTGGCCGAGCAGAGGCGCTCTTCGATGCCGCGCTTGCGATTCGTAGCCTCGATCAAGCAGGAAGGGCTTTTCGCGATTTTGATATCAAGCAAAGTGGCACGCCAGCTTCGGTATTCGAAGCCCAAATCACTTTGCTGTCTCAGTCCATTGACTGTGGTTGCACGATAGAAACACACGCTGACCTCGTCGCTGGGCATTGGCTTCTCGGGGCCGGTAAACCCGCCGAGGCAGAGCCGTACCTTCGGCACGCGGTCAAGACGTGGCCGAGCACCGACGCGGTCGAGGAGCTCGCCAAGGCTCTGGAGACCCTGGGGCGACACAAGGAGGCCGAGGAGGTCAGGAAGAGGGATTACGGTTGGTGAGCAACTCTCTCGGCATCGGCGCCAGGTTGAACGATTCCGACGATCTCCGCCAAATCGTCGGAATCGTCTGACCTGGCACCGATGGGATCATTTCAGACCTCTCAGGCAAGCCGAATCGGAATGGTCTCCTTGAGGGCCTCTATGGTGCCGACTTCACGACTACCCGGGGCGGAGCGGCTGGAGTTGCGGCAGAGTATGGACGAGCCTTCCCACGGACTCAACTTATCGGCATTGATCCCACGGGAGTCGTCTGGTAGATGGGCGCTAAGGGGTGAGGGATGCGCGAGGCAACCTATTTCACTGTTTACTTTCCTAGGCGGGTTGGAGAGCTAGCCAATGAGATTAGGCGGGCTATTGATGAGTTTCTTGAACTCGCCCCAGGGGTCACGCTTGGTCATGCTGGGGTCAAGCCCTGTGCTGGATGTTATAAGCGAGATCTGAAGAAGACCCATCGGGAGGCTCTTGGTCTGCTAGATCGATCGCGGGCGTTGGGAGAGGACGACAATGTCCACGTTGCCTTCAAGGATGGCAAGGCTTGCGATTTCTCGTCGGAAGCCTTTCATTTCCTGGTCTATGGGGAGAACCTTGTTCACATTGCGAGCCAGAGGACTACTCTGCCAAACTATGTACAGTGTTTCTTCCCGAGTGATCTCGAAAACACCGCTAGGCAGCGATTCGTCCAGTGGTTCCAAACGCTGGTTGAGCGATTGGGGGCGTGCTATGGTTTCATCAATCCAGTGCTCGACTATGACATGTTTCATCCGCAGCGAGATGTCAAAGAAGTGCTTTTTCGCCTGAAGACTGACTATGTTCTCGATGTGTTTGACGATTTCAATCATCATCGACACCTCCTTGACCACGTGAAGGGGCCGATGTGGGTCACGGCGCTCTCCCCGGCGCATCTCACCGCTTTGGGGAGTTTTCAATCTACGCAAGAGTTTACAGTGTCCCAAGTCGGGGATATTACGTATGTAACGCTTGAAGCAGATCCGGCCGTTGCTCGATCAGAAGAGATGCGCATGTATTACGCTAGCCTTGCAGGGGCCTTAGAGCCAATCACTATAGCCGGTTTTGATCCGATAATGCTCCGTTTCCCGTATCGGTACCCTCATAAGTACTCACACCTGTGGCTTCGTCGGTTCCGAACGAATGAATGGGCAGAGTGCCGCCTGCCTTCGGCCTGATCCATGGCCTGTCTGCTTCGGTGGTCAGACGATTCCGACGATCTTGAGGTCCACAAGTCGGCGCCTGGGTTGAGGCTGAGGCTCTTTGCACGTTCTGGCGACGCCATGCGTGGAGTCATTGAGCTCGAATATACCGCCACTTTTCCTCGCGTAGCCTTCGGTGCCAGATGGGATGAGTAGGCCGGTCTCCCCGGCGTAGCACAATGCTCGCCAAACCTAGAACGGGCTCGAGGCCCAAGAAGGGAGACCGGCATGGAGTATTGTGGCATCGACCTGCACCAGAAGCATAGCCAGATCTGCATTCTCGACGAGGCGGGCGAGGTCGTGGAGCAGACACGGATCCCCACGTCGCGAGCATCCTTGGCGCGTTTGTTCGGGAACCGGGGTGAGATGCGCGTGGTGATGGAGGCGTGTGGTCTCTCACCCTGGGTGTCACGTGCGGTGGCCGGCCACGGCCACGAGGTGATTGTGTGCAGCCCGCGTCGCGTCCGGCTGATTGCTGAGAGCACGCTGAAGAACGACACGGTAGACGCTGAGGTGCTGGCCCGTCTGGTGCGGATCGACCCCGCCTTCTTGAAGCCGATCCAGCACCGTGACGAGGAGGCACAGAGGCTTCGCTGCAAGCTGCTGGTGCGTCGGTCGCTGGTGGACGCACGTACAGCGTGGATCAACCAAGTGCGAGGGATCCTGCGCGGGTTCGGGTACCGGGTCTCGGGCAAGAACGCCGCCACTTTCGTTGAGCGGGTCGACAAGATGAAGCTGCCGGGCGAGCTCCGGGACGTGGTCGAGCCACTGCTTGAGCAGATCGACCTGGTGACGGGGGAGATCGAGCGTCGCAACGAGGAGCTGGAGACGATCGGAGCAGCCATCCCGGAGGTCGCTCACCTCGACGAGATCCCCGGCGTCGGTCTGCTCGTGGCTCTCTACTTCGTGGTCTCATCGGTGCCAGGTCAGACGATTCCGACGATTTTGAAGCCCAGCCCCGGAACAGGGTCTAGGTCAGGGGTGCGAATTGGCAATGTGCTCGGGTCGCTCTAGGGTTCATCAAGACCCTCTGGAGGCTTGACTTCGGGGAAGCACACCAATGCGTGGTAGGATCAGGCGAGGAGGCGTGTTCTGTGGGCGAGTGGCGCGAGCACATCGACATTCGAGCCGACGTGATGACGGGCAAGCCGATCATCAAAGGCACCCGCCTGACCGTCGAGCACATCGTTGATCTGCTCGCGCGAGGATGGAGCGAGGGAGATCTCCGTGAGGAGTACCCCGGACTGAGCGAAGCCGATATTCGCGCCTGCCTCGCCTATGCTGCGGAAGTCATGCGGTCCGAGCGAGTCTTTCCTGCCCAGGCCAGCTGAGGCATGAGATTCCTCGCAGACGAGAACATTCCCAAGGGTCTCGTCCAAGCGCTACGAAGCCGTGGCCATGACGTCGAGTGGGTACGCGAGAACAACCCGGGTGTGCCTGACGCCGAGGTTTTGGTCCGAGCGCACGCCAGCCAGCGCGTCGTCATAACGTGTGATCTCGACTTCGGGGCTCTGATCGTTGCCGGACATCGTTCCAAGGCCGTCGGTGTGATCCTCATTCGATTTCGCGCATCGTCGCCATCCGATCTTGCCGAGCATGTTGTGGGTGCGATTGATGCGAGGGACGACTGGGAGGGCCATTTCTCGGTCGTGGAAGCGGACCGGGTACGGATGCGTCCTCTGAATCCAGGATGACGCGCGCCACATGTGTGCCCATCCGTGTCGCGCGACGTAGTCGAGCGTCTCCGCGGCATCGAAGCTGCGTGCTCTAAGATCATCGAGCGGGAGAGGTCATCGGGCCACTCAGTCTGACCGAAAGAAGTGGACCATGCCAAGATCGTCGGAATCGCCTGAAATCCGGACCCATGCAGTGCGGTCTTGGGCAGACTGGTCGATCATGAGGCTGCGCGGATGACGGTGAAGGTGCTCGGCGTGCCGTACGACGCGCACTCGACGTTCCTGCGCGGGCCCGCCTCGGCACCGACTGCAATACGCGCTGCGCTCACCTGCGGCTCGGCGAACTGGTGCACCGAGGCGGGGCTCGACCTCGATCCCGCACTGACGGATGCCTGGATCGACCTCGGTGACCTCGACCTCCCGGGCGATGCGCTCGATGCCGTGTCGATGATCCGGGCGGCGGCAGCCCACGCGATCGAAGACGGCTCCGGCCTCGTCTCGTTCGGCGGTGACCACCTCGTGACGTGGCCGCTGGTCCAGGCGATCACCGATCGCCACGACGGACTCACCATCGTGCACTTCGACGCCCATCCCGATCTCTACGACCACCTCGACGGCGACCGCTACTCCCACGCGTGCCCGTTCGCCCGGATCATGGAGGAGGGCCGTGTGGCCCGGCTGGTGCAGCTCGGCATCCGGACGATGACCGCACACCAACGGGCGCAGGCCGATCGGTTCGGCGTCGAGGTCCGCGAGTTCCGCAACTGGGACGGTGTGGTGCCGTCGCTGTCGGGGCCGGTGTACGTCACCGTCGACCTGGATGCGCTCGATCCGGCGTTCGCGCCTGGGATTTCGCACCACGAGCCGGGAGGGATGTCGACGCGACAGCTGCTCGGTGCGATCCACCAGATCGGCGCCAGCGGAGTGGCCGTCGTCGGCGCCGACGTGGTGGAGTTGAACCCGACGCGGGACGTCAATGGCGTGACGGCGATGGTCGCCGCCAAGATCGTTCGCGAGCTGCTCGGGCTCGTGATCGGCGGAGAAGGCTAAGGGCCCGTTTGTGGTCAGACCTTTCCTTGAAGATCGCCGGAATCGTCTGACCTGGCACCGATGCAGGATCTCATCGGTACCTGGCCCGCCGATTCCGACAATTTCGGCCAGTGGCGGTCCTCGGCGCGGAGTTCAGGCGACGGTGAGAGTCTTGTTGGGTTTCAGCGCCGGCGCTATTTGGGCTCGAGATCGGCGAGCCGGAGGAGGTGCCGGAGGAGGCCTCGTTTCAAGGGGCGGTTACCGTGAAACGGGACAGAGATCCTCGCCGGGGTTCCGCCCTTGACATAGATGTGATGACTGCCGCTGACTCTCGCGAGGCGCCAACCGTGAGCTTCGAGTTTCTTCGCGAGCTCCGGCCCCGACAGTGGCTTCATACCGCGATTTCGAGAATCCGGGCGTTACCGCCTTGGGCAGCTGTGTCGACGTCTACGGCGAGGCAGCCTTCCACGGCTTCATAGAGGTTGGCAAGCAGCTCCTCGAAGGTCTCGCCCTGAGTTGCGCAGCCGGGTATGCCGGGAACCTCGGCCCAGAAACCACCCTCCTCGGCCTCGTGAACAACAACCTTGATCTTCATGACCGCCTCTCCAGCCTTGAGGATATCATCGGCCGACGGACGGTTGGCGCACCCCTGTTAGGTGCCGGGGCCGACATTGTTGACACTTTGAGGGCACATCGGTGCCTGGTCCGACGATCCCGACGATTCTGGGAAGATCGTCACAATCGCCTGACCACCGAGGGCAAGAGTGTCGGCCCTGGACCAAACGGGCCGAAAACGTGGGGAAATCGCCGAGCAGCCTATAATCGAATCGAGGAGTTTGCCGTGGGAACCAAGGCTCAGGCGCTGTACGAGGCCGAAATCCGGAAGCTGCCACCGGACGAGCGGCAGCGTCTGGTAGAGCTGATCACCCGAGATCTCGCAGATCCGGGGCTTGGCACACGGCCCCGTCGCTCCATTCTCGAGCTCAGGGGCCTCGGAGCGGAGATCTGGCAGGGGATCGACGCACAGGACTACGTCAGTGAATTGAGAGACGAGTGGGACCGCCGCCCCTGACAGCACTTGATGCGGCGCTTGAGGGGGTCGACCGACTCGGGATCGACTCCGCGGCGGTCATCTACTTCATCGAGGAACACCCAAGGTACCTTGAGCTGCTTGACCTCGTGTTCGAGCGCGTCGACGCTGGCGCGATTTCCGGGGTGACCTCGACCATCACTCTGACTGAGGTGCTGACTCATCCGATCAAACGCGGCGATGACCGCCTGAAGAACAGCTACGTCGAGCTGATGCTCGAAGCGGCGAACTTCACTACGGCGGTCATCACCCCGTCCATCGCGATCCGAGCTGCCGAGCTCTGTTCCCATCATGGCATTCGGACGCCGGATGCCGTCCAGCTCGCGTGCGCCATCGAGCACGGGTGTCAAGCGTTCCTCACGAACGACCGGCGGCTGCGAGTCGTGTCTGAGATTCGCGTCATCGTGCTCGATCTCCTCCTTGCAGCATCCGACGTCTAAATGACGGAACGTCGAGAGTGAAGCGAAGCGGCTTCGGCGGAGGGCCCCGCTTAGAACATTGTGAGGTTGTGACACCTGGCACGGAATTCGATTCCGACGATCTTGAGGAAATCGGCGGAATCGCCCGGCCTGGCACCGATAGGCGCACCGCTAAACCTTTGCTTGCCAGACGCTTCAGACTTGGGCCTCAAACTGAACCATATTTGTGCTCAGATGGTTCAAGCGCGCGAGTCAGTGTTATGATTCAGATGGAGGAGAAGATGAAGTCAATCACGATCCATGGCGTTGACGAGCACCTTGCCTCCAGGTTGAAGCAGGTGGCCCAGGCCGGAGGGACGAGCGTCAATCAAGCCGTCAAGCGGCTGCTTGAGGAGGCGCTTGGTATGAAGCCGAAGCCTCGGGGCCACAATCGCGAGCAGTTCAAGGAGTTCTGCGGCGCCTGGTCCAGTGACGATCTCGATGCCTTCCAACGGGCAACGGCGGACCTCGAGCGCGTGGACGAAAGAGACTGGCAGTGAGAAGCGTCTTACTCGACACCAACGCCTATACGGCGCTGCTCGCCGGTGAAACCGAGGTGCTCGACGTTCTTGCCTCAGCCGATGCCGTACTGGTGTCCGTAGTCGTTCTGGGCGAGCTCTATGCGGGCTTCAAAGGCGGCCGAAGAGAACGAGAGAATGTGCAGCTCCTCGAGGAGTTCCTGCGTCGGCCTGCGGTACGCATTCTCGACGCGACACGGGCCACGGCAGAGGTGTTCGGCGTCGTCAAGGACCAGCTCAAACAGGCAGGTATGCCGATCCCGGTCAACGATGTGTGGATTGCGGCTCACGCCCTCGAGACCGGCTCGTGGCTCGTTACCTACGACCGGCACTTCACGAAGGTCCCAGGCTTGCTCCTCTGGGATCGGCTGAGCGAGGCCTGAGCCGGGGGCGCTCTATTTTTGGGTACGAGGGCCGACATTCTTGACACTTTGAGGGTAGTCCGGCTCCGACGGGCCAAGGGCCGAGGCCGCGACGCCGCAGGATCTGGAACAGGGTCGGGTCCACAACGCTCACAACCGCTTGGCCCGCGGGGCTGCCTGGCTGGCTGATGAAGGCGAGACCGGTGGTCGCGCGGCACGGGCTTCGACCGACGCTGGCACTCAAACAGCCCGATTCGTGGACCTGATCCGGAAGGTCAAGGTTCGGGACGGGTGGACGGTCTTCGCGTGGTGCGTGATGTCGATCCACTACCACCTCGCGGTACGCAGTTCGGCAAGAACCCCGACGTCGTGAGCTGATGGGTGGCAGCGATGGAAGCCGAAGCTGATCAACTTCAAGATCACCAACGGCACGCAGTGGCTCAAGCGCAGCGATATACTGAGTCTCGGACGAGACCATGGATGGAATCTCTCACCACGTCGCCGAAGAGCGCAGCCTGGCGCTACACCGAGAGGTGGCGCAACGGCTCTGCGCGAAGCCCGAGCTGCTGGAACGGGCGCGGGAACGTGTTGCCCGGTGGCAGCGAGACGGCTCTGTCGCACGTCTCTGGGCGGACGCCTGGGCCGATGTTCTCGGTCAGTCTCTCGACGAGGTGATCGAGACGATCACCGACCCCGGAGAAGCGGGCAGGAGCATGCGGCAGACGTCACCTTTCGCCGGTGTGGTCGATTCGGCCACCCGATGGCAGATCCTCCGCGACTGTGAGCGGAACAGGAGACGACGTGACCAGGGATCAGCTTGAGCACGTCATCCGGGCGGCTGCGACCATCTCCGATGACGACGACATCGTCGTGATCGGTTCCCAGGCGATCCTCGGGCAATTTCCGAACGCACCGGCCAGCCTGCTGGTCTCCAACGAAGCCGACGTGTGGCCTCGCAACCATCCCGACCGGTGGGAGCTGATCGACGGAGCGATCGGCGAGCTGTCCCTGTTCCATGACACCTTCGGTTACTACGCGCAGGGCGTCGGGAGAGAAACGGCGGTTCTCCCGCAAGGCTGGGAGACGCGGTTGGTGCGGGTTTCGACCCCAGCGACCCGAGGAGCGACCGGCTGGTGTCTTGAGGTCCACGACCTTGTGGTTTCCAAGTATGCGGCCGGGCGAGAGAAGGACGCGTTGTTTGTTCGTGAGGTGATCGCTCAGGGCATGGTCGACGAGCCCACCTTGCTGCAGCGCCTGGAGGTCACTCTCCTCGATCCGCGGCTGAAGGCCGAGATCGACACTCGAATCCGGAGGGACTTCGCGGCAGCGCATCACGCCCCTCGGTGAGTGGTAATGTCCAAGAACCGGCTTCGCCTTCGGTCACAGCCTCGACGACGAGATTTCCCTCTTGACTGCTTATAGAGGCACCGATGGGCACCGATGCGAGATCCTCGAGGCCAACCGGCTCGGACGGATCAGCGCCCGGGTGCAGCGCTCCGGTACCTTCGAGCGAGCGCCCTGCCTTGAACTTGGAACAGCAGGATCCGGGTGAGGTAGACCGCGAGCAATCCCAGCTGCGCGACAAGGGAAGGGACCCATCGCAAGCGAAATGAGCGAAGGCTCAAGCGGAGTGTGGCTGTGTCATGGGCCAGACGACGGTAGTTGATTGCCTCAATGGTCTTGACCAGCATCGGCACTGACAGGTGGATCTCCCTCACAGGTCGGCCCCCATGCGCCAGATGGCCCGGCCCGGTCTGGACCACCAGTCGCTCAACTCCGTGCTCCTCGGTCACGCCGATGGCCACTGAAGCCATCACGGGATGGTGAAAGCGCAGAGCTAGCCGATCGAAGTATCGAGAGGTGCGATGTGGCGCGACGCTTCGTTCGCGGTCGGCAGGGATGCGGGCGAGGGCCGTCATCACGGCCTTCTCCACTTCCTCACGAGAAAAGCGGTCACTGAGCCTGAGCATGCTGATGTTGATGAAGAGAGGCTCAAAGATGCCTTCGAGGACCTGGAGCGGCGAACGACCCTCCAGGAAGCGCTGACCCACTGCCACACCGGCCGCTACCGAGCAATGAAGACCTTGCAGCTCCAGGCTGGAGATGCCGTTCGGCTCGATCACCGCCCCGAGGTTGGTGAAGAGGTCCCAGTCAGAGCTCGACACGAGCTCGTTCGCAGCGAAGTCTTCCGCGAGCTCGGTCCCGGGGTACGGCGTCATCACGAAGACGGTGGTCTTCTGCAGACGGGTGCCGTGGGAAAGTGCATAGTCAGGGTAGGCGAGAATGTCCTCGCGCGACTCGTGAAGGTGACCGATGATCAGGAACTTGGTGAAGAGGATCTCGCTCGAGTCGAGGAGCTCGGCGGCGCGGCCCACGTGGTCGAGATTGATGCCTTTACCAAGATGTCTGTGGGTATCCCGATTTGGGCTTTCTACACCGCAGCCGATGCGCACGAAACCGGCGCGGCGCATGGTCTTGAGGATGGGCGCCGCGCGGATGACGTCCTCGACCCTGGTCTCGACGATGAACCTGAAGTGTCGTTCGAGGCCGTGCTCGAGCATCATCAGGCACAAGGCTTCGGTGCGAGCCGGATCGGCCAGGAAGTTGGAGTCCCAGAACTTGACGTACTTCCACGGTCCGCGGCGCGGCGGCAGGATGGTCAGGAGCTCGGCGAGAATGGACTCGTTGCTGCGCGGTCTCCACGTTCGCCCGACCAGGTGGTTGGCGCAGAAACGGCAGCGCCCCCGGCAACCCCGCGAGGCATAGACGGTGTCGGTGTGGTAGTCGAGGCCCGCCAGGCCGAAGCGCTCCGGCCGCAGGTGGCGTAGGGGCATCGGCAGCGCGTCGAGGTCCTCGATAACCGGCCCCACCGGCTGGTGAATAGTTTGCCCGTTCGACCGATACGAAAACCCCGCAATGCCCTCCGGGCTTCCACTCCGCGCCAGCGCCTGCAGCGCTTCTTCGCCCTCGCCACGAACCACTGCGTCGATGCCCTGCCAGCCGAGGACCTCATCTGGAAGAGCCGACGGGTGAAACCCTCCGGCGACCACGAAGGCGCCGTACCGCTTGGCGATCCGGGCATAGGCTCGAGCCGAGTTCGCGCCGCACGTGAAGC
Source organism: uncultured Acidobacteriota bacterium (assembly GCA_963727925.1). Lineage (GTDB taxonomy): Bacteria > Acidobacteriota > Thermoanaerobaculia > Thermoanaerobaculales > Sulfomarinibacteraceae > CAVSIS01. Next base: position 402,223 of record CAVSIS010000044.1, on the reverse strand, counting down.
ACGAGATGCCGACCAGCTGCGGTCGTTGCCTCCGCATGTAGCGCTCAAAGGTCGCAAGAGGCTCGCGATCCGAGGGCGACACCGGAAGATCAACCGTGTCGACAGTGTCCTGCACCGCCGCAGCCAGGCCGCACAGCTCCACGAGATCGTTGAGGTAGTACACATGTACCGGAGGCAGACGTTGGTGAGATTGCAGCAGGGCAACTCGGCGGAAGGTGCTCACTCGCGGAGGATACAGGAGCGCTCGGGCCATCGATCGCCATCTCCCACCCGGAGCTCGCCGAGGCGATCGTCATTCACGAGATGCTGCACACGCTCGGCCTCGGCGAGAACCCCCATCGAGCACGGAGATGACGTCCCAGGTCCGAAGGCGCTGCTTCGCAACTCCCTGGAGACGTGCCAGCCGAGGTGCCAACGCCAAACGGTGGCAGCTCAGGCGCCTTTGCTGAGGCGCCTGCGGGACGACGGCCTTGACGGTTTCTGGTCGGCGCTCATACCGAGAACGATTCCTGTAAGTAGTTTTGCGCAGGAGACTTGACATCGGTCAAGGACACGGGCCTGATCGTGGTGCATGTTCGAAGAATGCGAACCGAGCGTAGAGCGCGTGGTTCCGCCGGCAGACGCCGAGGGGTGTCCTCGGGACGTCACCGAGGTCATGGCGTCAGCGTTGTCAGCGTTCTGACCGGGTTTGCATGGGAGGAGGAATCATGAGGAAGGCATCTGCTCATCTCTGGATCACGGCTGCGATCCTGGCCATCGGTGCGTCGCCGGGGCCGGCCGCGACCACCGTACCCTCGTCGATGTCGGCCGAAACGGCGGAGTGCATCGCCTGCCACGCCGACCAGACCACCGGCATCTACCAGCAGTGGGGCGCCTCCAAGCACTTCCGCGCCAACGTCGGCTGCTACGAGTGCCACCGGGCGGAGCCGGGGGACCGCGACGCCTTCGAGCACAACGGCTACCAGATCGCGATCATCGTCTCGCCCAAGGACTGCGAGCGCTGCCATGCCACCGAGGTGGCCGAGTTCAACGAGAGCCACCACGCCCAGGCCGGCCGCATCCTCGGCTCGCTCGACAACTTCCTGGCCGACATCGTGGAAGGCAACGAGTCGTACTACGGAGGCTCGGCGCTCTCCGTGTCGGGCTGCAAGCAGTGCCACGGCGCCGTGGTCGAGGTGGAGAAGGACGGAGCGCTGTCGCCGGCGAGCTGGCCCAACACCGGCATGGGCCGGCTCAACCCGGACGGCAGCGTCGGCGCCTGCACGGCCTGTCACCAGCGCCACGAGTTCTCGGTGGAGCAGGCCCGCCGCCCCGAAAACTGCGGCAAGTGCCACCTCGGCCCCGATCACCCCCAGGCCGAGATCTACGAGGAGTCCAAGCACGGCATCGCCTTCCGCGCCCACGAGGCGGACCTCAGGTTGGACAGCGCCAAGTGGGTCCTCGGCGAGGATTACTCGGCAGCGCCGACCTGCGCCACCTGCCACATGTCGGCGGTGCGGACCAAGGACGGCGATCTGATTCCGGTCACCCACGACGTCGGCCTACGCATTTCGTGGAACAACCGCCCACCGGTCTCGGTCCGGCCCGAGGTCGCCGACGCGAAGCTCGGCCTCGAAAAGATGGCCAAGGTCGGATGGGAGGAGCGCCGCAACAATATGAAGAAGGTGTGCGGTGCGTGCCACACGACCAACTACGTGGCCAACTTCTACGATCAGTACGACGGCGTCGTCGATCTCTACGACAGCAAGTTCGGCCAGCCCGGGGTCGCGATCATGGCCCAGCTGCGGCAGGACAACCTGATCACGCCGCTCGAGTTCGACGAGGACATCGAGTGGACCTGGTGGGAGATCTGGCACCACGAGGGCCGGCGCGCGCGCCACGGCGCCTCGATGATGGCGCCGGATTACACCCACTGGCACGGTCTCTACGAGGTCGCCAAACACTGGTACTCGAAGTTCATCCCCGAGCTCCAGCAGATCGTCGAGGTCAACCTCCGCTCCACCGATCCGGCCAAGGTGGCGGCGGCCGAGCGCCTGGGAACCACCCTCGACGAGCTCCTGGCCCGGCCCGAGCACGCCTGGTACACCGGCCATCTGTCGGCCGAGGAGATGGCCCGGCGCAAGGCCGCCCAGGAGGACTTCAAGAAGCGCTACTGAGCGCGCTGCAGGCTGTCGTGGTGATGCCCGGTCCTGCTGAAGATGCAAGGCGTAGGAAGGTGAGCAGGCAGGAAGGTAAGAAGGTAAGAAGGTGAGCAGGTGAGGAGGTGAGGAGGTGAGGAGGCGTGAGGGCGAGGCGCCAAGAGCTCGACGCGAAACGCGCGGCGTCGCTGGTGAGAAGTGCAGGCTGGCGAAAGGACATGAGGGGGACGCAGGCGGGGACGAGCGTCAGCCTTCCTCGTCGTTCTTCCGCCCCCGCCCGTCCTTGCCGGTCTCGGGGTCCTCGCTGCTTCGCTCCGCTGGGAACAGATCCTTCATGGGACCGAGGATGTCCGCCAAGGAGGAACGGAGAATGCCGGGGTCACCACCGCGTGAACGACCCGGGGGCGGTCCCCCCGGCGCGCGGTCGTCGCGCCGGCGTGGCCCGCCAGGCCCACGGTCGCGCGGCTGGTCGCGATCGCGGCCTCGCGGGCGGTCCTCGCGACGAGGACCACCGTCGCTTCGGCGCGGGCGGTCGTCCGGTCGGCGGTTCTGCTCGGCGAGGTGGGCCCTGCGCTGCACGAAAAACGGGTCACGGGCCTGGTGGAAGCGTTCCCAGAGCTGGTCGTCGATGTCGCGGCCGGCCGAGCCCGCCTGCTTCCACTCCTCGAGCAGTGCCTGCATCACTGCGAAGGTGCCCTCGTAGTCGGTCGACGACGCCTGCTCCCCGGCACGCGCGATCAAGGCCTCCTTGGTTTCATGTGCCTGCGCGCGACTCTTCTTGAGCTCGGCGAAGTATTCGTTCCGGCGGGCAAAGAAGGTACGCCGCGCCTCGTTGAAGCGTTGCCAGAGGGCCTCGTCCTGCCCGCGGCCGGCCGAGCTCGCACACCTCCACTCCTGCATCAGCTCGTCCATGACCTCGCCAGTGGACTTCCACTTGGTCGAGTCGGCCAGCGCCTCGGCCCGTGCGACCAATGCGAGCTTGGCGGCCTCCCCCTGGGCGAGCCGGCTTGAGATCCTCTCGATCTCGGCGTGGGCACGACCAAGCAGGTTGTCGTAGTCGCCGATCGCCTCGGCGCCCTCGACCCAGTGGACGAACGACTGCAAGGACTTCAGATTGCGACCCGAGTTCTTGGATTGGCGCAGCTCCTTGCAAAGAGCCGCGAAACGACTCTCCAGCTCCTGGAAGCGAAGCAGCAGGGTGGCGAGGGTCTCGGCACGCTTGGACGGAGGGACGCGGGCGATGACACGGTCTTCGTTGTACTTCCCGGCGCGGACGTGGATTCCGCCGTCCTCGTCGACGTAGCCCCATTGTTCGCCCGTCCGCAGGAGGGTCGCCAGGTCGGGTGCACCGCCGCTCGCAGCGGGCGTCGGGGCCTGGGTGTCAGCGCCTGTGTCGTCCAGATCGAGCACCCGCGAGGTGCCGTCCTTCGTGCCGTCGGTGTCGTTCACCATGCCTCGAACCTCGTGTGCGCGGCCGAAGCCGCCTTCTCGAGCTATCGAGTGTACCTCTGCCGGGGCTCAGAGGACGCGTCAGCAGCGACTGAACGGGTTGTCGTGGGGCATCGGGCCGATCCCAGGGATGAGGGTGGCGTGGCCCATGATGTTTGTCTGACGCCGGAAGGGTGTGACAGGCGCCTTTGGGCAAAGGGGAACGATGACGAGGAATCTCGAATCCCCGACACGGGACTTTCCGGGGTGCCGACCGGCGTTACAGACCAGAAAGGCGGAACTCGAGATGAAGACGAATAGGCTGATGATCGTCAGTGCGATAGCACTGCTGGTGCTGGCGACAGCGTGCATATCCAGTGAGGACCCCAATCGCAGTGCCAAGCAAGCGAGCGCAATCGGCGCCGCCGCTGGGGCGGTGGCGGGGGCGGTCATCGGCAACCAGAGCGGCAATCCGACCACCGGGGCGGTCATCGGCGCCGCCGCGGGTGCTGGAATCGGCGCTGCCGTCGGCCACCGCCGCGACAAGATGGCCGCGGAGATGCGGGAGATCGACAACGTCCAGGTGCAGCCTTCGGCTACCGATCCGGAGCAGCTCAATCTCATCATCAACGACCGCGTGCTCTTCGACACCGACTCGGCGAGCCTGCACTCGGCCTCACTGGGCACGCTCAACGACATCAACGGCGTCCTCGGCCGCTACCCTGACGCGACCCTCACGGTGCTGGGCTACACCGACAACACCGGCACCGAGACGCACAACCAGGAGCTCTCAGAGCGGCGCGCCAATGCGGTGCGCAACTACCTGATCTCGGGCGGGGTTGTGGGCGGCCGGGTCACCGCCGTGGGCCTTGGCGAGTCCGATCCCATCGCCTCGAACCTGGGCAGCGAGGGCCGTCAGCAGAACCGGCGCGTGGAGTTCCGGGTCCACGTGGAGAGCTGACGCACTCGGAGGGAACGGCGCCGCACATCCCGCGATCGCGGCGACAGGATAGACGCCGGGCGTGCCGTGCCGGTCGCCCGGCGTTCCGTCACCGCGGGACCCTCACACGGACGTTCTCGGCGCTGGGAAGTCCGCTGTCCACCGGTGAGCGACACCGTCCTCGCGGGTCAGCCGGCCGCAGCGGCGGATCGGGCAGCGCCTTGCGGTACCACGCGACGGCGGCGTAGGTCGGCAGGTACAGCGCGTACGAGACGTCATTGCCGCCGAGGTCGATGGCGCCGAAGTCGAGCGCGCAGGAGACCAGGATGACGCCGTTGAACGTCATGCCGTCCTGGCTCTGCAAGTAGTCGACCATGCCCGCCGAGCGGGTCGTACCGTAGCTCTCGCCGAGCAGGTACTTAGGTGAGTTCCAGCGGTTGTTCTGGTTGACGTACTCGGTGATGAACCGGGACATCGACTCGATGTCCGGGTCGACGCCCCAGGAGTCCTTGTCCTTCGCCTCGCCGACGGCCTTGGAGAAGCCGGTCCCGACCGGGTCGATCATCACCAGGTCGGTGCGGTCGATGATGCTGGAGTCGTTGTCCACCATCCTGTAAGGCGGGGGCGGCGTGGCGCCGGCGTCGGTGGTCACGATCCTCCGCGGACCCAGCGCTCCGAGGTGCAGCCAGATCGACGACGATCCCGGCCCGCCGTTGTAGGCGAACGTGATGGGACGTGTGCCCAGGTCGGAGACGCCGTTCTTGGTGTAGGCGACGTAGCCCATGCTCGCGTAGGGCTCGTCCTTGCCGTTGCGCACGATGAGCGTACCCGCCGTCGCGGTGTAGTCGATCCGCGAGCCGTCGATCACGATGCTGTGGGTCGTGACCGAGCTCTCCGCCTTGGGAATGTCAGGCTTCGCTTCAGGTTTGACGGCGTCGCCGGCGCCATTCTGCGGTTGTGCGGCCCCGGCCGCGGATGCGGCGGCCACGGCCAACATCATGACGACAGCGCTCATCATTCGTCCTACGTTATCCCCCATTGTCGTGTATGCGGCGTGATTGGATTCGTGACGAGGCGCCGGAGACCAGTCCCCGAGGCGCGGTCCGCTCATGCTACGACAGCCGCAACCGCCGGGCGATTCACCTATCCAGCGCCAGCATTCCTTCGCGAGGAACAGACGAGGCCTGCGAGTCGTTCCATCCGAGGCTCAACAGGCGCCTTCTTGGGTGGCCGGTGCGATCGGCGCGCAGGGCGGCGGCGGGACCATCGCCTCGCGGATCTTCCCCGGTGCCCTGTGTCCGGCCGTAGGGGAGCAGCTTGGAGGCTGTCTCACAACTCCCACCGCCAGGCCTTGCCGGGTTCAGGAGGCGCAACTTCCAGCTTTTTCAATTGAACCGCGAAGGCCGCGATGAGCACAAAGATCACAGAGAAGAGCATTCAAACAAGATACGTAGCGCTCTTCGCGTCTTTGCGGTTCAAATTCTCGCGCGCGTTCGAACAGGCTCTCTCGGGCTCGGAGCAAGAGATCTGCCCGGCTTTCGAGACGGCCTCCAAACTCCGCCCCTACGAGGGCAACGGCCTGCACTTCAAAGGCGTCGTAGGGGAGCAGCTTGCCTGCTCCCGTGCGATGGATGGAAACCCCTGTCTTCTCCACATGCAACACTTCGGTACGTGGCGCCCTGATTTGCCTTAGCCATTCGGCGACGATCGGCTCAATCGTCCGCCCACGGCGCCCGCTCGGTCGCCGGCCACTTGTCGAAGACGACCACTTCCTCGCCGCGGTCGGCGATCAGGGCGTCGATGTACGTGATCAGCTTGTCGCGGCGCTCGAAGAGTGCGTCGATCTCATGACAGGACAGGTAGTCCGAAAGAACCTCGTCTGCCCTTTCTCGATCCAGGTTGCGGAGCGCCTGCAGGACCGCGCGGTCAACCTGGGTGACCGCTTCCGGATAGAGCAACTTGGTCGAGGATCCAAAACACCGCGAGCAGTCGATGAACCAGATCCTCCAGTTGCCGTCGATCAGCGCATTGCCGAGATTGCTGTCGCTATTCGCAACCAGATTGTCGAACAGGCGCAGGGTCTGCATTTGCTGGCTGAATCGGGCCGCATCCGGGGGGTCGATCCCACGTTGCTGGCGATCGCGCTCGGTGATGGCGCCTTTGATCCAGATCGAGACCGATCCCCAATTGCGCTTGATCTTGCGTTCCACAGTCGGCGGCACCCGGTTCAAACCGAGCAGACGATCGACTCGATAGGACGCGATGTCATAGCCGTACCAGTCGCGCCACTTCAGGTAGAGCTGTTGTCGTCCACCCGCCCTGGTGCGAACGTGTTGTTCATTGCGATCGATCTGCTTGAATGCCGCCGTGGCTCGCACAGGCCCGCGAGCGAGCAGGAGTTTGCGAGGACTGGTCACGCCGACCGGGATCTTCTCGGTCGAAACAACGACGGCGTGTGCGAGGAAGTCTTCAATGTCCGCATCGCTCTGAAACGGCAACGGATTCCCGTCGTTGTCGCGAAAGAGATACCCCTCGAAGCGGGCGTCTCCGACGGCCTCGGAGTCTGGAGGGGGAGCCGCGCGCTGGCGCGGGCTCTCGCCAACCGTAGAAATCGGCACGGCACATGCCACGAGCGCTGCACCGGCAGCGACCACGAACTTCTTGATGGTCATGCCCATCAACCTAGATTTTGGCCCTCGCCGTGTCAACGACCCCCGGAAAGGTACCCACGAGGCGCCCGTCACACGTTGAGGAACGTGTGGCCACAGACGGGAGGCGCGCGACCTGGTGCGACCCGCCGCGGCGACGTCAGCTGACCGTTCTGACTCGGATTCGAAGCTCTCCGGCTCGTTGACCCAGACCCACCAGAAACGCAGCGTCCGCAGGCACCTGGATGCGGTTGCCGCGCCCGAGCGCGAGACGCCGTGGCGCGCGTTTCTCCGTCGAGGAAGACCCGAAGGGCCGGTAAGCGGCGCTGACCTCGCCGACGCGCTTCGGCTCTTCGTGTGGCCTGTCCTGTCCGCCATCGCCCAGGGCGAGACGTTTCGTTCTTCCTGGCCGCCAGGCGGCCCATGGAGCGGCAGCGCAGCGTAACGGTCCACACCCCCCTCGCTTCCTTACCTTCTCACCTCCTCACCCCCTTGCGGCGCGGGCGATGAGGGCGCGGATCAGGGCGTCGTTGGCGGTCCACTCTCGCCCTATGGCCCGGGGTTTGAAGCCACGTGACGTGCCAGTGGCCTTTACGTAACGGCCGCGATCTTGAGTCGCCTCCCCAGATACCAAGGACGCTTGGGCCCGACCCGGTGAGTCGAATCGGTCGCGGGCGAGCAGCATTGTCGAGGCAACTGGAGCCGTCCAGAGGTCTCGACTACCTGCTCTTTTCGATGATCATTCCGGGGCCGTTGTTCTGGCCGTCCGGCCAGCACGGACGAACAGAGCTTTGCTGATCGACTTTCACGATGAAGTACTCCGTGACTGCCGCACCGCTCGTATTTTGGCCAACCGTCCCGGATGCAGCCCCCTTCGGCACCAAACGAACTGAGTTCTGAGGCGTCAGGGACTTGAAAGGTCCCGAAACCAAAATCCAGGGGCTGAAGTTGACGAAGACGACCTCGTAGTCTGCCTTCACTCTAGGCATGGTAGGCCCGGGGACATAGCGAAAGTCAAGACAGACCTGGTCGCCCGACTTCCCCTGGAAGAAGATGATGACATGGGTGTTGTTGTCAACCTGTGCCTGATCATGGATACCTGTGCTCCCGCACCCCTGCAACGCCAGCACTGTGGGCACCGTGATGCACACCAGCAGCGCCAGTCCCAGCCACGGTCCGTTCCTCGCCTCCACTTCTCTCGTTGACGTCGACATCTCTCTCTCCTTTCGGGGGTTCGGTCACCTTGAGCCCTCACGGCTGGCTTTCGAGCCCCTCGACCAGGCGCCGATACCCCGGATCGGCGACGAGCTCGCGGAGCGTCGGACGCTTCTCGAATCGCCGGCGCTGGACGCCCGCCTCGAACGCCCTCCGGACCCAGTCCAGCGCACGGTCGTGATCCTCCAGATCCCACAGGCACTCGGCGATGTCGGCGATCAAGCCCGGGTCGGTCGGCTGCGCCGTGATCACCGTTTCGATGAGCTGCATCCCCCGGCCCCGCTCGCCGAGCATCGCCTGGTAGTCGGCGAGGTCGGTGGTGACGGCGAGGTCGCCTGGCGTCTTCCCCAGCAGCGTCTCACCCAGCTCGACGGCGCGGAGGAACGCCGCTCTCGCCTTTTCCGGGGACTCGCCGAAGCTGTAGGCGAAGCCCAGGTTTCCCCAGATCTTGTAGGAGCTGTCGTCGATCGCCAACGCCCGTTCGTACGCGGCGACGGCGTCGGCGAAGCGGGCGTCCTCGAAGTAGAGCGTCCCCAGGTTCGACAGTGCGACGCGGTTGGCCTCGACGGCGAGGGAACGCTCGAAGGCCTGCCGAGCCTCGTCGTTGCGCCCGAGAAAGTAGTACATCGTGCCGAGGTTGTTGTAGCCGCGCGTCGACGCCGGAGCGCAGGTGATCACCTCGCGCCACTGAGTCGCCGCCGCTTCGTACTTGCCCTGCGCCAGGTCGAGTTTCGCCAGGAGGTGGTGAGGGGGCCAGTAGCCGGGCCGCAGGAAGATCGCCCGCTCGAGCTCGCCCTCCGCATCGCCGGGTCGGGCCGCCGCCTGGTAGGCCGAGGCGAGCTCGACGTGGACCTCCGCGTCCGTCGGCGCGATGCGCGCGGCGCGCTCGAGCGCCGCCACCGCCTCAGGGATCCGCCCGCCCGCCGTCTCCACGGCGCCGAGCAGACGGAACGCCTCCTCGGGCCAGGTGCCGTCCTTCACCAACCGCTCCGCCACCGCCGACGCGCGGTGGAGCCAGTCGGCGTCTCGGGTGGCGTCGAGCTCCCGCAGGTAGGCTTGTCCCAGGGCGATCCACCCGGCACCGAAGAGCGGGTCCCGCGAGGTCGCGCTCTCGAGCAGCCCGACCGCTCGGTCGAGATCGGGGCCGTCTGCCGCGCCGGCGAGGGCGCCGCTCGCCTCGAGGTACGACCGGAACGCGTCGGGAAGGGTGGTCGCCATCGCCCTCAAGCGTTCGGACGCCTCGCGCGGAGGCTCGAGACCGATCATCCCGGCGACCCGGAGGACGAGACCTTCCTGGAACGACGACATGTTGCTGACGCGGTCGTCGACGACCGCGGTGCGCAGCGTCCTCCCCGTGGCGGGGTCGACCGCCGCCAGCTCGAGCCGGAGGCGTTTGCCGCTGCGCTGCAGCCGGCCCGTGATCGCCACCGTCACGTTGAATTTCCGGTACATGTCTGCGACGGTCACGGCGCCGAAGCTCCTCGCGTCGGAGGACGGCACCGTCCAGGACCCCTCGGGCAGGTCCCTCGCGATCAGCATCAGGCCGCGCACCACGTGGTCGCCCATGCCGGCCGCGATCGTCGCCAGCCCTCCCTCGGGGCTCGCCGCCGTGAAGGGTATGACCGCGACGTGTTTCTCGGCCGGCAGCGAGGGCGCAGACATCCAGCGCCGGCTCAGCCACATGCCGGCCGCTGCCAGACCGACGAGGATGACCGCGACGGAGGTCCAAAGCGGCGCACGGAAAGCGATCGCGCGGCCAAAGCGCTGTGATGGCACAGCGGGGAGCGGCTCCGCCGGCGTTCCCATGGCGCCCTGCAGCGCAAAGGCGAGATCGCGCGCGGACTGGAAGCGGTCGTCTGGCCGCTTCTCGAGACAGTGGCGGACGGCGGCCTTGATCGGTTCTGCGACGGTGCCCGGCAACGGGGTCGGGTCGGCCGAGAGGATCGCCGACATGGTCTCGGCCGGGGTGTCGCGCTGGAACGCCCGCCGGCCGGCGAGCATCTCGTACAGCACGCAACCGAGAGCGAAGATGTCCGTTCGGTGGTCGACCGGACGACCCCGCACCTGCTCCGGGGCCATGTAGCCCACGGTGCCCAGGACCCTTCCTGCCTCTGTCGAGTCCGCGGGAGCTTCCGTCTCCTCTTCCGGGCCGAGCGGCTCGTCGCGATGAACGAGCTTGGCGAGGCCGAAGTCGAGGATCTTGACGTGCCCGTCCGTTGTGACGAAGAGGTTCTCCGGCTTGAGGTCGCGGTGGACGATCCCTCGACCATGCGCCGCCGCAAGGCCCGCGGCGATCTGTACCGCGTACTCGACCGCCTTGCGCGGCGGCAGCGACCCGTCGACCAGCAGCTCGCGCAGTGTCTGCCCTTCGAGCAGCTCCTCGACGAGGAACGGCTGCCCCGCGTGGATGCCGACGTCGTGGATCGCGAGGATGTTGGGGTGGTTGAGGGCGCCGGTGGCGCGGGCCTCGTTCTCGAATCGGCGCAAACGCTCTTTGTCCGTGGCAACCGCCTCGGGCAGCACCTTGATCGCCACGTCCCGGCCGAGCCGATCGTCCCGGCCCCTCCACACCTCTCCCATCCCGCCGGCGCCCAGCAGTGCAACGACCTCGTACGGACCCAGACGTTCTCCGGGTTTCATGGTCACTACAGTCAGCTTTTTTGAGTGCTCTCTGGAGTAACTATACGACCATTGTCCAGTGACTCAACCGGCAAACCGCGCCGGGAGTGCACGGAGCTCGACGACGAGGACCTCCGTCAGGCGCTCGAGCGCCTGCGCGACATCGAGGCCGCCGGCACCACGATCATCGGGCGCGAAGAAGAGAAGGGTTGATCCTCCTCCGGGCCGGCACGTCTTTTCCTCACCGGGCTCCGCCGGCCATTCTCCATCTTGGCAGAGACGCGAGCCCAGCGAGCGGATCCGTCTCTGGAACCCAGTCAGGTGGCCGCCCGCCATGCGCCCACAGCTGCCGCGTGGGTGAAGGCGTCGAAGTGCTTCTTCCAAAGGGCGTCAGTGGAACCGTACTGGTTGTCGCAGTAGAAGTAATCGACCAGCAGTTCGCGGGTGCGCGTCAGCTCGCGGAGCCGCGACTCCAGGCCCCCAACTGTCAGGAGCGTGAGATCAATGAGCTCCAACGCTCTCTCGACTGCGAGCATGGCGTACTGCGGGTTCTTCTCCCGCCAGCCGATGGCCCGGTGCACCTCGCTGCCGACGTTGGCAAGCCGCTCGCAGAGTGAGAGTAGCTGCCAGCGCTCCACGGTGAGGGTTTTGTGATGGAGCAGGATCATCTCGCCACCAGCGCTTCGACGATTGCCAGGATGTGTGCGCGAGTCTCACTGCTGTCTACGGAGCGAGTTCGATTCCCCTGACTTGGCCGAACGTTGATCATGGAGTCGAACTCAACCCACTCGTCGGCCGCCATCTCCGGGTAGAGGTTGATGCCCCAGAGGTTCTCCTGCCCAGAGCCCTGAGAGAGCAAGAGAGCTTCCTGGTCGGCGTGAAGCTCTGCGTCGACCACCATGACTTTGCGTTCGACGTCGACGACCGCCTTGACCAGGACACCGAAACCGCATTCTGCCATGCCTCGCAGCTCGTCAAGTGCGATAGGTGACGTGACGACCTTCACCGTTCCACGCTAACACACGGGGCCCGTGGGTCCGTCTCTGCCCTGTACACAGGCAGAGACTCGAGCGTGGCGAGCAGATCTGTGTCCGGTCGTAGGGGAGCAGCTTGCCTGCTCCCGTACCATGGATGGAACCCCCCGTCTTCCACACCAGCAGAGACGCGAGCCCACGAGCAGATCTGCTCGCAGAACAGGGCGTCAAAGGCGGCCCACTCTCACCCTGTGTTCAGGTGGCCAGGGGCGTAAAGTCACGTGACGTGCCAGGAACATTGAGAGAAAGTGAGGAGGGCAGGAGCAAGGCTCTCGTAGGGGCGGAGCTTGCCTCCGCCCGGTTCCCGATCCGTCGCTCGGGAGCAGGCAAGCTGCTCCCCTACGGCCGGACTGGAACGCCCCGGGCGCAGTCGTGGAAGGGTGGGTGCCACGCCGTCCCTGGACACCTCCCACCGTTGCCACTCGATGTTCGGCGGGGCAGGCGGCGGGCAGCCGGGCTGGGGGCCAATCAGGGGCCGGCCGTTGAGCCAGACCAGCAGCTTGATGAAGTTGGCTCCGGAGCGGACGTGCTGCGGGACGGAACGACGCGGTAGCCGGTCTGGAGCAAATTCGCAATTGGATTGCGATTGAGCGCACACCGCCCGGGCCTGCGGTCCGGAGTGAAGTCGAGCGGGCTGCACCACGCTCCAAACTCGCCGACGGGGCGGGCCGAGGTCGCAAAGGAGGTAGTTTCCACTGACTTCGCGGCCCTGCTCTCGGGTAGTAAGTGCGCTTACAGCAGGGAGGCCCGAGGCATACATTCGAGAAGAGTTGAACACGGCTCACCAGGATTGGAGGCGGGTCATGAGCACGACAGCGCTGATCGCAATGGTCGTTACGGTTCTGGTTTTGGTTGCGGTCTTCGTGACGCTGCGCTTTCTCCGGAAGCGCCGGACCGAAGGGCTGCGCAGCAGGTTCGGTGACGCTGAGTATGACCGCGCCGTGAAGGACGACGGAAGCCGGCGGCAGGCGGAAGCTGGGCTCGACAAGCGTACGGAACGAGTCAATGAGTTCCACCTCCAGCCACTCGCGGCCGGCGATCGTGCACGCTTCGTAGAGTCCTGGAGCAGAGTCCAGGCGCGGTTCATGGACGGTCCTGCCGGTGCAGTGGTGGAGGCCGACCAGCTGCTGGGTGACGTGATGACCACGCGTGGCTACCCGGTGGGTGACTTCGACCAGCGCGCTGCCGATATCTCCGTCGACCATCCGCTGGTTCTGGAGAACTACCGAAAAGCACACGACATCGCGGTTCGCCAGAAGGACGGGCAGGCCACCACAGAGGACCTGCGCCAGGCGATGATCCACTACCGGACCCTCTTCGAGGAGCTGGTGAGCGAGGCGAAGGTCCCGGCATGAATGGTGAACTCGTTGCAGTTCGCCGAGAACGCGAAGCACTAGTAAGGAGAAGCGAAATGAAGAGCCGGATCTTCGTTCTGACCACATTCGGATTCCTCGTGGCGTTCGTCGCCTGCAACCAGCCGACGACCTCGGACATGTCCGCCACGACAACAGCCGCCGCGACGCCTGCCCCGAGCGCCTCACCGATGGCGATGGACATGGCGAAACCGGCGCCGGACGGCAGTGAGCAGATTGCGGAGGGCGCGAAGATGATCGGCGAGGGCCTGAAGGAGGGAGCGCGGCAGGCGGTGGCCGCCGGCGGAGCCGCACTGGAGCGCGGCGGTGAGCAACTGCAGGAAAGTGCCGCAGCGGCCGCACCGGCCCCCGAGCCGCCCGCTCAGGGAAGCGTCGCGGATGGCGCCGCGATCTTCAAGGCGAAGTGCGCGTCATGCCACGGCGCTGACGCCGGCGGGGACACCGCGATGGGCAAAAAGCACAACATCCCTGACCTGCGCGCCTCGGTGGTGCAGGATCTGACCGACGCCGAGCTCGCGACGGCCATTGCGAACGGAAAGGCGGGTGGCTTTTCGGCGAGCGCGCACAAGAGCAAGGCTCTCGCCGGGGATCAGATCAGGGACGTCATCGCCTACCTGCGCTCGATCCGGATGTAGACCGGGGTTGGCCCCGATGTACTGCATGGCGACCGCACGGATCACCCTGGCTGGCAACCGCGATCGTCAGGTCGAAACGAACTGCCGTCGATGTCAGAGGGAGGTACGACGATGAAGATGAAGCTCAGCCGTCCGAAGGACGTCACGTGGTGGATTGCGATTGCCCTTGGTGCGCTCGGGCTCCTCGGCCAGTTCGGCGTAGTCGTCGCTCTGGGCGCGTACTCCTTCTTCCTGGTCGCAGCCGGGCTCGTCCTGATGATTGTGGCGACCGCCGTCAAGAACCTTTGAGGTGCCGGGGTAATGGAACCTCGGGAAGAAGGCGGCGGGCCCGCGTGAAGGCAAAGCCGTCAGGCACGTCATGTAACGTCAAAAATGGGCGCCGGGTCACAACCTGATGATGTTCGCCACGTTATGAGATTGCGAGACCTGGCAAGGAGTCCTTCAGGAGGTTTTGTCATGTTTGAGGCGGCTCACCGTCGCAGCGTTATCGTTCTTGCTTTCTGCACGCTGGCGCTGGCCACCGCCGGGCCCGCCGCCGCACAGGGAACAACCGTGGTGTGCGCGTCGACCCAGGGCGAGCGCGCCTTCTGCTCGGCGGACACCAGCAAAGGCGTCACGCTGCAGCGCCAGCTCGGCGACGCACCGTGTACGGGCAACTGGGGCTCGGACGAGAACGGAATCTGGGTCACCAACCGGTGTCGGGGGGAGTTCCTGCTCGGGCAGGCCAGCGGCCAGGGCGCCACTGGCAGCAGCGTGTTGAGTACCTGGATCGACAAAATCACTGGCGGTGACAGCACTCCGACACCTTCCAGCGAATCGGTCGTGGTCTGTGAGTCACAGGACAACAAGCGCGTCACCTGCCCGGTGGACACCCGCGGCGGGGTCGAGCTCCAGCGCCAGCTCAGCTCGGCTTCGTGCGCCGGGGCCTGGGGGTATACCCGGGATGGGATCTGGGTCGACAACGGCTGCCGCGCCGAGTTCAAGGTGCATCCGGTGCAGACCTCGACCCCCACGCCGGTGCCGGCGCAGATTCTGGTCTGTGAGTCACAGGACAACAAGCGGGTGACCTGCCCGGTGGATACCCGGGGTGGGGTCGAGCTCCAACGCCAGCTGAGCTCGGCGTCGTGCACCGGGACCTGGGGGTATACCCCGGATGGGATCTGGGTCGACAACGGCTGCCGCGCCGAGTTCAGGGTTTATCCGGTACAGACCTCGACCCCCACACCGGTGCCGGCGCAGATAGTGACCTGTGAATCCCAGGACAACAAGCGTGTGACGTGTCCGGTGGACACCCGCGGCGGGGTCGAGCTCCAGCGCCAGCTCAGCTCGGCATCATGTGCCGGGGCCTGGGGGCATACCCCGGATGGGATCTGGGTCGACAACGGCTGCCGCGCCGAGTTCAGAGTCTATCCGGTGCAGGCCTCGATCCCCACGCCGGCCCCCGAACAGATGCTGGTGTGTGAATCGATGAACAACCAGCGCGCCTTCTGCAGTGCCGACACCCGGGGCGGAGTGGCATTCCAGCGCCAGCTCGGACAGGCGACCTGCGTTGGACACTGGGGCTACGACAGCGGCGGCGTGTGGGTTGATAACGGATGCCGGGCCGAGTTCCGGATCACCCACATCAGGCCGCAGTCGACAATCCTGCCGGGGCTGGGAAGCGTGGTGACCTGCGAGTCGAAAAGCAGCGAACGGAGCTACTGTCTGGCCGACACCCGCAACGGCGTCACGTTGCAGCGCCAGCTGAGCTCGGCTGCCTGCGTCGGGCATTGGGGCTACGATGCTGTCGGGATCTGGGTCGACAGCGGCTGCCGCGCGGAGTTCGTGATCCAATGACGATCGGATTGGGTGCCAGGGAGCACGACCTGATGACGTTCGCCACGTTGTGAGATCGTGATACCCGGTACGGAGTCGATGCGCTGACCTCAACTACCGTAGGAGCGGAGCTTGTCTCCGCCCGGTGCGATCGATATGGGCGTGGCCGGGTCAGCCCAGCAGATGCATCCCGGGAGCGGGCAAGCTGCCCCCCTTCGGCGGGACGGCGCGGTGCGGGGGACGGCCGATGTGAGGTGTTCTCCGAGGCTTCGTCGAGACGCGTTGACGCAGGCCCTTGCTGATCGTACGATCATCACCCCACGGGGCTGTAGCTCAGGTGGATAGAGCAGAGGTTTCCTAAACCTAAGGTCGTGGGTTCGAGTCCCGCCAGCCCCGCCATCCCGCCTTTCGCCGCGCGCTCTCCCACTGCGGCAGGCCTGTGCGTCGTTGGGAGATCCACGCTCCTGTCCCCGAACCGTCAGGCTTGCGAGACGTGCAGGTTAGACTCGTTGCTGGATGAGGGCACCCAACCGCAGCTGGTCCACGGAGCTCGGGCCGCAGGTACCCAGTCGCGGGTCGCGGCCGGTTCGCGCGCTCGCCCGCTGGGCGCTGCGGCTGTGGCGGTGGCGCAGCGACGGCTCGCTGCCCGATGTCGGGAAAGCCGTGGTGATTGTCGCCCCCCACACCTCGAACTGGGACTTCGTCGCCGGCGCGCTGGCGATGCTCGCGCTCGGGTTGAGGGTGACCTTTCTCGGCAAGCACACCGTTTTCCGCGGACCGCTCGGGGGCCTCATGCGTTGGCTCGGTGGCATCCCGGTGGACCGCCGGGTTCGCGGCGGGGTCGTGGCTCAGGTCGTCAAACGCTTCCGCTCGTCCGATTCCCTGATCCTGGCGCTCTCGCCGGAGGGGACCCGCAGGCGGGTCGAACGCTGGCACGTCGGCTTCTGGTACATCGCGCGCGGCGCCGCGGTGCCGATCGCCCCGGTCGCGCTCGACTGGGGGACCCGTACCCTGCGCTTCTTCCCGCCGTTCGAGCCGACCGAGGACCAGGCAGAGGACATCGCGGCGCTCCAGGGGCTGTTTGCCGGCATTCGCGGGCGGCGGCCGGCACTCTCGGCCACGGCGCCGGACTCACCGGAGTAAGCGCGACACGCCGTCAGCTCTCCTGTTCGCCAAAGGACGGCGCCGCTCGTTCCCGTGCGAGGCGGAGACCGCCGGAGAGCTCTTCGGGGATCTGGGCGTCCGGGCAGATGGCGTTGAAACCGCACCACGCGCAGAGCACGCTCGGGCTGGCGGGGAAGTCGGTGGCAGCGTTGGCCTCGAGCACCAGGGCGTGGAAGCGGGCGGCGAGCTCGCGGCCGCGCTCGCGCGTCACCGGGTGCCAGCGGGTGGTGCCGTGGCGCAGGTAGTGGTAGCCGGCGAGGGCCTCGTCCTCGCCCGAGTTCTCGAGGGTGCAGGCTGCGTAGAGCGGCGCCTGGAGGCCTTCGGAGAAGTCCGAAGAGTCGCCCTCGCGGCTCGAGGTCTTGTAGTCGACGACGAACAGTCGGCCCTTGGTGGTCCGGCCGACGCGGTCGGCGAAGCCGGTGAACACGAGCCCGTCGTCGAGCCGCAGGGAGAGCCTCTTTTCGAGGGCCACGGTCGCGGAGCGGTCGTCGACGAAGACGTTGCGGTGGAAGCGCTCGAGCATCTCGCGTCCCGAGCGCTGGGCGGCCTCGGCCGTGTCGCTCACCCGTACGACCGCGACGTCGTCGCCGACGCTCGTCTGCCACACCCGCGCGAGCTCCTCGAGGGCGGCGTCGAGGGCGGGCGAAGCCGAGCGGTCGCGCTCGCGGTAGAGCCACTCGAGCACCTCATGGACCGCGTTGCCGAGGGCAGTCTCGATCGAGCGGAATGCTTCGCGCCTGCCCTGGAGGTAGCGGAAACGGTAGCGCGCCCGGCATTGGTGGAACGACTTCAGCCGGGAAAAGGAGAACAGGTTGCGGGGGGTGGGACGCTCGCCCCGGGATCGAGCCATGCCGAGCAGTGTAGCGGGTCCGGGATTTACCACAGAGCCACAGAGGACACAGAGGAACACAGAGGGCGGACGTGGTCCAGATCGGCCCCTGGATGGCGGTCTGGTGGTCGCTCGGCGCCCGGCTTCGCTTCGCTATCGGGTTTCCCTCCGTTCTGTGTCTCTGTGTCTCTGTGGTATTTGCCGCTCCCGTCGGCGGTATCATCCCGCCCCTGGAGGTGCGCGATGGGCTCGAGCGTGCTCCCGGTAATCTTCGGCGTGCTGGTCGGTGTGGCGGCCTCGTTCACCGGTCTCGGCGGTGGATTTCTGATGGTCCCGCTGTTGCTGTTCCTCGGCTACACGGCCCAGAAGGCCGTGGGGACGTCGTTCCTCGCCATCCTGGTGATCTCGGTCTCCGCGCTGGTTGCGCACAACAAGCTCGCCAACGTCGACTATCGCCTCGGGCTGTTGCTCGGCCTCGGCGGGGTGGTCGGCGCCCAGGTCGGGGCGCGTCTGGTGGAGCACGTGCCGACCGACAGCTTCCGCAAGATCTTCGCCATGGTCCTGGTCGGGCTCGCGATCTACATGTTCGTCAAGAAGTAGGGCAGTCCCCTCGGAGCCCTCACGACGCGAACTTGCGAGACGTGCGGGCCCTCCTCCCAGTGCTATCCTCCGGACACGCGCAAAGCCAAGACAGGCTGCGACGGGAGGGTTCATGGCGGAGGAGACCCAAAAGGTCATCTACTCGATGGTCCGGGTGGGGAAGATGCACGGCACTCGGCAGGTGCTGAAGGACATCTCGCTCGGCTACTACTACGGCGCCAAGATCGGCGTGATCGGCCTCAACGGCTCGGGCAAGAGCACGCTGCTGCGCATCATGGCCGGGCTCGACAACGAGATCGAGGGGCACACGGTGTGCGCCCCAGGGTTCACGATCGGGTTCCTGGAGCAGGAGCCCCACCTGGATCCGAGCAAGACGGTGCTCGAGATCGTGCGCGAGGGCGCGGGCGAGGCGGTGGCCCTGATCGAGGAGTTCGAGCGCATCAGCGACGCCTTCGCGGAGCCGATGTCGGATGACGAGATGAGCACGCTGCTCGACCGCCAGGCGAAAGTCCAGGATCGCATCGACGCGATCGGTGCGTGGGACCTGGACAGCCGGCTCGAGCTCGCGATGGACGCGTTGCGGTGTCCGAGCGGCGACACCTCGGTGGCGGTGCTCTCCGGCGGTGAGGCGCGCCGGGTCGCGCTGACCCGCCTGCTCATCCAGCAGCCCGACATTCTGCTGCTCGACGAGCCGACCAATCACCTGGACGCTGAGTCGGTGGCGTGGCTCGAGCGCCACCTCAAGGAGTACCAGGGCACCGTGATCGCGGTGACCCACGACCGCTACTTCCTGGACAACGTCGCCGGCTGGATTCTCGAGCTCGACCGCGGCCGCGGCATCCCGTGGAAGGGTAACTACTCGTCATGGCTGGAGCAGAAGCAGGAGCGCCTGCGGGTCGAGGAGAAGGCGCAGAGCCAGCGCCAGCGAACCCTCGAGCGCGAGCTCGAGTGGGTCCGGATGGCGCCCCGCGCGCGCCACGCCAAGGGCAAGGCGCGGCTCACGCAGTACGAGACGCTGCTCCAGCAGGAGCCGGAGCGCATGGCGCGCGACCTCGAGATCTTCATCCCGCCCGGGCCGCGTCTGGGCGACCTCGTGATCCGCGCCGAAGGCCTCAGGAAGGCCTACGGCGACCACCTGCTGTTCGACGGCCTCGACTTCTCCCTCCCGCCCGGCGGCGTGGTCGGCGTGATCGGCGGCAACGGCGCCGGCAAGACCACCCTGTTCCGCCTGATCACCGGGGAGGAGACCCCCGATGCCGGCTCGATCCGGATCGGCGACACCGTGCAGCTCGCCTACGTCGACCAGAGCCGGAGCTCGCTCGACCCCAAGAAGTCGGTCTGGGAGGAGGTCTCCGACGGCCAGGAGTTCGTCCAGCTCGGGCGGGTCCAGGTCAACTCGCGCGCCTACGCGGCCCGATTCAACTTCGCGGGCGCGGACCAGCAGAAGCTGGTCGGGTCGATCTCCGGGGGAGAGAGAAATCGGGTCCATCTCGCGCGCACCCTGCGCTCGGGAGGCAACGTCCTGCTGCTCGACGAGCCCACCAACGACCTCGACGTCAACACGCTGCGTGCGCTCGAGGAGGGCATTCTCGCCTTCGCCGGATGCGTGGTCGTGATCAGCCACGACCGCTGGTTCCTGGATCGGGTCGCGACCCACATGCTGGCGTTCGAGGGCGACAGCACGGTGGTGTGGTTCCAAGGGTCGTACTCGGACTACGAGCAGGACCGCAAGAGTCGCCTGGGCGACGCTGCGGAACGCCCGCACCGGGTGACCTACCGCTCGCTGACTCGCGACTGACGATCCGGCCACCCCGATGAGTCGGCAGCTGCCGACCGTGGGAACCCGTTGCGCTTTGCGGGGCGACAAAGATCCCGCCGGGCCTCCTGCTGCGTTTTCCTGAACTTGATCGATCAAAGTAGTTCTCACCGCACAAGCGGTGAGAATTACAAAGGAGCGGCCCCGCCGGGTCCGGGCGGGGCCGCGAAGGAGGAGGGAGCGGGACCGCTCGCCTCGGCTGGAGGTACGCAAAGCACGAGACGTGGGTTTCACGGGAGCCTGTCGGACAGAGGGCCGGATCAGTCCTCCGGGCGCTCCCCGGGCGGGGACATCTTGACCAGGCGCGGGTCGAATCGGGCGATGACGGCGACCAGGTCGCGCTGGGCGGCCATCACCTGGTCGATGTCCTTGTAGGCCATCGGGACCTCGTCGAGGCCTGCTGACAACAGCTGCACTCCTCTCGCCGCGAGCAGCGCATCGAGCTCCCGCCGGCTGAACCTGCGCCGGGCCTCGGTGCGGCTCATCCGGCGCCCGGCGCCGTGGGCCGCGGACCGCAGTGAGTCGGGGTTGCCGCGCCCTCGCACGACGTAAGCCGGCGAGGCCATCGAGCCCGGGATCACGCCGAGATCGCCGTCGCCGGCGGGGGTCGCGCCCTTGCGGTGGACGACGACCTCCTGGCCGCGGTGGCGCTCGATCCAGGCGAAGTTGTGGTGGTTCTCGACCCCGGCGAGCACCCGGGCGCCGAGGTGGTCGACGATATGACGGTGGATCAGCTCGTGGTTCGCCGCGGCGTAGCGTCCCATGAGCTGCATCGCCTGCCAGTACTCCCGACCTGCCTCACTGTCGAGGTCGAGCCATGCGAGGTGGACGAGTTCCCTGGGCAAGTCGCGGCGCAGTGAGCGGGCGAGCCGGCTGTAGTGGTCGGCGACCGCCGCGCCGGTGCCGCGGCTGCCGGAATGGCTGAGGAGGGCGAGGTAGCGGCCCGATTCGAGGCCGAGCTCGGGCGCATCGAGCGTCAGCACGCCGAGCTCGACGAAGTGGTTGCCGCTGCCCGAGGTCCCGAGCTGGGACCATGCTTTGTCTTTGAGCCGCTCAGTGACCGGGCTGATCCTCCAATTGTGGTCCATGACCTCGTGATGGCGGCGGTCGCGAAAGGTGGCGCCGACGCCGAAGCTGGTTTCGGCCTCGATCGCCCGACGCAGGCGGTCCGGGCGCTGGTTGAGCTGCTCGGGCGGCAGGTCGAGCACCGACAGTTTCATGCGGCACGCGATGTCGACCCCGACCGCATAGGGAATGACGGCGTTGCGCGTCGCGAGCACGCCGCCGATCGGAAGCCCGTACCCCTGGTGCGCGTCGGGCATGAGGGCGCCAGCGACGCTGATCGGCAGCCGGCAGGCATTGTCCATCTGGGTGACCGCGGTGGGCTCGACGTCGTCGCCCCAGCGCCGGTATGGGACCGCCTCGTTGCGGACGTTGTCTACGGATGAGCGCTGGGCGAGCGCGACGAGGGCGGCGGCGAGAGCGCCCAGCTCGGGCGACTCGATGTGGTCCGCCGGCGCCGCGACGACGTTCGAGAGGCGGCGGCGGATCTCACCTGCGTCGGCGCCGCCGGCCGCGAGCGCTGCGGCCGCGCGCTCCGCGAGGCGAAGGGTCTCTCCACCCGGAATGCCGAGCTTGAGCATCTGGCGTGCCTTCATGGTCGTCCTCGCCTCACTCCAGCGTACGCCGCCAAGCCGTCGGATGCCGGCTGCGCGGTCGCGGGCGGACAAAAAAATTGCCCCGCGGGTCCGGGCGGGGCGCGAGAAAGGAAGGAGGTAATGGGTCCGTTGGAGTGCAGATACGCGGGCGCGCGCCGAGGGTTTCATGTCTCGTGATGAATTCCCGCTCACGGTGTTGGAGCGGGCCCGGTGCTACCATGACTGAGCGCCAGGAGGGGTGGTGAGCCAGAACGTCGTCGTGATCGCCGCACACGCGTTCGAGGCTCGGGCGGCGGCGGCCGTCGGCCGCAACATGACCCGAGAGCCGTGGGGCCAGTGGATGCTGTACCGAGGCGAGCTCTGGGAGCTTCCCTACGCGGTGATCCGCTCGGGACCGGGCAAGGTCGCTGCGGCCGCCGCGACTCAGGCCGCGATCCAGTACCTCGAGCCGTGGATGCTGCTGAGCTTCGGCACGGCGGGTTGTCACGACTCCGCCGTAAAGGTCGGAACGGTGGTGGCGGCGACCGAGGTGGTGGACGTCGCGCTGGCCGCCCTCGGTGAGCTACCGGTCCACATCCCGAGCCGCTTTGAGCCGGAGCCCGAGCTGGTCCGCCAGCTGATGGCGGTCCCAGGCTGCGGGCGGGCCAGGGTGGCGTGCTGGGAGGGTCATGTCGCGTCGCCAGCGCACCGGCCTCCGATCGAGGACCGCGGGCGCGGGAAGCTGGTGGTCGTGGACTGGGAAAGCGCGGCGGTCGCGGCGACAGCGGAGATGTGGCAGGTGCCGTGGGGCGCGCTCAAGGTGGTATCGGACCACGGCGAGAGGGAGCGGCTGAAGCTCCTTGCCCAGGTCGCGCGGCGGCCCATACAATGGGGCGCAGAGGTTCTTCGCCGGGCATGCGATGCGTTCGCCTCTTCTGGCGTGATCACCCAGGCGGACGGCGGCGAAGAGGAGGCGGAGGAATGAGGATCACGAGCTCCGAGCAGGACGGCGTCACGGTGTTGGCGATCGAGGGCGTGATCAGAGTCGGGGAGTCCGCCGAGCAGTTTTCGAGTCGGCTCCAGTCTCTGCTGAGCTCCGGCTCCGGACCGGTGCTGATCGACCTGTCGGCGATCGACTACGTCGACTCGACCGGGCTCGGCGAGCTGGTGGGTCACCTCCAGCGCTTTGACGAGGCCGGTCGCCGGCTCGGTCTGCTCAACCCGCAGGAGCGGATCCTCAACCTGCTTCGACTGACCCGGCTCGACGAGATCTTCCGGATCTTCACCGACCGCGACGAGGCCATCGCCCGGCTCGACCGTGACTGACCCGGGGCCGTACGATTCCAGCTGGGCGGGCGACGGACCCGAGCCTCTCGGCCCATACGACGAGGGGACTCCGATCGTGCGCAACGGCGCCCGCGGGCGCATCTCCGCGCCCGATCCGGTGAGGCTGCGCGAGTTTCTCCAGGCCTACGAGATCTACGTCCGCGAGGTCCTTCAGCCGACCCAGCTCGAGATCCGGGAAATCCTCGAGCGCTGGCAGCAGCCCGAGCACTGGGAGAAGTACAAGCGGACCAACCGTATCCCGATCCCGACCCCGGTGCGGATGGCATTCAGCCGGATCAAACGTCCTGAGCAGGTCGTCGACAAGATCATCCGCAAGCCGGAGAGCTTTCCCGACGGCGTCGTGCCGGCCAGCTTTCGCCGCATGCACGACACGATCGGAGTCCGGGTGCTGGTCTACGTCCTGAGCCACCTTCCCCTGATCGATCGCGAGCTGCGCGCCTCGGACGTGGTCGAGGTCTCGCCCGCCGAGCCGGCGACCGCGTACATGAGTGGGGGCCAGGTCCGCCTGCTCGGGCTCGACCATCTGGAGCAACAGGAGAAGGAGAGCGGGTACAGCTCGATCCATTACACCCTCCGGCTGCGCTCGAGCGTGGTCCCCGAAACTGACCGGCCGTGGTTCGAGCTCCAGGTACAGACCGTGACTCAGGAGCTATGGAGCGTGATGGAGCACCACCTCGGCTACAAGCCGGGAAGCCGCACGAACGTCGCCGCGAGGCGACAGTTCACGATCCTGGCCAAGATGCTCAACGCGATCGACGAGCACTTCACGCTGCTCTACGAGGAGCTCAACAGGTTCCAGGAGGAGGCCGGCTACGAGTCCGACGACTCGCTCGAGACCGAGAACCTGCCGTCGGTCCTCTCGGAGTTCGGGATCTCCTGCGCCCAGCGTGACATCAACAACATCCTCAAGTTCCTCTACAGCCGCGGCGTCGGCACAGTGAGCGACCTTCGTGAGCTGGCCACACCGCGCCGGCTGGCGATCGTGCGCAACACCTACCTGTCGGTGGTTGGTCGCCCTCCGGTCAACCTGGAGGTGATCGCGACCCTCGCTGCCGTGCGGGGTGCGCCCAACGAGGCGGAGGAGATCCAGAGGGTCAAGGCCCAGATCGAGTACCGCGGGGCATGGGATGCGATTCGGCAGGAGTTCACACAGACATGACGGCGATCGCCGCGGCGTGAACGGTGGCTGAGCACCGACTGACCATGACCCGCGTGCGGGCCGCGTTCGCCCGCGGCTCCCACAGCGAGCTGCCGCGCACGTCGGAGGGCCGCTTCGCGGCGGTGGCGGCCGTCATCGCGGAGGGAGTCGGCGGACCGGAGCTGCTCTTTATCCTTCGAGCCGAGCACCCTGACGACCCGTGGTCTGGACACATGGCGTTTCCCGGCGGTCGTGTGGAGCCTGGCGAGACGCCTGGGACGGGCGTTCGGCGGGAGACGCTCGAGGAGGTCGGCGTCGATCTCGACCGCGACGCGATACCCCTGGGGCGACTGTCGGACCTCGCCGCGATCGGCCGCGGCCGGCCGATGGGCCTGGTCATCGTACCGTTCGTCTTCGAGCTCACGGCCCGCGGACCCATGGTCACCAACCACGAGGTCGAGGAGATCGTCTGGGTGCCGCTTGCTTTCCTCGCCGAGCGCGCCAACCGGTCGACCATGACGTGGCACCACGGCGGCGCCGAGATCGCGCTGCCGTGCTACCGCTGGCAGGGCCGGGTCATCTGGGGCCTGACCTTCGCCATGGTCGACGAGTTGCTCGAGTGCATCGAGGGTGAAGCTGAGAAGGTGAGGAGGTGAGGAGGGGGGCGCGAGCGGCGAGACGCGGGACGCGAGACGTAGGGGAGGAGTTTGCCTCCGCTCGGTGAGGTCGGGTCAATTCCGGCACGGGAGCAGGCAAGCTGCTCCCCTACGATTTCATTGATACGCAGGCGGTTGTGCCCTCGTAGGGGAGGAGCTTGTCTCCTCCCGGTGGATGCAGGCTCACTCGGTCGGACGGGGCTGGTAGCGGGCGTAGGGCTCCGGGCTGCCGTTGAGGTCGGTGATCTTGATGATCAGGATCTGTCCGATCGGGGTCGCCTCGATCCAGCGCAGGACCTTGCGCTCGAACGTGCGGCGGTCCAGTTTGGAGAGCTCGACCTCTTCCGATTCCAGGTACTCCGCGAGCCGCTGCCGCGTTGAGGGGCTGAGCTCTACCTGGTCGCTGCGCATCACTAGCAGCTGCTGCTCTCCCGCCGCGTCGAGGACGAGGGAATCGCTGCGCTGGGCGGCCGAGCGGGACTCACCGAGCTGTTCCCCGGCGCCGCTCGGGACGGTGGCCGCCCGGCCGATCCTGGTCGGCGATGCCGGGCCGAGGGCAACAGCTCCTGATCCAGCTGCGACGTTGTCGACCTTCGGAGTCGGGTTCGGGTCAGGCAGGATGTCCACCGACGGGGGAACTTCAGCCTCCGCATGGGCCGAGCTGGGCGACTCGAGCCCGACCATCTTCTCCACAAGGTGAACGGTCACGGCGAGCCGTTGCTGGAGCCGGCCGAGCTCCGCCGCGGCTGCTCCGGGGTCCTCGCCATCGTGCGAACCGAACCACCGTGCGAGCCGCTCGGCGAACTCGGCGATCTTCGCCAGTCGAGCTGCGTCAAATGTACCCGGCTCGAGGGTGTCGGCCTCGTCGGACGGATCGGGCTCGGAATCGAAAGGTCCGCGGTCGCCCAGCAGGTGCGTCACTGCGGCTTCGGTGGACTGAAGTGCAAGGACGATGCGAACCAGAGCTGCACGGTTCTGCGGAGCGACGCCCCAGTCCACGCGCGGCGCGAGGAAGCTCCGAATGCGCTCGATGTTCGTCGTGGCCTTGGCCACTTCATTGACGTCGAGGCCCATGTCACCGTCCCATGACGACGGACCGCCTGCGTCGGCAGCCGGAATTGAACGTCAGTATGCCACATCCATCGACATGCAAGAGTCCGGGCATGGCCTCACGCCGAGCCCGGTCTCAGGACGGCCGCGATGGGAGGCTCGTCACCAGGCGCCGTAGCGCGGGTCCCTGACGATGCCCTCGAGGAAGACGTCGACGGCCCTCTCGAGCTGGGAGTCGTGGTCGGTCGCGGTGTCCTCGCCGGGCGGCTGATCGACCACGACGTCGGGCTCTGCGCCGTGGAGCTCCATGTTGGCGCCGTTGCCGGCGATGAACCAGCCCCGACCCGGCAGGCGGACGATCGCTCCGTTGAGCAGTTGCGCCGCGCCGGTCGAGATCACCGCGCCGAAGGTGGGTGTTCCGACCAGGAGGCCGCGACCCAGCGTCTTGAAGGCGTGGGAGAAGATCTCGGCGTTGGAGTAGGACTCCTCGTTGCACACGGTGAGGGCCGGGCGCGTCCACGCGGCGAGCGGGAGCCGGTCCTGGGGGTAGGCGCGGACATCGGGGTCGCCCCCGCGTGGCAAGGTGAAGGCGTGTCGGCGGACCTCGAGCACGGTCATCAGGTAGTCGGTCGTCCAGCCGCCGCCGTTGGAGCGGACGTCGATGATCAGCCCCTCGCGGCCGTGCGCTGCGGAGTACAGCCCTCGCTCGAAGGTCTCGAAGGAAGGGATATTCATGCCCTGGATGTGGACGTACCCAAGCCGGCCGTGAGAGCGCTCCTCGACGATCCTCCGGCGCTCCCGAACCCACTGCTCGTAGCGCAGCTGGAGACCTTCACGGCCCGAGATCGGCATCACCACGGCGTGGCGCTCGCTGCCGTCCTTGCCGAGGATGGTCACAGGAGTACGCCGGTCGACCGTGTCGACCAGCAGCTCGTTGACGTTGACGTTTGGCTCCAGCCGACGACCTCCGACGGCGGCCAGCCGCTCACCCGGCATGATTGCGACGTCGACCCGCGCGGCCGGAGAGTCGGGCAGGACCTCGCGGACGAGCAGCCCGGGCCCGCCGGCGGCAGGGTCGAAGAGCGCGCCGATCCAACCGGTCCGGTCGCCTCCGTCGTCGTCTCGGTGCGGCCGGTAACCCATGTGGGAGGCGTTGAGCTCGCCGAGCATGAGGTTCATGACGTCGGCGAAGTCGGCGTCGGTAGAGGATTCGAGGGCCCACGGCCGATAGACGGCACGGACCGCCGACCAGTCGACCCCGTTGAACTCGGGGTCGTAGAAGTTGACCTCGAGCGCCCGCCACGCCTCGTCGAAGACCGCCTCGCGCTCGGCGGGCCGGTCGAGGTCGTAACGCGCCTCGAACGGTACGGGATCGCCGGCCTTGCCGTCGAGGCCGACCTTCTTCACGGTACCCTTCTTGTCGAGGTAGTAGAGGCTTTTCCCCTTGGCGTCGAGCTGGACCGCGGTCGGCTCCTGGCCGCCGGTGGTCAGGCGTTTGAGCTCCTTGCCGTCCCAGCGCACGCTGTACAGGTCGCGGTCGCCCTCCGGCTCGGCCGAAAAGAACACCGTCTTTCCGTCTGGGCTGACAAGGCCTCGGTGCTCGTCACCGAGCAGCTCGGTGATCGGCCTGGATCGTTCCCACAGCCGATCGAAGTCGATGGCGACCGTGACAGGTGCGTGCGTGTCAGCCTTTTTCGCGGCGTCCGTGTCTCCGGATCGGCCCGGCTTCCGCTTCGCGTCGACCGCGGCCCGCACTTCCGGCGCGGCGACCGGCTCTGCCCGCCACAGCTTGAGCCACTGCTCGGGCGTGCGCTCGTCGTCCGCGCGGGTCAGCCACACGCCCCAAACGTCGAGGCTGCCGCCGTGCCGCTTGGTCGACCAGATCAGCCGTCTGCCGTCCGGCGACCACCGCGGCTCGACGTCGTCGTTCGGATGGCGGCTGACGTCATAGGGTTCACCGCCGGCGGACGGGACGATCCACACCTCACTGTTGAAGGACATGTCGGGGATCGAGTAGGCGACCCAGCGGCCGTCGGGCGACCACTGAAAGTCGGGCTCGGACCAATGCTGGAGCAGCACCCGGCGGTCGCCGCCGTCGCGGGCCATCGTGACCAGGTCGCCGCGTCCCCGGACGAAGGCGATCCGATCGCCGCTCGGTGAGAAGGCGGCCGCGTGCTCGTCGCCGGGGTCGTCGGTCAGCCGCTCGGCGGTGAACTCGAAGCTGTCGGTCCAGGCGCCGCCGTGAGCGGGCCGGGAGAGGTAGAGGTCGGCGTTGCCCGAGCGCCAGGACGTGTACAGCAGTGCCGAGCCGTCGGGCGCCCACGACACATCCGCCTCGCGTTCCGGCGTCGCCGTGACCCGGACGGTCGGTGCGGGAGAGATCTCCTGGTCGTCCTTGGATCGCACCGCGGTGACGAACACGTCGCCGTGGACGACCACCGCGGCGAGGGTGCCGTCGGGGCTGATGGCGAGCTCGTCGCCGTCGCGGTTCTTGGTGACGTGCTCGACCTGGTTGTCGAGGGTGTCGGCCGGCACGTCGATCGCGAGCCGCCGGGGCTCACCTCCGCGGGAGGACACGATCCACACGGCGTCCTCGAACTCATAGGCGATGACCGATCCGTCGGCGGACGCCCGTGGCGCGCGGACATCGGAGCCGTCATGTGTCGTCAGCGCGAGGGTCTCCTGTGTGACCAGGTTGAACCGGAAGACGTTCTTGCGTCCGGCCCGGGCCGACAGGATCGCGAGGGTGTGGTCGTCGATCCAGCTCGGGGCGTCGTCGTCGCCGTCGAAGTCGGTCAAGCGCACGTCCTCGCCGTCGCCGGTGCGCAGCCAGATGTCGCGATTGGCCGCGCCGTGGTAGCCGCGCCGCGTCCACGGCGAACCACCGCGCGCGTAGGCCAGGGCGGCTCCGGTCGGGGCGTAGGCCGCCGAGAGGGCGAGCGCGTTCTGCGTCAGGGCGGGCGTACCCCCGTTGACCGGGACCGTGTACAGCGCGGGCATGCGCCGGATCGACTCGTCGCGCCGGGAAGCGAACAGCACCGCGCTGCCGTCCGGCGTGAAGTCGAGGGGGATGTCGTCGGCCGAGGCGAAGGTGAGTCGGACGGGCGCACGCGAGCCGTCGACCGGCATGACGAAGACATCGAAGCCGCCGTGGCGGTCCGAGGCGAACGCCATCATGCTGCCGTCCCGCGACCACACCGGATGGCGCTCGAGCGCGGGGTTGGCGGTCAGCCGCCGCGCCGTGCCTCCACTCGTCGGCACCGACCACAGGTCGCCCTGCCACGAGAACAGGAGCGTGGTTCCGTCAGGCGACGGAGCTGGATCGCGAGGCAGGTGCGCCTCGGCGGCGAGACCGGGAACAGCCCACGCGAGGAGGGCGATCGAGAGTGCGACGAGGAAGAAGCGACGGAACGGCATGACGGCCTCCGCTGGCTGATCTTGGACGATGGCGCCCCGAACTGCGGCCACCATCCCTGTCGAGGTCTCTTGTGGCAACCCTATCATCGTCGAGGTGAGGAGGTAAGGAGGTAAGGAGGTGAGGGAGGTGAGGAGGGGCCAGGCGTTCGGCGCGCGTGGCGTGAGACGCTAGAGGCTCGACGCGAGACGTTCAGAGGCGTGTGGTTGATGCGGGTGCGGTCGTGGTTCCGGGCCGTTGGTCGCATGGGTCTCGCGACGAAGACGACCGGGTCGCACCGGCGCAGGGCGAGGGCTCCGGCGCCGTGTGCTACGCTTCCGCGGCCGGAGGTCGATTTGCTCGTCCCAGCGTATCCCTGCCGCGTTCGCCGCCGTGCACGGTGCGTCAACCGCACCTTGGACTGGCGCTCGCCACGCTCGCAACGCGCGCTTGGGAGCTCCGGCGGGCCCGAGGGATGGCGAAGAATGACCCCCTTGGGCTAGAGGATGTCTGAGATGGCCGAATCACGCTGGCGGACCGTCTGGTTCCCGCGCCTCGGGTGGTTGTTGGTGGCCGTTCTCGCGATCACCTTCGTGTGGGGTCTGCACCGCCGCTCGACTCTTCAGACGCGTGGACAACGCGCGGTGCAGATGCTCTTCGTCCCCTCCGTCGAACAGGGGACGCTGGTGCGCCGCGGTGACGAGCTGGCACGTTTCGTTCGCCAGGACAGCGGCCTGACCCTTCGCTCCCAGGTCCCGACGAGCTATG
Organism: uncultured Acidobacteriota bacterium; assembly: GCA_963727925.1. GTDB lineage: Bacteria > Acidobacteriota > Thermoanaerobaculia > Thermoanaerobaculales > Sulfomarinibacteraceae > CAVSIS01. The sequence goes on along the minus strand of CAVSIS010000044.1, from coordinate 371,979 downwards.
CGGCCGTGATCCAGGCCCTCGGTGCCGGTCAGGCGGACGTGGCCTGGATCCCGGCCTTCGCCTACGTGGTGGCCAACGCACGTTTCGGGGCCGAGGCGCGGCTCCAAGTGGTGCGGGCGGTCGAGCGCTACGCGATCGTCGTGACCCGCTCGGCCGCGGGCGAACCGGACCGGCTCGAGGACCTCGTCGACCGAAAGATCGCCTTTCCCCAGACCGTCCGGGGGCGCTTGCGGGCCGCCATGGTGACTCGCCTCGACGAGCTCGCGCCGGGCTGGGTCGAGGTCCCTGTCGCTGACGACAAGACCGCGGTCTGGACGCTGGTCGAGCGGCGTGACGGCGTCGATGCCGCAGTCAGCCGCTACGTCTACTCAGGCCCGCACGACCTGGTCGGGGACGGGCGCAAGGAGCTCGAGTACGATCGTCCGGGGACTCTCGCCCAGACCCGGATCGTCGAGACCTCCGAGCACCCGGTGGACGAGGAGTCGACGGTTTACTACGGCTGCATCATGACCCGTACCGACTCCGGCATCAGCCGTCTCGAGGACCTCAACGGCCAGCCGTTCGCGTTCTCCGACGAGACCTCGACCTCGGGTCACATCTTCCCACGCATCCTGCTCAACCGGGCAGGAGTCACCCTCGGCCACGTCTACTTCGCCGGCGGCCACCCCAACGTGGTTCAGGCGGTGAGGGACGGCAAGGTCGCGGGCGGAGCGGCCTTCTACTCCCCGCCGTCGGCCGCGAGCCAGCGCGACGGGACCCTGGTGGCCGACGCGCGGATGCTGCTGCTGAAGAACATGCAGAGCCAGGAGGAGCGGCGAAAGTTCCTCGACCAGGTCCGGGTGATCGCGCTGACCGATCCCATACCCAACGACGTGTGCTGTGTCCGTCGCGACTTTCCGCGCCACCTGTGGGAGGACTTCGAGTCCTCGTTGCAGACCTTCCTGGCAACTCCCGACGGGCAGTCGGCGTACTACGATCTGGTCGCGGGGATCGCGGCCAAGCCATGCAGCGACAGGGATTTCGACGGGTTCCGGACAGCTCTCAAGGAGTCCGGCGTGAGCGCGACGCGATTGCTCGAGGCGGCGGAGGAGCGGCTCCGCCACCAGCGCGAGACGAAGGGCGGCGGCTCGTGAGCCAGGGGGTCCTGCCCGCGGACGGATCCGGGAACCGTACCGCGGTGCGGGTCGAGGGTCTCGGCATGGTCTACCCGGGCGGCGTGCGTGCGCTCGCGGACGTGTCGTTCGAGGTTCGGGAGGGGGAGTTTCTCACCGTGCTCGGGCTGTCGGGCTCGGGCAAGTCGACGCTGCTGCGCTGCATCAACCGGCTGGTCACCGCGACCGAGGGCCGGGTGCTGATCTTCGACGAGGACATCACCGCCGCCGAGGGCGTCCGCCTTCGTGCCTTGCGGCGCAGCGCCGCGATGATCTTCCAGCAGTTCAACCTCGTGCGGCGGCACACCGTGCTGACCAATGTCCTCGCGGGATCGCTTGGGCGGGCCGGGCTGGCCGGAAGCCTGTTCCTGCGCTTCACGCCGGCCGAGCACGAGCGTGCGATGGCCTGCCTCGCGCGGGTCGGTATGGCGGATCGCGCCGACAGCCGCGCCGACGCACTCTCGGGCGGCCAGCAGCAGCGGGTCGCGATCGCGCGCGCCCTGATGCAGCAGCCGCAGCTCATCCTGGCCGACGAACCGGTGGCCTCGCTCGACCCGGCGCTGCGCCACTCGGTGATGCGGCACATCGAAGCGCTCAACCGCGAGGAGGGGCTCACCGTGCTGTGCTCGCTGCACGACCTCGACCTGGTGACGCGTTACGCGACCCGGCTGATCGCGCTGCGCGACGGGCGCCTGGTGTGGTCGGGCATGCCGGGTGAGTTTGATCCCGCAACCTACCGTGAGATCTACGGCGAGGACGCCGAGACGTCCTCGCTGGCAGGGTGATCGAGATGCCGCGCGGGCAAGAGGCCGAGCAGCGCTTGACCGGATGGCCGAAGAACATGGCCCGCCTCAAGACCGTGGCGGTCGATGCGGTGCTGATCGCGACCGCGTGGCTGATGGTCGAGTTTCTCGTGCTCGCCTTCTCCGGCCGCCGGGGTCCGACCGGGATGATCCTCACCGCCGAGCAGATCCTCGACCTGCTCCACTATGCGTGGGCGGCGGCCGGCAGTCTCGTGCTGGCGACGCTATGGAACCTGTTCTACCGCGCCATCGGCGTCTCGCCGGGGCGGCTCATTGTCCGCGGAATGCCCGACGCGGAACGCGATCTCGAGTGGACCCAGCGCATCTCGGGCTGGTTCGTGGCGGTCTTCATCGAGCTCACCTTTTTCACCGGCTGGATGGTCACCGAGCTCGACGTGGTCTCGTTCCTGACCAAGTTCTCCAAGGCCTCGGACATCATTCGCGGGCTGCTCCAGCCCTCGTCGAGTGTTCTCCACGAGGGGCTGGTGCTGCTCGTGCAGACCGTGTTCCTCGCCTTCATGGCGACTGCGTTCGCGATCCCGATCGCCTTCGTCCTGGCCTTTCCGTCGGCGCGCAACCTGACCCGTGGTTCCTTCACCGCTCGCACCGCCTACACGGTGATGCGCACGCTGATGAACTTCGTGCGCGCGGTCGAGCCGCTGGTGTGGGCGCTGATCTTCATCTCGTGGGTCGGTATCGGTCCGTTCGCAGGCGTTCTCGCGCTGTGGGTGCACTCGGTCGCGGCACTGACCAAGCTCTACTCGGAGCAGATCGAGAGCATCGACACCGGTCCCATGGACGCGATCACGGCGACCGGCGCGAGCACGCTGCAGGTGCTGCGCTACGGGGTCGTACCGCAGGTCATCCCACCCTTCCTCTCGTTCACGATCTACCGCTGGGACATCAACGTGCGCATGTCCACCATCATCGGTTTCGTGGGCGGCGGCGGCATCGGCTACATCCTCAAGCCGCGGGTCGATCTCGGGGAGTGGGGCGAGGTCGGGACGTTGGTGCTGCTCATCGCCGGCACCGTGTGGCTGATGGACATCCTGTCGGCGCGGATCCGCGAGAGAATCGTCTAGCCTTCAGGCCCCAACCCGAGGCTGCTGCGGGCCGCGCTGCGTCGGCGCCTGTCGTGCCTTGGGAGCGCCACCGTCCGGGACGCATCCGGGACGGGAGCCAATCGTCGTCGAAGGCGCGCAGGAAGTCCGAGGCGGATCGAGGTCACGGGGTCGGTTCTTCGGCCGACCCGGGGAGGAACTTCGCGAGCGTCTCGCTCAGGACCTCGAGAGAGAAGGGCTTGGGCAGCACGGCGCGGACGCCGAGCACGTCCAGCTCGTCGGCCGTGTGTCCGAGCGGATACCCGCTCATGAGCACGATCGGAAGCTCCGGAGTGTCCGCGAGCAGCGCGCGCGACAGCTCGATGCCGTCCATCTCCGGCATGACCGTGTCGGTCAGCACCAGGTCGAACTCGCGGCGCTGGGTGATCCAGGTCGCGAGCGCTTCGCGACCGTTGTGGGCCGTCGTGACGTGGAATCCGCGCGTTCGGAGTCCCTCCTCGATGCCGCGAAGCACGGCGAAGTTGTCCTCCGCGACCAGGATCCGACCGTGGTTGGGAGCCGTAGACGCATCTGTGCGAGCGACGGAAGTCGTGGTCCTGAACTCGGTTCGTGGCAGGACGAAGGTGAAGATGGTCCCGTGGTCCGCGCCGCTCGCAAACCGAATCACGCCGTTGTGGTCGCTGACGATGCCATAGGCCTGGGCGAGGCCAAGACCGGTCCCCTGGCCGGCGGGCTTGGTGGAGAAGAAGGGCTCGAAGACGTGCGGCCGGATATCCTCGGGAATGCCCGGGCCGGTGTCGATCACATCGAATCGGACCCAGCGGCCGGTGGGGAGATCTGGAATGGGCGAGGTGCGGTCGCCCGCAGTGTCCAGGTTGGACAGCCGGAACGTGATTCGGCCACCGCCCGGCATCGCGTCGCGAGCGTTCACTGCGAGGTTGGTGATCACCTGCTGAATTCGGGAGGCGTCGGCCAGGACGTAGTACTCGCCGTCGTCGATCTCGACGTTGATCTCGATGTTCTCCGGGATCGTTCGCCTCAGCAGTCGAGTCAGCTCTCGCGTCAACGGGTCGAGGTCCACCGGTTCGTGCGCCGATGGAGCCTTGCGGCTGAAGTCCAGGATCTGGCGGATGAGCTGAGCACCGCGATGGCCCTCCAGGGTGACGTCCCGGGCCATGCGCCGGAGTGGGTCCGGCAGGGTCGCGTTCATCGCGATGACCTCGCCGGCCATGATGATTCCCTGCAGCAGGTTGTTGAAGTCGTGGGCAATGCCGGCCGCGAGCCGACCGACCGCTGCGAGGCGCTCCTGGCGCTGCATCTGATCTTCGATCTCGCGCTCACGCGTGACCTCACGCACAACGATGACCTTGGACGCGGACTCCGTTGGCGCGCCGATCTCTCCGGTCGCCACGGTGAAGACCCGCCGCTGAGGATGCTCGATCACGACCTCCTGGCGCGGACCCGGACCGGCGGGAGTCAGTCGCTCGAGTGCGGCGCCCCCCAGGCGGTCGATCCGCTCCCCGACGGAAGCCGGCGTCAGTACCGGCAGGAGACGGCGCGCAACGCGATTGGCGAGGACGATTCGGCGCTCGCTGTCGACCAGCAGGACGCCGTCGGGCAGGTGCTCCACGAGGCGACCGAGGCGGCGCCTCTCGGCCTCGAGGGCGTCTCGGAGCTTCGAGCTCTGGATCGCGAGCGCGAGCTGGTCGGCGAGGTCGGACGCGAACTGGCGGAGATCGTCGGGAAGCCCGGCGGCGGTGGAGGTTCCAAGGACCAATACGCCGAGCAGGCGCTGGTCCCCGATCAGCGGGACCAATTGCACGACCTCGAGCTCACGCGCGACCTCGCCCAGCAGCGGTTCAGCCGCGATCTCGACTGCTTGAGATCCGCTCCTGACCACGGCGCGCCCTTCACGGAGCTCCTCAAGATCGGGGAGGTCGGTCAGTTCGATCACGCGATCGGCGATCTTCCGGTCGGACTCGGGCAGGTATCGGACGACCCATGCGTGCGCACGGTCCTGGGGCGCTGCGTCCGCGACCGCCAGGCCGACACACAGCGACGGTGAGGCGTCGAGCACGATGTCGAGCGTCTTTGCCGCCAGCTCAGCGATGCTCGGTCCGGCGAGCGCGCTGCGTCCGATCTCGGCGTGGGCGGAGAGGCTGCGGAACTGGGCCCCCAGCCGGGCCGCCATCCGGTTGAGATCGTCGCCGAGCTCCTCGAACTCGTCGCCCGAGGTGATGGCGACGCGGCTTTCGAAGTCGCCGGCGGCGATCCGAGAGGTTGCCTCGCTGAGGTCCTGGAGCGGGCCGAGGGAGCGGCGGATCTGGATCAGGCTGAAGAGCAGCACGAGCCACAGCGAGAGGAGGAGGACCAGCGGAAACGTCGTGCGAAAGTCCGCGACGGGCTGCATGGCGAGGCGATAGTCTTCGCTGACCACCACCGTCCACGCAGGGGTCAGGTAGTTGGTGCGCATCGAGATGGGCCAGAACCCGGCGAGAAACGTGTGGCCTTCCGCGGTCCAGGTGAAGCGGCGGTCGAGGCTTGTCTCAGCGTTGGTAGCGAGGATGCTGGGAAAGTCGTCCGGCATCGCCACGGACCGGATCAACATGTGGCCCGCCTCATCGACGACGCAGAGCTCGATCGACGGGGGCAGCGGGTTCTTGGGACCGACGCCCCACAGGAACTCGCCGTTGGCGATGCCCCAGACCACTGCGCCTCCCAGTCTCGGCGAATCCACTCGGCGCGCGAGCAGGATCGGTGAGAAGAGCCCCGTGGTCGACCGGACGCGGATCAGCGTGTGGTCGGCGTCGAGGTGCTCCCTCTCGGCGGCGGAGAGCGGTTCCGGGGGGGCCATTTCGCCGGCGAGGGTTGCCTCGATCCGTCCCGTCGGATCGGTGACGGCCACACCGCTGAAGTGAACCGTCAGCTGCGAGTAGAGAGCGGCCGGCAGAGGCGCGTCGGAGAACGAGGTGAACCGGAGCTGGCTCACCGCCAGGTCGAGGTCGGCCTGGAGCAGGAGAAGCCGCTCCACGATGCCCATCGCACCGGCCTTGGCCTGCTGGTGAATCCGTCTGTGGCTCTGTTCGCGGAGGTTCGTGGCCACCTGGCGGAAGGAAAGCACGCCAATCAGGGTCACGGGCGCCAGGGCGCTGGCGAAGAAGAGCAGCAGGACGCGGCGCGCGAGTCGGCTCCGGAAGACATTTCGGGCCACTCCTCTACCCACGGTCAGTACTCCGAGGCCAGCCCGACATAGCTGCCGTCGTTGGCGCGGATGATGTCATCTTGGCTCGGTTCGGCCGTGAGGGGAGGCGACGACTTTCCGTCCGGACCCATGCTGTAGAGGTCGAAGTCCGAGTTGATCGGGACCAGGAAACGGTCCTTTCTCCAATGGCCCTTGGCCTTGTTGCCCGCACCCGCGATGCGGAGGTACTGGTACGGGTTGCCCCACGGGTCGAGCGGGACCTTGGTGCCGAGCTGGTCCAGGCTGTCGGGCAGCGCGCCACTCTCGAGCTGGTAGTTGAGAATGAGAAGCTCGATGGTGCGGAGGTCGTTGGCGGCCGAGTCCTGCTCCGTCTGCTTCAGCACCCTCATCAGATGCGGCAGGGAGATCGCGCTCAGAGTTGCGATAATCGCCAGCACCACAGCCAACTCGGGCAGGGTGAACCCGAGTTGCCGACGGAGCCTCGGCAGTCGGGACCGCCATCGTACCCGACGGCCGCCGACCCGTGCCGCGGTACCCGTTCGGAGCCCCCACTGGGAGGTCACTGGTGCAGCCCGGGATCCGACTCCATCCGTGGCTGCGAAGCGGAGTTGCATACCCTCAATCTAGCCGTGATTTCCGGCGGAAGCTAGTGTCTTGCAGTAATTTACATTTTGGGATATGTGATTGTGCCGCCTTTCTGTACTTTCTTCCATCCCGCATGGACGCGGCTCGGGGTGAGCGGGTCAGGAGCGTGCAACGTCCTCACGACCTGACGGACTCGCAAGCGCGCATCGAGAGCGGCTACCGGCCCAACGCGTGCCGCAGGGTGTCTTCGACGCTCGGCGTCACGAAGTCGAAGCCCGCCGACTTGAGCGCCGCTGGTACGGCATGGGTGCTGGCGAGGAGGAGGGCGTCGGCCATTTCGCCGAGGGCGAGCCGGACCGCGAACGCTGGCGCCGGCAGGGCCGCCGGCCGGTGCAGCACGCGCCCGAGCGCTGCTGTGAACTCGCAGCAGCGGGTGGCGTCGGGGGCGACCACGTTGACTGCGCCGTCGAGAGCGGCGTGCTCGAGGGCGAACCGGAAGGCCCCGACCGCGTCGGCGAGACCGACCCATGGCCACCACTGTCGGCCGGAGCCGATCGGCCCCCCGAGCCCGAGCTTGAAGGGCAGCAGCATGCGGTCGAGTGCGCCACCGTCCGCCGACACCACCATGCCGAGGCGCAGGCAGACGACCCGTGTGTGTTCGGAGCGGGCCTCCTCTGCCTCGGTCTCCCAGGCGGCGCAGAGATCGGCCAGGAAGCCCGAACCACGCTCGGCAGTTTCGTCGAGCACCTCGTCGCCGCGGTCGCCGTAGTAGCCGGTCGCCGATGCGTTGACCAGCACCCTCGGTGGCGGCTCGGCGTTGCGGATGGCGTCGGCGAGCACCCGGGTGGGCTCGCCTCGGCTCGACCACAGCTCGTGCTTGGTGGTCGCGGTCCACCTTCCGCCGCCGATGTTGCGGCCGTTCAGGTTGACCACCGCATCGGCACCGGCGAGGAGACCGGGTTCGAGCGGCCCGGCCGCGGGGTCCCATGGCAGCTCGTCGGCGCCCGCCGGGCTGCGCCCTCGAACCAGCCGCACCACCTCGTGACCCGCGCCGCGGAGCGCGCTCACCAACCGCGTTCCGATCATGCCGCTCGCACCCGAGACGACGATCCTCATCTCCGCCTCCGTTTTGAACTGCAACACGCCGGGACGCCACGTCATGCCCGGAGGGGGAATTCCACAGAGCCCAATAGAGCGAGATGCCAGAGGTAGGAAGCTAAGAAGGTGAGAAGGCAAGAAGGCAAGGGTGAGCAGGGGAGGAGGGGGATCGTAGGGGCGGAGCCTGCCTCCGCCTCGTGGGGCTGGGTGAGTTCCCGGCACGGGCGCACACAAGGTGCGCCCCTACGAGACATGGACGCCTCTGTGCAGCTAGACCCAACCGGCGAGGTGGGAGATGGAGATGTCGGCGAGCGCGGTGATGTGGTCGGGGCGGTCGTTGAGCGCGGAAATGTAGCGGTAGTCGGTGCCTCCGGCGTGCTCGAAACCCTCGCGGTTGGTGACCGCAATCTCCTCGAGGGTTTCGAGGCAGTCGGCAGCGAAGCCCGGGCACACCACGTCGATTCCGGCAAAGCCCTTGCGGCCGAGGGCCTGGAGGGTCTTGTCGGTGTACGGGGTGAGCCACGGTTCACGGCCGAAGCGCGATTGGAAGGTGAGCGCCCAGCGCCTGCGGGCGAGCCCGAGCTCGCGGGTCACGAGCCGCGCGGTCTGCCAGCACTCGCCTGGGTACGGGTCTCCCGCGTCGGCATAGCGCTTGGGGATGCCGTGAAACGAGAGGATCAGCTTGGCAGGGCTGCGCCCGTCGGACCAGGCCTCGCGCACCGAGGCTGCCAGGGCCGCGATGTAGCCAGGGTGGTCGTGGTAGGAGCGGACCATGCGCAGCTCCGGGAGGTTGCGCCACCCGGAGAGCTCTCGAGCGACGGCGTCGAACGTCGAGCCGGTGGTTGCGGCGGCGTACTGCGGATAGGCCGGCAGCACCAGGACCCGACCGCATCCATTTTCGGCGAGCCGGCGCAGGCCCGAGGAGATCGCCGGCCGGCCGTAGCGCATGGCGGCCTCGACCACGACCTGCGAACCGCTGCGACGACTGAGCACTGAGGCCAGCGCCGTCGCTTGCCGCCGAGTGGTGACCAGAAGCGGAGAACCCTCGTCGGTCCACACCATTCGGTACAGCCGCGCGGAACGCTTCGGCCGCACGCGGAGGATGATCAGGTTGAGGATCAGCCACCACAGCGCTCGCGGGGCCTCGACCACGCGCGGGTCCGACAGGAACTGGCGCAGGTAGCGGCGCAGGGCGGTGGGGGTCGGCGAGTCCGGGGTGCCCAGGTTGGCGAGAAGGACCCCGATCTGGGCGTCAGCTCCGGGGCCGGGCCAGAACCGCATCCGAGACTCCTTCTCGCGTCTCGCCTGCGGCGAGACCTGACCTGGTCCGGGTCACCCGCACTACTGGCCGACCGGCGGATCGACGAAATCGTCCGGGTCGACGTCCGTTTCGGGCGGCTGCTTGGCCATCTCGGCCTTGACCAGGTCCTGGTGCTCGACCTCCTCCTCCCGGAGCTCCGAGAAGAGGGCCTTCACATCGGCGTCCTTGATCGTCGGCAGGGCGCTGTTGAAGAAGCTCCAGGCCTTGACCTCGGCGTCGAGCGCGACGCGCAAGGCCTGGTGCACGGACATGAAGGCTCGCGCGCGGTCGTAGGTCGGGGCCTCGACGTCGTACAGCATCGAGCGGTCGACGGCACACGGCGCATTGCCGAAGAGCTTCTGGCGGCGCGCACGGAGCTCGTCGCCGTGCTTCTTCTCGTTGCCGGCCATGAAGCGGAAGAAGGTCGCGGAGTCCTCGGTGTGGTGGGCCCGCATCTGGTCGGTGAACTCGTTGTAACGCTCCATCGCCTCGTCCTCGACGAAGATCGCGAGGTCGAGTGCGTCCTTGAGGGACAGTTTGCTGAATTCGATCTCGTTCGTCATGTTTCCTCCGGGCGAAGTTGACGCACCGCGTCGCAAACCACTCTGAACGGCACCACCGGGCTTGTCAAGGAACCTGTCGGGCACAGGCTCGGGGAGGGTGGTTGGTGAGTGGGAACGTGTTTGGGGGCCTCTGCCCAACAGGTTCCTTTGATGCGCTGTGCGCATCAGTGGGGTGAGAGCTGATCATGTTGGGACTGGGCCTGTTCGGATGAGACCGCGGCCGAGCTTGCGGATGTTGGGGGTGAGGAAGACAAACCGGCTCGCACCATCCACCCGAGGTGCCTATCGACGGCCGGGCCAGCCGACGTAACGCGGTCTCTCGCAAGCGGCGCACACCGCAAAGCCCCGGCCCGCTGCCGCGGAGCTCAAAGACCGTCGGCGGAACATGAGGTCCGCGCTGCAAGCAGAGACAATTCCGGCGCGGCGGCTCAGGCGGGCCGCCGTACACGTTCCCACAAGGTGCCAGCGAGCCACCCGACGAGAGCCAGCACGGCGACGGCGCCGGTGTGCCAGACCACGACGTGGTGGAGGTCGCTCATCGGGCAGATGAGGTGGTTGATCGCGTCGGCGACGAGGCCGGTACCCGCGCCGCCGAGGACGCCGGCGACCGACGGCCGCAGCGGCAGCGCCCGGGACACCAGCCAAAAGGTCACGATCAGGGCGGGCAGCGCGAACGTCACCTCGTTTTGCATGCACACGACGCCGCCAGAGAAGCCTCTCCAGTTGAATGGGGCGCCCGGGCTCGCCACCCAGGTGAGGATGCCGACGACCAGCTGGAGGGCAAAGCCGAGCCCGAGGGCGACGGCGGCTGCACCGCTCGGCGTGGCCCGTCCGGGGACCGCCTCGCGCAGCGCGAGCCCGACGAGCAGGGTGCCGAAAAGGAACTGGAGCGCAGAGCATCCCCAGCTCAGCCAGTGTGGGATTGTCGTGAGGTCGTGGCGCAGGGAGTAGGTGACGAGCGCTGCGGCGACGGCAAGCGCGGCGACCGTCACCACGCCGAGGGTCCGGCGCCACGCGGGCGGCAGCGGCGTGACCGGTCGCATGTCGGCCTCGACGGCGCGGCGAAGGGCCTCGGGCAAGGTGCTACTGGTCACCTTGCCGGTCCTCCTTGCTCCAGGGTCTCGCGCAGCGCCTTGATGGCGCGGTGGGCCCGGACCTTTGCCGTGCCCGCGGCGGCACCGACGATCAGTCCCACCTCGTCGAAGCTGAGGCCGAGAAGGTGGTGCAGGATCAGCACCTCCTGCGAGGCGCGCGGGAGCGTGGCGAGCAGTCGGTGGACCGTCGCGCGATCGGCGTACGACTCGAGCTCAGGCGGCACCGGCACCTCCGGAAGGTCCTCCGCCGCGATGCTCTCCTTGCGTCGCCGCCGCGAGCGCAGATGCATCAGGGCGACGTGCCGGCTGATCGCGTACACCCACGGCCGCACCGGCCTCGGCGGCGTGTAGGTGTGACGGGCGCGGTGGATCTGGAGAAAGGAATCCTGCAGGAGGTCCTCCGCGATGGCCCGGTCGCGTACGAAGGTCCACAGATAGCGGCTGAGGGGTTTCTCGAGGCGCTTGTAAAGCTGGGCGAAGGCATCCATGCTGCCCTTCTGGTAGCCGACCATCAGCGCGACGAGCTCATCCTCCTCGGGCTGCAGGTCTCCCACTACGCCTCCTGTGCCGCGTCTCGAGCTTGCGTTACCCGATTGTACTCGAGGCCCGGCCGGAAACCTCCTCACGGCCGCAAATCGCGACTGAGGCGCAATCTGCGGCCTTCCGGCGCCGCATCTCACGCCTCCTCGTGATTCTCGCTTCGCGGGGGGTCCCGGCCAGGGCCTCTAGCGCCTTCGCCGTCGTGGACGGCGGCGTCGGCGCTTGGTCGAGCCGTCCGCGCCATCTTCGCCGGGCTCGGTCTCGTCGTCTCCGGCACCGTCGTGATGGTCGCCATCACCGTCGATACCCGCCTCGACCGGCTCTCGCGGCGGCTCGCCCCCTTCGGGCGTGAGACCGTCGCTCGAGACGTCTCCGGCAGCGCCGCCGGAGCGCCGCCGTCGCGGACGGCGCCGTCGGCGCTTGGTTGGGGACTCACCCCCGTCGGCGCCCACCTCGGCCTCGTCGGCCTCGGGCCCCGAGGCGTGGTCGGCCTGATCGAGATTCCCAGGTTCGACCGGTTCCGCCGCCGCGACGGGGGCATCGGGAGAGGGTTCGGTGGCGGAAGCGTCCTCCGTACTGCCGCTGGCGTGCCGCCGGCGCCGCCCACCGCGACTGCGACGGCGGCTGCTGCGCTTGGCGCCGCCGTCGGTCTCGCTCTCGCCGGGCTCGGCGCTCGCAGGAGGTGCGGCGGCCGCGCCCCGCGCCGGCCCGGTGTCCGCGAGATCGGCGACGTTGGGTGCGGCAGGTGCACTGGTGGCCGGGAGGGGCTTCTCGCGCGCGAGCCATTCGATCCGCTCCTCGGAGCGGTGCATGCTGGTCGCGGCGATGATGTCGATATGGAGGTCGAACTCGGCCTCGAGGTCGGCGATCTCGCGCCGCCTACCGTTCTGGATCGCATCGGCGAGCTCGGGGTGGAGCTCGACCCGGACCGCCTTGAGACGGCCGGTCACGGCGCGAGTCTCGATCCGGCGCAGCAGGTTGAGTCCGAGAACCTCGGGATTCGCGATGATGCCCGCGCCGGAGCAGGTCGGGCAGGGCCGGTGGGTGCGGAGCTGGAGCGCCTTGGACAGGCGCTGTCGGTTGATCTCGAGGAGCCCGTTGGGGCTGATCCGGCCCACCGTGGAGCGGGCCTTGTCGGCCTTCATGGCGTCCTTGACCGCCTTCTCGATGTTCTGTCGGTGCTTCGCTGAACGCATGTCGATGAAGTCGACGACCACGAGGCCGCCGATGTCGCGCAGGCGAAGCTGGCGCGCGACCTCCGAGGCCGCTTCGAGATTGGTGGAGTAGGCCGTCTCCTCCTGGCTGCCGCCGCGCATCGAGCGGCCCGAGTTGACGTCGATCGCGGTCAGTGCCTCGGTCCCCTCGATGATGACCGAACCGCCTGCGCGAAGCTCGACCCGGCGCTGAAAGATCGAGTCGATCTGGTCCTCGAGCTCGAAGCGAGAGAACAGCGGCATCCGTTCGCGGTACCGTAGCAGCTGGGTCTTCGCCCGGGGCATGAAGCTCTGGACGTACCGCTCGGCCTTGTCGAACGCGTCGTCGGAGTCGATCCAGACCTCCTCGACGCTCGAGTCGAGCAGATCGCGCAGGGCCTGGACGATGAGGTCCTGGTCGCTGTACAGCAACCGGGTCCCCCTGCCCTGGCCGGACTCGCGCCGGATCCGCTTCCACAGCCGCAGCAGCGCACTGAGGTCCCGGTTCAACGTGGTCTTGTTCTGGTCGACCGCGTTGGTGCGGACGATCACGCCGGAGCCCTCTGGAAGCACGAGGCCCTCGAGCTTCTCCTTCATCTCGCGCCGGGTCTCCTCGTCCTCGACCTTTCGCGAGACGCCGCGGACGCTGTCGAGCGGCATCAGCACCAGGTAGCGGCCGGCGAGGCTGAGGTTCGAGGTCAGCGCCGCGCCCTTGCCGGCGACCGCGTCCCGGGTCACCTGGACGAGGATCGGGCGGCCCTTCTCGAGCACGCGCTCGATGTGCGGCCTGCTGCCCTCCTCAGCCTTGCGGTGGGCGGCGGACGCCACGACGTCCTCGGCCTTGAGCAGGCCGTTGCGTTCGGCGCCGTAGTCGACGAAGGCGGCGTTGAGGCTCGGCTGGACGCTGGCGACGATGCCGCGGTAGATGTTGCCGCGGGTCAGGCCCGACTCGGCGGCTGCGATCTCGTACTTGTCCAGCACTCCATCGGTGATCAGGGCGAGGCGCAGCTCCTCGGGGCGCTGCGCATTGATGAGCATGGTGCGTGTCATGGATCTCCGGGGCGGGCGCGGCACTCTCGGCCGCGGCCGCGACGGCGCCGGCGCGTGATTCAAACGAACGACCAACTGCACGCACCGGAGCGCTGCGCGGCAAGACTAGCACCATCGCGGACCTGTGTCGCGCGATAGGATGCTTCAGTGGACGCCTTCGACCGACTGCTCGCCTGGTTTGGCCGGAACGCCCGATCTCTGCCGTGGCGCGAGGAGCCCCGCGACCCCTACCGCGTGCTGGTCAGCGAGCTGATGCTCCAGCAGACCCAGGTCGACCGCGTGACGGTTCGGTTCGTTGAGTTCCTGGCGCGTTTCCCCAACCTCGAGGCCCTCGCCGCTGCGGATGAGGACGAGGTCGTCGCGGCGTGGTCGGGGCTGGGCTACTACCGTCGCGCGCGCCTGCTCCACCGTGCAGCACGAGCCGCGGCCGCGGCTGGCGGACTGCCGCGGGACGCCGAGGCCCTCGAGAGGCTGCCTGGTGTCGGGCCGTACACCGCCGCCGCCGTCGGGTCGCTCGCCTTCGGCATCCCGGCGCCGGTGCTCGACGGGAACGTGCTCCGGGTAGCCTCTCGGGTGCTCGCGCTCGACGCCGACCCGCGCGCGGCGGCAGGCCGGCGCTCCATCCTGGCGTGGGTGGAGGAGGGGATGGCCGGGCGTCCGCCGGGCGCGGTCAACGAGTCCCTGATGGAGCTGGGTGCAGTAGTGTGCAGACCGCGCGACCCCACCTGTGGCGTGTGCCCCCTCGCTGGGGACTGCGCAGCACGCAGCCAGGGCCGGCCCGAGGCCTTCCCGCGGCCGCGACGCTTGAGAGCCGCCGAGGACTGCCGGTGGGTGGCCGCGTGCGCGGTGGACCCCGCCGGCCGCTGGCTGCTGCGGCGGGTCGACGAAGGCCCGATCCTGCGCGGCCTGTGGCTCCCTCCCTTCGCAGACCTTGGAGCGGGCGAGGCGCCGGAGCCCGCCGCCCGCCGGCTCTTGCCCCTGGACGCACTCCCGCAGGGTGTTCTGCTGCCCTCGGTGCGCCACGGCATCACCCACCGCCGGATCGTCGTAGAGCCTGTGGCCTTCGATGCGGTTCCGGCACCCGCCGTGATGCCTGGCTACCTGTGGGTGGAGCCTTCCTCGATCCGGGTCGCGACCTCATCGCTACTGGCCAAGCTGGTCCGAAGAGTTGACAAGTGATTCTCATCGTCCGACGGTGAGAATCACTGAGTGAACGTTCATTCAGTCTCTGATATACTCCCGTCGTGGCCCACCTTCTCTCACCGCTGGGTGCCGCCCGTGACACGGTCGGATCCAGCATTTTCGGGGGTTCTCCATCCGCGTCTCTCGAGGCAGGTTAAGGAGGGAGCATGCAGCACGCGACGACCTTACATCACGCCACCGCCGGGGCCTTCCTCGGCATTCCGGGCGTGGTGTGGTTCTGGATCCTCACGGTCATCGGCATCGGTGGCGTCGTCCTCTCGCTGGGCCGGCGCTTTCAGATGCTGCGTCTGGGCCGCGGGGAGGACCGCTTCGACCGCGTCGGGGAGCGCCTCAGGCACGTCCTGACCAACGCCATCGGCCAGAAGAAGATGTTCAACGACCCGGTCGCCGGGTTCTACCACATCCTGATCTTCTACGGTTTCCTCGTCGTGAGCCTGCGCACGGCGACGATGGTCCTCGAGGGGCTGTTCGCGGGTTGGGAGCTGCCGCTGCTGGAGACCCCGGTCGGTCATGCCTACCTGTTCTCGAAGGACATCTTCGAGGTCCTGGTGCTGGTCGGGATCAGCTTCGCCCTGTGGCGACGCGCGCGCAAAGAGCCGCCCCGCGTGATCCAGTCCTTCGGCGCCTGGCTGGTGATCGGGCTGATCTTCATCCTGATGGCGACGGACCTGGCGTCGGAGGGAGCACGGATCGCGTCCGGGATGAAGGCAGGCTGGATGCCGGTCTCGTCCCTGATCGGGTCGTGGTACGCCGGCCTTCCGGCTGCGACGCTGCAGGCGATCTACACCTCGCTGTGGTGGATCCACCTGGTCACGCTGTACTACTTCGCCAACGAGCTGCCGTACTCGAAGCACTTCCATGTCTACACGTCGCTGTTCAACGTCTACTTCACCAACCTCGAGCCGGGCGGCAAGCTGCCGACCATGGACCTCGAGAACATCGACGAGTCGAGCCGATTCGGCGTCGCCACGGTGACCGACTTCACCTGGAAGCAGATGCTCGACATGTACAGCTGCACGGAGTGCGGCCGCTGCCGGGAGTTCTGCCCGACCACGATCACCCACAAGCCGCTGCAGCCGGTCATGTACCTCAAGTCGGTCCGCGACCAGCTCTACCGTGAGCAGCCCGGGCTCCTCGCCAGTCCCGGCGAGCACGGGAACGCGTCGGACGTCGAGCTGGTCCCCGCGGTGGTCGACCCCGACGTGATCTGGGCCTGTACCACGTGCCGCTGGTGCGAGCAGGCGTGCCCGCTCGACATCAGCTACGTCGACAAGCTGGTCGAGATGCGCCGCAACCTGGTGCTCGAGAAGGCCGAGTTCCCGGAGGAGGCCCAGCCTGCCTTCCGCGGCATGGAGGTCAACGGCAACCCTTGGCAGCTTGCAGCAGACAACCGCGGCGCCTGGGCCGAAGGCCTCGACGTTCCGCTCGCGGCCGAGGCCGGCGGGGACTTCGAGTACCTGTTCTGGGTGGGTTGCGCCGGCAGCTACGACGATGCCGGCAAGCGGGTGTCGCAGAGCCTGGTCAAGATCCTCAAGGCGGCCGGGATCAAGTTCGCGATCCTCGGACCGGAGGAGACCTGCACCGGCGACGCCGCCCGGCGGCTCGGCAACGAGTACCTGTTCCAGACCTTGGCGATGGCCAACGTCGAGACCATGAACGGGTACGGCGTGAGGAAGGTCGTCACCAACTGCCCGCACTGCTTCAACACCCTGGCCCACGAGTACGGCGACTTCGGGGGGCACTACGAGGTCGTGCACGGGACCCAGCTCGTGGCCGAGCTGGTGCGCTCGGGTCGCGTCAAGCTGACCCACAACGTGGACCTGGATCTGGCCTACCACGACCCCTGCTACCTGGGACGGACCAACGGCGAGTTCGACGCCCCGCGCTTCCTGCTCCGGGCGGTGCCGGGGGTGAAGCTGCGTGAGGCCTCGCTCACGCGCGAGAAGGCGATGTGCTGCGGCGCCGGCGGCGGCCGGATGTGGCTCGAGGAGAAGCTCGGCGAGCGCATCAACCGCACCCGCTACGGGCAGCTCAAGGAGTCCGGCAGCTGCAATGTCGGGGTCGCCTGCCCGTTCTGCTTCGCGATGCTCTCCGACGCCCAGCGCGAGACGGGCGAGGATGACGCGACCACCCACGACGTGCTCGAGGTCGTCGCCAAGTCCCTTCGAACGTAACCACGCCCTCTTCCTGCCGAGAAGACTCCAGCCCCCGGTCTCCGGGGGCTGCTTCCTTTTCTCAGCCTGTCCCCAGGTTGAGAACAAGCTAGCCCGCACTATTCACCAGACTTCTGCTGCGGCCGGCGATGCGCTGCACTCAGCGGTGCTTTTTCACCTCGGAGTGCTCGACGTACTGTCGAGTTTTCCCCCGGCCACCCCTCACAGACCCGCCGCCCCCGCATCCTCCCCTCCTCCAGCCCCCCGGCGGGTTCACCTGCGCGCTCCTCGGCTCGAAAACCCCACTGCGCACGGCGCCTCGCCGGCCTCGCCACGAACGCTGATGAATCGTGCGGGCTAGTCGTCCTCGTGCAGGGCCTGGCGGTTGCGGATCAACCACAGCTGGGAATCCAGTGCGGTGGCTCCGTCGGTCGGCCGGATCCGCTCGTGGCTGCCGTCCGGCAACAGTCGGCGGTTCTTGGCGGTGTCCGCGAGGTGGACCTTGAGGATCTCGTCGCGGAGCGTGGCGACCAGACCCGGGTCGCGGACCGGAACCAGGACCTCCACGCGGCCGTCGAGGTTGCGCGGCATGAGGTCGGCGGACCCGATCAGGACCTCTTCGTCGCCGCCGTTGGCGAACCAGAAGATCCGGCTGTGCTCGAGGAAGCGGCCCACCACCGAGGTCACCGTGACTGTCTCGCTCACCCCAGGAACACCCGGGCGAAGGCAGCAGATGCTGCGGACCTGCAGGTCCACTCGGACGCCGGCCTGGGAGGCGCGGTACAGCGCCATGATGCATGCCTTGTCGACCAGGCCGTTGAGCTTGAACACGAGGCGGCCGCGTCCGGTTCGCTTGTGAGCGGTGATCTCGCGCTCGATCCTGGACAGGATCCCCTCCCGCATCCCGGTCGGGGCGACGAGCAGGCGCTGGTACCGGCTCTTGCGGGAGTAGCCGGTGAGGGCGTTGAACAGGTCGGAGACGTCGCCCGCGATCTCTGGGTCGCAGGTGAACAGCCCGAGATCGCCGTAGATCCTGGCGGTCACCGGGTTGTAGTTGCCGGTGCCGAGGTGGACGTAGCGGCGGATCCCGTCGGCCTCGCGGCGGACGACGAGGCACATCTTGGCGTGGGTCTTGAGCCCGACCAGGCCGTAGACGACGTGGACCCCCGCATGCTCCAGGGAGCGCGCCCAGCCGATGTTGTTCTCCTCGTCGAAGCGCGCCTTGAGCTCGACCAGCACCGCGACCTGCTTGCCGTGCTCGCGGGCGTCCATGAGCGCCGCCACCACCGGTGAGTTCGGGCCGACCCGGTACAGGGTCTGCTTGATCGCCAGGACGCTGGGGTCGCGCGCGGCGGCGTTGAGGAAGTCGACCACCGGCACGAAGCTGTCGTAGGGGTGGTAGAGCAGGATGTCGCCTTGGCGGATGGCGGCGAACGGAGCTCCGTCCGCGGCGAGGGCCGGTGGCGTCGCCGGGATCAGCGGCGCGTCCTTGAGCTCGGGGCGGTCGAGGCGGGTCAGCTCCACGATGTCGGCGATGCCGACCGGCCCGTCCTGGGCGTAGAGCAGAAACGGCGCCAGGCGCAGGTTACGAAGCAGGATGTCGCGCACGTCGGCGGGCATGCGGGTGTCGACCTCGAGCCGGATCGCGGAGCCGAACCGGCGTTGACCGACCACCTCGAGCATCGCCGCGAGCAAATCGGAGGCCTCGTCCTCTTCGATCTCGAGGTCAGCGTCGCGAGTGACCCGGAAGGGATAGGCGGCAGTCACCTCGAGCCCGGGGAAGAGCAGGTCGAGGTTGGCCGCAATCACCTCCTCGACCCAGACGAAGGTGGTCGAGCTGAGCTCTTCGAGTCCGAGCCGCTCGTAGGTCCCGGCGCGGTCCTCGCTGGGGATGCGGAGCAGCCGGGAGAAGACCTGCGGCACCTTGACGCGGGCGAAGCGCCGTCCCCGGTCGGGGTCCTGGACGACCACCGCGAGGTTGAGGCTCAGGTTCGAAATGTGCGGAAACGGGTGCCCGGGGTCGAATGCGAGCGGCGTCAGCACCGGCAGAATGTCGCTCTTGAAGTGTTTTCGCAGCAGCTTTCGCTGCTTGTTCTTGAGCTCGTCCCACTTCAGCGCCGTGATGCCGGCGTCGCGCAGCTTCGGCACCAGATCCCGCGACCAGCAGCGCTGCGCGGTCTCGAGCATCGGCAGCATCCGCTCGCGGATCTCGGCGAGCTGCTCAGCCGGCGTCATCCCGTCCGGCGGCGCCTTGACGGCACCGGCGGCGAGCTGGTTACGCAGGCCGGAGACCCGGATCATGAAGAACTCGTCGAGGTTGGAGCCGAAGATCGAGAGGAACTTGACCCGCTCGAGCAGCGGGTTGACGGCGTCGAGGGCCTCCTCGAGCACGCGGCGGTTGAACTCGAGCCAGCTCAGCTCGCGGTTGAAGTAGTAGGTCCGGTGGCCGAGGTTGATCTTGCCCTTGCGGCCGCGACGCGCCTTCGGCGCCGTCGGTGTCGTTTCCGGCACGACAGGTGGGGACGGTCCGTCAGGTGTCTTTGGGAGGTTCACCGGGGCCTCCGAGTCGTGGTCCGCGCCGTCGATCTGGCGCGATGCGAAACTTCAGTGTAGCAGCGCGTGGCGTAGGGCGCCCTTCCGGTCCGCAGCCTTCACGTTGCTGAGATGTGCAGGTTAGGATGGGTCAACGGAGGGCCGGGGAGATGAGCGAGCCGGTGCGTTGGGCGCGGGTGATGGTCGACGGCAAGGCGCGGTGGACCATCGTCGTCGGGGATGAGTTGGCGGAGGTCGACGGCTCTCCTTTCGAAGGTGAGGCGTCGCGTCCGGGACGCGTCATCGGCCGGCTCGGGGACGTTGGCCTCCTGCCGCCCGCGCGCCCGACCAAGATCATCTGCGTCGGCCGGAACTACGTCGCCCACGCCGCGGAGCACGCCGCCGAAGTACCCAAGGAGCCGTTGCTGTTCCTCAAGCCGCCGTCGAGCGTGATCGGTCCGCAGGACACGATCGTCGTGCCGCGGCTTTCGGAGCGGGTCGAGCATGAGGGCGAGCTCGCGCTGGTGATCGGACGCCGATGCCGTGGGGTGCGTCCTGAGGAGGCTTGGGACGTCGTTGCAGGCATCACCTGCGCCAATGACGTCACTGCCCGGGATCTCCAACGCCGTGACGGGCAGTGGACTCGAGGCAAGGGCTTCGACACGTTCTGCCCACTCGGCCCGTGGCTGGTGACCGGTGTCGAGGAGGCGGCGGTGGCAGGTCGCGAGCTCACCTGCCGGGTCAACGGGGATCCACGTCAGCACGGCAACACGAGCGAAATGGTCTTCCCACCGTCGGTGATCGTCGCCTGGGCGGCCGCCGTCATGACCCTCGAGCCGGGCGATGTGGTGCTCACCGGGACTCCGGCGGGGGTCGGTCCCCTGATCGCCGGCGACCTGGTCGAGGTCGAGATCGCCGGGATCGGCTGCCTGAGCAACCCGGTCGCCTGATCCCTTGCCAGAGGGAAAGGCCGCGCTCGAGGCGTGCGGCCATAGGCTCCCGGGTCCTCACCTCACGCTCGGCTCGAGCCACGGGCGGAGGCAAGGAGGCCGTCTCGAGACCCGAGCAGAACTGCCGCTCCTCGGCCGTCATAGCCGGCTCGGACGCGCGCGAGGTTTTGAACCGCCAAGACGCGAAGAGCGCTAAGTAGTTATTATGAATCCTCTTGGCATCGTTCTTCGCGAGCTTCGCGGCCTTTGCGGTTCAATCCAAAATGCTGGAAGTCGCGCCCCTGAACCCGGGAAGGCATGACGGTGGGAGTTGTGAGACAGCCTCCAAGCTCCGCCCTACGCCACTTTCACCTTTCTTTCGTGATGCCCATCGGTCTGTGGCGCGATGCCACGCTGCGGCATAGGTTGTTCTTGGAGAGACCAGAGCCTGTTCCCACCGGTGGCTGCGGTCGCGCTGGCGCCGGAAGGGGGAAGGGAGGCCGGCCATGGCGATGACCGTTGCGGAGCGGCAGCGCAAAGTCGCAGAGAAGGCGGTGGAGTTCCAGCTGGGCCTGCAGCGGGTGTTGTCGCGCGCGGCCGCCGCCAGGACCCGAGACGTCCCACGCGAGGCGAGCTTTCATCCGTACCTGACCGTGTCGCGCCAGGCTGCGTCCGGGGGCGCGGAGGTCGGTCGGCTGGTGGGCGAGCGCCTCGGTTGGTCGGTCCTTGATCGGGAGCTCGTCGAGCTCCTGGCGGGAGAGCTGAAGGTCTCGCCCGACATGCTCACCCTGCTCGACGAGACCCGTGCGAACTGGATCGCCGACACCCTGTACGCGCTGGTCGACTCTCGCCTGATACTGCAGGACTCTTACGTCGCGTTGCTCGGCAGAATCCTGCTCGCCTGCATCGCCGACCGATCGGTGGTGGTGGTGGGGCGGGGCGCCAACTTCCTGCTGCCCCCACAGCACGGCATCCGGCTGCGCACCATTGCCCCGCAGGGGGCCCGGATCGAGTACCTGATGCGCCAGGAGGGACTCGAACGGCGGCTGGCGGAGCGCCGCCTCAAGGAGATCGAGGCGCAACGCACCGACTTCGTGCGTCACCACTTCCACGCCGACCCCGACGACGTGCACGTCTACGACATGGTCCTCGACACCAGCGCGTCCGGCATTGAAGGCTGCACCGACCTGGTCATCCGGGCCTTGAAGCTGCGCTTCCCCAACCTCTGACATCCTCGTTGGTTGTCCGTGATCCGGGTCGCAGAGAATCGTGGTCGCACCGTGCAGTGCCCGCGGTGCACGCTATAGTGAACCGCTGTCACGTTGCTGGAACGACGTGACCCGGGAGTGTTCATGAGCAGTCGAACCGTGCGGCCGAGCCGGTCGCGAGGCGGGGGCCGGTGGCGAATCGTACTTGCCGTTGTGGCGATTGCCGTGGTGGCGTGGGCGGCGCGCGGCGCATTCCATGTCGGCGGGACGCCGGAGATCACGCTGAAGACGTCCTTCCCCGCGATCGGCAGCGTCAACCAGGTCAGCGCGAGCTTCCTGGATCCGAAGGACGGTCTCGGCACCGTCCGACTGGAGCTCGTGCAGGGCGATCGGGTCGAGGTGATCGCCGAGCGGAGCTTCTCGCGACCCAGTCCGTTCGCCTTGCCGGGTCGCAAACCGAATGGCGAGACCGTGCTCGATGCAACCGTCGGCACCGTCACCCAGCCATGGCTGGTCGACGGTCCCGCGGTGCTGCGGGCGGTCGCTGACCGCGCCCACGGCCCCCTGCGCCGCATCGAGCCCGTTCAGGCGGAGATCACGCTGCCGGTTCGGACCCGTCCGCCGCGACTCGAGATCGTCTCCCAAGCACACTTCGTCCGTGAGGGCGGCAGTGGAGTGGTCGTGCTCAGGATCGGCGACCATGTTGCCTCATGCGGGGTCCGCGCCGGTCAGGCGCTCTCGCCGGCGTCCCCGATGAGAGGCCTCCCAGCGGACCAGCGGGTCGCCGTCTACGCGGTGCCATGGGACCTCGCGGATGGAAACCAGGTACGGGCATTCGCCGTCGACGATGCCGGGAACCAGACCGAGCAGCCTTTTCTCGACGGGTTCCGCACCCGCCCGGAGCATGACGACACGGTCGTCATCTCGGACGCTTTCCTCGAACGCGTGGTTCCGGCCATTGTCAGCCGGACGGCAGGGCTGGCGGCACGGGGATCGCTGCTCGATCAGTATCTCGAGATCAACGGCGACGAGCGGAAGCGGGACCTCCAGGTGATCCGGGACCTGTCGTCCGACACCGCCGACAGACAGTTGTGGGAGGGCGCCTTCCTACAGCTGCCCCGGGGCGCCGTGCAGGCCGGTTTCGCGGACCGGCGGAGCTACAAGTACAAAGGCGAGGTCATCGACCACCAGACCCACCTCGGGCTCGACCTCGCCTCGACCGCTCGTTCACCGGTGCCAGCGGCCAATGCTGGACGGGTCGTCTATGCCGACTGGCTCGCGATCTACGGCAACTTCGTGCTCATCGATCATGGGCTCGGGGTCATGACAGGGTACGGTCACCTGTCCCAAATCGATGTGGCGGCGGGCGACCTGGTGTCGCGGGGCCAGATCATCGCCCGGACCGGGGCCACCGGGCTCGCAGGGGGCGACCACCTCCACTTCGAGGTCTTCGTGCACGGGACCTCGGTGGATCCCCTCGAGTGGCTCGATCCCTCGTGGATCCGCAACTCGCTGGCCTCGAAGCTGCCGAGCACACCACTGACCTGAGCCGTGTCGGGACGTCGTGTGAGTTGGGAAGGCGCACGGAGCCCGACAGCGCATGAGATCCTGCCGCGAGTCAGGCTCCCACGTTGACTATTGCTGGCTGTAGACTGAGAGTACGGAGTCCGCGAGAAGCACCATTCGGGCGTCACGCTCGGCCGGTGTGAATCTCCAACACAGGAGGGCTTCTGCAGAGCGGGCACGATCCTGACATTTCCCGGCTGACCGGCGAGTTCACCAGCGCCGAGCGGGAGTCCCTCTACCAGGCCCATAGCTGGGAGGCGACTGCGCGGCGGATTCGGCTCGTCGCGGTCGCGGGGGCGGCCTTCTATCTCGCCGGCTTCGTGATCGATTTCTTGCTCGTGCAGTCCGTCGAACTTCGCGTGGTGCTGCTCGGGGTTCGTGTCGCGGTTGCCGCGGTCGTGCTCTTCTTCGGCCTCGCCCTCACCCGAGGACCGCTACGACCGCGGTGGTGCGACGCCGGGCTCGCGGCGATCATCCTGGTGATGGGTGCGGCGACCTGCGTGATCATCGCGCTGAGCCCGGGCCACGTCATCGCGCACGCTCTGACCGTGATCGTGATCCTGCTGGTGGTGTACCTGTTCGTCCCGGCGTCGCAGATCGTGACGACGGGCTGTGCGGTGATGATGAGCCTTGGGTTTCTCTGGATCGTCCTGAGTCGGTTCGAGCCTCGACCCAACGAGCTCGCCCTGGTCGTGCTCTACCTGGTCCTGGTCAACGTGCTCGGGTCGTTCGGCGCCCGCCTTGAGCAGCGCACGCGCCGCAGCCAGTTCGCGACTCTCCAGGCGGAACGGGAAGCCCGCGAGGAGCTGCGCGGAGAGGTCGAAGCTCGAACTGCGGCCGAGGAAGCGCTGAGCGCCAGCGAAGAGCGCTACCGCAGCCTGGTCGAGCTCTCGCCGCTCGCGATTGTCGTCCACCGAGGGGGCGAGGTGATCTACGCCAACCAGGCCGCGGCACAGATCGCCGGCGCCGAGGACCCGTCGTCGGTGGTGGGGCTCCGCATCCCAGAGTTCCTCGACCCGGACTCGGCCGCCCTGATCGAGTCGCGCCTCGCCACGCTCGAGCTCGACGGACGCCCGCTGCCGGCGGCGCAGATCCGTCTGCACGCATTGGACGGACGATGGCGGGACGTCGAGATTGTGTCCATTCAGGCGGTCTTTTCGGACGGACCGGCAGTCCAGACCGTGGTCCGGGATGTCACCGACCAGAAGCGGCTCGAGGACGACCTGACCCGTCTGGCGACCACCGACGTCCTCACCGGTGCGCACAACCGGCACAGCTTCTTCGTGCGCGGCGAGGCCGAGCTGGCCAGGGCCCGCCGCCACCGGCGATCGCTGTCCGCCATGATGTTCGACATCGACCTCTTCAAACAGGTCAACGACCGCTGGGGACATGCAGTTGGTGACGAGGTACTGGCGGTGATCGGACGAGCCTGCCGTGCCGCCCTGCGAACAGAGGACCTCTTCGGCCGGATCGGTGGAGAGGAGTTCGCGGTCCTGCTGCCGGAGGTGGCCATCGCCGCCGCGGCGGCGGCGGCCGAGCGCCTGCGGGAGCGTCTTGCTGGGCTGCGTGTGCGCGGCAACGGCGATAAGGTGTCGGTGACGGTGAGCATAGGGGTCACTGAGTTCTCCTCCGGCGACCGTGGCCTCGACGACCTCCTCAAGCGGGCCGACGATGCGCTCTACACCGCCAAACGCTCTGGCCGAAACCGGGTCGAGTGCAACCCGAAGAGCGCGCCCGTTACGGGGCCAGGACCGGCATCCCCATGAGCGGCCAGATCACCGCGACGGCGAGCCCGAGCACGACCATCAGGAGTAGGCTCGCAGGCAGGCCGTAGAGGAAGAACTCCCCCGAGCTGAACTGCTTCGACTCGTAGGCTATGGCATTGGGTGCGGCGCCGACCAGGAGCATGAACGGCATCCCGGCGGTGACGAGCGAGGCGAACAGTACCACCTCGGGCGCAACGTGCAGATAGGGCGCGATCACCAGAGCGACCGGAAGCGAGATCGCGATCGCCGCGACGTTCATGATGAAGTTGGTCATCACCAGGACGAAAAAGGAGATGCCCATCACGAACACGAACCAGTGGGCGTTTTGGAACATCATCAGCCACTTGATGGCCATCCATTTGGCCGCTCCCGTCTGCCACAGGCAGAAGCCGATGCTCATCGCACCACCGAACAGGAGGACGATGTTCCACGGGATCTCCTCGAGGTCGGAGATCTTGAGCACCTTCAGGACGAAGAAGAGGACCGTGGTGACGAGGATGATGGCGCTCTTGTCGAGGGGCTGCAACGCCGGCACGAACGAGCGCAGGCTCATGACCGTGATCGCGGAAGAAACGATCACCAGGGTCAGTATCTCGGCCCGGGACATCGGCCCGAGCCGGGCGTAGAGGCTCTTTGCACGCTCGCGCAGGCCCGGGATGGTCTTGCGCTCGGGCCGGAGGAAGAGCATGAAGAACACCCACAGCAGGGCGACCATCCCCCAGCCGACAGGGAACAGGTAGTAGCTGTACTCGAAGAAGGTGATCTCGCGTCCGACGATGTCCTTGAAGAAGCCGACCGCGACCGCGCCGCGGGCGGCGCCGAGCAGGGTCACGATGCTCCCGGCGCCGGCCACGAACGCCATCCCGATGAACAGGCCCTTGCCGAAACGGGTCGGTCGGTCGCCCTCCTCGTACAGCGAGTAGATCGCCATCAGCAGCGGGTACACGGCCGCGGCGACCGCGGTGTGGGCCATGATCAGGGTGAGACCCGCGGTCATGACGAAGCAGCCGAGGTAGATCATGCTCGTGCGCTCACCGACCAGGACCAGCATCCGGTAGGCCATCCGCTTGGTCAGTCCGGTCTTCGAGAAGACCATTCCAATCACGATCGACCCAATGATGAACCACACCGACGGGTCCATGAAGTCGGTGAACGCCACCCGCGCCGGTCGGATGAGGAACAGGGCCTGGAACACGCCGACCGCGATCGAGGTGACACCGATCGGGATGACCTCGAAGACCCACCAGGTCGCGGTGAGCAGGAAAAGCGCAAGGGACGCCTTGCCCTCGGGGGACAGGGCGAACGACTCGCCATTCGGGTCGACCGCAGCAGACCACGGCGGCGACAGGTAGACGAGCATGAACAGGCCGAGCCCGAGCAGGATGAAGCCGACGCGCTTCCAGTCGACGGGTTGCCGGGCGACCTCCGACAGGAAGATCTGATCCGGCTTCTGAGGCAGGCCTTGAGACGTGGACGACGAGCTGCGCACGGTGGGGGAGGTCTCGCTCATGGCACGATCCCTTCCGGGTCAGGAGGGTGTATGGCATAGATTGGCGGCGCCTTTCGGGCGCCGTAAACGCCCGTCTTCGGCGGATCCTCGGCCCGTACTCTCAGGTACTGCTCCTCGAATTCGCCAAGAACGGTCATCTCACGGCCCTCCGAAATCCATCCACCAGCAATGCCCTACACCCTCCTAGAGCACGAGCTTGGCAAGCTCGTGCATGACCTCGACGGTCCGGACGACACCGACGACCTGGTCGTCCTGGAGCACGGGAACGAGGCTCATATCGTTTTCGACAAGTATGTTGACGATCTTCTGCAGGTGGTCGTCGTGGTCAACGGTCGCTGCGATCGGGAGCATGACCTCGCTGACCGGGCGCTCCGACTGCTCTCGGATCTGTTTCACGATTCCCTGAGAGGTCATCTCGGCGAGGTCCGGGTCCGACTTGACGTCGAACAGGCCCTTCGAGTGGTGCACCGGATCCGAGAGGAGGAAACGGGGTTCCAGTCCGCGCATGATGTCGCGCCGGCGAACCAAGCCGAGCAGCTTGTACGCCTCGTCGAAGACCAGCACCACCCGCGGTAGCGAGTGGCGGCCGTCGCGGTCGAGGCGGAAGCTCTCCATCTCGGCCATCGCCTGGCGCAAGCTGAACCAGTACGGAATGTGGGGGTAGTCGTCGAGGGGGATCATCATGTCGCGGGCGCGGACAATCTCCATGCTCATGCTCCCGTCGTGACGGACGTCGACGGCCGCTCGCTCACGGCAGCCCCGTGCCGTCCGCGGCTTCTTTGCCGGAGTCGTGGCGTCGCCGCGGCTCGAGACCGAGGCGGCGCATGAAGTCCGCTTGATACCAGGCAGTCAAGCCGTCCGTGGACAGCGCCATGTCGAGCTGCTTGGTCATGATCGCAAGGCGGCCCAGCACGTGGAGCCGTTCGAGGACCGCGTCCGCGCTGAGGTAGGCGATGCGCGAGTCCAGGAAGTCGCCCTTGGAGAAGCTCTCGAAGCCGGCGGCGGCGAGGATCTCGGTGATCAGGCGAATGCGACGGATCCGGCGCTCGATCGACGCGCCCCCGTGCTTGTACTGGATGCGAATCGAGTTCTTGTTCGGCTCCGCCGTGCACATCGCCTCGACGTTGGAGAAGTGGTACCCCATGCGCAGGCTGATGTTGAGGTAGTCGCGACCGAGGATGGCGTAGCTGTCCTCGGAGAACCCGGTCCGGTTCGCGCGTCGCCTGTGCGAGCTTATGACCGACATGAGCCCCTTGACGTTCACCGGCGGCGGCGCCGGCCAACCTTCCTCGAGCACCCCGCGCCAGAAGGCCTCCATCGGCGCGCAGTGAATGTCGGACTCGTCTACGTATCCCCGTGCTCGGGCGCGCCTGGGCTCGCCCTCGAGGTAGAGAAGGTTGATCTGGAGAGGTGTCGTCGTACGCAAGCGCAGCCCGGCCTCGGGGCCAGCCTCGGCGATACCGGCCCGGCGGAACATCTCCTCCATCGCCTGCTGGTGGGCGAAGCGGGTGATGTCGTGGAGTGTCTTGCAGCTCGCCGCATTGAACTCCGGCTCGGATGGGTGGAGGAGGTTGAGCGGGGCCACCGCGCCGAGAAGCTCCCGCAGAAGCCGATTCGCATCGTTTGCGGGCGCCACCTGATCTGGCGGCCGGCGGCGTGCCGAGATCAGGGCCGGCTGCCGTCCGGCGTAGACGGTGGTGGTCGTTGCGTCGACGGTCACATCGATCCCCTCTGGCAGCCCCATCGCGCCGCGAAGGCCGGCGATGGTCGGGAGACCGACCTCGCGCGCGAGGGTCGCCATGTGGCTCGCAACGCCTCCGCACTCGGTGACCAGCGCCGCCGCCCGGTCCATGGCGGCCACCAGCTCCGGGAGCGGCCGCTCGGCGACGAGGACGCAGCCCTCAGCTGCGGTATGGATGTCGTCGCGGTTCGCGATGTGGACCACCCGTCCGGCACCGGCGCCCGGACACACCGTCGCGCCGCCCCGCGCAACGACCTCGAGAGCGGACGTGTCGGGTTCGACCGCGCCCGCAGTGACGACGGAACGCACCATGAGGGGTCGCGTCTGGAGCAGGAACAACTTGCCGGACCGATCCAGCGCCCACTCGACATCCTGCGGTCCGCCACCGTGTTTCTCGAGACGCGAGGCGAGATCGGCGAGATCGGCGAGGACATCGGGACCGAGAGCCGGAGCGTGGCGCTGCGCCGGCGGAACCTCCTCGAGAACGGTTCCGGATGCCTCGTCGAGCACGAGCCGCTTTGGTTTCTGGGCAATGCTCGAACGGAGCGTCGTCCCGTCCCGGCGGGACACGACGAAGGTGTCCGGCACTGCGGAGCCGTCGACCAGTGGCTGCCCCAGGCCGAGTACGGCGGTGACGATCACGACGTCGTCCTCCGGACGGACGGGGTCCCGGCTGTAAACCACGCCGCTGGCGGACGCGTCGATCATCTGGAGGCAGCCGACGCTCATGGGGAGATCGGTCTCAACCAGCGAGTGGCTCAGAAGATAGGAGATCGCCTTGACGCTGAACTTTCCGGCGATGACGTCGCGGTAGCGGTCGACGAGCTCGGGACCGCGCACCCCGAGCAGGGATCGGTACTGGCCTGCGAAGCTGATCGTGCCGCCCTCTCCGATGGCGCTGGAGCGGAGAGCGAAGCGGGTGGCGCGGGTTCGCCGGGAAAGCTCGAAGTACGCGGCACGGATCGCGTCGTCCAGATCTTGCGGCACTGGGTTCGAGACCACAATGTCACGGATCTCGCGGGCGATGGCGGTCAGCTCAGCGTAGTGACGGGGGTTGATCTTCTCCAACCGCCGTGAGATCCGGCTTCCGAGGTCGCCGGACTCGAGAAAGCGGCGGTACGCTGATGCCGTGATCACGAACCCGTCGGGAACCGGCATCCCAAGGCGGTTGCGCATCTCCCCGATCTGGGCGTTCTTGGGGCCGACCGAGCCTGTGCGCTCGAGGTCGATGGCTGACAGCGGCAGCGTCAGCACATCCGGATGGACCGTGCGGGTGCCGGTCAGGATCGCCTCGATCCGGGAGTTGACCTCATCCAGGACGGTGCGCAGGCCTTCGTAGGCCTCACCCCCGAGGGCGACCATCGCGTCGACCACCTCGGCAGTGCCCTCACGCAGGAGTGCGAAGCTCGAAAGGACGTAGTCGATTCCAAAGGCCTCGGTGCCGCGCGCCTTCTCCTCGAGCTCCGAGAGCGTTGAAAGCACGCGGTGGTTCGCATCGAGCAGATGCTGGAACTCGCGGAAGCGACGCTGAAGGTCTCCGTGCTCGTCGACCTGCTCGGGCCCCCGCTCCGCGCGCATGAGCCGAAAAATCCTCACGAAACAACTACTTCCAGGGAGCCTTGCAGCCTCCCATGGCCACGGGCCGATGCTATCCCAGAGTGCGAACACGCGCAACTGAGAACTGTCGATTTTGAGATTAACGTCCTTTTTGGTTGGTCGGAACAGCGGTGGTGACGCACGACATCATCGACCGACGCCCGATCGGATATGCTTGGCGCGGAGGCCTCTTCAGTGCCTTTGGCGAGCGCGATCGTTCATCTCTGCGCCCGGTGCGGTCACCCGATGCAGGTTCCGGCACGGTACGCGGGCAGCGAGCAGCAGTGCCGGCGTTGCGGTGAGCCGTTTGTCGTCCCCGCACCCGCAGAGGAGGACGAACCGATCGCCGAATCCGGACCTCGGACGAGGACCTGGATGTGGCCGGTGGTCGTGATCGGTGCGCTCGCCGTCGTCGTCGCAGGCATGGTCGTCACCGAGCGCCTTCTCGAGGGTCCGCCGAAGGCGTCCGCGCTCGTCACGCAGACTCTTGCGGCCAACGTGATCGCGACTCGGGTCGTCGAGGGGCCGCTCGGGGACGGCACCGCCGTGCTGGTCAACGATGTCGCCGCCTATTGGGTTCAGGGCGGCACGGTCTACGGCTGCGACCCGAACGCGCTGGCGTGGTCCCCGGGCGTCGCGCCCGCACCGGGGGGATGCGACCTGTTCGCGGTCGAGAAAGCGGTATTGCACCACTAGCAGCGCCTGCCGCAAAGCCCCAGCAAGGAGGTCCAGAAGGTGGCGGCACCGTGGGGGCTCCGCGGCATGCGCGGCTTCGGATGCGCTGTGCGCATCCCGCGACATTTCCTACCACCTCCCTGCTACGGGCGCCGATCTACCAGCCACCGCCGGCCCCTTCGCAGCTCGGCGCCTCCGACGTGTGTATCCATACGACTCGGCGCCTGGTCGCTCAATGACTCAGCGCTGACGGGCGCCTCGGCGCCCTCGCAACGTGACGCGGTGAGAACCGCAGGTGAAAGGCCGGAAACGTGCTCCCAAACACCGTCGCGGGCGTGTGGATTGTGGCCTCCCGGGGCCCTGCCGGCGCTAGGCTGTGACCTTCGGCGCCTCGAGCAGCCTCCGCCGGCGCCACTTCCCGAGCACGTCGGCCTCGCGCGCCGGGGTGAGGCCGGCTCTCAGCTGCACTCGGCGCGCGGTGGGCAGGCCCTGAAACCAGGCCAAGGTGTCGCGAGCGGTATCGGCGAGAGGACGAATCGTGAGGCCGGCGGCGACCGCTCGTCGGTTCGAGAAGCGCGCGAAACCCTCGAGACCATTGCGTGGCGGAACCCAGACCGGGAGGTCGGTCCAGGGCGAAACCTCCTGCTCCCACAGAAACTCGGTCCGGACCCAGATGAACCGTACGTCAGCTGCGGTCGTCGCCCGGATCCCGTACAACATCTCGGCGATCGACATTGGGGCGAGCGGTCCGACAACGTTGAACGTGCCGGTGGCGGCCGTCTCGATCGCCGCCACCGCGAAGTCTGCGAGGTCGCGAACGTCGATGAGCTGGATCGGATCCGAGGCTCTGCCGGGCGCCAGCACGTCGCCGCCACGGTCGATCCGGACTGGCCAGTAGGTAAAGCGGTCGGTCGGGTCGTTGGGCCCGGCGAGCAGCCCTGAGCGGAGCGCCGTGAGCGACCCTGGGAGCTCGGCTCGGATTGCGGCCTCGGCGGCTGCCTTGAGGGGGCCGAAGGTGGCGGCGGTCACCGTCTCGTTCGCCGGATCGCCCAGGCGAGCGACCGGCGCGAGCTCGTCGAGGCCGGGCCGCGAGGTGTCGGCATAGACCGAGAGCGAGGAGATGAACACGTATTGGCCTACGCCTCCCCGCAGTACGTGCGCCGACTCGCGCGTCCAGCGCGGCAGCACGGCAGAGGAGTCGACAACGGCGTCCCATGTGCGTCCCGCAAGGGCGGAGAGATCGCCGGTCTCACGGTCGCCACGGAGCGTCTCGAGCTCGGGAAACAACCCGGGGTTTGTGATCCCGCGGTTGAATAGCGTCACCGTGTGACCGCGAGCGAGCGCGCGTTCGACGAGGTGGGGTCCGAAAAAACCGGTTCCGCCGAGCACGAGCAGCCGCAGCGAGCTTTCCTTCGCCGCCCTGTTGGGTGGAGTCGCTGCCGCGCCCAGGCGCAGGCTGGCGGCAGCTGCCGCCGCGGCGCCGAGACGGACGAAGTCGCGGCGGGTGGTCACCAGTGGAGGTCCCCCGGGAAAGGCGCGCGATCGCCGCGGACGAGAGCGTCAGAGGTCATCGCCCTCCAGGATATCGAAGAGCCCGCTTCCTGTTGCGAGAATCTCTGGAGAGACCGAGCAGCTCCGGAAGAGCGCGCGGGTCGCTCAGGTCCTCGAGCACGTGGTGCGCGCCGGCGGCGCACAGTGCTGCACGAGGGTAGCGATGGCTCGCAACGCCGACCGCCGTGGCGTCGTTGGCGAGGGCGCAGGCCACGTCGCGGGGTGTGTCACCGATGACGACCACGTGTCTGCCGCACCCGACCGGGTGCCCGAGCAGCTCCTCGGACCGCGTCACGGCGATCGGAACGAGCCGTTCCCGTACGGCGTCGTCGGACCCGAAGGCGCCGAAGGCGAAGAAGCCGTCGAGCCCGAAGTGGGCGAGCTTGACCCACGCGGTGGGCTCGAGATTGCCGGTCAGCAGGCCGAGCGCGACGCCCGGGTGCGCGCGCACCTCGTCGAGGGTCTCGACGACCCCAGGCAGCAACCGGGCTCCGGGCGAGGCGTCCATCTCCTCCGCGAAGTACCGCACGTAGCGCTCGGTCAGGTCCGCGACCAGCTCCGGCTCGGCGTCGATCCCGTGGCGGACGAGAACCTCGTCGAACAGCATCGGGTCGGTCTTGCCGTCCGGGGAGATGCCGGCGAACGCGCCGTCGAGCCCGAGGCGCTCGCGGCAGGCGCGGTCGATCGCCCGTGAGCCGGCGCCTCCGGTCAGCAGCAGTGTGCCGTCGATGTCGAACAGCAGGAGCATCGTCGGGCTGACGCGCATCATTCTGCAGTCCTCACGAGTTGCTCAGGTAGACCCAGACGGTGGTGCCAACGGACTTGTCGGTGGAGTTGAAGAGGTAGAGGTTGTAGCGGGCGAAGCCGACCGACAGTCGTGACCGCTGATCGCGCACCCAACCGCGAGCCCCGACTGCAACCTCGGCGGTGGCCTCGAGCGGGAACAGATACAGGCCGTCCTCGGTCAGCGCGCGCTGCACAGGCTCCTCGGCGGGCACCAGAATGGCGCCGACAGCACCGGCACGGGTGGTCGTTCCCTTGATCTCACCCGCCAGGCTCAGTGTGACCCACGCGAACCCCTCGGTTGAGACGGAGCCGACCAGGGTGAGCCGCGTGGTCTCGCTGCGCTCCACCGGCGTAACGACGGTCTCTTGGAATCGCATGGCGGTTGCGGACGGGATTGGACCCTTGAGGTGGATGTCTCCCTCGACCTTTTGCACTCCGGGCAGGTTGACGACCTCGACGCGGGTGACTTCCTGGGCGGCGGCGAGGGTCGAGCCGAACAGCACGACGGCGGCGGCGACAGCGCGAAACGACGGCATGGCGGTCTCCTTTGCACGGTCACGAAACCGAGCTGATTCACCTCCATCCTACGACCTCGGCGGGGTGACCAGCGATCCGGGTTCCACGGGCCGCCCTGCTGTGCGGGTGGGGGGCCGCCGCACTGCGGTATCCTGTGGCTTCTGCGATCGGGGGGTTCCCCGCGGCGCGGGTCGGGGCGTCGAGGGCTCCCGGAGGCGACGATGAGCCAGGACTACGAGTTTTCAGAGATTGAAAGACGCTGGCGGGAGCGTTGGCGCGAGGGCGGGCTGTTCGAGGCCCGCGACGACGACCCGCGGCCGAAGTTCTACGCCCTGTGCATGTACCCCTACCCGTCCGGCGTGCTGCACATGGGCCATGTGATCAACTACACGCTCGGCGACGTGGTCGCGCGCTACCAGCTGCTGCGCGGCTTCAAGGTGCTGTCGCCGATGGGGTGGGACTCGTTCGGCCTGCCGGCGGAGAACGCGGCGATGCGGACCGGCGTTCACCCGCACGCATTCACCGAGGCCAACATCGCGCGCATGCACGAGCAGATGACGCGCGCCGGCTGGGGCTACGACTGGCGGCGCGAGGTGGCGACCAGCCACCCCGACTACTACCGGTGGACCCAGTGGTTCTTCCTCCGCTTCTTCGAGCGCGGCCTCGCGTTCAAGAAGACGGCGCCGGTGAACTGGTGCCCATCGTGCCAGACCGTGCTCGCCAACGAGCAGGTCAAGGACGACGCCTGCGAGCGCTGCGGCACCGGTGTCGAGCAGAAGGACATGTCGCAGTGGTTCTTCCGCATGAGCGCCTACGCCCAACGCCTGCTCGACAACCATGCCCAGCTCGAGGGACGATGGCCGGACTCGGTGCTCAAGCTCCAGAAGGAGTGGATCGGCCGTTCCGAAGGCGCCCGGGTCGTGTTCCGGGTTGCAGAGACCGGCGACGAGGTTCCGGTCTTCACGACCCGGCCGGACACCCTGTGGGGAGTCACATTCTTGTCCCTGGCGCCGGAGCATCCGCTGGTCGAGAAGCTGGTCAGGGGCACTGCGCACGAGGCACGGGTGATGGCGGCGGTGCGCGAGATGCGCACCGGATCGACCTCGGCTCGCGACCTCGCCGAGCGCGAGAAGGTCGGCGTCTTCACGGGCTTCCACGTGACCAATCCGGTCAATGGCGAGGCGGTGCAGTTGTGGGTTGCGAACTTTGCGCTCATGACCTACGGCACCGGCGCGGTGATGGCGGTGCCAGCGCACGACCAGCGCGACTTCGAGTTCGCGCGCACCTACGACCTGCCGATCCGGGTCGTGATCCGCCCCGACGGGAGTGAGCTTGACCCTGAGACCATGGTCGAGGCGTATACGGACCCCGGCACGATGGTCGCTTCGGGTTCCTTCACCGGACGACACAACCTCGAGGCCATGGGCGACATCATCTCGTGGCTCGACACGAGCGGGCTCGGCGCGGCCGAGATCAACTACAAGCTGCGGGACTGGCTGCTGTCCCGGCAGCGCTACTGGGGATGCCCGATACCAATCGTGACCTGTGCCGACTGCGGCATCGTCCCGGTGCCGGAGTCCGAGCTGCCGATATTGCTGCCGACTGATGTCGCGTTCCGCGCCGGCGGCGGCAACGCGCTCGCATCCAGCGAGTCCTTTGTCCACACCCGCTGCCCGCACTGCGGCGGTCCGGCCGAGCGCGAGACCGACACGATGGACACGTTCGTCGACTCGTCGTGGTACTTCCTGCGTTACTGCGACAGCGACAACCCCACGGCGCCGTTTTCTCGCGAGGCGATCACGCGCTGGATGCCGGTCGACCAGTACATCGGCGGTATCGAGCACGCGACAATGCATCTGATCTACGCGCGCTTCTTCACGATGGCGCTGCACGACCTCGGACTGGTCGATTTCGACGAACCGTTCACACGCCTGTTCTGTCAGGGCATGGTGTGCAAGACCGCCTACTACTGCGAGCTCCACAAGTGGCTCGCCGAGGACAAGGTGCGTGGCCGTCGCGAGGGCGACGTGATCCACGAGCCCACCTGCGCCGAGTGCGGACGACAGGTGCAGGCCTCGATGACCAAGATCTCCAAGTCGAAGCTCAACATCGTCGACCCCGACGCGATGTTCGAGCGCTACGGCGCCGACACGGTGCGTTTCTACATGCTCTCGGACAACCCGCCGGACCAGATGCAGATCTGGACCGAGAGCGGTATCAACGGCGCCTGGCGCTCGGTCAACCGCTTGTGGAGCCTGGTGGTCGGCAACCAAGATCGGGTCGCGCTGCCAGGGACGCCGATTCCGGTTGACCTCGGCGACGCCGACCGCGAGCTCCGCCGCCGCACCCACCAGGCGGTGGCGAAAGTCACCGACGCGATCGACGGCGGCTTCCAGTTCAACACCGCCATCGCGCGTTGCAACGAGCTGCTCAATCTGACCCGGACCGGCGCCCATTCCGCGCATCCGGCGGTGTTGCGCGAGACCCTCGAGACCGTGTTGCGCATCCTGAGCCCGATCGTGCCCCACCTCGCGGAGGAGCTCTGGCAACGCCTCGGCCGCGGGGAGAGCATCTTCTCCAGCGGGTGGCCGGAGGTCGATGCAGCGGTTGCCGCCGAGGAGCTGCTCGAGATCCCGGTGCAGGTCAATGGCAAGGTTCGCAGCAGGTTACATGTCGCCCCCGACCTACCCCGCGAGGAGCTCGAGCGGCTCGCACTCGCCGACGACAAGGTCCGCGGCCACCTGGAGGGCAAGCAGGTCGCCAAGGTGGTGGTGGTTCCCGGCCGGCTGGTGAGCATCGCGGTGAAGGGATAGGGCGATGAGCGGCTACCCGCTCGACCTCGGAGGATGTGTGGTCGAGGCGGCGACCGCCGACTCCCTCGAGCTGCGCTGGCCCGACAGTCACTGCTCGGTGTACCCGGCGGCGTTGCTGCGCCGAGAGTGCCCGTGCGCGGCCTGCCGCGCGGAGCGCCAACGGCCGGCGCTGCCGCTGTGGCAGCAGAGTGTCAGCCTCACTGAGCTGCGGCCGGTCGGGCGCTACGCGCTGTCGCTGCGATTCTCAGACGGTCACGGGACCGGAATCTACGCCTTCGACACCCTGCGCGCCCTGTGCCCATGCCCCGCCTGCCGGGGAGCGCACCAGAGCGTCTGAACCACAGAGGCACAGAGGCACAGAGGAACACAGAGACAGAGCGCTTCCAGACGGTGCCGAGCACCGTCTGGAGGCGCTGTGCCGCGTTGTGCCCTTCTCTGTGTCTCTGTGTCTCTGTGTCTCTGTGGTGAAAAGTGCTCTATCCCGAGACCGGGAGGACGTAGAGCACCACGGCGAGGACGTGGCAGGTGCTGCCGGCGAGCACGAACAGGTGCCAGATCGCGTGCGAGTAGGGCAGCCGTCTCCAGCCGTAGAAGGTCAGGCCGAGGGTGTAGGAGAGACCGCCGGCGATCAGCAGTGTGAGGCCGCCCGACGCCATCGCGGCGACGATCGGACGGGCGGCGACCACGATCGCCCAGCCCATGATGAGGTAGAGCACGAGTGAGATTGCGGGGAGGCGGCGCAGCGGCGTCGCCTCCATCAGGACGCCCGCGAGTGCGAGGCCCCAGACCGCTCCGAACAGCGACCAGCCCCACGGTCCGCGCAAGCTGACCAGGGTGATCGGCGTGTAGGTCCCCGCGATCAGTAGGAAGATCGCCGAGTGATCGAGGATGCGCAGCACGTTCTTGGCGCGAGGTGCGGTGATGGCGTGGTAGAGGGTGGAGGCTGTGTACAGGAGCACCAGGGTGGCGCCGAAAATGCTGGCGCCGACCACGCCCCAGACGTCCCCGGAGGTCGCGGCGACCGCGACCATGATGGTGAGTGCGGTCACGCCGAACACTGCACCGATGCCGTGGGTGATGCTGTTGGCGATCTCCTCGCCGAGGGTCGGACGGCCGACGTCTGCGCGCTGCATTCTCTGAGTCTACCGTGTGGCGGCAGGCAGATGTCACTTCGACGTTTCGAGTTCGGCGAGCACGCGCCGCCACGGGACCGCGTCATCCTTGCCGGTCGCGCGCCGGATCGAGTACACGCCCATCCCGGCCGCCACCGGGCGGTCCTCGTCACCGTGGTGGTAGGCGCGCAGCTCGACCACGCCGACCCGGTTGCCGAGGCGGACGACCCTGCCTTTGCCGACGAGGGCCTCCGCTCGGGCCGGCCGGAGGTAGTCGACCCGCAGGTCGATTGTGGACGGGAGGTCGTCGCGGTGGATCTGGGTCCACACCGCGGCGCCCCCGGTCGAGTCGAGCAGCATGGAGACCACGCCGCCGTGGAGCGCCCGCCGCAACGGGTTGCCAACCAGCTCGGGCCGGAACGGCAGCTCGAGCCGGGCGAGGCCGTCGCCGAGCTCGAGTGTACGCACGCCGAGGAAGCGGTTGAACGGGATGAACTCCTCGAGGATCTGGGTGAGGGTGCGGTTCTCGAGGGTCCTGGTGTCGGTCTCCACGATGGCCTCCTGGGTCTCAGCGGGGTGCCATGATCTCGACGGTGATGCGGTCGTACCAGGTTTCGGAACCCGGCAGCCCTACGGTCAGCTCGGCTGGAAAGACGGTCCCGACCGAGTCGAAAGGGTGACCCCTGGCGACCTGTACGAGCTGTCCCTGGCGGTAGCCGCGGATCTCGAACCAGAGCTCGAGGGGTGCGAGCACCCGTCCGCAGTGGTTCTCGGCCCGAATGGTGACGATGACCTGCGCCGCCGGCGGTTCGTAGGATTGGAGGGTCGACCAACCGAAGGTGACGCAGTCGGCGAGCGAGGGCGCCGGCCGAGGGGTGCGGGTGGCCTGCGGGGCGGGTGTTGGCACGGACGGGATGGTTGGGGTGGGCGAAGCGGCCGCCTCGACCCACGCCGAGACCAGCTCCACGTCCACGGGGGCCGTCGCCGTCGCGGTGACTGTGGCAGTGGGGAGGGCGAGGGTCGGAACTGTGGGCGTCGGGAGGGTAGGTGCTCGCGGGGGAGGTGCGGGCCGACGTGTGAGTTGGCCGATCGCGATCACCAGCACCACGATCGCGACGGTTGCGAGCACCGCCGGACCGACGGCCGATGGGTACGCGATCGGCCGGCGCCGGCCCGACTCGACCCGCCGTGGCCTACGATCGTCCACCATCAGGGAAGCCCTCCCGGCGATGTGCGCCACCCGTGTCGCTTCGCGCAGCGCATCGAGAGCGGGGGATCTCCGGACGGGGCGTGCCGAGCGGCCATCGGGACCATTATCCGCCGCCGCACAGCGGCATGAAAGGGGCGGGCGACAACTCGGTCTTGACGCACTGCGGCAAGACGCCTATAGTGTGCGATATCGGACCCGGCTTCGTGCGGAAGCGCACGCGGGTCCCGGGGAGGCGCCATGCGCTGGGTGGTGTTCAACCAGAAGGGCGGCGTCGGCAAGTCGACCATCGTGTGCAATCTCGCCGCGATCGGCGCGCAGCGGGGCGCCAAGACGCTGGTGGTCGACCTCGACCCCCAGGCCAACGCGAGCCACTACCTGCTCGGTGCCGAGGCCGCCTCGGCGAGCCCGAACGCGGCCGACTTCTTCGACCAGACCCTCGGCTTCAAGCTGTTCAAGGACGGACCCCGCGAGTACCTGCATCCGACCCGCTTCGACGGGTTGTGGGTGCTACCGGCCTCGGCCGAGCTCGAGGGTCTGCAGTCCAAGCTCGAGCAGCGCTACAAAATGTACAAGCTGCGCGACGCCCTCAACGACCTCAAAGGCTTCGACGTGGTGTGGATGGACACGCCGCCGGCGCTCAACTTCTTCACCCTTTCGGCCCTGATCGCCGCTGACCAATGTCTGATCCCGTTCGATTGCGACGACTTCTCTCGCCGCGCGCTGTACGGCCTGCTCGACAGCGTGCGCGAGGTTCAGGCCGACCACAACCCCAAGCTCAAGGTCGCGGGCGTGGTGGTCAATCAGTTTCAGGCGCGCGCCCGCCTGCCCCGCCGTGTCGTGGAAGAGCTCAAAGAGGAGGGGCTTCCGGT
The DNA here is from genome assembly GCA_963727925.1 of uncultured Acidobacteriota bacterium. Taxonomy (GTDB): domain Bacteria; phylum Acidobacteriota; class Thermoanaerobaculia; order Thermoanaerobaculales; family Sulfomarinibacteraceae; genus CAVSIS01. Next base: position 332,603 of record CAVSIS010000044.1, on the reverse strand, counting down.
GTTGGAGCCGTACCTGTCGAGCTCGGTCAAGATCCGAGAGTCGCACGAGGCCTCGAAGCCCCTGATCCACCTTGTGCCGAGCCACAAGCTGACCGGCGAGTACCTCGCACTCTTCGACACTCTCGACGGCAGCAGGAAGTAGCGGAATACCACAACGGCACAGACACACAGAGGAGCACAGAGGTCTGATCGAAACCCTCTGTGTCGTTCTGTGTCTGTGTGCCTCTGTGTTTCAGTCGATCAGCTCCTGGACTTGAGGAGGTCGCGGATCTCCTCGAGCAGGACCTCCTGGCGCGGCGGGGCTGGCGGCGCAGCGGGGGCGGTCTCTTGCTTACGCTTGAGGGAGTTGAACGACTTCACGAGCATGAACACCGCCCACGCCACGATCAGGAAGCTGATCACTGAGTTGATGAACAGGCCCCAGTTGATGGTGACCGCACCCGCCTCCTGAGCCGCGGCGAGAGTGGCATAGGGCCCGGCGGTGGCGCCCTGCTTGAGGACCGCGAAGAAATCCGAGAAGTCGACGCCGCCGAGCAGCATGCCAATGGGCGGCATGACGACGTCGTTGACCAGGCTCTTGACGATGGTTCCGAAGGCGCCGCCGATGATGATGCCGACCGCCATGTCGAGCACGTTTCCCTTGACCGCGAACTCCCGGAACTCTTTCATCATGGACATCCGGTCCTCCTTCTTCGCGTGTGTTTTGGTTCGTCGTGACCGATGGGAGATTATACCCGACAGAGACAGCGGTCCGATCTCAGCGAGCATGTGAGGGTGCGACCGGTCTCGGTCAGTGTCCGGGGTCTGCCGTCGTGTCCGGCGCGCCGACACGGAACGCCCGAACGGGCGGCGGGACGTCGATCGGTTCGAGCGCACGCAGCAATCGTCCGAGCACCGCCCGCTGGTCCGCGGTCAGCGCCGCCCAAGGCGCTCGTGGACCGAGGATGTCGTCGAACGCCCGGTCGACGGCGAGGACGTCGATGCCGGCGGCGGCGAACCGCCGCAGCGTGGTGTCCGGGTCCGGCGCGACCAGCGAGGCGAACAGCGGGCCCGCATCGTGCGGCGAAGGCAGGACGCCGTTCTCGAGCCCGTAGTAGCCGTCGAGCTCCCCGAGGTAGAGCACCCTGGCGTTCCGGTCCCGGATCAGCAGCTCCCGCGCTGGAAGCGAGGGGATGTGGCTGGCCACGACCTTCTCGGGGGCCAGCAGCAACTGGGAGCAGCCGCCGATGGTGTCGCAGGTGAAACGTCCGGCGAGCAGCATCGCCGCCGCCACCATCGCCGCCGCCGGCAGTCGGAGCAGCGGGCGGCGGGCGAGCAGCGCCGCGAGCCCGGCTCCGGCGGCGCCGAACAGCAGCACCAGCGACGACTGCCCCCAGCGGAGCACGTGGTAGGCGGCGCCGGAGGCGGCCGACAGCGCGACGAGCGGCAGCAGGACGAGCGCGTACAGCCACGGCGAACGTACCCGCCCGAGGATCGCAAGCAGCAGCAGGGCGATGCTGATCCCCGTCTCAGGCTGCAGCGTGAGCAGCGATCCGATGCGGTGAACAAGTTCGACGGGTCCACCCGGGAGCGCGACGGCGTTGATCGACATCCAGTCCCGGGCCGCGGCCAGTGGCTCGCCGGTCCCGCCGACATACGGGAACAGCGGCGCGCCGTAGGCGATCCCGTTGCGCACGAGCTGCGGGACGAGCATGAGCAACGCGCCGGCGACGAACCCGAGCACGGGGCGCAACGACCGCCGCCGCACCAGGAGGATCACACCGGCCACCGCGGCGAACGCGCCGAGCTGGGCTTTGGCGGCGACGAGCAGACCCGCGATTAGACCTGGCGCGGCTCCGCCGAGGCACGAACCCTCCTTGCGCTCGGCGACCTCGACGACCAGGGCCAGGGCGACGAAGGTCGTCACCATCTCGACCAGCTTGAGGGCCCCGAGCAAGGTCGTCTGGGGCATGGTCAGCCAGAGCACGGCGCCGAGGACCGCGCCGCGCTTGGCCTCGGCGGAAACGGGCAGAGCTCGGGCCAGGACCGCGCCGAGCGCCCACACCGACGCGAGGATGGCGATCAGGTGGAAGGCGCCGTAGACGGTGCCCCAGCCGAAGGTAAAGGGTCCGTCCGGTAGCAGGGCGTTGAGGGCGAGAGGGAACGCGAACAGTGCGTGCAGCGCGATCGAGGTGCTCGAAAAGACGTTCGACGGCAGCGGTGTCGCGTTGCCGGCGAGCAGGTAGGCCTTGGGGACGGCCAGATAGTTGACCACCATGTCGTGGTGGAACAGGGGCAAGGTGGCGAGCACGGCGTAGCCCGCCGCGACGACGGCGAAGGTTGCGACCGCGACGGGCTCTGGGCGGACCGCGTTGAGCCAGGGCGCAAGGGCCGTCCGGATCCGGGTCGGACGGACCCAACGTGGTGCCGATACCACGCTGGGGAGCAGCGCCAAGGTCGCCAGCAGGGGCCAGTAAAACGCGCCGACGAGCCCAATGAAAGTGCCGACCACGGCGTAGGCCGCCAGTCCAAGCGCGGCGGCCCCTGGTCCGGACAGTCCGCGCTTCGCCAGCCTGTGTCCCAGCCACCCACCAACGACCGTCGCGCTGCCCCAGAACAGCCCGGCGAGGAGCCCTGCGGCGAGCAGTGTCGTCAGGCGGCCTGCACCCATCAATCGCAGTCCTTTCGCACGTGACAGGCGGACGTGGGCGCGGCGGTTGCGCGCGTCCTCCATGCCATGGTAGTCCGCTGGGGCGTGTCGGAACAGGTGATGGAGGTCGGCAGCTCGATAAGACGTCGATTGATTTGAGTTCGAAATATTTTGCAGCCGGCCTTCGTTCATCAGGCCGGGAGGCGGGATGGGAACGCACTACTCGGGTACGATCGCGGAACGTCGGGCGCTCGACGCCTTCATCAAGCTGCGCCGCGCTGCCAACACGGTGGGCGCGCGAGCCAACGCCAAGTCCCGTCTCGCGAAGCTGACGGAGAGCCAGTTCGGCGTGCTCGAAGCCATCCTGCACCGCGGTCCGATGTGCCAAAAGGACCTCGCCGCCAAGCTGCTGAGGAGCACCGGCAACCTGACCACCGTGATTGACAACCTGGAGCGGGACCGCCTGGTCGAACGAAGGCGGGCCGCCGGCGCCGACCGGCGGGTGGTGACGGTGGTCCTGACGGACGCGGGCCGACATCTGATCGAGGAGATCTTCCCCGACCACGTTGCGGCCATCGTCGCCGACCTTTCGGCGCTGACAGCGGACGAACAGGCCGAGCTTGCTCGACTGTGCCGCAAGCTCGGTCTGAATGCCGCCGGCGAAACGAGCGCGGGCGGCTGAGCTGCACCGACCACTGGAGGTCACCATGACAACGTTCTGGAATCGACTGCTCGCGACCGACGACGGCTGGGCGCCGCTGCTGCTGCGCCTCGCACTCGGCATCGTGATGTTCCCCCACGGCGCCCAGAAGATGCTGGGCTGGTGGGGAGGCAGCGGATTCTCGGGCACGATGGGCTTCATGACCGAGAAGATGGGGCTGCCGACTTTGATCGTCTTCCTGGTCATCATGATCGAGTTCTTCGGATCACTGGCCCTGATCGCCGGCGTCATGACCCGACTCGCGGCGCTTGGTATCGGAGTCGAGATGCTCGGCGCCGTCGCCACCGTGCACGCGAGCAACGGGTTCTTCATGAACTGGACGGGGCAGCAGGCGGGCGAGGGCTTCGAGTACCACATTCTGGTCCTCGGCATCGTCGCCGCGCTGGTGATCCTCGGAGCCGGACGCTGGTCGCTCGACCGCGCCCTGTCGAGGGGCTGAGGAGATCCGATGCGGGGAATGAGCTTGCAGGTGCCGATCCTGATCGGCAGCGTACGTCGCGGTCGGCAGAGCCCGAAGGTCGCCCGTACCGACCGCTTTCTCGACGAGGTTCTGTGGTGGACGCAGGCGACCTTCCGCCAGGCTGAGCTCAGCTTGGCGTCGCGCTGAGCACCCGGACCTGGCCGTCTGCGATCTCGAGCACCTGGGTCGGCCCGCCGTAGTACGCAGATAGACCGACGTCGATCCGCCATACCGTGTTCCCGCAACCGGGCTCGATCCCTTCGTCCTGCACGGTGTGGCCGACGACCATCCGCTGCGATCCGAGCATTCTCAGGGTCGTGGCAGGGGTGGCACAGTCCTCCGGCGAGGGGTCGTCGGAGGAGTGCCGGCTCCACACGGGGCCATCGTGTGCATCGACGATGCTTGGCAGCGTTGCCAGCTCGCCCGAGAGCCACCATCGCGTCTCGGCGTTGAGGCGCTCGAGACCGTAGGCAGCCACCTCCGGGAGCATGCCGCCGTGCACGAACACGGTGTTGCCGATGACGGCCACGACGTTGCGGTGCGCCAGGTGCCGAGCCGTCGGCCCGCCCGGGCGGAACGCTTCCCAGCGTCCTCTGCGATCAGTGCGGGCCGGGCGCGGTCCAGGTCGTCCGCTCGGGGGCACCGTGGCGAACTCGTCAAAACCGGCGGGGGAGACATAGCGGAAGCGCCCTTTCGCATTCATCAGCTCGTGGTTGCCGAGCAGCGGTCTTCGGAGCCTCACCCACGCCCCTCGGCGAGTGGCAGCCGGACGACAAGCTCGGCGCCCCCGGACGGCCGCGCCAACGCGCGCACGGTGCCGCCGTAGCCCTCCACGATGGTGCGGACGATCGCGAGGCCGAGCCCGCTGTGCGAGCGGTCGGCGTTGCCGTTCGGACGGTAGCTGAAGAAGCGGTCGAAGACCCGCTCGAGGTGCTCGGGAGGGATCCCCGGCCCCTGGTCGCCGACCGAGACCACCGCCTCGGCCTGCTCGACGCGCAGGGCCACCGTGACCGTTTCTTCCGGCGGCGAGAAGCCGGTGGCGTTGTCGAGCAGGTTCTCGAGGACCTGGGTCAGACGGTCGGGGTCGGCGGACACCGTCGGCGAATGGTCGGCCACCGCCAGCACCAGCGACGGGCGTCCACCGAGCCGGAGCCGGAACCCTTCGACGACGCCCTGGACCAGGACCTCGAGGTCGACGTGGCGACGGGTCTCGTGCTCGAGGGCGGCGTCGAGGAGCGAGACCTCACGGGCCTCGCTGATCAGGCGTTCGAGCCGAGCGACCTCGCGCTGGACCAGGCCGACCAAACGGGCGCGCTCGTCCGGTTCCTCGGTGTCGGCGGCGAGCTCCGCGGCGGTGCGGATCGAAGCGAGGGGGTTCTTGAACTCGTGGGCGAGGTCGGAGGCGAGCGATTCGGCGTGCGCCAAGTGGACCTCGAGCCTGCGGGTGAGCTCGGCGAGGGCGCGTTCGAGATCGCCGATCTCGTCGCGGCGGTCGCTCGCCGCGAACCCACCGCGCAGGCGGCCGCGCCGGTCGACGACGGCCTCGGCCTGGCGTCGCAGCCGGGCCAGAGGCCGGGCGATGGTGGTCGCGACCACGAGCGAGAGCACGACCGCGACCGCGAGGGTGGCGAGGAAGATCTCGAACACCGCGAGGCGCACAGTGTCGAGACTGCGCAGCACCCGGGCGGTGGACTGGGAGACCAGCACCGCGCCGACGACGCGGTCGTCGATGCGGATCGGGATCGCGCTGTAGAAGACGACCACCGGGCGGTCGCCGCCGAGCCTCCGGGTGGCTGCGCCGTAGCGCCCGGAAAGAGCGCGCCGCACCTCCGGACCGCTGAGGACGGTCGCGCCTTCGTACACGTCGACCGCCTCGCTGGCGGCGTCGGTCGACTCCCCTGGGCCCCTCAACAGGCGGAACGGGAGCGAGCCGATGCGGTACAGCCAGCCGCGTTGGGGACCTTCGGCTGGCGGCGGCTCGGCGTCCGCCGGACGCCGGGGCCCCAGTGCCGCGGAGTCGGCAAGCAACATCCCGTCGCCGTCGACGATCCTCAGACGGGCTTCGTGGCGTTGCTCGAGCTGGACCAGGATCGCTCGCACCGGCGCCGCCTCGATGCGACCCTCGGCCGCGACTGCGGCGGCGAGGAGCCGCCCTTCCTGCACCATGGTGCGCTCCTGCGCCTGGAGCAGCTGCTGCTCGTAGGTGTCGAAGATGAGCACGCCGGCGACCGGCAGCGCCACCAGCAGGACGTTGAAGGCGAGCAGGCGGACCGGCAGGCGCGACAGTACGCGGCTCAACCGCCCCATCGGGTCAACCTTCACGGAAGCGGTAGCCGAGGCCGTAGACCGTGTCGATCCCGTCGAAGTCGGGGTCCACGGCGGCGAGCTTCTTGCGCAGCCGCTTGATGTGCGAGTCGATCGTCCGGTCGGAGACGAAGGCGTCGTGCGGGTAGCCCTCGTCCATGAGCTGGCGTCGGCTCTTGACGTGTCCGGGATGGCGGGCGAGCGCCTGGAGGATCAGAAACTCGGTCACCGTCAGCGGGACCGCGAGCCCTTTCCAGCGCACCGTGTAGCGCGCCTGGTCGAGCTCGAGCGCGCCCCGCACCAGGACCTGTTCGGTGTCGACCGGGGTGCGGGCGAGGGCGACACGCCGGAACAGCACCCGCACCCGGGCGAGGAGCTCGCGCATCGAGAACGGCTTGCACAGGTAGTCGTCGGCACCGAGCTCGAGGCCCAGGACGCGGTCGAACTCGTCGTCCTTGGAAGTCAGGAACAGGATCGGCAGGGCCGGTGACAGGGCGCGCAGCCGCCGGCACAGCTCGAGACCGTCCATTCGGGGCATGAGAATGTCGAGGATGACGAGGTCGGGCAACGCCTTCGCGAAGGCTTCCCAGGCGGCGGCGCCGTCGCTGTAGGACTCGACGGCGTAGCCCTCCCGACGCAGGGCGACGCCGACCGTGTCACGGATCGAGGATTCATCGTCGACGATGGCAACCGTTCCGGCGGGCTCCGGGCTCATCGCGTCACCGCCCGCGTGACGAGCAGCTCGGCGTTGGCGAGGTCGAAGACGGCGCGCGCGTTGCCCACCGTGGGTGGAGGGTCACCTGCGAGGACGACGCGGGGACGAGGGCGCAGCAGGCGTTGACGGGGGCAGCGGCTCGATGCATGCAGTCCTCCGGTGCCGGCGGGGCGGCATCGTTAGTATAGCGAGGGATTCGGCCGGAGGCCCGGTTCGCGGCCGAGCCGGGCCTCCGGCCGAATCCCTCGTGAAGGCGCGAAGAAGCAAGGCGTGGGGGAGGAGCGCGGAGGCTGTCCCGAAACCCGGGCAGAGCTACCACTCCTCGGCCGTCCTGGCCGGCTCGGACGCGCGCGAGAATCTGAACCGCCACGACGCGAAGAGCGCTAAGTATTTATTGTGAATGCTCTTGGCACCGTTGTTTGCGTGCTTCGCGGCCTTGGCGGTTCAATCGAGAAGGCTGGAAGTCGCGCCTCCCGAACCCGGCAAGGTCTGGCGGTGGGAGTTGTGAGCCAGCGTGCTTGCCCCCCGCGGCTCCGTCTCTCCCTGTGTCGCTCTGTGCCCTCTGTGACTCTGTGGCTCAGTCCCTCCCAGCGGCGCCCTCGGATGCGGTCGGCTGCTCGGCCTTCCACTGCATCGCCATCAGGATCCTCGTCCGGCCGCTCGGGTGGTCGAAGAAGATCCACTCCTCGATCGGGCCGGGTTCGAGCTTGCGGTACTCGCCGAGCTTGAGCGCCGACTCGGCAAAGCCGTCGGGTTGACGGGCAGCATTGAGCCCGAAGATGTCGGCCTCCGACTCGTGCGACCGGATGATGGTGTTCATCATCGGCGTCATGACAAAGAAGAACACCGACAGCAGGAGGACGGCGAGCGGCAGACCAGCGACGTCGCCGATTCCTCGTAGGCCCCATCGTTGACCCCACCGCTGGGCGACCCACGGGAAGCTCCAGCGCAGGAACGCGAAGCCAAGTACGATCACGAGGCCGAACTCGACCAGCAGGGTCATCGAGTGATGGAGCACGTAGTGGCCCATCTCGTGCGCCATGACGGCCTCGATCTCGGGCAGGCTGCACCGGTTCAGGAGATTGTCGTTGAGCGAGATACGCTCGGTGCCGAAGAGCCCGCTGACGTTGGCGCTGATCCGGGTGGTCTGGCGCGATGCGTCGAAGACGTACACGTCGGTGGCAGGGATGCCGTTCGCGCGGGCGAGGCGCAGGATGGGCTCGCGCACCGTCGGGTCCCCGAGCGGAGTGTAGGTGTTGAACAGCGGTGCGATGTAGACCGGTGCGATGACGATGGCGACGGCGAGGAAGGCGACCGCCACCGCCGAGCCCCAGATCCACCACGAGCGGGTCGCGCGCCGCACCACGGCGTAGATTGCGACCACTGCGAGGCCGCCGAGCACCGCCCCGACCATGAGCCCCTTGAGCTGGTCACCCAGCCAGCCTCCGAAGCTCTGGGTCGCCAGGCCATAGGCGTGCTCGCGGAAGAAGTCGCGGTACGCGGTCAAGGGAAAGATGAGCACGCTCGTCAGCACGAGGTACTGGAGCCAATAGAGGAAGGTGTGGACGGCGCGCCGGCGAGTCACCCGTTCCGCGAGGTCCCGCATCCGGACCGAGATGCCGGTCGCGAGGACCAACAGGGCGACGCCGACCCCATACAGGAAGTCCCAGAGCTGCAGCCAGTAGCCGCCCTCGAAGTAGGCATCCGACCGGTGCCGCTGGTCGGGCGACAGCCGGGCGAGGTAGGCGTCGGTCGCGGCCACAGGGTCGAAGCTCGGTGCGGCCGTGGCCGTGGCAGGCGACGGGGGTTCCTGGGCGATGACCGGCGACACTGCGAAAAGCAGTGCGACGCAGATGGCGCTCAACATCACATGACGACCCGCTTGTGACATGTGGTCCCCCCGTCGACGCATTCCGAGGCCACGAGCGGCCCGAGTAGGCGCTGGGTCAGTTTACGTCACCAGAGCACGCGGATTGCCGAGCCTAGGAGTGTGTAGCTCCTAGACCGCATTTCCCACCAGGTCACGCTCCTAGTCGCCGATCAGCTTCTTCCACGTGCTGCGCTCGAGGAAGGACCCGGCGACATTCGCCTCCATCCGCTCGAACATCGCGAACGGAACCGCGAAGCTCATCAGCCCGCGGCCGAGCTGGGGTGTGATGTAGGCGCGCGCCGAGAGGTCGACCAGTCCGACCACCGCACGCGGCTGCTCCGAGCGGGCCTCGTGGTAGGGGAGGATGCCGATCGCCTGGCAGCCGGCCGCAAACGGCATGATCACGCCCTCGTTGTCCTCGCGGTCGTAGTTTGCGAGGACCGTCAGCGCGGCAAGCCGGTCGGGGTCGACCAGGAAGACGACCACCTCGGGGCGTTCGTCGCCGCCGACCCCGGCGAGCGGCTCGAGCACCACATAGCGGGCGGGCACCTCGGTCATCGGCAGGGCAGCGACGAAGCGCGCCGCGAGCTCAGGTGTCTTCAGGTAGCCCTCACCGAGGAGAATGTGCTCCGCGGAGCTGCGGCTCATCGGTACGGCGGTGGTCGGGTCCTTGTCGATCGCGCTGCTCGTGCGCGCGTCTCCCGTGGTGAGGAAACCGTAGAAGCACTCGATGCCGCCCGGCCAGTTGAGGTACTGGTTGCCGAACCCGAGCCCGACGCCGCCGCCGATGCACCCAAACGTGCGGCTGTCGGCGACCGCTCGCCGTCCCTTCGCGGCATTGGCCAGCAGCCACATCACGCACCCCCAGCGGCCCTCGGTGAACTGCATCGCCCCGTCGGGCATGGTGTCGGAGAAAACGATGGCGACCGGCGGGATCTCGGCGTGGATCGCCCGCGCGATGACACTGTCCATGGTCCTTCCCTTCCGCCGGGTCACTCTGCCGCGAGCAGGTTGTCCAGGACGCGCGTCAAGCGGGTCGCCTTCAGGTAGCCGCGAAGCCCGACGCCGGTGGCGACGACGCTCCCCGCGATCAGCGCAATGTCGAATAGGCTCCACCACGACAGGCCGAAGAAGCGCATCAGGCCGACGCCCAGGGTCAGGAACGCGATTCCGGTTCGGGTGAGCGCGAGGTAGGTCCGTCCGCGGGCGAGCTCGGTGCGGAGCTTGGACATGCTCGTCCGCCGAGTGGCGAGGTTCGTCCGCTGGCTGGCGAGGCTGGTCCTGCTGTCGGCGAGGTGCGTTCGGCGCTCCGACAGGAAGGTCCGGGTCCGTGCCATGCCGGTGCGCTGATCCGCGAGGTTGGTGCGCGCCCGGGCCATATCGGTCCGTAGCACCGACAGGTCCGTCCGCTGCCCAGCCAGGGCGGAACGCTCGCGCGAGAGCTCGGTGCGGATGTTGCCGAGTTCCGTGGAGCGTGTCGAAAGGCGCGTCTGCTCCCTCGTGAGCGAGGTCCGCTCGGTGGCGAGCTCGGTCGCGATGCGATTCGAGGCGGCGGTGGAGCTCGCGTGGTCGAGCAGTCCCTCGATCGCAGCCGTGCGCTGGCGCTGGAGGTCCTGGACCTCGTGCCCGAGGTCGTTCTCTGCATTCTGGAGCTCGACCGCTCGCGCCACCAGCGAGCGGATGTCTCCGAGGGAGGATCGGACGTCGTCTTCGAACGCGGCTTCAGGCATCGTCAATCTCCTTGCTCGGACGTCGGGGAGGCAGCTCGGCTGTTCCCCGCGCTACGAGGTCGCCCCGAGAAAAGGTGCATAGCCCGGGGCGTAGTCGACCGAGTCGATGCCCGGGATCTTGAGCACGATCTCGCGCACGACCGCGAGCGTCTCCTGCTCGAGGTAAGGTCCGGTCAGCCGTGCGGATCCACTTTCGACCTGAGCGCCGACCTCGAAGGTATGGGTGCGAGGATCGGAGGCCAGGGCCGCCTCGACGGCGGCGGCGCTCCGCATGGAATCGAGCCGGAGACGGGACTCCTCGGAGCACATGAGCTCCGGCGACTCGAGAAGGTGCAGCAGGGTGTGGCAGACGGTCTCGAGGCTGAGCCGCTCGAGATTGAGGACGAGGTCGTAGAGCTTCGGGTCGCGGATGTCGCGCCCGTACATGAACCGGGCCCACCGCACGCGGCGGGTGTCCTCCTCGCGGATGTAGTTGCGGGCGGCCTCCTCGTCGCAGTCGAGCCGCTCCATTGTGAGCGGGACACGGAGGCTGAGGGGCGCCTCGATGCGTACCCGGACGAAGTGCGGCAGCGGCGGCAGCAGGAGGTGGCCGGAGTAGCCGTGGTAGATGATCCCGTCCCCTCGGAGCTGCTCCAGAAGACCCTGACGCATTAGCACGAGGTAGGGGTATCGGCAGCGGCTGAACTGGTCGTAGGCGCGGTCGGCCGAGGCGAGCTGCTCGACGACCCGGCTGGCGAGCGCGCCATGGCGGTCGACAACCTCGACGAGCTCCTCCCGCGAGACCAGGCGGACCGCCGAGTGCTCGGCAAAGCAGGTCACCAGCCGACTGACGCCGGACATGGTCCCACGCGAGATGAACAACACAGCCACCCCGCCATCTCCTGCGCGCCATCATAACGCGTTCCCTGCCGTATTCGTGCCGGCCCGGGAGTGCGAATCCGCCACCGGCGCTGAGCCTGTGTTTCTTGCGGCGTCAGGTGCCCCACCTCGGAATGTCAGTGCCGGGAGCGGTGTTGCCCGACCAACGCTGACCGATCGGTCAGTAGAATGACCCGGGAGCCATACCTCTCGATGCCACGGACGCGACACATGGTACTGACCGAGTTCCGCACCGCGGAGATTCTGTCCGCGGCGTCCAAGGTGTTCGGCGAGAAGGGATTCGGCAGGGCGACGGTCGAGGACATCGCGCGCGAGGCAGGAATCGCCAAGGGCACCGTCTACCTCTACTTCTCCTCCAAGGAGGAGGTCTACCGCGCCGCCTTTGCATGCTACGTGGGTGAGCTCAAGGACCGCTCGATCGCTGCGCTGAGATCCGCCGGGAGCGTCGAAGAGGCGATCCGGGCCTTCGTCGCGACCAAGCTCGCCTACCTCGAGGAGCACTTCCTGTTCTTCTCGGTCTACCAGAGCGAGGCGTGGAGCGACATTGGCCAGGGTGGCAGCCTCCAGAAGTCCCTCGAAGCATCGGCGCGCGAGCAGATCGAGGAGCTCGGCGTGGTACTGACCGAGGCGATGGCCTCCGGAGTCGTGCGTCATGTATCCGCCGAGGCCGCCGCCCGGGCAATCTTCGACCTCACCCGTGCCGTGATCCGTCGCCGGCTCCGCGGAGACGCGGCGGACTCGGCGGAGCAGGACGCCGCCCTCGTGACCGATCTGCTGTGGAAGGGGCTTGCCGTCCGATGAGCAGAAGCGTGATCTCACTCGTGATCGTGGTCGCATTTTCGTTCGCGACCGCCGCCGCTGCGGTCGTTCCCCCCAGCCGGACCGACGCGCAGGCCATCCCGGCCGTGGCGCCATCGTCGTCCGCAGCGGCACGGGACGACACGGGGCCGCTGCGGCTCACCCTCGTCGACGCGGTGTCGCGAGGCCTCGAGTACAACCTCGCCGCGCTACTTGCCGAACGCGGCGCCGAAGGTGCTGTCGGTGCCGCACGATCGGCTCGGGCGAGGCGGCTGCCCGACCTCGCCGTGGAGGTGAGCGACGCGCGGACCAAGATCAATCTCGAGGCCTACGGGCTGCCGGTCGCACCCGGGGAGTCGCCGCTGATCGGTCCGTTCGACGTCTTCGACGCCCGGATCTCGAGCGACATGCCGCTGCTCGACAGCGCCGTCACCGCCGGTGCGAGGTCGGCGGAGGCCGCTGCGACTGCGGCCCGCGCCACCGCCGACGACGTGCGCGACGAGGTCGTCCTCGGCGTCAGCTCGCTCTACCTCGAGGCGGTCGCGGCCGAGGCGAGGGCGATCGCGGTGCGCTCCGAGGTATCCAGCGCCGAAAGCCTCGCGCGCCAGGCTCGTGACCTCAAGGCATCGGGCCTCGTCGCCCGCGTCGACGTGCTGCGCGCCGAAGTTCAACTGGCCTCCGAGCAGCAGCGCCTGATCGTGGCCGAGAACGATGCGGCGAGGCGCAAGCTTGTCCTGGCCCGTGCGATCGGCGTGTCCCTGGGTCGGACGGTCGAGCTGGTCGACCGGCCGGTGTACCGACCGGTGACTTCGCTGCCTCTCGACGCCGCCCTCGAGCGGGCCTCCGCCCATCGCGCAGACCTGGCAAGCGCCGAGGCGTCGGTCGAGGCGGCGGCCGAGGCCGTTCGGGCAGCCCGTGGCGAGGGCCTGCCGTCCCTCGCCCTGCACGGCGACGTCGGTCGGATCGGGCCGGCGCCGAGCGGTGCCGAAACCACGTTCACCGTCGCGGCACTGGTCAGGGTGCCGCTGTTCACCGGGGGCTCCGTGCGCGGCCGGGTCGAGCAGGCGAAGGCCCGGCTCGCCGGGCGCGAGGCGATTCGCGACGATCTCCGGGAGCGTATCGAGCTCGAGGTGCGCACCGCAATGCTCGACCTCGAGGCATCGGACGCGCGGGTCAAGGTGGCCGAGGGCGCAGCCGGGGTCGCGGATGCGCAGCTCGAACAGACTCGCGACAGGTTTGCCGCCGGCGTCTCAACCGGCGTCGAGGTGGTGCAGGCACAGGAGGCCGTCGCGACCGCCCACGACAACTCGATTGCCAGCCTACTCGCTTTCAACCGGGCAAAGGTGGCCCTGGCCCGTGCCCTCGGCGTGTCCGCCGAGAATCTAAGTGACTTCCTGGGAGGCGACCGGTGAGCACCGAGCCCCGAGCCGATAACAACCGTTCCGTTGGCCAAGCGTCCGACCCAATGGCGCCCCCGGAAGACCGCCGCAACGGCATCCTCGGTGCTGTGCGCACACGCCCGAAGGTCCGTCGCGCCCTCCTCCTGATCGCCCTCGTGGTGGTCGTCGGGAGCGCGGCGGCCTGGTTTGAGCTGCATGGCCGGGAGACCACCGACGACGCCCAGATCGACGGCACGATCACGCCGGTTGCAGCGCGGATCGGCGGCACCGTCGCCGAGATCCAGTTCTCCGACAACCAGCAGGTCGAGGCGGGACAGCTGCTGCTCCGCCTCGACCCGGCCGATCACGAAGTCGCGCTCCGTAGGGCCGAAGCCGACCTCGGTGCCGCGGAGGCGGCGCTGGCTGCCGCGCGCGCGCAGGTACCGATCACCCGGGAAACGACCGGGAGCGGCACCGAGCGGGCCGACGCGGGCATGGCCTCGGCGCGCGCCGCGGCGGCCCAGGCCGAGGCCGGTCTGGAGGCCGCCCGGGCGAAGCTCCGCGAAGCGGAGGCGAACGCCGACCGCGCCGAGGGCGACCTCGCGCGTCTCGAGGGGCTGGTCGCCAAGGACGAGGTCTCCCGCCAGCAGTACGACACCGCCGCCGCCACCGCGGCGGCGGCGCGAGCCGGGGCCGACGCTGCTCGAGCGAGCGTGGCCGCCGCGGAGCACGCCCGCGACCAGGTGTTGGCCGCCGTCGACACCGCGAACGCCTGGATACGAGTCGCCCGCACCGCCCCCGACCAGGTGGCTGTGACCCAGGCGAGTGTCAAGGCCGCCGAGGCCCGAGTTGCGCATGCCAACGCTGCGGTCGAGCGGGCGCGTCTCGACCTGCAGTACGGCACGGTGACGGCGCCGACCTCCGGTGTTGTCAGCGCCCGCAACGTCGAGGTCGGGCAGATCGTGCAGGCCGGGCAGCCGCTGGCCGCCCTGGTCGGTCTCGCGGACGTGTGGGTGACGGCAAACTTCAAGGAGTCCCAACTCGAGCTCATGCGCCCCGGCCAGCCGGTCCGCATCAAGGTCGACGCCCTCGGACAGACGCTCACGGGCCGGGTCGACAGTGTCGCGGCGGCAACGGGCGCGCGTTTCAGCCTGCTACCGCCCGAGAACGCCTCCGGAAACTACGTCAAGGTCGTCCAACGCTTGCCGGTGAAGATCGTGCTCGATCCGGGCCAGGACCCGGACCACCGACTCCGGCCCGGCATGTCGGTGACGCCCACCGTGCTGACGCGCTGAGCATGGCTGATCCTTCCCGCCACCCGCCGCCGGAGGTCAACCGTTGGCTGATCGCCATCTCGGTGATGGCCGGCACCTTCATGGTGGTCCTCGACACCACGGTGGTCAACGTCTCGCTGCCCCACATCGCGGGCAGCCTGTCGGCCACCGTCGAGGAGTCGACCTGGGCGCTCACCACCTACCTCGCCGCCAATGCCGTCATCCTGCCAATCACCGGCTGGCTCGCCAACACACTGGGCCGCAAGCGGTTGCTGATCGGCTCATTGATCGGGTTCACGACCGCGTCGTTCCTGTGCGGTCTCTCCCCCTCGTTGGGGGTGCTGATCGTGTGGCGTGTGATCCAGGGTCTGACCGGCGGTGTGATGCAGCCACTCTCGCAGGCGGTGCTGCTCGAGGCCTTTCCGCCCCACGAGCGCGGCAAGGCGATGGGTTTTTGGGGGCTCGGCATCGTCGTGGCTCCGATCTTGGGACCCGTCCTGGGCGGTTGGCTGACCGACAACTGGTCGTGGCGCTGGGTGTTCTACATCAACATCCCGGTCGGCCTGGTGGCGGTGGTGATGACCTGGCTGTTCATCTACGACCCGCCATACATCCGCCGAGGCACTGCGCGCATCGACTACTGGGGGATCGGGCTGCTCACGGTCGGGATCGGCGCGCTGCAGGTGGGCTTGGACCGAGGCCAGGAGTCGGACTGGTTCGCGTCGCGCTTCATCGCGTTGCTGCTCGTGACGGCCACTGTCGCCCTCACCGTCCTCATCGTCCATGAACTGACCACCCGCCATCCGGTCATCGACCTGGCCATCTTCCGTGAGCGAACCTACTCAACGGGCGTCCTGCTGATCACCTTGGTGGGGTTCGTGCTCTACGGCAACCTGATATTGATGCCGATCATGCTCCAGACCCTCATGGGCTACCCGCCATACCAGGCCGGGATCGCGATGGCGCCTCGCGGAATGGGCTCCTTTCTCGCGATGCCCCTGGTCGGCATGCTGGTCGGCCGGGTCGATGCCCGCAAGATGCTGGTCGGCGGCTTCCTGCTCGGCGCATTGTCACAGTTCTGGCTGTCCTGGCTCAACTTGAGTGCGGGCTACTGGGACCTCTTCTGGCCCCAGTTCGTCCAGGGCGTCTCGCTCGGCATGCTGTTCGTGCCCTTGACGACGATCACGATGGACGCCATTCCCAAGGAGGAGATGGGGAACGCGACCAGTCAGTTCAACCTGATGCGCAACATCGGCGGGAGCATGGGGATCGCCCTGGTCCAGACCTTCTTGGTGCGCCAGCGCCAGCTCCACGTCGGTCGCTTGGGCGAGCATGTCAGCCTATACGATCCGACCAGTCGGTCCATGCTCGCCCGCCTCGAAGCCGGGTTCCGCGCGGCCGGCGCGGATCCAGTCACGGCAGCTCACAAGGCCGTCGCCGTCCTGTGGGGTATGGTCCAGCAGCAGGCAGCGGAGCTGTCGTTCCTCGACGCCTTCCACGTGCTCGGCGTCCTTTTCCTGGTGATCACGCCCCTGGTGCTCGTGATGCGGCGGCCGCGCGCCGCGCCGAGTGGTCCAGTCGTCGTCGGAGAGTAGACCGACATCGGATGGGGTCATCCGCCGAATAGGCGAAACGTCTGCGCTGTTGAGTCGAGAAGGGATCGCAATGGAGAGCTACCTCTTACTGATAACGTTCGGTGCCCTGGTCGGCGTATTCGGGACGCTGATCGGTGCGGGCGGGGGATTCATCCTCGCCCCGGTGCTCCTGCTGCTCTACCCGCATGAAAGCGCCGACACCATTACCAGCATCTCGCTCGCGGTAACGTTCGCGAACGCCACCTCGGGTTCGGTCGCCTATGGCCGGATGGGTCGCATCAACTACAAGTACGGACTGATCTTCGCGGCCGCCGCCGTTCCCGGTTCGGTGCTCGGCGCGCTCAGCACCTACTACGTCTCGCGCTGGCTCTTCGACCTGATCTTCGCAGTGATGCTGCTCGGCATTTCCGCCCTTGTGTTTGTCAAGGCGCCGCCGGCGGGCGCGGCCGCGCATGACGAGACCATCCACCTCGATCGTCGCGGGCTCCTCATCGGTATTGCCATCTCGGTCGGGGTCGGGTTCGTGTCCAGCTTCCTCGGAATTGGCGGTGGGATCATCCACGTGCCGGCGCTGGCTGGGATCCTCGGCTTTCCGGTCCACATCGCGACGGCGACATCACACTTCATTCTCGCGATCACGGCTCTTGTCGGCACCGTCGTGCACATCGCCACCGGCACCTTCCACCATGGTGTGCACCGGACGCTGGCCCTGGCCGGAGGGGTCCTGGTCGGTGCCCAGATCGGCGCCCGGGCATCGACCAAGGTGCACGGGCGAGCGATTATCCGAGCCTTGGCCGTCGCCCTGGCGGTGGTCAGCGTGCGTCTGCTGGTGCTGGTCTTCACCTTCCACACGCTGCCGTGACGGCAGTCGAGGCCCCGAGCTCAGTTCAGGCGGGCGTCGAGCGCCTCGAGGTATTTCGTGATCGCTTTCGCCAGCCGTTCCTCGGTGTCGGGATCGACGGCCTCGGCGCGGACGACGACGGCGCCGTCACTCCCGGACAGCGTGACCCGGATCTGCAACCCCTTCTTCGACGAGTACCACGCCTTGTTGCGGAGCAGCAGCAGGTGGTTGTCGCGGTCCGAGCTGACCACCACGAGCTCCGCGTCCCGAACGGCCTTGACCGCCTCGTCCCAGACCGTCTCGAGGGGCCGGGCGTAGCTTCGCTCGGCGGCGTTCGCGAGAGCGGCGAGCGCGAGGACCGCCGCGATCATTCCACACCGCATCCAATGTCGATGCATCATCGCCTCCCCTGCTGCGCCCCCTCGGTGTTCGGGCGCCCCGCTCAGTGTATCTCGGTGCGGAGGGTCACCTGCAACGCTTGGGCGAGATCGCCCAGCGTGAACGGCTTCTGCAGTGCGGCGCAGAAACCCAGCTCGCGGTAACTTCCCAGCGCCGCCTCGGCCGAGTATCCGCTGGCGACGATCGCCCGCACGGAGGGGTCGACGCGCCGCAGTGCGTCGAGGGTCTCGCAGCCGCCCATCCCGCCCGGCACCGTGAGATCAAGCAGCACCGCGTCGAACGGGCGGCCAGTGCTCATGGCGGTAGTGTAGGCCTCCACGGCGGCGTGACCGTCCGCTGTGACCGTCGGCTCGTAGCCCAGCTCGGCGAGCACCTGGCGGTAGAGCGTCTGGAGGGCCGGGTCGTCGTCCATGACCAGGACTCGGCCGGCGCCCTTCGGCTGCGGCTCGCTCGCGTCATTACGTTCGGCTGCCGCGCCGGGGCGGGCAGGCAGCCACATCGTGACGATCGTCCCGGCCTCGAGAGCGCTCTCGATCTCAATCCACCCTCCGTGGGCGACGAGGATAGAGCGCGCCGCGGCGAGGCCGAGCCCGCTCCCCGCAGGCTTGGTGGTGAAGTAAGGGTCGAAGACACGGTCCATGTGCTCCGGCGCAATGCCGGCGCCGGTGTCCGCGAGCTTCAGCTCGACGTATGGTCCGGGCTCAAGGCGCCCGTGCCGCTCGGCGGTGAGCTCGACGTTGTCTGCCACCACGGTCGCCGTTCCCTTGTCCGGCATCGCCTGGACCGCGTTGATGAGGAGGTTGTTGAGGACCTGACTGAGCTGGTTGTCATCGATGAACGCCGGCCACAGGTCGGGCGCCAAGTGGACGGTGCAGCGGCAGCTCGAGCCGGAAAAGACGAGGTCGACCGTGTCCCGGATCAGCGGTGCCAAATCGAGCGTCCGCCGTTGCGGTGCGCCCCCTTTTGCGAACGTCAATAGCTTGTCGGTGAGCCCCTTGGCGCGTCGGATAGCGGCGATCGAGGCGTCGACCGAGGGTTCGAGATCCTCCGGCAGACCTCTTCTCAATCGCAGTAGGGACAGGTTGCCCAACACGGCCATCAGGATGTTGTTGAAGTCGTGTGCAATGCCACCGGCGAGCAGCCCGAGGGACTCGAGCCGAGAAGCGCGCTCCCGCTCTTCCTCGATCCGATGCTGTGCGGTCACGTCGCGTACGGACACGAGCACGCAGTGGCGACCTTCAACCTGAACCGGGGAGGCGGAGATCTCGAGCCGCCTCGGACCCCCCGATCGGTCGCGGGAGATCTCCACGAGCCGCGTACCCGTCGACCCGCCGGAACGGAACACCTCGTCCACGGCCTCCCGGAGCCAGGAGAGCTGCGGGCTGCGAAGGTCCGCGCTGGCCAGGTAGTCCTCCCCGAGCCCGATCAGCATCGTGGCTGCTCGGTTGGCGTCGAGGATCGAGTCGGTTCCAGGATCCATCAACAGGTGTCCGATCTCGCTCTCATTGAAAAGCCTCCGGTAGCGCTCCTCCGACTCGCTGAGTGCGCGGGTCCGTGCGTCGACCTCCGTCTGCAGCCTGTCGGCGTAGCGCGCACGCACGGTCGCGCTGACACCCAGCCAGATCATCGCGGTCGTGGCGACGGCAAGGCCCAGCTGGAACCACCACCGTGCCCAGATCGGCCCCTTCAGGACCAGCGACGGTGACGTCACGGTGGCCGATGGCGTGCCGTCGCCGACGGACGCCTCCAATTCGAGCCGGTATCGTCCGGGCCGGAGGCCAACGTAGCGCACCGATCGTTCGTACCAGGGCAGCGGGTCCGACCAGCGGCTCTCGAGCGGAAGGAGGCGGGTGCGGAAGGTCAGGGCCCGCTCGTCGACCAGTGAAACCGCGGCGAACGCGAACCGCAGGGAGCGCGCCTCGACGTCGAGCGCGACCGAACCGTCGAGGGGGAGCCGGCGCTCGTCGGCGAGGAGCTCGGTGAGGCGAAGACGCGGGGGTCCCGGCGCCCGTCTGCCGGCGCTCTGGCGGACCTCGGAGACGCCGAGGTCTGCGCCCAGCCACAGGCGTCCGCGGCTGTCGAGCAGCGTCGCCGCTCGGTTGGTCTCACGACCGACGAAACCGTCTTCAGTAGAGTGGTGGACAAGGGCCGCACCGTCCCACTCGTAAACCCCGTCTTCGGTGCCGAACCACATGTGCCCGTCGGCCCCCTCGGCAATCTGGAAAACCGGGCGAGCGAGCCGAAGGACTGGAGGAAAGGGGAGCGCAAGGCGACCGTCGGCCTCCTCGAACAGGCCCCCGGCGGTCCCCACCCAGATCCGCGCCGATCGGTCGACGAAAGCCGTGAACACGCTGTGATGGGCCGGATCGTCGACGCTGGTGAGGCCTTCGAGCCGCCCGTCACGGAGCACGAGCAGCCCGTGCAGGAGGGTGGACACGAGCACGGTGCCGTCGGGCCCCCTGCTCAAGCGTCGCACCAGCGAAGGCGCGCCGTCGGGAAACGCGACGGGGCGCAGATGATCCCCACGGAGCTCGAAAAGACCGTCATCGCCGCCGACCCAGACCCGTCCGCTCCTGTCGGTGATGACCGAGCTCAGGCCGGGCTGCGCCGGAGGGTCGGGGAGGATCCAGCGGGCGACACCGCCAGGTCCGAGAACGCCGACGCCGCGGCACGCTGCGACGACCCAGGTCGTGCCGTCGTCGGCGACGTAAAGGTCCATGATCCGGCACTCGCGGCTGCTGGCGGCGAAATCGGCAGGCGCCAGCCGCAGGATCGAGAAGGACCCGTGCTCGAGCCGGGTAATCTGGCCTCCCTGATGTCCGAACAGGAGAACGCCCGGCCGCGGTTCGCCGATTGCGGACACCTCGTCCTCTGCCAAACCGTTGCTCCGGCTCAAGTTAGCGAAACGGAAGGAGACCAGCTTCGAAGCGCCGCGGGCGCTCGCCACCCAGATGTCACCGTCGCGGTCCAGCGCGAGAGCGCTCACGCTCCCGGACAGGAGTCCGTTGCGGGAGTCGAGCGGTTCGAGGGTACGAGCGGGAAGGTCCAACCGCCACAGCCCGGCGACGGACCCGATGTACACCGCGTACGGAGGGTCGGCGAGCAGGCGAGGATGATCCCCGGCGCGTATGCCGAGGGCTGCGACGCCGACGATCTTCTCGGCGCCGCCGTTGCGGATCCGCCACAGCCCTTCTGTCGTCAGCAGCCAGACCGTCGAAGGCGGCTCCGCCGAGACTGCGAGGAGCGAGCCGGAGGCCTCGGCTGAGGGGACGCCGAGGACGACTTCGGCGGTTGTAGCCGTGACTGCGACGACGCTGGTGTCGGTGACGGCCACGAGGTGGTCATCGTCGGCGACGAGGTCCCGCACCTCCGTTCCGGGCAGGTCTCGTCCGGGTTCGAGGCGGCGCCAGCCGTCGCGCCACAGCAGGACCCCGTGGGAACCCAGTGAGACGCCGACCAGGGGTCCCGCGTTGGTCTCGGCCAGCGCGAGGTGTGAGATCTCGATCGCGGCCGCGTCGAGGTCGCCGGCAAGATAGGGCAGCTGTCGCCACGATCCCCTCTCCCTGGCGACCAGTGGCTCGTTCACCTGGGCCGTTGAGGCCCACACCGTGCCGCGTGAATCGACCCGGACCCCGGTCAGGAGCCGGTTCGGCAGCACCGGTTCCGAAACCGTCTGCCACGTCAGCCCGTCGTAGCGAGCCAGCCCTGCGTGGGTCGCGAACCACATCGCGCCGTCGGGCGCCGGGGCGAGATCGCGGACGTTCGGGGAGGGCAGGCCCTCCCTCCCGGTGTACGTGTGGACGAGGAAGGTCTGCGCCGCCGTTGCACTCGGGTACGTGCACAGCGCTCCGACAAGGGCAATCCACGCCGCCAGGACGAGAAGCCCGGCCGGGAACCCTCCGCGTTCGGACGGCACAGCACCCGAGGGTGCGGCGGGCCCGGCAGACCAGGCCGGTCGTGTGCGCACGCGACATAAGTATCACGGCCGGTCCGAAATGGGAGCACCTGAGTCTGAACCGGCAGCTCCACTCCAGCGACGAGCTGAGGAGCCGGGCAGCGATCGGCCCGTCGGATACCGGCGGCGCATCATAGGGTAGACTGCCGCGCCGGGCGCCGCTGCCCGATGGTGTCCCATGCAAAGCCTTGACGCCTTTCGCCGCGCACCGCGCGACCTCCGCCGCGCGCTCCTCGCCACCCTCTTCTTCGGCGCGGCGACCGGCATTTTCGGCGCGACGCTCAACAACTACCTCGCCGAGGTCCACGCGCTCGACGCTGGTGCCCGGGGCTGGCTCGAGCTGCCCCGCGAGCTTCCGGGCTTCTTCATCATGTTCGTGGCCGCCGCCTTGCTGACCGTGCTTCGCGAAACCCAGATGGCGGCCGCGGCGATGTTGTTCACCGCGGCGGGTGCGATCGGGCTCGGCTTTTTAGCGCGCGACACCACTCTGCTGGTGGTGTTTGTGGTGGTCTGGTCGCTCGGAGATCACATCATCTTCGCGGTCGAAGGCCCGATCGGTCTCAAGCTCGCTGCGGGCGGCAGGGAAGGGGCGCGGCTCGGACAGTTCGGGGGGGCGCGCAATCTCGGCACGATCCTCGGCGTCGGCGTGATCTTCGTGCTCGCCACGGTGCGTGGCAACGACTACGCCCTGTTCTACGCGCTGGTGACATGTGCGGCTGCTGCTGCTGCCTGGGCCTACATGGGCCTCGACGTGGGCCGCGGCGACAGACCGTCGCGCAGGGTCGTCTTCAAGCGCCGCTACGGCCTGTTCTACGCCATCAGCGCCCTGTTCGGCATCCGCAAGCAGATCTTCCTCGCCTTCGGCGCGTGGGTTCTGGTCGAGCGTCATGGCGTTTCGGTCAGCACCATCGCCCTGCTGTTCTTCATCGCCGCGACCCTCGGGGTGGTCGTGAGGCCGCTCCTCGGAGAGGTCATCGACTGGGTGGGGGAGCGCGTCGTGCTGTCGGCCGACGAGGCGCTGCTGATCGTTGTCTGCCTCGTCTACGCCTTCGCCGACGCCGTGCTGCCGGCGCCGTTCGCGCTGTGGGCGCTGTATGCCGCCTACATCGGCGACAGCGTCCTCTTCGCCCTCAGGGTGGCACGCACGACCTACCTGAAGAAGATCGCCGAGGACTCCGAGGACATTACGCCGACGATCTCCCTCGGTATCACCATCGACCACGCGGTCGCGATGACGCTGCCGGTGCTCTCGGGCTGGATCTGGGAGGTCTACGGCTTCCGCTGGGTGTTCCTGCTCGCCGGCGCGATTGCCGTGATCGGGTTTTTTGTGTGCTTGCAGATCCGGGTACCCGAGAACGCGCAGCTTTTGGCCGGGGCACCGGCGATCCGTCCCGCCCCCTGACCCGAGATGTCATGCGCCTTCCGCTGCCTCGGGCACGCGCTTGCGAGTCGAGCTGCGACGCTTGACCCGGATCGTGAAGAGCTCCTCGTCGGCTCGGCGGATGGTGCCCTCGAAGGGCTCGTCGCCTTGCCGCACCGCCCGGCCGAGGCTGATGTCCACTCCCGCGTGGTCGACCGCGGCGCGGGAAAGGCGGTCGGCGACCAGCGGTGTCGCCTCCTCGGCGTCCTTCTCGACCACCACCAGGAACTCGTCGCCGCCGAACCGCACCACGACGTCCTCGACGCGCACCTCCTGCATCAGGAAGCGGGCGAGGCGGGCCAGGGCAGCGTCACCGGCGAGGTGGCCGTAGCGGTCGTTGTACTGCTTGAAGTGATCGACGTCGATCACGACGATGCCCCACCGGCTATCATCCGCCTCGAGGCGGGCGCGCATCCCGGCCAGATAGCGGCGGTTGAAACAGCCGGTGAGCTGATCGCGGACCGCGGCCTCCCGGAGCTGCCGCTCGAGCTCCTTGCGCGCGCTGATGTCGACCAGGATCCCGTGGTAGAAGACGTCGCCGGTGCTCTCGTCGACCACCCGGTAGGCGGTGTCGAGGACCGTCCGCACCACACCGTCCGCAGCGTGGATCTCGAGCTCGAACTCGCGTACCTGGCCGTCTACCTCGAGCAGCTCGAGCTCTCGCCGACGCAGCTCAGGGTCGTTGATCAAGGTCTCGGCACTGAGCGACCGCAGCTCCTCGAGGGAGCCGGCCCCGAGAATCGCGAGGCAGGCCGGGTTGGCGTCAAGCACTGCGCCCTCCCGGCGAGTCACGTAGACGCCCTCTCCGAGGTTGCGCACGAACAGGCGCAGCGTGTCCGCGTCGCGCAGGCTGCTCCAGCGCTGGGGTGTTCCCTCGGCCTCATCGCCTCGTGGTGCCATCGCCTGCCGCCGTTCCTCCTCAATCCCTCGGATGGTGAGGCCTGCCTGTCACCACATAGGTTACATCTGGCTTGGAGTTTGAGACAGCGCCAGCTCCCGTGCCGAGAGAATCCGGCGAAAGGTCAGGTTGAGGCGGGGGTCCACGGAACGGGTGGTCTTGGGGATAGCGTGCCGCCAGTGGTGCTGGAGCTCCCCGGCCATCACGAGCAGCGATCCGTGGGTGAGGTCGAAGGCGAGCGCGAGCTCCGGCGGCCCGATATGGCGGAGCCGGAAGCGCCGCGGAGCGCCGAGGCTGACAGAGGCGATGACCGGGTTGTCCCCGAGCTCGGGCTCATTGTCGGCATGCCAGCCCATGCTGTCGCTTCCACCGCGGTAGAGGTTGGCCAGTACGGCGTTGAAACGGACCCCGGCGGCGGCCTCGACGATACGGCGGAGCTCCCTGAGGGCAGACAGCCACGGACGCGGCTCGAGGGTGAGACCGGAGTAGCTGTAACGTGCGGTCTTGTTGCCATACCAGGCCGACAGGCGGGGGCAGGTCACATCGCGTCCGTGGACGCGGATGACGTGCTGCTGCCAGGCAATCTGCTGAGTCAAGCGGGCCAGCAGAAGGTCGGCCGCCTCGGCGGAGAGGAACTCGGGGTCAAAGGCGAGCTCGCCGTCGGGGACGGCGGTTCGCTCGAGGGCTGGCGGCAGCGGGCGGCGAGCCATCAGTCGGTCGGCTCCCGGGAGGGAGGGAGGCCCTCGGTGGCCGCCCTCCCACCGCATAGGTCATGCGGCTACTGCAGCGGTGGCAGCAGCAGGGCGTTGAAAAGCAGGGGGTAGGCCCCCGGAGTGGACGCACGGAACTGGGGCGCGAACGCCGCCAGCGCGAGCTGGCCTTTGCCCTTGCGCACCCAGACCATCGCCGGTGTGTTCTCGATCGCGGCCTCGCCCTCGATGTACCCCGACAAGAGGACGTGGTCCTCTGGGTAGGCGAGGACCACCCGGCGGTCGGCGTCGAGGACCGGGATCGACGTCGTGAGCACCGGCTCGCCGCGGGAGAACACACCGAGGTGGGACGGCAGGCCCCATGTCAGTGGGTGCTCTGCCACGACGCGGACGTCGAGCAGCGAGCCGGGCACGTAGAGACCTGCCTTCTTGGCGGCGTCGGTTGCGTCACCGATAGGAAGCCGCTCGCTGTCGGGAGTCGAGCCCTCGCCCTTGACCTTGAGCCCGTCGGTGAACAGGGCCACCGATTGGCCCCAGGCGACCACGGTCCCGCCGCCTTCGACGAAGGCCCCGAGATTGACCAGCCCCTTGTCGCCCATGCCTTTGCGAAACTCGGGTGGGAGGTCGCTCGGGAAGTAGCGGTCGCCACGCTTGCGCTCGCCCTTGACGAGGAGGTCTTCGCCGGCGCCCGGGAAGACGATCACGTCGTACGTCTTCGCGAGGTCGAGGGTGGCGATGTCGGCGGGATGGACGATCGCATAGCTCACGCCGTAGGTGTCGAGCAGATAGCGGGTCCACCCGGCGTTCATGTCGTGGGTCCAGGTCTCGACCAGGGCGATCCTCGGCGCGCGGACTGCGCGGGTCGCGACCTCGGGCGCTGCGGTGAGCACGAGGGGCGCCACGGGCACTGCTTTGATCACCTCGGCGAGGTGGTCGCCTGCCTTTTGGTCCGCACGCAGCAGGAAGCTCCCGGCTGGCAGCACGCCCGCCGGAGTCGTGGTCTCCTTCTCGGTCCGCTCGACCGTCATTCCGGCCTTGAACGCGGCGAAGGCGGCCGCGAAGCTCGCGTTGTCGCTCGACGGGTAGGCGAGGCCCCAGTAGGGACCGTTGGGGACGGTCGGTGCCGAGCCGCGCAGCGTCGCTGACGTGACCGGCTCGAGGCTCGCCTCGAGATCCGTGGAGCGGACGTCGACCGGGTGGCAGTCGAGGTTCCAATGCAGCGGCAGCGACCAGCTGGTGACGTCGTAGGGCTTGATGATCTCGCCACCGGGGGTGTAGTGACGCACGGGATAGACCTGCGGCTCCATGACCTCCTTGACGAAGGCCCGGTAGGGCTGGGCGAGAGGGACCACGACGTCGCCGGTGGCATATGCCCGTCCCTCGACCACCACGTCGCGGGTCAGGCGTTCGACCGTGACGCCGTGCTCCTCGAGCAGGGCGACGAGTCCGGGCAGCGCGCCCCGGTCGTGCTGGTGGGCGGGCAGGACGTAGGCGAACGGCGGCTCGGTGCGGCCCTCGGCGACCTCCTTGCGGCACAGGTCGTTGCGGTAGCGGAGGATGGCCTCACGATTGATCGAGGCGGTGGCGAGAATCGAGCGCATCGAGCTGAGCTCGTAGTCGACGATGTCGCCGAGGCGCCACCAACCGCCCGGCCACGGGTCGGGCATGTTGACGCTCTTCTTGTACTCCGCAAGGCCCTTGCCGTCGCCCTCGAGCTCGGTGGGCTCGACGTAGACCGGCGTCGCGATCTTGCAGCTTGCAGCCTCGGTGAGGAAGCTGATGACGTTCTTCCACAGCGAGGTCTCGGTCGAGCCCGGCCAGTAGTTGTCGAACTCCCAGTGGCTGACGAGCCCCTGGTGGCCGTCGGCGGTCATGTCGTGCTGCAGCGCCGCACCGAATACCGCCATCCAGTTCCACAGTCCCTCGTCGATGTTCTCCGCGATCGGGTCGTGGTTGACGGGGACGAAGTAGCGCGGACCGGTCGAGCCCATCTGGTGCTTCTCGACCATCACCTGCGGATACCACTCGGTCGAGAACAGGCGGCTGATGACCTTGGTGTCGGACTGGGTGAGCGACACGAAGTCGCGGTTGTTGTCGTGGCCGACGTAGCGGTGGTAGACCCGCGGTAGCGACGAGCCCTCGTACTTCGTGCCGAGGTACTTCCGATAGTGCTCCACCACCATGTCCATGCCGTCGGGGTTGTGGTTGGGAACGACCATCAGGACCACGTTGTCGAGCTCGGCGAGCACCGCCGGGTCCTCGGTAGTGGCGATCTCGTAGGCGTAGAGCGGGAGCGACTGGCTCGGCGCGACCTCGGTCGAGTGCATCGACAGGGTTGCCATGACGAAGACCCTGGCCTCGGCGATCAGCCTTTCGCGCCTGACGTCTGGGATATCCGGGTCGAGTGCGAGCTGGCGGTTGAGATCCTTGAGCTGGTCCAGGCGCGCGATGTTGTCCGGGGCCGAGATGAACAGCACCGCCATCGGCCGGTCGAGGGGCGAGCGGCCGACCTCGCGCAGCTCGAGCCGCGGCGACGCGGCCGCGAGCTTGCCCAGGTAGGCCAGGAGCTGCTCGTAGTCGACCAGGTTGCGGTCGGAGCCAGGTGTGAAGCCGAAAAAGGCGTCGGGCGTTGGCGGAATTTGGGCCAGGAGCGGGGGAGCCGCGGCCAGCACGAGGGCGGCGAGGGTCAGGGCGGGGAGCAGTCGACGCATGGCGACCTCCATCGCGATGTTGTCGGATGGTAGCACGCAGTCTCAGGACGGTGTTGGGGCCTCGGTCATCTCGATCACTGCATCCCGGATCAGGTCGGGCCGCTGCCATGGGATCAGGTGGCCAAGTCCTGGGATTCGGTCGACCTCGAGGGGAGCGTGGGTCAGCATGCGCTCGGCGAAATCCACGTTGGCCGGCGGCACCAGAGCATCGTCCTGGCCCTGGATCACGCGCACCGGGCACTGGATCGTTTGCCACAGCGGCAGCATCAGCCGCAGCTCAGCTGCGAGCGGCAGCAGCTCCCGGTTGCAGATCGCGAAATCGGTCGGCACCAGTGGGGCGATCAAGGACCACCGCGCGAGCTTCTGGAACCAGTGAACCCGCTCGAGGTCGGGGTCGATGCTGGGCGCGACCAGCACCAGCCCCGCGACCAGGTCGGGCTCGTCCATGGCGGTGCGGGCAGCAATGGGCCCGCCGAGGGAGTACCCGACGAGAATCGCGGGACGTCCGTGTCCGAGGTCCCTGACCACTGCCGCGACGGCCTGAGCCTGGAGGATGAGCGACGGCTCCGCCAGGCCGCGGCCGGAGCGACCGTATCCCGGCCGGTCGAGCGCGACGAGCGCGGCTCGCCCGAGCAGCAGCGGGTCCCCGAGCAGCGCCGCGAAGTTGTCCCACGAGCCGGGCGAACCGTGAACGAAGACCACCAGCGGGCGGCCGCGGTCGCCCGCTTCGACCCAGTGGACGCGCCGTCCGGCTGCCCTGACCTCACCCTCGCACGGGGGCCACTCGGCTCGAGCGAAGAACGCGGCCTTCGCCTCGGGGCTCATCCCGAAGCTCGTGACATGCCGGGCCAGGAGGACGGCCCCCGTCAGCAGCAGGGCGGCGGAGACCGCGAGCCACCGCAGGATCCGTAGCCTCCGTCTCATGGCGCGAGCAGGGTGGCGGTGTGTGTGGGGTGCATCGCCTCAGTCCGGGGACCGTCAGGCAGGTCCGCCCAGACAGCCGGCGACGGCGCGATCGGAGGTCAGGCCACTTTCGCCGTCCTCCGCCCATCGCAGCGCGCATGCGGGCCCGGTGGCGAACGCTGCAGCGTACTCGTCGCCCGGCAGGCGGCCGGCCCGGGTGAAGCGCTCGATGAAACGCTCGGTTCGTTCGATGTCCGTTCCCCGGGTCATGTCGGGCGCGAGCCGGGCGGCGCCGGCCAGGCCGATTTCCCAGGTGGCCACCGAGAGCTCGCGCAGCTCGGTGTCCCGGACCCCGTCCCGTGCCGCGGTCCGCCACAGTCCGAGCAGGCGGGGGGCAAGCGGCCGCAGCAGCGCGAGCGCCCGCCGTCGAGTCTCGGGCTCGTAGAGGAGCGCGCTCGTGAGGAGCACCGGAACGGCCCGCCAGGGGTCGGGGAGGCCCTCCACGGAACGCAGCTCGAGGAAGCCCCGCGGCCGGACCTCGAAGAACAGTGTCGAGAGGTGGTAGTCGAGATCGGTAACGGTCGGACGGCCGTGCTCGGAGTGGCCGTTCTCGATCCACTGGGCGAAGGAGAACCCGGGCTCGCCGGGTACGGCGGTGCCGTCCGAACGCCAGAAGAGCAGCACGTTGGCCGCAAGTGCGGCGTCAGCGTACGCGCCGGGCGAGTCGTCACCTCGCAGGAGACCATCGGGAAAGCCGGTGCGGGTCGCATCGAGGAGCTGCCAGGCCCGTGTGCGGGCCGAGACGCCGTCCTGGGTCGGGCTGGCGGCGAAGCTCGCGGTCAGGAGCGGGCTCACGAGATTGGCGAGCATCCAGCGCTCGCGGGCGCTGTGCTCATCACCGAGGTCGAGGTTGATCTGGGTGCTGGCCGTGTGTCGCATCATGGTCGCACCCGCGGTTCCGATGCGCCCGAGGTAGGCGGCCATTGCCGGGTAGCGGGCGCCGTGAAGCTGCTGCGGCACGCTGGCGACCTCGGTCCACAGATCGACGCCGGTCGAGGCGAGGACGACGTTGGTCGGCTCGAGCGCCCGGCGCAGAGCCGTGATGATGTGTTCGCTGTCGGCGAGCGCGGCGGCGGGACCGGGCAGCGGTGGGGTGGAGTACTCGAGCTGCGCGCCAGGCTCGAAGGAGAGATAGCCGCCGCCGGTGACCGGGTAGAAGGGGTTGCCCGCCCTCTCGATCCGCTCGCCCAGCCACGGCACCGACCCGACCATGGCGTCGAGGTGGGAGACCAGCCCGTTCGGCCCGGCGATCCGACTCCGGCGCAGGGGGCGGCCGCGGTCGTCGACCTCGATCGCGAAGAACTCGATTTCCAGGCCGACCGCGAGGTCGCCCGGCGTCGGCCGGAAGCAAAGGTCGGCGATGTGGGCGCGGGCATCGTCGAAGGCGATCGCGTCCGAGAGTTCACCGGTGGGCATCGAGCAGGTCTCCTGTCTGCCGTCTCTTCCGGGAGCCGGCCCCGTCGTTGCAGGAAGGGCGATCCCCAGCGAAGCGGAACGCAGCGGATCTTCGGGGCATTTCTGCGGTCGCAGCCTGCATTTCTCACCACCTCCCTACTGCGGGCGCCGATCTGTCAGCCATCGCCGGCCCTTTCGCGACTCGTCGCCTGCGACGTATGGACCCATACGACTCGGCACCTCGCCGCTCAATGACTCAGCGCTGACAGGCACCTCGACGCTCTCGTCACGTGACGTGGTGAGAAGTGCAGGCTTACCTGCCGCGGACGGTGAAGGTAGCACGTTCGCTGGGCGTGTCCTGCTGCTGGCGTTCTTGATGAAACCAAGATGATATCATTATCGTATCATGCGGCAGGAGGTGGAGCATGACTGGAGAGCGAGCGTTTCAGGCGCGATCGGGGTGGGCAATGCTGCCTGTGGACATCCTCCTGTTCCTCGGTGGACCCGGCCTCGTCGTGGTCGGCGTGGTGGGTGGCGAGCACCGCTGGTGGGGTGGTGGCATGGTGGGGGTGCTGGTCACGGCCGGGATCCTCGTGCTGGCTCTGGGGGTTCTGACGGCGGTTGGGTTCCTGGTCTTGCAACCCAACGAGGCCGGGGTATTGGTGCTGTTCGGGCGGTATGCCGGCTCCGTCAAGAACAACGGCTTCTTCTGGGTGAACCCGTTCACCGCCAAGCGCAAGCTGTCGATGCGGCGCCACAACCTCAACGGCGAGCGGCTCAAGGTCAACGATCGCGCCGGCAACCCGATCGAGATCGCCGCGGTGGTGGTGTGGCGCGTCGAGGACACCTTCGCCGCCTGCTTCGAAGTTGAGGACTACCAGGACTACGTCGAAACCCAGAGCGAGAGCGCGCTGCGCCACCTCGCCAGCGCCTACCCCTACGACTCCTGGGAGGAGGACGAGCAGTCGGCGGAGATCACCCTGCGTGGTGACATCGACCAGGTGTCGGCCGCACTCGAACGCGAGCTCCAGGAGCGGCTCGCCCGGGCGGGAGTTCATGTCGACGAGGCGCGCTTGAGCCACCTCGCCTACGCATCGGAGATCGCCGGGGCGATGCTCCAACGCCAGCAGGCCTCCGCGATCATCGCCGCGCGTCGGAAGATCGTCGAGGGCGCGGTCGGGATGGTCAAGATGGCCCTGCAGCAGCTTTCCGACGAGAAGGTCGTCGAGCTCGACGACGAGCGCCGCGCCGCGATGGTCTCGAACCTGCTGGTGGTGCTGTGCGGGGAACGCGACGCGCACCCTGTGATCAACGCCGGCAGCCTGTACTGAAGGAGCGATGTCCGACGACAAGAAGCGCTTCCTGCTTCGTTTGAGCCCCGAGCTGTGGGAGGACCTCAGCCGTTGGGCCGCGGACGAGTTGCGCAGCGTCAACGGCCAGATCGAGTATCTGCTGCGGGAAACGGTCCGCCGCCACCGCCGACGAGACGGCGCCGATGCCCAGACCCGCTCGCGCGAGGAGACTGGTGAACGCTGAACTCGCCACGTGACGAGGGCCCCAGGATGCGTGGGCCCTCAGGCAGTCCGCGACGCGCGCAGCGCGTCAAAGGGGGCCGCAGGGCACGGGCCCGCGGCAGCGCCTCAACCCCGCAACTACCGTCAAGGGTCTGTGCCCTGCGGGCTCTTGGCGAAGACCTCCGTGACCAGGACCATTGGCCGACCGTCCTCGCCTCGGCCGAACGAGATGCCGATGCCTACGCAGTCCATCTCTGTGGTGAGGATGTTCGCGGCGTGGCCGGGGCTGCGCATGAGGGATGCGTGTGCTTCGGCCACCGAGGGGGTGCGGGCCAGGTTCTCCGCCGAGCGTCGAGTCCGGATGCCGGCCGTGCGCAGTCGATCCGCGGGGCCGGCGCCTTCCGGCGAGAGGTGGGCGAAGTACCCACGGTCGAGCATGTCCTGGCTGTGTCGTCGTGCGACCTCGGCGAGCCGGGAATCGGCCACGAGCGGTGGCAGATCGTGGCGACGCCGCTCGTCGTTGAGCAGCTTGAGGAGGAGGGCCTCGGCCTGTTCGGGCTCCTGGATCCAGGTCTCGTCGGCCGCTTTCGCACCCTCCCAGACCTGAGGCGGCGGCACCCCGACCCAGACCGGAAAGAGAGCCGCCACCTGCGGACCGCGATACCCCGTCGCAATGATCTCGACCCACTGGCTGCCGGGATCGATCCCGAGCTGGACAGTCGAAGCCCAGCCTGCTCCGTCCCGCGCCGCGGCCCGCCGCGAGACCCTCCCACCGGAGGAGGTGACGACGATCTCAGGGTTGTCAAGGCTGTCCTTGAGCCGAAAGGAGAGTGCCGCTGTATCGCCGGGTATGGCAGTGCGGGGAAAAGGCTCGAGGTCCACTTTGCGTTCGGCCACGACCGCTGCCCATTGCCAGGAGAAGGGTCGGCCGTTGCCGCGGGCGCGGCCGATCCCGACCTCCGCCGTCGCTGGCGGAGGGTCTGTCCGCAGCCTCTGCTCGAGCTCGCTCCACAGGTCGACGGTCGAGCTCCCGCTGGTGTAGACGAGGATCACCTCTGGTGACAGGTGCGGCGACCCGGCCCACTGCAGCACCGCCTCGACGAACGGAATCGGGAGCGCGTTCGCTTCGGCAGGGGGGACGATCGCCGCGAAGACGTCTGCGGCGCGTGCGAGTCGCGGGGAGTACTTTAGGCCGGGGAAGCGCCGCGCGAGCTCGGCAGCGAGCTCGAGGTCGAGCTCGGAGGCCGGGGCGTTGGTGGCGTAGGCCTGCGCCCCAGCACCGGGAAGCCCGAAGTGGAGGGGCGCGGACGGAGCAGCGGGAGCGACGCCGCCCACAGCGAACCCCGACCCCGAAAGTCCGGTCAAAGTGACGATCAGAAGGCAGGCGCCGATCGGCATGAGGATGGGTACGGCTCCAGACCGTTCCAGGTTACCTGAGGAGAGACTCGCGACATTCACAGAGGCGGTGGGCCCGAGTTGTGATAGGGGCCACAGACAGCGGCATTTCCCGGGTGTCTACTGCTTCCAGTTCAAGCGCCTGCGCTGCCCCGGAGTCCGTCCCCCTTCCCTGAGCCCTATCCGGAGGCGCGGGCGCTGTTCTTTTGGGTCGGCGACCGCGGGCTCGCGCCTGCTGCGGAACGCGATACGGCCCCATCTGCCGCCCCTGAGGGCCGCCTGCGTGCTCGACGTAGCTGGGCTACGCCTCCGCGCGCAGGCAGCCCGCAGTGACGACATCTGGAACCGCCTCGCGTTCCTCGCGACGCCGCGAGCCCGCGGCCGCCGACCTGCCCGGAGGGTGGAGTTCGAGCAGCTCACGACATCTGCAGGCAGCTTGCGGCCCTCGCATCGGCGCGCACCGCGTTGGACAGGTCCACCGCTCCCTGCGGACCACCTGAGGATTCGACCAGGATTCGCGCAGCGAATCCGAAGCAGCGCGTGCCGCACAGCCTTCCGCCCGCTCAGCCGACGCGGACACCCCCCAGAGGGCTGGGTGGTGCGCGCTGCTGCTACACAGGATTGGGGAGGTCGACGAACTCGACCTCGAGGCCGTGTTGCTCGGACAGCCAACGTCCCAGGGCCTGGATCCCAAAGCGCTCGGTCGCGTAGTGCCCGGCCGCAAGGTAGTGGACGCCGTCTTCGGCTGCCTGGTGCATGACCCACTCGCTCGCTTCGCCGGTGACGAAAGCGTCGAGACCGGCGGTGACCGCCTGGTAGTACTCGCGCTGCGCCGCGCCGGTGACGATGCCGACCGACGAGATCAGGCGCCGGTTGCCCTCGAAGACCTGGGGTTCGCGGTCGCACGCGACCGCGACCGCTTCGAAGAACTCATCCGCCGACACCGGCTGGGGGAAGACGCCGCACACTCCGACCGAGACCCCGCGATGATCGCCGAAAGGCTCCAGCTCCTCGAGGCCGAGCCGGTGGGCGAGCTGGGCCGCGTTGCCGAGCCGGGGGTGGCGGTCGAGTGGAAGGTGATAGGCGACCAGAGAGATCTCATTGGAGATCAGCAGGCGCAGCCGCTCACGGAGGCTGCCCACGATCGGAGCCGCGGCCGCCGCGTTCCACAGCACCCCGTGGTGCACGAGCACCAGGTCCGCTTCGCGGTCGACGGCGCGCAGAAACAACGCTCGTGAGGCGGAGACCGAGGTCACCACCCGCCGGACCTCGCCCCGACCCTCGACCTGCAGCCCGTTGGGGCAGTAATCCGAAACGTCCTCGGCGTCGAGGAGGTCGTCAAGCTCCGACACGAGGTGCATGAGGTTCATGGCTCATGGTACCCCAAGGGCCTACGTCTCCTCGAGCTGCACCCGCGCGGCGCTACAATCTCGCCAGGGAGTGGTAGGTGGACCAACTCATCCAAGCCCCAGGTTGGAAGTGGAACGCTGCAGCGGCCGCGATGCTCGTGATCGCCTTCTCATTGATCCCAGGGTGTCGGGGTGAGCCGCCGAAAGCGCCTCCCCCGAGCCCGACGGCCGTTACCCGGGTCGCCCTCGTCGCGGCTATGGGCGTTCCCGAATGGGTCATCGACGACGCGAAAAAGGGCCTCGTGCGCGTCGCCGAGGAGCGGCACAGCGAGCCGATGAACCTTGGTCGTGTCGCGCCGGAGGCCTACCGGGACGCAGTCCGACAGCTCGGACAGAACGAGGTCGAGCTCGTCTTCTGCCTGGGCGAAGGGTGGGCGCAGGTCGTTTACACGGAGTCCGTCGCCTTTCCTCACACCCGCTTCGTGGTGATCGGTGCCGAGGTCTCTGGCGGCAGCTCGGTGGGTGTCACCTTCGTGGGTGAGGAGGCGACCTATCTCGCAGGCGTTCTCGCCGCCGCGTTGCGCCGCTCCCCGGTTGCCGGCATTCTCGCCGGCGGCGGCGGGCCGTGGCTCGAACGCCTCGAAAGCGGGTACGTCGCCGGCTTTCGCAGCAGTGGACGGAAGGCCGAGGTCGTGCGCTTCGAGGGCCGTGAAGGCGTCGGCGGGCTGGTCGAGGCCGGCGCCCGGGTCGCACTCTACGCGGCAGAGTCGGCGGACCCAGAGGTCCTCGCGGCGGCGAGAGCAGCCGACCTCGATCTCATCGTGGTCGACCCCGGGCCCCTGGAACGGAACGAGCCGGGCGTCGTGGCGGCGATCTCGATCGACTTCGCAGAGGCGATGTTGAGGGTTGCCCAGGAAGCCGACCGCGAGGACTTCAAAGGCCGCACCTTCCCTTTCGACCTCGGCTCCGGTGTCGTCGATCTGCAGATCGCGCCGTCGCTGCGCGCCTCGGAAAACGCTGGGGTGATCGAGGCCCTGGCGAAGGCGCGGGCTGAGATCACGGCGGGAATCGCGGAGATCGAGAAGATAGGGGGCTTCTGAGCCGGTAGGCGTCGCCCGGTTCCTGTTGCGGCTCCCGATGCGGCGGCGTCTGCCGCCCTTTCGGGCCGGATCCGTGCTCGACGTAGCCGGGGTTCGGCGACTGCGGGTTCGCGCCTGCTGCGGACCGCGATGCAGCCGCACCTGCCCCCCCTGCGACCCAGCTGCGTGCTCGACATAGCCCAGCTTTGCCTCCGCGCGCAGCAGGGCCGTAGTGACGACATGCGCAGGGCATCTCGCAACCGTCGCGACGGAACCGGGCGCCGCCTGCCGGCTCCGCCGGAGGATGGAGCGGTAGTGCACCTTCGCCCTTGACCGCGTGGGGCTGCCGCGCGTAGCGTGGCGGGTCGGTGGCCAGTGCAAGCCCGGCCTCACCGGGCCGATCGACACGAGGCCACGACTGGAGGTTTCCATTGAAGTTGAAGTTTCGAACCCTCACACTCGCCATCCTCGGTTTCGCCGCACTCTTGAGTCTTCAGACTCCGCCCGCATCGGCAGGGGAGGCCTCCGTGCGTGCCAACCCCTTCCTGAGCGCCAGTCCGCTGCCGTTCCAGGCGCCGCCATTCGACACGATCCGGGATGATGACTTCAAGCCGGCGCTGGAGGCGGGCATCGCACAGCAACGGCAGGAGGTGGGCGAGATCGCCGACAACCCGGCGCCACCCACTTTCGAGAACACGCTCGTCGCCCTGGAGAAGAGCGGCCAACTCCTGACCCGTGTGGGCCTGGTGTTCAACGCCCTCAGCGGAGCCAATACCAACCCCGCTCTGCAGCAGCTGCAGGAGGAGTTGGCGCCCGAGTTTGCCGCGCTGCACGATGCCATCTTCCTCAACTCCAAGCTGTTCAAGCGCGTCGAGGCGATCTTCGAGCAGCGTGCGTCGCTCGGGCTCGATCCCGAGTCGGCGCGTCTGGTCGAGTACGACCACCAGCAGTTCGTGCACGCCGGCGCGACCCTCTCGGATGCGGACAAGGCGACGCTGATGCAGCTCAACGAGCGGGACGCCGCACTGAGCGCGAAGTTCACCAATCAGCTGCTCGCCGCGACCAAGGCGGCCGCGCTGGTGGTCGACGACACCTCCGACCTCGCCGGGCTCGGACCGGGTGAGATCGATGCCGCGGCGCAGGCGGCGAACGCCCGCGGGCTCGACGGCAAGTGGCTGATCCCGCTGCAGAACACGACCCAGCAGCCGGCGCTTTCGTCGCTCACCGACCGCGCCACGCGCGAGAAGCTGTTCAAGGCATCGTGGCTGCGCGCGGAGCGCGGCGACGCCTACGACACCCGGGCCACGATCTCGGAGCTGGCCCTGGTCCGCGCCGAAAAGGCGAAGCTCCTCGGCTACCCCAACTACGCGGCATGGAAGCTCGAGGACCAGATGGCGAAGACCCCCGAGGCCGTGGAGGAGTTCCTCGGCAAGCTGGTCCCGCCGGCGGTCGCCAACGCGCGCAACGAAGCCTCCGGGATCCAGGCCCTGATCGACCAGCAGCACGGCGGCTTCACGCTCGAGCCCTGGGACTGGGAGTTCTACGCGGATCAGGTGCGCAAGGCGAAGTACGACCTCGACGAGGCGCAGATCAGGCCGTACTTCGAGCTCAACCGCGTCCTCACCGACGGTGTCTTCTACGCGGCCAACCAGCTCTACGGCCTAACCTTCAAGGAGCGCCACGACATCCCTGTCTACAACCCCGACGTGCGCGTGTTCGAGGTGCTCGATCGGGACGGCTCGACGCTCGCGCTGTTCTACTGCGACTACTTCACGCGCGACAACAAGTCGGGCGGCGCGTGGATGGACAACCTCGTCGGCCAGTCCAGGCTCCTCGGCACCAAGCCGGTCGTGTTCAACGTGACCAACTTCACCAAGCCCGCGCCGGGTCAGCCGGCGCTGCTGAGCTGGGACGACGTCACCACCATGTTCCACGAGTTCGGGCACGCCCTGCACGGCATGTTCGCCGACTCGGAGTATCCGAGCCTGTCGGGAACCAGCGTGGCGCGCGACTTCGTGGAGTTCCCGTCACAGATCAACGAGCACTGGGCGCTCGACCCGAAGGTGCTCGCGCACTACGCGATCAACGTCACGACCGGCAAACCCATCCCGCAGGAGCTGGTGGACAAGATCAGGAAGGCCGCCACCTTCAACCAGGGGTACGACATGACCGAGGTGCTGGCGGCGTCCGAGCTCGACATGCAGTGGCACACGCTTCCTGCCTCGGCGCCAGCGCAACCCGTCGACCCGTTCGAGGCCGAGGCACTCAAGAAGACCGGCGTCGACCTTCCACAGGTACCGTCTCGATACCGCTCCAGCTACTTCCTCCACATCTGGAGCAACGGCTACGCTGCGGGGTACTACGCCTACCTGTGGGCGGAGATGCTCGATGACGACGCCTTCGCCTGGTTCGGGGAGAACGGCGGCCTGACGCGGGCCAACGGCGACCGCTTCCGCGCCATGGTCCTTTCCCGCGGCAACACCGAGGACCTGGCCGAGATGTACCGCGCCTTCCGCGGCCGCGACCCGAAGATCGAGCCGCTGCTCGAGACCCGGGGGTTGGTCACGAAGTAGACCTCGGCTTCACCGTGACCGGGGCCGGCCGTTCGGCCGGCCCTTTGGTTCAGGGCGCGCGCCGCGGGGTTCACCGCGAGGGGCGTCCGTCGGAGGATCTCGCGGTGGGGGGCTGCCGGGCGGGTTACGAGCCGAGTTGCTCCTCGAGCCGGAGGAGGCGTGCTTCCAGCTCCTGAACCCGCGCCTCGAGCTCGCCGAGGCGATCGTGGGCAGCGGGACGCGGGCGGGTCGCTCCGGAATCGGCGGCGCCGCAACGTCGATCTCGCCGGCGAGCAGGTGGGCCCATCGCGCCTCCTTTTGTCCGGGTCCGCGCGGAAGCTGGACGACGATCGGCTCGGGGCCTTGCGCGAGCGCTTCGAGCACGGACTCGACCTCGTCGACCGACGTGAAGGCATGGAGCCGGTCGCTGCGGCCGCGCAGCTCACCGGGGGTCTGGGCGCCGCGCAGCATGAGCAGGGTCAGCACCGCCTTGCGCGCCGGGTCGAGCTCGAGCTGGCGGTCGAGGGCGTGGCGCCACCGTCTCAGCTCCGGGTGGAGGCGACCGGCCACACCAAGACCTCCGCGTGCAGCCGATCGAGGGTCGCCGAAACGTCTGCGGCGCCGAGGTCCATCACCGGCTCCCGGCTCGTGCGCTGGTTGCACGCGGCGACCAAGGCGCCGACGGTCAGCGGGTAGAGGTCGGGCGTGGCCTGCTCCTTCTCCAACAGGCATCCGAGGACCCGGATCTCGACCTGGTCGAGGGCGCGCTGCAATGGCACGGCAACCTCCACGGCCCGACCCTCCGCCGGCCGGCGCCTCGACTGCGAGTCTACCTGGAGCGCGGCTGAATCCTACCGTCCTTGGAGCACGCTTCCTTGCACGTGTGATCATCCGGTTCCATTGACGCCGGAACTGCTGTGGGCGAGCGTAGGGGGAGGAGGTCCGAGATGAGCAGACGCATCGGTATCGTCTACTGCGAACGGATCCAGGACGCGAGCTGCGTTGGCTGCGCGAAGTGCTACAAGGCTGTCAACGAGCGCCTCTTCGCCTTCGCCGGTGATGACGACGTCAGGGTCGTGTTCAAGACCGGCTGCGGCGACTGCCCCGGTCTGGTGCTGCCGCGCCTCGACCTCCAGTGCGTGGTCCTCGACGCCCTCGACGTCGACTTCGACGCCCTCTACTTCGGCACCTGCGTGCAGAAGGCGCGGGCCGCGATGGGCTGCCCGATGGACCTCGACCGCCTGGTCCCGCTGATCGAGGGCAAGCTCGGCGTGCCGGTGTTCGTCGGAACGCACGAGCTGTAGCAACTCGAGGCTGGAAGCCTCGAGTTGCTTTGAAAGGGCATCCCAGAGCGGCGCGTGCATTGGAGCCCGTATGAGTGCTGAGTTGGGTGGCGGTCCCCAGCGGGGCTCAACGGGATGTGCAGGCGAGGTGACGGCAATCGTACGATGGAGTGAGGAGGACTCCATGCGGCCTGAAACCCTGCGCCGACATCTGCGAGAGCTGGCTCAGCTCCACGAGACGCCGAGCCCGGTGGTGAGCTGCTACCTCGACATCAGGGAAGGATCGCTCGCCAAGGCACGGCGCTATGTTGTCGAGCGCTCGCGCCTGGTCGAACGGTCCTTCACCGGCCGTGAGCGCGCCGACCTCAAGGAGGCCTTTGCCGAGGTGCTGGCCTTCATCGATTCGGGCCGGATCGATGCCCCGACGCGGGGCGTGGCCATGTTCGTCCGGGCCGGCGAGTCGCCGTACTTCACGGCGCTCCAGTTCCGTCTCCCGCTGCCGATGCGCGTCGCGGTCGACCCGCTGCCCAACATCTACCATGTAGTCGAACTCGAGGACACCTATCACCGCTTCGTGGTCGTGCTCCTCACCGAGACCAGCGCCCGCATTCTCGAGGTCAACCTCGGCACAGTGACCGAGACGACCTGGGCCGAGCAGCCCGAGGCGGCGGCGCGGGTCGGACGGGAGTGGACCCGGGAGCGCTACAGGTCGAGCCTGCGCCAACGCTCGGACCGCTTCCTCCACGAGCAAGTCCAGCTGGTCGAGCGGCTGGTTCGGGACGGCGGCTACCGGCACGTCGTGCTCGCCGGCAGCCCGCGCGCCACGGCGAGGTTCGCAAAGGCGGTACCGAAGGCGCTGTCTGAGCTTCTCGTCGACTCGGTCCCGGTGTCGGGCTCAAGCCGGCTTGGGGACATCGTCAACGCGACCCTCGCCGCGTTCGTCGAGCAGGAGCAGAAGGAGTCCCTCGCCGCGGTGGAAAAGCTCCGGCGCGGACTCCACGTGGACGGGCTCGCAGTGGTCGGAGCGAAGGCCAGTCGCGAGGCGCTCGAGCACGGCCAGGTCGACACACTGGTGATCGCCCGCGAACTCGACGACGAGGCGACGCGCGAGGACCTGGTCCGGCTCGCAACGTTGTCTGGCGCGGCGATCGAGACCGTCGCCGACAGCTATACCCTCATGCAGTACGGGGGCGTGGGCTGCGTGCTGCGCTATCTGCTCCCCGAGCAACACCTTCGACGCGGATCCGAGAACGCCTGAGCGCGAGGGCGGACGCATGTCCGCTCGGGTCCGGACAAATGTCCGCCAGCGATTCCGATCACCGCCACAGTCTGCATTTGTAACTCCATGTACTTGAGTACCTTGCACTGCGTCCGCGGCGGACTCGGTCGGTTGGCACGGTCCCTGCTGTCACGTTCAGCGATGATTCGTGATACCTCCTCGATGGACCGGCCGGTGGCGCATCGTTCGAGGACCTCGCGCCTGATGCTCTGGGGAGGGGCCGGCATCGCTGTGGTAGTTGCCCTGTTGTTGCTTGCCAGGCCCGCGATCCGGCGCTGGTTCGTCGCCCAAACGTCGGTCAGCGCTGATCGTCTGCGCTTCGGCACCGTCGTCCGCGGCGACCTGATCCACGACATCGGTGTGCAGGGGCGTGTTGTCGCGGCATCGAGCCCGACCCTCTACAGCCCGCGTCAGGGACTCGTCTCGCTCAAGGTCCGTGAGGGCCAGCTGGTGGCCTTGGGCGAGGTGCTGGCCGTGGTCGAGAGCCCGGAGCTGGACAGCCAGGTCCGGCAGGAACAGGCGACCTTCGAGGCGCTGCGCTCCGACCTCGGGCGCAAGGAGCTCGCGGTACGCCAGCAGAACCTCGAGAATCGCCAACGCGTCGACCTGCTCGAGGTCAAGCTCGAAGCCGCCAGCCGAGCGCTGGAGCGGAGCCAGCGGCTGTCCGATCTCGGCCTCGCGAACGCGATCGAGCTCGAGCAGGCCCACGACGCGGTCAAGATCGCGTCCCTCGAGCTGGACCAGGCTCGACAGTCGCTCGAGCTCGAACGCGAGGCGCTCGAGTTCGAGCTCAAAGACACGCGGCTCCGGCTCGACCGCCAGCGCCTCGTACGCGAGGATGCCGAACGCCAGCGAACGGAGCTCAGCCTGCGCGCGCCCTTCGACGGTCAGGTCGGCAGCCTTTCGGTTGCGGACCGCGACGCTGTTGTACGCGGCCAAGCGGTGCTGACGGTGGTCGACCTGTCCCAGCTCGAAGTGGAGGTCTCGATCCCCGAGAGCTCCGCCGCCGACGTCGCCACCGGCGCCGAGGCTGTCGTGACCGTGGACGGGCGCGACTGGCCGGGGCGGCTGACAAGGGTCGCCGCCGAAGTCAAGGACAGCCAGGTCGTGGGCCGAGTCGCCTTCGCCGGCGCGACGCCTGCGAACCTGCGCCAGAGCCAGCGGGTGTCCATCCGCATCGTACTCGACCGTCGCCACGACGTGCTCAAGGTGCCACGCGGCCCGTTCCTCGAGGCGGGGGGCGGGCGCACCGTCTACGTCGTCGCCGACGGCCTCGCCAGGCGCCGGGACGTGAGCCTAGGTGCGGTCAGCGTGACCGAGGTGGAGGTCGTCGACGGGCTCGCCGAGGGCGAGCGCATCGTGCTGTCCGACACCGGCGGGTTCGCCGGTGCCGAAACCGTCCTGATCCGGAAGTGAGACGGCTGGAAGGGGAGAGAGATGCTGTCACTGAAGAACCTGACCAAGGTCTACCGCACCGCCCTCGTGGAGACGACCGCGCTCAACGGGATCTCCCTGGAGGTCGGCGAGGGCGAGTTCGTTTCGGTGAGCGGACCGTCGGGGTCGGGGAAGACCACCTTCCTCAACGTCGTCGGCCTGCTCGACGCCTTCGACAAAGGCAGCTACCACCTCGATGGCGCCGACGTCTCGCGCCTCGGCGATGCCGCCGCGTCACGGGTCCGCAACCAGAAGATCGGGTTCATCTTCCAGAGTTTCAACCTGATCCCGGACCTCAATGTGTTCGACAACGTCGACGTGCCGCTGCGCTACCGCGGCATGTCGGCACGGGAGCGTCGGCTCCGGATCGAGGCCGCCCTCGACTTGGTCGGCCTGGGTGGGCGGGCCCGACACCTGCCGTCGCAGCTCTCGGGCGGACAGCAGCAGCGTGTCGCCATCGCCCGCGCCCTCGCCGGCGATCCCCGCCTGATCCTGGCCGACGAGCCGACCGGCAACCTGGACTCGGAGATGGCGCACGACATCATGGACCTGCTGGAGAAGGTCAACCAGGCCGGGACGACGATCCTGATGGTGACCCACAACCCCGACTGTGCGGCCCGGGCCGGGCGCCAGGTGCACATCCTCGACGGCCACCTGATCGACATGCGCGAGGAAACCCTGCGCAGCCTGGCCGGTCCGGCGACGGCGATCGCCGCCGGCCGCGCCGGCTGAGGAGGGTGCCATGCTCGGCTACTCGCTCTGGCTCGCCGTACGAAGCATCCGTTCGACTCCGGGGATCGCGTTTCTCACAGTCATCGCGATCGGCCTCGGGATCGCCGTCCCGACCACACTGCTGTCGGTCCATCACGTGTTCGCCCGTAACCCCATCCCGGACAAGAGCGAGCGCCTGTTCAACGTGCGCATGGACAGCTGGGATCCGTCGAGTGAGTTTTTCGACATCCGCCCCGGCGACCCGCCGAAGCACATCACCTACCAGGACATGGAACGCCTGCTGCCGAGCGACATCCCGGTCCACCGAACCGGGGTCGCGACCGCGACGATCTTCGTCTTTCCGGACGCACCCGGCGCACGGCCCTACCAGACCCGGATCCAGCTCTGCCACGCCGACTTCTTCCCGATGTTCGACGCGCCCTTCCAGTACGGTTCCGGCTGGAGCCGGACCTCGGACGAGCGTCGTGACCGCGTGGTGGTGCTGAGCCGGGAGGCGAACCAGAAGCTGTTTGGCGGCGTCGACTCCGTCGGACGCAATGTCCGGCTCGGAGACCACGAGTACACCGTCGTCGGCGTCCTCGCCGAGTGGGAGCCGACCCCGCGCTTCTACGACATCATCAACAACGCGTTCGGAGCGACGCGCGAGTTCCACGTTCCGTTCGACCTCATTCGCGAGCAGGAGCTTGGATTGGTTCAAGTCGGAGACACCGACAGCTGGGGAACGGCCGGCGGCGGCAATGATCCGGACGCGTTTTTCACCCAGTCGGAGACGACCTGGATCCAGTACTGGGTCGAGCTGCCGCCGGACCGGGTGGCCGCTTACCGCGA
Source organism: uncultured Acidobacteriota bacterium (assembly GCA_963727925.1). Lineage (GTDB taxonomy): Bacteria > Acidobacteriota > Thermoanaerobaculia > Thermoanaerobaculales > Sulfomarinibacteraceae > CAVSIS01. The sequence goes on along the minus strand of CAVSIS010000044.1, from coordinate 289,512 downwards.
CTTCGTCGACGCCTACACCCGGGAACAGAAGGCCCTGGGCCGCTTCCCGCGGCCGATCAACAACCGGGTGACGCCCCTGATGGAGTGGATGTCGGTCCGCGACGTGGTGCCGGACGATCTGGTCGGCGTCGTGGTCATCGCGCTGCTTTTCCTGGTGGTCTGCTCGCTCAACCTGATGGGCCTGCTGCTGGGCAAGTTCCTGGCGGCATCCGGCCGGGTCGGCGTCCACCGCGCCCTGGGTGCGTCCCGACGGCAGGTGTTCGTACAGCGGCTCCTCGAGTGCGAGGTGGTCGGGCTGCTCGGCGGGGTCGTCGGCCTTGCCCTGACCGGCCTCGCGATGGTCGGGCTCAACCGGATGATGCCGCTCGCGGGTAACTTTCGCGAGCTGTTCCGGCTCGACGGCTTCACCCTGTTCGTCGCTGTGGTTCTGGCGTTGGCGGCCGGCGTCGTGGCCGGCCTCTATCCGGCGTGGCGGGCGTGCCGGGTGCCGCCAGCCATGCAGCTCAAGGTCCAGTGAGGGAGGGCGTCATGGAGATCGGTCCGATTCTGCGCGCCATGCTTCAGAACAGGATGCGAGTCGCCGTGCTCGTTGTCGAGGTCGCGGTAACACTGGCGATCGTGCTCAACTGCCTGACCATGATCTCCTCCCAGAGGGCGCGCATCACCCGTCCGACCGGCATCGACGAGGCCCACCTGATCGCAGTCACCGCGCAACCGTGGACCAAGGACTTCGCCGAGTACCAGGCCCGGACCCAGGTGGTGGGACGAGACCTCGCTGCCCTCCGAGCGATCCCGGGGGTCCGGGATGCGACCATCATCAGCACCGAACCCCTCCAGGGCGGCGGGAGCTCGTTCCAGGTCCGACCAATGGGAGCGGACGACTCCAAATGGGTGCGCTCGCCGTTGTACGCCGCCGGTCCGCATGTGTTCGACACCCTCGGGCTCGAGCTGGTCGACGGGCGCGGCTTCACCGACGCCGACATGCCGAACGACCCAACACCGCACGCGTCCAACGTGGTTGTGACCCGGGACCTCGCCGAGGCGCTCTTCCCCGACGGCAACGCCCTCGGTCAGGTGGTCGACACCGGCTACCCACAGGCGCCGGGTACGATCGTAGGCATCGCCGGTCACATGTTCACGCCTTACGGCGGCGGCCCAATGGAGACGAGAATCCTCTTCTATCCGTCGATGCCGGCAAGCCCGGGTTACATGCTCTACCTCGTCAGGGCACAGCCGGACGCCTACGACGGCGTGTTTTCGAAGGTCGACGAGGCGCTCCTCTCCGTCTACCCCGACCGCAGCGTGGAGGTGAGGAGCATGCTCGATGTGAAGAACAACGGCATCTCGCAGAACATCATTTTGGCCCGCATCCTGTGGGTCATCGTGTGGCTGCTGCTCTTCGTGACGGCCCTCGGAATCTTCGGGATGGCCTCCTTCTCGGTTGCCCAGCGCACCAAGCAGATTGGGACTCGGCGTGCTATCGGTGCGACCAGGGGTGCCGTGCTGCGCCACTTCCTGGTCGAGTCGAGTCTGATCTCCATCATGGGCATTGTGCTCGGGCTGCCGGCCGCCTACGGACTCAACATCGCATTGGTCAATACGGTCGGCGGCACGACGCTCGACGGGACGCTGGTGCTCGCCGCGGTTGTGGGCCTTTGGGTGCTCGGGCTGCTGGCAACGATCGCCCCAGCGCGGCGGGCAAGCCGAATTGCCCCTGCCCTAGCCAGCCGCACGGTGTGAGCTCGCTCGGTCCGGGTCCATTCGTCGTCACCGACCCGTCGCTCTCGGACCGTGCGAGACTGGAACCTGGAAGGCTGTATGAACGGGCCGAGGAACTGACCGGGTGGGGATCGTCCTGATCGTCGAGGACCAGGAGACGGTTGCGCGTGCGCTCGCCTTGGCGCTCGATCTGGAGGGCATTCAATGCCTGACCGCTCCGGGCCCGGCCGCCGCACTGGCGCTGGTTGAGCGCGGCGCCGTGGATGCGGTGATCCAGGACATGAACTTCTCTCCGGGGGCGACTTCGGGCCATGAGGGCGTCGAGCTGTTCCGCCAGATCCGGCACCGGGACCCCGAAATGCCCGTCCTGTTGGTGACCGCCTGGGCGTCGTTGGAAACGGCGGTACGCCTGATGCAGGAGGGCGCCGCCGATTATCTGGAGAAGCCCTGGGACGACGAACGCCTGGTCACGGGTGTGCGGAGGGCGTTGGCGCGGCGAGCCGGCCGTGGCAACGGCGAACGGCTCGACCAGGCCGATCAGGTCGAGCGCTGCGGCGTGGTGTGCGTCAGTCCGGCGATGCGCGCGGTCGTCGAGCTCGCCCTCAAGGTGGCCCGGTCCGACGTGCCGGTGCTCATCACGGGCCCCAACGGCACCGGCAAGGAGCGGGTCGCCGACCTGGTCCACGCCGCCAGCCGCCGGTGCGAGCGACCCTTCGTCAAGGTCAACGCCGGCGCGTTACCCGATACCCTGCTCGAGGCCGAGCTGTTCGGCGCGGAGCCCGGCGCGTACACCGGTTCCGAGACCCGCCGCGTCGGCCGTTTTGAAACCGCCGACGGTGGGTCGCTGCTGCTCGACGAGATTGGCACCCTCTCGCTGCCCGGGCAGACCAAGCTGCTGCGCGTGCTGCAGACGGGGGAGTTCGAGCGTCTCGGCAGCTCGCGGACCCAGAGGGTGGACGTTCGGGTCCTGGCCGCAACCAACTCGGACCTCGAACGGGCGATCGCGGAGGGCAGGTTTCGTGAGGACCTGCTGTTCCGCCTCAACGTGATCGAGCTGCGGGTGCCGGCGCTCGTGGACCGCCGCGAAGACATCCTTCCGCTCGCCGAGTGCTTCCTCGACGAGCTCGCTCCCGCCCATCCCGGGACCGCCAGACGGCTTTCGGAGGCAGGTCGCAAGGCGCTCCTGGACTTCGGTTGGCCGGGCAATGTCCGTGAGCTTCGCAACCGCATCCAGCGCGCGATCCTGGTCGCCGCCGGAAGCGTTCTCGATCCGGTCGACCTCGGCCTCGGGCAGGCCGGACCGCGTGCTGCGGTGAGTGCTCCCGACGACGACGAGCGCTCCGAGCGCGAGCGGCTCGCAGCGACTCTCGAGCGGGCTGGTTGGGTGGTCGCCCGCGCCGCGGAGGAGCTTGGGATGAGTCGCCAAGCTCTCTACCGACGTATGGCCAGGCTCGGGCTCGAGCTCGAGCGACGGCCGAAGCGGTGATGGTGGCCGACGTGGAGCCTGATTCCCGGGCGGCCGAGGACGACCGCCTCGAGGGTCCCCCCGGCGAGGGCGCCGCACCGAGGCGTCTGCCACGGTTCAGCGTCGCGGGCAGAGCCGCGGCCGCGACGGGTGTGGTCGCCGGACTGGCCGCTGCCGCAGCGGCCACGGCCGTTGCCTTCGGCGCTGGCGCCATCGGGACGGCGCTTACGGTGCTTGCGGTTTCGGTGCCGGCCGCGTTGGGGCTCGCGGTTGGGCTGACGCGGCGGCCGCTCCGCCTCCTGCGGGCGCTGCAGGACGGCGTCCGTGGGTTCCGTTCGGGCGACTTCTCCTTGCGGTTAGTAGTCGGCCGGCAGGACGAGCTTGGCGAGCTGGTCGAGCTCTACAACCTCGCGGGCGACGCCATGCGTCGTGAGCGTTCCAGGCTGCGCCAGCGAGAGCTGATCTTCGAAGCGATGGTGGAGAGCTCCCAGGCTGCGGTGGTGCTGGTCAACGCCATGGGTCGGGTGATCTTTGCCAGCCGTGGCGCGCGCCACGTCCTCGGTGGCGGCGAGAGGTTGGAGGGGAGACACCTCGACGAGGTCCGTGCGGCGCTTCCCGATCGGCTGGCCGCGGCTGTCGCCGAAGGATCGTCGACGCTGGTGTCGCTACCGGAGGGAGACGACGAGGAGGTCTACCACGTGCTGCGGCGGGTGTTTGAGCTCAACGCCGCACGACACGTTTTGGTGACCGTCCGGCGGGTCACTCCCGAGTTGCGTCGTCGGGAGGTCCAGGTCTGGAAGCGACTGATCCGGGTCATCAGCCACGAGCTCAACAACGGTCTGGCGCCGATCAGCTCGCTGCTGCACTCGGCGCGGCAGGTTCGGGCGCGTCCGGAGCAGGCCCACCGGCTCGACGACGTGCTCGCGACCCTCGACGAGAGCGTGTCGCGCCTGCACCGTTTCATCGAGGGCTACGCCCGATTCGCTCGGCTGCCCGCACCGCGCCTGGAGGCGGTCGCCCTGGAGCCATTCCTGACCCGGCTCGCCGAGCTCGAGCCGTTCACGCTCGCCGGCCCCTTCCCGCAGCGAGCCGTCCGCCTCGATCCGTCACAGGTGCAGACGGTGCTGCTCAACCTTGTTGGCAACGCGCGCGAGGCCGGCAGCCACGCTCAGGCGATCGTCGTGTCGGCGGTCGCTCCGAATGACGGCGGCTGTGTGATCGAGGTCGCCGACCGCGGTCCAGGGATGGACGAGGAGACCCTGGCGCGCGCTCTGTTGCCGTTCTACTCGTCCAAGAAGGGCGGTACCGGGCTCGGGCTCGCGCTGTGCCGCGAGATCGTTGAGGCCCACGGCGGCCGGGTCGAGCTCGCCAACCGCCCCGGTGGAGGGCTGGCAGTGCGGCTCCACCTGCCGGGCTGAGCACGGCGGTTCCGGTCCCGGGCACCAACCGGTTGTAGACTTCCGTCATGAAGATCGCGACATGGAACGTGAACGGGCTGCGGGCGCGGCTGGACTACCTGCTCGCGTGGCTGCGCGATCGCCGGCCGGACGCGGTCGGTCTGCAAGAGCTCAAGCTCACCGAGGAGCAGTTTCCCCGCGCCGAGCTCGAAGCGGAGGGATACCATGCCGTCCTGCTCGGCCAGAAGGCGTGGAACGGGGTCGCCGTGCTGTCCCGGGAGACTCCGAAGCTGATCCACGCCGGACTGCCCGGGCAGGACGAGCTCGGCGCCCGCCTGATCACCGCACGGGTCGCCGGTATTGAGCTCACGACGGTCTACTGCCCCAACGGGAAGCATATCGGTCACGAGGACTTCGGGCGCAAGCTGGCGTGGTTCGACGCGCTCGCCGCCCACCTTGAGCGCGACCACGACCCAAGCCGCGCGATGGTCCTGTGCGGGGACTTCAACGTCTGTCCGGGTGCGCTCGACAGCTGGAACGAGGGCGAGCTCAACGGCAGCATCTTTCACACCGACGAGGAGCGCGAGCGGGTCGACCGGTTGCTCGCGTGGGGCCTGGCGGACGCCTACCGTGCGCTCCATCCGGACGGCCGCTCGTTCTCGTGGTGGGACTACCGGGCCGGCGCCTTCCACCGCAATCACGGTCTCCGCATTGACCTGGTGCTCGCCAGCCGGCCGCTCATGGCTGGCGTCCGTTCCGCCCAGACCGACCGCGAGTTCCGCAAGAAGCAGGGTGACCTGCAGCCGTCCGACCATGCGCCGGTGGTGATCGAGGTCGACGCCTGAGAGTGGACTGCTACTTGACCTTCTGGACCAGCCACAGGTCTCCGGTGGTTTCGGCGCGCTCGAACACGACGAGGTTGCCCGCGGGCGACCACGCAGGGTAGCGGACATAGCCGTTGGGCTGGTCGAACGCCGTGAGGCGCTGCTCCTCGCCGGTGCTGTGCCGGACCCAGCGCAGGTCCCACTGGCCGGATCGCAGGGACGCGAAGACGATGCGGTCAGAGTCGGGCGCCCAGCTCCACGCCCAGTCGCGGCCGTCGCCAAAGGTGAGCTGCACCGCGGTGCCGCCGTCGCTCGGAACCACCATGATGTGGTCGCTGTCGTCCCGCCGCTGCTCGAAGGCCAGCCAGCGGCCGTCCGGCGACCAGCTCGGGAACGCGGCGAGCTCGGCGTCGAAGGTCAGCTGCCGCACGTTCGAGCCGTCGCTGTTGGCAACCCAGATGTTGAAGACATCGTTGGGGCCGGGTGCGTGGAAGGCGATCCGCGTTCCGTCGGGTGACGCGCGGATCGAGTCGATTCTGGGTCCGAGCTCCGCGAGGCTATGCTCTCGACCGGTGGCGAGGTCCAGGGTCCACAGCCCGAAACCCGCCCGGTCGGAGGTGAACACGAGGCTGCGGCCGTCGGGAAGCCAGGTTGGGGACATCTCGCGCTCCGGGTCGACGGTCACCTGGTGGACGTCACTGCCGTCGCTCGCCATGATCCACAGGTCCTGGTTGCGGCCCACCTGCCAGCGCTCGAAGGCGATCCGCCGACCGTCGGGGGAGAAGGCCGGACGACTGTTGCGGCCGCTTCCCACGGTGAGCGCGAAGGGCTCGCCGTCGGGGCGCCCGCTTGTCGGTTGGAGATGCAGACCCCATAGGTTGCTGAGAGTGGACATCGCGGTGTGGGCGAAGGTCCGGCCGTCCCGGGAAACGGCGAATTGGCGGGCGCTGACGAGGCCGGGGCTTTCGACCTGGAGCGCCGGTCCGGTCGGTCGGCCGCTCGAGCGATTGATCGGGAGCGACCAGACGCCGTAGCGCTCACCCTCGGCGACCGCCGAGTAGAGCAGGTGGGAGCCGTCGCTGGTGAACACCGGGTCGAAGGCCGCGCGCGGATCGGCGACCAGCTCGACCGGGTCACTGCCGTCAACTGCCACCGACCAGATCGACGACCAGCGCCTGTCCGAGGCGGTGAACACGATCCGGCCGCCGTCGGGCGACCAGTCGGGGGCGCCGTGGCCGCCGGGCGGCACCCCGACGCGTGTCAGCGGCATCGGTTCGCCACCCTCGAGGTCGACCAGCCAAAGCGTCGACGGGGGCAGAGCGTGCGAAGCATTGGCCGACAGCTCGGCCGTGGCGTCCGACTGAAACACCAGGCGGCGTCCGTCCGGGGACCACGCCGGGTGCGAGCCGAAATTGGTCATTCGGCGTGGCTCTCCACCAAGGGCGGACACCAGCCAGATGCCGTGCCGCGCGGCGGAGAAGTACGCGAGAGTACTCCCGTCGGGTGACCATGACGGCTGGAAACACTGGGATCCGCCAGTCGTGACCCCCCGTTCCCGGGCGCCCGGGGCGAGCTCCTTGACGAAGATCTCGAACGAACCGGCCGGGTTCGCACTGAACGCGAGCGACCGTCCGTCGGGTGAGAAGCTGGGATCGACCTCGAGCCCGGGCCAGGTTGTCAGCTGGATCTCCTCGCCAGCTGACCCGAGCTGGGGTGGCGGGACCACCTGCAACAGGCGCAGCGCAAGGAGGCCCCCGATGGCAATCAGGAGGGTGACTGCGAGCGCGGCGGCGATCCGCCGAGGTCGGTGTCCGGGCCGGGATCGTTCGACGCGAGTCAGGCCTGCAGCCAATGGCGACGCCGAGGTGACGGGTGCACCGCCCGAGGTCACCGAGCCGAGAGCGGACAGCACTTCGCTGCCATCGCGGAACCGTTCTGCAGGATCCCACTCCAGGCAGCGCAGGATGACGACGTCCCAGCGCGGGTCGATCCCGCGAACCTTGGTGCTCGGGGGCGCAGGGCGGGACCGCGCGGCCTGGAGCATGACCGCCATCGGAGTTCCGCCCGCAAACGGTCTTCGCCCGGTGAGCATCTCGTAGAGCACCACGCCGAACGCATAGACGTCGCAGGCGGGGGTGAGCACCTCGCCGCGGGCCTGCTCGGGGGCCATGTACTCGGTGGTTCCCATGACCGTGTGGGCTTCGGTGAGGGGTTCGGGCGCCGCTACTCGTCCGGTCGGCGCGGGGCGTGCGAGGCCGAAGTCGGTCACCACTGCCCGCGCGAACTCGGATCGGCCGGAAGCGGAGTCGAGAATGACGTTGCTGCTCTTGAGGTCGCGATGGATCACGCCGGCCGCATGGGCCGCCGCCAGGGCGGAGGCGATCTGCCGCGCAAGGTCGAGGGCGTGCGCAGGGGCGAGGCCTCCGTCGCGGGCGAGCCGGTCGGCCAGGGTCTCGCCCTCGACCAGCTCCATGGTCAGCCCGACCAGCCCGTGACGCCTGCCGTCAGCGCCTGCAAGCTCCACGGCCACGTAGTCGAACAGGCGGCAGACGTTCGGGTGCGTCACCTGTCGTGCGAGCTGGATTTCGCGCCGGAGACGTTGACGGTTGGCGGATTCCTCGCCCCCTCCGGGCTGCACGATCTTGAGCGCGACCCGGCTCTTGAGTGTCAGGTCCTCGACCTCCCACACCTCGCCCATGCCCCCGCGCGCGATGAACCGCACCGCCCGGTAGCGGTCGCCCAGCACGGTGCCCGGCTGCAGGCCGCGGCTTGACAGGCCCGACCCGGACGACGTGGTGGATGAGCGGATTTGAGTGGGACCAGACACGCACTGCCTCTGCCGGGATTATAGGGTCCGGGTGCGGTCACGAGATCACGAAACGAACAGCTTTGACACGGCTGCGACATTCGGGTCGGGGGCCTAGGTGGTCGCGCAACCAAAGGGTTTCGCCGATTTCCGAGGTACCATGCAAGGTAATGCCGGGCTATCGCCTGACCCTCGAGTACGACGGCACCCGCTACCGGGGGTGGCAGGAGCAGCGCAACACGGATCGGACGGTCGTTGGCGTCCTGAAGAAGGCAATCGAGGAGACCGGCGCCGAGATCCAGAGCCTCCAGGGCGCCGGGCGCACCGACGCCGGGGTCCATGCCCTGGCCCAGGTCGCACACCTGCGGACGTCTCGGTTTCTCGATCCGGAGCGGTTCCTGATCGAGGTGAACACCCTGCTGCCCCATGACCTGAACCTGCTGGCGGTGACCCATGCGCCGGCTCGGTTCCACGCCCGGCACGACGCCCTCGCGCGCAGCTATCTCTACCAGATCGCGCGACGACGGACGGCGTTCGCGAAGCGCTTCGTGTGGTGGGTCCGCGATCCTCTAGACCCCGACGCCATGTCGGCGGCCGCACGAGCCCTGGTCGGACGGCACGACTTCCGCTGGTTCTGCGAGCGGCCCGCCGAGCAGGACAGCACCCTGGTCGAGGTTGCGGCGATCCAGCTCGCGGTGTTGGGAGAGCTGCTCCTGATCCGGGTCGTGGCCTCGCACTTCCTGTGGCGGATGGTACGACGGCTGGTCGGGACGTTGGTCGAGGTCGGAGCCGGCCGGCTCGCGGACGACGAGCTTCACGGCCTACTGGATCCGCGACGACCGCCCGCGCAGGAGCGCTCGCCGGCGCGTTTCACTGCGCCGCCGTCGGGGCTCTTCCTCGAACGCGTGCTCTACCCGGGAGAGCAGCCCCTCGAACAGCTCCGCCCAGCGACCCCGATCCGGTAGCACCGCGCCCTGCAAATCCCCATGAACGGGGTCCACGAGGCGGAGGCGTTGCAGGGGCTCTGCAGGGCGCGCTGCTCTGGATGCGCAGCGACCTTTTTCGCGCAATACCGGGCGGGGGGCGGCTGTTCATACGAAGTGTCGGCGGTGCAACGGCGGCGTCGCGATGCTCGGCAGGCTGCCGGAGAAGCCCCGCCAGGAACTCCTGATCGCAGCCGCGGGGCCGGCCGTGAACGTCGTGCTGGCCGGCATTCTACTGTTCGTCACGGGCGCCACCGGCGGGCTCACCGCCCTCGACGGTCACGGCCTGATCGGCGGGTCGACGCCGGCACCGTCCCTCCACACCTTCCTGGTCTGGCTGCTCGCCGCCAACGTGTCCCTGGTCGTTTTCAACCTGATCCCAGCCTTTCCGCTCGACGGCGGCCGCATGCTGCGCGCGCTCCTGGCGATGGGGACCGACTACGCAAAGGCGACCCGGATCGCGGCGGTCATCGGCCAGGCGTTCGCCCTGGTGCTCGGGATCATCGGCGTGCTCGGTGGCCACTTCATCCTCGCGCTGATCGCGGTCTTCATCTTCCTGGGCGCGGGGATGGAGAGCTTCCAGGCCCAAGCCAAGACCGTGCTGAAGACCCTCCAGGTCGGCCACGCCTACAACAAGCACGCGCTCAGCCTGATCCCCGCCGACCGCGTGTCGAAGGTGGTCGACTACATCCTGACCAGCTACCAGCCGGACTTCGCCGTCGTGCTCGGCGACCGCCTGCTCGGTATCGTGACCCGAGACGACGTGCTCGGCGCCCTCGCGACTCACCCCGGGGACCCCTACGTTACCGAGATCATGCAGCGCGAGGTCACCCGCATCGACGCGGCTGCGTCGCTGGAAGATGTCCAAGGGGTGATGAACGAGAGCGGTGCGAGAGTGGTCGCGGTCTACTCGGGTGAGCGTTACCTCGGCCTGGTCAGCCGCAAGGACCTCAACGAGGCCCTCTCCGTACTGCTGTTCGTCAAGCGTCAGAAGCAGCTCGCCGCGCAGGACGCCTAGTCCGCATTCCTCACCGTGTCACGGCCCGCAGTAGGGAGCTCGTGAGAAGTACAGGCCAGGACGAAAAAGCACCCCGCGCCGTGAGGAAGCGACGCGGGGCCCAAGAAAGAAGGAGGAGGGGTTCGTCAGTTGTCAGGCGTTGGCCGTCTCGTGCGCGTGCTGGGAGGCGACCGCCTTGTGGACCTCGTCCATGTCGAGCGCCTTGACCTTACCCAGGAGGTCGTCGAGCGCCTCTGCGGGGAGCATCCCGGGCTGACCGAAGACCGCTACCTTGTCGCGGAAGATGACGGTGGTCGGGATCGACCGAATCTGGAACATTGTCGCCAGCTCGCCTTCGTCCTCGGTGTTGCAGGCGGCGAAAGCGATGTCGTCATGGCGCTCGGACGCGGCCTCGAAGATCGGTTTGAAGGAGCGGCAGGGGCCGCACCAGGGCGCCCAGAAGTCGATGATCACGATGTCGTTGTTGTCTATCACGTCGTTGATGTTGTCCTTGGTCAGCGGGGTCACGGCCATGTGTGCCTCCAGTCGGTGGTGATCTGATTCATCACCATTGAAGTATATTCTAATATACTTGCTGTGACCTGTCAACCCCCCGGAAACAGGCTGCACCAGGGCGGGCGTCGATGCAGCGCGAAGGCCTAGTGAACTTCGCCGTCGTCGTCTCCGCCCTCGGGGAGGAGGAAGCTGGGGAGGTCGTAGCGGCCGGTGCCGAGCTCGGGAAGGGCGAGCTCCTCTTTGGGAGGGCGCACCAGAACCAGCTCGGCGGCGTTGTCCGGGAGCTCGGACAGGAACCGCGACGGATCGAGCAGGACGTCGACCCGGTAGCGGTCGCGCGCGACCTCCGGGTAGACCAGGAAGAGGCGGTCCCTGGCGCGGGTCACCGAGACGTAGAACAGCCGCCGCTCCTCCTCCTCGTCCTCAGCGCGAACGGTGGGGAAGCGGCCCTCGGAAAGCCAGATCACGAACACTACCCGCCATTCGAGCCCCTTCGCCTGGTGCGCGGTCGACAGCGTCACCATCTCGTCGGGCGGTCCCCCGGCCATGTCCTCGCCGGAGAGCTCGTTGAGCAGGGTGATCTCGGCGAGGAACGCGGTCACGTCGGGGTAACCGTCGGCGAATAGGGCGAGCTGCTCGAGGTCGTCGAGGCGGGCGCCGGCGTTGTCGAGGTTGTCGCGTGCCCACTCGCGGTAGAAGCCCTCCACGACGGTCCGGACGGCCTCTCCCGGGGTTTCGCGCGTCCTCGGTGCGGACAGGGTGTCGAACAGCGTTTGCAGCTCGCGCAGGGACGCCGAGGCGGCGCGCGGCAAGGACGCTCCGCGGGCGTCGAGGGCGAGCAGGGCGTCAAGCGGCGACCGGCCGCTGATCTGGCCCCAGATCCGGCTTGCAAGGCGCGGTCCGAAGCCGGGACGAAGCTTGACCGCGCGGGTGAAGGCAACCTCGTCGCGAGGATTGTCGACGAAACGCAAGTGGGCGAGCACATCCTTGACGTGACGCTGCTCGAAGAAGCGCAGGCCGGAACGGACCCGGTAGGGGATGTTGCGACGGGTGAGTTCGACCTGGAGCTCGAGCGAGTGGGCGTGGTTACGGTACAGCACGGCCGTCTGCTCGAGGTCGAATCCCTCCTCGCGCAACGCGAGCAGCTGGTCGGCGACCCAGCAGGCCTGGAGCTCCGGAGTCGCGGTGGCGACTCGCCACGGGCGCTCGCCGCCGCTCCTCACCGGTGCGAGCTGCTTCTCGAACTGGCGCTGGTTGTGCCCGATCGAGGCGTTCGCGAGGTCGAGTATCGGCGGCAGAGAGCGGTAGTTGGTTTCGAGCTTGAAGACCGTGCAGTCGGGGTAGCGCTCCGGAAAGCCGAGGATGTTGTCGAAGTCGGCGCCGCGGAAAGCGTAGATCGACTGGGCGTCGTCGCCGACCACCATCAGGTTGCGGTCCGGTCCGAGCATCGCGTCGACGATGTCTGCCTGGAGCCGATTCGTGTCCTGGTACTCATCGACGAGCACATGGAGGAAGCGTTCGGCGAGCTCGCGGCGGGCATCGGGAAAGCGCTTCAGGAGCAGCAGCCAATTGAGCAGGAGGTCGTCGAAGTCCATCAGGTCGGCGTCGCGCTTGCGCTCCAGATAGCGGCGGAAGACGGTGGCGACGGAGTCGGCCTGGGCGAGGTACTGAGGGGCGCGCGCGAGCAGGACCTGCTCGAGGTCGCGACCGGTGTTGACCACAAAGCTGTACGTGTCGACCAGGAGCCGCGGCCGGGGGCTGCGCCACTTCGGGAGTTCGCGCTCGACATCGGCGAGAGCCGAGCCCATAAGGTCGGCGGCGTCCTCGCGGTCGAGGATCGAGAAGCGTGGCGTGTAGCCGAGCCGTTCGGCGTAGCGGCGCAGGAGCCGGTGGCCGACCGAGTGGAAGGTGCCTCCCATGACCCGCGCGGAGCCGCGCTCCACGAGCTGTCCGACTCGGTCGAGCATCTCGCGAGAGGCCTTGTTGGTGAAGGTGAGCAGCAGGATACGGTCGGGCGGGACGCCGTCCTCGATCAGCCGGCTGACGCGGTAGACGAGGGTTCGGGTCTTGCCGGTTCCGGCGCCGGCAAGCGCGAGCATCGGCCCGCCCGGGTGGAAGACGACCTCGAGCTGCGCGGGGTTGAGCTCGTCCTCGTAGCGGACCCGGCGCCCAATGCGGCCCGCCGAGCGCTCGAGGGCGTCGCTCACGGCAGGCCCGGCGAACCCGGCACCGAACGGTCGAAGGAGGCCTGGATGCCGCGGCCCCAGTACGAGAAGGTGGCGGTGATCCGCCCGCCGAACTCGAAGGCGGCCTCGACCGCGGGCGCGAACGTCGCCGGCAACAGCATGTCGAGTGAGGCCCCGTTGGCCGTCTTGAGCGCCAGGTTGATCGCCCAGCCGAGGCCGGTGAGGGCGGCGTCCTGGGTGGTCCCGACGACCGGGCCGACCTGTCCGTGCCCTCCGTAGGCGAAGGCCGCGATCCGCTCGCCCTGGCGGACGAAGGCGACGCGTTGTCCCCGCGTCTTGATCCAGTACTGGTGGTCGACATCGCGGGTGATGGAGCGTGACAGTCGGTCGATGCGGTCGAGGTCGGCCTGTCCGCGGCGGGCGAGCAGGTCCGAGGTCATGTCCTGTCCGGGCAGCAGGCGGGAAAGTGCGGTGGCGAGCTCGGTCGCGGCGGCGCGGGGAATGCGGACCAGGAAGACCGGGACGAGAGGGCGCAGCTCGTGCCTGTAGAGGAGCGCCTGGACCGCGTTATCGACCGGGATCAGGGCGAGGAACTCGCGTGCCCCGGAGCGCTCGCCGTAGGCCAGCGTCCGCGCGAGGAGCGCCTCGCCGGCGCCCTTGCCGCGGTGCTGCGGCAGGACCCAGAGCTGGGACAGCACCCACTGTCTGGAGCGCACGTGGGCGGCGGCGAAGCCAAGGGTCTCGTCGCGCTCGACCGCGGTGAAGCAGCCGTCGGGATCGTGGCTCATGAGGTGGAGGAGGTCGGGGTCGATCTCCATGTCGAGGTCGAGGGTGCCGTGGCTGGCCGGAAACGCCGCCATCGACGAGGCCGCCGCATCGCGCAGCACCGCGATTCCCGGCAGCTCCTCGCGCAGCGTCCGCCGCACCTTGACCTTGGACATGGCGTTCCTCCGCGCGCGGCGCTGGTCCCTCGACAGTGGCCGGGAGGCCGCGTGCCCGGAGTGTACCAGACGCTCGGCGCCGGCTTGTCGGCGTCCCGGAGCGCGATGCCGGCGGTGCTACACTCCCGCCGAGCGCCCGCCCCGGAGGATCCCCGATGCCGAAAACCCTCGACGGCGCCGTTCGTCAGGACGTCGCGTTCGCCACCAACCGGGACCATTGGCTGAACGAGCTCCGGATCCTTGCCGCCCAGCGCACCACGATCGCCGAGGGCGGCGGTGAGACGGCGGCCCAGCGGCAGCGCGACCACGGCAAGCTGCTCGCGCGCGAACGTGTGGCGGCGCTGATCGACGAGGGGACGCCGTTCCTCGAGCTCGGTAGCTTCGCGGCCTGGGACTTCTACCAGGAGTGGGGCGGCGCGCCGGCGGCCGGTGTCGTGGTCGGGATCGGCACCATTCGCGGGCGCGAGACGATCGTCGTTGCCAATGACGCCACCGTCAAGGCCGGTGCATGGTTTCCGTTGACCTGTAAGAAGATCCTCCGCGCACAGGAGATCTCGCTCGAGAACCGGCTGCCGATCGTGTACCTGGTCGATTCGGCCGGCGTGTTCCTCCCGATGCAGGACGAGATCTTTCCGGATCGGGAGCACTTCGGTCGGGTGTTCTATAACAACGCGCGCCTGTCGGCGGAGGGGATCTACCAGATCTCGGCGATCATGGGTTCCTGCGTCGCCGGTGGAGCCTACCTCCCGATCATGTCGGACGAGGCCCTCATCGTCGAGGGCACCGGGACCATTTTTCTTGCCGGCGCCCACCTGGTGAAGGCGGCGATCGGTGAGCCGATCGACAACGAAAGCCTCGGCGGCGCCCGAGTCCAGGTCGACATCTCCGGTGTCGTCGACGACCGCTTCCCGGACGACCTGTCGGCGATCGCGCGCTTGCGCGAGCGCATCGGCGAGCTCGCACGACCCGCGACGGCGCCGTTCGACCGCATCGCAGCCGAGTCGCCCGCCGCCGATGCCGAGGACCTGCTCGGCATCATCCCGGTCGACCGGTCGCGCCCGTACGACACCTTGGCGGTGCTCGCACGCCTGCTCGACCGGTCGCGCTTCACCGAGTACAAGGCGACCTACGGCCAGACCCTGATCTGCGGCACCGGACGGATCGACGGCTGGGCGGTGGGCATCGTCGCCAACTCGCGCACCATCGTGCACCGTGCCCGCGGCCTCGGTGCACGGGACCGCGAGATGCAGATCGGCGGGGTGATCTACCCCGACGCCGCCGACAAGGCGGCCCGCTTCGTCGAGCTGATGAACCAGAAGGGCATCCCGATCGTGTTCCTCCAGGACGTCGCCGGATTCATGGTGGGCTCGGCGGCGGAGCGGGAGGGGATCATCAAGGACGGCGCGAAGCTGGTCAACGTGGTCGCCAACACCGTCGTGCCCAAGATCACGGTCTTTGTCGGCAACTCCTTCGGCGCCGGCAACTACGCCATGTGCGGTCGGGCCTACGGGGCGCGCTTCTACTACGCGTGGCCGTCGGCCGCGATCTCGGTGATGGGCGGCGACCAGGCGTCCAATACCCTGCTCGCGATCCAGCTCAAGAATCGCGGCGACGAGGTCTCCGACGAGGAGAGGGAACGCCGGCTGGAGGAGATCCAGGCGAGCTACCGCGCCGCGAGCGATCCTCGCTTTGCCGCTGCGCGCCTTTGGGTGGACGAGATCATCGACCCCCGCGCGACCCGCGACGTGCTCGCGCGCAGCCTGGCGGCGGCGGCCCACCAGGCCCACGTGCCGCCGTTCCGCCAGGGCGTGCTGCAGACCTGAGGGAGGGGGCCGTGAACGCCTTGGGCTGGCTCGAGCGCATTGTCGTCGGACGGGTCGAGACCCTGGGTCCTGATGAGCTCCCGGACCTGCTCGCTGCGGTCCGATGCGTGCGCGAGGTGGACACCCGCCTCGCAGGTCAGCTGCGCATTCTGGACCTGGGCGGCGTGCTCCTGGTCCAGGAGCAGACGACCCGCGGCCAGCTCCTGGTGCGCAGGATCGGCTCTCTCGAGGCGGCCGAGGCCTTGATCGCCAGTCGCCTGGAGACCTACGAGCGCATGTGGGACGGCTGCGGCTGCAAGGTCGACTACTTCACGGACACCACTCCCGAATAGCCGGTCCGGCTCCACGCAAGACGAGAGACCACGCGTCCGCAATGGCTACACGCTCCGAGTCACCTCAAGGTCCTTTGGCACGCGAGCAGCGAGCGCCTCGAGCGGATCGCCCGTGATCCGGAAGATCGTCCACTCGTCGATGGAGCGGGCGCCGAGAGCGCGGTAGAAGCGCATCGCCGGCTCGTTCCAGTCCAGGACCGCCCACTCGAAGCGCCCGCAGCCGCGCTCGACTGCGGTGCGGGCGAGAAACGCGAGGAGCGCCGTCCCGACGCCTGCTCCGCGGTTCTCGGGACGCACGTAGAGGTCCTCCAGGTAGAGGCCGGGGAGTCCGAGGAAGGTCGAGAAGTTGTGGAAGAAGAGGGCGAAACCGGCCGGTGTGCTGTCGAGCGAGGCGATCACTACCTCGGCACCTGGGCGGGGTCCGAAGAGAGCGTGGCGCAGGCCTTCCTCGGTGGCCACCACCTGGTGAGACAGACGCTCGTACTCCGCCAGCTCGCGGATGAAGGCGAGCACCAGCGGTACGTCCGCGGCCAGGGCGAAACGCAGCGTGAGGTTGGACGGCCACGGGGTCGATTCGCTGTTCATCAGGCGCCCCCTCCACGACCCTCGAAACCGGTACCGTCGGCCCGGCCGCGAAGGCCTGCAGATGCTATCGCTGCGTCCGCTTCGAGTCGAGCCCCGCGCTGCACGGCACAGCCGCGCTCCCGGAGGACCCGGGCGCGCGGAGGGGGTTCAGGCGGAGGCGGCGTTTTGGATGAGGTGGACATCCCGCTGCGGGTAGGGGATCGAGCAGCCGGCCGCCTCGAGATCTTCCTTCAAGCGACGCGTAAGGTCGTACCTCAGCGACCAGTAGTCGGCTCCGGCGCACCACGGACGGACGACGATGTCGACTGAAGAGTCGCCGAGGTTGGAGACCGCGATCTGGACCTCGGGCTCGGCCATCACGCGGCGGTCCGCGGTCACCACCGAGCGGATCGTGTCGAGGGCAACCTGGAGATCGTTGTCGTAGGACACGCCGATCACGAGGTCGATGCGCCGGGTATCGTAGCCGTTGAAGTTCTTGATCGTCTGTCCGTAGACCTGGGAGTTGGGGAGAACGATCTTGATGTTGTCGGGGCTCTTGAGGGTGGTCGAAAAGATCCCGATCTCCATGACGGAGCCCGTGGTCCCGGCGGCGTCGATGAAGTCGCCGACCTTGAAGGGTCGGAAGATGAGCAACATGACGCCGGCGGCAAAGTTCGACAGCGTGCCCTGGAGGGCCAGGCCCACGGCGAGACCCGCGGCGCCGAGGACCGCGATCAGCGACGCCGTCTGGACCCCGAACAGGCTGAGCACGGCGATCAGCACGAAGCTGAGGACGAGGTAGTACGCCCCGTTGGCGAGGAACGGCACCAGCGTGGCGTCGATCTTCGCCCGCTCCAGTCCGCGGCGAATCGCGCGTCGGACCGCCGCGGCCACAAGGCGGCCGATGACGAGCACGGCAATCGCGCCCACCACCCGCAGCCCCCAGGTCGACACGAGGCTGACGCTGGTGTCGATGACGTGCTGCATGTTCTCGCTCATACGTTCCTCCCTGAAGATCTCAGAGATTGACGACGAGGGACACCGTGCTCGTCGTGTCGGTGCTCTTGAGGTCGTCGATCGGCTGGTTGCGGTAGCGTACCTCGAAGCCGACCTTGATGGCGAGCCGCTTGTTGAGCGCCGCCTGCAGCGCGGTCGCTGAGCTCAGTCGCCAGTCGCTGGACTCCTTGAAGTTGGGGAAGACGTCGAACCGCTCGCTCAACGACGCGGTATCGCTGAGCTTCCAGGCGTAGCCGAGCCCGACGATGGCGCCCATGTAGTTCACGTTGGGTGCGGGCGCAACGCGGTTTTCGTCGGTATAGGTCAGGCCGAGGTCGAACGACAGCGTGTGCACCGGGCCGAGGAGCGCGTTGTAGGTGACGCCGGTTTCGAGCACCGCGAGCAGGTCGTAGCCGGAGAAGGTGTTCTTCTCCCCGGACAGACCCGCGAAGGCCTGCCAGCGCTCGTTGAAGGCGCGTGACCCGCGCACCGCGGCGAGGTAGCGCTCGGCGGTCGTACTTCCGCTGTCGGAGGCGCGGTTGAAGGCCGCCTTGAGCTCGATGCCCCACGGATCGGGCCGCCGGGTCATGTTGAAGTCGAGGCCGAAGGTCTGGGTGTCGGAGTTGCCGCTGGTGGCCAGGTAGGCGAGGCCCAGGCTGCCCTTCCACAGTGGCTCCGGGGGCGCTGCGTCCTCGTCGGCCATGGCCGGTACGGCGGCCAGCACACAGAGCAGCATGGTCATTGTGAGAACGGCGTCGCGCAGTCGTAGCATGGACTTCCTCCTCGGATGTGCTCCGGTCGCAGCGAAGCGACCGAAGATGGATACGCTCGTCCACGAAACTCCAGCCGTGTTTTGTGGCATTCCCTGCCTTGGGCGGGAGCACTTGCAACGGCCGGTGCGCCGGGCGACACTGCCCGCCATGGCACGCAGAACTCGCGCAGCGGTGGTCGCAATCGTGGTGGCGATCGTGGTCGTGGCCGTGACTGCGGTGTGGCTTCGAACAAGTCTGCGTTGCGCCGGTTTCGCCGGCGAAACGGTGAGCGCGGCGGAGCTCCCACCGCCGCGGCAGCCGGGCACCCTCCGCGTGGTGACCTGGAATCTGCGCAACTTTCCGCTCGACGAACGGCCGCAGGAGCCCGACCTGCCCTATGTGCGTCGGACCAATATCTGCGACCTCGAGGCCGCGCTGCACGGTCTTGACGCGGACCTGCTGCTGCTGCAGGAGATCTGCGACACCCGCCGGTTTCCGCCGATCCTGCGCGCCAGCGCGCCCGAACGCAGCTACCGGGTCGTAATGGCGGCAAACGGCGGCCAGTTCGGACAACGTGTGGCGGTGGCCTGGGACGACGCCGTAGTGGCGTCGGACGGTCCTCCCGAGGAGATCAATGAGGTCGCCCTCGACCCTGACCTGCGCCCCGCGCTGGCCGTGCCCCTCGTGGTCCGCGCCGACGGACGACGGTTTACCGTGGTCTCCGTCCACCTCGCCGCGGGCGTGAGGGGCTACACCTCCCGGCTCGGGCAGTACCGGGCCCTCGCGCGGTGGGCGGCGGGAAGGAAGGGGGACCTCGTGGTCGGGGGCGATTTCAACACGACGGGTCCGCCGGGCGGCTCGACCGCTGAGGAGCTTGTCGAGCTGGACCGCGACTTCGGCCCGGTCGGGCTCACGCCCCTGCCCAACGCTTCAGGGTGCAGCGCCTACTGGGAGGGCCCGGGCCCGCCGGACGGTGTCCAGCAGCCTTCGCTGCTCGACGGCGTCTTTGTCCGCGGCCTCCCGATCCCTCCCGGAACGGAGCTGACCGCATGGCTCCACTGCCGCCGCGCGGGTTGTGGCGAGCTGGTGTCGCGCCCCGGCGCCGAGGACGCGACCTTCTGGGATGTCTCGGACCACTGCCCGCTCACCTTTGATGTGACCGCTGCCCGCACGGGGACGGTTCGGGACTGAACCACAGAGCACAGAGGCGTGAGAGGGTGAAAAGGTAAGGAAGTGAGGAGGTGAGAAGGGGCCCAGCAACCGTAGGGGCGGAGCTTGGAGGCTGTCTCACAACTCCCACCGCCAGGCCTTGCCGGGTTCAGGAGGCGCAACTTCCAGCTTTTTCAATTGAACCGCGAAGGCCGCGAAGAGCGCAAAGATCACAGAGAAGAGCATTCAAACAAGATACTTAGCGCTCTTCGCGTCGTTGCGGTTCACATTCTCGCGCGCGTCCGAACAGACTCTCTCGGGCTCGAAGTAGGAGATCCGCCCGGTCTTCGAGACGGCCTCCTTGTCTCCGTCCGTGGCCCAAGTGGGCAACATCGGTGATCCGGTCGCCTTTCGCGTCTCGCGCTGCGGGCAATGCCCGCAGTGCTCACCAGGGCAGAGGCTCTCCGTTGGCGTGCCAGAAGCTGCCGGAGGTCTCGAGGGTGAGCGCGTCGATGCGCTCCAGCAGACCTGCGGCGGATTCCTCCGGGCCGACCATGCCCTGGCCGCCGGTCATGCCGGTTCGGACGAACCCCGGGTGAAGGATTGCAACAGCGATCCCGCGTTCGGCCAGGTCGCGGGCCAGGGATACCCCGGCGATGTTGAGCGCGGCCTTCGACATCCGGTAGCCATAGCTGCCCCCGGACGTGTTGTCGCCGATCGATCCCATGCGGCTGGTCACTAGGGCGACTTTGGCGCCTCGATGGAGGTTGGGAAGGAGAGCGGCGGTGACCCGTAGCGGTCCGATGGCGTTGACCTCGAGCTGCCGTCGGATACGGTCGAGGTCGAGGTTGTCCAGCGTCTCGCGGCTGAGGATGCCGGCGTTGTTGACGAGCAGGTCGACGGCCACACCGTCGAGGTGGCGGGCCAGACGCGCGATGGACTCCCCGTCTCTCACGTCAATGCCGGTCACGACTTCTGCACGGGTCGCGGAGAGCTCCGGCGATGGTATGCGGCAGGCGGCGACGACGGCGTCGCCACGCTCGAGGAGCTGGCGAGTGAGCTCGAGGCCGATGCCGCGGTTGGCGCCAGTGACGACTGCTTTTGCCATGGTGTCCTCCTGGTCGGGTGCTCGGCCCGCATGGGAACGGCTGCCTAGGAGTGTAGAGCTCATAGATGGATGGTGGGTTTCGGAGCGCCGTGAAGCCCCCGTCGAGGCGCATTCGAGGAGCAGTACCTGAGAGTACGGGCCGAGAATGCAACAAAGACGGGGTTTCACGGCGCCCGAAAGACGCCGTGCACGCTAAGGCTACACACTCCCAGAGGAACAGGAGTAGGTCTTCGAGTCTTCCGGCCCTCAAGACCCCAGCGGATCACCCTCGGTGGAAGACGGGGAGACCAGCGTCGGTTGTTGAGCTGTGGAGGTAGGGTGACATGGACGCCAGCTTCGATATGGACGCCCTTGCGCCCGCGGTGCGGGACGAGATCGTGCGCCTTCAGACCGTGAGCCGCTCGACCCAGGCCTATGCTCGGCTGCTCGAGGGTGCGCTGGTGGCGGCCTGGTCGGCTGGCGAAGAGGACCGTGCGCGTCTCTTCTCCCGGCCGGAGGATGACCTCGACGCACACGACCGCGAACGCCGCGAGGCCTGGGAGGTCGCGGGCGAAATCGTGCTGCGCCTGCCACGGTGAACGGTCAGAACTTGAAGGCGAGGCCGCCCGAGTACTCGAAGCCCGAGAGATCGAGCTTTCCGAAGCCGGCGAAGTCATCGCCGAGCGTGTCATCGGCATTGCGCCACCGACCCTCGAGGAAGAACGACCACCCCGGACTGAGGTTGAAGTCGAGGCCGGCGAGGGCGAAGAACTCGTAGGTCGTCCCTTCCGCCTGGTAGCCGGCCCGCACGATCGGCAGGTCGACCGAACCGAAGTCGATGAAGTCGCCTGCTTCCCTCAGCCGCCAGCCGAGCAGCCCCGTGCCGACGCCGAGGTAGGGCTTGACAGCGGCCCGGGAACTGCCGAGGTCGGTGACCCACGCGACAGTCATCTCCCAGGTCTCGAGGGTCGTGACATGGCCGATCTCGTTGTTGTCGGTGTCGACATAGTCCCGGTACGCGAACGTGCCGCCGCCGTCAAAGTAGGAGAAGCCAAACAGCACGCTCGAGCTGCGCTGGAGTCGCCACTGGTAGTCGACCCCGAAGGTGAGGTCCTTGAGGTCGGACGCCGATCCAGTGAAGTCCAGGGCCTTGTCCTGCCAGTACTGGGAGCTTCCATCGGGCTGGAAGAGGCCGATGCGCAGACGAATGGCGCCGGTGTCGGACCGGTATCCGTACTGGGCCTCGGCGGTCGGAACAGAAACGAATATGGCGGCCGCGAGTGCGGATCCTACGGCAATCGAGAACGCTGTCGTGGCACGCATGAGAACCTCCCTTTTCACATCCGCGGTCGATCCGTCCCGCGAGAGCGAGCGCCTTCTGCACCAGGGACCGCCGCGCTCGGGTCCCGCAAAAGCAATCTCGATGCCAGCTTTCCGGGATGCCAACTCATTGGATCGCCAGCGGTCCTGCGTCGCCGGCATCGAGCGCAGTGCCCTCTGCAGGGGACACTCCATTGCGCATAATCCCTGTGTTAGCGTAGAGCATCGAGCGACCCCGTCTGTTCCAGGAGGTCTTCATGATCGATGTCGAGGACAGAGGCCCGATCCGCGTGCTCCGACTTGCGCGACCACCGGCGAATGCGCTCGACCCGGAGCTGCTGGGCCGGCTCGCGGAGTTGGTTCGCGAGGCGCCGTCGTCGGGGGTCGGTGCGATGGTCTTGACCGGCTCGCCGGGCATGTTCTCGGCCGGGCTCGACGTGATCCACTTGCTCGGCCTCGACCGCGCCGGCCTTGGCGCAGCACTCGGGGTCTTCTTCGACGCCATGGAAGCGCTGGCGGGGAGCCGGGTGCCCATCGCCGCCGCGATCTCCGGCCACGCCCCGGCCGGGGGTGCGATCCTGGCCCTGTTCTGCGACTGGCGGGTGATGGCCGAGGGCGACTACATCATCGGGCTCAACGAGGTGCAGATCGGCCTCCCGATGCCTGACGTCGTGGCCGGGCTGTTGACCCGCTCGGTGGGCCACCGCCACGCCGAGGAGCTCGCGGTCAGCGGACGGCTGCTGACCCCGGCAGGGGCTCTGGCGATCGGTCTGGTGGACGAGGTCATCCCGGCGGCCGCCGTGCTCGAGCGAGCCATCGCGTGGTGCGAAGGGATCGTACGACTTCCTGCACGAGCGGTGGCGGAGACCCGAGCGACGACCCGAAGCGACCTCATCGAGCTGGTTCGACGCACCCGCTCCGCCGACGTCGAGCGCCTGTCCAGAGAGTGGGAGCACCCCGAGGCGCAGGCCGTCCTGAGGGCGACGGTCGAGCGTCTGCGGGCGCGAAGCGCTGGCCGATGAGCGTCGCGTCGGTGTAGAGTTCCCCATCGGAGGGCGGTCCATGCGAACACTCGTCAGCCTTCTCCTCATGCTCGTCCCGACCCTGGCGTCGGCGCAGTGGATCCCGACTCGTGCCCAGACGATCACGCGCTGGGAGATGAGCGTGTTCGGCGGCTACCGGTGGGGTGGGAGCTTCGACCTCCGCACGGAGCCGAACTCGCCGAGCCTCCTTTCGGTCGACGTCGGCGACGAGAGCGTCCTGGGCTTCTCGATCGCAGCGCCGATCGGTGCCGACTACCACGTCGAGCTGTTTTCGAGCCGGCAGAACACCGCGGTCCGGGGGGCGAGCAGCGGGAGCGCGGTGCAGATCCAGGGCGACATGGACATCACCTACCTCCAGCTGCAGGCGGTGCGCACCTGGTTCCACCACAACGGGCTCAGCACCCGGCTCGGATTCGGGGGCGGCGTCACGCGCTTCGATCCCTCCCTGACCGGGTTTTCGAGCTCCGACAGGTTCTCGCTCAGCATCACCGCGGGCGCGACGTACGATCTGCTGCAGCACCTCGCGCTACGCTTCGACTCGCGCATCTTCTGGACCGTGGACGACGCACCGCTTCAGCGCGGCGGCGACGTGCCGGCAGTCCTCGATGCGGGCCGCTTGAGCCAGGTCGAGGCAACCCTCGGGCTGGTCGCTCGCTGGTAGCAGCTCTCGTCGAGCACCTCGACGGCGGGTCGTCGGATCGGGGCGCTCGACCAGGGTCCGACGGGGTCGGCGATGCTACAATCCGGCCGAGCTTCAACGAAACCGGCCCTGCTCGCTGTCACTCCCGATGGAGGATGAACGTGAAGATCCCGTCCCTGATTCTCAAGCAGCTCTACACCTTCGGCAGTCTCGAAAACATCCCTGACGGTGTGCGGCTCGCCCTCAAGAACCGGCTCAGTGACGCCAAGCTGACTCGCCTGATCGGCGTCCGGATCGACGGTGACGACGTCCCGCTCGACGACCTCCGGCTGGAGGTTGCCAGCGGCGAACGTTTCGCTGCCAACGACATTTCGCGCACCTCGCCGGTCGAGTTTCCTCTCCGCAGCCACGTCGACCTGATCTGGCTCGGCGCAAGGCTGGAGAACGGGAAGCACACCATCGGACTGAGCTTCGAGACCGAGCCCTTCGGCGCACTCTCGTTCAAGATCTCCGACGCGATCCGCGAGGCACGGGAGGAGCGCGTGGCCGTTCCTCACGACAAGGAGAACGACCAGAGCCCGGAGATCGTCCGACGACGCCAGGAGTTCGTGGAGTCGTGGTCGGGAATCAAGCTTCAGCACCTGAACAAGTTCTCGTTCGACCCCTCAGCGACCCGCGGCAATATTGAGAACTTCACGGGGGTCGCGCAGATCCCGATCGGACTGGCCGGACCACTCAGGGTCAACGGTGAGCACGCCGAGGGTGATTTCCTGATCCCGCTCGCGACCACCGAGGGGACCCTGGTCGCCTCCTACAACCGCGGCATCAAGGTTCTCAACCTCGCGGGCGGCGTCATGTGCACGGTGCAGGACGACAGGATGCAGCGTGCGCCGGTGTTCGTGTTTGACTCGGCGCGCGAGGCGCGCGCCTTCCGCGATTGGGTCAACGCCAACATCGACGAGATCCGGAAGGCGGCCGAGGCCACCTCCAGCGTCGCCAAGCTGCTCGACATCGACATGTTCCTGTCGAACAAGTTCGCCTACCTGCGCTTCAACTACTCGACCGGCGACGCGGCCGGTCAGAACATGGTTGGACGTGCCACCTTCGCTGCGTGCAGCTGGATGCTCGACCAGCTCGACACCGTGCGCTCGTTCTTCCTCGAGTCGAACCTCGCCACCGACAAAAAGCACTCCCAGATCAACATCATGCGCACCCGGGGCAAGCGGGTGACCGCCGAAGCGGTCATCCCGCGCGACATCCTGATTCAACACATGCGGGTGGAGCCGGAAAGCCTGGTCTACCACGCGGGTATCGCCAACGTCGGTGCGATGCTGTCGGGTGCGAACAACAACGGCGCCCACTCGCCGAACGGCATCACCGCGATGTTCATCGCGACCGGCCAGGACGTGGCCAACGTGGCCGAGTCGAGTTCGGGCATCATCTACACCGAGCTGACGCCGGAACGCGACCTCTATATCTCGCTCACGATCCCGTCCCTGATCGTGGCCACCTACGGCGGCGGGACCGGTCTCGCGACCCAGCGGGAGTGCCTCGAAATCCTCGGGTGCCGTGGCCGCAACACGGTCAGGAAGCTGGCGGAGATTATCGCCGGCGTCGCGCTCGCCGGAGAGATCTCGCTGGCGTCGGCGATCTCGTCCCTGGACTGGGTCTCGAGCCACGAGAAGTACGGCCGCAATCGCTGAGCGGTTGCGCACTCGCTCTGCGAAGGACGCCATGACGGGACGTGATGTCGCTGCGGTGGACCGTCTCGCGCGACAGTCCCCGATCGGGTATCGTCGAACGATGGCTCCCGAGCGGCTCGGACCGCACGGCTGGGAGACCGGGAAACACCTGGTCGCTCGTCGACGCGATCGAGCGGGCCGGATGCGGTCCCTCCCGTGAGTGACGAGCCCATTCTCGGCGAGGGCCGTTCACCCCGCTCGCCGGCACGGAGGCGGCGCAGGGCGCGCGCCGGCGGTGCATTCGGCATCCCGGGTATCGCGCGCCGCGGGCGCACGACGCTTCGTCACCTGTTCGGGTTGCTCGCCGGCAGCTACGTCCGCTGGGTCTTCGATCGCCACGAGGCCGGGCGGCGCGGTCTCCTGTTCCGGACGGAGCGCGTGGTTGCATGGTTCGTGCGCCTGTTCGTCGATCGCGAACTGGCGTCGCTCCCGTTTCCCGAACAGCTCCGACGCCGGCTCGAGACGCTCGGGCCCACCTACATCAAACTTGGCCAGATCCTCAGCCTGCGTCGCGACATCCTGCCGCGCTCGGTGACCGATGAGCTGACCTCGCTTCTGTCCCGTCTGCCGCCGATTCCCTTCGAAGAAATCCGCGCGGTGGTGGAGGAGGACCTCGGGGTCGTGCTCGAGGAGGCGTTCCAGGCCGTCGACCAGGTCCCGCTCGGGTCGGCGTCGATCGCGCAGACCCACCGGGCGGTGACCATCGAGGGCGACCTCGTCATCCTCAAGGTCGTCAAACCTGGCATCCGCGAGCTGCTGTGGCGCGACGCCTCGCTGCTGAAGGCGTGCGGCGTCGTCCTGCAGTGGGTCTTCAGCCGCTATCAGCCGCGGCGCATCATCGACGAGTTCTTCGAGTACACGCTGCGCGAGATCGAAATGACCTGGGAGGCCGACAACGCGGAGACGTTCGCCGCGAACTTCAAGGACATGCCGGACATCGTCTTCCCGCGGGTGTATCGGCACCTCTCCGGCGAGCAGGTCCTGTGCATGGAGTACCTGGCGGGCCGCCAGCCTGATCCGGCGAGCCTCGCCGAGCTGTCCACCGACGAGCGCGAGCGGCTCGTTGACCTCGGTGCGGCGGCGATCATCCGGATGCTCTACGAGGACGGCTTCTTCCACGCCGACCTGCACCCCGGAAACCTCATGGTGCTTCCGGAGGCCAAGGTGGGCTTCGTCGACCTCGGGATGGTCGGACGCCTCGACCCGAACCTCCGCACCCACCTCCTGTTCCACTTCTACTGCCTGATCATCGAGGACTACGACAACGCCGCCCGCCATCTCGCGGCGGTCGCGGAGCACGGGCCGGGCTCGGACGTCGCGGGCTTCCGGCGGGCGGTCAAAGACCTCGCGCGCCGCTGGCGTCGGGCCACCTCCGTGCCCGACTTCTCACTGGCCATGCTCATGCTCGAGTCGATCCGGCTCGGCGCCCGCTTCCGCATGTACTACCCCCTCGAAATGGTGCTCATGGTGAAGGCACTGGTGACCTACGAGGGAGTCGGCTTCATGCTCGACCCCGGCTTCAACGTCTCGGCGGTGTCGCAGCGTCACATCAGCCGCATTCTTCGCCAGCACTTCAATCCTTTGCGGCTGGTGCGAGAGGCGCTGCGAGGTGCCCCGGAGCTCGTCGAGGCCCTGGTCAGGCTGCCGTTGCTGGTTTCCGAGGGCCTTGACCTGATGGAGCGCCAGGGTCGGCGCCAGCCGGAAAACCCCTTTGCCGGGCTCCGGGGCACCGTCCTCGGGGCGGCATGCCTGGTGTCAGGCGCGATCCTCGCCGGTCTCCACGGGCCGTGGCCCCTGTGGGCCGCGATGCTTCTGACCGGGGTTGTCCTCAGCCTCAAACGGGCAAGCTAAGAAAAAGAGCGCCGCTGAGCGGCGCCCGAACTGAAACCGCGCGGTGCGCGGGAGGTGACCGATCGTTTACTTGGCGGCCGACTTGCGGGCGGCCGGCTTCGGTGCGGCCGGCGCTTCCTTGACGCGGAGCTTCTCGATCGCCTTGGTGAGGTCCTCGACCTTGCGGGTGAGCTTCTGGATCTCGTCCTTGGTGGGGACGCCGATGCGATGGATGACGGAGGTCATCTTTTCGTCGACGGTCCGCTCGAGGGTCTCCCAGTAGCTCTCGGCAACGGTCTTGGCGCCGGCGACAGCGCCGCGCGCCTTCTCGACCTGCTCCCTGCCCTTGGCCTCGAAGCCCTCGCCCTTCTCGACCAGGCTCTTGAACATCTTGCCGCCCTCTTCCTCGGCGAACGACAGCGCGCCGAGACCGGCGAGCCAGATCTTGTGGGCAGAGTCCATGATGTCGCCCTGGAGCTCCTTCGCCTTCGCTTTGACCATCTCTTCATCCTCCTTGCCGGACTCTTCCGGCGGTGCGTGGCGCTCGGGGGCGCCGGATTATCGATCGAGCTCATGCCGCCTTGCGGCATCTCTCACAGGAAGAATATAACGCACTGCGGCAAGGCTGTCAAGGGATTTTGCCGCATTGCAGCAAATTTCTCTAAAATATTGATCAGAAGACTCTTAGGACGTGTCACTGGATGTTGGTGCAGAATCCTCGAGCGAAGGATGCCGCAGTGCGGCTGCCTGCGGGAGGCAGCTGGTCAGTCCCAGCCGTCCGGGTAGGTCGTGTCGACACGGGTTGCCGAGGCAACGAGCTCCTTCGCAGCCTTGGCATACGGCAGCAACGCGAACAGACCGCCCTTGGCGAGCTTCAGCTTGCCGCCCATGAGACCGACGATCGGGTCGGTCCGGCCGGCGAGGACGTTCTTCCAGATGGCCGGTGTGGCTTGGATGAGATAGGGCACATCGTCGAGCCTCGAGCGATCACTGGCGACAGCACCTCGGCTGTCACCGTGCCACAGGTCGGCGACGACGATGCGCTCGTCCGGAATGCCCATCTCCGCATCCGGGGTCATGACCAGCCCGATGGCGCCTTCCCAGCGGGTTGCGGCCACCTTGTAGGCCGCGTTGGCGTTGATCTGGTCGCTCCAGAGCGCGGCCCACTCGGTGGTGAAGATCTCTGCCGCCATCGTTCCTCCTCGACCTGCGGGGTCACCCCGCGATGCGGTTGCTCTCCCCAGGTTAGCTCACTCACCCTCGCTCTTCGTCGTGCTCGACGACGTCTTGCGGCGAGGTGCTGGGCGGGCCGGAGCTTGCACTGGGCCGCGATCCTCCTCGAGGGCTGAGAGCGAGGACTCCAACTCCTCGAGCCGTTCCCGCAGACGCTCCATCTCCTCGCGGGCCCGGCGCACCGGCCCAATACGGTCGATGGACGCCTGGACAATGCGGTCCATTCGATCCTGGATGTGCTCCACACCGCTCGACACGGCCTCTTCGCCGATCCGGATCAGCTCGTGCAGCATCTCGTTGGGAAGCAACGAGCGGCCCTTGCGGCCCTCCTCGGAGATGATCTGGGTCAGAGTCTGTGCCGTCACGTCCTCCGATGTCTTGTTGTCGAGAACGCGAATCTGCTGCCCCACCCGGATCCACGCGGCAAGCTCCTCGAGAGAGACGTAGCGGCTCTCTTCGGTGTCGTACAGCTTGCGGCTGCCGTAGCGCTTGATCAGTCGAATCATGGCGGCTCTCCCTGTACGAGGACGTAGGAAAACGGGCGGCCGACCGAGAGTCGGTGGCGCCCCCTCCAGCGCAATGTACCGCGCTGCGGCAAAACTGTCAAGGTAACGGGCTCCACATCCTTCGTCACCTTTCCCGAATGAGAAGGTACTCCTCCACATGGACATCGAGCTGTCATAGGCGGCGGTTTCCCGTACCGTTGGCTGCGCCGTCCCGGAAGGGCCGGGTGGACTCCGTGATGCCGCAGTGCGGCATGATCATGCCACGACGACACCAGACGCAGCGACCAGTCACGGGTCGACCACCTCGAAGGGTTCCGGTGCGGCGAGAAGCAGGCCCTGTGCGTAGTCGACGCCGATGGTTCGGAGCGCCTCGAGGATCTCGACGCGTTCAACCCACTCGCCGATGGTCTTGAGGCCCATCCGACGTCCGATCCGGTGGATCGAGGCGACCATCTCGTACAGCACCGGTTCGTCGAGCATCGCCCGGACGATCGCGCCGTCGATCTTGATGAAATCCACCTCGAGACGGGACAGATAGCGGAAGGAGCTCAGACCGCTGCCGAAGTCGTCGAGCACAAACCGACACCCCCGCTGGCGAAGACTGGCGATCAGCGACTGCGCGGAGGCCATGTTGGTGATTGCCGAGGTTTCGGTGATCTCGAAGCTGACGGACGCCCCGAGAACGCCGTGCAGCTCGAGCTGGCCGGTGATGTACTCGAGGAACCCGCGTTCGCCGAGCGATTGGCCCGAGAGGTTGACCGCGTAGCACGCGCTTCCGAGCTCGCCCCTCCGGTGGAGCTGACCGAGCGCAGCGAAGGCATGCTCGACGACCCAGCGGTCGAGAGTTGGCATGAGACGGAACCGCTCCGCGGCGGAGATGAACTGGCAGGCTTCATATAGTGTTCCGTCGAGGTCCACCAGGCGCAGGAGGATTTCCGACATCGACTGGGTGCGGTCGCCGGACAGCGGGAGAATGGGCTGATGGTAGAGGCGCAAGCGCCCGTCTTCGATCGCCCGTCCGATCCGCTCCATCCACTGCATCTGCACGCTGCGAGCGGCAAGCTCCGCGTCGTCCGGCTGGCTGAGGTAGATCTGGTTGCGACCGCGGTCCTTGGCAACGTAGCAGGCGGAGTCGGCGGCGCTCAGAAGCTGGGCCATCGTGGCCGAGGGGTCGCCGAGTGGCACGACGCCGATCGAGGCGCCGACGCTGAACACTCGGTCCTGCCATGCAAAGCGATGGCGCGTGATCGCGCCGAGGAGCTCATCGGCGAGTCGTCGTGCGTCCGCTACCGGGCAGTCGGCCAGCAGGACCGCAAACTCGTCGCCGCCGAGGCGAGCGACGGTGTCGCATGGCCGGATGGACTCGGCGAGGATTCCGGCCAGCTGGCGGAGCAGCTCATCTCCCGCCCCGTGGCCACAGGTGTCGTTGACGATCTTGAAGTCGTCGAGATCGATGTAGCACAGGGCGAAATGACGCCCGACTGAGCGCGCAGACCGGATCGCTTGGTGCAGCCGACTCTCAAACTCGCGACGGTTGATCAGCCCGGTCAGCGGATCATGCCGCGCGAGGTAGGCCATCTCCCGCTCGAGGCTGCGGAGCCGTGTGACGTCCTGGAACACGAGCACCGCCCCGACGGTCCGACCCGAAGCATCGCGGATGGGCGCGGCGCTGTCGTGCACAGCGAGCTCCGACCCGTCGTGGCGCAGGAGCGCGACCGGGTCGGAGGTCTCCATGACGCGGCCTTCACCGAGACAGAGCTCGACCGGGTTGGGGCGCAGCCGGCCGGTTGCCTCGTCACGCACCCGGTAGATCTCGCCGACGGGCCGTCCGGCAGCCTCACGCTCACGGCACCCGGTGAGATTCTGTGCCGCAGGGTTCATGAAGTCAATCCGGCCATGGGCGTCGGTCCGGATCACGCCGTCACCGATCGACGACAGGGTGACCTGCGCGTGCTCTTTCTCGCGCTCGAGCTCGGACTCGGCGAGCTTGCGCTCCGTGATGTCGGCTGAAACGCCGATCATACGGACGACCCACCCGGACGCGTCACGCACCGCTTGGCCGTGGACGACCAGCCAGAACTCGCGGCCACCGGGCATGACGACGCGATGTTCAACAGCGTAGGGTTCGTCGAGCTTGAAGGTCCTTCGTGCCGCCTCCGCTACCTGGGGGTACTCCTCACGAGGGACATAGGCGAGCAGGTCGCGGCCATGGCTCGGGACGTCGTTCGGGTCGACCCCGAACACCTCCGCGACGTGAGCCGACATCAGGATCCGGTCGTCGCTGGAATGCCACTCCCACGCAATGCTGCGGCCCGCACGCTGGGCCAGCTCGAGCCAGTCCCGACTCGCCTGCAGGTCCTGGAGCGCGCGATGCCGGTGGAGGGCGGAGCCGACGATCTCGGCCGAGAGCACGAGGAGGCGGCGGTCGGCGTCACGCCACCGCCGCGGCCGCCCGAGAACCTCGAGGCGGAGGCAACCGTCGAGCCGGTCCTCGACCACCATCGGGACCCCGAGCACCGCGCGAACGCCCTCGGCGGCGGCGACGTCGCGCTCGCCAGCGGCATCTTCCGGCAGGCGCTGAGCGTCGACGACCGCGACGACCTTGCCCGCGGCCAGCCGCGGTCCGCTCCACGGGAGGCTGATCGACGCGACGTGGGCGCCCGACGGCGCGGGCCCCTGACTGAACCGGCTCCACTCATGGGTACACACGAACGAGCTCTCACCGGGTGCTGCTCGCAGCAGCCGGCAGCGATCGGCGCCGATCGCGCGCGTGATCCGCTCGAGCGCATCAATAACCGCGTCGTTGAACCGCCCGGGCTCGACCTGGAGGAAGTGGTGCGACACCTCGGCCAAGAGGTTCTCGAGGTCGAGCCTCCGTGCCAGGGCCTGCTGGGCGCGCTTCGCTTCGGTGATGTCGACGGCGGTCCCGAGCCCGGCATTTACGCCGTCGAGCTCGACCCGCGCGGCGGTGAAGGCTATCCAACGCTCCTCTCCGGTTCTCTGGACAAGCTTGAGCTCGACCGGGCGCGCGGCGAGACGAGGCTCGCTGGCCTCGGCGTCCAGGCGCGGAACTGCAGTGTGGAAGTCCGGGTGAACCAGCGACCACGGGTCGAGCCCGAGCAGCTCCTCGATGGTGTAGCCGGTGAGGCGGGCCGTTTCGGGGTTGACGAACAGAAAGCGATCCCGGCTGTACACGAACACCGCGACGCCGGCTGTTTCTGCCAGCGTTCGAAACCACTCGACCCCCGGGACGGCCTGAGGCTGCAATCGCTGCTGCACGTTACGAAAACTCCCGGCGGAATCGGTCCGACCACGCGTCGACGCCACGGATGTACCCGGAAGGCCCGAAGCCAGTATACGGTGATCCTCCGGCTCGAGAAACGCAGGTTGGCGGCCCGCGATGCTATCGTGACATCTCGGGCGCGGCGGGCCGGATCCGCGCCATGGGGACCCGTGATATTTCCTGATCTGAGGACGTTCATCGATCGCCTGCGAGAGGACGGCGAGCTGTGTGAGATCGACGTCGAGGTCGATCCGCGGCTCGAAGCGGCCGAGATCCATCGGCGCGTGATCGCCGCAGGAGGGCCCGCCCTGCTGTTCAAGCGGGTGCGTGGATCCGATCTGCGCCTGGTCACGAACCTATTCGGGACCAGACGGCGGGCCAAGCTCGCCTTCGGCACTCGTCCACGCGCTTTCCTCACCAGCTTGACCGAGCTCGTCCGGGGCTCCTTGCCGCCGTCTCCGGGCGACCTTTGGCGGTCCCGAGACGTGCTCCGGCAGGCGCTGCGCGTCGGGCTGAGAAGCGCACGGTCCGGACCGGTGATGGAGGTGGTCGAGCGGGACGTCCGGCTCGACCGGCTCCCGGCGCTCACGACCTGGCCGGAGGACGGCGGCCCGTTTCTGACCTTGCCGCTTGTCTACACCGAGCACCCGGACGGTTTGGGCCATAACCTCGGCATGTACCGGATGCAGATCCACGGCCCGCGCACCACCGGGATGCACTGGCAGATCGGCAAGGGCGGCGGCTTTCACCATGCGGTCGCCGAGGCGCGCGGGCAGTCGCTTCCGGTGACAGTCTTTCTCGGCGGCCCTCCCGCGCTGATCCTGGCGTCCGTCGCGCCGCTTCCGGAGAACGTTCCCGAGCTGCTGCTCGCCTCGCTCCTTCTGGGTCGACGTCTCCGACAGTGTCCGGGCCCCGGGCCGCACCCGTTGGTCGCGGCGGCCGAGCTGGCCCTGGTCGGCTCGGTACCAGCCGGTGTGCGCCGGTCCGAGGGACCCTTCGGCGACCACTATGGAAGCTACTCGCTGCGCCACAACTACCCGGTGTTCGAGGTCGACTCACTGTGCCGGAGGCGCGACGCGATCGTCCCGGCGACGGTGGTCGGAAAGCCCCGCCAGGAGGACTTCTACATCGGTGACCTGCTCCAGGAACTCCTGTCGCCGCTGTTTCCGCTCGTCATGCCGTCGGTTGTCGAGCTCTGGTCCTACGGTGAAACCGGCTACCACGCCTTCGCCGCAGCCGTCGTGCGTCAGCGGTACCGCCGCGAAGCGATGCAGGCCGCCTTCAGGGTGCTTGGAGAGGGCCAGCTCGGGCTGACCAAGTTCCTGCTCGCGACCGACCAGGCGGTCGACCTGCGCGATATCCGCGCGACCCTCGAGCACGTCCTCGCGCGGACGCGGCCCGAAACCGATCTCTACGTCTTCGCCAACCTGGCGATGGACTCGCTCGACTACACGGGGCCGGAGGTGAACCTCGGCTCGAAAGGGGTCTGGCTCGGTCTGGGTGACCCCGTGCGCGAGCTGCCACAGAGCTTCTCGGCCGCCGAGCTTCCGCTCGGGGTGGGCGAGGTCGAGGTCTTTTGTGCCGGCTGCCTGGTTGTCGGCGGCCCCGGCTGGTCCGAGGAACCTGGCGCGGCCGGGCGTCTGGCACGGTATCCGGCCTTCGCCCAGTGGCCGCTGATCGTGCTCTCGGACGAGCCGCGGCGCGCGGCCGCCAGCCCGATGAACTTCCTGTGGACGACATTCACCCGGTTCGAGCCCGCCGCCGACATTGCTGCCGCCGAGGTCCGCGTCGTGCGGCACCACCTGA
Source organism: uncultured Acidobacteriota bacterium (assembly GCA_963727925.1). Classification (GTDB taxonomy): domain Bacteria; phylum Acidobacteriota; class Thermoanaerobaculia; order Thermoanaerobaculales; family Sulfomarinibacteraceae; genus CAVSIS01. The sequence continues at coordinate 255,572 of CAVSIS010000044.1, read as the reverse complement.
GCTACACCGCGCCGATCGTTATCGACGCGCGACGCAAGCCGAGCTACCCCCGTGAGCTGTTTGCCGATCCCGACACGGCCCGCCTGGTCGACCGCCGTTGGCGAGAGTACTTCCCGGAAGGCGGCGTCGAGATGGGCGACTCGGACTCGGGTCACCTCGATCGCGCGTGAGCCCTGAGAGCTTGCCCTTCTCACCACGTCACGTCGCGCTGCGGCGGCCTCGAGCGGTCATGAGTTCCGGGGAGGCTGATACGCTGATCGGCGGATCGATGGACGGAGACGGAGTCGTGGACGGATCGCGGTCCGGGCCGCCGCGCGGCCTGTCCGGAATGATGCGCGTCGTCGGTCCGGGCCTGGTGGTGGCTGCAACCGGAGTCGGGGCCGGCGATCTTGTCGCTGCGGCCAAGGCCGGGTCAACCTTGGGCTTTGCCGTGCTGTGGGCGGTGTTGGCCGGCGCTGTCCTCAAGCTCGTTCTCGCCGAGGGGGTCGCGCGCTGGCAGCTCGCCACCGGGACCACGCTGGTCGAGGGCTGGTTCACCGTGCTCGGCTGGCCGGTCAGGCTCTACTTCATGGTGTTTCTCTCGGTGTGGACCGTGGTGGTCGCTGCCGCTCTCATGTCGGCGTGCGGGATGGCCGCCTATGCTCTGGTGCCGGCATTGTCAGTGCGCACATGGGCCGTCATCCACGCGGCGCTCGCCGCGATTCTGGTGTGGATGGAAGGCTACCCGGTGTTCGAACGTGTGATGGGGGCCGCGGTCGCTCTCATGGTGATCACCCTGGTGTCGTCCGCGGCTCCTCGCGTCCCGGCGATCGGAACCTTCGCTCGGGGTCTCCTCGTCCCGGTCGTCCCACAAGGCGGCACACTGCTTGTGGCCGGCGTCATCGGCGGCGTCGGCGGGACCGTGACTCTGCTCGCATATGGCTACTGGCTGCGAGAAAAAGGATGGGAGGGCAAGGGCTGGATCCGAGTTGCTCGCGTCGACCTCGGGGTCGGCTACTTCTTGACGGCTGTCTTCGGGCTCGCCGTCGTCGTCCTGGCGGGCGCTGTGCTGAAGCCCGGAGGCGTCGTCGTCGCCGGTTCCGAGGGTGTGGTCCGTCTCGCAGGGATGCTCGGAGAAGGGGTGGCTCCAACCTGGCGGGCGGTCTTCCTGATCGGATTCTGGGCGGCCGTGGCAAGCTCGATCGTCGGCGTGTGGCAGGGCGTTCCGTACCTGTTTGCGCACGCCGCGGAGCTCCTCGGGCTTTCCCACAACGACGATCGCCCCATTGCGCGGCGGCCGGTCTACCGGGGTGCGCTGCTCGCGATGACCTTTCCGCCCATGGTCCTGCTCCTTCTCGACCGACCGGTCTGGCTGATCGTCGTCTACGCGGCCCTGGGATCGCTGTTCATGCCCTTTCTCGCAGCAACCCTGTTGATTCTGAACAACCGGCGCGACCTGGTCGGGGACGCCCGCAATCGGCTCGCGGCCAACGCCGGCCTGGTGGCGTGCCTCGTGCTCTTCGCCTACCTCGGTTCAGTCGAGCTCCTGCGACTGCTGCGGTAGACGAATCGGAAATACCACAGAGACACTGAGACACAGAGGAGTACAGAGATTCTCTGGACCTCCCTGCCTCCCTCCCGCATCACCTCTGGCTCGCGTCTCGCGCGAGCCAGAGGTGATGCGGGAGGGAGGGAGCGCTGTGTCTGTCTGTGCCTCTGTGTCTCTGTAGTTTCTTCCGTCGATTCACCGGAGGGCGACCATGAACCTGCGCCAGCGGGGGTCGAAGCCCGGGTTCGGGTCGATCGAGGCGATGACCCCCACCGCGCGGCCGAGGATCGCGGACCGGTCGACGAAACCGAAGAACCGTGAGTCGAGGCTCGACTCACGGTTGTCGCCGAGCACGAAGTAGCTGTTCGCAGGTACCAGGATTGGGCCGAAGCGGTGCCGGATGTCTTCGACGGGGGCCACCAGGACGGCGTGGCGGGCTCCGCCGAGGTCTTCGCTTGCGATCAACCGTCCGTTGGCCCGACAGACGAGCTTCCGGACGGCGCGGTCGCCCACCGGACCGTAGGCAACGGGCCGGTGGTTGATGATCAGCCGGCAGCCCTCGATGGCGACCACGTCGCCGGGCAGTCCGACCACCCGCTTGACCAGGCGAGCGCCGTCGCCGGGCGCAGCCAGGATCACGATGTCTCCGCGCCGGGGGTCGCCGAGGCGAGCCATGCTGGTGCCGATGAAGGGGACCCGAAGATCGTAGGCGAGCTTGTTGACGACGATGCGATCACCCTCGGCGATCGTCGGCTGCATCGAGCCGGTCGGGACGTCGTTCCAGTCCGCCACCGATGAGCGCAGGGCAAGCACCGTCGTTGCAACCAGTGCGAGCGGCACGAGACTCGCGAGCGGCAGCGCGCCGAGCGACCGTCGTAGGTGGGACATACTGTGGCCGGTCACCGGAAGAAGTACGCAGGGCAGGCAAAGTTGTTTTGCCGGTGCATTTGGACCGGGCCTGCGAGGACCATGACGTCGGATCGGGAACATCGTCGGGCCGGATCATGGAGTGTCGGTGCAACCGGCATCGAGTTCTCGTGGCCGCTCAGGACGGCCACCCTGCGGCGTCGAGGAGGCGCTGGTTGGTTCCCGCATCGAGTCCGGCCTCCGCCGCCAGCCGAACCACGGCACCGTTGCGGTAGTCGAGCGCCTTGGCGACGCTCGGACGGACCCAGCCGATCGGTTCGACGGCGGTCAAGAACACGGACCACCAACCGGGTTCAGGGGTGACGCCGAGAGCCGCGGAGCTAGCCTCGACCGCTTCCCGGAACACCGCCTCGGCCTCGGCGGGCTCGCGCTCGAGATACTCCGCGAGCGACAGCCGGTGTACCGCGAGCGGCAGGCCGACGACACAGTTGAAACCCATCTTCTCTGCCTCGAGCGCAATGAGGTCCTCCGGGGGCATGGCGATCGCCGGGATTCCCGCCGCCGACAGGGCCGAGACGAGGGGCTCGGCGACCGCGCCGCTGAGGGCGCTGGGTCGCAGCGCCCGGAAGAAGTCGCCCTTCGACGTGAACCAAATGAGGCCTCGCCCGGCACCCGGATGGTGGCGCAGGAGCGGCCGAATCCAGCCGTTCTGGACGGCGACGATCCTCTCCCCACCCTCGCCTTCGAGCCGCGCGAGGACGCCCTCGAGGTCTTCCTCCCGCACACACACGAGCCGGATGCCCTCGGGGTCGGTGACCGCCTGCGTCCACCCGGCGTCTCTGGTTACGGGGTGTACCTCGAATTCGGATTCGGTCAAGGCCGACGCGAGGCGACGACCGACCTCACCCATGCCGATGACGTACCAGCGCATGCTCTCCTCCCGTCAGCTGAAGCGGGTCAGCGACACCCGCAGCGTGCGAGCCTGTCGAGACGACCGCCGCCACTGGATCAGGATGGGGCTCTGGTACTGGCCGCGGACGAGGCCGGGAGCGCCGCCCGACGCGCGGATGACAGGCATGCTGAGCGAGCGCTTGAAGCGGAGCAGCCGGGCGGCCGGGTAGGCCATGACCTTGGCCACGAGCCGCTCGACCAGGGACTCCGACAGTCCGAACGCATCGATCAACTCGTTGATCACCCGGACGACGTCGTACTTGGCGTAGCCGAGGCTCTTGGTCGGGATCGTCATCGGGTCGCGCAGCATGTTGCGCCCCTGTCGGGCCATGAACCGCAGCGGGTCGCGGAGCACCTCGGCGAGGTCGTGACGCATCAGCAGCGTCTCGAACTCGTTGACGGTCACTGCCGCGCACTCCTCGGAGCCGTCCAGCGAAATGTCAATCCGGCCGTGCCCGACCGGATGAGCGGCGAGCAGAGTCTGAATCCTGTCGGTCAGTCCGACCCGTGGGTCGCTCAGGTTGACGGAGTCGATCGCGTGGCGGGAGAAGGGGATCTCGAACGGAACCGAGGCGACGACCTCCTCGTCGGTGTAGGCGATGAGCGACGTGTGGCGCTCACGAGCGCGTCCGTCGCAGACGCCGTCGAGGTCCATGAAGTAGACCGGCTCGCCGTGCTCGTGCTCGTAGGTCACGCAGTTGCGCAGCCCGGAGCCGATGAAGGCGAGGTGTGCATCCGCGTTGCGGGGCTCGACCATCCGCTGCGCATCGCTCAGCTCGCGGCGCAGGTGCAGCTCGTCGTGGGAGTATCCGGCGTCGGGCGGAAACAGCGTCTGGTAGGCGTGCATGTAGGGGTCGAGGCGATCGCGGCGGTGCTCGAAGCGTCGTTGGATGCGCTGATCGAGGTATCCCGCGGTGGTGTGCAGTGAGCAGTAAAGTACGCGCCGGTAGGACGACAGCACGTCGCCGACCGTGTCGACAACGCGGTGCGCCACGTCGATCACGTCGTAGCGTGACCGCGGGCGAAGCTCGAGAGTGAGGTCCAGTGGTCGCGGTGTCATTGCCTGCGTTGGGCGCGTCTCCGTCCCGAGTGCGATTCCACCCACCGCCCGGGCGCTGCCGTTCAGCGCCGCGCGGTCGGATCCTTCCACCTGCACGACGGGCAACGGTTCGCGCGTCATGCTCCTTCCCCCGCGCGCCATTCTACACGGACGTACGATCTGCACTCTCGACCGCGATGACGCCGCATCACCGCACCGAGATGACCAATGTCGCGGTCCTCGGGAGCGGCGAGTTCACTCAATCAGGTGCCGTATGGCCTGTTCGAGGGCCCTGCGACACACCGGGCAGAAGGGCTTGCTGCCCTTGCTGAACATGATGCAGTCGACGGCGGGTCGGTACAGACCGACCGAGCTGTAACCCGCACCTTCGAAGGCCCCGACCTTTCCGGCGCCCGAGCTCGCGGCCAGGAACTCATCGACCCGGCGGGCGTGCTCGAGTGAAAGGCGCTCGGCCTCTGCCTGAAGCTCGGCGACACGCTCGGGCGGTGCGCCGCTGCGACTCGCGACCGCGATCCCGTCGTTGAGCTCCCCACGGCGGCTCTGGTAGGCGAGGTCCATGGCGTCGAACTCGGCCTTCTCCCAGGGGGTCGGCACGTCAGTCTCCGACGTCACCAGGTCGCGCCACTTGAGCGCCGCGGGGTCCATCAGCGCCGTGATGTTGGGTTCCACCGGCTCCACGCCTTTGGGGTAGAAGTCGTTGTAGGCCACACTCGAGGTGTAGTACTCGTCGGCGAGGCCGCCGAAGGCGTGCCCGAGCTCGTGGACCAGGACGTATTCACTCCATTGATTCCGTGTTGTGAAGGTCGCGTAGGTGTTGTAGATGCCCCCGCCGCCGTAGCGGGTCTGGTTGATCATGATCACGATTACGTCGTAGGGGACGGCCGCGGCGACGTCACGCAGCGCCCGGTTGTCCTCAGTGAGGACGTAGCGCTCGGATCCGAATGAGTCGAAGCTGGCGCCGATCGCGGTGCGCCGCCACACGCCGTGACTGGGCTCGTCGATACCGGCGTCCTGCGACGGGCGCAGCACGCCGCGGACGTTGATCCGGTCCGCGAAGGACGCGTACGGTTCGGCGGCGAGGAGGATCCCGGTGAAGTGAGCGAGGTCGGCGCGAAAGACGGCGTCCTGGTCGGTGCGGTAGCCCTCGCCGACGACCGCTACGTCGAGACGAGCCGCGGGGTCACCGGTCACGTGCTGGTCGACGACCTCGACGTCGTTGGGCGGCAGCTCAAGGCCGATGGTCGTGGCGCCGGGGTCGATGGTGGTCATGAGCAGCTCGAGAGGCACGCCGTCACGCGGTCGTGCGGTGAGCCGGAGCGTCGCCGGGCGGCGGGGGAAGGGAACCAGAACCGATTCGCTGTAGGTGCGCTTCACTCCGGCAATGGCGTCGCTCGTGGTCCGGTACTCGCCGAACAGACAATCGTATCCCCAGGCGAACAATATGCGGCCGGTCACAGCATCGCTGACCGTCACGAGGTAGCGTCCGATCCCGGGCTCGTCCAGCAGATGGGTGTGGCTGCCGGCCCAGCGGCCCTGGCGCCACGCGCGATCGAAGGACGCCCACTCGGTCTTGGCATCTCCGCCGTGGAACAGGTCGACCCGCAGCGTGGCGTCCGCGAAGTCGGCGTCAAAACCGACCAGCTCGACACCGTTGGCTGGCATCGAGACGAGGACGGCCTGGAGAAGGCAGACAGCAAGCACCACAACGCGCATCGTGACCTCCGCGGCGGCCGGACCACCTCGCCCATTATGGCGCTGCCGGAGCACCGCGTCGTGCGGTCCCTCGTCGCAGGGCAGCGTCGACTGCGCGGATGTCCTCGCAGCGCTCGAGGTGCAGGCTGGATTGCAGGGTAAGATGGGTCAGAGGTCGCCGCGGCCGCAGGGGACGGGGGGTGCGGCGAACCGTCGTCGAGGGAGGGTTCGGATGGTTGCGGAGGACGACGGACGACGCGCGAGCACGTCCCGCGAACAGAACGATCTTCCGGTGGTCGACCTCTGGTTTTCGGGCGTACGCGAGCTCACCCGGCGCATGCGGCGATGGATTTCGACGGACGGGATCTTCGTCGCCACGCCGGACCCACAGCCGCCCTCCAGCGTCGCTCGCGTGCGCCTGATTCTGGCGGATGGATTTGTGCTCACCGAGGGCACTGCGGTCGTGACGTGGGCACGGTCCGCATCCGAGGACCCGGCTTGCGAGTCCGGCATGGGCATGCGCTGGGTGGTCCTGCCCGAAGCCAGCCGCCGGGTCATCGAGCAGCTGGTCGAAGAGCACCAGGCCGATGGCGGGCGCGCCTTCGATCCCGATCACCTGCCCGAGGGCGACCTCCCGACCGACGACATGGAAGGCTTCGCTCCGCTGGAGGACCAGCCGACGGTCGTGCGATCCCTCCCTGATCTCGCAGTCGATGGGCAGGTTGCGGCTACCGCGCCTGACGACGGCGCTGAGCCCTGCGTGGCACCGGAAGCGGACGCGCAGGGATGGTCGCTCGCCCCCCGGGCTTCAGGCCTCGACCAAGCTGAGGACCTTGCCCTCGAGCGGTTCCCACCCGACGACGCTCGCAGCGGGACGTCTGCGGACCACGGTGCAGGTCTCTATTCCGGGGCTACCGGAGCGTCCTCGACCGAACCTCCATTGCTCCCCTCGCAGGCCGTGGTTGAAGGTTCCGCCGGCCCTGAGCTTCCGGGGCCCGGACCGGTCGCGGATCGGTCTCGGGCGGCCGAGTCGGTTGCTACGGAGCTCGAGATCGTCATGCCCGACGAGGACGACCTCAGCGGCGAGTACGCTCCGAGGCGACGCTCCGTTCGGCCGGTGCTCTGGGCGGTAGTCGCGGCGCTCGTCGTAACGGCAGCCGTTGTCGCGTTGCTGTTGAGAGCGTCGCGGAGCGAGACGAGTTCCGAGAGCCTAGCGGTCCCGTCCGTCCCGGCCTCTCAGGATCGTGTCAACGTCCCAGAGCCGACTTCGGCCCCGACAATCGGCGAGGAAGATCTCGTCGAGCCGACGGGCACTGCTGGAATCTTCCAGGGCGAACCCGCTGCGGAGCCGACCGCGGCGCCCAGTCGGACGCCGCCCGCACCACCTGAGGCGGACGCATCATCGGGAGAAGCGGGTGAGGCGGTCGGCGGACTGCCGAATGGGCCGTCGCGGGCCGTCATCGGGATTACGTGGCGCCGCCGTGGCGAGGAAACCGTCGTCGAGCTCCAGCTCGGGGCGGGCCTCGCGCCGGACACGGCCATCGTCAGTGCGATGTCCCACCCGGCGCGTGTACTGGTGCGCTTCCCGGGCGTGGTGGAGCCCTTCTCACAGCTCCTGATTCCTGTTTCCTCCCCCGAGCTCACACAGATCCGGTCATGGCTCCACAGTGAGCTGCGTCCTCCGGAGCTCCACGTCGTGCTCGACCTCGCGAGAGAGGGGGTCGCTTTGCTCGAGGTACGGCGGGAGCGCAGTTCCGTCGTGCTTGTGCTCGGCTCGGCACGAAAAAGCCCGCCGGCGACGCCGGCGGGCTGAGTCCCGGTCAGAAGGAGCTTGCTCAGCGGCGCAGAAGCCAGAGGCCGGCGCCGGCGAGCAGGAGCAGGAGCAGCCCGGTGGCGACAGGTCCGGCCATCGGGATGCCGGGTGTCGGGCCCTCGAGGATCTCGATCGGCGTGTTGACGGTCTGGTTGTCCACGGTGCACGAGACTGTCGCGGTACCGGTGGCGCCGCCGGCCGTGAACGTAGTTGCGAGCTCGCCCGACACGGTTCCGTCGTTGATCGGGTTGACGGTGCCGAGCGTCGCCCCGAACGTTGCCGGGGTGTTCTCGGGGATCGTGCCGCCGCCCGAGGTGTTGACCGCGTCGGAGTTCATCACCAGGTCCGAGCTGATCGCGGAGACGCCGAACGGCGGGAGCGAGGTCGGGTTGGCCGAGATCCGCAGGATCAGCCAGGGGTCGCTGTCCTCGAATCCGACCGAGCTGTCGCAGCCGGTCTGGTTCGGACCGGCGTTGCAGCCCCACCAGTTGTTCTCGGAGTTCACGGCGCCCGGCTGGCTGCGGTCGTCGACGCCCTCGGCGTTGCCGACGATGCGGTTGTACTCGAGAGTGGCGACCGAGGTGTCGTCGGTGTCGAAGCCGACGGTGATCGCGCCGTGGTTGTTGGTGAAGTAGTTCGATCGCACGGTCGCCGTCGTGCCCGGTCCATACACGGTGTTGATGTTGACGCCGACCGCCTCGTCGTTGGGATCGACAACCCCGCCGTGGTTTGTGAAGACGCTGGTGCGCACCGTCGCGGTCGCGCCGGCGCCGATCTCGACCCCGTAGTCGAAGTGGGGGCCGGCGCCCTTGCCGGTGAAGGTGCTGTTGCCGGCGATGCCGTCGGTGACGCCGGCGCCGTAGAACAGGATGCCGACCCGTCCGAAACCACTGAAGGAGCAGTTGTTGATCGTGATGTCGACCACGGTGGCGATCTCGGTCCCGGCGTACTCGGGTCCGGTCGGGTGGTACTGCATGTTCTTGAAGGCGCAGGTGTCGAAGGTCGCGGCGGCGCCGGAGTTGATCCGCCAGCCCTGGAAGATCAGGTGGCCGGTGCCGTCGAAGCCGAGGTCGTGAACGTTCACCGTTACGCCCGACATCACCACGAACCAACCGCGCGCGTCGCCGCTCGTTCCGGTGTCGGCGCCAGCCGTCACCATCTCGGTGCCGACCTGGCCGCGGAGGGTGATGCTCTTGGTGATGGAGACCTGGCCCTCGACGTGGTTCGCCACGGTCACCTCGAGGGTGTCACCCGACGAGGTGGCTGCCGCGTCGATGGCGTCTTGGATCGTGGCGTAGGAGAGAGCGGTGTCGACGTTGAGGATGTCCGTCGGGCCCTGCGGGGCCTGAGCCCTCACGGGTACGAACGGTGCCTCGCCGCTGGCGCCGAAGTCCGTCGCCGGGCCGACGGCAAAGGCGGCCGGGGCAACGGCCAGGAAAACTACGGTGAGAAGAGCCAACGGTCCCGCGGTCCAACGCTGTCTGCGATCACTCATGGTCGAACCTCCATGGAATGCCAACCCGATGAAACGACCCGGCAATATTCGAGAGTCCATACGAGTCATCCCTGATTCTCGCGAGCAGTCTATATCACGAGTATCGTTTTTTCCAGGGACTCGGAGAAGAAAGTCGTGACGAGATTGGGCGCGAGGTACGTCTTGGACTCCGGTCGCAAAGCTGCCGCGGGCTGTCGGTGGGAGTCGAAAATCGCGGCCGCGGAAGAGCTCCGGTATGGCCCCTCAATCCGCACAGCGGTTTCTTGGACGGATTCTGAAGCAGCCTTCTGTCAGTAGCTTGCCTGAGCTGTCATCGTCGCATGCAGCGCTGTGGATGGTGGTTTGTCGAGCCTCGATGGGTGGGGACAGATGGGACCGTGAAGGCGCCCGAATCCAGTTTTCACCGCGGATTAGAGACGCCAATTCGCAGGCCGCGTGGTTGGCAGGTATCCCGTTTCGGGGCGGCGAAGCAGCCTGTCATCGTCCGTCGTCGGCACGACCAAAGCGGACCTGAAGCTTTGCGCGCCAGCAGGACCCTAGAAACGAGCACGCGGCGAGCCCGTGTGCTGCGTCCGCATCCCGGTTCCGGGCATACAGGATCTCAATCGCGCGGCGAACACTGATCTCCGGATGTGGCCGCTCAATCAGCGTCACCGCGGCGCCGGGAGCGACATCACCAGGCTCAGTGACGCGGCAGTACCAGCCTGTGCGGCCTTCGGAGGAGAGACGCTTGGGCAGGCGGGTGTCGTGCCAGCGGCGCGCGATCTTCCAGGCGGGTTGGCGCGGTTGCACCACGCGGAGCTGCGCGCCGCCGACGGCCACGAGGTCTCCGATGCAGACCGTCGCCTCGTCGAGTCCCTCGAGCAGCAGATTCTCGCCGAACGAGCCCGGTGAGGACCCGCTAAAGCCACTGGCCCGCAGTGCGTCGTAGCTCGATTGGGAGAACACAAGGACCGCCTTCTCCTCGCCGCCGTGCCGCGTGGGGTCGGCGTGGTGATCCCCAGCGGCCCCGAGAGAGTCGAACCAGACCGGACCGGCTGCGGGTCGCTTGAACATAGCGGTCCGCCACGGTCGGTCGATCCACCCACCGACACCGTCTGCGGGCAGGTCACGAACCTCTCCGACCAGCACGGCGAGCACACGGGCGGTGGTCCGCTCCGTATCATCGTGAGGTAAGGAAGCCGCTCTCACGACTTCAGGCTACCCCACCCGAACCCCCCGGCCTTCATCGCGATGCATGGATTCCTCCTCGAGGGTCCGAGTGCCACGGAGCCTTGAGCTCCCTTACGGATCTTCATGGGCTCCTCCGTTCAGGCGTGTGCCGATTCGACGCCACCGCCGCTTCGAGGGAACAGCGCCGACCGCTTGAGTTTGATCGAGCGCCAAATGAAGTAGATGGACGGGTAGACGATGAGCTCGCCGATGAATGAGGTCACGACCCCTCCGACCATCGGTGCGGCGATTCGCCGCATGACATCGGCGCCGGTGCCGGCCGCCCACAGGATGGGGACCAGCGACAACATGATCGCCATCACCGTCATCATCTTGGGCCGGATGCGTTGGACGGCACCGTGGTCCACCGCCTGCACGAGGTCGGAGTAGGAGGCCATGCGCCCCTCGTGCGTCCAGCGGTCGAAGGCCATGTCGAGGTAGAGCAGCATCACCACTCCGGTCTCGGCGTCGAGCCCGGCGAGCGCGATCAGACCGACCCACACCGCGATCGACCAGTGGTAACCCAGGAAGTACATCAACCAGATCGCACCGACCGCCGAGAACGGGACGGCAAGCAGGACGATGGAGGTCTTGGTGATGGACTTGGTGTTGATGTAGAGGATCAGGAAGATGAGAAAGAGGGTGATCGGGACGATCACCACGAGGCGCGCCTTGGCGCGCTGCATGTACTCGTACTGGCCGGACCAGAAGATGGTGTAGCCCGCTGGCAGGCGGACTTGGTCCGCAACCGCCTTCTGTGCGCGCTCCACCCAGGTGCCCACGTCCGTGGTCTTGAGGTCGACGTACACCCAGGCGTTGGGCCGGGCGTTCTCCGACTTGATGGCAGGCGGTCCCTGGTGGATCCGGATCGTGGCCACCTGGGCCAGAGGCACCTGGGCGCCGGTCGGAGTTGTCACGAGGGTGTCGGCGAGCTGCTGGACGTCGTCACGAAGCTCCCTCGGGTAGCGAATGTTGATGGGGTAGCGCTCGAGCCCTTCCACCGTCCACGACACGTTCATCCCGCCGATCGCCGACGAGATGACGTCCTCGACGTCACCGACGGTGAGGCCGTAGCGGGCCGCCGCCTCGCGGTTGATGTCGAAGTCGAGGTAGTTGCCGCCCATGACCCGCTCGGCGTAGGCCGAGAGCGTATCGGGCAGCGGCTTGACGACGGCTTCGACCTCCTTGCCGATGCGCTCGAGCTCGGAGAGGTCCGGTCCGGCGATCTTGATCCCCACCGGGGTCTTGATGCCAGTCGAGAGCATGTCGATCCGGGTCTTGATCGGCATCGTCCAGGCGTTGGTGACGCCGGGAAACTGGATCGCCTGGTTGAGCTCGGCGATGAGCTTGTCCTTGGTCATCCCCGGGCGCCACTGGGAAGGGTCCTTGAGCCGGATCGTGGTCTCGATCATCGACAACGGCGCCGGATCGGTGGCGGTGTCCGCCCGCCCGACCTTGCCGAGAACCGACTCGACCTCGGGGAAGGTCTTGATGATCTTGTCGGTCTGCTGGAGGACCTCCTTGGCCTTGGTGATGGAGATGCCCGGAAACGTGGTGGGCATGTAGAGCAGGTCACCCTCCCACAGCGACGGCATGAACTCCGAGCCGAGGTGGCTCATGGGGAACCAGATCGAGGCGACGGCGGCGATCGCGAGGACCACCACCAGCCACCGTCCGTGCAGCGCGAGGTTGAGCACCGGCGTGTACAGCCGGCGCAAGATCTTGGAGATGGGGTGCCGCTCCTCGGAGTGGATCTTGCCCCGCACGAACCAGTACATGAGCACCGGGATGATGGTCACGGCGACGATCGAGGACATGGCGATGGCGTAGGTCTTGGTGAAGGCGAGGGGCTTGAACAGCCGCCCCTCCTGCCCCTGGAGGGTGAACACCGGCATGAACGAAACCGTGATCACGAGGAGGCTGAAGAACAGGGTCGGTCCGACCTCCTGGGCGGAGCGCAGGATGATCTCGAAGTGCGATCGTTTGCCCCGCCACTCCTCGTAGTGCTTGTGGGCGTTCTCCACCATGATGATGGCGGCGTCCACGAGCACACCGATCGAGATGGCGATGCCCCCAAGGCTCATGATGTTGGCGCCCAGCCCCTGGATGTGCATCACGATGAAGGCGAGCAGGATCGACACCGGGATCGAGATGATCGCCACGAAGGCCGAGCGGAAGTGGAACAGAAAGATGATGCAGACCAGGGCGACGATGATCGACTCCTCGATCAGGGTGTGAGTCAGGGTCTTCACCGAGCGGCGGATGAGGTCGGTGCGGTCGTATGCCACCGAGATCTTGACGTCGTCCGGGAGGCCCTGCTTGAGCTCGGAGAGGCGGGCCTTGACCTTGGCGATGGTCGACAACGTGTCGGCGCCCGAGCGGACCACCACCACGCCGCCCACGGTCTCGCCCTCGCCGTTCCAGTCGGCGAGGCCGCGTCGTATCTCGGGTCCGATGGCCACGTGAGCGACGTCCCTGAGGAGAATCGGCGTACCGCCAGGTCCGACGCCGAGCGGCACCACTTCAAGGTCGTGGACGTCCTTGACGTAGCCGAGGCCGCGGACCATGAACTCCTTCTCGCTCATCTCCACGAGCCGGCCGCCGACGTCGTTGTTGGAGCGCTGCACCGCGGCCTTGATCTTCTGCAGTGACACGCCATACGCGCGCAGCTTCACCGGGTCGACCTCGATCTGGTACTGGCGGACGAATCCGCCGATGGACGCGACCTCGGAGACGCCGTCGACCGAGGTCAACCCGTACTTGAGGTACCAGTCCTGGTAGGACCGGAGATCGGCCAGGGAGCGCTTGTCCGAGTTGAGCGTGTACATGAAGGCCCAGCCGACCCCGGTCGCGTCGGGTCCGAGCTGAGGCGCGACGCCACGAGGGAGCTGGTTCGCCATCCCGCTGAGGTACTCGAGCACGCGTGAGCGAGCCCAGTAGAGGTCGGTGCCGTCTTCGAAGATCACGTACACGAACGAGAATCCGAAGAAGGAGTACCCACGGACCACCTTGGCGTAGGGGACCGCGAGCATCTTCGAGGTCAGCGGGTAGGTCACTTGGTCTTCGACGACCTGAGGCGCCTGTCCGGGGTACTCGGTGTAAATGATGACCTGCACGTCGGAGAGGTCGGGGATGGCGTCGAGTCGGGTGTGGCTGATCGCCCACACCCCGCCGAGGATGGCGAAGAGCACGCCCACCACGACCATGAACTGGTTGCGCAGGGACCACTCGATGATCCGGTTCAGCACGAGCCACCTCCGAGCGGGGGCAGTGTCCGGAATTCACCACAGAGGCACAAAGACACAGAGCAGGCATGGAGCCTTTGAGCTGCAGGCTCTCTCTGTGTCCGACTCTGTGCCTCTGTGCCTCTGTGGTTGGTGCTCATCGTCCGCCTCCGTCACGCTGCGGGATCGCGGCGCCAGTCTGGGCGCGCTTGGCCTCGATCATCTTCTGGATGGCCTGGCGCAGGTTGGACTCGGAGTCGATCAGGAACTGGGCCGAGGTGACGACCTCGTCGCCTTCGGCGAGGCCCGAGAGCACCTGCGTCCAACCCTCGCCGGCAGGCCCGAGCACGACGTCGCGCGGCGCGAAGCGGCCGTTGCCGAGGGCGAGGATCACCACGTTGCGCTCCCCCGTGCGGATGACGGCGTCAGACGGGACAGAAATGGCGTCTCGTGCCGCGACCGGCGAAAAGGTGACGGTGGCGTACATCCCGGCGCGCAGGCGCTCCTGAGGGTTGGGGACCTCGAGGTTGAGCTGGAGGGTTCGCGTCTTCTCCGACACGGCTGGCTCGATATAGCGAACGCGCCCGGTGAAGCTCTCGCCGGGAAAGTAGGTCAGCTTGACGTCGGCGGGGCTGCCGACGTGGACCCACGGGAGCTGGTCCTCGAAGACCTCGACGGTGAGCCAGAGAGTGGACATGTCCGCGATGTGCATGAGCTCCATGCCCGGGCGGATGGCCATGCCTTCGAGGCCGTCCATGCGTTTCATGATCACGCCCGAAGCCGGCGCCACCACCGCGAGGGTGCGGAAGACCGCGCCGCTTGAGAGCATGCGGTCGATCTGCTCGTCCGCGATGTCCCAGTAGGAGAGGCGGGTGCGGCCCGCCTCGAGGAGGGCCTGAGCCCGTCGCCGAGCGTCTTCCGGCGCGTCCTTCATCTGCTCGACGTAGCGTGCAGCGGACAGGAGCTCCTGTTCGGTCTGGATCAGCTCCGGGGCATACACATCGAACAGGTGCTCGCCCTTGCGGACGGGTTGGCCGAGATAGTTGACCGAGACCTTCTCGACGAAGCCGGGGTACTTGGTGGTGACCGAGACCATCTTCTCCTGGTCGTAGTCGAGGTAGCCGACGGTGCGGATCTGTCGCGAGACGTCTCTGCGCTGGACCCTCTCGGTAGTCACGTTCATGTTCTGCTGCACCACGGGATCGATGGTGACTGTGGCTCCGCTGCTCGAGGCCGACTCGGCCTCGTCGGCGTACACCGGGACGTAGTCCATCCCCATCTCGTCCTTACGCGGCACCGGCGACGTGATGGAGGGGTCCATGGGGTTGCGGTAGAAGAGGACCGTTCGCTTGCCGCTGCCGGGGGAGCCCGTCGCGGTGGAGTCGGAGCTGGCCAGCGCGGCAGCAGGGGGCGGCTCGCTCGCGCCGTCCTTCAATGGCACGAGGTCCATTCCGCAGATCGGGCACTGGCCGGGGTGGTCCTCGATGACCTGAGGGTGCATGCTGCAGGTCCACAGCTGCGTGTGCTGGGGGGCGGGACCTCCCCCTTCGGTGTCGTGCTCCGCTCGCGCGGTCATCCCCGCCGGCTTGTGCGAGCCGGAACGCAGGGCGTGAAACGGCCCGATCAGCACCACCGCCGCGATCGCGGCGCCGATCACAGCCCAGATGAGGGCTGCGGCGACGCGGCGAGAGGTTCTCGGGCGTGCCTCGGGTGGGGTCGAGTTCGTGTCGGTCATGTCAGCTCTCCTGTCCGGTGACCACGGGCGCCCCCACCGTTCCCTCCAGCTGAGCGAGCGCGACGGCGTAGTCGGCCCGCGCCCGCTCGGTCGCAATGCGCACGTCGAGCAGCACGCGTTCCGCGTCCAGGAGGTCGAGGGCGTTCAGAGTTCCCGCGGCATACCCCGCTTCGGCGGAAGCCAGCGACTGCCTGGCCTGGACGATGAGGACGTTTCTGAAGAGTTGGAGGCGGTCCCAGATGAGCGGAATTCGGGTGGCGAGGTCGGCAAGGCTCTGCTCGATGTCGGCCGCCGTGGCGCGCCGGGCCTGCTCGGCCGCGAGGCGACGCTCAGTTGCCGCCTCGATGCCAGCCTCGATCTTCTCGCGGTGTATGGGCAGGCTGACGCCTCCGAACAGGGCGAGGATGTCCCGGCCGTTGCCCTCGGGAGGATTGAGGCGGCCCGCGGAGTCCGACCGCTCGCCGACCAGGTTGTAGCTGAGACCGATCGTGACGTCCGGCCGGGTCGCCTTCTGCGCGAGTTCGATCTCGGACTGGGCGGCTCGGATGCGGGCGTCGGCCTCGGCGAGCTCAGGGCGGGTCGCGAGCGTCCGCTCGCGCAGTGCGCCCACGGTCGGGGACAGCTCGGGGTAGGTTGGAAGAGTCGAGACCGTGACCGCCGTCCCCGCCGGCTGGTCACGCAGTCCGTTGATGGAGGCCTCCAGTGAGGCCCTCCGAGCGGCGATGTCGAGCAGCCGTGCGTCGTCGCGGGTGATCTCCGCCTGGATCTTGACCACGCCCTGCTCAATCCCGACGCCCGAGGCATACCGGGCTCGGGCGAGCTCCTCGTAGTGACCCAGAATGGTCCGGTCGGTCTGAACCACGCCCTCGGAGGCGTTCGTGAACGCGAGCTCGTAGGCCAGCCGGCGGGCCTCGGTCACCAGACGTAGCCGCTCGGTCTCGACCCGGGCGCGGGCCGCCGCGGCCTCGAACAATGCCGACTGCTCCTTCAGCTGGAGGGTGCCGAACCACGGAAAGCGTTGCGACAGGCTCACCATCGCCTGCTGAGGACCGACTCGGGTCTCGGGGCTGAGCAGGTAGGCGGTGACGCCCGCCACCGGATCGGGGAGGGCGCGCACCTGGGGTGCGGCCTGGTCGGCGGCACGGGCCGCCGCGTCGAGGGCTGCGAGCTTCGGGTTGCGCTCGAGCACCTCGTGCGCGAGCGCCCGGCACGACGGATCGTCGATGCCCTGCAGTACCGCCTGGCTCGGCATGTCCTGCGGGGTCGGGGAGGGGGAGCGGGCCGGTGTGAGAATGGCCTCCCCGGCGCCTGCGGTTGCCGCCAAAGCCACCCAGACGCCAAGGACCATCATCGCCTTGTGTGTGCTGAGCACGTCTCGTCTCCTTTCCTGAGATGGTCGCTCTCGAGGCGATCGAGAGCAGGGCTCAGGGGTAATGGCCCCCTGAAAGCACTCAGGAAAGGTTCAGATCAGGAAAGCACACGCGAGCAGGAAAACGGGTGGGCTTCGATCCGGGGCGGCGGAGATGACCGAACCGGCCAGCGGCGCGTGGGCAAGAGGCGATATCGCCGGTTGCACCGACGCGTTGGAGGCCGCCACGGAAGGTTCGGGTTGGCTTGGACTCGGCGTCTGCGCAGGTGGCTGCGAGTGGTCCGGGCTGTGGTCGCAGCAACAGGAGCGCTCGACTGCGGCGCGAGGTTGCACGGTTGCGTGGGTCGTGCACTCGCCCGGCTCGTCCGGCACTGTGTGCTGTTTGCAGCACCCGTGCTCGGCCCCGGGCCGCGCCGCCCGCACGGGACATGCCGTCGCCATCCTCGCCGGCCACGAAGTAGCCAGGGTCAGAAGCGCAATGATGCCGAGTGCGGTAGTGATGCGTCGCATGCGCAAATATTCAAACACCCGGCGACCAAGCTAAATTGCGCTGCCACCTTTGTCAACCTGCTGCGCCGCCTGCGATTCGCACCATAGCGGCGCTCTCCTTGCAGTTGTTCGCCTCCAGTCGGCTCCAGTGGTGGGAACAAAAGGCATGTGATAGATTTCACGTGGCAGGGGAAGCTCTGCCCCAAGCACGAACTCTGGTTGGGGGTAGACATGACGCGTGTGGTGCCGTTCCGTGCCCTGAGGCCACCGGTTGAGCTGGCCGCGAAGGTGGCGAGCCCGCCCTACGACGTGCTTTCGAGCGACGAGGCACGCGAGATGGCCGCGGGCAACCCCCTCTCGTTCCTGCACATCAACAAGCCCGAGATCGACCTCGACCGCTCGGTCGACCTCTACGCCGACGAGGTCTACGCAAAGGGCGCGGCAAACCTGCGCCGCTTCGTGGCGGAAGGGACGTTCTTCCGTGAGCCCGCACCCGCCCTTTACCTGTACCGTCAACGTATGGGCGACCACGTCCAGACAGGGCTCGTGGCCGGCGCCTCGGTCGACGAGTACGAGGCCGACCTGATCAAGAAGCACGAGCACACCCGGCGCAAGAAGGAGGACGACCGGACGCGGCACACCGACGTGCTGAACGCGAACGCCGGTCCGGTTTTCCTCGCCTACCGCGCCCGAGCAGAGATCGACGCGCTGGTCGCGCGCCTGACCTCGGCGCCGCCGACCTACGACTTCGTCTCCCCGGATGGCATCGGCCACACCGTGTGGGTGATCGTTGCCGCCGCCGACCGTGACGCCCTGGTAGATGCCTTCGCACGGGTGCCCGAGTCCTATGTCGCCGACGGGCACCACCGTTCGGCGGCCGCGGTCCGCCTGCGCGAAATGCGGCGGGCGGCCAACCCCGACCACACCGGGGAGGAGCCCTACAACTTCTTCCTCGCCGTGTTCTTCCCGCACGACCAGCTCAAGATCATGGACTACAACCGGGTCGTGCGGGACCTGGCCGGCATGACGCCTGAGGTCTTCCTGGGGCGTGTTCGCGAACGGTTCGAGGTCGAGGCTGTCGGGACCGGCCGGTCCGAGCGGGCTCGCCAGTTCGGCATGTACCTGGGAGGTCGGTGGTACCGTCTCACCGCGCGTCCCGGGGCCTTCCCGGCCGACGACCCGGTGCGCGGTCTCGACGCCGCCATCCTGCAGGACAACCTGCTTGCGCCGGTGCTCGGAATCGGCGACCCGCGTGCGGACGAGCGCATTGACTTCGTCGGAGGGATCCGGGGTCTGGGCGAGCTGGAAGGGCTGGTCGACTCCGGCGACTGGGCGGTCGCGTTCGCGCTCCACCCGACCTCGATCGAGCAGCTTTTCGCGGTTGCCGACGCAGGCGCCGTGATGCCGCCCAAGTCCACCTGGTTCGAACCGAAGCTGCGCTCGGGCCTGATCGTCAGGCCCCTCGCGGAATGACGAGGAGGAAGCCATGAAGATCCTGATCTCGGATGCCTTCGACCCGACCCTTGCGGGCAAGCTCGCCGCTTTCGGCGAGGTCACCGAGGACAAGGAGCGCCTGCCCGAGGTGGACGTCGTCCTGGTCCGTTCCAAGACCAAATGCGATCGGGCGTACATCGACCGCGCTCAGCACCTGCGGCTGATCGTCCGCGGCGGCGTGGGCCTCGACAACATTGACGTCGACTACGCCCGTTCGAAGGGCGTCAAGGTCTACAACACCGCGTCCGCATCCGCGGTTGCCGTGGCGGAGCTCGCCTTCGCACTCATGATCGCGGTACCCACCCGGCTGATCGATGGTCACGAAGGGATGCGCCAGGGCAAGTGGCTCAAGAAGGAGCTCAAGCGGACCGAGCTGCTCGGCAAGACGCTCGGGCTGGTCGGCGCCGGCAACATCGGCACCGAGCTGGCGCGCCGGGCGCTGGCCTTCGGCATGCGCGTGGTCGCATACGACCCCCTTTTGAAGAGCCACGACCTCGCGGAGCTGGTCCCGATGGAACGGTTGTTCACGGAGTCGGACTACCTCTCGGTGCACGTTCCCCTGACCGACGAGACCCGCGGCATGATCAACCGTGAGACGATCGCATCGATGAAGGACGGGGTCGTGCTGGTCAACACCGCGCGCGGGAAGTGCGTGGTCGAGGAGGACCTGGTGGCTGCGCTCCGCTCCGGCAAGGTACGCGCCTACGCCACCGACGTGTTCTACTCCGATCCGCCCGATCCGACGAGCCCCCTGCTCGAGGCGCCGAACGTCATCATGACGCCGCACCTCGGAGCCTCCAGTGCAGAAAACATGCTCCGGATCGGCGACGTGGTGATCCAGATCCTTGAGGACTTCGCCAACCGCACCGCTTAGGAGGAACCCGACCATGACCCGCACACTGAACTTCTACGCCGGACCCGCCGCGCTGCCGCTGCCTGCGCTCGAGCGCGCGCGCGACGAAATGATCGACTGGGCCGGAACCGGAATGTCGGTGATGGAGACGTCCCATCGGTCCAAGGAGTACGACGCGGTCCACCACGAGGCTATGGACCTGATCGGCGAGCTGCTCGGTCTCGACGACGATCACCAGGTGCTCTTCCTTCAGGGCGGCGCCTCGTTGCAGTTCGCGATGGTGCCCATGAACTTCATTCCCCCGGGCGGATCGGCGGACTACGTGATCACCGGCTCGTGGGCTCAGAAGGCCCTCAAAGAGGCCAACATCGTCGCCCGTGGACGCGTGGCGGGGAGCTCCGAAGCTGCGAGCTTCACCCGGATTCCCACCCAGGCTGAGCTCGACCTCGACCCGAGCGCAGCCTTCGTCCACGTGACCAGCAACAACACCATCCGCGGAACCCAGTACCACAGCTTTCCGAGCACTGGCTCGGTGCCGCTGGTCGCTGACATGTCGTCGGACTTCCTGTGGCGACCGATCGACGCCAACCGCTTCCACCTCGTCTACGCGGGTGCGCAGAAGAACCTCGGACCTTCCGGCGTGACCATCGTGGTGGTGCGCAAGTCGTGGCTCGGCAAGGCCAACAGCGGGCTGCCGACGATGCTCAAGTACAGCGTCCACGCGGACAAGGAGTCCCTCTACAACACCCCGCCGACCTTTGCCATCTACATGATCCGCAACGTCCTCGTATGGTTGAAGGAGATGGGCGGCCTGAAGGCGATGGAGGCGCGCAACCGTGCCAAGGGTGAGCGGCTGTACGATGCCATCGCCGCCCATCCCGACTTCTACCGATCCCCGGTCGATGCCGGCAGTCGCTCGTACATGAACGTCGTATTCCGTCTCCCCAGCGAGGAGCTCGAAGCGAAGTTCGTCGCCGAGGCCAAGCAAGCACACATGGTCGGACTCAAGGGCCACCGTTCCGTGGGCGGCTGTCGGGCTTCGATCTACAACGCGACAGACCTCGCGGCGGTCGAGACCCTCGCGACCTTCATGGACGACTTCGCCCGCCGCAACGGGTGAGCACGGGAACCACAGAGGCATAGAGACACAGAGAGAGACACAGAGCAGACGACCACGGCCCGGCCCGCATCGCGGGCCGGGCCGTGGTCGTTCGGGAGGGTGGGCTGCTGCCCCTCTGTGTCTTCTGTGTCTCTGTGGTATTCCGTGCTTGGCAGGGTGGGCGGCTGAGCTTTCGTCTGTGTCTTCTGTGGTTTGCCCGTCAGAATGCCTGGGCCGGGACAAAGATCGCGTCGCCTCCCTCGGGAGAATTGTCGACCACCGAACCGTAGGCGACGAACCGTCCGTCACCACCGTCGTGGAAGAAGTCCACCCGGAGGTTCGCACCTCCCGCGGTGCCGAGAGCCGCGCTCAGCCCGTTGACCTGGATCATCTCGTAGGGACCCAGGCTGACTGATCCCACGCCCTCGGTGACGCCGTCGCCGTCCTTGAGCGCATAGCGGACGGTCACGCTGCCGCCCCCGACCTCGCACACTCCGATGTTGGTGCGGAACTCCGCCGTCGAGGCGAGGTGCGCCACGGCGGCGCTGCTTCCGGGGCCGAAGCCCGTCGACATCGACGGGATAAACTGCCCGTAGGTGCCGTTTGGTGTCAGGTTGTACGTGCGGGAGGTGACCAGCAGGGGCGCCGGTCCCCCCTTGACCGCGATCCGCAGCGAGCCGACCGACCGCGTGAGCCCGAACAGGCTGCCGACGACGTCGTCGAGGGCGAGCACCCGCCCCGGATCGAGAAGCACCGAGCGCACTTCGGTGTTGCCGCCGGTACCGTGCTCCGGACGGAGCTCGAGGTCGAGGCTGACGATCTCGGCACCCGGGTTGTACACCCGGACGTCGCTGACCCAGTTCGTGCCTTCAAACCCCCCGATCTTTGCCACGACGGGAATCATGATGGACTGGGCGACCTCAGCGTCGGATCCGGGCACATAGATCGCGTCGCCGGTGACGGCGTCGATCACCGACGCGTAGGTGAGGACGCGACCGTTGCCTTCGGTCACCTCGACCAACGCGAAGGCGTTGTCGGACTGGGCGACGCCGAGCACGGAAAAGAGGGCCACCTGGACATTCGAGAATGGAGGGATCTGAAAGGTCTCGGGACCACCGAGCGGAGCACCCGTGTCCCCGTCGTACAGCGTCGCTGCGACCGTCGCCGAGTTGCCGGTGACCTCGGAGAAGCCCGCGTTGGTGCGGTACTCGGGTCCGTTGGCCAGCTGCAACAGCACTCGTGGGGCATCGCCGGCACCGAGTGTGTCGTTCGACGTCGTGCCGCCGATGAACTGGCCGAAGGTCCCGCGTGAGGAACCCGTGTTGTAGGTGCGGGAGGTCGCAGTCAGCCGCCCCGAATCGCTGCGGATGAGCAGCGAGCCGGCGCCCTCGTCGACGCCGAAGCGCGTCGCCAGGACGTCGGTCAGGCTGACGACCTTTCCGGGGCCGACTGACACCGAGCTGAGCTGGAACGAGCTCCGACCGTCGGTGCCGCGGGGCACGAAGTAGATCTGCGCTTTGGAGGTCTCGCTCAGCGACCGGTTGAAAAGCCGCAGGTCCGTGACCCAAAAGGTGGAGTGCTCACCGGTCGCGTGGGCGGCAACGGCGATAAAGGTTTCCGCCCCGTCGGGCGGTGCCGGGGAGGGCGCCAGCTTGAGCTGGAGTGCCCACCCAGACAAGCTTCCTGAGGACAATGAGTTGCGGTCGTCGAGAACCTCCAGACGCCAGGTTCCGTGGGCCAGGGCGCCGGCGAAGCGTGACAGACCCTGCGCTGGCGTGTCGATGTCGGGGTAGTCCGCGTGCAGGCCGTTGGCTCCGGTGGTGCCGTCGGTGTGATCGTGCAGCCTGACGCGGATGCCCTCGGGCGAGATCAGATCGACCGTGAGGTCGGATGGGCTCGAATGTGTGATCTGGAGGAGGACCCTGACCGACTCGACCCATCCGTTCTCGGTCACCGCGGCGTAGGACACCAGAGGCAGGCCGGTGAGATCCGGGATCGCTGCTGGTGTCGGTTCACCCACTGCGAGATTCGCGCCAGCCGCAGCTGCCGCGACGTTGATGAGCGGCGTCACGATCCCGTTGGCGGCGTCCGTGATCGGCTCCCCGGTCAGCTCGAGAGCGAGCCGCGCTTTCTGCGGTGTCATCGTCGGCTCAGCCGCGAAAAGGAGCGCGATCGAACCGGTCACGTAGGGCGCCGCGGCGGAGGTCCCGCCGAAGTCCTCGAGGGTCCCGCCCGCCTTGGCGCCGCTGACGAGCTCTGCGGGAGCGAGGAGATCGAGAAACCGGCTCGAGTTCGAGTAGCAGGTGACCTGCTTGCGGCGGACCGTGTCTGTACACAGAAAGGGCGCGCAGTCGCCGCCAGGATTGTCACCGCAGTAGGAGATCGTCGAGCTCTGGGTCGTGTCGTACACCGATCCGACGCTGATCGCGTTGCTCACGCAGCTTGGGCTCGAGAGCGCGGTCTTGTTGGCCTCGTTGCCAGCGCTGGCCACGACTGCGATGCCGGCCTTGACCGCGTCGTCCACGGCTCGCGAGTAGCTGAAACGCTGGCTGTCGCAGTAGCCGGGGAAGTGCTCGTCGGTGCTACCGAGTGAGAGGTTGATCGCCACGACGTTGAACTGGTCGCGATGGGTGATCGCATCTTGGATCGCCTGGACCACGTCGCTCAGATAAAAGGTGCCACAGTCGGACGACTTGCTCGCCTTGTAGGCAAGAATCGAGGCGCCTGGAGCCACACCGCCCGCAAACGACTGCGACGACCAGCTGTAGGGGCGTCCGGCGGCGAGGGAGGCGACGGCGGTGCCGTGGGTTTCACAGTCGGACGCATCCGCGTCCTCATCTGCGGTGTCGAGCGAGTAGACCACTTTGCCGGTCAGGGTGGGGTGGTTGGCATCGACCCCGGTGTCGATGATCGCGACCGCGACGCCGGACCCATCGATGTCCTGGCGGTGGAGCTCATCGGCATGGATCAGGGAGATGCCCTCGGCGGTGTGAAGGTGCCACGCGATGTCGTCCTCGACGAAACGCACGCTGGGGTCGGCGAGCAGGCGTTCGAGCCCGGTGCGGCTGACCTTGGCGGCGTAGGCCGGTTCGAGGGGAAACACTCCGGTGACGCGAAGGTCGTCGAGGGTGAGGTCGGTCTGGATATCGCCGAGCTCCTGAGTCACGGCATTTCTGACGGCGGCCAGTCGGGCAGGCGGAAGCGGCACCCCTCGCTCGGAAAGTGCCGTCGACGCTTCCGGAGCGGCCTCGACATGGACGATCACCCGAAAGCTCTGGTCACCTCGAGCGTAAGCCGCACGGGTCTCGGGTCCGAGGCGGCCCGAGTCGTCCGCATGCCATACGGGTCCTGGTGCCGCGCCGGCGGCGGCAGCCATCAGGACCACGATGAGCGGCACAAATCTCCGCATGCCAGTGACCTCCGCCAAACGGCGCGCCGGCGGGAGTATACCCCTGCAGTCATCGACCCTCAACAGAGGCGGTGAGCCTGCACTTCCACCAGCTCGCTCCGGTCTCGGCATGACCATGGCCTGACACCCCAGATGCGCGCAGCGCATCAAAGGAGCAGGTGTGGCATAGGCTCGGACAACGTCTCAAGGACCCCACCAACCGTCCCGGTCCTATGCCCCACAGGCTCCTAGGGTAGTATTGCCGCCGTGCAGCGCCTGGTCATCGCGGACTCGCATGTGGGCCAGCGTCGCGGTGACGTCGAGAAGATGTGCCGCCTGGTTGAATGTGCGGTCACGGCGGGCATTGGCGAGCTCCTCTTCCTCGGTGATGTCTTTCAGTACCTGATCGGTTTCGAGAAGTTCTGGACGCCTTCAGTGACAGCCGTCCTGGAGACCTGGCGCCAGGCGCGAGCGGCGGGCGTCCGGGTGGTGGTGGTGGAGGGCAACCGGGACTTCTTTCTCGACGCTCCCGCTCTCGCCCCGTTCATCGACTGGAGCGGGCGATCCTACGAGGTTGTTTCTGGACAGCGACGAGTCCGCGTCGTGCACGGCGACCTCGTGAACCAGCGCGACTGGAGGTACAGGTTCTGGGCCGCACTTTCGAAGTCGAGGGTCGCACGGGGCTGGGCGCGGCTGTTGCCCGAACCGATCGCGGTCGGCATCGTGCGCTCGATGGAGGACCGGCTCGCGAGAACCAACCGCAAGTACCGCTATGTCCTCCCGCTGGAGGCCCTCGAGCGGGAAGCCCGAGGGGCGTGGGCGGAAGGTGTCGACGTCGTGCTCTGGGGGCACTTCCATTCGGGCTGGCAGCTCTGGCACGACCGGCGCGTCGCGCTCGTCGTACCGGCATGGCTCGAGACTCGGACCAGCCTTCTGATCGGTGACGACGGGTGCCTGCGCCTGCTCGACGAGCGCTTGACACCACTCGGCCCAGTGGCCACAATGCACCGGTGGGCGCCGCCATAACTCACGTCTTTTCGGATTCTTCACACGTTTCACCAGGATGCAGCGGGAGCTCGGCGTGAGCCTTGCGTCCGGGCGACGCCTGGAGGAATCGCACGCGCCGCTCGCGGCTCGCGTCGAGGTCCCCGCGTCGAAGAGCCTGACCAATCGCGCCCTCCTGGTTGGGGCGGTCGCCGATGGCGCGACCATTCACCGACCGCTCGACTGCGAGGACACCCGGCTTCTGGCCGAAGCGCTCGACGCCGCCGGCTGGCCGGTGGCGTGGGGTGAGCGGCTCGAGATCGGCGCGCGGGTTCGTGTACCGCAGGGCCCCGTCCATCTTCATCTCGGCAACTCCGGAACCGGGGCGCGTCTCATGACCGCCTTGTGCGCCGCGGTGCCCGGGAGCTTCGTCGTCGACGGCACCGCGCGCCTGCGCGAGCGCCCGATGTCGCCGTTACTCGTGGCGCTGCAGGAGCTCGGCGCCGATGTCCAGTCGAGCGACGGCGGGCTGCCGGTCCGCATCCACGGACGCGCTCTGACCGGCGGACGCATTACTCTGGCTCCCACGGTCTCGTCACAGTTCGCGACCGCTCTTCTGTTGGTCGGGCCTCTGTTCCGCGCGGGCCTCGAGCTCGAGCTCGAGGGCCGGGTTCCGTCGCGTCCCTACCTCGACCTGACCGAGGACATCCTCGAAGCCTTCGGAGTGACTGTGGAACGCGACCACGGGGGACGTCGCTGGCACATCAGGGGCGGCCGGCCGCGACCGTCCAGCCTGACCGTCGAAGGCGACTGGTCCGCCGCTGCGTTCTTCTTTGCCGCTGCAGCGCTGGCCGGGGGACGAGTCGAGGTCGCCGGGCTCAGCCGGGGCAGCCGTCAGGGGGACCGCGGCGTCGTCGAGATGCTGGCGCAGGCGGGGCTCGCGGTGACATGGAGCCCGCAGGGAGCCACCGCGAAGGGACCCATCACCGGCCCGTTGTCGGCCCATCTCGGTGATGCGCCCGACCTGTTCCCGGCGCTGGCCGCGGTCGCGGCAGGCGGCCCGCCAGGCTCGCGCCTCGACGGCCTCGAACACCTCAAGCACAAGGAGAGTGACCGGCTCGCGGTAATGGTCGCCAATTTGACGGCGCTGGGCGCGGAGGTGGAGCAGGACGTGGGTGCACTGTCCTTCACAGTCGGCGTGCGCCACTCCGAGTCGACCCGACGGGTGACTGCCGCGTCCGACCACCGCATCGCCATGGCAATGGCGGTTGCCGCGCTGGTGGCAGGGCCGCTCGAACTCGACGATCCTTCCTGTGTGCAGAAGTCGTTCCCTGGGTTCTGGGACCAGTGGGCCATACTCCTGGCTTGAGACTGCCGCTACCCGAGGCGGTGCTGGTCGACCACCCGGCGGTCCCCGTACCTTACCCGTCCAGTGCCGGGCTGAGCTTCGACTGCGCCAACGGTCCGGCCATCGCGTCGCTGTCCCGCATTGAGAGGGTCCGGGTCGCGGTCCAGCTCCTTGCGACCTCCGCGCTTCTGATCGAGCTCGACCTCTGGCCCGGCCGGCGCGGCCTCCGTAACGCGGGCACGAGCGAGAGCAACGGTGTCACGCACGCCAGGCTGGGGCACTTCCCGTTGCCACTGGCACCCGTCCATCGACGTCTCGGGGGCGGAGAGAGCACGGCGCTGCGGCTAGCCGGAGCGGTCCGTGATGCCGTCGCCCAGTGCGTCGGTCTCGCCCTTCCGGAGCCGCCGAGCGGCGTTTCCGTCCCGGGCATGGCGCTGGAAGCGGTGGTCGACCGTATGCTCGATCGGCTGCCAAGCCCTCTCGACCCCGCGACGGCGCGGGCGCTGTGGGCGTACCGCTGGGATGCGCCCCCGGCTCCGGAGGCCGGAGAGATCACCCTGATCGAGGTCGGCGACGTCCGGCTCGCGCTGCGGCTCGCTGCGGCGTGCTGGCTGCGAGCTCGACGCAGCGGGCGGCCGGCCTGGCTGTGGCGGTGTGAGGATGAAAGCGACACTGCGCCACTGCCGTTCGCGGGCGGCGGCGGCATGCTCGTCATCGCCGGGCACCCGCGGGACGGCGATCTCGCGGCTGTCGATCGCTGGGTCGCCGAGAACGGCGGATCCGCGGTCGTCGTGGGACGCCTGCCGCGGGGCTGGGCTGCGGTCGAGCCGTCGGTTCCGCGGTCTGCGGAAGTCGCCAGCCGGCTGGTGCTGGTCGGCGCGCCCGCCGAGCGCTGCCGTCGGGAGGTGGAACGACGTCTCCCTCGCTTCGACCCGCGGGCGAGGGCCGAGCGCGATGCCCTGACCCGCGCAGCGAGCCGTCGCTTCGCTACCGTTGCGCCCGAAGAATCGGCTGCCGAGGGCGAGGACCACGCGGACGTGGCGGATGTCCGCCGACTCCTGGCGCTGCTGCCGGACGGGGTTCCCGAGTCCTTGCTCGCCATTCACACCGGCCTGCAGCCCCGGCGGCTCAGGGCGGCCGCGCTCGCCGCCGGCGGGCTGTCGAGTGACGGCCGTTGGCGCCTCCTGGAGCCCGATCGACTCGTTCGCGATCCGCTGCATGCAGAGGTGCCCGACCTCCTGCCGCCGGATGACCCGCGGCGTCTCCTCCACGTGGCGCTCGCCGACGGTGAAACTGGCCCGCTGATCGCCTGGTGTCGCGAACGCCTCGACGATCTCGAGTGTGGGGCCGTCCGTGCCGTGCTGGGGGAGATCGCTCCCGGGACCCTCGGACGTGAGGTCCAGGAGCTGCTGGTGGAGAGCTGTCTCTCCCAGTTGGATGTTGCGGGTGCCCGCGCGGCCCTGGCCGGGCTCGACGAGGCCGACCGCGCACCCTGGCTGGGCTGGATCGATGCGGTGGATTCGCCGCCTGGACAATCCCCGCGGGCAGTAGAGGCCAGCCCTGCGGAGGTGAGCCCGCGCTGCGCCTTCGAGGTCGCGTTGGGCGCGCTCCGGTCGCAGCGCGTGCGGGGCGCGTTCAGCGACGAAGCTCGGACGGCGGCTGAGCAGGCGATCGGTCGCATGCAGGGCGCGCTGCGAAGCCGCTGTGACCTCGAGCTCACCGCGGTCGTGGAGCCGGGTCGGCTGGTCGATCGGACGTGGCGCCGTGGCGTAGTTTCAGGGCATCCGGAGATCATGCGGCGTCTGATGCACATCCGAGCGCTTCGGCTCGACGCGGAGGGCCGCTCACGTCCGGCGCGTCGCCTGCTCGAGATGATCGCCGAGGGCGAGGACCGGCCGGGTCCGCAGGGGCGTTACCAGCAGGATCTCGGGACTGTCGCGCTCAGCCAGGGCCGGCGGCAGGATGCCGAGCTCCACGGCCTGCGCGCGTTCCGACTGCTGTCGGCGGCGGGCCTTCGTCACGGCACGCGCTCGGTGCTCTTCAACCTGGCGGTCGCGGACATCGACGGCCTTCGGCTGGACCGCGCCGAGAGGAGGCTGCGGGCGGCCGAGGCCGGTCCTCGCGACCTGTTCGCCGAGATCGAGCGCGTTCGTCTCGATCTGGCGCGCGGACGGCTCGAGCATTTTCGCAGCGGGCTCGAGGAGTTCGTGCGCGGAGGCCTCGGCGTCGACCCGCGGTTTACAGAGGCGACGGCGCTCCTCGACGGCGTCGCCGCGTTGCTCGACGGGGACTGGGCGCGAGCTCGGCGGCGCCTGGTCGACGGCGGCCAGGAGGGTGAGAGCTGGCAGGCGCTCCTGGACGGCCTGCGCGGCATCGAGCCCGATCAGGGGAAGAGCGACGGGTGGGGGATCTTCGACGCCGCGCGTTTCCTGTCAACTCTCACGGTTCGTGGGCCCTCGAGCTGCCGCGACATGGCCGGGCGTCTGATGGCGTCGGGAGCTGCCGGATGCCTGGCGGTCGCGATCGCGGAGGAGATCGTCGGTTGCCAGGGGTGGATCGGTTCTCGGGAGCGGGCGCGAGCGGCGGCCACCCTCGAGCGCAGCGGCCTCAGCGGTTGGGCGCGCCGGCTGTCCCGGGGGGCCGGCCTCGACGAGGGCTTCCTTCATGCGGTGAGCGACCTCATCGACGGGGTCCGTCCGACCGCGTTGGAGCCCGGACGTGCCACAGCCGTTCTCGAGGCACTCGGTGTCGGCGGGCTCGAGGTCCTGCGGTCGGGTGGCGGCGCGGCGGTGTGGCGGATCGGCGAAGGACGGCCTGGAGCGAGGGTGCGCTGGGGCGAGCTCGAGGTCGTGCCCCTCGGTGGCGAGGTCAACGGCGCTGCGGCCTGGCGTCTGCTCGAAGGCGTGCTGCGCGCGGTGCTCCCATCGCTCCCACCTCAAGGAGATGCCGAGGCGGACGAGACCGGCCTGTACGGTGTGAGCGAGGCGATCGCGAGGCTGCGGCGTGAGCTTCGCGAGATCGCTCCGACTTCCGTGACCGTGGCGCTGTTCGGCGAGACAGGGGTCGGCAAGGACGTTGCTGCGAAGGCTCTGCACCGGCTCTCGGGACGGCTCGGCCAGCTCATCTCGGTCAACGTCGCTGCGATACCAGGAAGCCTGTTGGAAGCGGAGCTCTTCGGCTCCGTGCGAGGCGCGTTCACGGGTGCGGACCGAGCCCGCAGAGGATTGATCCAGGCGGCTGACGGGGGGACGCTGTTTCTCGACGAGATCGGGGACCTCGACGCCCCGCTGCAGGCGAAGCTGCTCCGGTTTCTGGAGAGCTGCGAGGTCAGGCCGGTCGGGTCGGATCGGACGGTGAAGGTCGACGTGCGGATTGTATCCGCGACACACCGCGACCTCGAGGAGCGGATGCGGCAGGGGAGCTTCCGGCGCGACCTCTACTTTCGCATCGCCGGCTCGCCGATCCGGATCGCGCCCCTCCGGGAGCGACCGGAGGATGTGCCGGTGCTGCGCGCACTGTTCGTCGAGGAGGCGGTCCGCCGCGGCGGGCTGCCCGACGCGCTGTGGAGTGCGTCGGCCGACGCCGCCCTTCGCGCCTACGACTGGCCCGGAAACGTCCGTGAGCTGAAACATGTCGTGGAGGTGGCCCTGGTCCGCGCCCGGGGCGGAACGGTGGGTGCGGAGCACCTCCCGATCGGAGCCGCCACTGGCGAGGTGCGCGGCGGCTGGGAGGAGTCGATCAGGGCGTTCCGCATCCGCCTCCTGCGCGACGCGCTGCGACGCACTGGCGGCAACCGCACGGCGGCGGCCCGCGAGCTCGGTATTTCCAGGCAGACCCTGCTCTACCACATCCGCGAGCTGGGTCTCGGCAAGGAGCCGAGCTGAACCAGCGGAAACCCGTGGTACAACTAGGTCCGCTGGGCGTGATGCATGGTCGGCTACAGCGGGAAGGTGGCGAGAGATGGTTAAGCCGGTCCGGTTGCTGCTGCTGCTCAGCATCGCCGCGCTGCTCATCGAAGGGGTCAGCGTCCTCGGATGGTGGCGGTGGAGTGCGACCGCCCAGGTCCTCACGGTCGATCCCGAGGGTGGCGCTCTTCGCCTCGCCACCAGCCGCGCACTCGGGTTGCCTTCGGCAGTCGCGTGGTCGCGCCGCCTGACCGGCGCCGATCTCCAGGGCGCACAGTCGGCCACCGTGACCGCAGCCCTCGAGAAAGTCGGCCAGCGCCAGCGCAGATGGATGCCGACCGATCCCGACGGTCCGAAGAACGAGGCCCGGGCTGCGGTCCTCTCCGGCGATCTGGAGGGTGCCCTGCAGCTCATTCAGGCGGCGCTCGATCGCGATCCGACCTCCCCGTACCTGAATCAGGTGATGGCCGTTCTTCTCCGTCGCGCAGGTCGGGCGGGTGAATCTCTGCACTACCTGTCCGAGGCGCGTGCGATCTGGCCCGGCTACAACCAGCCCGCAGTCGAGCTCACTCCGGAGGAGGCCGAGCAGGTGCGGCTCGATAGCCTCCAGCGCCGCGTAGCCATGTATCCACGGCAGTCGGCGGAGACCCTGTTGGCGCTGGCCGGAGAGCTTCGCCGCCAGGGCCGGAAGGACGAGGCCCTCGAGGCCCTCGAGCCGGTCCGGAAGGACCCAACCGTCCTGTTGTGGCTGGCTGAGAAAGACCTCGCGGATGGGGATCCCCAGAGTGCGCTCGACCGCGCCGGTGGGATCGCCGCATCGACGCTGTTCCCGGACCTTGTCCGGGCGAGGGCTCTCGCGCTGGTCTCCAGGGCGCGGGACGAGCTCGGCGATGCCGCCGGCGCGGCCGCAGCCGCGGATGAGGCGGTCCGTCTGCGTCCCGATTCGGCTGCGCCATACCTCGCGCTCGCGAGCATGGCCCAGCGCCGCGGGGACCTGGACTCGGCCCTGTCCTACCTGCGTCGAGGAATGGGTGTCGACCCGACCAACATAGGATTGATCTTGGGGTTCGCCGCGACCGCGGAGCGGACCGGCAACTCGAGCGACGCCCGCTTCGCGCTCGAGCGGGCTGCGGAACTGGCACCGGATCGCCCGGACGTTGCGGCCCGCCTCGTCGACCAGCTGTTGCGCCACGGCGAGCTCATGGATGCGACGCTGCGCCTGTCCCGCTTCCTGGAGCGCTTCCCCACCGATCCGAAGCTCATCGCCCAGGCCGAGGAGCTCCGCCGCCGCGTGACCAATCCATCGAAAGCGAGATAGCACCGCTCCGACTCGACCCACTTCGGAGCCGATCCGGGCCCTTCACAGTGCCCGAAAGGCGCGAGTGGGGGCACCGGTCGGGCCTCTACACCCGGTTGCGCAGCATCAACTCGTTGGGGTGCGGCTCGAGGTAGAGCTGGCCGAGCAGGCAGGACGAGATCCCAACCCGGATCGGCTCCACGGGGTCGTGCCAGGTCCGCCACGCGGGGCTGTCGAGGCTCGCGGTGCGGACGGGGGTCACGGCCACACGTCCCCGAAGCAGATCCCGAGGTCGCGTGCGGTCGCCACGGTGTCGCCGTCGAGCGGTACGCACTTCATCCGGCTGGTCGCCTCGGACAGCGGGACGGTGAGCACGATGGGCGGGTCGAGCGCCACCATGACGTTGAAGATGCGCGCCTCCACTGTCCGCACGGCAGCGGCGCCGAAGCGCAGAGCGAGCAGCCGGTCGAAGGTGGTCGGGCTACCGCCGCGCTGCAGGTGCCCGAGGACCACGGTCCGGGTCTCTTTCCCGGTTCGGCGCTCGATCTCTCCCGCGACGCGCTCGGCGATGCCCCCCAGATGGGCCTCGCAACCGGGCTGGCGGGGCGCCCTGGTGACGAGGTCGCCGCCGACCGGCTTCGCGCCCTCGGCGGCCACCACGATCGCGAAGTGACGGCCGTGGGCCTCGCGGTCCATGATCTTGGCGCACACCACCTCGAGGTCGAACGGAATCTCGGGAATCAGGATCGCATCCGCGGTCGCCGATACCCCGGAGTTGAGTGCGATCCATCCTGCGTAACGGCCCATGACCTCGACCACGAAAACGCGCTCGTGGGCCTCGGCAGTCGAGTGGAGTCGGTCGAGCGCCTCGGTGGCGATGGTGACCGCGGTGTCGAAGCCGAAGGTCACGACCGTGCCGGAGAGGTCGTTGTCGATCGTCTTAGGTACCCCGACGATCGGCAGCCCCTTGTCGGCGAATCGTTGCGCGATCTTCATGGATCCGTCGCCGCCGATTGCGATCAGCGCGTCGATTCCGAGATGGTGGAAGTTGGCGACCACCTCGTCGGAGCGGTCGACCAGGGTCGTGGTGCCGTCCGGAAGGGTCAGCGGCCGCTCGAAAGGGTTGCCCTTGTTGGTGGTCCCGAGAATCGTCCCGCCGAGGTGGGTGATGCCGCGCACCGAGTCGCGGTCGAGCTGGACGATCTTGGAGGTCTCGAGCAGGCCCTCGTACCCCTTCTTGATGCCGAGCACCTCCCAGCCGCGCCGCAACGCCGCGAGCACGATCGCCCGTATGACGGCGTTGAGCCCGGGCGCGTCGCCTCCGCCGGTGTTGACGGCGATTCGTCGGATCGGATGGTCCATGCGGTCTCCTCGGCAGCGTGCTCGACGCTCGAACTCAGTCTATCTGGCAGGGTGCCTCACGTCGAAGGCGGGGCGACCTTGACCCACAGTGCGTCCGGCACGATCTCGAACCGGGTCGATGGCGGTGCCAGAACGGCGGGGTTGCCGTCGATGTGGATCGCGAGGGGTTCGCTGAACTCGAGATCCAGCCACGGCGCCGAAACCTCGAGCGAGCCTGGCAACCGGCCCAGCGTTCCGCGCAGGGCGGCGACGAGCCGGGCCAGACGTCCGAGAACCGACACGCGCCCGACCAGACAGGCGTCGAGTCTGCCGTCGGCGGGGTCGGCTGCGGGAGTGAGCCGAAAGCCGCCACCAGTGGTCGGACCGTTGTGGACGGCGAGGATCGTCATCGGACCGGAGTACTCGACCTCGCCGCAGCGTAGGAGGACTTCGGGCGGCGTGTAGCGCACCAGGGAAACCAGGGCCGTGACAGCGTAGACGGCGATCCCGCGCACGAACTTGACGCGCATGGCGCGCACGTTGATGTCCGCGGTGAGGCCGAGGCCGATCGCGTTGATCGCGATCCGCTCGCCGACCCTGATCAGGTCGATGCACCGCTCGTGGCCGTTGAGCGCCACTCGGACCGCGGCGTCGAAGCGAGCCGGGACGCCGACGGTCCGGGCGAAGTCGTTGCCGGTGCCGAGCGGCAGCACGGCGAGGCGGCCGCGTCCCGCACGGTAGAGGCCCTCGGCGGCCTCGCAGACAGTGCCGTCTCCGCCCGCTACGGCGATCAGCTCGGCGCCGTCACGTGCCGCCTCCGCCGCGAGTTCGGTCGCGTGGGACGGCGCCTCGGTCATCAGGGTGGGGGCCGCGAGGCCGAGCGCGTTTGCCTGGCGTTCCAGTGCGGGCCACTCTCGCCTGAGCCGCCCTCCGGCGGCGGCCGGGTTGACGATGACGACGTCGGGGCCGCTCACGACTGCCCAAGCGTTGCGAGCCGGTCCGTTTCGGGTTCCAGCGCGGCCACGAAGGCCTCGATCTCCCCGACGACGCCGACGTCGTGCATGAAGCTGTTGGTCGGGCAGCGCACCAGCCGCCCTTGCGGGAGGAGGTCCACGATCGCCTCGCACTGGCAGCCCCCGTGAAGGGTGTCGCTCGACGCGTAGGCGACGGCAACCGGGACGTGAACCGTGTCCAGCCGTGGCCACAGCCGATAGCTCACCGCGCTCTGAGCCGACAGCTTGAGTCGGTAGGGCTCGGCCTGCTCGAGGGTCCGCTCGTAGCGGCGCATCTGTGCCGGGTCGGCCTCGGTGTTGACCCGGTGGCGACGGAGGTAGGCCGCCACCAGGGGTCGGATGACGCGGTATCCGGCCGACGGCATCCGAACCAGGAGATGACCCCACCACGGGTAGTGGAACTCGCCGTTCGGCGCCACCAGGAAGGCCGCCCGTGCCGCCAGACGACCGCCCTTGAGCGCCTCCAGTGCCGCGTTGGCCCCCATCGAGCTCGCGACGAGCAGCGCGTCGCCGTCGTCGGCGCCGAGCCGGGCGCAGGCTTCGACGAGATCGTCGGCCATGCGCGGGATCGAGAAGTCGGCCGGACGGAGACGACGTTTCGGGAGCACGGCGGAGCGCTTCTCCCGGGTCTCGACGTACAGGACCTCGGTGCGCTCGGCCAGAGCCCGCAGCACCGGGACCCAGCCTTCGACGACCGACACCCAACCCGCGACGAAGACAACGCGCGGCAGCCCGGTCGGCCTGCGCGGTCGCCACCGAAGAACCTGGAGATGGAATTCGTCGGAGGTCTCGACCCGCGCGCGGTCGAAGCCGGCATCGGCATCGGCGGGGTCGGGTGCGCGGGTCCACACGAGGGTCATGCTAGGCGTCATCCTACCCCATGGACGGTCACGCCGGTGACGGCGCAGCGCAGGGCGTCGCCTTCACCCTCGAAGGGAAGAGCGACCAGGCGGTGTCCGGCCTCGATCACGGTCACCTCGATCGAGGCCAGCATGTCGGGCTTCGCAGCTTCCTCTGCGACCACCAGGTGGTGGATCAGCGTGAGGGAGTCGGTGAGGCTCAGCCGACCTCCGGGCAGGGGCGCGCGCGGCACCTCCCCGGTGGCGCCCGCGGCCTGGCCGAGCGCGCGTCCGAGGCGGACGAGATCGGCGAGCGGCAGGTCGAAGCCGGGGAGAACGTAGCTGCGGCGCTGAGACCAGCCGGGGGTCGAACGGCCGTCCGCGGTCGTGCGTCCTGCCACGGTCACGTCGACCTCGAGCGCCCACCCGGGGCGCCAGCTCTCGGCGCGACGGCCGGGAGCGGGCAGCAGCGCGGTCGCTTCGAGGGTCGCAAGGCCCGTCTCCCCGAGCACGGCGCCGCTACCGCAGTGCGCGCACAGAAAGACCTCGTCCTCGGGTGCCGCCGACATCGCCGAGCCGCAGGCCGGGCAGTCGAGGGTGACCAGCCGCAGGCTCACAGCTTGCCCTTGGCGAGCTTCGCGACGAGCTCGCTGGCCGCGATCGGCCGCCGCCCTGGGGCGAGCCCGGTGCCTTCCTCGACTACCCCGCCGTGGCGGAACCGGACGTAGCCCCAGCGCACGGCCGCCGCGAGGGCGAGCACGATCCCGACAATGACGCCGAACCCGTCGTCGCCGCTCGCGACCTGGTCGAGGTGCTGCAGTGCGGTCGTTCCGAGGAAGCAGGCGGCGGCGACCGCGGCGACCAGGGTGGCGGCCCGGTAGAGGTTATTCCCGGGCGCCTTGCCGTAGGCGAGGCTGCCGTCCTGGGCATCGACCAGCACCTGGTAGGTGCGGCCGCGGAAGGCGTATCGGAAGACCCAGAGCGGGTAGTGGACCAGCGTGGTGCGGCGACGAATCGCGGCAAGCCAGGAGAAATTGACGCGGTCGGGGGAGTGTCGTCGCTTCGTCTCCTCGACGACCCCTTCGACCGTGGCGGCGGAGATCTCGGCCGGGGCGAGCCGCGGCCGGAAAACCATGCCTCGTTTGCGCAGGGTCTCCTCGTCGTACGGCACCAGCCGGTCGCCGCGCAGGTCGACGCGGGTGACGCCGAACTCGCCGACCTCTGCGGCCGCCACGGTGGTGTCGGAGGACTCCTCCACCAGCCGCTCCACTGGCCGCTGCTCCTCCTGCCACTGGTTGCCCTTGCGGACACGATGGACCTCGGTCCCAAAGATCCAACCGATCACGTCGCACTGCACGCGGGCGAAGGGGAACCAGGCCAGGAAGGTTTCCTCGACCGAGGCTTCGCGACGCAGGGCGGGCTCCTTGTCGATCCCCTTGGCGAGCCACGCCATGGCCGCGGCGAGGGCACGGGCGCGGTCGAGCTCGTCGACAACCATCAGGCGGACGACGCCGCGCTCGCCGATCACCGCCACCGGCGTCTCGCAGTAGCGGCAGCGGGCGTTGGTCCAGCCCTCGACCAGCTCAACCGTACCGCCGCACGAGGGGCAGGTGAGGCCCGCGACGGTCCTAGCCTGCATTTCTCACCAGCTCCCTACTGCGGGCACCGATCTGCCGGCCATCGCGGGCCCTCTCGCAACTCTCCACCTGCGACGTGTCTCGTGACACGCCTCGGTGGCTCGTCACTCGACGGCTCCACGCTGGCGGGCATCTCGGCACCCTCGCAACGTGACCTGGTAAGAAGCGCGGGCTCGTCGCCGCCTTGGGAGCGGGTGACTGGGCCGTCATGCCTTCCGTCACACCTTCCTCGTGACCCACCACGCCACGGCGAGGAGCGGCAGCGCCGAGATCAGGTAGAGCGCTCCCTTGATGAGCAGGTTGGAGACGACGAGGCCCTCGAGACCGAAGACCACCAGTGCCGCCGCGGCGACCATCCGGTAGGGGGCCTCGGACTTTGCGGGGAAGTCCGCCGGGAGAACCGCGCCCGACACTCCCTCGACCGCCGCGTGAAAGGTCCGGGAGCGCCATGTGTAGTCGATACGCCACAGCGGCACGTGGTACAGCGCGGTGCGCTGGACCTGGGCATCGGGGGTCCTGGTCGCGAGCCACTCCCGGGCGGTGGCGACCGGGACCTCGGGCTCGACCACCTCGGCGTCGCCGAACACCTCGCGCTGGGCGGGGCGGGTCTCACCCCCGGGCAGTTGGAGACCGTGGAGGCCCTGGAGCGACGATGGCGCCGCGGGCATCAGCACCACCCGCTCGGCCGCTCCCGTACCCACGGTGAAACCCCAGAACGGGAAGTACTGGAGCTTTGGCTCGGCGAGCGTTGCCTCGCGGTCGAGCCCGGCGACGGTGGCGTCGCCGGCGAGGAAACGCCGCAGATGTTGCCCCACGAAGTCCCGTTGCACGGTCGCCAGGACGACCTCGTGGAACAGCGAGCCTTCGCCGTCGATCACGAGCTCGGTCGAGCAATAGGGGCAGGGCAGCAACCGGGTGTCGACGGAAACTGTCAGGGACGCGCCGCATTGAGCGCAACGGACCTCCAACCGTCACGCTCCCAGCTTGGTTCCGCACTTGGGGCAGAATCGGGCGCCCTCGGGGGTCGGCTGGCCGCACCCAGGACAGCCGGTCGTGGTCACCGCCTGACCGCACTCGGTGCAGAACTTGGCGCCGGCCGCCAGGGCGTGCCCGCACCCGGCGCAGAAACCGCCCTTGTCGGACGCCGCGGGCGCCGCGGGCGCCGAGGCGCCGGCGCCTGCAGTCCCGGCCTGAGCCTGGTGCATCGCCTGGGCGATCATCCCCGGCATCATCGCCCCGAAGCCGGCGCCGAGCCCGAGCCCCATGCCGGCGCCGGCACCACCGCCCTCGCCCCCGGAGCGGGCCGCGTCCTGCACCGCCTGTGCGGCCTTGAACTGCATGTAGGTCCCCATGTCGCCGACCGCGCCCATGGCGGAGCGCTCGTCGATCTTCTGCTGGACCTCGTCGGGCGGCGTGATCGAGTTGATGTAGAAGTCGGTCAGGTCGACCCCGTACTTGGCGAAGTCCTCTGCGAGGCGGGCCTTGCCGGCGATGGCGAGCTCGTCGTAGGAGCGCGCCAGGTCGAAGATCGAGGTCAGGGTCTCGCCGAGCAGGTCGTTCAGGCGGGAGACGATCACATCGCGGTAGAAGTCCTTCAGCCGGTCGGTGTCGAACATGCCGAGCGAGCCGACCACCGTGTTCACGAACAGCTGGCTGTCGGCGATCCGGTAGGCGGAGGTGCCGAAGGCGCGCAGGCGCACCATGCCGAGCTCCGAGTCGCGGAAGGCGACCGGCTCGCGGGTGCCCCACTTCTGGTCGAGGAAGGTGCGGCGGTTGACGAACACGACCGCGACCCGAAACGGACTGGTGCCGCCGAACGGCAGCGACAGGACCTTGGTCACGACCGGCAGGTTCTGGGTCACGAGAGCGTGCCGGCCGGGGCCGAACACGTCGAGGGCCTTGCCGTCACGGAACAGCACCGCCTCCTGGGACTCCTGGACCACGAGCTGCGCGCCGAGCTTGATCTCCGCGCTGCCCTCGGGGGGAAAACGGTAGACGATCTCTTCACCGGTCGGGT
Source organism: uncultured Acidobacteriota bacterium (assembly GCA_963727925.1). Lineage (GTDB taxonomy): Bacteria > Acidobacteriota > Thermoanaerobaculia > Thermoanaerobaculales > Sulfomarinibacteraceae > CAVSIS01. The sequence continues at coordinate 216,922 of CAVSIS010000044.1, read as the reverse complement.
CGTGGTGCTCAATGACCTCCAACGTCTGCGCCATCATCGGCCTCCCTTCCGGGTGACATCCTCGAACACCGTCGCGCGGCGGTCAAAGTCGCGGTCGAGCTCTGTGACGGCCGCCAGCAGCTGGTCGAGCGGTTCGGCGGCGTCGGCTTCAGGCAGGGCTGAGATGCGCGCGGCAAGGTCGTCCACGCGGTCGGTGAGGGCGAGGTCGAACTCGTAGAGCGCATCGAGCTCCGGCTCGCGGATCTTCACCACGTCGAAAAACCCGGTAGCGCCGTAGTCCGCGTGACGGATTCGGTTGGCCAGCCGGTCGAGCGCCTTGTCGGCGCTGGCCGCCAGATCGAGATCGGCGAGACCGCCGTGCCGCGACCACTTGCGGATCCGCGAGCCGAGCGCGCCCCGGGCGCGGTCGACGCGAGCGGCGAGCCAGTCCCTCTGCATCTTGTCGACATCCCTGCGCAGCTCGCGGTCCAGGTATCCACGGAAGCCCGGGATCTTCGCGCCGAGCCGTTCGAGCGCATTGCGTCGCGCATTCGCGCCGTCCATTCCACCGTTCATGTGCCGCCTCCCGTCCATGAATCCGGACAGCGTGACGCGCCGTGACGCCATCTCGACACAGCGGACATCACGGGTCAAGCCCAATCCCTGGCACAGGGATTGCTTCCAGCTTTTGCATGAGCATTGGGGTCCAAGTCCCTGCCTTGCATTGTACGAGGGAGCCTGGAAGGCTTCAAGGACCCATGTTCTACCCACCTTGCACAGGCGGACCGTCCGCCCCTCACCCCAATCTACCTGCCTGAACACAACCCCTCAGGCCTACCAGAAACGGAGGCTCCGGAACAGGGATCCGGGGCCACCGCCCACCGTCTGTTTCCATAGGCATCGGGCGCCGGAATCCGGGGTTCAGGCGGCGGGCAGCCGGCGGCGGGGTCGGGATCGAGGTCCCGCGAGTGGCCGGGCTGCCTGGACAGAGAGTGTGCTGGCTCAGCTGGAGCGCGTAGGCGACCGCCAGTCGGCAGTCAAGGGCAGGCTCGCCTTGCTCACGGCCAGAGGCCGCCCTTGACTGAAATCCTCAAAGAGAGTCCAGAACCTCAAGCGGGAGTACGACAGGGGCCACGCGGCCCTCCCGCAGGTACACTGAAAGAAGATCCCCGGACGGGAGGCGAGGGCATGGCACGGAGGTCGGGTTCCAAGACGGTCCGGCGGCGTCCCGCGAGGCGGCGCTACAGCACCGGTGAGTGGTTCATGGCGGTGCTGGGGCTCGCGGTCCTGGCCCTGTTCATCGCCATCGTGGTCGGAGCGATCAGGGGCTAGCCCTACGGCTGCGGACCGAGAAAGACCGTTGCCCATCGCGGGATGAAGATTTTCCCGCACTGGGTCTCGATCTGCGGTGCCTTCTTGAACTCGCTCATCGAACATGGGAATTCACATCGCATTGACCTATCGGTCACGCGGCACCCCACAACTACCCTCGCCAAGGGTCAATGCGATGCGAATTCCTACAGGATGAGCATTGCGTCGCCGTAGGAGAACACGCGGTACGAGGTGGCGAGCGCCTTACGGTAGGCGTCGAGGATGCGATCTCGGCCGGCTAGGGCGCTGACCAGCATCAGAAGCGTCGAGCGCGGCAGGTGGAAGTTGGTCAGCAGGGCGCCGACACCGCGCACCCGTGCGCCCGGGACGACGAAGATGTCGGTCGAGGTCCAACCGGGACGCAGCACGCCCGCTCCGGCCGCGAGGCCGCCCTCGAGCGCACGGACCGATGTCGTCCCGACGCAGACCACCCGCCTGCCCGCAGCAAGGGCCCGGTTGACGGTCTGCGCGGTCGCGGGAGGAACCTCGTAGCGCTCGGCGTGCATGCGGTGTTCGCTCACCTCGTCGACCGCCACCGGCCGAAAGGTCCCGATTCCGACGTGCAGGGTCAGGGTCGCCAGCTCGAGTCCGCGACCGCGGAGGCCCGCGATCAGCTCGGGCGTGAGGTGGAGACCTGCGGTCGGGGCCGCCACCGCCCCCGGCTCGCGCGCGTAGACCGTCTGGTAATCGGCACGGTCGCGGCCTTCGGCCCCCTCGGGCCGGTCGATGTAGGGCGGCAGCGGCGGCTCGCCGATCCGCTCGAGGCGGTCGAGCTCGAGGGTGGGCTCGAAACGCAGGGTCCACGCCCCGTCGCCCAACGCGACCTCGGGCACGACCACGCCGCCGTCGGACAGCTCGAGGCGCTCGCCGGCCCGGGCCCGGGCCGACGGCCGGAGCAGGGCCTCCCAGTGCGCCACACCATGCCGCTCGAGCAGCAGGAGCTCGAAACGCCTTCCGGTGCTTCGGCGAGCCTCGAGCCGTGCCGGGATCACACGGGTGTCGTTGAGCAGAACCAGGTCCCCGGGATCGAGCAGTCCGGGAAGGTCGGCCACCCTGCGATGGCTGACGGCTCCGGATGCCCGGTGGAGAACGAGGAGACGGGAGGTCCCGCGCGGACGCGGGTGCTGGGCGATGCGCCCCTCGGGCAGCGGGTAGTCGAAGTCGGCCGTTCGCACCCGGGCATCCTACATGCGACGGCCGAGGTCCGGGCGGAGGGCGTCCCGGAGGTGCTGCACCCGCCAGCCGAAGCGGCCGGGACGGCGCTGGACCAAGACGACGTCGAACCGGCACGGTCGCTCCCAGAGCCCGAAGCGTCCGAGGTACGCCGCCGCCGCGCGGGCCAGGTTGGCCCGCTTCTCGGCATCGACGGCTGCCGCGGCGCCTCCCCAACCCTCGTCCGATCGCGCCTTCACTTCGACGAACACCACGGTGTCACGCCGCTCCATGACCAGGTCGAGCTCGAGCCTGCCCGAGCGCCAGTTGCGGTGGCGCAGGCGATATCCCTTGAGCCACAGCAGGGCGAGCGCGAGACGCTCGCCGAAGCGCCCGACGGCAAGGTGGTGAGGTCCGGTGCGCACTGTGTCCACGCTCCTATCATGCCTCGGCGGCGGCCGGGAGTCTTCGCCACCTCGAGCGTGTTGGTGGAAAGTGTGGATTCCGGGATAATGGCGGCCGTCCGCCGCCGTCCGCGGACAACGAGGACACAGTGAAAGACGTTCGCAGCTTCTGCATCATCGCGCACATCGACCACGGCAAGTCGACCCTTGCCGACCGTCTGATCCAACACTGCAAGGCGGTCGACGTCCGCGAGTTCCGCGACCAGATCCTGGACTCGATGGACATCGAGCGCGAGCGCGGCATCACCATCAAGTCGAACACGATCACCCTCGCCTACGAGGCGCGGGACGGCCACACCTACCAGCTCAACCTGATCGACACCCCCGGTCACGTCGACTTCTCGCACGAGGTTCGGCGCGCGCTGATGTCGTGCGAGGGCGCCCTGCTGCTGGTGGACGCCTCCCAGGGCGTCGAGGCGCAGACGGTGGCCAACCTCTACCTTGCCCTCGAGTACGACCTCGAGATCGTCCCGGTGATCAACAAGATCGACCTGCCCTCGGCCGACGTCGAGCGGGTGCGGGAGGAGATCGAGGAGGACCTCGGCCTCGACGCCTCCAACGCCGTGCTGTGCTCGGCCAAACAGGGAATCGGGATCGAGGACGTGCTCGAGGCGATCGTCACGCGTCTGCCGCCCCCCCTGGGCGACTCCGATGCGGCGCTGCAGGCGCTGATCTTCGACGCCCACTACGACCCCTACCGTGGCGCAGTGCTCCTGGTCCGGGTGATGCAGGGCACGATCCGTCAGGGCCAGCGCATCCGGCTCATGCACACCGACATCGAGCACGACGTCGAGGAGGTCGGCCTGCTTCGGCTGCGCAGGGTGCCGACGGAGTCCCTCGAGGCGGGCGGCGTCGGATACGTGATCAGCGGCGTCAAGGCGGTCTCGGACATCAACGTTGGCGACACCATCACCGACGCCGCCGATCCGGCCCCGGCGCCGCTGCCGGGCTACAAAGACGCGAAGCCGGTCGTCTTCTCCTCGGTCTACCCGATATCGACCGACGATTACGAGGACCTGGCCAAGGCGCTCGAGAAGCTCAAGCTCAACGACGCCTCATTGATCTACGAGAAGGACTCCTCGGCCGCGCTCGGTTTCGGCTTCCGCTGCGGCTTCCTCGGCCTGCTCCACCTCGAGATCGTCCAGGAGCGCCTCGAGCGCGAGTACGACCTGGCGCTCCTGCTGTCGGCGCCGTCGGTCCGCTACAGGATCGTGCTGACCGACAAACGCGAGATGTACATCGACAACCCGAGCCTGTTCCCCGACCCGGGGACCATCGAGCAGGTCTACGAGCCCTACATCAAAGCGTCGATCATGATGCCGGACCGCTACATCGGCCAGATCATGGAGCTGTGCCGCGATCGGCGCGGCGAGAACACCACCTTCCACTACCTGTCGGTGGGGCGGGTCGAGCTGACGTCCGAGATGCCTCTCGCCGAGGTTCTGTTCGACTTCTACGACCGCCTCAAGTCGCTTACCCAGGGCTACGGCTCGTTCGACTACGAGCTGCTCGACGAGCGGCCGACCGACGTGGTCAAGGTCGACATCCTGGTCAACGGAGAGCCGGTCGACCCGCTCTCCCAACTCGTCCACCGCGACAAGGCCCGGGGGCGTGCGTTGCACTACTGCGAACGCCTCGCCGAGACGATCCCGCGCCAGCAGTTCAAGATCGCCATCCAGGGGGCGATCGGGGGCAACGTGATCGCGCGCTCGACCATCAACGCCTTCCGCAAGGACGTTACCGCCAAGTGCTACGGCGGTGACATCTCCCGAAAGCGCAAGCTGCTCGAGAAGCAGAAGAAGGGCAAGAAGCGGATGAAGATGGTCGGCAACGTCGAGATCCCCCAGTCGGCCTTCATGGCGGTATTGAAGACCAAGACGGACTAGGAGGGTGTAGAGCATTGCTGGTGGATGGATTTCGGAGGGCCGTGAGATGCCCGTTCTTGGCGGATTCGAGGAGCAGTACTCCGAGTACGGGCCGAGAATCCAACGAGAAGGGGCGCTCACGGTACCCGATAGGCGCCGCCAACGCTATGCCCTACACCCTCCTAGCCCCTTGACAGGCGCGGCCGGCCTCTACGTCCACGCCCCGTTCTGCACCTCGGTCTGTCCCTACTGCGACTTCGCGGTCGTCATCGCAGGCGATGCGAGGCGCGAGGAGTACGTCCGGGCGGTGATCGCCGAGGCGCGATGGGCGGCCCGCACGTGGACGTCGCCTTTCGATACGGTCTACCTGGGGGGCGGGACGCCGTCGGCCCTCGATGGCGCGCGCCTGGGCAGGCTGCTCGAGGGTGTGTGCGAGGCCCTGCCCGTTGCGCGCGGCGCCAGGCTCACCCTCGAGGCGAACCCGGAGGACGTGACCGCCGCCGCCGTCGCCTCCTGGCGGACGATGGGCTTTGGCATGGTCAGCCTCGGCGTGCAGACGCTTTCCGACGACGGGCTCGCGCGGCTCGGCCGACGCCACACCGCATCGGCGGCGAAGGGAGCCGTGGCGCGGCTGCTCGACGCCGGTTTCCACACCGTCTCGGCCGACCTCATCTTCGGCTGGGTGGGGCAGACCCGCAACTCCTGGCGGCGCGACGTCGAGGAGGTCGCGGGGCTCGGTGTCCAGCACGTCTCCTGCTACCAGCTGACCGTGCATGAGGGCACCCGGTTCGGGCGCCGGGCCGCGGCCGGGGAGCGGCTGGCGGTGGGGGAGGGGTTCCAGGCGACGCTGTTCGCCGAGACCCACGCCACGCTCGCGCGGCTCGGCCTCGAAGCCTACGAGGTCTCGAACTTCGCCCGCGGCCCCGAGCATCGGTCGCGGCACAACTCAAAGTACTGGGACCACACGCCCTATCTGGGCCTCGGGCCGTCGGCGCACTCGTTCGACGGGCGACGACGGTGGTGGAACCGGCGCAAGCTGCGCCTGTGGGCCGCCGACCTCGCCGCGGGTCGATCGCCGGTCGAGGGAGAGGAGACCCTGAGCGCCGAGGAGCTCGCCTTCGAGGACGTCATGCTCGGTCTGCGCACCACCGCGGGGGTCGACCTCGCGGCGGTCGGCGCGCGGGTCGGCACCGACCTGCTCGCGCTCAACGCCGGACGTCTCGAGGCCTGGAGGACTGCGGGATTGGTCGACCTTGACGGCGGCCGGATCGTTCCCACCGCTCGCGGCCTCGCGGTTGCGGAAGCGCTCGCCCGGGATCTCGAGCTTCCGGAGGTCGCCGGAGCTGCCGGCGACGATGACCGGGCCGCGTCCGTACCAAGGGAGGGAGGCTGAATGGGGAAACTGCTGCCCGATCCCGAGCGTCGTCTCGCGATGGAGTGAGCATGCAGCCGAGCCGGAATCTCGGCGAGGTGCGAACCGCCGACGGCAAAGATCTCGTGCTCTACGTGCGCGACGGCGTGTATACCATCCGGATCGACGGCCTCGAGCTGATGTCGAGCCGGGCCCACGGCTCGGAGGAGGAGCTCGCGCGCCTGGCGTGCTCGACGATAAGGCCGCGGCCGCTCGTGCTGATCGGCGGCCTCGGGATGGGCTTCACGGTGCGCGCCGCGCTGTCGCACCTCCCGGCCGACGCCCGGGTCGTGGTGTGCGAGGTGTTCCTCGCGGTGATGGCGTGGAACCGCGGCCCGCTCGCCGACGTCGCCGGAAGGCCCCTCGAGGATGCGCGGGTGCACCCCGTGATCATGGATGTGGCCCATCTGATCGAGGGGTCAGCCTACCGTGGCAGGGGCAGGACGACCGGCGGCTCCTTCGACGCCATCCTGCTCGACGTCGACAACGGTCCCGAGCCTCTCACCCTCGCCACTAATCGTCGGCTCTACGGCCGGCGCGGGGTCGAACGGCTCCGCGACGCCCTCGCCGCCGGCGGGGTGCTCGCCCTGTGGTCCGCGTCCCACGACGAGGAGTTCGAACGCAGGCTCCTCGCGACCGGTCTCGAGGTGAGCCGCCACGAGCGGCCGGCCCGGCCCGGCACCCGGGGACCGAGGCACGTGATCTACCTGGCGCGGAAGGTCTGAATGGGGTCTCGAGCGGAGACCTGGGGTAGAGCGCGCTGGTCGAAGTCCGGGATCAGGCGGCAGGCAGCGGGCTGCGGGATCGGCGTCGCGATCCTTGACCCACCGGCGCTGTCGGTCCGAGCCTGACTCCCGCAGCCCGCCCCCTGCGGCCCGCGGCCCGGATCCGCCCGACCGGGAGCGCGTCCGGCTGTCAAGGGTCAGCCCGCATGCCTCACCAACCTTCTGCTGCGGTCGACGATGCACCGCGCCCAGCGCCGTCTTCTCACCTCAGTGTGCTCGACGTACTGTCGAGTACGCCTCCGCTCCCCTCGGATCGAATACGACGCTGGACACGCCACCTCGTCGCCCTCGCGACGAACGTTGGTGAGGCATGTGGGCTCACTCGCTGCGCTCACGGCCTTCGGCCGCCCCTGACAGCCGGCCACCGACCGCCATTTCGAAACGCATGAGCCAGCACACTCTCCCGCCCAGCCAGCCGCGAACGTCCACCCGCGTCCTGCCTCGGGGCCGCGCCAAGCTGATCGCGCTCGAGCTCGCCGTCGAGCTGGCCGCGAAGATCGCCCAATTGGTAATTCCACGCGGTCTGTCACATCTGCGAGATCACCTGGTTCGCGCCGCCGATGACTTGGTGCTGAGGTTGTCAGAGGCGAGTGGACGAACGCCTGGGAATCGATACCAGCACCGCGAAGCGGCGTTCGCAGAAAATCAGGAGGTGCAGAGCGATCTCGTCCTGATGCGAGCGCGCGGTGTCGAGATCCCCGTGGCGATCCTCCGTCAGGCGGATCGACTGGGCGGGCTCGTCTACGGGCTGCTGCGCGCAGAGCTGCGGCGGGACGACCGGTGAGAACCGACTCCGCGGTGGCGGCTCGCTTCTCGCTGGTTCAGGGCGCGGTATCCCCAGAGCAGCGCTGCTCTGTGGTTCAGACACCCTTCGCGGAACGTCGGCGGCGGTCGGCGGGTTGTACACGGCGACTCACGGGCTGGAGCGTGACCATGGCCGAGCACGAAGACGGGTACGGACCGGAGGAAGAGGCTCACTGGCAGCGGTGGGCGGACTACGTGGAGCGGATCCGACGCGGACCGCGTCCGCCCTTCGAAGAGCAGCTCGCGAGCTTCGAGAGGATCTACGCGGACTGGCCGGCGACCGCGGGTCCGCCGCCGGCGTGGCGACCCGGACCGGCTGAGCTCGAGGGCTCGAACCTGGCGCGCTTCATGCGCGAGCTCGGCATGGCCGACTACCCCGCGCTGCACCGCTGGTCCGTGACCCACCGCGCCGAGTTCTGGGGGCGGGCGATCGAGAAGCTCGGGATCGTCCTCGTACAGCCACCCGATCGCATCCTCGACGACAGCAGGGGCCCGCTCCACCCGCGGTGGCTGTCCGGCGCCCTGCCTCAACATCGCTGACAGCTGCTTCCGGCGGCCGCCGTGCACGATCGCGCTCGCCGTCGGGCGCGAGGGCTCCGACGAGCTTGAGACGGTCACCCTCGGTGAGCTCCAGGAGCTCGCCGACCGCTTCTCGGCGGGGCTCGTACGCCTCGGGATGGCGCCGGGCGATCCGGTGGCCCTGTACATGCCGATGACCGTGGAGTGCATCGCCGCCTATCTCGGGGCGGTACGGGCCGGCTGTCCCGTAGTGTCGATCGCAGACAGTTTCTCCGCCGAGGAGCTCTCGAGGCGTCTGGAGATCGGCGGGGCACGGCTGGTGGTGACGGTCGACAGCTATGTCCGCGGCGGACGCAGCATCGACCTGGCTGCGAAGCTGCGCGCCGCGGGCGCTGTCCAGGCGGTGGTCGTGCCGGCGGACCCGAACGCTCCGTCGCTGCGTCCCGGCGACCTGGCGTGGGGGGAGATGCTGGCGGAATCCGGGGCCGTGCGGAGAGTCGTCGCGGGCCCCGACGAGGTCACCAACGTGCTCTTCTCCTCTGGGACCACCTCCACCCCGAAGGCGATTCCGTGGACCCACCTGACCCCGATCAAGTGCGCGATGGACGGCTTTTCCACCATGACATCCGGTGCCGGCGACGTGGTCTGCTGGCCGACCAACATCGGCTGGATGATGGGGCCGTGGCTGATCTATGCGGCGCTCATCAACGGCGCGGCCGTTGCCCTTTGGCAGGGCAGTCCCGCGGATCCGGGTTTCGCAGCCTTCGTCCGCCGAGTTGGCGTCACCATGCAAGGGGTCGTGCCGTCGCTGGTCCGCGCGTGGCGGCAGTCAGGGTCCTGGGAGGCCGCCGACTGGAGCGGCGTCCGGGTCCTGAGCTCCACCGGCGAGCCCTCCAACCGGCACGACTACCTGTGGCTGATGAGCCTCACCGGCTACCGCGCCCCGGTCATTGAATACTGTGGTGGGACGGAGATCGGCGGCGGGTATGTCACCGGGACGGTTGTCCAGCCCGCGTCGCCCGCGACGTTCAGCACGCCTGCGCTCGGGCTCGACCTTCGCGTGCTCAACGAGACCGGCCGGCCGGTCGGGGACGGTGAGATCGGCGAGGTGTTCCTCGTTCCGCCTTCGATCGGCCTGTCCGAACGCCTGCTCAACCGCGACCATGACGGGGTCTATCACGCCGGCTGCCCGATCGGGCCGGCCGGAGAGACGCTGCGCCGTCACGGCGACCAGATGGCGCGGCTCGCGGGTGGCTTCCTCCGCGCGCAGGGGCGCGCCGACGACGCCATGAACCTGGGCGGCATCAAGGTCAGCTCGCTCGAGCTCGAGCGCGTCCTCGCCACCCATCCCGCGGTGTCCGAGAGCGCGGCGGTGGCGGTCCAGTCGGATGGGGGAGGGAGCGAACGCCTGATCGTGTTCGTGGTACCTCGCGGTGAGGTCGACGCGGGCCGGCTGAAGGCGGAGCTCGGTCGCCAGATCGCCGAGCACCTCAACCCACTGTTCAAGATCCACGACCTCGTGGTCGCCGAGACGCTGCCGCGCACCGCCTCCAACAAGTTGATGCGACGAGAGCTACGGGCGCTGTACGTGTCACGTCAAGCGCTCGGTTGATGCCTGCCGTTGTGTTACGATGCGGCCACGAGCGGCAGCTCTCGAGGCTGCGGCCAAACCCGTTTTGAGGCACCTCCGGTCACACCGACCAGGCCGCGGGTGCCACGTCGGTGGAGACCCATGCCAGACGACCAGCCCACACGCGACAACGACGGGACCGGAGTGGCACCCCGTCCTGGGGTGAGCGGGATCGTGACCTGCTTCAACGAGGAGCACAACATCGCCGAGTGCATCGAGTCGCTCCTGTGGTGCGATGAGATCATCGTCGTCGACTCCTACTCGACCGACCGCACGCCGCAGATCGCGCAGTCCTATGACAGGGTCCGCTTCTTCCAGCGCACGTACTACGGCGCCGGAGCGCAGAAGAACTGGGCAATGCAGCACGTGGCCAATGAGTGGGTCTTCTTGCTCGACGCGGACGAGCGCTGCACACCCGGGCTACGCGACGAGGTGCTGGCATTACTCGCAGACGGCCCTTCCGCCGATGCCTACATGATCAACCGGCGGGTCCACTTCCTCGGCAAGCCGATCCGCTACTCGGGCTGGCAGCGAGATCGAGTCGCCAGGTTCTTCCGCCGGGGTACCGCCTACTACGAGAACCGTCGCGTCCACTCGCTGCTCCACACCAACGGCCCGACGCCGCTCCTGCGCAACGAGATGCCGCACCACATGGTGGACCGGTCTTTCGACGAGTACACCTTCCGCCTTGCCCGCTACGGGCTCTGGGGCGCGGCCCAGTGTTGGCGTGAAGGGAAGCGCTCGAGCTTCACATCCATCGCCTTCCGCCCGCTGTGGCGATTCGTGCGGACCTACATCGTCCAGTTTGGCGTTCTCGACGGCATGCGCGGGCTCGTCTTCTGCCTCCTCCAGGCCTACGGCACCTACGTCAAGTGGGCCATTCTGTGGGGTTGGCAGGTCAATGCCGCGCGAGGCATCGAACCGGTGTTGCCCGAGTTCGACGAGAGCGGGACCACCTGGGCAGGCCTCAACCGTCTGATGGGCAAGGGACCCTCGCCGAGCGAGACCGCCGGGGAGCGTTGACGGACCGGTGCTGCTGTTCGTCCGCCGGTTGTGGCCCGACATCCGCATCCACCATGGACGCCTGCTCCAGGCGCTGATCGGCGTGATCGTGGCGGCCGCCTCGGCGGGCGTCGTCGTGTACCTGATCAAACCGGTCATGGACAAGATCTTCATCGCTCAGGACCGGCACATGCTCGCGCTGCTGCCGCCGATCCTGGTCGTGCTCTACCTGCTCCAGGGAGTCGGCCGCTACGCCCAGAACTACCAGGTCGCATGGGTCGGCGAAGATGTGGTACGGCGCCTGCGGGACCGCCTCCTCGGGCACGTGCTCGAGTTCGACCTCGCGTTCTTCAACCGGTTCCGGGGTGGCGAGCTCGATTTCGAGGGTCACCAACGACATCAACCGCATCCGGGCGACCCTCACCCAGCACATCCCGATGGCGATCGAGGAGTCGTTCAAGATCGTGGCCCTGATCGTGGTCGCGATCTACCAGAGCCCGCGGCTGGCGTTTTGGGGTCTGATCGTCCTGCCGCTCGCGACCTGGCCGTTGATCGAGCTGGCGCGGCGCATGAAGCGTCTCTCCCACCGCTCGCAGGAGAAGGACTCGGACATCACCGCGCGCCTGGCAGAGGTCTTCAACAACATGGAGATCATCAAGGCGCACTCGAGCGAGCCTTTCGAGCTCGAGCGCTTCGAGCGCGACAACCTGGAGTTCCGGCGGATCAACATGAAGGGCGTCCGCGTCCGCCTGTTGACCAGCCCCCTGATGGAGCTGGTCGGGGCGATCGGCGTCGCCCTCGTCGTCTGGTTCGGGGGCGTGCTGATCATCGACAGCAAGATGAGCGCCGGTCAGTTCACCTCGTTCGCGACGGCCCTGTTCATGCTCTACACCCCGATCAAGCGGATCTCCGCAGTGTCCAACCAGATGTTCGAGGCCGTCGCGGCGACCGAGCGGATCTTCGACATGCTCGGGCGGGAGCCCGAGATCCGCAGCGGCCCGAACCGTATCCAAGGTCCCGTCACCGAGGTCGCCCTCGAGGACGTCCGCCTCAGCTACGGCGACACCAACGCGCTACGCGGCGTCTCCCTGTCCGCTCGTCGCGGTGAGACCGTCGCCTTGGTCGGCGACAGCGGTGGCGGCAAGACCTCGCTCGTGAACCTGGTCCTGCGCCTGTACGACCCCACCGGCGGGACGGTGAGGATCAACGGGGCCGACTGCCGCGAGCTCGACATCCGGGACCTGAGGGATCGCATCGGCATCGTCACCCAGCGCGTCTACATCTTCAACGACACCGTCGCCGCCAACGTCGCGTACGGGCGCGAACGTGATCCCGAGCGCGTCGAGAAGGTCCTGCGACAGGCCGGGGCGTGGGAGTTCGTCAGCCGGCTCTCCGGCGGGATCGACGCGATGCTCGACGAGTTCGGCGCCAATCTCTCCGGCGGCCAGAGGCAGCGCCTCGCGATCGCGCGGGCCCTTTACAAGCGGCCCGACATCCTGATTCTCGACGAGGCGACGAGCGCGCTCGACAACCGCAGCGAGGCGGCGGTCCAGGACGCCCTGAGTCGAGTGCTGGGGACGATGATCACCTTCGTCATCGCCCACCGGCTGACGACGGTGCAGCTGGCCGACCGGATCTACGTCCTGCGCGACGGTCGCGTCGCCGGCGTGGGCACGGAGACCGAGCTCCTCGCCACCTGCGCCGAGTACCGGCGCCTCGCGCGGGTCGAGCTGACCGAGGACACCCCCTCCGCGACGTGACCGGACGTGCCCCGATGGCCCAGCTAGTCGAAGATGATGTTGTCGGGATGACGCACACGTCAGGAGGCGATGGCGCCTCGACGGCGTCGAGGCGGTCTGTCACTGCGCCCCGACATCGCGGCGAGCGTAGCCCGCCACTCGAGCGGGGCGCCGGGTCCATTGGCTTCGGCGAACAGCGGGCTCGAGAGATCCGCCTCCTTGAGGCCGCAGCGGGTGTCACGGCGGTGGTGCTCCGGCGGCGTCTGGGACCGACGTAAACGGCTCAGGAACATGCTGCACCCCCGGGTCCGGATCTCTCATTTTCTCTACGGAGCCCGAGGTCACAGCGTCGCAGGGGCGGATGCTCGTGCCTCGGAACTTCCACGCTCTGCCGCCCAAACGCCACATTCGGCGCAGGCGCCCGCCGTGGGCGCCTCCGATCGTGATCTCAGGAGGAACTGGTTGATGGCCTACTTTCCGCGCGACTTCGCCGAGCCGCCCCCGCTCACTTGCAGCCGGACGGCGCCGCCGACCCGCGGCGAGCTTCTCCTGATCAATCCCTTCTACCGCAAGGACCCAGTGGGGAGCTTCGGCAAGCACGTGCTGACGCCGGCCCTGGCCCTTCCCCTGCTGGCGGCGGCGACACCGCCCTCATGGCGGGTGCGGATCTGGGACGAGAACCTCCTTCAAGGCCCTCCGCCGTCGCATCCATTCCCCGAGGTGGTCGGGATCACGGTTCACCTCACCTTCGCGGCGCGCGCCTATCAGCTGGCCGACTGGTATCGCTCGCGCGGCGCGAGGGCCGTGCTCGGCGGTCCGCACGTCTCGGCGTGTCCGGAAGAGGCGGAGGCGCACGCCGACGTCGTGGTCGTCGGCGACGGCGTTCCGGTGTGGGCGGACGTGCTGTTCGACCTGCGTGCGGGAAGGGCATGGCGGCGCTCGACCGGTTCCTACCTCGAGCCGCACTACGCGCTTCACCCGGAGCCGCGCCGGGACCTGCTCCCGCGCGGCGCCTTCCTGACCCGTTCCAGCGTGGTGGCGACCCGCGGCTGTCACAACCGGTGCCGCTTCTGCGTGCTTTCTGCCGAGGGCGTGCCGATGCCGCGTCAGACGATCCCCGTCGAGCGGGTCGTCGAAGCGATCCGCGCCGCGGACGAGCCCTACTCGGTCTTCCTCGACAACAACCTCGGGTCCGACAGGGTCTACCTCCGTGCGCTGTGCCGGGCGCTCGAACCGGAGGAGCGGCTGTGGAGCGCCGCCGTCAGCCTCGATGTCGCGGATGAGCCGGAGCTGCCGGCGGCGATGGCGCGAGCGGGCTGCACCGGGGTCTTCATCGGCGTCGAGAGCGTGACCGAGGGCAGCCTCGAGGAGGCCGGGAAGCGGGCGCCCTCGAGCGCGGTCGCGGCGAGCCTCGTCGAGCGGTTCCACGAGGCCGGCATCCAGGTCAACGGGAGCTTCGTGCTCGGGTTCGACCACGACGGACCTGACGTTTTCGCCCGAACCGTGGAGTGGATCGAGGCCGCACGACTCGAGTGCGCGACCTTCCACATCCTCACGCCGTACCCTGGAACGCCGCTCTTCCGTCGACTGGAGGCCGACGGCCGCCTTCTGCACCGGGACTGGAGCCTCTACGACACGGCGCACGCGGTTTTTCGTCCACGTCTCATGCGCCCCGACGAGCTCGAGGCAGGCTACGCGTGGTGCTACCGGACACTGTTCTCACCGGTCTCGATGTGGCGCAGGCGGCCGGCCCAGGCCGCTGCGGTCCCGGGCTACCTGGCGTCGAGCCTGCTCTACAAGCGCTGTAACCGGCTGTGGGCCTTCCTGATCCGGCATCGCCTGGTACACACAGTCTGGCACCCGTTGGTCGCGGCCGCCCGGCGTCGTCACCTCGCCTCGCGCCGTCGGACGAGGGCGCAGATGGGTCGTACAGAGCTCGCGGCCGCGCCGGAGAGCGGGCGATGAGCGCCCCGTCCCTCCAGCACCTCGCGGTGATCATGGACGGCAACGGACGTTGGGCCCAGCGCCGGCGCCTGCCGCGCTCGGCGGGCCACCGCGCCGGGGCGCGAGCGCTGCGTCGGCTGGTCGAGGAGTCCCGCCGGATCGGCCTTCCCTGGCTGACGGTGTTCGCCTTCTCGACCGAGAACTGGGGGCGGCCGTCGGACGAAGTTGACGGGCTCATGGAGCTGCTGGCGACGTTCCTGATTGCCGAGCGGCCGAGCCTGGTCCGACACCGCATCGAGCTTCGGATTCTGGGCGATGCCGCCCGCCTGCCGGAGCGGCCGCGCGCCCTTCTGATCGACACCTGCGCCGCGACCGCGGGTCTCGGTGGAATGCGTCTCGCGCTCGCCCTGTCGTACGGCGGGCGGGACGAGCTGGTGCGCTGCGTACGGAGCATGGCGGAGGACGTTGCGGCGGGCCGGCTCGACCCCGGGGCCATCGACGCCGATCGGGTGGCCCAGCGGCTCGACACACGCGGAGGTCCCGATCCCGACCTCGTGATCCGGACCGGGGGGGAGCAGCGCCTGTCGAACTTCCTCCTCTGGCAGAGCGCCTACAGTGAGCTCTACTTCACGCCGACGCTGTGGCCGGACTTCGGCCCGGCCGAGCTCGAATCGGTGCTCGCATGGTTCGGAGGCCGCCGGCGAACCTTCGGCTCGCGTGTCGGCGCGGTCTTAGACGGTGCGGGCCGCAAAAACGGCGGGTGTGCGGCGACGAAGAAACCGTGCGCCGTCGCCCTCCCGTAGCTCAACGGGCCGGGACGACCACTGTCTCCCCCGGGGATCGTCCTTGCCGCACAGCCCTCCCGAGAGGATCGAGGTGTCCGGATCATGACGGGCTCTCGACCCGGTTCAAACCCATGCGGGGCTGCGAGCATCTCAAGGGTTGGATGACGAGAGATCCAGTCCCTGCCAACGGGACCGCGCAAGGGGGAACGGAGATGACACACACCAGACGATCCGCGATCGGGATGGCGATCCTGCTCCTCGCGACCGGCTTCGGGTGGGCCGCCGACAACACCGAGACCTTCGACAAGACCTACCCGCTCTCCGCGGACGGCCGGGTCAGCGTCGAGAACATCAACGGCGACCTCCACATCGAGGTCTGGGACCGGAGCGAGGTCCACGTCGTGGCGGTCAAGGAGGCGGAGTCCTCCGAAGCCCTCGAGGCGCTCGGAATCAACGTCGACGCATCGGCGAACAGCCTCACCATCGAGACCAAATACCCGAGCTCGGACGGTTGGGGCTTTTTCAAGCGAAGTCACGGCCACCTGCAGGTCGACTACACGCTGACCATACCGCGCGGCGCCCGCGTCAGCGGCGTCGATCTGGTCAACGGGAGCATGGACGTGACCGGCGTCGAGGGCGGCCTCGAGGCCGAGACCGTGAACGGCGCGATCCGTGCGCGCAACGTCCGCGGCCTTGTCGATCTGAACACCGTGAACGGAACCCTCGAGATCGAGTACGGTCAGCTCGAGCGCTCGGACCGCATCCACCTCGAGTCGGTCAACGGCACCATCGAGCTGACGCTGCCGAAGTCGACCGGCGCCGACATCCAGGCGGAGACGGTCAACGGCAGCATCCGCAACGACTTCGGAGTCGAGGTCAAGAAGGGTCGCTGGGTCGGTTCCTCGATGCGCGGCTCGATTGGAAGCGGCGGGGGTGAGATCAGCCTGGAGACTGTCAACGGCGCAATTCGGGTCAACGCGAGCTGAGCTCGTAGCACGCTCCGAGAGAAACTCCGGCCCCGCGGTTTCCGCGGGGCCGTTTGCGTCACGGGTCGCAGTCGTCATCGCCGTCTTCGGGCGGCTCCCGCATCGGCGTCGCGAACACCGTTCGCCAATGGCGGATAGAGACCTTGCCTGGGGCCAAACCGCGCGGCTTGGTGACGTCCGAGGCGATGGTCGCGTGGACTGCAACGCGACCCCCGAGGCGGGCCTTCGAGTAGCCCGCGGCGAGCGAGGCGGCGAAGCCCTCTGTCGCCTTCGGCAGACGCGTGAGTCCCTCCGGGTTGCGGACCACCACATGAGACCCCGACTCGCCCGCGACGTGGAACCAGAAGTCCTTAGGACCTGAGAGCTTGAGGCTGAGCACGTCGTTGTCGTGCGCGGTACGCCCGACCAGGACCACCATCCCGTCGGGCGAGATGAAACGGCGCGCGATCGAGACACCCTGCCACAGCCCCTGGTCGGCGTCGGTGGGCCCAGGTGGCCCGCCCCTGTCGTCGCGTCGACGTCCCACGAGGGCATGGTAACGGAGTCGGGGCTGTAACAATCCGCGGCCTCGAGTGTCGTAGGGTGTGACGCGAGCAACGAGGAGAAGAAGGACTTTGGAAACGGTGCAGACCAACGGGACGGCGTTCTGGCACGAGGCGTACCAGCTGCACGGCCCGTCGGTTCTGGCGTTTCTCCGCAGCCGACTGAGCTCGCGCGACGACGCCGAGGAGCTGCTCCAGGAGACCTTCGTGCGGGTGATGCGGGCGGGCGCAGATCTGCCGGACCAGGGCCGCGCCCGGGCCTACCTGTTCACCACCGCGCACAACCTCGCCCGCAATCATTGGCGGCGGCAGCGGGTGTCGCCGCTGGTCGCCGGACAGGCCGAGCTCGAGGTCGCGGGCACCGATACCGCCGACACCCGAGCCCGGCTGCGCGCCCTCTTCGAACGTCTCGAACACCTGATCGAAGGGCTGGCTCCGGCCCACCGCACAGCGTTCCAACTCGGGGTTCTCGACCGGCTCGCGTACCGCGAGATCGCCGAGCGCACCGGATGGAGCCTGGCCCAGGTCAAAATCAACGTCTACCGCGCCCGCCGCAAGGTCGTCGAGGGCCTCGGTGATCTGCTACCGGGCGGGGAGGTCAGCGCATGAGCCGATGTGATTCCTTTGAGATTGAGCTGTCCGCCTGGGTTGACGGCGAGCTCGCCGAGGTCGAGGCGAAAGCGGTCGTCGACCACCTCGCGATGTGTTCGTCGTGCCGGGACTTCTATCTCGCCATCCGCGGTCTCGACGCTGCGGTCGGCGAGCTCGGATCCGCTCGCGAGGCCGATCTGCCGCCCGGGCTGTGGGCCCGGATCGAGCGCACCAGTCGGGAGTCCGCGCACATGCAGCACATCGCATCTGCCCCGTCGACGGGGCGGGCGTGGATGGGGTGGGCGCTCAAAGCGGCTGCGGTCGTGATAGCGGCCGCGGGCCTCCTGGCCCTGGTTCGCGACGTCGTCACGCAGCGCTCCGAGGATGGCCGGGTGGTCACGATTCGCGTGGCCAGCGATCCCTCGGGGATGAGCGACGACCGTTTCCTGAGTCTCGCGGTCGAGCTTCTCCGGGCCGATCCGCGCTACCACCAGGCGATGCGCGAGCTGCTCGGCGAGGTCCAGCGGATGCGTCCGACAGTCGAAGGATCGATGGACCGCGCGGTGGTTGCGGCGGATCGTCGCGTCGATCCGGCCGGCGACGACAGCGTACCAGGCCGCCGCGCGCCGGCGCCGCTGGTTTCGTACTGACACCGAAGCAGATCGCGGCCGCGACGGCCGCAGGGGGGATGAGATGAGACGAGCACGATTGGTGGCGCTGATGGCGGTGGCGGGGCTGATTGTAGGTATCGGCGTCGCCTCCGCGGGCCCGAACGACGCGTACCTCTACGGCACCGTGACGACGCGCTCCGGCAACAGCTACACGGGGCTGCTGCGCTGGGGCACCGAGGAGGCCTTCTGGGACGACCTCTTCCAGTCGGCGAAGGAAGACCTTCCATACCGCAGCTACGCCGAGAAGCGCTCGAAGGTCGAGGACGACAGTCGCGGAAGTGGTTGGGACTGGCTGAAGGTGTTCGGCCGCAACGTGCGGATCGGGTGGGGCGACGGCACACGGGTCTTCATCACCCGCTTCGGGGACATCCGGTCAATCCGGGTCACCGGCTCCGACTCGGCGGACGTGGTCATGAAGAGCGGGGCCAAGATCGCGGTCGAGGGCTACGCTAATGACGTCGGGACGACGGTCCACGTCAGCGACCCCGCCCTCGGTGAGATCGACCTCGACTGGAAGAAGATCGACACCATCGAGTTCGCAGCCACGCCGGCCTCGGCTCATCCGCGGTCTACCCGCCTCGCCGGCAAGGTCACCACGCGGACCGGGAGCTTCGACGGCTTCATCCAGTGGGATAGCCAGGAGTGCCTGTCGACGGACCGCCTCGATGGCGACTCGGACGACGGGCGGGTGTCGATCGAGATGGGTACGCTGCGCAGCATCGAGCGCCGATCCTCCCGGAGCTCCACGGTGACGCTGGCCGATGGGCGTGTGCTGGTGCTCGAGGGCACCAACGACGTCAACGACGACATTCGCGGCATTCTGGTGGAGGACCCGAGGTACGGACGCGCCAAGGTTCCGTGGGACGAGTTCGAACAGGCCGACTTCGAGCCGGGACGAAGCAGTGGCCGCGGCTATGACAGCTACGGCCCGGGAGGTCCGCTGCGCGGCAAGGTGACCGCGGACGACGGCACCGTGGTCGCGGGTCGGATCGTCTTCGACCTCGACGAGGAGGAGACCTGGGAGATGCTCAACGGCGAGCGCGACGGCGTGTCCTACGACATCCCGTTCGAGCGGGTGGCCTCGATCGAGCCGCGCGGCAGGTCCTCGAGCCGGGTCGTGCTGACCAACGGCGAGGAGCTGGTGCTCGAAGACGGTCAGGACGTCTCCTCGAGTAACGACGGCGTCCTGGTCTTCGCCGACGGCGCGGCGCGGCCGACCTACCTTCCGTGGCGAAAGGTCAGCCGTATCGACCTGCAGCACTGAGGCACGAACCCTGCCCTGGAAGGATCCTCCCGGGCTCCCTGTTCACAGCACGGGAGGAGTCGAGATGACTGCATCGATCGCCGTCGGCAAGCCCGCGCCGTCGTTCACCCTGCCCGACCAGGACGGGACTCCGGTCTCACTCTCCGGTCTCGCCGGCCGTTGGGTGGTGCTGTATTTCTACCCCAAGGACGACACCCCCGGCTGCACCACCGAGGCCTGCGAGTTCACCGGCTCGATCGCCGATTTCGAGGGCCTCGACGCGGTCGTGCTGGGCTGCAGCCCCGACACGCCCCAGAAGCACCGCAGCTTTATCGCCAAGCACGAACTCGGGGTGCGCCTGCTGAGCGACCCCGATCACATGGCCATGGAGCGCTACGGCGCATGGGGCGAGAAGAAAATGTACGGCAGGACCACCATCGGAGTGATCCGCTCGACGGTACTGATCGACCCCGAGGGGAAGGTCTCGCACCACTGGCCGAAGGTCAAGGCCGCCGGTCACGCGGCCAAGGTTCGCGAGCGCCTCGACGAGCTGCGCGGCTGAACCGATCGTCGTGGGGCGAGCGCAACCGTCGCCGCCCTCGGCCCGTACCATCCAGGGCCGGGGGCGCTCGGAAGCCGTCCGGGTGGACCTCCGGCTCGGGAGGTTGTCGTGGTGGGTTCCCGCCGGTTCTTCTCCAGTGTGTGCATCGGCTCGGCGCTGCTCCTCGCGGCATGCGCGGCCGGCGAAGCGAGGAGCACTCGACGACCGACCTTCCGGACCGTACCTCGGCCAGGCTCCCCCGGGAGCCGAGGCGCGGCTGTTCGCGCCGGGCTTCGTCTCCACGGGCGCGTTCGAGCGCGACACGGCGTTCACGCCCGACGGACGGTCGTTCTACTTCACCGTCGTGCTCGGACAGACCTCCGCGATCGTCGTCACCGCCGAGGGCGCCGACGGCCGCTGGAGCAGACCCGAGGTGGCGCCGTTCTCGGGGCATTGGCGCGACCTCGAGCCAGCGATAGCTCCCGACGGCTCACGCCTCTACTTCGTCTCCAACCGTCCGGGCCCGGGCCGAACGCCGGACCGGGGCGACTCGGACATCTGGGTCATGGACCGCCTCGGACATGCCTGGGGCGATCCTCGGCCGCTCGGTCCCGAGGTGAACACGGACGGCGACGAGTGGTACCCGTCGCTGACTCGCACTGGGACGGTCTATTTCACGCGCACCGGGGCCGATCGCGAGAGCATCTGGCGCGCCCGCCCGGACGGCGACGGCTTCGCCTCGGCCGAGCGCCTGCCGGAGGCCATCAACACCACCCCGTCGCAGTTCAATGCCTTCGTCATGCCCGACGAGAGCGCACTCATCTTCGGCTCCGCGCCTCGCGACGGAGGGTTCGGGCGGTCGGACTACTACATCAGTTTCCGAAGCGGGGATGACACCTGGAGCGAGGCGGTCAACCTCGGACCGGCGGTCAACAGCGCGGCCAACGAGTACTGCCCCTACGTGACCCCGGACGGCCGGTACTTCATCTTCAACAGCCTGCGCACCACGGCCGCCCTTTCCGCGGACGGCCCCCGCTGGAGCTACGCGGATCTCCGCAGGGCCGCAGATGCACCCGGCAACGGCCAGTCGGACATCTACTGGATCGACGCCGCGTTCCTCGCGACCCTCCGCCCCGAGCAGGACTGAACCACAGAGACACAGAGGCACAGAGGGGAATGTCGTGGTCGGCGACGGAAGTCGCCGATCATGGCAGTGTCTCTGCCTGTGCTCCTCTGTGTCTCAGTGCCTCTGTGGTATTGCCCTTGCCTGGTGCCGGAGCTCCGCGTCGCGGGCGACGCGGCGGCCCTCGGTCTCGTCGACCCGGGCGAGCAGCGCGCCGCCAACCAGGAAGAACGCGACCAGGGCGAAGATCGCGCGCCGGCCGGAGCCGGTGACGTCGCTGACCACGGCGAACACCAGCGGCCCGAAGATCCCCGCGAACTTCGACGACGCGCCGTAGAAGCCGAAGAACTCGGCGGTCCTGTGGCGCGGGACCATTGACGCGAACAGCGAGCGGCTGAGCGCCTGGCTTCCCCCTTGGACCGTGCCGACCACCGCCGCGAGGAGGTAGAACTGCCAGGCGGTGTGGATCGCGAGCCCCGCGAGGCTGATGCCGACATAGACCGCGAGCGCCGCGAGCACGGCGCGGCGCGGACCGATCGAGGCTCCCAGTCGTCCGAAGGCGAGCGAGCTCGGGTAGCCGATGAACTGGGTCAGGATCAGCGCTCCGATCAGGTGGGGCAGGCCGATCCCGATCTCGGAGCCGAACGCCGTGGCCATGCGGAACACCGTCGAGATGCCGTCGTTGTAGATCCAGAACGCGGCCAGGAAGAGCAGCAGCTGGCGGTAGATCCTGATCTCGGAAAAGGTGGCGACGAGGCGCTGCAGCCCGGCGAGCAGGGGAGCGACCCGGGGCTCGAGGAGCTGGTCGGTAAGTGGTTCGGGAACGCGGCGGAACAGGGGCAGCGAGAAGGCCAGCCACCACACGGCGACGCTCGCGAACGACGCCCGCACCGCGGTGCCGACATCGGGGATACCGAAGAGTTGGGGTCGGATCACCCACAGGGCGTTGACGACCAGCAGGAGGCCGCCTCCGAGGTAGCCCCAGGCGTAACCCCGGGCGGAGATGCGATCGAGCTCTGGGCCCTGGGCGAGGCCGGGCAGGAGGGACTCATAGAACACGTTCGCGGTTGAAAAGCCGATCTGGGCCACGATGAAGAGCCCGGCGGCCAGCATCCAGGTGGTGGCGCCGACGGTCACGGTCGCGGCGGTCGCGAGCGCGCCGATGGCGGTGAATGCCGCGAGGAAGGCCTTCCGGCGCCCGGTGTGGTCGGCGACTGCACCGAGCACCGGGGCGGTGAGCGCAACCACGACCAGGGCGAGTGCGACGGTGTAGCCCCAGGCCGCGGTCGCCTTCGCCGGCGCCATCCCGGCGGCCTCGGCCACGGTACGGAAAAAGGGCGGGTACATCGCAGCCATCACGGTGGTGGCGAAGGCGGAGTTGGCCCAGTCATACAGGCACCAGGCGCGGACGGCCCGCGCGTGGTCCACGCGCCGGTCCACTGCGGCTTCGGCAGCGACGGGCGGAACGGACTTCGATTCGCGCGGGTTAGGCATTGTACGAAGGCTACCGTACGGCTGTAGGTTCAGCGACGGTGGCCGGGGTGTGCGTCGTCCAGCTCCGCTAGGCGCGCCTCGGCGCGACGGTCGTCGGGTGCAACCTCGAGCGCTTGCTGCAACGCCCGCCGCTCACGGTCGGGGCGTTCCCGTCGACGCCAGTAGGTCGCCAGCTCCAGCCAGCCGTCGACGAGCCCCGGATCGAGCTCGAGCGCCTGCTTAAGGCGGGCCAGGGCGCGCTCGCCCCACATCGGGTTGGTGATCATGAGCCGAGCGAGCTTGAGCAGCGCCTCCGGCTCGGGCTCGAGGGCGCACGCGGCCTCGAGCAAGGTGTAGGCGGTGTGGCGGTCGCCGGTCCGCAGCGCCTGGTCCGCGCGCCGGAGGTTCGCCTGGACGATCGCGCGGCGTGCCTGGTCCTGGGGGGTGCCCTTCGGGACCGAGCTCGCGGCGGCCCGGGCGCCGGCCTGTAGCCGGCTCGCCTTGTGGATGCGGTTGTAGGCGACCCTCGAGGTCGGGTCGATGAGGGTCTCGTAGGCCGTGCGGATCCTCTCGTAGGACTTCTCGAGCTCAGGGCCGAGATCCGAAAGGTGGGCGGACCGGGTCGCACGGGCCGGGTCGAAGCGCGCCGCAAGCCGCGTCCACGAGGCCTCGATGTCGGCGTACGAGGCCCCCGCCTCGAGGCCGAGGACGGCGTAGTGATCGCGGTCCGACGTCTCACCCATGAAGCGGGTCACGATCGCGCGCTCCTCGAGCTCGGCATCGGACCAGACGCCGTGCCCGCCGGCGCGCGGCGCGGACGGAGCATCGGCGACTGCGCTCGCGGGTGCCACGGCGCCGCACATGACGAGCGGGAGCAAGGCTCGCCGCAGCGCGTCCGGGGGCATGAGCCGGGCCAGGGTGAGGTCGCCGAGGGTTCGCGGTGCGGCGAGTGCGCTGAGCACCCGACGCTCGTCGGGCGTCGCATCGAGCCGGCTCGCGAGGGTGGACGGGGCCCCAACGCAGCGGTAGGTTCGGCCGGGGTCGGCGAGCACTCGCGGGGCCTCCCTTTCCGCGTCGAGCGAACGAGCCGTGACCAAGATGAACCTTGCGGTCGCGCGATCGGGCAATGTGTCGGGCTGGCGCGAATCGACCCCGACATCGAATCTCACCTGGCGGCGGGGCTCAGTTGTTGCGCGGCACAGAATGGCGACGCCAAGCTCCTCCAGCTCGCGAGCGAGCGTGGGCTCGTCGATCAGCCCCCGCTCGAGGAGGAGGCGGCCGAGAGGAGCGGCGTCTGGGCCCGACTGGGTGAGCAGCGCGAGGGCCAGCTCGGCGTCACGGATCCTGGCCCGTCCTGCCAACCACGCGCCCAGCCTCTCAGCCTCGAAGGTGGACCGTGTTGCCCGCAGCCGCCCTTCGCGGAACATCATCATGCGGCGACCCGAGCCACCCACGACGGCGAGCGCTCCGGAGGCGCGGCGGCGGCTGAGGTCGGCGAGGATGGCAGGCAACGGCCGGCGGTCGAGAGGATCGAGGGTCTGCACGGCCTCGCCAGCCATCGGGCGCCTCCCCGGGGTCGAGAATTCGGTTGCCAATCGGGACCGGGTCTTGATGGGCCTCAGTCTATCAAAGCGCTCAGCCGTTCCACAAGCTCAGGAGGCGTGACGCGATCGCAGATTGCGGTCGCTCGCGGTCCGCAGCCGTCATGCCGGTGAGAAATGCAGGCTAGAGCTCCCGCAGCGCGGCAGCGACTGGAAGCCGTGCGGCGCGGATCGCCGGCAGCAGACCGCCGACGGCGCCCATGATGAGGGCAAAGGCGAGACCGATGAGGAGCAGGTCTGGCGTAACCCGGAAGGCGAACGCGAGGTGAGAGAAGGTCTGCCAGTTGATCGTGCCGGTCGTGAATCCGTTCATGGGCAATACCGCGAGGCAGCCGAGGACTCCTCCGACAGCCGCGATCAGCAGCGCTTCAACGAGAAAAGACAGCACCACGCTGCCGCCGCCGAAGCCGAGAGCGCGCATGGTGGCGATTTCTCTCGCGCGGGCCGCGACCGCCGAGTACATCGTGTTGAGCGCACCGAAGACCGCGCCGATGCCCATTACGAAGGCGACCAGGAAACCGAGCGTCTGGATGAGCGCCGTGATCATCCGCGACTGCTTCGCGTAGTACTCGGTCTCGCGCTGCACCTGCACGGTCAGGCGGGGGTCGCTGGTGAGCCGGTCCTTGAAGGCGCCGAACGCGTCGGGCGACACCAGCCGGACGGTGACCGACTGGAAGACGCCCTCGGGGCGCTTGAAGGTCTGGTTCAGGACCGAGGTGTCGCACCACAGCTCGGAGTCGAAAGCCGAACCCCCGGCGTCGAAGATCCCGACCACCTCCCAGCGTTGGCCGCCGAAGCTGAAGGTCGATCCGAGCGTGAAGCCGCGGTAGATCTTGGCCGCATTGGAACCGACCACCATCTCCGCGGTGCCGGGTCGGAACAGACGCCCCTGGACGATCCGGACCATCGGCCGGACCTCCATGGCGGTGGGGGAGACGCCGCGCACCTGCACGTTGGCGTCGGTTCCCGAGGAGGCGAGGGGAAACGCCCCGATCACCACCACCTCGGCGGTGAGCATCGGTCCGCCGCCGGCTTCGGCGCCGGCCTCAGATTCGTTGCCGGCGGCTCGCGCAATCTCTGGCGCGTCTCGGATCACCCGCACCTGGTCGAGGCTGATGGCGCTGACCATTTCGGTATCGGCGCCGGCCCGCAGGATGATCGCGTTCCCCGGTGAGCCGGACGACGCCAGGGTCGCTTGGAAGCCGCGCGCCATCGACAGCATCGCCACGAACACGCCGACCGTGCCGGCGATGCCGAGCACCGCGACCACGGCCGCCGGCCATCGGACCAGCGCGCTGCGCGCGTTGTAGGACAACGGGATCGCCATGCTCAGACCCTCCGCAGCGCGTTGACGATCGTCAGCCGCATCGCCGTCAGTGCGGGGACGAGGCCCGCCAGAATGCCAACCGCGAGGGCCAATGCGAGCCCGACGGCGATCTTTTCGGGCGCCAGGTAAAAGAGCGGGAGCATTCCTCCGGTCGGGTCGCCTCGGAGGGTCATCGCTTTGGCCAGGCCGAGCCCGAGGATTCCGCCGACCATCGCAAGCACGACCGATTCAACGAGCACCAGCACCAGCACCGTGCGGTCGCCGAATCCGAGGGTCTTGAGCACGCCGACCTCGGCCGTCCGCTCCCGCACCGCCATCGCCATGGTGTTGCCGGTCACGAGGAGCAGAGTGAACATCACGACCGCACCGATCGACAGCACGATGAGGCGGATGTTGCCGATCTGCCTGGCGAAGCCGACGGCGAACGAGCGTTCGGTTTCAGTCGAGGTCTCCCAGGGCGAGTTGGCGAAGCGCTCGTCGATCGCCTTGGCGACCTCGGCGGCGTGCTCGGGATCGTCGATCTGGACCACGTACCAGCCCACCGAGCCCTTGCCCCATGGCCGCCGCTCGTCGAGGTACTTCCAGTGGAACCAGAACTGCGAAGTATCGTCCTCGGGCCGCTGTCCCTTGTAGATCGCCCGCAGGTTGAACTCCCAGGTGCCGGGCCAGATCGTGCCCTGGATCGGGATCCGGTCGCCGATCTTCCAGCCGTACTTCTTGGCGGTGGCGGCGCCGGCGACAGCTCCCTCGCGGTCGGCCAGGAATGCCGCCCACTGATCGGCCGTGACCTGGTACTCCGGGTAGACGCTTCGCCAGGTCTCGGTGTCGAGCGCGAACTGTGGGAAGAAGTTCTTCTCGTCCTGGTAGACGCCGCCGAACCAGGTGGCGAAGGTGGCAGCCTTGACGTGCGGGATCTGGAGGAGGCGCTGCTGGTAGGCGAACGGCAACGGCATGATGAGCGAGGTGCGGTTGCGGGCAACGAGCCGATCGGCACCCGCGACCTCGACACCCTGGCTGAGGGCCGTCTCGATGGTCACCAGCAGGCCGAACAGGAACAGCGCCACCGCGATCGAGCCGATGGTGAGGACCGCCCTCGTCTTCTTACGGAAGAGGTTCTTCAGCACGAGGGGCAGGAACTTCATGACGCGGCCGCCGTGGCCGCCGCCTCGACCAGAATGCCTTTGTCGAGGTGGAGCACGACATCGGCGCGTTCAGCGGCGCGCGGATCGTGGGTGACCATGAGGATCGTCTTGCCGTGCTCACGGACCAGTGCCTCGAGCAGGTTGAGAACCTCGTCACCGGCCGAACGGTCGAGGTCGCCGGTGGGCTCGTCGCAGAGCAGGAAGGTGGGATCGGTGACGATTGCCCGTGCGATCGCGACCCGCTGCTCCTGGCCGCCCGAAAGCTGGCGAGGCGAGTGCTTCATGCGATCGCCGAGTCCGACCAGGTTGAGGGCCGTCTCGACGTGGCGCCGGCGTTCGGCCTTGCTGAGCTTGGTCAGTAGCAGCGGTAGCTCGACGTTTTGGAACGCGGTCAGGACCGGGATCAGGTTGTACATCTGGAACACGAAGCCGACGTGACGGGCACGCCAGCTGCTCAGCCTTCTCCCGGCCATGGAGGTGATGACGTCGCCGTCAACGCTCACCGTTCCCGCGGTCGGTACGTCGAGGCCGCCGAGGAGATTGAGCAGGGTGGTCTTGCCCGACCCGGATGGGCCCATGAAAGCCACGAACTCGCCCTTGCCGACGTCGAGGTTGAGGCCCTGCAGGACGTCGATCACCTCGCTGCCGCGGCGGTACTGCTTGTTGAGGTTGCGAACCCGGATCAGGCTCGATCCGTCGTCGCGTCCGTCCACACTCACCATGCGTTGCCTCCCGTGGGCCGTCAGCCCGCGATCCTGACCGTTTGGCCGTCCGTGAGATCCTCGGGACCGCTCACCACGACCCGCTCGCCGGGCGCGACCCCGGCCGCGACCTCGACGTCCGAGCCCAGGGTCCGTCCGAGGGTGACCGCCCGACGCTCGACCCGTTCCCTGGCGACGACGAACACCACCGAGCGCCCGTCCACGGTCCGCACCGCCGCCGTGGGCACTAACGCGCGCGCCGTGGCGGTCTCTTCCCTCGCCGCGACCGGCTGTTCGTCGAGGAAGGACACCTTGACCCCCATGTCCGGGAGGATTCGCGGGTCGAGGGC
Source organism: uncultured Acidobacteriota bacterium (assembly GCA_963727925.1). Classification (GTDB taxonomy): domain Bacteria; phylum Acidobacteriota; class Thermoanaerobaculia; order Thermoanaerobaculales; family Sulfomarinibacteraceae; genus CAVSIS01. The sequence continues at coordinate 189,181 of CAVSIS010000044.1, read as the reverse complement.
GTCGAGGGAGATCCGCACCTTGACCGTCGCCTTCTGGCGGTCTGCGGTGGGGATGATCGTGCGCACGCTGGCCGGTATCCGCCAGTCGGGGTAGGCGTCGAGCACGGCCTCGACCCGCTGGCCCGGCGCGACCTTGGCGATGAAGGACTCGTTGACGTCGACCTCGACCTCGAGCGAGGCCATGTCGACGACCGTCGAGATCCCGGTCCGGGTGAAGCCGCCCCCGGCCGAGATCGGCGACACCATCTCGCCGGGCTGGGCGTCCTTGGACACCGCGATGCCGTCGAACGGCGCCCGGATTGTGTAGTTCTCGAGGTCCTGCTCGGAGACCGCGACCTGGGCCTCGGCGGCGTCGAGGCTGCGCCGTGCGACCTCGATCTGAGCCTCGACGCTCTCGACTGCCGTGGTCGCGGTGTCGAGGTCCTGCTGACCGACCACGCCCTGGTCGCGCAGGTCCGTTGTGCGGCGGAGCGTGCGCTGGGCGTCCTCGAGGGTGACACGGAGCTCGGCGAGGGCAGCGCGGGCGACGTCGCGGTTGGCCTTCACCGCGGCGAGGCCGCGTTGGGCGTCGGAGTCGTCGAGGCGTGCCAGCACCTGACCGGCTGTGACGTGCATGCCCTCGTCGACCAGGACTTCGGTCACCCGGCCGGTGATCTTGGCGGCGACGGTCGCACGGCGGCGGGGTGTGATGTAGCCCGACGCGTTCAGGATCGTGGTCTCGCCGGGGGTGGATGGCGCCCGCGCCGCGGCGACCGTCACCTCGGCCGGGCGGGTCCGAGCGATCAGAAACACGGTTACCGCTGCGGCCGCCACCAGGATCATGGCCGCAATCAGAAGCGCACGCCGACCGCCTCCGCCTCCGTCCGCGTCACGGTTGATGCGGAGTTCGGCGAGGTTCGGACGCTGTGGCGGCTGGGGGTCGCTCATGGCATCTCCAGGCCTACGGCGCACGTGTTGTGGGGCCGGGCCAATGCGGCGGAGTCTAGCATCGCCCTCGGCGTCGGTCGCGCAGAGGATGGCCCGGCGCGAGGGCGCTGGCCACGGCGAGTCGCCAGACGTGATGGGGCGGCGGTCCACTTGACCGCGGGCGCCGTTGCATCTAGGCTCTAGCCACAGGGACACTCGTCGATGAGAAGAGTCGATGAGAAGAATGGAAAGGGGAGAGAGATGCGAAAGGTAGCCCTTCTGAGCGTTCTGGCTCTGATGCTGTTCCCGCTCCATGCGGCCGGTCAGGCCATCATCGGAACGGTGGACGGTAGCAACCAGGCAATCGTGTATCCCTCGCCCGGAGCAGGGCTGCCCAGCCCGACGGCCAACCCGGTGCCCGGCCTGCCTGCCGGCGCGTCGCCCCACGGGGTCGGCTACTACGGCACCGACAACGCCCTGGTCTCCGACTTCGGGCACTCGAGGGTGTTCGTCGTCCAGATCTCGACGGCGACGCTGCTCGACACCATCGACACCTCCGGGGCGGGGTACGACGGGACGGGCACCATTGTCATCGCACCATCGCTCACCTACGCGTTGGCCTGCGGGTCCTCGGGCACGCTCTACCGGATCGCCGCCCCCTTCGCCGCCGGTGCGACCATCACGTCGGTGTCGCTGAGCAGCTTGATCGCCGGCTACCAGACGGAGGCGATCGTCTTCGCGCCCAACGGGCGCGCGTTCGTCTACACCACCGCCGGCGTCGAGGTGCTTGACTACCCGTACACGTCTGTGGCCTTCGTGATGCCGTATGCGAACTCCGTCAGCGGTTCGATCGCGATCACCCCCGACGGCAACCAACTGCTGGTGACCGACCTCTCAAACGCCACGGTCGGCATCTTCACCGCGCCGTTCTCGGCGGGGTCGACCGCGGTGCCGCTCGCGATCCCGGGTGCGAGCGGCCCGGACGGCATCATGGTCACGCCCGACGGCACCAAGGCGCTGGTCGTGTCGGCCTTCAACCCGGCCGTGCACGCGATCTCCGCCCCGTTCAATGGGTCCTCGACCGTCGAGCAGATCCCCCTCGGAGCGTCATTCGTGGCGGGCTTCGAGGACGTCGGCATTTCAGCCGACAGTCAGCTCGCGATTGTTGCGGGTAACGGCAGCAGCGAGGCCGACACCCCGTTCATCGCGGCGCCCTTCACCGCCGCCGGCGCGACCGTCTACAACGTGCAGATCGCCGGCGGGCGCGGTAACGGCGCGGTGCGCTTCCTGCCTCCCGGACTCGCCGCGGGCCTCACTGTCAACAAGACCGGGCCCGTGAGCGCCTCGCCGGGCAGCAACATCACCTACACCATCAACTACGCCAACACCGGCGGCGCGACGGCAATGAACGTCATCATCAAGGACACCGTGCCCGCCGGGACGACCTTCGTCTCGGCGACCGGTGGCGGGGTCTTCGCTGCGGGCGTGGTGACCTGGAACATCGGCAACCTCGCCCCAGGCGCCAACGGCTCGGTGCAGTTCACGGTCAACATCACCCAGGCCTCGGGCGTGATCGTGAACGGCAACTACACCATCGAGGCCGACCAGATTGCGCCGATCTACGGTCCGCCGTGGACCACCGAGCTCGGCGGGCCGCCGCCGACCGAGACCCCGACCGTGGCGCCGACGCCCACGGTCCCGCCGGAGCCGGTCCCGACCGTCTCCCACACCGGTCTCGGCCTCATGATCGCCCTGATGGCGCTGGCCGCGATCCTGGTGCTCTACCGCCGCAGCGTCTGAACTGCGACTGCTTCGAGAATTCCGCGCCTCCCGGCGTCCGCGCCGGGAGGCGTTCTTCGTCAGTGGATCCCGTTGACCACGAAAAGGTCGGCGAACAGGCGCCGGACCTCGTACGCGAAGTGGCGCCCGTCGCGGGAGAAGAAGACCGAGCGGACGGCGAGGGCGCCAGTGGGGTCGGGAGGGCCGAGCTCGATCCAGGGCTGGCGGGCTCCCGTCTCGAGGTCGAAGCGCTCCATGGTGATGCGGACGGCTCCGGAATGGTAGACAAGAAGCTCGCGTCCGCCGTCGAGCCATGCGGCGACCCGCTCCGTCGGGGCGAGACCGGGGACGGGCGTCGGCGCGCCGCCGTCGAGGTGGACGATCTCGTACCGGGTGCCCCCCGCGAACGCCAGGAATGAGCGTCCATCCGGCGAGGTCGCGATGCCGACCGTCCCGACCTCGGTCACGGGCCGCGGCGGAGTGCGGCCGGCGATGTCCTGGACCCACGCTCGGACGCCCGCTCCTGGCGAGGAGGCGTTGAGCAGCGCGCGCCGGCTGTCCGAAAACCACAGCCCGTCGCGGAAGGTGAGATCGGCGCCCGGCAGCGTCACGGGCTCGCCCATCCCGGTCGGGACCAACCGGAGGCTGTCCGGGACGGAAGGAAGGTAGGCGAGGACACCGGTCCCGTCGGGTGCGAGCCCGATGATCGCGCCGACCCCGAGCTCGGTCCCGGGCGAGCCGTCCGTGCGCCGCAGGTAGATCTTGTAGACGCTGTAGTCACCGGCGTTGAACTCGTTGATCACCGACCACCGGCCGTCCTCCGAAATGCCCCGTAGCGCCGACCACTTGAAGGAGGTGAGATTGGGGCCGAGCTTGCCGCTGACCTCTCCGGCGTGAATGTCGCTGACGACGTCCTCGGTGCACACCAGGACCCTGCCGTCGCGGGCGACATCCTGCAGCTTGAGGCGCTGGAACGAGGGCAGCAGGGGGCGCAGCGCCCCGGACATGTCCACCGCCCACAGCGCGTTGGCGTCCTCGCCCTTGGATGCCGTGAACCACACCTCCGAGCCGTCCGGGGACCACGCCAAGCCCTGTTGGCTCGACCACTCGGCGGTGAGGGTGGTGACCTTCCCCGCGAGGTCGACCACCTTCACGGTGCCGCGGTCGTCGCCGAAGATCGGGTGGTCCATGAAGGCGATGCGGCGGCCGTCCCGCGAGAATCTCGGGTAGCTGATGTAGCCGTCGTTCTCGTACAGCACGGTGCCGGGCGGGTACTCGAGGCGGAAGGTGGTGGTTCCGGCCCGGGACACCGCGAGGCCCGAGCCGTCCGGATTCCAGTCGGCGTCGGTCACCCCCTCGAGCATCGGCCGCGGATTCCCGCCGAGCAGCGGTACCCGAGCGAGGGTACCGGTCGGAACCCAAGGGGTCGGGAAGCTGCGGTCCAGGGCGAGGGCCAGCTCAGCGTTCGAGGACACCGCCAGCAGGTCGGCGCCCTCGGGCTCGAGGGCCAACGCGACGACGCCGTCTGCGCGACCCGTGAACACCTGCATCGGGCGGCTGGCCCACATCGCCCCGTAGACCACCGACTGCCCGTCCGGCGTGAAGCGGGCGGTGCGGAGGTAGCCGCGGCTGAAGGTGAGCTGACGGAAGCTCAGGGGCTTGGACGAGGCGGTCGCTCGCGCCGCCAGGTACCCGCCGAGGGCGGTCGCGGCCGCGAGCGCGACGGCGGCAGCGATGCCCCACGGGCGCCGCTTCGTCGGAGGCGGCTGCTGGGGGCGAATGACGGAGCTCGTCTCGCCGAGGCCTTGGATGGCGAACGCGAGGTCGGACGCCGACTGGAACCGACGGTCAGGGTCCTTCTCGAGGCAGCGGCGGACGATGCGATCGAGCGACGGCGGCAGTGCGTCGACCGAGGCGGCGAGGTCGGGTGGCTCCTCACGGAGGATCGCCGTCATCGTCTCCGGCGCGCTGTCCCGTCGGAACGGCGCTCGCCCGGTGAGCATCTCGTAGAGCACGACGCCGAAGCTGAAGATGTCGGTCCGGGCGTCGGCGGGCTGGCCCCGGACCTGCTCGGGCGCCATGTAGCCGACCGTCCCGAGGATCGTCCCGGGCGATGTCATCGGCGTGCTGACGGTCAGCTCCGCGGCACCGTGGGTGGCAGGGGTCGGCTTCGCCAGCCCGAAGTCGAGGATCTTGACCCGGTTGTCACGGGTGATGAAGACGTTCCCGGGCTTCAGGTCGCGGTGCACGATGCCGTCGCCGTGGGCGGCGGCCAGGCCCAGCGCGACCTGCAGCGCTACGTCGGTCGCGCGGCGGGGCGTCAGAGCGCCTTGTTCGAGGCGTTCCTGGAGTGACTGGCCCTCGAGCAGCTCGGTCACCAGGAACGGCTGCCCCTCGTAGTTGCCGACGTCGAAGACGGCCAGGATGTTGGGGTGACTCAGCGCGGCGACGGCTCGAGCCTCCTGCTCGAAGCGGCGCAGGCGGTCCGCGTCCTGGGCGAGCGCTACCGGCAGCACCTTGACCGCGACCTCGCGGTCGAGGCGGGTGTCGAGGGCGCGGAAGACTTCACCCATGCCGCCCGCACCGAGAGGGGAGACGATTCGATACGGTCCGAGCAGAGAGCCTGCGGTGTGCGGCATGGTCGAGCACTCCAATGCGCGTCGAGGCGATCGCATTCCCGTCGAGGCGGCAGAGGCGAACGATCGACCCCGGGTCGTGAACAAGGAATGAGTGGCATTCTCGGTTCGTTGTGAGACTGTAGGTCTCCGCGAGTAGCGCAATCGTCCGAGTAAGGCTCGCGCACGGCCCGCGAACACAGGGAGGGAGCCATGAATCGCAGCGGTGGTCGCTTTCGGAACGTTCCCGGGATCGTCCTGCTCATGGTGTGTCCACTGTTCGTACCAGGGACCGCCGGAGCCCAGGGCCCTGGCACGCCGGGCCAAAACCTCGGCGTGCACGAGCACGAGTCAGGCGATGTCGACGTGGTCCTGCTGAAGGTCGCCAGGACCAGCGGCGACACGCTGACGCTGCGCTGGAAGTACGTCAACCGCAGCGGCGAGAAGAAGCGCCTGACCTCGCAGCGCACAGGGTGGATCGACCCCTACCGCCTGTCATCCGACGCCTACGTTCTTGACACCGTGAACCACACAAAGTTCACGGTCCTCCTGGACGCCACCAAGCACCCCGTAGCCGGCACCCACGGCGGCCAGAACTCGTACATCTGGCTGGATCCGCACGGGACGCTGACGACTTGGGCGAAGTTCCCTGCTCCACCGGCTGACGTCACCACGGTCACGGTCTCGATCCCGGGTACCGAGCCCTTCGAAGACGTCCCGATCTCCTAATGAGCCCACCCCGCCCGGTCACGGCGCGCGCGTCGAGAATCGGCGCCGGGGCCCAGGTCCTCACGCTGGTTTTCACGGCGGCGACCGTTCTGGTCCCCTTCGCTTCCGAAGCACAGGAGCACTGGGGCGAAAGCGCGCAGCACGTGGCTGGGAAGGGCGAGCAGCTCGCGATCCACGAGACCGACGAGAAGGTGACCATCGCACTCGGCGCCGACGTTCTGTTCGCCTTTGACCGGGCCGATCTCAGCGACGCAGCGGAACCGACGCTCCGGCGCGTGGCCGCCATCTCCCGGCGCTACCCTCACGGTCGGGTCCTGGTCGAGGGACACACCGACAGTGTCGGCAGCGCCCAGTACAACCTGGAGCTGTCACGACGGCGCGCCGACGCGGTAAAAAAGTGGCTTCGGGATCGTGGCGGGATCACCGCAACGCCAATCGAAACCCGAGGCTGGGGCATGACCAGGCCGATCGTCCCCAACACCAAGCCCGACGGCACCGACGACCCGGCAGGCCGGCATCGCAACCGCCGGGTCGAGGTCACGATCTTCAAACGCTGACCGACTCGATGGGACTGTTCCGAAGCGGTCGGGCGGCGTCACGGACCCGGCGCGTCGGGCGGCTTGAACTGATCGCACACCGATGGCGGCTCGCCTCGGCAGGCCGCGCTGTCCAGGCACGCCTGGTAGAGCCGGTTCCGCCACGTCCAGTAGTCCAGGTCGGTGTCCCGGATCGTGGTCACCAAGTGCTGGATCGCAGGCAGCATGTCGAGCGCCGCCTTGAGGTTGTGCAAGTAGTCCTGGGCCCCCTGCCACACCGCGTCGGCGATCAGGCCAGTGCCGGCGCACTCCTGGAGCTTCTCCTGCATGCCCTCGATCGTGCCCGCTTTCCCCACCGACTCGATGCCGGACACCGTCGAGTTGATAGTGTCAAACATGCCCTGGATGCTCACACCTTCGGGTGATCCGGCGAAGGCGAGCACCCAGGAAGGATCACCCTGCGCGATCTTGTTGACGATCCCGGCCAGCGCCGTGAACGACGCGGCCGCCTCGCCGCCGCCGCTGGCCACGAAGTCGACCAGCTTTTCGCCGATCTCCCACAGGGCACAGGACCTGATCACGAGATCGTAGTCGGAGCGCAACTGGGCTGCCTGGTGCCAGGAGGACTGGAACTCCGACCACTCCGTGTGGAGCTGATTCCGCAGCGCCTGTCCCTGGCGGAGACGGAGATCCGCCTGGGCCTCGTACTGGGAGAAGTCCGGGCACGGCGTCCGGCTCGACTCCGGGGGAGCGCCGGCCGGCCTCTCGCCACAGCCGCAGCAGATCTCCCACCGGTAGTCGGTCCGCACCGGACCGTCGAAGGTCTCGGTCGGTGACCGCCACGTGACCTCTCCGGAGAACGGAATGACGGCGGAGCGTTCCGGATGGGTGATGCACTCCCTGCGCAGCGCCTCGCCCAGCGGTTCAGCGCAGCGCGTGCCGTCGATGCGAAACGTCTGAGGCCCGACCGGGACGACGCCGGGACCGATGTCCGGTCCGGTGACACCGTACCTGAGCAGCCCCTGTGAGCCGCCCTCTGTTGTGCCGGTGCACTCCAGGGGCACCGACACGGCATCCTTGATGGCGTCGGGGAACAGTGTCTCGAGTTCCGGCTTGACCGGGTTGAAGTCGAAGTAGCCGTCGGCGGCAGGGTCCCGCTGGAAGCCGAGGGCCGGGGTCGCCCGGCCGAGGACCACGGTATCTCTGACGTGTGCAGGAGGAGCCTGGCAGACGAGGTCGTCGCCGGGAGAGTCGATGCATCCGGCGCTGGAGACCTCGAAGTCGATTCGCTCCGCCGCGAAGCCCGACCACAGAATCACCTCCCAGCCCGCGATCTCGGGTGCCGCTGGGACCAGGCGAAAGCGCAGTGCGGCCGTCACCGTGAGCCGGCATCCGCGGTCGAAGCCGTTGAACGAGCCACCGACGACGCTCTCCTCCTCGGCCCGGAGCCACCCACCCAAAGGTTTGTCGGCGGGGCAGGGCGTCACCGGCGGCGCGCCGGGGGGGCGGGTGCTCACGCGGGTCGGCCGAGGCGTCGGCGTGCTCGGACCGGGGGTGGGTGTGTGTTGCGGGCCCGGCGGAGAGGGGGGCGGCGTCCGTGCGACGCCGGGGGTGGGTTCAGCTGCCCCGCCGCCACCGCCGGAGCCCGGCGTCTGCGTGGCCTGAGCCTTGGGCGAGGGCATGGCGGAACCGGCCCCTGCGAGGTGGATCCACTGCACGCTGTCGCGGGGAAAGGAGTCGTGCAGCGTTGCCACCTCGGTTGCGGTGATCCGGACCAGCGGTCCGAGCTCGATGGTGCCGTCCACCAGGTGGATCTCGTCGACCGTCGCGGTCTCCGGCGGCGGAGGCGGCTGCATGCCGAGGCCGATCCACTCGATCTCGGCACGGCCGGTCGCGACACCGTCCATCGAGCAGCTCGATCCGGTGCAGCCGGCCAGCCTTCCCGTGCGGTGCTGACCGTTGCGCAGCAGGAGCACGTCGGCTGAGGCGAGGGGAGTAGGGGTCGAGGCACGAGAGACGGTCCGCCACTGGTCGGCGCCCACCGGAGGGCCGGCGAGGCATGCCAGGCCGACCAGGAGCCAGAGCGGGCGGCGAAGTCCCGTCCTCGCCCGTGGCAGGCTGAACGCCATCGCAGGTGGTGGGGACGCGCTCCTCGAACCTCGCGCGGCTCGCGGATCCGACACACCGGCGAACCGCTCAGGAGGCTCTGCGCCCACGCATCGAACTTCAGTGAACACCTCAAGCTGAAACACGATCTCGACTCAAGCTACTCCCATCGCGTCGTCGATGCCGCGCACGATCGCCTCAGAAACCCGGATCCAGTTGTCGTCCGGGCTGCGCAAGGTGAACGCGCGCGCCCGCCAGAGTTCGTCCTTGATCGGGCCGATACCTGCGACGGACTCGCCAAAACGCGTCAGCCGGTGCAGATCGTCCTCGTTCAGCGCTGCTGCTGCCGGCACGGCGCCTGTGGCGTGGAACGGGTCGTGGAGAGCCTGAACGTCCGGGGTCGTGCAGCGGCCCGCCGTCGGCCGTTCGCCTACTTCCGCGCCTTGTTCTGAGCCTTGTCCAGGGCCACGCGCAGGTCGCGGGCGACGTTGGTCGCCCAGACCTGCACGTCCGCCCACACCGTAGCGGAGTTGGCGGGCACGCTGCTAACTCCGACCATCCGACCCGGCGGCTGGATGCGCTGGCGTTCGCCGGCTCGTGCCTGGATCACCCCGGTTTCGGCGTCGATGAGCTCGAACACCAGGGTCGCCTCGCCGACCGCCGAGAGGTAGACCTCGGTGTATCCGGTCGTCTTGGGAGGTACGTCGGAGGTGATGTCGAGCACCATCGCCCTCAGAATGAGGGTGTTGGGGCCGGGAGTGTCCACCATCTCGAACGTCGTGCTGCGGGCGAGCTCCTTGACGAGGGCGTCCTTGACGATCTGCTGGAATCGCTGCCGGTCCTCGTCGCGGATCTCATAGGGACCGTCCGAGCCGCTCAGGCTCGCGCTCGTCAGCTGCGTTCTCGGCGTCTTGCCGACATCCCGGAACTGGAACGTTGTCTGCCAGAGATAGAGCTTGCTGTAGCGGGAGATGTCCGCATCGGGGCGAACCCAGGTCTCCTGGAACCGACCCTTCTCCTTGACCAGCTGCTCACTGCCCGTGACCTGGGGGACTGAGGGTGTTTCCTGGGCCAGCGAGAGGGCCGCCATGAGTGTGGCCGCGAAGAGCGCCGCGGTTGCTTTTCTCATTCCCGAACCTCCACTGTAGGTTATCTGTTCGAGGGCAACGTACCGTTTTCGTGGCGTATTTCGTGCAGACGAGGGTGGCGAGCCGCAGCCGCCGCCAGGGCGCCGACCGGTACCGACACGTCGCAGGTGGCGAGTCGCGAGAAGGTCCGCGATGGCTGGTAGAACGGTGCCCGCAGTAGGGAGCTGGTGGGAAGACGAGCTAGTGCGCTCCCGCGACGTCGACTACGGCGATGTCGAGGCCGAGCTCGTCGATCGTGACCGGAGCGCCGGGCGAGGCGATAAAGAAGCCGATCATGGTCTTTGCAGCCGACTCCCAGTACGGCTGGTCGGTGAAGCCCACCTCGACGGCGACCCGCTCCTCGGCGTCATCGAGCACGAACGGGATGACGAGAAAGATCCGCTCGTCGTTGGCGAACCTGCACGCCTGGGTCGCCCCTTCCTTGCCCTTGAGTTCGATCGCGCCATCGCCCTGCCGTGAGACCCGGAGTCTGACCCCACGGTCGGAGAGACGGAAGGCGGGAGAACGCTCCCGCTCGGCCGCGGGCAGGCGGGCGTAGATCGAGCCGACCAGCCACTGGACGTAGGAAACGAGGTCGCCTTCGGCGGAGAAGCGGTCCTTGTCGAAGCCCACGCAGCCGTCAACAGACTCGTCGCGAAAGGCGTAGCGGGCGGCCCACACCGGGGTCGGTCGAGCGGCGTCGCCGACCCTTGTGACCTGCCACGGCCCGGTCCGGGTCAGGTGCATCGTCATCGGCCCGCCGTCGGCGGTTCCCGCCGGTGCCCCGCCCGGGAACGGTCCGCCGGATAGCAAGAGGATCCCGCGCGCCGGGTCGAGGAGGGCAACGTAGGCGCCGACGACGCCTGGACAGCCCTGCGAACCGGACTCGACCCTCAACGGCACCCGGACCGAGGGAGTCTTCGGCGCAGAGTCCGCCGGTGCGGCGCCGCCCGTGGTCAGGATCACGCCGATCGCGGCCGTCGCGAACGCCCCGCCGATCCTGCCGCGCAAGCTGCGATCTGTCGTGCGCATTGTGATCTCTCCGCTCCAAAGATAGCTCTGGCGCGGGTGACGGGGTGTGGCCTGACTCACGTAGGAAAGGAGTCTCCACCACAGTTTCCGTGTCGGGCGACCTGCGGCGGCCGCCTGCGCGACGTGCTCGCGACCCGACCGCTCGACGCCGAATCCTGCGGATCTAGCCCCCAGTAGAGAGGTTGTGAGTCGTGCGGGCTAGGAATGTGTAGCTCATCGACGGATGGTGGATTTCAGAGCGCCGTGAAGCCTCCGTTGAGGCGCATTCCGGGAGCAGTACTTGAGAGGTCGGGCCGAGAATGCAACAAGAACGGGGCTTCACGCCGGCCGAAAGACGCCGTCCACGCTATGGGTTACGCACTCCTGGGTTTACCCTGGTAGAAGACTGCGCGGGAGGAACCGTGAAACCGTTGCACGCGGAGCCGAGGCTGGGCCTGAAGCGGGTGTACTGGTGGCGGCTTGTGGCGTTGTGGCTGACCCTCGTCGTCATGGTCTTCGTTCCGACCGGCTTCCGCGATCCGAGCCACAACTCGCTCTCGCTCGTCATCGCGGCCGTCGCCCTGCTGTCGATGGCCGGGCTGACCTGCGCCCTGCTGTTCTCGCATGCGGCCCGCGTGCGGCTCCTCGACCCGCGGGCCTCGATGGCGGCACAGCGCTCCTACGTCGCCCTCCTCTTCGTCGCCTCGCTGGCCACCGGCGTGGCGGTTCTCGTCAAGGCCCTGCTGTGACCGGCCCACACGCGCCTTCGGCCGCTGCAGAATCCTGGTGAAGAGTGCGGGCTGAGACTCTGGTTGACATTGAGAAGTGGTAGAGTCTTGATCAGCCTGTAGAGAATGAGTGCATTGAGCGAGAGAGGGTTGCGTTCGTGACGCTGGTGCCCGAAACGGGCTGAGCCGACGAGAATAGAGGGTGTACGGTGGCGAAGAGAAAGCCCCCGCAACGACGCCCGGTACCTGACCCCCTGCCCAAGTGTCCGACCGGCGTGCGGGGCCTTGACGAGGTGACCCTGGGCGGACTGCCGCAGGGGCGTCCGACCCTGGTCTGTGGCGGCGCCGGCTGCGGCAAGACGCTGCTCGGGATGGAGTTCCTCGTCCGCGGCGCCGAGATGGCCGAGCCGGGAGTCTTCATGGCATTCGAGGAGAGCGGCGCCGAGCTGACGGCCAACGTCGCGTCGCTCGGCTGGGATCTCCGCGCCCTCCAGGAGCAGGGCAAGCTCGTCATCGAAGTCGTCCGGGTCGACCCGAGCGAGACCGAGGTGTCGGGCGAGTACGACCTTGAGGGCCTCTTCCTCCGGCTCGGCCTGGCCATCGACCAGGTCGGCGCCAAGCGCGTGGTGCTGGACGCGCTGGAGGAGCTCTTCGCCGGCTTCTCGGACCACGGCGTCCTGCGGGCGGAGCTGTGGCGCCTGTTCCGGTGGCTCAAGGACAGGGGCGTCACGGCAATCATCACGGCCGAACAGGGCGACGGGGCGCTCACCCGTCACGGGCTCGAGGAGTACGTTTCGGACTGCGTCATCTACCTGGACCATCGGGTGGCCCGCCAGGTGGCGACGCGCCGGCTGCGGGTCGTGAAGTACCGCGGCTCCCTCCACGGCACCAACGAGTTTCCCTTTCTCATCGACGAGCACGGCATCACGGTGCTTCCCGTGACTGCGGTGCAGCTCGGCGGGCATGTCGCCAGCACGGAACGTGTCTCCACGGGCAACGACGAGCTCGACGACATGTTCGGGGGAAAGGGGTACTTCCGGGGCTCGAGCGTGCTCGTCTCCGGCAGCTCCGGGAGCGGCAAGACGAGCCTCGCCGCCTACTTCGCCGATGCCACCTGCCGGCGCCAAGAGAGGTGCCTGTACTTCGCCTTCGAGGAGTCGGAGAGCCAGATCGTCCGCAACATGCTCTCGATCGGGCTCGACCTGGGGCAATGGACCGCGCGTGGCCTGCTGCGCTTCCACACCTCCCGCCCGGCGGCCCATGGCCTCGAGGAGCATCTCGCGATGGTCTACAAGGTCGTCGCCGAGGAGCAGCCGAGTGCCGTCGTCATCGACCCCATCACCAGCTTCCTCGCGGTCGGCTCGGTCGAGGAGTACAAGTCGATGATCACGCGGCTGCTCGACCTCCTGAGGGGCCGCCAGATCACCTCGCTTTCCACCAGCCTGGACTCCACTGGCGCGCTCTCGGCGGAAGTAACCGAGACGGGTATCTCCTCAATCATCGACAGCTGGCTCATGGTGCGCAGCCTCGAGTTGGCAGGAGAGCGCAACCGCAGCCTCTACATCCTGAAGTCGCGTGGCATGGCACATTCGAACCAGGTGAGAGAGTTCCTCATATCGGACAAGGGGATCCGGCTCATCGTGCCGTACGTCGGCGAGGGCGGCGTGCTCACCGGTTCGGCCCGGCTCCAGCAGGAGGCCAGGGATCGCGCAGCCGGGCTCGCCGCGCGGCAGGAGCTGGAAACGGAAACCCTCGGGCTCGAGCGGAAACGCGAGGCGCTCGAGGCGCGCATCGCGGCCATGCGGGCCGAGTTCGACGCGGAGGCGATCGAGGTGGCCGACACCATCAAGCGGGGCACGCAGCGTGCCGCCCGGGCCACCGGCGAACGGAAGGACATGGCCACCAGCCGCGGCATCTCCGGCGAATGACGCCGGTCCGGGCGGACCAGGGAGGCAGAACACATGGTCGCGAGGGACAAGCCAAGAAAGCCAGAGGCGGCGGCCGCAGCCACCCCGCAGGAGGCTTGGGAGCTGCGTCTCTACGTGGCCGGGCAGACCCCGCGCTCGCTGGCCGCCATCGCGAACCTCAAGAGGTTCTGCGAGGAGCACCTGGCTGGGCGATACATGATCGAGGTCATCGACCTGGTCGAAACCCCACGACTGGCACGTGACCACCAGATCATCGCGATCCCGACGCTGGTTCGCAAGCTGCCGCCCCCGGTGCGCAAGATCATCGGCGATCTCTCGAACAGCGAACGCGTCCTCGTCGGCCTCGATCTGGTTCCTCGGGATCGCAGGCGCTGAAAGCAACGGGCGGCGATGAAACGTGGCGAGGAGATGACACCAGCCGGGCAGGTCAGCCGGGCGACCAGGTCCGAGCTGCTCGCCGAGATCGTGGAGCTGCGACGGCGCCTCGAGGATGTGGAGTCGGCCCTGGGCGCCATCCAGCGTGGCGAGGTTGACGCGCTGGTTCTGAGTCTGGTCGATGGCGAGCGTCTTGTCACCTTGCAAGGCGCCGAGACTGCGTTCCGGGTCCTCCTGGAGGCGACGAACGAGGGCGCCGTCACGGTGCTCGACGACCTGACGATCCTCTACTGCAACGAGTGGTTTGTCCGCACCTGCGGCGAGCCCTTGGACGCACTGCTCGGCTCGAACGTCGCGCGGTTCCTGGCCGAGGCGGACGCCGAGCGATTGCGAAACGCCGTGACGGAAAGTGGGACCAAGGCAACGAGGACCGAGCTGACTTTGCGGACGGCGAGCGGCGGGGCAGTGCCCGTGAGGGTGTCGACGCACCGGGTAACTCAGGACGGGATTCAGGCGACCGGACTTCTCTTCACTGATCTGACCGCGGTGCGGGCGGCGATCGAAAACGGCCTGCGCCTCGCCGCCGTCGTCGACTCTTCCACCGGTGCCATCTTCTCCAAGAGCACCGACGGAGTGATCGAGAGCTGGAACGCCGGCGCCGAGCGCCTCTATGGCTACAGCGCCGCCGAGGCCATAGGCGCGCACGTCAGTATCATCGTGCCGGACGAGCTTCGAGACGAGCTGGACTGGATTTTCGAGGAGGTCCGGTCGCGGGCGTAGCGTGGTCGGTCTGGAAACGGTCCGCCAACGCAAGGACGGCGCGCGGATCGATGTCGAGGTCACCACGTCACCGATCCGCGACGCCGATGGCGTCGTCACCTCGGCTTCTGTCATCAGCCACGACATCGCGAGCCGGAAACAGGCCGAGAACGCTCTCATTCAGAGCGAGCGAGAGTTTCGAGCGACCTTCGAGACGGCTTCCATCGGCATGGCGCAGGCTGACCACACCACGGGCCGGTTTCTGCGCGTGAACCAGAAGATGTGCGCCATCACCGGCTACTCCGCAGACGAGCTGCTGAGGCTGCGCGTTGTGGACATCACGCATCCGGAGGACCGCCAGACCGATTGGGAAGCGTTTCAGCGGGTCGTTCGGGGCGACGCACCGGCCTACCGCATTGAGAAGCGTTACATCCGCAAGGACGGCGTGGTTGCCTGGGTCAACATCAACATGACCGTCATCCGAGATGAAGACGGCCAGCCGGTCCGCACGATGGCGGCGATCGAGGACATCACCGAGCGCAAGAGGGTAGAGGAGGCAACGCGCGAGAGCGAGGAGCGGTACCGTGCGATGGTGCAGCACGCGTCGGATATGGTCATCCTCATGCAACCGGAGGGCACGATCTCGTATGCCAGCGCGAGCGTTTCGTCGATGCTTGGGTACCAGCCGGAGGACGTGGTTGGTCGGAGTGTTCTCAACTTCATCGATTCGGACGACTGGCCTGCCGTGCTGCAGACTATCCAGAAGGTCCTCGTCGCCCCGGAGGCGACCGCGTGGGTCGAGTGCCGGATGCGGCACTCCGACGGCTCCTGGCGGCCCATCGAATCCGTCGGTACCAACCAGCTCGACAACTCCGCGGTGCGGGCTCTTGTCATCAACTCCCGCGATGTCTCGGAACGCAGGACGGCAGAGGAGCGGTTCCGGCAGGCGCAGAAGATGGAGGCGGTGGGCACCCTCGCGGGGGGTATCGCCCACGACTTCAACAACCTGCTCCAGGCGATGCTCAGCCAGACCCAGGTGCTCCGCGGCCAGCCGAACGACCCGGGTGAGGTCGTGGCCGCGTGCGACGAGCTCGCGGACGCAATCAACCGCGGCGCCTCGCTGACGCGCCAGCTGCTGCTGTTCGCTCGGCGCGAGACGGTCCGGCCGGAACGAATCGACCTCAACGAGTCGGTCCGGGATGCGGCGAAGCTGCTGCGCCACCTGATTCGGGAGAACATCGCGGTCACGATCGACCTCGCCGAGCAGGAGCTGCCGCTGGATGCCGATCGAGGGCAGCTCCAGCAGGTCATCATCAACCTGGCAGTGAATGCTGCCGATGCGATGCCCGAGGGCGGCAAACTCGTGATCCGGACCGGCGCGGACGACGCCCATCAGGCGTGGTTGTCCCTGAGTGACAGCGGCCACGGCATCCCGGAGGCGATTCGCGACCACGTCTTCGAGCCGTTCTTCACGACCAAGGGGGCCGGGAAGGGCACCGGACTGGGGCTGTCAGTGGTTCAGGGCATCGTCACCCAGCACCGCGGGCGGATCGAGGTTCAGAGCACCGCCGGCGCGGGGACGACGTTCACCATTACGCTGCCGGGTGCAGCGGCTGGAGCCGGAATCGCGGCGGTGGAGGTTCCCTCTCCGGTGCTCGGCCGGGAGTACGGCGCGGGGGAGCGGATTCTGGTGGTAGAGGACGAGGAAGGCGTCCGGGAGGGACTGCGAAGCATCCTCACCAGTCTCGGGTACGACATCGTGGCGCTCGGCAGCGCCGAGGAAGCGGGGAGGCTTCCGGCCGAGGAGCCGTTCGATGTCCTGCTCACCGACCTCATGTTGCCGGGTGCGACCGGGCCGCAGTTGGCCCAGGGCCTGTTGGATCGCTGGCCGGAGCTGAAGGTCATCCTGATGTCCGGTTACACCGAAGACGAGGCGGTGCGGAACGGGGTGAGCGGCGGCTCAGTGCGTTTCCTGCAAAAGCCGTTCGGCGTCGACGTGCTGGCGCGCGAGGTGCGCGCGGCGCTCGACGAGCGTCCTGACGCCGGCGAGGCATAGCAGCGAGGGGCCAGCCGCGACGTCAGCTGGACGAACGTTTCGAGGACGCACCACAGGCGACGACGGCCGAGACCATTCTCTGGGTCCCCGTCCCCGGGGTTAGAGTTCGTTACATGACGTGCCAGACGCTGTATTCAAGCCTACTTCGCCGCCTTGGCGGCCTGCTTCTTGGCCTTGGCCGCCTTCTTCTCCTTGGGCGAGAGCTTGGGCTTGTTGGTCTTCTCTTTCTTCGCATCACCCTTGGCCATTTCATTGCCTCCGTTCTCGGCGCCTGGACGGCTCGGTCGCGGGACCACCGATCGTTGTCGACCGCCACTCTACACGCTCAGGCCCGTTGATTGTGGTTGCAAGGACCCGCGAGCGGGCTGTGGCGGAGTGCGAAGGGAGGCGTCGTGCCGCAGATCGAGGGTGTCCCAAGGGTCGACGGCCTCGTGCACCACGGAGATTTCGATCTTGCGCGCCTCGACACGATGGCGCGGATGGGTACCCTGCAGTGCGCGTAGATGTGGGTGCTGCGGTCGCGCGGAACAGCCGGCATGTCGCTTTGCAGGCTTCGCCGAGCCGCCATTTGACGGTACGCTGCGTCTCGGGTCAGTGCGGGTTCGCATCCCCGGCGAGGGCCTCCTGGCGGGAGCTCCGCAACCGGAAGCCGGAGGGGCCGCCGGAGGCCTCCGAGGCGCTCCCCGACGTGGCATTCGTGGTGCGGTACGCCGGGGCCTCTGTGAACGGGGCGGTCACTGCGACAGGAACCGCTCGATGTACGCCGTCTCGGCGGCGATCTGCTTCGCGATCTCCTTCGGTGGCTCGGCGAAGGGTTTGACCGCGATGTCGACCTTCCGGCCGCGGCGGTTGGGGCGCCAGGTGCCGACGATACGCCCTGCGCCGTCGCGCCCAACCCTCGGCGCGGCGATCGGGGTGAGCCCCGCGGCCGATCGGCTCATGCCGCGTCACCGGCCGCCGGCTCTCGGGTCGAAGCCGGGAATAGGCGGCGCGTCGCTCGCCTTCTCGGAGGCTGAGACCAGGAGTCAATACGAGACCACTATCGCGTCGATCTGGGGCTTTGCACTTTCAGCGCGTGGCCGGCGTGTTCAAGGGGGGACCTCACCGACGGCTCCACCTTGCGGTGGTGAGCCCGTTCGCGGCACCCCGGGACTCCGCAGAACCCACCGGTGACCGGTCCTCGATCACTTGGCTCCTGTCGCTGACCTCGGGACCCAGCACCCTCAACAACGGCTCGACCGGGGACGCCGGCTGCCGCCGAAGCTCGGATGGGCCGGGCCGAGGCGGCGCTGAGGTCGTCACGACCCGCATCCCGGCATCGAGAAGCTCCTCGAGCGTAGCGACGCTCCATGGGAGATGGGCGATGGCAAGCAACTCTTCGCGTCGCGTGACCGACGGCGTCAGTCGCCTCGTGCTCGCTCTCGTGCTGGCCGCTGCGGCTGTGTGCGTCATGCCTGCAGGGGAAGCACGGGGCGATGACCCGAACGCCCTGCCGCTGGGCTCGGAGGACGCGCTCAAGTTCGCCTATGACTGGGCCCAGTATGGCAAGAACCCCGACACCAACAAGGTGATCGACACCACGATCGCCGTCATGACCATCGCCTCCCCGCCGGTGGGAGCGGTGCTGGGCGTGGCCAAGGGACTGGTCACCGCGGTGACCGGCGGACCCGACCCGGTCGGCCAGGCGATCGCCCAGATCAACCACGAGCTGGTTGCGCTGAACAGCCGCATGGATGACCTGCAGAAACAGCTCGACGCCCTTCAGGACTTCTCGTTCCGGGAGGCGAACTACGCTCGACTGCGCGAGCTCAAGCGGCGCAAGGAGGAGATCGAGCAAATCAGGGACGACCTCCGTGCACGGCCGACGGACCCCGCCGCCAAGGCCAAGCTGGTGCGTGACGCCCTGCGCGTCGCCGACCGGTTCCTCGACCAGGGCGCCGACGAGGCGGACCTGTGGGACTGGAGCGACCGCCTCCACGTCTACTCCGATCCCGCCAACCCGGGCAAGCTGACCGGCGCGCTGCTGCCGCCGCGGTTCAAGCCGCTGCCCACCTTCGAGTACTACATGAGCTCGTTGGCCCTGGCGATGGTCGCCATCGAGTACGAGGCGGGCGGCAACTACGCCACCGTCAAGCAGACCTACGGGCCTCGGCTCCTGCGCCACGCCTCGTTCCTCAGCGTTCGTCCCTACTGGCGGGAGCTCGACGAGCCCACCGCGCCGGACCACCTGCCTGAACGACTGATGGCGGCGATCACCTGTGGCAGCCAGCCGGTCACCACGTACCCGGTCAACGGTGACTGCACCTTCCGCGACTACTGCAGTGACACCTTCGCCCAGACCCTCGACGAGACGGTTGGTTCGGGGACATACACGCTCCGCGCGTCCAATCCGAACACCCTGTGTACGTTGCCAATTTCGACGCCCCGAGGCGTCCCGACCAGTGAACGCGATGCGGCCCGCCAACCCGCGAATTTGGTCTACGGCAGTGACGCGATGGCGACCATCGAGGACCGCGCCACGCGTCGCATCGCGCAGGAGGCGGAACTCGAAGGCAACTGGGGCGTGGACGCGATGACGTACCTCGCCGACGAGCTGACCCGGCTGGCCGCCAACGGGACGTTGCGCGAGCAGTTCATCGGCAGGTTCGACGCCACCACGTGGAAGAAGGAGTTCCTCTACGCGGTGGAGCCGAACGGCGACCTCGTCTGGTACGCGCACCTGTTCGGCGTCGACCACAACCCTCCCGGGAGCGAGCCCCCGAAGATCTCGGCCGAGCGCGCGGGCTCCGGCTTCCAGGCCCCGAGGCGCGCCGATCCGCGAAGCAGGGCGGGAGCGGTGGCGACTCAGCCTTCGGCGGGAAAGTTCGCCGGACCGTCGGCCGGTCGGCTCGGAAAGAGCGTGCTGCCTTCGGTGGTGTCCGGAGCGCCGCCGCCGGCCGCGCCGCCGGCGGCTCTGCCGGTGATTCACGAGTGGCAAGGTCCCAAGCTCGTCGGGACGGGCTGGCAGAGCTTCCGCGAGGTGATTCCGGCGTGGTACGGCCCGATCGACGGCAGCGGCTCGGCCTACGGCTTCAGCCTCTACGCCCTGAGGCCGGACGGGCATCTCGCCTGGTACCGCCACGACGGCTTCGCTGACGGCACCTCGGCGTGGCGTGGCCCCGTCGACGTCGGCGGCGGCTGGGGCGGCTTTGCACACATCGTGGCCATGAGCGACGGGGTGGTCTACGGCATCGGCCAGGACGGCTCGCTGCGCTGGTTCAAGCAGAGCGACGCGGGCAATGCGGCCGCGTCACCGACATGGTCGGGCCCGATTCTGGTGGGGACGGGTTGGGGCGGCTTCTCCCAGGTGTTCGGAGGAGGCCAGGGCGTGATCTACGCCGAGAATCCCGACGGCACCCTCCTCTGGTACCGGCACACGGGGTACCTGACCGGTGCGAACACCTGGGAAGGTCCCAAGGTGGTTGGCTCCGGCTGGCAGATCTTCACCCATCTCTTCTCCCCGGGGGAGGGCATCATCTACGGCCTCAAGCCGACCGGCGAGCTGTTCTGGTACCGGCACGATGGCTACAGCGACGGCACGGTCCGCTGGCAGCCGCCCGCCCAGGTCGCATCTGAGTGGAACGTCTTCTCCGAAGTGTTCCCGCTCATGTGGGGCTCGCCGGCGGCGCCTCTCGTCCGCTGATCCCGGGCAAGATCCCCGGCGGCGGCTGCGGCTCGTCTCGCCCGCCGGTCCCGTCGGACGGCCGGGTCAGTCGACGCAGACCTGGTCGCGGCCCTCGGCCTTGGCCCGATAGAGCGCGCGGTCGGCGCGCGTGAGGGCGCTCGCCAGGGTCTCGTCCTGGGCCACCTCCGCGACCCCGAAGCTGGCGCTGATGCCGGCGTCGGCAACCCCGGCGGGCCACTGCACGTCGGCCAGCGCGGTCCGCAACCGCTCGGCGATCTCGACTGCGAGCTTGCGCCCCGCGTCGGGAACGAACACTGCGAACTCCTCGCCGCCGAGACGCCCGAACAGGTCGCTGCCGCGCAGCGTCCCGCGGAACAGGCGCCCGAGGCCCTCCAGCACCGCGTCACCCGCGGCGTGTCCGAAAGTGTCGTTGATGCGTTTGAAATGGTCCACGTCGAGGACGATCAGGGACGAGGGCGTGCGACGCCGGCCGCGTCCTACAAGGGCCTCCTCGGCGGCCTCGTGAAACGCCGTCCTGGTGCGGGCGCCGGTGAGCTGGTCGTAGGTGAGGCGGTTGCGGAGGCGGCGGTTGTCGGCGTACAGGCGAGGCACCGCGACGTTGAACAGCCCGGTTGCGGCGATCGCGACCATCGCCGCCTGGTAGTTGAACGCCTGCTCGGTGAGCCCGAGCAGGCTTGTGGTGGTGACGACCGCGAAGGCCAGGACGGCCACGGCCACCATCGTGCGCAGGCCGCCGTCGGTGTGGGCGATCCACATCAGGGGCACGATCAGGACGTACACCGCGAGTGCCACGGGGATGCCGAGCGAGCCCACCGCGGCGAGGGCGCCGAACCCGACCACCAGGCCGACGGAGATCGCTAGCCTGAGCATGAACCCGCCGAAGGGCACGTCGGAGAGACCGAGCCGCCGCAGCCTTGCGGCCCAGCCGGCCGCCGGCAGGCCGGCAATGCGGTTTCCCCAGTCCACCACCGTGAGCAGTACCGGCACCAGGGTCACCACCGCAGCCAGGTCGCCGATCCACCACGCAACCAGGTTCTCGGCGAGCCCGCCGGGAATCGCCTCGCCGGTGACGGCCACCGCCTCGAAACCAGTCGTCGCCGCCAGCAGCGAGGACAGCGTCGCCACCAGCAGGAACCCGACCACGGATCGTGGCGTCCCGAGCCGGTCGGCGCGGTCGAGGCGGTCGAACAGCCACGCCCCCGTCCCGTACGCGAGCGAGTGCGCGAGGCCGAAGCTGATGCCGGAGACCAGGATCGCGCCGGCCGCGCGGGTATCTCCGTGGATCGCCGCCGACTGGAAAGTGGTGACGATCGCTGCGACCAGCACCGCCGGAAAGGCGAGCGCGCCCTCGATCGCGAACATGGCGAAGGTCAGGGCGGCGGGGGGGAACCAAAGGCTCGCATGGGTCGTGTGCTCGAGCATCCGCCCTACGTGCCATGACCCGATCCAGCACGCGGTCAGCCCCAGCTGGAGGAACCAAAAGCGGAACGACTTGAGCCGGTCAAACATCTCGTGGCAACCTTGGGCGTACCCGACAGCGGAGAGGCTTGTGGCAGGGTATCACTCGTGCACGTCAGACAGCGGGGGAGGCGCCCGACCAACCAAGCGGGATGCTCGGCGGTTGCAGGGGAGATGGGGGAGGCGCTCTCACCGACCTGGAGAATAGTCTCGCCCGCGGAGCAGTCAAGGGGCGGCTGCCCGGTCGCAGATTACGGACGCAATGTCGCCGGCGAGCGCGGGTCAGTGCTTCCCGACATCCTGATGGGAGGCAGGCTGGTCGCCGGTGTGGAGGACGGCATGCAACCGCGTGGCGGTCTCGGGCCCGATGCCATATGTGGCTTCAATCTCCTCGAATGAGGCGTCGGCGATGGCTGCTGGACTTCCAAGACCCTCGAGAAGCGCCGTGGCCTTGACCGGGCCGATGTCCGGCACGGCCTGCAGCATCAGGAGCTGTATCCGGCGAATGTCTTTCGGCCGTGGACCGCGGCGCGGCATCAGTGACTGCTCGCGGCGACGAAGCTGGTCTGCGGCCATGAGGATGATCTTTGCCGTTTCTGCGGGCGACCCGGAGCGCAGTACCGGCAGGTCGAAAGCAAGGGTCAGCGAGACAAGCGCGCCCTGAATCGCCTCGCGCGACAGGTTCATGCGCCGGAGCTCGGAGCCAGCGCCTTCAAGAACCAGGCGCACTCGGTCGTAGGCGACCGACGTCCGCAGGTGAAGCGCCTGGCGGAACAACCGCCCGTCACACAGCGAGACGGCAAAGTCCATGACCGTCTTTCGCTCCACTGCCAACGTGTCCTCGACCACATAGTCGCCGACAGCCAGTCGACGCACCGTGACCTCGACGCCCTCGTGGCGCTGCAGGAGCGCAGCGACGCCGGACCTCCGCTCGCGGTCATCGACCGTGATGTGTGTTGTCTTTGTGTCGTGAAGCCGACAGGAAGAGAGCATCAGAAGTCTCCTTCCTGCGTGGGCGGGGCAGGTCAAACTTACCCTGGCCTGCCCCTGAAAAGCAATTCGCGCAGCGAATTGCTCACAGCATCGCCAGCGCCACGGCCGTCATCAGCCGGACCCCCAGCGGCAGGACGCTCTCGTCGATGTCGAACCGGGCGTTGTGGTGTGGGTGGGGCCTGTCGGAGCCGATACCGAGCAGCGCGAACGCGCCCGGAACGTGCTGCAGGTAGTAGGCGAAGTCCTCTCCGCCCATGACCGGCGCGACGGTCTCGACGGCATCCTCGCCCAGCTCGCGCGATGCCACGCGGCGCACGAGCTCGACCGACGCGGGGTCGTTGAGGACCGGGGGGTAGCCGTCGTGGTAGGTGAAGGTGGCGGTGGCGCCGAACAGCCGGCACGTCGCCTCGCAGACTTCGCCGAGCCGCTGCTTGACGGCCCGCTGAGTTTCGGGATCCAGCGTCCGCACCGTCCCGGTCATTGTCACGGAGTCCGGGATGACGTTGTGGATCCGGCCGCCGTGGATCGTCGTGAACGACACCACAACCGGTTCGAGTGGGTTCGAAAACCGGCTGACAATGGTCTGCGCGGCGACGACGATGTGCGACGCGACCACGACGGGGTCGACCGTCAGGTCCGGCTGCGAGGCGTGGCCTCCGCGCCCCTGGACGACCACCTCGAACTCGTCGGCCTGGGCCATCGAGGCGCCGGCGCGTAGGCCGACGACGCCGCTCGGCAGCGGCTGCCAGAGATGGAGACCGAAGACGGAATCCACCCCGTCGAGGGCGCCCTCCTCGATCATCAGCCGGGCGCCGCCCGGCGGGTTCTCCTCCGAGGGCTGAAACAGGAGCACGACGTTCCCCGGCAGCGTCTCTCGGCGAGCGGCGAGGACCTTCGCGGCGCCCATCAGGATCGCCATGTGGCCGTCGTGCCCGCACGCGTGCATGACGCCGGCATTCTCGGACCGGAAGTCGTGCTCGGCGAGCTCGGCCACAGGCAGCGCGTCCATGTCGGCCCGCAGCGCGACGGTCCGCCCCGGTCGTCCACCGCGGAGAATGCCGCGAAGCCCCGTTCGGCCGCAGCTCGCGACCTCGATCCCCTCCGACTCCAGGAACGCCCGGATCACGGCCGACGTCCGCTGCTCCTCGAACGCCAGCTCGGGATGGCGGTGGAAGTCGCGCCGCCACGCCACGAGGGTCTTTGTCATCGACTCGACTTCGGCTGTGAGGTCGTTCATCGTTCAGTCCTTTCGCGACGGCGCGTTCAGTCCTGCGGTCCGACGGCCGGCGTGCCGGCCGGCGCCCGTGGGCCCAGGATCGCCATCGACACGAGCGTGACCGCCGAGGTGACGACGAGCGCCACGAACCCGGCGTTGAGGCCGAGGAACGGATCGTGGCCGCTCCAGATGAGCCCCACCACGGCCGCCTCCCCGGCGATCAGTCCGAGCATGACGGGACGGGCTGTGGCGCGGCGCACGAACACGCCGAGCACGATGCCGGGGAACAGCTGTGCGATGCCGTCGTAGCCGAAGATCAGCAGCTTGACCAGCTCGTTGGGAGACCACAGCGCGAGCAGGAGCGCGGCGACGGCGAGGAGCAGCATGACGGCGCGCGATGCGCGCATCAGGTGCTGCTCGCTGACAGGTCGGCGCATCAGCGGCCGGTAGAGGTTCTTGGCGACCAGCGTCGACGCCCCGAGCAGGAGCATCGCCGCGGGCACCATCGCCGTGACGGCGCCGGCGCCCCCGATGAAGCCGGCGAACCACCCCGGGTAGCTGCGGGTGACCAGCGCCAGCAGCGCGGTGTCCGGGTTCTTCAGGTCCGGTATCACCAGCAGCGCGGTGAAGCCGACGAAGAAGACGAGCAGGATCGGCAGCTGGTAGAGCGGCATGACAATCGCGTTGCGCTTCAACGTGCGGTCGTCCTTTGCCGAGTACGCCGACGCGAAAGTGTGCGGCCAGCAGTAGAAGCCCATGCCGGTGAGGAGGATCGTGCTGATCACCCAGCCCACGCCCATGGTCGTCGTTCCGCCCGGAAAGGTGAGGTGGGCAGGGTGCTGGCGCATCATCTCGGCGAGCATCTTGCCCACGCCGCCGAAGTACATCGCCGGCAGCCCGATGCCGATCACGACCACGGCGACGAGCATCGCAACGTCCTTGATGATCGCCACCCACGCGATCCCCCGGATCCCGCTGGTGTAGACGAAGACGCAGGTCACTGCGAACGCCGCGACGATGGCCAGGTTGGAGGAGATCGCACCGCCGCTGGCGATCTCGACGATCATGCCGAGGCCAGCGAGCTGAAGCTGCAGGTAGGGCACGATGGAGAACACGCCGATCAGCACCGTCATGCTGGCGAGGGTCTGGCTGTCGTAGCGCGCCAGGAAGAAGTCCGGCTGGGTGTGCAGGCCGAGCCGCTTGGCCATGCGCCACACCGGCGGCAGCAGGAAGAACGAGATGATGTAGCCGAGCGTGCCGTAGGCCAGGATGTAGAAGGCCGGTCCGCCCCGCGAGTACGCCCAGCCGCTCGCGCCCAGGAAGGTGAAGGTGGTGTAGATCTCGCCGGCCATCAACAGCCAGACGAGGATGACGCCGAACTTGCGGCCGCCGACGCTCCACCGCTCTACGTCCATCGCGCCTCGGCCGCGGCCGACCACGCCGACCACCGCAGACACCAAGACGAACCCGACGATGACGAGCAGGGGGGTCGTCACCGGTCCGCTCCGCCTGTCGAGCCGTCGTCTTTCGGTTCAGAAAGGACGTAGGCGACGGCGAGGAAGAGCGGCGTGACCATCACCCAACCGAGGATCCAGAACAGCAGGAACGGCAGGCCGAGGACGACCGGCTCGAGCCGATTCACGAACGGCAGGCCGGCCACGAGGGCAACCGCCGGAACCAGAGCCGGAATCAGCGCGCGGAGAGGATGTCTCGATGTCATGTTCCCGATGGTACCTAAACCCGGTGGCGAGTGAGGCGCCAATGGGCAGGGTCTCCGCTTGATTCTCGGTTCAGCGCGGCAGACCGCGCGTTCACGAGGTACCTGGCGGCCCGCGCCGAGCGATGCCTGACCACCTTCCCCGCGCACGACGTGACCAAATCGGGCTGGATGCCGATTCGTGTTCTTGACTGACGCTTTCTGATGGGTGGCACGGGTGGGATCGGAATCAAGGCTGCAAGGTAAACTCCGCACCGTGAGGAGACCAAGGGGGACTGCAACGCGTGGACATCCTCAAGGCCATTGGAAGCACCTCGATGGTTCAGCTCCACAAGGTCGTACCGCCCGGTTGTGCGGACATCTTCGTGAAGCTCGAATGGGAGAACCCCACGGGCAGCGTCAAGGACCGGATGGCTCAGGCCGTGATCTCGCGTGCGGAGGATGATGGTCGACTGAAGCCTGGAGACACCGTCGTCGAGTACACAGGCGGCAGCACGGGGACATCCCTGGCGCTGGTCTGCGCCGCCAGGGGTTATCGTCTCCGGATCGTCACCTCCGATGCGTTCAGCCAGGAAAAGCTGGATCACATGGTGGCGCTTGGCGCTGAGCTGACGCTCGTGCCGAGCGAGGGGGGGCGGACCACCAAGAAGCTGATCCTGGACATGGTCGAGGTCGCCCGTGGTTTGAGCCGAGAGCCTCACACCTACTGGACCGACCAGCTCAACAACCACGACAGCATCGCGGGCTACGCTAGATTGGGCGAGGAGATCTGGAGCCAGACGGCGGGGGAGGTCGACGCCTTCGTACATTGCGTCGGTACGGCGGCTTCTTCGCGTGGGGTGGCCACCGTCCTCAAGCGACACAGACCGAGCATCAGGATCGTTGTCGTCGAGCCCGCAGAATCGTCGGTGCTGCTCGGAGGTCAGGCGGGGCCTCACAAAATTGAAGGAGTCGGCGTCGGTTTCACCCCGCCACTCTGGGAGCCAACCCTCGTCGACGACATTCTGGCGGTCCGGACCGACGACGCGAAGGAGATGACGAGGCGCCTCGCACGGGAAGAGGCCCTCTTCGCCGGGACGTCGTCCGGAGCAAACGTCGTCGCCGCGATCCAAGTCGCCGAGCGGCTCGGGCCGGGCGCCAAGGTAGTCACGTTGATGGCTGACTCCGGCCTCAAGTATCTGAGCACCGACGTGTACCGAAGGTGACGAGATGCGGCGTCATTCACAGCGAGGTTGAGCAGTCACCACCACACGCTAGGTCCGGGATAGTTCCGGTGGATCGTGACTCGATGGTTTCCGTTGGCGGGCAGTTCGGCGCCCTCGCAACGTGACCCCGTGAGAAGTGCGGGCTAGCCCGCACTCTTCACCAGACTTCTCCTGCGACCGGCGATGCGCCGCACTCAGCGGTGCTTTCTCACCTCGGGGTGCTCAACGTACTGTCAAGTTTTCCACCAGCCACCCCTCACAGACCCGCGGCCCCCTCCGCGCCCTCCCACCACCCCTCCCCGCGGGTTCGCCTCACGCCCCTCGGCTCGAAAACCCCACTGCGCACGCCACCTCGCCGGTCTCGCGACGCAACCTCGCCGCAGGCGAGTCGCTGAAGGGGGACAGGGTGGGTGTGAGCAACCCAGGTGAATCATGCGGGCTAGCTGCTGCGTCGGATCAGCCACAGGCCGCAGGCGAGCAAGGTCACCACGAACAGACCGATGCCCCACGGTCCCATCACGGGGACTGGGACCGCCGCCTCCTGCAACTGCACCTGGAACGTGGCCGACCCGTCGCTGAACTCGAGCCGGTCCTCCTGCGCTTCGGGGTTGTCGATGACGTAGCCGATCGTGATCGAGTTGCCGGTGAATGAGATCGTGCGTGTGAAGGCGCCGGACTCCGCAACGTCGATCAGCGTGTCCGAGACCGGCGTCAGGCCGGTGATCGTCTGGCCGGCGGTGTCGAACACGATGTTCAAGATGGAGATGTCGATGATCTGGTAGTTGTTGCTGTCCGAGGGTGACAGGTGAACCTGCTGCGTGGTCGGGTCGTAGTCGACGATGATGGAGTCGCCGTAGCCACAAGGGTTCGAGATCTCATCGGCTTCTCCGAGCTCCGGCCCTGGACCGATGCTGCGACCGAGCGCCTCGAGGACGCGGGCGTCCGAGCAGAAGGGTGGGAAGAAGTTCAGCTCCTCGTGGAAATCGGCGGAGGTCGCCGCTGCCGAGAGCAGTGGGACGCAGATGAAGAGCCCCATGATCCCGATTGTCAGCCCAAGGATGATCGGAGAGACTCTCGGCTTGCTCGCGTCTTTGTTGCTCATGACCCACTCCTTCCAGGTACAGTGATCAAATCCGCAAATTCAATTGAAACGGTTACGCGGGCGCCTCCGCAGCTTGTGTTGCGAGTCCGTTCTCGACGCCATAGGGCTTCTCGCTTCTATCTGAGCGAAATCGTAACACGGCGGAACGGAGTTGTCGTCGCGTATTGGCTCGGGCGGAGCGAAGCCATTCGTCGTTCCCGGTCATGCTCGTCGCCTCGGACCCCACTCATCCGGACCCACTGCCGAGTCGTGTCCTTGACTCAAGCCTTCGGATGGGCAGCACCGATGCCGATGTTTCGTCTTGGTTGAGAGCGCCGCCATGCTACGGCTGCCGCGGAGGGGAGTGTAACCTTCACTCTGAGCGCAGGACATCGACTGGATTCATGCGGGCCGCCCGCGAAGCCGGGATCAGGCATGCTGCAAGGGCCACGATCCCAAAGCAAACGCCCGCCAACGCGATGGACACGGGGTCGGTGGCGGAGACGCCATAGACCTGGCTCGCCAGGACGCGGCCCAGAGCCAGGGTCAGGATGACACCGGCGCCCAGACCGGACAACGTGAGCACCATGCCCCGTCGAGCGATCTGCCATAGCACCTGCCAGTTTTGAGCGCCGAGAGACTTGCGGATGCCGATTTCCCGCCTGCGTTGGGAGACGGCAAAGGCCATGAGGCCGTAGATCCCTGCCGCGGCGAGGCAGAGTGTGCTCCCGGCCAGAAGCCCCATGAGGGAAGCTTCGGTCCTGGAAGGATCCAAGTTCGAGTCCAAGACGGATCGGAGGGTCTGAATGCCGGTCAGGGGCAGATCCGGGTCTACCTGCTTCATGAAGGTTCGAATGGCGGGCACCAGAGCCATTGGATCCCCTTGAGCTCGCACCACGACCCTGCACGAGCTTGCCCAGAAGGGACCATGGGCGGGCCAGTAGATCGTTTCTAGTCCGCGGTCCACCGCAGGACCTTGGTGGCGAACATCCTCGACCACGCCAACGACTCGAAAGGTTGTGCCCACTTCGTCGTACATCTGCTTGACGATGGTCTTGCCGATCGGGTCCTGACCCGGCCAGCAACGTGCTGCGAGGGAGCGGCTAACAATAATGTTCTCAGGGCGTTCCACGCAATCGGTATCCTCAAACCCGCGCCCCCTGAGAAGGGTCATGCCGAGGGCGTTGAAACCTCCAGGGCTCACGGAGCGGTAGTGGGCTGAGAGGTTCACGCTTTCGCGCCCGGGGAGAATGAAGTCCCCATTTGAGCCGCCGCCCATCGGGGTCGCACTGATGGAACCCGCCGCCTCGACGCCCTCAAGCTCTGACAACCCACGAACGATCTGGCGCATGAATGCCGCTTGCTGGGCATCGGTGGGATACCTCAGGGCGTCAGGGGTCACGGTGAAGGCCATGGCCTTGTCCGTCTGGTACCCCATGGGCGCCTGCCGCAGCTTATTCAGGCTCTGCCAGAGCGCGCCGAAACTCACCAGTAGGGCGAGGGTCAGGGCCACCTGGGCCGCCACCAGGATGTTCCGCAGCCAATCATGGGAGTGCCCACTGGCGCCACGATCCCCTTGCCGGAGGCACGCCGACAGGTTCAAACGCGGGAACAGCAGGGCGGGGACGAGGCCGGCCACAAGAGCGGTGAGCACCGAGACCGCCACGGTGAAGCACAGCACCCGCACATCCAGGCCGTAGGCGCCCAGCAGTTCCGGGGGCACGTAGGGGCGCAAGGTGCCGGATAGCCCCCACGCAAGCAGCAGCCCGAAGCCTCCGCCCGCAACGGACAGGACGAGGCCGTCCGCAAGGAACGGTCGAAGCACTCCCTTCCAACCGCCGCCGAGTGCTCGACGAAGCGCCATCTCGCGCTGCCTCGTGGCCGCCCGGGCGATCATAAGATTTGCCAGATTGGAGCACGCGATGACCAGCACGAAGATCCCGGTCAGGAGGAGGAACCCCATGGTTGCTCGCCGCTGACCGTAGAAGAACTCCCAGAGCTTGACCGTGCCGATTCCCCATTCCTTCGCATCGGGAAGCTCCGCCTGGAGCTCCCGCCCCAGCTCTTCCATGCCCGCCCTGGCCTGGTCCAGGGAAATGCCGGTTCCAAGACGCGCAATCGCATCGAAGGCCAGGGTTCCTCTGACTTCTTCCAGCTCCCGAGGGGAGGGCGGATCGGGAATGAACAACTGGGGTTGCCCCTGCCAGGCGAACGTCCGAGGCATCACGCCCACCACGACGTACCCCTTGCCGTTGAGGATGATGCTCCGCCCGAGAATGCCTGGATCTCCTCCAAACTGGCGGCTCCAAAGGCTGTGGGAGAGGACGACGACGCTCGGGTCGCGCTCGTCGGCCACTTGCAGCACGCGCCCCAGCGCCGCCCGGGCGCCGAGCACCTGGAAGAAGGACCCCGTCACCCTCAGGCCCGACTCCCGTTCCGCATCCCCCACGCCGGTCAAGGTATAGCCCTTTGGCTGATAGGCAGCCACGCCTGAGAAAACTCGTTGTCGCTGCTGGATGTCCCGGTAGCAGGCGGCAGACAGGGGGAGGAATCTCGAGTTCGGGAAGTGCTTGTTCGGGTCGGCGGTGTGAAGGGCGACCAGGCGCTCCGGCTCCGAGAAGGGGAGTGGCCTGAGGAAGAGGGTCTGGAGTACCGAGAACACGGCCGTACTGGCGCCAATGCCAAGGACCAGCGTGAAGAGAGCCACCGCGGTGACGCCTGGCGTGCGCCGCAATCCGCGCAGAGCCTGCTTGAGATCCTGAGAGATCGCCACGGGTCACTCCTTCAGCTGTCGGGCCAACGTGAGATCGGGGGACACCGCGCAACCGTGGCGAACGTCGCCATGTCCACGGACCCGCCGCATGTTCACGTCGCCCATCTCGTCTCTCATTCTCAGCAGGATTCATGCCACCTCGACCACCTCCGGTCTCTTGGCTCGACTGCAAGGAGTTACCGTGGTCCCCAGGGTCTTCTCCGCCTCAGAAGCTGTCCGTTTGTGGAAGAGGGCCGTCCGGAAACGGGCATCTCGCGAAATCGGGACCCCGCAGGTCCTCGGCTTCGACCTCTCTTCAAGCAGCTTGGACACCGCCGGTCGAGCCCGAGGGCATTCTGGGGCGCCGCAAGGCGCCAGTGACCTTGCCGTTCCCTATCGAGCAGCCAGTGTCGAGCCACAATTTCTCACCACGTCACGTTTCGAGGGCTCCGATGTGCCTGTCAGCGCTACGTCATGGAGCGGCAGGGCGCCGAGTCGCGAAAGGGCTCGCGATGGCCGGCAGATCGGCGCCCGCAGTAGGGACGCGGTGAGAAGTGCAGGCGAGATCCCGATGGGCGGCTGATTCGTGTCCTTGAGCCGAGCCTTTTGATGGGTAGGACCTTTCGTCTCGTTCCGTTGAAGAACCCCAACAAAGCGAGAATGCGCTACGTCGCATCTTTGTTCTTTGTCTGACCGTCTGACTACGAACCCAAGGGAAGGAGAACTCACGTGAAGCTTTATTGCAACCCCGTCTCGCCGACTTCGTTGTCGGTCATGTTGTTTTGCGCAGAGGCGCGCATCCCGTTCGAGCCGGTCGTCATTGACCTGATGAAGAGCCAGCAGAAGACGCCGGACTACCTGACGCTGAACCCGTGGGGCCTGGTCCCCGTGCTCGAAGACGACGACTTCGTCCTCACGGAGTCGTCGGCGATCCTCAAGTACCTCGCCGACAAGGCGAAGTTGCCTGCCTATCCGCATGGCCTGCGCGAGCGCGCGCGGGTCAACGAGGTCTCCGACGGCGTCGCGGCCTCGCTGGCTTCGACGCAGTTCGTCCCGCTGCTCGCGTGAAATGGGTGACGAGGGCTGCGCTGCCTCTCTCGCAGCGTGTGCTCACA
This sequence comes from uncultured Acidobacteriota bacterium, assembly GCA_963727925.1. Taxonomy (GTDB): domain Bacteria; phylum Acidobacteriota; class Thermoanaerobaculia; order Thermoanaerobaculales; family Sulfomarinibacteraceae; genus CAVSIS01. The sequence continues at coordinate 157,304 of CAVSIS010000044.1, read as the reverse complement.
CCGGCCGCCGCTCCGCTCGCACAATCGGCTACGGCGCCACCTTCGCCGGCAAATACCGCGCGAGGAAATCCGCCAGCGCGTGCCGGGTGATCTGCGCTCCGAGGCTGCCCCACACGAGGTCATAGGCATGCTCGCCGTAAGGCACGATGACCAGCTCATTCGGGACGCCCGCGGCGTTCAGCTTGTCGGCCATTTCGATGTGCCCGCCAAGCGGCTCCAGGTGATCGTGCGCCCCCGCCGCAATCAGTGTTGGTGGCAGGCCCGGCCGCACGTGAGATATTGGCGACACGGCCCGATACCTCTCGGGAAACTGTTCGGGCGAGCCGCCAATGTATCCGGTTTTGAACGCCCGCCCGCTCACCGGCCCGATTCCCGTGTTCAGATTCCAGGCCAGCGCGAGATCGTCCGGCGGGTAGAGCGCGAAGATCGCCGCGGGCTGCGGCGCATCGCCTCCGCAACTCGACGTCACCGTTCCATCGCCCAGCCCGTAGCCGACCTGCAACGCCAGCCCGCCGCCCGCCGATCGCCCCGCAGCCAACATGCGATCCGGCGAAATGTTGTAATCGCCTGCGTGCGCGGCGACCCAGGCCATCGCGCAGGCCACATCCTGCGCGGCCAGATTCCAGGTGACCGGCGGATCGAGGCGGTAATCCACGTCGAAGACCGTGTAGCCGCGCGACGCGAGCCAGCGATCCCAGTTGCGCCCGTCGCTGCGCCTGCCTCCCGAAAATCCGCCGCCGTGAATCATCACCACCGGCGCGGAGCGCGCAGCAGCATTCACCGGAAGATAGACGTCGGCGCGCAGTGTCTTGCCGCCCACTGTCGCGAAGACCAGCGTGTCATCCGGCCTCGCGCTCGACCCCGGCGCGGCCGCGCGCAGATGATCCATCCAGGAAATCTGCGCGCCGGTGCGACTGGCGGCGCCTGCCAGCGCCCCGATCGGGACCACCGCGCCAAGAGCGGACACGATCGCCAGCCACAGGATGACCGTCGTCGCCCGCCGTCCGCCCATCCGCAGCGCCCACAGCGCGAGCACGATGGCGATCAGTCCCGCAAGAAGAACGTGCAGCGAGAAAAGCGAGTCAAGCAGCGTCCCGAACCCGCTGACGAAGCCAAGGGAAGGGAAAAGCGTTCCCAGCACAATCGCGAACACCAGCAGCGTCACCACCGCCGCAAGCGACGTGACCAGCCGCCGCCCCCACCGCCGCGCGGATCCCTCCGCCTCATCGCCCAAAGCTCTCTCCCCGCCGTCCCCGGTCACGCATTGCGCGGATCGTAGCACCACCGCCGCCGTCTCCCGTCTCCGTTCCCGGAAACGCCGATCTCCTCATCGGTGCCTTTCTCCTCGTCTGTGACTCCATGCCTTCTTCGTTGGAAGCAGTGGCGAAGGCGATCGGAGGCGGAGTACGCCCAAACCGCTCACTCGGAGCTTGGTGGGCTGTTGGCACGCCTCGATGGGGAATCGCCTAGCCTGCATTTCTCACCAGGGCACGTCGCGAGGGCGCCCGCGATGGTTGGCATATCGGCGCCCGCAGTAGGGACCTGGTGAGAATTGCAGGCTGGACGTCGGGCCGGGGTTCATGCCTACAAAGGCGGAACGCCGTGGGTGGCACGTTTCAACTGCGGGTGAGACGCTCGAGGCAGGAAGTGAGGGCGGATCAGGCCGCCGCCGTCACGGGCTAGAATCCTCGCGGTAGCGGACTTCCAACGTGAAGCGAGCAGGAGAAGGCCGACGCGATGCGAGCCAGCGCGATACTGGTCGGGACCACCGTCCTCTTGGTCCTGCCGGCAGCGGGCCATTGCGAAGAGCCGGCGAGTGCAATGCGGGTCGCCTTGAGCGCTGACCTCAGCGTCGAGGAGATCGCGCCCGGCGTTTGGCGCCACGAGTCCTGGGCCGAGGTCGATGACTTTGGGCGCTCGCCGGCCAACGGCCTGGTCGTGGTGGGCGAGGGCGAGGCCGCGTTGATCGACACGCCGTGGAACGACGCGCTGACCGGGGCACTGTTCGACTGGGTCGCCAAGAACCTCAGCTGTCCCATCACGACCGTGGTCGCCACCCACTCTCACGGCGACAACCTCGGCGGCCTCGGTGAGGCCCACGCGCGAGGAGCCGTCTCCTGGGCCCTCGAGCGGACGGTGGAGCTCGCATGGTCGCGTGGAAACCCGGTCCCGCAGCACGGGTTCTCCGATCGCAAGGTCCTCTCGGTGGGCGGGCGAACGCTCGAGCTGCGCTACCTCGGGGGCGGCCACACGGTCGACAACATCGTGGTGTGGATCGGGGATCAGAAGGTGCTTTTCGGGGGCTGCCTGGTCAAGGCTGCAGTGGCGAAGACGCTCGGCTACACCAAGGAGGCGGACCTCGCGGCGTGGCCGCACACGATCACCGCGATCAGGTCGGCGTATCCCGACGCGAGGCTGATCGTCCCCGGACACGGCAGCCCCGGAGGCTACAAGCTGCTCGACCACATGCTTGCTCTGCTGGCCGGGTAGTGAAGCGCGATACAGCCTGATTTGCCGACGCCTTGCTCCACTGCTTGGCATAGGCGCCCGGCGCCGACACCATCTACCATAGGGGCCGTGCCTCCCGGCAAGGTGACCTGGAAGCCTGCACTGCAGGAATGGCCCACGGGCCGTGTGCGGAGCTTTCGGACGGCGCCCGGTGTGCCGCCCGTCGCTGCGGGGCCGGACCACGTCGGGATCTGCTTCCGCATCCAAAACCTCGGTTCCAAACGCTCCTGGCCGGTCCTTCTCGGGCTCCTCGCGTGTCTGCTCACGTTGCCGGCCCTGAGAGCGGGCCTGGTTGCGGACGACTACTTTCACCGTGCCGTGCTTCTCCACCGGGGCGAGCTGGCGCCGTTCATGCGCCCGGTCATGGACCTGTTCGCGTTCGTGAAACCGGGAGAGCCCGCAGCGGTGATGCGCGAGCTTGGATACCTTCCCTGGTGGTCCGACCCCGGGATTCGCGTCGCGCTGCTTCGTCCAGTCACCGCGCTGACCCATGTCCTGGACTACGCCCTGTGGCCGGATGGGATCGGCATGCAGCACCTGCACAGCCTCGGCTGGTTCTTCCTGGGGGTCGTTCTCGTCGCCGCTTTCTACCGACGAGTCCCCGGTATGCCCGCTGCGGCAGCAGCCCTTGCCGGGCTGCTCTTCGCCGTTGAGGATGCTCATGCGTTTCCCGCCGGATGGCTGGCCAACCGGAACGCCCTGCTCTGCCTCGTGTGCGGTGCGGCGACTCTCATCTGCCATGTCCGATGGCGAGCCGCCGGGCGCACGCGCTGGCTGGCCGGGGCGCTGCTCCTGTTTGCAGCGGGTCTGGGCTGCGGTGAGGCCGCACTCGGGACCCTGGGCTACTTGGTCGCCTGGCAGCTGACCATGGAGCCGAAGCAGACGCGGATCCTCTCCGCGATTCGCGTGCTGCCCTATCTCGGTGTTGTGCTCCTCTGGCGAGTGCTCTACGACGCGCTCGGTTACGGGGTTGCCGGGTCAAGCCTGTACGTCGATCCTGGACAGCGACCGCTGCTGTTCCTGCAGGCCCTCGCAGAACGCTGGCCTCTGCTCGTTGCCGGTCAGTGGTTCCAGATCCCGATCGACGTCTGGCTCCTGCTCACATCGACCCAGCGCATCGCAGTCTCGCTTGCCGCCACGGTTCTCGCCGCCAGCATCGCGTGGCTTTTCTGGCCGCTGCTGAAACGCCCGGTCGTTCGCTTCTGGGCCCTCGGCATGGCCCTGTCGATTGTCCCGCTGTGCGCCGCGTTCCCCATGAGCAGGCTCCTCATCTTCTCAGGTATCGGCGCCTTTGGGCTCCTAGGAATGTTCGTTGACTCGTACGTCCCTTTTCCGCCAGTGTCGGCCCGCTGGCGCAGGCGCGCGGCACTCGCACTGCTGGTGCTCCACGGCCCGATCGCAGCCGCCCTGCTCGTCGGGGGGACCCTCGGCCTGCCGGTGTTCGGCGACTTCTTCACCGCCGCGGCCGAGCGCAGTCCCGGCGGCCCGGAGATCGCTCAGCAGACCTTTGTCTACGTGAACGGGAACGATTTCCCGGTGGTCTACAGCAGAGTCGTTCGAATCGCGAACGGCGAGCCGGCTCCCAGACGCGTGGCGCAGCTCGCCTCGATGACAGACACCAACCGGGTCGACCGCACGGATCCCAGAACGCTGGTCATCACTCCCGGCCGCGGATTCCTCGCGTATCCCCTCGACCGCTTGTTCGCGAGCGAGGGCCACCGTTTCCATGCGGGCGACCGTGTCGACCGCCCCGACTACCAGGTAGAGGTCCTCAGCGTCACCCACGACGGGCGCCCGGCACGCGTTTCATTCCAGTTCCGTCGCCCGCTCGAAGACCCGTCCTTGCGATGGCTCTATTGGAAAGGCCGCCTCCTGTTGGAGTTTCCCCTTCCGGCAGTCGGGACTTCGGTCGTGCTTCCAGGTATGGGCGTGCTCCCGTTCTGAAGAGGCAGCCACCCAATCTCAGGGCCTCTCTCAGCCCTCGCTTCGCCACGTGGTGAGATTCGCAGGCCAGGAATGCGTAGCCCAGAGCGTGCACGGCGTCCTTCGGGCGGCGTGAAGCCCTACCTTTGTTGCATTTTCGGCCCGTACTCGAAGTAGTGCTCCTCCAGAGTGCCAGGCCCGTGATAGGAACGGCCGCACCACATGTTGGGGCCGAGCAGCCGAGCCGGCACGAGTGCCGGCCCGCTGCCGCTGTGATGGACTCCTCACTTTTTTCTCTTCACGCCTCACTCCTCGCTGCGCAGGGGCGGCGGCCCCTGCGCAGCGAGGTCAGCCAGGAGAGAGACTCGTCCGGTTGCGACGCGCGGAAGCAAGACCACATCATGCCGGGTGCGGTCCCCACGTCCAATACAGGCCCAGGTAGGCGACGGTGTGACGTTCGCCGGCAACCGTACGCCCGGCGCTGAACAGGAGGCTGAAGCCCGGCGTGAAGTTAAGGCTGCCGCCCAGGTCTGCGGTGGTGGTGTCCTGACCGTCCTTGGTAGCGGCGTCTTCCCAAAAGAGCTCCCCGGCGAGCGTCAGGCGGGGGCTGAGGTCACGCTGGAGCAGCCAACCCGCGAAGCCGTGAGTGCGCTCTTCGGCGTCCGGATTGACGACCACGCCGCCGCCGCCGTAGGTGGTCCACGGGCCCCAGCTCTTCTGGATCCAGAGCGGGACCCGGAACCAGACGTGACCGTTGCCGAGACCACGCGAGCCGTCTCCGGTGGGGAGCTCGACCATCGGGAAGATGCCGATCTGCGGGCGCGTCGCCGTCTCCCCAAGCAGTCTGAGCTTGAACCCGGCCTCGATGTCTCCCCATCCCGAGGAGTGCGCGGCCCCCAGCGGTCGGCTCCAGGCCCACGGCACCACGAGGTGGAGCTGGAGCTCGGGCGCGGCGCCGAGGTTGAGCTCCAACGCGGGTCCGACGCCGCCGGTCCCGTCCGGCGCCCGGTCGAGGGTGGAGAAGACGTAGAACTCCCAATGGTGAAGGTCGACGGGGACGGGGTCGTCGGTGAGGAACGGTGGCCCGGCAGCGGCGGGACGGCACAGGAGCGCGGTGAGAGCGAGGGCCAACACCGGAAGAGCGTACGCCCTGCCCGTCACGCCGGGTCGCCGGCGGAGATGGTCCGGGTCGCGGTCCGTGGCGCGGCCTTCCAGGTCAGCCATCGGGGCGCCGCCGGCGGGCGTCGAGGGACCAGCGACCGGGCCCCGCCGCGAGCAGGAAGAGGAGCGAGCACAGCATCGCGAAGTCGGTCCTGGCGTCACTCGCCATGAACCAGAAGCCCTGCCCGGCGCGCGCCAGCTCCGGCAGCTTGGTGGTGACGATGGCGGTTGCGATCACGATCAGGAGCGGGACGGTCGCGAGGCGCGTCAGCAGTCCGACCAGGACCAGCAGCCCGCATACGATCTCGAAGGAACCCACGAAGTGCGCGGTGAAACCCGGCCAGGGGAAGCCGATGTGGGTGAAGCGCTCGACGCCCATCTTCGCGCTGGTGAACTTGAGGATGCCCTGGGTGAAGAAGACGAGCCCAACGGCCGCGCGGATCAGCACGGCGCTGGCGGGTCCGTCGAAGGATGAGGCGAGGCGCGGCGGAGAGCTGCTCATGGTCGGGGCTCCTTCTCCTGGGTGACCGGCTGCGACTACCCGTTGCGCAGGGACGAAGACGGGGCTTCCTGTCGGAAGTTGCACGACCGCTATCGCAGGCGCACGGCCCTGTCGCTCATGCCTGGCAACGGCAGGTCGCAGGTCGTGATTCCCCCGCCGCTTCGCTCGCCAGCTATCAGAAGTCGCTCGAGCTCGCCCCAGGTAACGCGAACGCCGTGGCGAAGCTCGAACCGTTGCGATAGCGCGGTTCGGTCACGCCGACGTGCCGGCGAGCTGCCGGCACCTTAGCCCTCGATGATCAGGCAAGTCGAAGTGGCGTGAGCGTACAGACGTCCCTCAACGTCCTCCATCCGCGCCTCGGTGACCGCAGTTCGCTTGCCGCAGTGGACGACCTTGCCGACCGCCCGCAGCACGCCGGTGTCGGGCTTCACCGCCCGCACAAGGTTGACCTTGAGCTCGAGAGTTGTGTAGCCGACGCCGCGGGGCAGGAGCGTGTGGAGCGCCACCCCAAGCGGCGCGTCCAGCACCGCCGCGTACCAGCCGCCATGGACCGAGCCGATGGGGTTGTAGGCCCAGGGGCCGGCCTCGGCCTCGAACACCGCCAGCCCCTCGTCGACCTCGACAAGGCGGAAGCCCAGGGTCTCGCCGATCGGGACCCGTCGCCGCTCGTCGATCAGGTGGCGCATGTACTCGAGGCCGGACAGGTCGCGCGCCAGGCGGCCGAGCTCGAGCGGGTCGTCCCATGTGGTCGTGCGGGTGTTCTCCATGGCAGGGTCTCCAAACCGGAACAAGCCTATCCGGGGGGCTCAGGTAGCTCGCCTACGGTTGTCCCGTCAAGAGCCTACGAATCAAACAAAGAACGGGCGGAGGGGCGCTCCGACCAGTCCTCCTGAGGGTGCTGTCGGCCGACTCGAACGCCTTCTTGACGGTGACCTTTTCCGGGTCGTTCTCGGCCAAGGCGGAAAGGTCTGACGACGCGCCTAACCTGCACTTCTCACCAGCATGACGGCTGCGGACCGAATGAACAACGAAGGAGCGAACGAACGAAGGCATTGATGTGTCCTTCGATCACCCGGAATGGCCGGATGGCGTCGAGGAGCAGAGCGGGTGGGGCCGGGAGGCCGCCATGCTCGAGTTCCTGGGGCACCATCCACGGTCCGAACTCCTAGCCCGAGCCGCAGCCGATCCAACGTTTCCTCACCACGGGCTCGTGATCCGGGCGCTGAAGGCGCCGCCGGTCAGCGTGATGTCGGGCAGCTTCTCGTCTGTGTGCGGCAGCTTCACCTCGTCGAAGGTCCCCCGAACGACGCCGCTGTTGTCGAAGGAGTCGATGTGAATCGAGCCCGGGCCGGCCCACTCATTGCCGTTGCCGTCGATGTAGCCGAAGCCGACGGTCGCCATGGCCGCCATGGCGCTCATCGGCCGGCTTGGGTCCTTGGGCAGTGGCAGATCAGCCGGATAGCCCAGCTTCTTGAGGTCGATCGCCATGAAGGTGATCGCGAAGCTCTCGGTCGATCCGGCCTCGGGTAGAGCCTTGACTGTGCTCGCAAGCGGGTTGTACGCGCAGCCCGACTTCGGGAGGTAGTCGAAGCTCTTCGCCTCGCCGTTGACGGCAAAGACGACCGAGCCGGCACTCGATCCTGCAGGTTCCTCGTCGGGGACTCGCGAGACGGCCGGCTGGTCGGTCTGGCCTGTCTTGGCAACGTCAGCCCCTGACGGTGACGGACTCTGCCCGCAGGCGGTCAGGACTCCCGCGAGCACCACGACCAGCCTCAAGGCTGGCAGGGCCGCTGTGTTTCCTCTGGAGAAGATCATGTTTGGTTTCCTTTGTCGGAGCCTGGCGTCATGTGTTTGATCCTGAGTCTGTTGCGAGCCGCACCCGAGCCGCGCACGATTTTCAACGAGGGGATCCTACTCGGCGGCCCCGGTCTTTTTCGATAATGCGTCTCGGAACCCGTCTTGAAATCTACACTAGCACACTCCCATCGGAAAACTCCGAATGGGAACTGCGCAGATCTCGAGGCGACGACGGCACCCCGATCAAAGCCGGCGAGGGATTCGCCCACAAGGCCGGCATGCCCTCTGACCGACTCGACCTGGGCTTTCACCTCGACCGGGCTTCGAAGCTTCGGCTCTCGAGCTTGGAGCCGAACACCGTGATCGGCGACAGAGCCGCTGCGGATTCGGATGAGAGCCAAGCAGGACCTGCCCGGTGGGGCGTGAGCTGGGCCATCGAGCTGGTTTCTATCGACGAGAGAGGCGGCCGCCGGGTTGACGAGGCTGCGGGGACAGCCCGGCTTCGGGGAGCTTCACTCGCCACGCCCCGCGTCCGTGGGTGAAGGCGAACAGGTAGTGCGACCGGTCGTCGCCCGTTCCCAGGGTCAGGTACTCCGTGACGACCGAGGCAAACCCGGTGTTCTCCACCGCCCAGTGCGCGCCGCTGTCCTCGGAGACGAGGACGCCGATGTCCGTTGCCAGGAACAGTCGTGTGCTACGGCCGGGATCGACCAGGACGCAGTGCACGGGCACGTCCGGAATCGGCGACGACCCCTGATCGCCCAGGCTCTCGAAGCTTCGGCCGCCATCCTGGCTGCGGTAGAGGTGCGAGCCACCGAAACCACCGTAGGTGGCGTAGACGATGTCGATGTCGGAGGGATCGAAGCCGATCCATGTGACCCAACCAGTGCGGGGTTGACTCCAGCTCCATTCGGTCGAAATGTCGTTCGCCAGAGCGGTGTCCGAATAGAGGATCTTGCCGGAGTCGGTTCCCGCGACGACCCGCTCGCTGCGACCGGGAGCGATGGCAACGGCGCTGAACCTCGTCACGCCGTCGAGGCTCGTGCCGGCCGCGGACCAGGACGTCGCACGGTCGACTGACCGCCACAGGCGACGTCCACCGGTCCACAGCTTCTGCGAATCGTTGGGGTCCATCGTGAACGGCGTAATGAACAGGAAGGACTCGCTGTCGGAGACCCCCGCCCGGCTCGGCACGAACGTCTGGCCGCCGTCGACCGACTTCTCCAGGTCGAAGCCCTGCGACTCCACATAGACGATCTCGGGATCGTTCGGGTCGATCGCGGCGTAGCCGCCGTCTCCACCGTAGATCATCTCCCAGGCTTCCGGCCCAGCCGCGTCGCTGCCCAGGATCGTGCCGTTGTCCTGGGTCCCACCCAGGTACCTGGTGGCACCCGGGAAGACCGCCCCGTGGTAGAACTGCGTCACACCGAGGGCGTGGTTGAGACCGGTGAAGCGGACCTGCGATCGCGAGGGCTGGCAGATGTCCTGAATGCCGAGAGCCACGCCCGATCGGGCGGTGTCGGTGCGGTACACCCCGCCGTCGCAGGCCGTGTACATGGTCTGGTTGGACTCGCCGTCATACCACGGGTGGAACACGATGTTGTGCTGGTCTGCGTGGACGAAGGAGGACTGCCACGGGTAGGTCCACCAGTAAGAGGCGAGGCCCCAGTTCCTACCACCGTCGTCGGAACGGAAGAGGTCGACGCCTGCGGCCCACACGACGTCCGCATCCGCGGGGTCCACGGCAATAACGTTGCAGTACCAACCCATGTTGACGTAGAAGTCCTGGACGTCCCACGCGCAGCGCACGGAGTTGGCCGCAATCGGGTTGGTGAGGATGAGGCTGTTGAGCACGGTGGTGCTCGCGCTGCGCACCTGGGCCGACCACGATCCCGGCGCGCCCCCGGAGGACGAGCGGAAGACGGCGAACAAACCCTGGCTAAAGGGGTTGCGCCCGGAGGGGACATTGCTGGCGGAGAGCGCGTAGACGACGAGCTGGTCGGACGGGGCGATGGCCAGGCTGGTTCGGCCCATCCCGGGCTCCGATAGCACCTCTTCCCAGCCGCCCGTCCCCTCGGCCGCGGTGGAACGATAGATGCTGGCTTGGTCAAGGGTTCCGCACGAGGCGAAGATGAAGTCGCTGGAGGTGTCGGATCGCAGCGCGAGGTCGAGGCAGCCGCCCTTGGCGCTGGTGGCGAGGACTCGTGTCCAGCTGAGGCCCGCGTCGAGCGACCGCCACACGCCGGTGCGCGTTGCGGCGTAGATGCGGTCGGGGTCGACCTGCGAGATGGCGATGTCGTTGACCCAGTAGAAGTCCTCCGACTCGGTGCCCGGCAGACGCGACCAGGTGGCGCCGGCATCTCCGGTCAGGTAGATCCCCGCTCCGCGGAGCGGGAGACCGGTACCTCGCACGTCCTCGCGGAAGTAGCCCTCGCCCGTCCCGCCGTAGAGCACGTCCGGGTCGGTGGGATCCATCGCCAACGAGTTGAAGGTGATGTTGGCGAGCTGATCGGTCGCCGTCGCCCAGCTGTTTCCGCCGTCGGTGGTCTTCCACACCCCTCCGGAGACCCCGGAGACGTACATGATGTCGGGGTCGTCGGGGCTGATGACAAAGCCGCGGACTCGTCCACCGATGTTGCCGGGACCCAGGAACTCCCACGCCGGGAGCTTCGACGAGACTCCGCCGATCGTGGAGCTCGCCTCGAGGAAGGGCTCTGAGGCGGTGCTGAGAACCAGGGAGTGGCGCGGCATGCGCTGGAGTTGCTCCCGGGCCTTCTCGTAGGCGCGCACAGGGTTGGTCGAGGGATCGAGCGGCTGGCGTTTGGCGCGGTAGTACGCCTCGGCCGCGTCCGGTTGGTCGTGGCGCGCCCGGGCGATCTCACGCGCCGGTCCGAGGCCCGAAGTCTGTGGGTCGTGACGCGTGGCATGTGCCCCGCAGCCGCCGAGGAAGAGAACGGCCAGAAGGGGCGTACAGATCAGGGACGCAGCCGTTGACAGTCGGCCCACGCCACCGCAAGAGACACGTCGACGTCGGCGGAAGGACTGCACCTCCACATGATCAACATGGACTTGCGGCGCTCGAGGCGCCACCTCGGACGTGCGCACGGCCCGGTTCGGGCTGAATCCGGGAGATCGCTGACGGAGAACCGGCCTCGGGGCGCACCTCGGTGGCGCAGGTTGCTGTCGTCCCGCCAGAAAACGCCGCGGCAGTCTCGCCGCCATCTGGGCATCCCGACGCGCCCGATCGGGAGGCACTCCATCGTTGTCCAGGAGCTTCGCGATCATGATGGCAGACCCCTGCGGAGATGACGCGCAGCGTGGCGGGGGGTTCCGGCGGCACAGTCGAAACGGGTGGAGACAAGCTCCACCCCTACGAGAGCGTTGTCAGGCGGACTGCGGCTCAGAGCGCACCGTGCGTGCTCAGATCGTGGGCGAGGTGATCGACCAACAGAGGGTTCACCAGGTCGGGCCGTTCCTGGTGGGGCATGTGGCCCGTCCCGGGGATGACGTGCAGCACGCAGTGGGGGAGCGTCGCCGCGAGCGCTCGACCGCGGCGAATCGAGAGCCACGGGTCGTGCTCGCCCCAGATCACTGTCATCGGCGTCCGGATGTCCGAGAGGCTGTCGACCATGGTGTCGAGCGCCGGCGAGAAGAAGTGTCGGGCGAGGAGGGCGAGATTGAGGTAGTAGTCAGGTCGGGCGGCGGTCCGGGCGTACTCGTCGACCAGCCGCCGGTCGACCAGCGACCGGTTGACGAACAGCTTCTCCAGGGTGAGGCGGACGAGCAGCCGGCGCGGAAGGACCCGGGCGACGCGGTGAAGGCCCGGCCGCGCCATGGCCGGCCGCCGCGGGTGATGACAGACCGGCGCGATGACGGCGGCGCGCTCGATGCGGTCAGGATGGTCACGGCACAGCTCGAGCGCGATCGCGCCGCCCATCGAGTGCCCGACGAGGTGGAAGCGCTCGAGCCCGAGGAGATCGACGGCGGCGAGGATGTGGCGCGTCTGACCCTCGAGTTGGAAGGCGTCGGGCGGGGGCGGCGTGCTGGAACGTCCCAGGCCCGGCTGGTCGACCAGAATGACGCGGAACCCGGCCGTCGTCAGTGGTCCTACGTTCCGGTGCCAGGTGTAGCTGGAGTCGCCCCAGCCGTGGACCATCACCACCGCCGGGCCGTCCCCCAGGTCGACGGAGCGCATCCGCATGTCGCCGAGGTCGAGGTCACGGAGGTGAGGGTCGACGAGGTCATGCCAGACGCGGTCGCCGGCCCGCCGCGAGGCTCGGTGGTCACTCATCGCCGGCGAGCGCCCAGGCTCGGATCCGCTCAATGTCCCCGGCGGGAATGCACAAGAACTCGAGAAACTCTCGGTGCCGTTCGGGCGCCAGGCGCTCGAACTCGGCGTGCCATCGGCGCATGTCCTCGTGGCTGAATCCCGAGGCGGCGAGCAGTTCGACCCAGGTGTCGCGGTTCATGACCCCGACCCGGGCGTGGAGGTGATCGCTCTTGAGGATCCCGATGATCAGCCGCTGCTGCTCGCGAAGGCGGGCGATGTCCCCGTTGAGCTCCTCGAGCCGTCGCTCCAAGACCGCGGCGAGGCCCTCGCCCGGCGTGTCGAGAATACGCAGGATGTCTGCGAGGCGGACGCCTGCCGCGCGCAGCTCGAGGATCTGCTCGAGCCGGCGGACGTCGTCCTCGGAGTAGCGCCGGTAGGCACCGTCGCCTCCGGAGCTTGGTCTCAACAGTCCAATGCGGTCGTAGTACAGCAGCGTCGATCGCGAGAGCCCGACGCTGCGGGCGAGACGGCCGACAGTGACCCCGAGGCGGTCACCCGCCCCTTCGATCGGTCGGGGTCGCCGCCAGGTCGTCATCACCGGCGTCCGTGGCCGAGACGGGCGAAGAGAGAGTGGGGTTCGCGGAGCATCTCGCCGCGGTCGAGGTAGTGGCGGAGCATCGTGTTGAGCAGTCGCATGCGGGACTCGAACGCCTCCTCGGTGACGGACGCGAGGCGTACCTCGCCGCCGGGGCCGACGGCAGTGTACACGCGGCGCCACCTGATGCTGGTGTGGTCGTTCTGCTCCGGAGCGAGCTCGATCTCGAGGCGAGACAGCAGCGCAGCGTCGGTGGTGATGACGAACTCGATCCACAGCGGCGGTTCGTAGCGGCTGACGGTCCACAGCGAGTCGCCGTCGAGGTCGGTGCGGAACACGCAGTCGAGCTCCGCGACCCCGCTGGTCGTGAACAGGAGCTGGCAACGCCAACCTTCGATCCAGTCATGCTCCCGGACGGGACAGAGGAGTGGGAACACTCGCTCGGGCGGGGCAGGGATCGTCGTAGTGAAGGTGAAAGCGCGGCGTCGTTCGGTCGTCATTGGTCTTCTCCGCAGTGAAGTCGGCGAGGCCGAGCCTCGCCGCCACGAAGAAGATGAAGTGTGAAGCCGTAGACAGGTCAAGGGGGGCGCGTACCAGAACCCGGGAAAGTGTCGAATCTCGCGCCGTCACGGTTCTGGAGACGACAACAGCTTGATGCCGCGGACGAAGTAGGCGTCGTTGGTCGCGTTGTCGACCACCGAGAGGTAAGCGAATGCGGTGGTCCCCTCGGTGGAGGGCTCGACCCGGATGATCTTCTGCGACCACTCTCCAGCGTCCACGTTCGCGAAGGCGTCGTTGAACTGGGCCATCGAGTGTGCGGGCACCTGAAACGGTCCGATCGTCTCGTCCGACTCACTGCCGTCGCCCATGTACATCGTGACGTAGAAATCACCGGCGGTGTCCGACGGGTTGACGACTCCCACGTTGACCCGGTAACGGTCGTCTGCGGTTCGACGGGCGGCCACCATCCACTGGTAGTCCTTGGTGGTGGTGTTGTCCGGCGGGGCCGGCGAGGCGTCTGCGGTCGGGATGCCCTCGATAAGCTGTCCGTACGACGCTGTGCCGTCAGCCGAGACCGAGTAGACCCTGGCCCACACCTGGAGAGGAGCATCCGACCGGTAGTGGATCGCGCCGACCCAGGAGCCGTCGCCGACGCGGAGGAAGTGGTCGACCACGTCCTCGATGTAGACGACCTGGGTGTCCGTCGATGCCTCGACTTCGAATCCCTGGACCTTCGTGCCGTCCTTGCCGGTCTCCTCGAAGTAGAGCTTGACGGGGTGCTCCGCTGGGTTGTCCGCCCAGATCCAGAGGTCTGTGCGCCAGATCGAGCCGTGCAGGCCCGGGGCGTGGGCTGCGGCAAGCACCCAGCCGTCCGAGTGGGCGGTACAGTTGAGGCCCGGCATCTGCGACTGATCGTAGCGCTTGACGCCGCGCACGAAGAAGGCATCGTTGGTGGCGTTGTCAACCACGGAGGCGTAGGCGAAGGTGCCGCCTCCTTCAGTGCCGCAGGTGACGCGCACGACGGCAGCGCTCCAGTCGCCGCCGTTGGCGCCGGCGAAGGGGTCGCTGAGCTGCACCATCGAAAAGGGTGGGATCTCGAGGTCGATGTCCTCGCCGCCGCTTGGCATGTTGTCGCCGGTGGCGTCGTAGATGCTGACGCCGTACTGCGAGGGGACCGCGGTCGGGTTGACGATGCCGATGTTGACCCGGTAGCGCCCGTCGGGGGTGTGCTTGAGGGCGTACATCCACTGGTGGTCGGCGGGATGCCAGGGCGTTTGGTCGGGCGACATGTCTGCCGTCGGGATGCCTTCGATGAGCTGCCCGTAGGACTTCGAGCCGTCGGCCGAGATCGAGTACACGCGGGCCCACACCTGGACCGTTGGGTTGCTGGTGTAGTGGATCGCGCCGAGCCACGCGTCGTCGCCGACGCCGAGGAAGTGGTCGATGACGTCCTCGAAGTAGAGTACGCGCTGCCCGCCGGTTGTCCGGACCACGGCCGCCTGGGCGTGGGTGCCGTCCTCCCCGGAGCGGCAGAAGCGCAGGGTCACCTCGCCTTCGGTATAGGTCTGCACGTAGATCCAGAGGTCCGTGCGCCAGATCGACCCGTGTAGGCCGGGGGCGTGGGCGGCGGCGAGGACCCAGCCGTCGTCGTGCAGCGGCTGGTTGAGCTGGGCCGCACACGGCGAGGCCAGCGAGATCAGCACGGCGAGGGCGACGGCGGGAACGATCCAGCGGGCGGTGGAGGACAGATGACGATGCGGCGAACTCATGGGGACCTCCTTCAACGGTCGTGAGTCCAGGATGGGCTTCCGGACTGCTCGGCGCATTCCCGATCCCGCCAATCTCGTGCACGAACGCGACAGATCCGCGATCGGAGGGCTGAGCTGTCGCGCCGGCATCGCGATTGAAGACGGCCGGATGGGGTTGGGCGGAATCGCGAGCCGGCGGCAGGGGTTCCGCCGTTCATGTCGGATCGAGAATGGGGCGGCGGGCCGAGGCGGAGCTCGATGCGCTGCAATGCGATGTTGGATGAGGTGAGAGCGAGATGAGCCGTCCGGTCGCGATCGTAATCCCCATGGAGGAGGAGCTGAGGCCGCTCCTCGAGGCGATCCCTGGAATTTCACGGACCGATCGCCTCGCGCCCTGGGAGGCGTGGCAGGGAAGCATTGGCGCGTGCCCCGTGGTGCTCGTCCTCTCCGACTGCGGGCCTGCCAACGCAGCGGCCGCGACGGAGCGCGCGATTTCGGTGGTCGCACCCGTTGCGGTGCTGTGCGGCGGGTCGGCGGGCGCCCATGACCCGGAGCTGCTCCCGGGCGACGTGGTCGTCGGGGATCGCTACTGCGTGCTGCACCAGCCAGCCGAGCAGGAGCAACGCCGTATGCTCGGTCTGCACCCCAAGCAGATCCGCTTTCGTCGCGACGGCCGGCGGATCCACCAGGCGTCCTGCGAGGGGGAACCTCGCCTGGTCGCGCTCGCCGCAGGCATCGCGACCGACGTGCTTGCTGAGATCGGCCCGTGGTCCGGCCCAGGGTGGCCGGACGGGGTGGAGCGTCGGCGCGGCAAGCTGGTGGTGGGCGGTATTGGATCGCGCGACGGGTGGACCGTGCGCCGCGAGGAGATCGCGGCCTTTCGCTCCCTCTACGGTGCCGTGTGCGAGGACATGGAGAGCGCGTATGTGGCCCAGATCTGCGAGTTGCACCGGGTGCCGTTCGTCGCAGTGCGTGGGATCGCCGACAATGAGGCCGTCGCGAGGCTGCCGCGGGAGTTGGTCGATAAAGCCGTCGCCGAGGCCGGTGCCCGCGCGGCGACCGTCCTGGCAATGCTCGCCGCCCGGGCGTGATCGGGTTCGGCGCCCCGCAAAGGCATCCGTGTACGCGGACCGGCTGGATCGACTCGGGCAGGACTCGGTTCACGAGCCCGAATGAGCACCTTCCTCGACACCAACGTGGTGGTGTACGCGTTTGATCGGTCGGATCCGGTCAAGCAGGGCGTTGCGCGTGTCCTGTTCGAGTCCGACGAGCGGTTCGTGGTGAGTACGCAGGTCCTGCTCGAGACCTGGTGGGTGTTGACTCAGAAGCTCCGGCAGCCGCTCTCCGACGATCAGGCGTCGGATGTGATCCACGAGCTTTCCCAGCTCCCGGTGGTTCTGACCGATACCTCCCTCGTGAAGCGGGGCATCGAAGCCGCTCGCCGATGGCAGTTGGCCGTGTGGGACCCGATGATCGTCGAGGCTGCCCATAGCGCGTCGTGCTCTGTGCTGCTCACCGAGGATCTCCAGCACGGCCGTATGTACGAGGGCCTGACGATCGAAAACCCGTTCCTTGGCAAGAAGTGAGACGTGAGATGCCGGCGAGAGGCCGGAGCGGCAGTTCGAGGGACGTCCGGGCGTTCGAACACGTCGCCATCCACCGTCCTGGAATGCGCCAGCGCCCGTCCATGTGTTAGATTTGCTCTCGAACTCAGAAAACCCAGGGGGGGCGTAGGACCATGAGCGAGTTGAAGGCAGGAGGGTCGCGTCGTCGCACACCGGTCCACCTGTGGATCGTCGGCATCCTGTCGTTGCTGTGGAACATGATGGGGGCCTTCGACTACCTGGCCACTGAACTCAAGCTCGACTTCTACATGAAGCAGTTCACCGAGGCGCAGCTGGCGTACTTCTACGGCTTCCCGGCGTGGGCAGTCTCAGGCTGGGCGTTGGGCGTCTGGGGCGCGGTCGCTGGCTCGATCGGGCTCCTGCTCCGCCAGAAGTGGTCGGTGTGGGCGTTCGCCGTCTCGCTGGTGGGCTTGGTCGTCAACTCGATCTACACCCTCGGCCTGTCGAACGGCGCCGAGATCATGGGCGGCGGCGGGTTCATCTTCACCGCTGTGATCTGGGTGGTGGCGATCCTGCTGCTCTGCTATTCCAGGAAGCAAACGACTGCCGGCGTCCTGACCTGAGCGCGGGGCGCGAGCTTCGCCGAGCGCCACTTCGGAGCAGGTGCAGACGATCACGGTGGCGAGCCCGCACGATTCAGCAGACTTCTCCTGCGACCGGCGATGCGCTGCACTCAGTGGTGCTTTCTCACCTCAGGATACTCAACGAACTGTCGAGTTCTCTCCCGGCCGCCCCTCACAGACCCGCCGCCCCCACCGCGCCCGCCCCCCGTCCCCCCGGCGGGTTGCTCCACCCCTCCGCCCGCCCATACCCGCCGCCCCCACCGCGCCCGCCCCCCGTCCCCCCGGCGGGTTGCTCCACCCCTCCGCCCGCCCATACCCGCCGCCCCCACCGCGCCCGCCCCCCGTCCCCCCGGCGGGTTGCTCCACCCCTCCGCCCGCCCATACCCGCCGCCCCCACCGCGCCCGCCCCCCGTCCCCCCGGCGGGTTGCTCCACCCCTCCGCCCGCCCATACCCGCCGCCCCCACCGCGCCCGCCCCCCGTCCCCCCGGCGGGTTCGCCTCACGCTCCTCCGCTCGAAAACTCCACTGCGGACGACACCTCGCCGCTTTCGCGACGCCGATTCGCCGGAGGCGAGTCGCTGAAGGGGGTCAGGGTGGGTGTGAGCATCAGTGGTGAATGATGCGGGCCAGGCGCCTCAGGGGTTTGGTCGCGCCGTGTGTGCCTTCGAGTGACACGCAGGTCACCCGGGTCGCCTCGGGAGGCCTGCGACGCCCGGTCAGGATCGTCAGGTCGGAGGGCGGAACTGGGGGATGTCCCGGCGCCTGCTGCTCAGCTTCCGCCGACGCAGACGGTCCACTTCGTCATGCACTGCATGGCACACCCGGCCATGGCCACGATCGTCGCGTCGGCATCTTTGTCGGCCTGTTGCTCTGTGGGTCTTTTGAAGTCCTCGTAGGCGGTGCAGCTGCAGTCGCAGCCCGGTCCGGCGTCGCCGGCAGGGGGCAGGTAAGCTTCACGCGTTGATAGCCGGGCGGCATGCCATTGGGATAGAACAGATCGGGGTCCACCGGTCCGAGTGTCACGCTCGTCACGGTGGATGTCGACTCTGAATGGTGAACTCCTCGGTGGTGGTCTGCGGTTCGCCGGCCGCTACGGCAAGCCGGCGAGGTGGGCTTCCACCCCCCCGGCTCGGAGCCTCCCGTCGATCTCTGTGACGAGGAAGCTCCACACGTAGTCCTGTCCGCCTTGTCTGGCCTTGACGATGACAGTCGTCGTCTCGAGCCGAGTGGCAGCCTTCATGGAAGCTGGATCGAGGTCGAACTCGGCCTTCTGATAGTAGGCCGCCCGCTCGCGGAAGCCGGCCGCGTCCGTCCAAGTGCCGCCGTCGCGGGCCCAGAGCGCCTCGACTGCGGCCTGATCGCCGGCCTGGAAGGCCTTGATCAAGGCGATGACCACGTCCTTTGGGGTATCCGGATGCGGTGCGGTAGGGCTCCCGCCCCCGCGGTCGGAAACTGTCGAGCTGCTCGGTTCGGCGCCGCTCGTCTGCTGCTGCGACGTAGGGGCGCTCCCGGTCGTCTCTGGGGTCCCGGCCCCGTCGGCCCGTTCTCCTCCGTCGCCACCCGCGCAGGCGACGGTCAACATCAAGACAATCCACCAGCTCTTTCTCATCGGCGAATCCCTCCATCTGGCTGCGTGCAGATCGTGCCTTCGCAGTGTACCGAACCCGCGTCATAGGCGCCGCGGGTTGTGAAGGCTGGCTCGCCGGAAACGGTCGATCGAGAGGCTCGAACGCCCAAGCTGGCGCGTGACGACAGTCCTTCTGATGCCGCCCACCAAGGCTGTCGCTACGAGGTGTGTCTCGCGGTGGCGGTCAAGAACAGGTCCTCGAGCAGCTTCCGCTACATCTTCCGATCTAGCCCGCATTATTCACCTGGGTTCTCACACCCACCCTTTCCCCCTTCAGCGACTCGCCTCTTGCCACCCGCCCATTTCCCCTTCAGCGACCGCCTGCGGCGAGGTTGGCGTCGCGAGACCGGCGAGGTGGCGTGCGCAGTGGGGTTTTCGAGCCGAGGGGCGTGAGGCGAACCCGCGGGGAGGGGTGGTGGGAGGGCGCGGAGGGGGCCGCGGGTCTGTGAGGGGTGGCTGGTGGAAAACTTGACAGTACGTTGAGCACCCCGAGGTGAGAAAGCACCGCTGAGTGCGGCGCATCGCCGGTCGCAGGAGAAGTCTGGTGAACAGTGCGGGCTAGGATTTCGGGCAGCTCACAATCCTTGGCGATGACGTAGCTGATCCACAGCAGGATGTTGAGGGCCCCTGTGACGACGCCGACGCCGAACCCCTGATTGAGGAACTCGACCGTACCTCCCTGGCTCGGTAAGGTCACCGACAGCCCCGTGGCCGAGTCGGCGGTGAGCAGGGCGACGATGCCTGCGAGGAGGAACGCGACTGGCGTCCCTCCGTGGACGAGCTGCACTGCGAGCCCGAGGACCGCGAAGATCCCGCCCCCGACCATGCCTCCGATCCCGATCGCGACGACGGCGAGGAACCCGAGCAAACCGTTCTCGGTTGTCGCCATCCGGCGGCGTCCAGTTCAATCGGTGGTAGCGGATCGGTTGATGCGAGATGCAAAACGCGAGACGGAAGACGTGAGGAAGTGAGGAGGTGAGGAGGTCAGGAAGTGAGAAGGTGAGGCGGGACGAAGCAGGGAGGAGCGATCAGGCAAGGTGCATCTTCTGGAGGAGCGCAGCAAACCTTGGGTCCTCCCGGATCGGGTCGAGGAAGCTGTAGCTCTTGATCGGCATGATGAGCGGATCCCTCTGCTCGATCGCCTCGTCCAGCCAGTGGAAGGCATCGTCCCACTCCTCGAGGCCGATGTACGCCAGGGCCGACGCGAACGGCGAGACGTAGCGCGACACCGATGTCTGCCGCAGTCCCTCGAGGATGGCGCGCGCGGCATCGTGCTGGTTCGCCCTGCCCTGGAGGTAGGCGAGGAACCCGAGGGTGAAGGGGATGCCTCCGGAAAGCTCGTTCGCCCGCTCCATGGCAGCGAGCCCCGCATCGAGGTCGCCCCCGATTTCCAGTCCCATGCCCAGCAGCCAGTGACCGAGGAAATGGGAGCTGTCGAGAGCGACGATGTTGCGGCCTTCCTCGACCGTCCTCGACGGCCTTCTGCCGAGGTAGGCCATCGCGCCCGACCACCAACGGACCATGGGCGACAGCGGGTCGCTGGCGACGACCTCGTCGAGCTCAGCCAACGCCTCGTCGAGATGGCCGTGCGGGAGCGGGCCGCTGATGGCGTAGCGCAGCCGAACCGTGGGTGAGCCCGGGCTCAGCTCCCGCGCCCGGGCGAGCTCGCGGTCCACCTCCGACCATTTGTAGTCGAACTCTTTGAGCAGCATTGCGAGCAGAGCGTGGGTTTCCGCGAGGCTTTCGTCCAGCTCTAGCGCCCGCACGGCGTGCCATGTGCTCTGGGCGAAGGCGTCGCGGGGGGCGACACCGCCGAAAAAGCCCAGGTACCAGTAGAGCTCGGCCAGGGCGTCGAATGCCGGAGCGAAGGAGGGGTCGAGTGCAATCGCGCGCTCGAGGCATGTCAGTGCCCGTGCCAGAGGTTCGGGTCCGCCCCTGGCGAAATGATAGCGGCCCTCCAGGAACGCCTGATGGGCGGCAGGGTCGACGGTCTGGCGCCGGCGCGCCAGCACACCCGCCGCAAGGCCCTCGCGCAGGCGTCTGGCGACCGCCTCCGCGATCTCGTCCTCCAGCTCCAGTACGTCCCGGAGCTCGCGGTCGTACTGCTCGCTCCACTGGTGGCCGCCGTCCGAGGTCTTCACCAGCTGCACCGTGACACGGACCCGTTGGCCGGACCGCCGGACGCTACCCTCGAGCAGGCTCCCCGCTCCAAGGCGCCGGCCAGCCTGACAGACGTCCAGTCCCAGGCGGCTGACGACGAACGAGGAGGTGCGGGCAATCACCCGCAGCCCCACCACCCGGGTGAGAGAGTTGATGATCGACTCCGCGAGACCCTCGCAGAGCGGGTCGTCCCCTGGGTCTCCGCCGAGGTTTGAAAACGGCAGCACCGCGACAGTTGTCAAAGCGCCGCCGTCGCCGCCGAGCCGCTCAACCGGGGCGGCAATTCGATAACCCCATCCCCGGACAGACGCCACGTACTGCGGCTGTTCGGCATCGCCCCCGAGGGCCTCCCGCAGCAGTCGCACCCGCTG
This sequence comes from uncultured Acidobacteriota bacterium, assembly GCA_963727925.1. Taxonomy (GTDB): domain Bacteria; phylum Acidobacteriota; class Thermoanaerobaculia; order Thermoanaerobaculales; family Sulfomarinibacteraceae; genus CAVSIS01. The sequence continues at coordinate 135,953 of CAVSIS010000044.1, read as the reverse complement.
GGAGAGGGCCTCGTCGTTGACCAGCGCGCCGTCCCACACCTCGTCGAGAAGCTCCTGGCGCCTGACTACCTCGGGTGCATGGCGGAGGAGAGCGACCAGCAGCGCGAAGCTCAGCGGTGGAAGCTCGAGCCGGCGGGATTGCCTCGTGACAGAACCCGTCCCGGCATCGACCAGAAGGTCGCCGACGCGGTACCGCTCAGTCGCCATCGCTGCCTCCAATGGTGTCCGACGCGTGTCGCGGCGTTCACCAAAGCTTCAACGACGCTTCATCTTGCCGTCATGTTGTGACGTGTCCATGGTCCCACATTCAGCACATGAGATCCAACCTACGAGCTCCGAGACGCACCGAAAGCTGTCGTGAGAGTGCACCGGAGGCTGACCGGCGACACCTCGCCGGCCGATCGACATTGCGAAGCGCCCCGAACCAGAGGTCCGCTTCGGCAGCCAGCTTGAGAAGGAGGCATGACATGAGAGGTCTGAATCGTTCGCATCATCGCATCGGGGGCACCGTCGTTCTGCTGGCCGCGGTGTGCGCCGTTGTCGCGATCGCCATCGCGACGCCGGCGGCTGCCCAACCGCACGAATGGTCCGCCGTGGCCTCCTGCCGCCTGCCGGGGAGCTGGCTGGCTGAGGTCGACATTGGCGGCCGGTTCTTCACCCAGTACGCAGCCGGCGCCAACGCGAACTCGGGCACCCTGACCCTGGAGTGGATTCTGTTCGACCCGACCCTGTTCGGCAACTTCCCCACCGCCGTCCGTCTCACCCAGGGGGCGGGGGGGTGGGAGCGCCACGGCCAGAGCTATGACTACACCTGGATCGCCTACGGGCTCGACAGCGCCGGCATCCCGGTGTACGCGATCAAGGGCAGCGGGACGGGTACCTTCCAGGGCTGCGACACCATCGCGTTCGACTGGGTGCTCCAGGTCTACGCGGGGCCGGACTTCGATCCGCTCGTGAGCGACCCGGTGACCTGCCTCTCGGGGTTCGGGACCAAGGACCGGATCCCGACCGCACGGGGCACCTGCCCATGAGTTCTGACGCTGGGAGGAGGCGACGAGGCGCCTGATGAGCGCCTCGCGTCGAGCAGCGAGTCGTCCCTGACGCCTCATTTCAAAGGAAACCGGCGCGGGTGCCCTGTCCGCTCAGCGGATCGGGGCACCCCTTTTCTGGTGATGGAGTGTGCACCTTTCGCATGCGGCGGCCGATGCAACCCCCGACGTTGCCGTGGAACCCAAGCGCGGTCGGCTCACGTTCCGCAGGAATCGGCCTCTCTCGGCCAGCAGCCGCCACCGGGTGAGACCTGCAGGCTACGATGAGCAAGGGAGGTATCGGTGCTGGGTTGGCTGCGCAGGCGGCGGCTGGCGAAGGTGCTGGCGGCGTCCTTTCCCGACCAGTGGCGGGTTCGGCTCGAGCTCGACGTGGCGCTGTGGGGCGCCGTGCCGTCGGCGCTCCAGCCGCGCCTGATGGACGACATGCGTCTGTTCATGGCCGAGCGGGATTGGGAGCCGTGTGGCGGCATCAAGCTGGACGACACGATGCGCGCTGTGATCGCGGCCCAGGCATGTGTCCTCACCCTCGGCCGCTCGGTGGACGCATTCGGCCATGTGCGCTCGATTCTGGTCTACCCGACTCGCTACCGTGCCCCCGACGTGTGGGAGGACGAGGCCGGCGTCGTCACGGAGGAGATCGACGAGCTGGAGGGCGAGGCGTGGGAGCGTGGCCTAGTCGTACTGTCGTGGCAGGATGTCGCCGCCGACGCTCGGGCGCTCAACGGCCGCAACCTGGTGCTCCACGAGATGGCCCATCAGATCGACCTGGTCGACGTGCTCGACGCTGGCGCCTCGGGGTTCGGCGAGGGGCGGGAGGAGGCGGCGCGCCGCCACGACGAGTTCCTGGATCTCTATGAGGCGTTTTCCGAGAACGTCGACGCGGGACGTCGGGTCAAGGGCCTCGACCCTTACGGCGCCGAGGACGAGGCGGAGTTCTTTGCCGTGGCCACCGAGTCGTTCTTCGAGCGCGGCGCGTTCCTCCAGACCCACCACCCGGAGCTGTACGAGATCCTCGCCTGGTACTACAACCAGGACCCGGCGTCATGGCCGCCGCCGCCGAAGCGGGAGCAGCCGGCAGGGGAGAGCGGCCGCGACCGCCGGCGCCGGCGGCGGGCCGAGGAGCGCAGACTCCGCAAGCGCGGCACGACCGGTTGAAGGGCGCTCGTCACCCGGTCGTGCTCTGCTGCATCGCCTGGGTGTTCTCTCGGATGCTCCGCAGCGTCTCCGCGGCGTTGGCGTTGTCCGGGTTGAGGGCCAGTGATTTCTCGTACATCGCGGTTGCACCGGCTCCGTCTCCCGAACGCAGGAGCGCCTCGCCGAGGCTGTCGTACACGTTCCACGAGTCGGGGAAGAGCTCGACGTTGAGCGTGAACATGCGGAGGGCCTTGTCGAGCTGGTTCTGCTGCAGGAAACCGTAGGCGAGGCCGTTGATCTCGCCTTCGAGGAAGAAGTACCTCGCCTTGGGCTGACTGCGCTCGCCCAGGACCTCGCGGATTGCCGACTCGTCGGCGCCCTGGTCGACGAGGGTGAACAGGGCTCGGGCCCCCGAGCTCTGTCCACTCATCACGGTCCACAGCTCCGTGAGCGACATGAGGTTCTCCCGGGGAGAGATGCCCGGGCTGTTCGCGAGCTCGGGGAAGCGCGTCTCGAGGCGGTAGTCGGTGAGGATCTCCTCGAGGCCCTTGCCTTCGGCGTACTCGCGGTTGACGCCCTCCAAGAGAGCGCGGATGTATGCGACCCGCGCCTCGGCGCCCGCCAACGAGAGCTCGCCGTTCCAGTGTCCGGGCAGCAGCGTCGTGATTTCGTCTCTGCGGGTGAGCAGGCGGTCCCAGTTGGCGAGCAGGCGCGGGAAGTCGTGGGGGATGCCCGGGTGGACCGTGAAGGCGGCGAGGCATCCCGGGGTGTCGGTGAGCCAGACGTCGGCCATGGTGTCGCCGGTGAGCAGCAGGCCGTGCTCGGGGATGAAGACCGCGATGTCCGAGGCCGAGTGCATGCCGCCGATGTAGGAAAGATCGAAGGTGGTGTCGCCCATGTCGAGGCGCATGCGGTCGGAGAAGGTCACCGTCGGGGGCGCGGGCGGCCGGTCGGCCTGGAGGAAGCCCAGGACAAGGCGATTGAGCGTGATGTCCTCTCTCAGGATCGCGGCCTCGGGCGAGCCGGCCGCGAGCGAGGCGAGCTGCTGCTCCTGCTCCCCGAGGCGTGCGGGGTACCACTCGAGGAGACGCTCACGGTCCGCGGCGTCCCGCTCGAGTGCGGGCCCGACCAGCTCGTGGCCGACGATCGGGCAGTCGGCGTAGACCGAGTTGCCGCCGGTGTGATCCGAGTGGTCGTGGGTGTTGATCAGGAGTGCGAAGTCGTTCCGTCCCAGCTCTCGGGCGATAGCCGCTCGGAGCTGGGCATCGACCTCAGGCACACCGAAGGTGTCGACGACTACGACCCCCTTCCGGGTCGCGAAGGCGACGACCGCGGTGGACGAGACGTGGTCTCCGAGCCACACCCGGACCGCGTTCGGGGCGAGCTTCTGGACGTGAAGCGGCAGGCCCGCGATGTCCTCGGCGCCGAGAGTCGAGATCGGCAGCAGCAGAAGCAGCAGCGAAGCCAACGAGAGCGTGCAGCGTGTCGTTCGCATGACGGCCCCCTCGACCGCGTGAAGCGGCGGTATCTCTGGAGTCAGAAGTGGTTCGGGTTCGGCGACGGCATCGTGATTCGATTTGAGAGTACGGAGCAGGGACGGCGGAGTTTCGCGCAACGTTCGAGACATGCACCGCGACACGAAGGAGTCGCGACGAGCGAACGGAGCAGCGGCGCCGCCCGGAGTCCGTCGTGTCGACGGTGCTACCCTCGGGCGATGTTCGTTCGGCTGCTGCTGCTGTTCACCGTGGTGCCGATCGTGGAGCTGGTGCTGCTGATCCAGATCGGGCGCGTGATCGGGTTCTTCCCGACCCTGGCGATCGTGCTGGTGACCGGTGCCTTGGGCGCCTCGCTGGCGCGCTCGCAGGGGTTGGCGACGCTCCAGAAGGTGCAGCAGGAGATGGCGGAGGGGCGGGTACCCGCAGGGGCGCTGCTCGAGGGCCTGCTGATCCTGCTCGCGGGCGCGCTGTTGATCACCCCCGGGCTGCTGACCGACCTGACCGGCTTCCTGCTGCTCGTTCCGCCGTTGCGGGCCGCGCTGCAGCGCACCGTCGCACGGGCCATCCGCCGGCGGATGCAGGCCCAGGGCGCCCCGGGCGGCGTCGTCCTCGACACGACCTGGACCACTGACGACGATCCTGGCGGCGAGGACCGCTGACCGTCACGGCCGTCGCGTTCGGTTCGGAGTGCACCCTGGGCGATCCGGCCATTTCACGTGCTGCCGAGGAGGAAGGGCCGCACGCTCTGGAGGAGCGTGGGAACACAGCGTTGGCAGCGGGAGTTCTCGTCCGTAGGAGACACGACAATGGCGCACCAATCGATTCTGGGCGGCAGTCTCGTGCTGGCCGCGTTGCTCGTTTCCCCCGCGTGGGCTGGCGACGGCGGCGAGCGCATCCTGCGCAAGGAGATCAGCATCCACGCCTCGCTCGACCGCGTGTGGCGCGCCTGGACCACCGCCGACGGGCTCGCCCCGGTTTCAGCGAAGTCAAACGTCGAGCTGCGGGTGGGCGGGGCCTATGAGTGGTTCCTGAGCGGCGAGCCCGACGAGAACGGCCTGACCGGCGGGCAGGGCAGCAAGGTGCTGGCCTTCCTGCCGCAGGAAGTGCTCGCCTTCGATTGGACCTTTCCACCCTCGGTGCCGAACCTGCGCGCCGCCCGCGCAAAGACCCAGGTCGTGGTCCAGCTCGACCAGCCGTCAGAGGGCGTGGTGCGGGTGCGCTTCGCCCAGCTCGGCTGGCAGGAGGGCGAGGACTGGGACCGGGGCTACGCCTACTTCGACACGGCGTGGGACTGGGTGCTCGCCGAGATGAAGAGGAGCCTCGAACGCTGATCTCCCCTCGGGCTCTCGGCCGTCAGCGAGATCCAGAAGGAGTGGACCCATCGAGCATGCCGAGCTCGAACATCAGAAAGGCGTCAATGTGGGTCGTGGTCGCGATGCGCTCCTCGAGGCCGGTGTCGAGGCCGTGGCCGCCGCTGTAGTCCACCCGCAGCAACACCGGCTCGCCCGAGGTGCTGTCGGCCTGGAGCGCGGCGGCGAGCTTGCGCGAGTTCATGGGGTCGACGCGGGGGTCGTTGGCGCCGGCGGTGAGCAGGACCGCCGGGTAGGCCGTGTCGGGTCTGAGGTGCTGGTATGGCGAGTAGGCGAGGAGCGCGCGGAACTGCGTCTCGTCGTGGATGCTGCCGTACTCGGGCACGTTGAACTGTCCGTTCGGGGTGAGCTCGTTGCGCAGCATGTCGTAGACGCCCACCATGGAGACGACAGCCCGCTGCATCTGGGGGTGCTGGGTGATCATCGCGCCCATGAGGATGCCGCCGTTGGAGCCGCCGAGGATCCCGAGCCGGTCGGGCCGCGTGTAGCGGTTGTCGACCAGCCACTGCAGCACGGCCGCGAAGTCGTCGAAGGCGTTCTGCTTGTGGATGCCGCTGCCGGCGAGATGCCATGCCTCGCCGAACTCGCCCCCACCGCGCACCCCCGCTTCGACGAAGACGCCGCCGTGGTCGAACCAGACCCGATGGGTCGGGTCGAAACGCGGGGTCCTGGAGATACCGTAGCCTCCGTAGGCCGTGGCCAAGACCGGGTTGGCGCCGTCGAGTGCGGTGCCCCGTTTCATGAGCACCACGAACGGCACCTCGGTTCCGTCCTGTGAGGTCGCGACGTGCCGCTCGACCTCGATGTCGTCGAAGCTCACCGGTGAGTCGCTGCGCATCGCGGTCTGACGGGTTTCACTCGTCGTCGGGTCGTAGAGCTCCCAGCCGGCCGGGTCGGTGTAGCTCGTCCGCCGGAAGAGCACGCCGTGACTCTGCAAGAGGCGCAAGCCATCGACGGTCGACACGGAGGGTACCGATGGGCCACCAGCCGGTCGGCCGGAGGGCAGCTCGAAGGTCCGCAGCTCGACTGGGCCGCCGACTTGGTAGGTCGCGTAGAGGCGATCCACGGTCGGGATGAAGGTATTGCCCGAGTAGAAGTCCCACTGCAGCGAGCCGTCCTGCTCGGGCACGGCAACGGTCGCCTCGGCCAGTGTCCGGGCACCCTTTGGGAGGCGCAGAATCTTCCCCATCGGGGCGTCCGAAAGCGAGATGAGGTAGAGCTCACCATCGGGACCGAACTCGGCCCCGGTGATCTGGTCGTCGTACGTCGTCAGCTGCGTCCAGCGGTTGTCGGGGCTGCGCAGGAAGTGCTGGAAGTGGCCGCTGTCGCCCTCCTGGACCACGGCAAGGAGACGGCCCGTGGCGCGGTCGGGCACCATGTTGATCTCGGCGATGCGCGGGAAATCCCTGCCGAGTTCGTACCGGTCCTCGGCCACCGGTGTGCCGAGGCGGTGGAACCAGATCTGCTGGAAGAAGTCGAGGTCGGCGCCCTCGCGTTCGTTTTCGCGTGGGTAGCGGGTGTAGAAGAGGCCCTTGGCGTCCTGTGACCATTCCGCGTCTCCTCCGGCGGTGCCGTTTTGAACGCGGGGGATGATCTCGGGGCGTTCCTCGCCGGTCGCGACGTCGAAGATGTGGAGGTCGCCGGCCTCGGTCCCGGCCGTGGACAGGCTCACCGCGACCAGAGCGCCGTCCGGGGACGGCCGATACCAGTCGATTGCAGTGTGGCCGTCGGGGTCGAGCTGGTTCGGGTCAACCACCACCCGCGCGTGATCCACCGCGTCGGGTCCGCTCGCCACGACGAGGAAGGGCTGCTGCTTGGGCGGTTCGCTCTTCAGCACGAAGAGCACGTCGCCGATCTGAGTCGGCGAGGACCACCTCACGGTCGTCGCCGAGAGGATGTCGCGCACACGCTGCTCGAGCTGGAGTTCGCTCGGAATGGCGTTGAGGAAGGTGCGCGCGACGTCATTCTGCTGCCGCATCCAGTCTTGGACCGTGGGGTTGGCACCGTCCTCGAGCCAGCGAAAGGGATCCGTCACCGAGGTGCCGAAGTAGGCGTCGGTGACGGGCTCGACGGGGGTCGGCGGGAGCTCGGTGCGGAGGCGCTGCCAGGCGGCCTTCGGGGTCTGCGGCTCGTCGGCCGGCGATGGTCCGAGAGCCGACCCTCCACATCCCGCCAAGGCGATGATCCCGAGCCACAGCGCGCTTCGCATGGTGTCCTCCTTGAGGATTGGGGCCGCCGCAGTTGGTTCAGCGGGCTGTCTGCGCCGATCGGGGGGCGGTCTCGAGTCCCCGCACCACGGTAGGACGGACGGGACTCGGCCGCAACGTAGCGGGCCCTCGTCGAGTGCTCAGCGGCGCCTGTCCGGGTCGACGCCGGCTCGCGACTACCAGGATGCCCCGGTGGCCATCCAGAGGTCGCTCATCTTCTCCATCGTGATCGTGCCGTGGACCTTCTCGCCGTCCATCATGCCCTCGACCTCCAGCATGGCGGTCTGACCGTCGGACGAACCACCCAGAATCTCCACCGATGTCGGCGTCATGCCGGAGATCATCGCGAGCGTGTCCTTCGCGTCATCGTCCTCGAGGGGGCCGGCCATCTCCGACGGCACCAGCTTCCTGACTCGCTTGAGGTCGCCGGAGTGCACTGCGGCCACCCATGCGAGATAGGCCTTCCCGGGCTCGCCGCCGCCGGCCGGGAGGGGTTCGCCGATGGGAGCATTGGGGTTCGACATCGGCGCGCTGAAGGTGAAGTCGTACTGGATCGTGTCGTCGAAGAACTTCATCGGCTCCGGCAGGTAGATCCGACCGGCGAACCTCTCGGGGCCGGTGGTGTCGAGCACGATCGTGGGGTAGGTGCCGCCCGAGATGTTGCCTGCAGCATCGGCGGAAAGCTTGATGTCCTGCGAGTAGACGTCGAGCTTGGCCTCGTCGGCGAACTCTGCGGTCTTGGTGATTCCGATCTCGACATAGGCCGCGTCCCACACCGGCTCGCCGAGCTTTCGCTCGTCGATGGGGTGCTGGACGAAGAGGATCTTCCACGTCGGGTCGGCTTCGTTGTAGAAGCCCTTGTCGAGAGCCCAGGCGTAGACGTAGGGCAGCTCGACGGTCGTCCCGTTGGCCTTCAGGGTTCCGCTCACAGTCGCCTTCTCGCCAGCTAGGACGTTCGCGGCAAGCACGGTGACGAGGCTGATGCAGAGCAGGAGGCACCACGGGCCCATAAAGCGATGGTCGCGCATTTCGACTCCTCTCGTTCGGTCGTCCTCTACTTCTGGAGGCAGTGGACGGTGTTCTCGCGGGTTCTGTCTGGGAGTATAGGTCATGCGAGAGGGTTGCCATGGGGCCGTTGGAACGAGAGGTCCGGGTGGACGTCAGTTATCCCTTCGGGGCCAGCTCGCTGAAAGCCCGGCGGCGACGACGAACGGAGAGGCGTCGCCGTAGAGTTCCTCGGCGCCGAGCCTGAGCTCTTCCTGCCAAAGCCACGAGGCGGTCGCGCTGGTCCACAGGGTCACGCCGTGGGTCTTGAGCTCCAGGACGGCCTTGGCGCCGCTATCGGCAAGGGTCGACTGGGCGACACCGAAGTTGTAGGCGTTCATCCCCGCGTCGGCCCACGCGGCTCCCGCCTCGAGGTCCAGGGAGAGTTTGTCTGTCAGCTCCAAAGGGAGGCCGAGAGCTGCCCTCACGTAGACGCCGCGGGCGGCGTCGACGTCCCAGGCGAGCCCGATCCGCAGCTCGACCGTCCGGGGGACGACCACGTCGAAGAAGAGCTCGGTGGTGTGCCCGGCCTCCGGGGTGGAGTACCGGTAGTGGGTCATTCCAGTCGTGACCTCGAGCGAGCCCATGCTTCCCGTGAAGGCAGCCGCGAGATCGACCTCGCCCAGCTCGCCTCCGCGGCCGACCTCGTCGGTCAGGTTCAGCGATGCCCAGGCGTCGAGCGAAAAGGAGCCGAGCGACAATGTGGCCTCGGGCTGCAGACAGGCCTCGGGATTGAGAACCGCACCGCGGAAGACGTACGCCGAAACGGCTCCGAGGTCGAGCTCGAGCTCGCCGGCGGCGGTAGAGGTTGGGGCGGTGGTCGTCAGCGTGGCGGCGAGAGCGAGCGCAGCGGCTGCCCTTCCGAGCGCCCCACACCGTGCGAAGCTGAACTCAGCGCTCATGGCACCGCGCTCGATGCCGTCGCTCCATGGGTCATTGTGAACGGATCCGTCCTTCGGAGCGTTGGCTCCGAGAGGACCCTCACGACGTGGCCGAGCGCTCCACCCAGACCGACAGCAGCTCGGCCGTCGTCGCGACGGCAGCGGTCATCCACTCGAGGGAGACCCACTCCTGAACCGAGTGGAAGCTCTGGCCTCCGGCCCAGATGTTCGGGGTCAGCAGGCCCATGAACGACAGTCGCGCGCCGTCGGTGCCGCCACGGATAGCCCGCCGGACAGGTTCGATCGCCTGTCGTTTGACAGCCTCGAGCGCATATTCAAGGACCTTCGGGTCCTCGCCGATCTTGTAGGCCATGTTGCGGTAGGACTCGCTGATCGTGACCGTGACCTTGGCCTTGGGGAAGCGCGTGCCGACCTTGGCGACGACGGACCTGAGGGCGTCCTCGCGAGCGTTCAGCTCGTTGACGGTGAACGCGCGCACGAGCAGCTTGAGCTCGACCTTGGTGACGTCGCCGGCCGCGGTGTAGGGGTGGAGGTACGGCTGGCGGTCCTCGGTGGTCTCCGGAAGGTAGCTCTCGTCGAGGCCGTCGATGATCGCGGCGGCGACTCGCAGTGCGTTGACCAGCTTGTCCTTGGCGTAGCCGGGGTGGACGTCGTGGCCCTCGATGATGACGACCGCGGTGTCGGCACAGAAGGTCTCGTCCTCGATCTCGCCGAGGTCGGAGCCGTCCAGGGTGTAGGCGTAGTCGGCACCGAAGGCCGCAACATCGAAGTGCTCGGTGCCGCGTCCGATCTCCTCGTCGGTGGTGAAGGCGACCCGGAGCGGGCCGTGCAGATGTTCGGGGTGGTCGGCGAGCCACGCGACCAGGGTCATGATTTCGGCGACGCCGGCCTTGTCATCGGCGCCCAGCAGGGTAGTGCCGTCGGACGTCACCACCGTCTGCCCCACGCAGCGCGCGAGGTTGGGGTTGTCGGCAGCGCGAATGACCTGAGCCGGGTCTCCGGGCAGCCGGATGTCGCTGCCGTCGTAACGTTCGATGACCTGGGGCTTGACCTCGGCTCCGAGGGTCGCGAAGTAGGTGTCGACGTGGGCGAGCACCCCGATGGTCGGGACCGTGCCTGCGGCGGGGTGCCCCGCCGGCAGATTGCCGGGGACAGTGGCGAAGACGTAGCCCCACTCGTTCATGTGCGCGTCGCCGCAGCCGAGCTCGAGGAGCTCCTCGACCAGGACGCGAGCAAGGTTTTTCTGTTTCTCGGTCGACGGGCTCGAGGTCGAGTTCTCGTCGGACTGGGTGTCAATCTTGACGTAGCGCAGGAACCGCTCGAGGAGCTGGCGGCGGTGCTTCGGCTCGATGGCGACGGGCATGGCGATCCTCCCTCGGTCGTCGTTCGGTTCGCCAGTGTAGCGAATCTCGGCGCCCGGAGTGCTGAGGCGCCCCGGGCGCCGAGATTCGCTTGTCGAGAGCCAGCACGTCGGTACCTGTCGGGGGAGCCGTCGTGAAGGTATTCATTGTGATCGACGGTGATGCGATTACCGACTAAATATCAGGTCTTATTACGATCACCGGGCGACGCCTGGTGGCTCGTTCGGTGGTAATGTGAGGGCGATCCCATGGCGCTTATTGCGCCGAGATGTCAGGGGGAGCGAGCATGACCCTCATCTATCTGTTCATCTTCGGATCGGTCGTCGTGGCCGGGCTGACGGCGGTCTACGGGCTCGTGTGGGCGGTCCGCGACGGCCAGATGCGGCGTTTCTCCGCGGGCGCGATGAGCATCTTCGACGACGAGGAACCGGTCGGGCGGATGACGGACACCTTTCCGGGCGAGAGCCCCGGGCCTGACGTGGGTGGTTGGGGGCAGCGATGAGCGCGGCAGCAACGGCGCTCTCCGAGACCGATTCTGCAGTCGTCGAGCGGGTCGGCTGGCGTGGCGACGTCGACGGCTCGTGCCAGGTTCCGGTCGGTCTGTTCTTCGTCAGCGCCATCTCCTGGCTCATGGTCGGCACCGTGCTCGCGCTGCTGGCGTCGCTCAAGATGCACGTGCCGGGCTTCTTGGACGGAGTCGACTGGCTGACCTTCGGTCGGGTCCGGCCCGCCCACCTCAACACCATGATCTACGGCTGGGGCTCGATGGCAGGGGTCGGTGTGATGCTCTGGCTCGAGGCGCGGCTGTGCCGGGTTCGGCTGCCGCTGCAGCTCCTGCTCGTCGTCGGGGTGGTGCTGTGGAACGTGGGTGTCGCAGGTGGCACCATCGGCATTCTCACCGGAGCCCAGACCGGGGTCGAGTGGCTCGAGTTTCCCTACCCGTGGTCGTTCCTCTTCGCAGGGGTGTTCGCGGTGGTGATGGCGGCCTCGCTGATGATGTTCTCAGGTCGGCGCGAGGGCCACATCTACGTCTCCCAGTGGTACCTGTTCGGGGCGGTGCTGTGGTTCCCATTCCTGTACGTGATGGCCAACGCCCTGATCCACGGCAACCTCGCGACGGGGGTAGTCCAGGCCTCGGCGAACTGGTGGTTCGCGCACAACGTGCTCGGGCTGTGGTTCACGCCGATCGGGCTCGCCGCGGTCTACTACTTGCTGCCCAAGGTCCTCGGCCGGCCGATCTACAGCTACTATCTGTCGCTGCTCGGGTTCTGGACGTTGGCGCTGTTCTACAACTGGGCCGGGACCCACCACCTGATCGGCGGACCGCTGCCGGCGTGGCTGATCACGGTCGGGATCGTCGGCAGCCTGATGATGTTCATCCCGGTGACCACGGTGGCGATCAACCACCACCTGACCACCGTCGGTCACTTCTCCAGGCTCAAGGTCAGCCCAACCCTGCGCTTCGTGGTCTTCGGTGCGATGAGCTACACGGTCGTGAGCTTCCAGGGCTCGTTGCAGTCGCTGCGCTCGGTCAACGAGATCAACCACTTCACCCACTACACGATCGCGCACGCGCATCTCGGTGTGTACTCGTTTTTCACCATGGTGATGTTCGGTGCGATCTACTACATCGCGCCGCGATTGACAGGCCGCGAGTGGGCCTCCGCTCGGCTGATCAAAGTCCACTTCTGGGGCGCCGCGACAGGGATGGCGATCTACTGGATCGGCCTCACCTGGGGCGGGTGGTTCCAGGGCCTCAAGATGGACAACCCCGACGTGCCGTTCCTCGACATCGTGCGCTCCACAGTGCCGTACCTGGCCTCGCGCACGGCTGCCGGGGTGCTGATGACGATCGGTCACATCGCGTTCGCCGTGCTCGCCTGGAAGATGTTCGCCGGCTCCGGCGTTCGGCTGGTCGGTCCGACCCTGTTCACCAGCCGCCGCTCGCCCGCCAGCGCGGGAGGTGACGCATGAACCGCGCGGTCTTCCTCTACGTCGGGGTGCTCGCCGTCGTGCTGGCCTCGTTCTCCGGCCTGGTGTCACTGCCCCAACTGCAGCTCGGTGCGATCCAGCCGCTGGTCGACGCCAACGGCAACCAGTACCCGGTGCCGCCGACCGGACTGGTTGCGGAGGGACGCTCGGTCTACATCTCGCTCGGCTGCATCTACTGCCACAGCCAGCAGGTCCGCCCGCCCGGATTCGGGGCCGACATCGAGCGCGGATGGGGCACGCGGCGCACGGTCGCGCGCGACCATATCTGGGACGCGCCCCCGCTGCTCGGAACGATGCGGACCGGGCCCGACCTCGCCAACATCGGGGTCCGCCAGCCGAGCGACAACTGGCACCTCCTGCACCTCTACCGACCGGAGATCACCTCGCCGGGCTCGATCATGCCGCCGATGCCGTTCCTGTTCGAAGAGCGTCCGGTCGAGGTGCAGGTGCCCTACGACGCGTTGGCCTTCCCGCCCGAGTGGAGCAAACCCGGAAGAGCCGTGGTGCCGACGCGGCGCGCAAAGGCCCTGGTGGCCTATCTCAAGAGCATGGACAAGAGCCACCCGGTTCCAGAGGTCGCGCCATGAGCACGCCGAAGGAACCCGAGCGCCGGGGCCTGACCCAGCGCGAGTCCGACGCCACCGAGGTGGCCGACCTCCACGAACCGATTTACCGCGAGATGGCCGAGCCCAAGGACGGCTACGAGCCGCCGCCGACCTGGCTGCTGTTCGTCTGCCTCGCCCTGATGGGATTTGGCGGCTGGTATTTGGGCACGTACTCGGCCGGATTCGACCCTTCGGTGTACAGCGAGTCGTCCTCGGCGCGGCCGGCCGTAGCGGCGGCGAGACCGACCCCGGTCAACCCGATGGTGCTCGGCAAGCGGGTGTTCAACAACTGTATGGCCTGCCACCAGGCCAACGGCCGCGGCGTGCCCGGAAACTACCCTCCGCTGGACGGATCCACGTGGGTCCTGGGACGCCCGGACGTCCTGATCGCGCTGGTTCTGCACGGGCTCGAGGGCCCGATCACGGTCGAGGCGCAGGTGTTCAACCAGGTGATGCCAAAGTGGGGCCACCTCACCGACGAGCAGCTCGCTGCCGTGCTGACCTACGTCCGGGGCTCGTGGTCGAACTCGACCTCGCCGGTGGGGCCGGACCTGGTCGCGGCGATGCGCGACCGCACCGCTGACCGGACCGGCTCGTGGACCGTTGCCGAGCTCACCGCATTTCGCGACTCGACCGAGCCGCCTGCGCTCCAGTCGGCCGCGGGCGCTGGCGCAGCGACCGCAGCTCCCGCGACGCCAGGTGTGGCGTCGAGCACCCGTGATTCGGCTGGAGAGTAATGCAGGCTCAGACTTCCTGTGACCTCGAGCTCGGCTGCGGCTGCGGCCCGGCCGAGCCCTTCGACCTCGCCCGGTGGTGGCGGGTCGGGGTCGGCCTCCTGATCGCCGCCAACGCAATGACGATCAGCCTCGCGCTGCATGCCTCCGAGGTCACGGCCGGCGACCGCCGGGGTCTCAACCTCGCGCTCGGTTCACTCGCCCTGGTCTCGCTCGGGCTGCTCGGTTGGCCGCTGGCCCGGGGGGCGTGGTCCGCAATGCTCCGCCGCCGGGTGGCCATGGAAGGGCTGTTCGTGCTCGGCGTGACCGGCGCCTTCGCCGGGTCCGTGCTGGGCGCGGTCACGGGAGTGGGGGAGACCTACTTCGAGACCGTGTGCATCCTGCTCGCGATCTACTCGTTCGGCCAGCAGCTCGCCGCCGGCGCCGAAAGGAAGGCGCTTCGGGCTGCCCTCGCCTGGGCGCCCGAACAGACTGAGTGTACGGTGCTCGGCGAGCGCGGCGAGCCCAAGCGGATCGCGGTTGCCGACCTCCGCGCCGGGCAGGTGGTCGTGGTCGAGCCGGGCGAGACCATCGCCGCCGACGGCGTGATCGTGACCGGAGAGGCCTACGTCCGCGAGGCCGAGATGACCGGCGAGCTCCAGGCTGCCGTCCGGCGGTCGGGAGACCGGGTCTGGGCCGGTACCCACGCGATCGACGCGATGCTCCATGTCCGCGCCACCTCCGACGGAGGACATCGTCGGATCGACCGCATCATCGACGCGGTCGAGCGGGCGAGGGCGATCCCTTCGTCGCTGCAGAGCCAGGCCGACCGCGCCGTCGCGTGGCTGCTGCCGGCAGCGGTCCTGATCGCGGTCACGGCCGGTCTCGCCTGGACCACGGCGGCCGGATGGCGGGTCGGCCTGTTCAACGCGATGGCGGTGCTGTTGGTCGCATGTCCGTGCGCTTTCGGGCTCGCGACTCCGCTCGCGGTGTGGACCGCGGTCGGACGCCTCGCCGCCCGCGGCCTCGTCCTGCGCGGCGGTGACGCGCTCGAGCGCCTCGCGGCGGCGAACACGGTAGTCTTCGACAAGACCGGCACTCTCACCGAGGCCCAGGCGAGCCTGCTCGACCTCGTGGTGGCGGGCCCCGACCCGGACGAGGTCCGGGCCATGGTCGCGGCGGTCGAGCGCGCCGGCCAGCACCCGATCGCGGCGGCGCTGGCCGGGATCGCCGAGGCGGGTTCGCTGCGGGTCGAGAGGCTCAGGATCCTGCCCGCCGCCGGCGTCGAGGCGTGGGTGCGGCGGCCGGGAGACGGAGCGCCGGTGAGGGTCACGATCGGCGCCGCGGACCGGCTCAACGTCGAGGACGATCCCGAGTGGTGCGAGCTCGCGCTGCGCCTACGGCCAGCGCCCTGGGCGCGGCGAGTGGTCGCGCTCACCGAAGGGCGACCGGTGCTCGCAGCTTCGATCGACGAACGGCTGCGCTCGAGCTGGCCGGAGAGTCTCGATCGCCTTCGAGCGCTTGGCCTCGCGACCGTCGTGCTCACAGGCGACCGCGCCGAGCGCGCTGCCGCCACCGCGGCGGACGAAGTCCTGTCGGGATTGGCGCCCGAGGCGAAGGTGGCGGAGGTACGCCGGCGCCAAGCCGACGGCGGCAACCTGCTCTACGTCGGGGACGGTGTCAATGACGCTGCCGCGATGGCGGCGAGCGACGTCAGCATCGGCGTCGCCTCCGGCGCCGAGCTTGCGGCGGAGGTCGCCGAGGCGACCTGGTTCGGCGGCGACCTTCGCGTGCTGCCGTGGGCGCTCGAGCTGGCGCGCACGTCCGTGCGGGGCATCCGCTCGAACCTGTGGATCGCGGCCGCCTACAACCTGGTCGGGGTGGGCCTCGCGGTGGCGGGTTTCCTCCACCCGGTGACCGCCTCGGTGCTGATGACCTGCTCGAGCCTGGTCGTCACCTGGCGCGCCACGGCCGGACTGCAGGCGGACCAGGACGAGGCGGAACGGGCGGCGGTGGCGGCCACGGCCGCAGCCGAGGGAGTGACGGCATGACCAAACTACGGCGTGACAGCTTGATCGGCGCGGTGCTCGGCGCCGCGGTGCTCGCCCAGGGAATCGGTGTTGCCCTGTTGGCCCGGCTGGCGAGCGGCGCGGCGGTGCAGGTTCTGGTCGTCACCGCCGCGCTCGGGCTGCTCACCGTGCAGGCGTGGCGGGTGCGGATGCGGCTCAACCACCGGATCGACATGCTTCTGGTGATGGGGGCCCTGGGCGGCCTCGGCATGCTCGCGGGATGGTGGGTCGATCTCGGGTTCCAGGCGCCACCCGCGAACGCGTCGTTCCACGCCGTGATGGGCCACAGCGGGCATGCCGGGACGATGCCTGGCGCAGCTGGGACGGACGCTGCGACCGACCCGCACGCCCACCACGCAATGCAAATGGCGGACGCATCCCCGCCGGAGCCGGCTGCCGAGGCACAGGGCCATGAGATGAAGCCTGAGCATCACGCCATAGGCTCCCATGCGGCGCATCTGGCCGGACCTTTCACGATGGTGACGACATGGATGACCGGCCTGATGCTCGCGTTCGCGATTCCAGCGGGGGTACGGCTGACACGCTGCGCTCGGCTGGCGCGGACCGGATGGCGGCGGTGGGTGTCCACACACCTTGTCGGCAACGCGATGATGGTCGCCGGAATGATCCTGGTCGGCCATCGGCTCGGGCCCGCATTGGGTGCCTTCACCGGGTCGAACGTGCTCGGCGGCCACGTTGCCATGCTGATCGGCATGCTGATCGGCATGGAGGTGGGGATGTTTGCGGGCGAGGCCGTTCTCGGCCTGGCGCCGTGGCGCGAGTGGCGGTGGCATGAGGAATGGGACTCGACGCTGGCTGCGGCCACCCGCCGCGGTTCGGCGTGACCCTGGGGGAACGACATGAAGGTTGTCCTGATCACCGGGTGCTCGAGCGGCATCGGCCTCGCCACCGCTGCTCACCTTTCCACGAGGGGTTTTCGGGTCTTTGCCAGCGCGCGGAGCCCCGATACCTCGCCGGGCCTCGGGCAGCTGCGGTCCGAGGGTGCACCGCTCGCAGGGGTCCTCGCGCTCGACGTGACCGATCCTGATTCGGTGCAGGCGGCGGTGGAACGTGTGCTCGAACAGGAGGGGCGGATCGACGTGTTGGTCAACAACGCCGGGCTCGGCGGCAGCGGTCCGGTCGAGGAGCTGGACCTGGATGACGCCCGGATGGTCATGGAGACCAACTACATGGGCGCGCTGCGGATGATCCAGGCGGTGCTGCCGGCGATGCGGAGCCGACGCAGCGGTACGATCGTCAACGTGTCGTCGATGGCCGGACGCGTCGCGCTGGCGGCGTTCGGTGGGTACGCGGCATCGAAGGCGGCACTCGAGAGCCTGAGCGAGTGCCTCGCCCAGGAGGTCGCCACGTTCGGCATCAAGATCGCGGTCGTCGAGCCGGGCGTGATTGCGACCCCGATCTTCGCCAAGGGCGGCCGCGTAATGGAGGAGGACTCGGCCTACCCGGCGGCGCGGCGGAGACTGAGGGCGCTGTTTCGCGCGCAGCTCAGCCACCAGAGACCGCCCGCACTGGTCGCTGCGGCCGTCGAGCGCGCGATTGTCGACGAGATGCCGAAGCTTCGCTACCTGGTCGGCGCCGACGCCGAGGCTCTGGTCGGAGGCCGCGATCGCCTCAGCGACGAGGCGTGGGTCGCGCTCGGCGCAATCGAAGACGACGAGGCGTTCTTCGACGCCGCGGCTGGGATCTTCAGTAAGGATCTCTTCAGAGTCCGAACAGATTCGACGTGACGCGGCAGGCGAGGCGGGTTACCTTAATGAGGAACACGGTTGCGGCGCGGAGGCGCAAGGGAGTGCGTATGAGGGTTCGCGGCGGTTTGATCGTGCTCCTCGTGGCGGCAGGAGTCGTGGGCGCGGTCCTGGCGTTACGTCCTCGCAGGCCCAAGGTCTCGGGTATGGGCGCCTATGTCGGTAACCCCGACAGCCTGGTGCTGCACCGGACGGAGTGCCGGCAGTTTGACGCATCCGACGACGCACCGGTCTTCACCGACCGCGAGGATGCGATCGGCATGGGCTATCGCCCGTGCGGTATCTGTCGGCCCTGATGCCGGCCGCGGTGGCAGGGCAAAGGTTGTGAGCCGGCTCGTACGGCGAGATGCGGAGCGGGCGCCACGAACCTCTTGGAGGGGACGGAATCTGAGGTGTTGCTCCCCGTAGGGCATGATCTCGCAACCGTCCGGCGCCTGCCCTGGGTGACCTTTTCGATCATGGCCGTGTGCACGCTGGCGTGGCTCTTCACCGCACTGGCGCCAGAAAGCCCAGGTGGGCCTGCACTCGGTCGTGCGGAACGGGCCGCCGTCGACTACGCGCTGGACCACCCCTACCTCCGCCTTTCGTCAGAGCTCAAGGGCGCGACGTGGCTGGCCCTCCGCCAACAGCAGCGTCCTTCGGAGGAAAGGCCGGGCGCCGCCACCGTCCGCAGTGAACAGAACGAGCTCGACCGGTTGACCGAGACCTACCGGAAGCTGCGCGACGGGCAGGCCTACTTCCGTTGGGGACTGGTTCCGGCCCGCCCGCATGCTGCCGCCTTCATCACCCACACTTTCATGCATGCCGGGTTCCTGCATCTGCTCGGCAATATGTTCTTTCTCTACCTGGTCGGTCCGTGGGTCGAGGATGCCTGGGGAAGGCCGCTGTACGCCGGCTTCTACCTCGCTGCAGGGGCCGTTGCGGCACTCACCTTCATTGCGCAGCACCCAGCCCTGGACGAGCCGCTGATCGGGGCGTCCGGAGCCGTCGCGGGGGTCATGGGCGCATTCGCCGTCCGATTCTGGAGCGCGCGCGTGACGTTTTTCTACTGGCTGTTCTTTCTCAAGATCTACAGCGGAACCTTCACCGCGCCGGCCTGGGTGATGCTCGCCCTGTGGTGGCTGCGCGAGCTGGCCTACTCGCAAGGATTGTGGGCGATGGCCGGCATCGGCGACATGGGGCAGGTCGCCTTTCTCGCCCATGTCGGCGGGTTCGGTTTCGGCGTCGCCGTAGCGTTCGCGGTGCGCGGGCTGCGGCTCGAGGAGCGACTGGTCGCTCCGGCCGTTCAGCGCGACCGTGTCGTCCACGATGCCCCCGATGTCGAGCACGCGCTCGAGCTGCTGCGACAAGGTCACCACGACGAGGCGGCGGCTACTCTCGAAGGTCTGCTCGAGGATGATCCTTGCGATCCTGATGCCGCACTGGCCCTGTGGCGAGTGGCGTGCGAAATCGGGAGGAGAAGCGAGCTCGCGGGACGCCTCCTTCCGGCTATCACGGCGTCCGCCCGGCGTTCCGATCCGGGGCTCGTGACCGCCTGCTGGCGCGAACTGCTCAGCACCCTGGAGCCGGAGCAGGTGGACCCGGCGGTTGCCGTCCGTGTCGCCGAGCTCCTCGCCGACGCCGATCTTCCGGGAGACGCCGGCGCCACCCTGGCGTGGATCCGACCCTCAGTCGGCCAAAACCTGCCGGTCGGGCTGCTGGTGCGCCTGGCCCGGCTGGCGGATCGGCTCGCCATCCCGGCGTCGTTTGCGGAGCTCGCGTTGTCTCACCCCGACCTCACACCCGAGGTACGGATCGAGATGCGTGGCTACTTGTTGAGCGGACGCTCGGTGTAGATCTTCGACGGCTCGTAGAGCATGCCGTTCTGCATCACGATGTCGTCGTCGTTGCCGAACTCTCCGTCCGGCCCCGCGGAGATGATGTTGTACAGATCGACGCGCATCCTGCGGTAGAGCAGCGGCCGGCCCCATCCGTCGGTGGTCTTGAGGTCACCCGTCATGTGCGGTGGAAGCTCGTCGAGCGACGCAGGGTACGAGTTGGCATCCTGGAAGTTTGTCCCCATGAAGAGGTTGAGCACCGGACCCCATTCCAGGATGCGCTTCTCGGTCACCGTTCGTGCACCGCCGCACGCGACCGCCACGAGCGCCGCGGCGAACATCGTGATCATGATTCCCCTGGTTTTCATCCCGAGCTCCTTCCTTGCGTCTGCGAGGCGCCCATCCGCTGTCCGCGCCAAACAGCAGGGCGGACTGCGGCTGTCGCCCGTGCTCACTCCGCGACGGGAATCTCCTTTCGCCCGAGCTTTCGGAAGAGCTTGCCGTCGACAATGACGAACTGGGCCGAGGCGCCGCCGGTTGAGAGCGTGATCCGGGTCTTGTCGCCACATGCATGGATGCGCTGCTCGCCGGCCGGATCCCAGATCGCGATCCGATCGACGCCGCATGGCGTGGCCGAACCGTCGGCCTCCACGGACTCGACGAGGACCTTCACATCGTTCCACGTCTGCCCGGTCGCGTTGCTGACGAGAAGTGTCTGGCTCCCACCGGGATCGCGCTCGGTCCGCACGGCGATGCCAAGCTCTGGCGCGCCACCCGGACCGCACGAGGAGAGGGCCACTGCGGCTGCGAGGATTCCGGCGGTCATGCTGAGATGTGGATTCATGAGTCTCCGCATCCGCGGTCCTCACGCTGGAGACCGCGCGAGCCAGAGCGTGATCGTGTAGCGCGAGTCTATCCGATCGGGGACTGCAGAGCTACCGATGAAGTCGAGACGCGGTTCCGTCGGCTGTCCGACGTCTCGCGTGAGCCGAACGTGGAGGGGTCAGCGACCCCGAGCGCGGATACCGGCCCGCTTGATCGTCGCGCGAACCGCCGACAGCATCCGGCGTCGTTCGAGGTCGCTGTCGTCTTGGGTGGACGCGCGCTCGTCGGTTTCGAGACCCCGCTCGACGGCCGCCTCGTGGTGTGCCATGAGAAGCCGGTCGAGAACCCACGGTGCATCGGCCGACGCGATCTGGAATATCCGCGTCGTGTTCTGGGGTGGCTCTTGCAAACCGCGAGCCTTCGCGGCCCGCTCGACGCGCTCGTCGAGGAGGTCGCTCATGGTCCGGCAGATTCCCTCGAGTGCCCTGAGCCGGCGTGACTTGCTGCCCATTGCGAGCTCCCTTCCCGGGGACCGTACCATCGCGCGGCGACGGCCACGTCCTGGTCCTCCCCGTCCGTCCCTGTGACCAAGCTCTCACGAAAGCAGCTCCATGCGAAGGCGACCGGAGCTTTGCCCGCGTGTGCCGGTGACCTGGGTCACACGATCGGCGGCGGGCCGACGAGGCGCACTCCTTTTCGTAATGACCTGCGCCTGATCCCTCGTGGAGTCCGAGAGTTACCCGGATGCGACGTTCGGATGGTCGGGATCGCGGGTGGAGTCGTCATCAGGTGTATTTCCTGATCTCGACTCTGGTACATTTCATGAGACAAGCGTTAGTGAGGATTTCTGGAGGCAAGATGCCCGTGCAACCGCAACAGAGAGACCGGCGATCTGGAACCTGGGGCCGTGCACTGCCGTTCGGGGCGGTGATCGCGGGAGTGGTGGCGATGGCGGTGTCACTGGCCGCGGGGCGCGGGGAGCGGGCCTGGGCGGACGCCTCGGCGACAGCCGCGGCGGGCTCGCCGGTGTGCATTGCGGCGGCGGCGCACGCAAGCGGGGCGGGCGGGACCAACTGGCGTACCGACCTCGAGGTGCACAGCGTAGGTCCGGCGACCGCGAGCTTCACGATCCAGTGCCTGATGCGCAACCAGGCGAACCCGTCGCCGACGACGAAAAGCTACACCCTGGCGGCGGGGCAGTCGCGGCGTTTCGACGATGTGCTGATGAGCGCGTTCGGGATCTCGAGCGGAACAGCGGCCCTGGTCGTGACCGCCTCTTCCGGGCAGATTCTGGTGAGCAGCCGGACCTACAACCTGCTTGGGGCGGGCAACTCGATGGGGCTGCCGACGGGATCGACCTTCGGTCAGTTCGTTCCCGGCCAGGAGGAGTTCGAGGCGATCGGGCCCGGCCAGCAGGGGCGGCTGATCCAGCTCAGCCACAGCCGCTCGACCTCGGGCGGTTTTCGCACCAACCTCGGCCTCGTCAACGGGACCATGTCCACGATCACCGTGCACGTGGCGCTGTACCGCAATGACGGGGCGTACCTGGGCACCGTCG
Source organism: uncultured Acidobacteriota bacterium (assembly GCA_963727925.1). GTDB lineage: Bacteria > Acidobacteriota > Thermoanaerobaculia > Thermoanaerobaculales > Sulfomarinibacteraceae > CAVSIS01. Next base: position 114,045 of record CAVSIS010000044.1, on the reverse strand, counting down.
ACGTGAGCCTGCGGGCGAAGGAGTACACCCAGCTCGACAAGATCTTCGAGCAGGTGTCGGGCTCGGACATCGCGGACGGCTATGCGGTGCTGACGGCGGACGGTGGCAGCGCGCGGTTCTTCGCCTACGCCTCGGTGGTCGACAACCGGACCGGGGACCCAGTGCTGGTGCCGGCGTTGGTGCGTTCGGGCGGGGCAGTGGGGCCGACCTCGACGCCGACCCGGACGCCGACGCGGACCTCACCGGCGCCGACGCCGACGAAGACGCCGACCCAGGGCGCGGGTGGCAACGTCAACCTCGCGCCGTACCAGCCGTCGGGATGGGACGGCGCCGTCGTGCCGTCGTCGGACCAGGGCACGACGCAGACGGGCTTCCTCTCGACCTGGTACGACACCTACGTCGACTGGGCGGTGGCGAACCACGGGCCGAATGACATCACGACCCGGATCGAGTACGAGCTGCGGGTCGATGGCCAGCCGTATACGCGGTGGTACTCGGACGGTCTGCAGGCGGCCCACTACACGTATGTCACGGACTACAAGATCCCGTCCGGGACGCTCTCCGCGGGGTGGCACTCGGTGTCGATCATGGCCGACCCGGACCACGTGATCGCCGAGTCCAACGAAAGCGACAACGAGGCCGGGGCGAGCTTCGAGTGGACCGACATCGTGACCTCGGCGGAGCCGGCGCGGGCCCATGCCTCCGGTGCGCGGCCCGCGATGCGGGTCGAGCCGGCGGGCGAGGTCCAGCCGATCCTGGCGGAGGCGGCCGGGCTGACGGCGGCTTCGACGCGGGTGCTGATCCCGGCCTCGGCGCACGCGAGCGGCGCCGGGGGGACCAACTGGCGAACGGATCTCGAGGTCCACAACCCGGGCACGACCACGGTGAGCTTCACGGTCGAGTTGCTCAAGAGGGACCAGAGCAACGGCTCGCCGTCGTCGCAGACGTTCAATCTGGCGCCGGGCAGGGCAGTCCGGTACGAGGACGTGCTGGCGTCGATGTTCGGTTACACGGGGGCAGCGGTGCTGCGGATCAGCTCGTCGTCCGAGGTGCAGGTGACGAGCCGGACCTACAACCTGCTCGGGGCGGGGAACTCGATGGGCCTGCCGTCGGGCTCGACCTTCGGGCAGTTCGTGGCGGGGGTGGCGGAGGCGGCGGCGATCGGGCCGGGCGAGCAGGGGAGGCTGATCCAGCTCAGCCACACGCGGGCCACGACCAGCGGCTACCGGACCAACCTCGGGCTGGTCAACACAGGCACGGGCTCGATCCACCTCGAGGTGGCGCTGTACCGGAGCAACGGGGCGTCGCTGGGCAACGTGTCGGTCGACCTGCCGGCGGGAGGATACACCCAGCTCGACAAGGTCTTCGAGCGGGTGACGAGCGGCGACGTCGACGACGGCTACGCGATCGTGTGGACGACGACCGCCGGAGGGCACTTCCTGACCTACGCGTCGGTGGTCGACAACCGCACCGGCGACCCGGTGTTCGTGCCAGCGGTCAAGGTCACAGCGGGCGGTACGCCGCCGTCGCCGACCGTCTCGCCCCAGCCGACTCCGAACGGCGGCGAGCAGCCGCTGTCGATCTCCTACCTGATCACGTACACCATGTACCTTTTCGGCTCCGGCGATGAGGGTGACGCGTTCCTGCCCAACTTGATCAACCAGCTGCTGGACGGCGGTATCGACAAAATGATCGACGACCTGGTCAAGGACCAGCCTCCGGAGGTCGTCACCCGACTGAGCGACGGCGTGCGCATCGACTACGGTTCGGGCTACAGCCTCGAAAGCGGGACGGTGATGACCGGGAAGATCGAGATCCATGTCTCCAAGACGGTCGAGACCTCGTCGCGGATCGTCGCCGCGGTCTCGGTGTCGACCCAGGGCTTGGCCTCCGACGGCGAGGGCATCCAGGTGTCGTCGTTCGCGATCGCGGTCGACGTCAACCGACGAGCGAACGGCACGGTGTACGGGACGGTCTCGCCGAGCGTCGCCGGAAATCGCGGCGGACAGCCGTGGTCGGTGTCCGGCGACACCCAGGTCGACACGGCGGTGTGCGAACGGTACCCCATCGCCGGAAGCCTGATCGGCACCCTCGACGGCCGCACCGGAACCGCGACCTTCTCGCCGAGCTGCGACGGAACCTACACCTACACCGCGGACGGGCTCGGCTACTACTCGTTCAGTCATCGTGTCAAGTCGTGCAGCGGGACCGAGTACGGCTACCGCGACAAGATCGCGCTCCTGGCCGAGACCGGGACACTGGTTGTTGACCCCTCGTGCGCCGGCGACCAGGGGATGTCCCGCAACGCGGCGATCGGCAGCTACGGCCCCACAGGCGCAACCTTCCAGTTTGGGTCCGACTTTGCACCGGGCTCCATCCGCGTGACCGGGAAGTTCATCTCGACCTCGATCCAGCAGACCGGCTATGACGGCCTGCCGCTCTACCACGGCCGGGTCGAGTACACGGTCACGGAGTACAACTACGACGGTTCGACGAAGTGCGAGCACGACTGGATCGATGACGACGTCCTCCTCGCGCCGGGGCTGATCACGTTCTGCGGGTACATCTGAGACATCGAACCATGGCTCCGGGTCGGCGAACCGCTGGTACGGCCCGGTCCGAGTCGGCGGCGGGGCACTCAACAGGGCTGCGGCCGCTCGACCTGGTCACCGTGCTCAACCTGACGTTGTTCGCTCTCGCCTGTGCGACCCGATTCTGGGACCGCTGGCTGCGGTACCGCGGTCCAGGCAACTTCGAGGAGTTCCTTGTCTATGCGGCGGTCATTGCCGCCGGCTTCGTGGTGTGCTGGTATGGTCTGCGCGACGGTCCGTGGTCGTGGGGGCTCGTCGCGTTGGTCGAGATGCCGGCTCTGCTCCACTTCGCGGGTGTCCTGGTGGCGGTCGACGGCGGGAGGTTGTACGACTGGGTCGTGCTCGGCATCCGCTTCGACAAGGTGGTCCACCTGGCGTCCGCGGCCGCCGTCGCAATCGCCCTGCGCCGCATCCTGCGTTGGTTCAACGTGCAGCTCGGCGTCCTCGAGCCGCTTGCGATTCTCCTGATGGTGATGGGCTTGGGCGCGTTCTGGGAAATCGTCGAGTACATCGTCATGCGGACGATTCCAGGCGCGGGAGTGGGGTTGTACGACAATAATCTCCAGGACATGATCGCCAACATGCTCGGAGGTGGGACCGCCGTGCTCCTCGACCGTGTGCCGTTGTTCCGGGTGCCAGAGTGAAGAGCCTGTCGCTTCGCGACCTCATCCGCCGCCCCCGGCGTGCGGGGCTCAACCTGCTCGCGCTGACCGTCGGAGCGGTGGCCTACATGGTCCTCGTCGCCGCGGCCGACGGAGCGCTCGCCCAGCTCGATGCCGTCGCTTCGGTGCTCGGCGCAGAGCTGGTGGTCCAGCGGTGGGGTGCGACCTCCCCGTGGGGATCACAGCTGCGCCCCGAGCAGGTCGCGCCGCTGGCCGAGATCGAGGGCGTTCGCAGTGCAACCCCAGTGGCCCTCGGCAAGACTCGTTTCCAGTCGAGCCGGTACTTCCTCGTGTTCGGCGTGGACGCCGAAGCACTGCCACCGCCCGGTCTTGGGCGGGTCGTGGGCCGCATGCTGGAGCCGGGACACGGGGAGGTGATGGTCGGTGCGCTGGCTTCGCGGCGTTTCCTGATCGACGTCGGGGAGACGGTCGAGGTCGCCGGCGAGCAGCTGCGGGTCGTCGGCGTGTATCGAACGGGTCGCTCGCTCCTGGACAGCGGCGCAGTCACCGATCTCGCCGCGGTACAGCGTCTGTTCAATCACCGCGATACGGTCAACCTGGTGCTGCTCGACCTCGAACCGTCGGCCGACGTCGACGCCGTCGGCCGGGAGGTGGTGCGGCGGGTGGAAGGGGTCGAGGCGGTACGCGCGGAGTCGTGGGTGGAAGCCTACGGTCAGCTCGCTGCGCTCGAGGGCTTCGTCCACCTGGTCGCGATCATTGCGCTCGGCATCGCCGTGCTCGGGGTTTCCAGTGTGATGCAGATCGATGTCGCCGAGCGGACACGGGAGCTCTCCGTGTTGCGCGCGATCGGTTGGAGCCGGTGGCAGGTAGCCCGCCTCATCCTGGGCGAGGGCGCATGGCTGGCGGCGACCGCGGGTCTGCTCGCGATCCCGGTGTCAATCCTCGTGCTGCGACTGATCGACGGGCTCGATCCGAAGACGTTCCACGCCGCGGGCTTCCTGCCCCGTGTCGTGCCCGCGAGCACCGCGCTCGAGGGCTTCGCGGTGGTGGTGCTCGCGGGGCTCCTGGGCTGTGTTCCCCCGCTGGTGCGAGCCCTTCGACTGCACCCGGCAGTGACCCTGCGCGAGTGGTTTTGACATGAGGCCTAGGGTGGATCGATCGCACCTCGCAGGCTTCGTCATGCGCGGCCTCGCTCGGAGACCGTGGCGGTCACTGCTCAGCCTGGCGGCGATCGCCGTCGCCGCGGCCTCCTACCTCATGCTCGTCGCCTTGGGCGGGTCTCTCGTGAAGGGCGTCCAGCAGACCGTCAACTTCCTCGGCGCCGAGCTCACCGTGCAGCAGGCCGGGGCCGGCCTGCCGGAGACCTCGTGGCTGGATGCGCAGCAGCTCTCGGGTCTGGCCGAGTTTCCCGGAGTCGAGCGCCTCGTAGCCATCGTGATTACCGTCGTCCGCATGCCGGGCAACTCGCACTTCTTCGCCTTCGGCGTCGGCGGCCTGCCGGACAAGGTGCCCGGTCTGGCGCTGGTGCGCGGTCGCAGACCGATTGCAGGCGCCGACGAGGTCATGCTGGGTCAACGGGCCGCCGCGCGGCTCGGGCTCGACGTCGGCCGGACGCTCGAAGTCAGGCGAAGGAAGCTGTCCGTCGTCGGGGTCTTCGAGGCGGACAGGGGCCTGCTCGACAGCGGTGCGGTCCTTCCGCTCGACATCGCACAGGAGGTCTTCCGGACCGGGCCGCGCGCCAACCTCGCATTCCTGATGCTCGCCCCGGATGCCGACTCCGGTGCAGTCGCGGAGGGGCTCTCGCGGCGCTTCCCGGAGATCGAGGTCGCGCGCTCGGACATCTGGGTCTCGACCTACCGCCAGATGGACATCGTCGAGCAGTTCGCGCGCATTCTGGCCGCGGTGGCTCTTCTGGTCGCCTGCCTCGGCGTCTCGAACGTGCTCGCCCTGGGCGTCTCCGAGCGTCGAGGGGAGATCGGACTGCTGCGCGCGCTCGGGTGGCGGCGGTCCACGATTGCCGCGACGGTCGTGGGGGAGGCGCTCGGCCTCGGCCTGTTCGGCGGCCTGCTCGGCTGTCCGCTCGGCGCCGTCGCGCTGCGGTTGCTGCGGACCGTCTACGATTCGACCGGTCTGTTTGCGCAGACCATACCTGCTGGCCTCAACGTGGAGGTCGTCGGCCTGTGCTTGTTCGCGGCGTTTCTGGGTGCGTGCCCAGCGCTCGTGCTCGCGCTGCGGATCGAGCCCGCCCGCGCGCTGCGGGTGCTCGGGTGACCGCGACTCCGTGAGTCGACACGGACCTGCGCCATGGATCGCGAGATGCGTCGCACCGTGGGCGCGGTGGTGGTTTCGGACCCGGGTCGTGGGCCGCGAGAGGCTCCCCGACGGCCCGGTCATGCTGGCTGCGGCCCACTCCGCGCTCGGCATTGCCGACGTGGTCGTCCTGACCTGGGTTGGTGCGACGCAAGGGCGCGGGCGTCGCTTCGCCGGCGCCGGCCACCGCCTGGTGATCGGGCGGTTCCGTCCACTGACGGCGTTCTACTCTGCACTCGGAGGAGTTCGCGGCGACCGGCAGACCGTGGACGCCCTGCTGCGCGCCGGGACCAGCGTGGTCAGCTTCCCCGGCGGCGGTTATGACGTGACGCGGCCCGTATGGCGGTGGGCCACACCGTGCTGGGCGGGCCATACCGGATTCGTCCAGGTCGCGGCTTCTGCCGGTGTCCCGATCGTCCCGCTGGTGATCCACGGCGCATGCTGGACCTACTGGCTGCTCGGCGTGGTTCCGTTTCCCGGGCCTGTCCGGGGGTGGTTTGGCGAGCCGGTTGCGGGACTGGCGGTCACGCCTACGCTGGTAGCCGGGATCGTGGCTGCGGCCCTCGGCGCTGCGGGAGTCCTCACCTGGGGGTGGGTGGCGCTGGTCTGGCTCGCGGTCGTGCTGCCGCTCCCGGTGCGAGTCACCGTCGAGGCGCTGGAGCCCGTCGATCCCACGAGCGGTGAGCCCGACGAGGTTGCGGAGCGGGTCCGTACAGCGGTCGAGACGGCGCTACGCCGCGGCGCGCCCAAGCCCGGGGTTCACACCTCCTGAGCTCTGCGGGACACACCTCGACTCGCTGCCGCCCGTCGGTTGGTGGGATGCAAGGTGGGGTTTCCGGTGGGTCGATCTGGGGCTCAGTAAGGTAGGTTTCAAAGGGCGAGCGGGCGGCCTCGTGCGAGTCTGTGCGCGTGATCTCCTGAGGATCTCGCTTTGCTAATTAAGAATATAACGAAAGAGTCGACTATTGTCAACCCCTTCTGGGAGAAAAAGTCGCCGCGCCGCGGCAGCGAGGCCGCGGCGCGGCACTTTCCTGTCGCGAGGGCCGTCCTACCTTCGGAACGGCTGCAGCGTGACCGGGTCGCCGGTGGCGTTGACGCGGTAGCCGAGCACGAACATCGGGCCCGACACCGTCAGGCGGAGGCGCTTGACCGTGCCGTCCTGGCCCGGGTCGATGGCCGAGACGATGTTGTTGATCCGGAGCAGCTCGCCGGGGTGGACGGTCCGCGTGATCGATCCCTCCGCGGCATTGGTCGCCGAGAACAGCGCGGCGGTGAGCGTCTCGTCGGCGGAGCCGGGGTTGAACGCCCCCAGATGGCTGCGCTCCGGTCCGTTCGCAGTCTGGCGCTCGATCAGCCCGATGATGTCGTAGCTGCCGCCCGCGGACAGGATGTCGTCGTCGGTGAGCCCGGGCATCAGCTGGCCCGCGGTCCCCGTGACCGCTCCGTGAGAGTCCGTGTAGACCGCGAACTCGCGCCCGATCGCCGAGATCAGGGTGCCGTTGGTGGCAGTGAGCACGAGGGTCCCGACCACGTTGCTCTGCCCGACCAGGTCGCCGACCACATCCCCGTAGCCGCGGATCTCCCCGGCGGCAAGGGTGAAGTTATTGGTGGCTGTCACGCCGACCGACCCGCGGGCGTAGAAGTCCGCCCGAACCTGCGCCGCGCGGGCGCTGTGGTTGGCGATGATCGCCGAGCCGGAGAACTGGTTGACGCCGGATACCGCCCCGACCTCGAGCAGGGTGACCCGGGAGGCGGGCGTGACCGGAAGCACGGTGGTCGGGTCGCTGGTGCCGCCGTAGCTGCCCTTGCCGTCGAGCACCGAGACGTAGCCCAGCGCGGCCCCTCGCGTCACCGTCATCTGGAGCATGAAGTTCGACCGGTTGCCGAGTGCGAAGCGTGTGGCGACGTCGTTGATCTGGGTGGCCTGGCCCATGGCGAGGTGGATCTCCTCACCGGCCGCGAGCGAGGTCCCGATCGGACCGACCGGGGTCCAGATGACGACGGTGTCGTCCTCGACCGCCATCACCCCCGCGTTGACCCGGTAGCGCGAGCCGTCCTGGGTGGTAGGGAACAGCGCCGAGGATCCGGCCGGGAGCGCGTCCGCGTCGGTGAAGCTGGGCATGATCTGGCCGAACTCCCGCCCGTCGGCGAGCTGGGCGGAGATGATGTTCTCCATCATCAGGCCGTTCGGCGCCGGCGGGCTCGCGATCGTTGCGTCCGCGCTCTGGGAGCCGCCGCAGCCGGAGCGTTCGGCATACAGCGACGCCACACTGCTGCTGGGGGGCAGGCTCTGGTTCAGACCCGGGACGTGGTCGTAGAGGTAGCTCGATGGTCCGAGGTCCAGGTGGGCCATCCCGAGGTCCTGGTAGGTGTCGCGCTGCGTGGCGTACCAGTCCCACGAGCCCTGCTCGAAGGGCATCGTGAGCGTCTGATTCCCGAACGTCGCGCCGCCCGCGCCGGTGATGGTCCCGGGTAGGTACGCGGGCATGTAGGTGTCGTAGCACGAGGCGCCCTCGTCCGAATAGATGCGGAGGTCGTTGAGGACGGTGCCCATGTTGTAGAAGGCCCACGAGCCGGTGTACCGCCACAGGGGCCAGTGCCCGCCCGCGTCGTACGGGATGTAGAGGCCGCTCGTGCTCTGGAAGATGAAGCTCAGCGACACCTGTGGGGAGGGGAGGACGTACGGGGGCGTGCAGAACGGGACGAGGATGAAGTCCGGGTATTGCGGCACCGGGCCGAGCACCGGCTGCTGGAACTCGTACCCGGGCGAGCCCGGGTTCGGCGAGGTGATCTGGATGCGCACGGTCCCGCCCTGGTTGGCCGTGCCGCTGGTGGCCGCGAACGTCCCGCAGAAGGAGTACGGGGCGCCGGCCCTGAAGGAGTAGCCGCACGCCGAGTCCTGCTCGAGGTTGAAGACCTGTCCGAACGTCGACGAGTAGTTGGTCACCTCGTGGAACTCCCCGTCCAGGACCTTGCAGCCGCGGCCGAGCTCCGCGGGTTCGGGGGTCACGGTCGGCGGGGGAGTCGGAAAGTCGTCCTGGGTCCCGGGCAGAGCCGCGTCGCCGCGACCCGCGAGCAGCCCGAGCCCGAGCGCGAGTGCGTTGGCGAGCACCAGGGCCGCGAACAGGTTGCGTCCGAGGTGGACGTTCTCTTGGTCGCGGGGCGAGCGGGTTCGGCGGGTCGCAGAAGCCTCACGGTGCATCACAGCCTCCCGCGGACCCTCTCGATGGGCCCGCTCTGCACAGTCATGCGCCATCCGGACGAAAACACTGCCACCGCAATCCACGCCGCGACGACCAACCTGCCCGCTCCGAGACTAGCCTCCGAAGGGCTGCAGGGTGACCGGGTCCCCGGTCGCGTTGACCCGGTAGGCGAGGGCGTAGACCCTGGCGTTGGTGGTCACCACGATGCGTCGCTCGCCGCCATCGTGGGCCGGGTCGATCCCCGACAGCAGGTTGTTGACCCGGACCAGCTCGCGCGAGCGGACCGTGACCTGGCGGCTGCCGTGGGAGGTGCCGGCGGGATCGAGGGACACCACCGTGACGGTGGCGGTCCCCGGCCCGGGGTTGTAGAGCGCGAGGTGGCTGCGCTCGCCGCCGCCCTCGCGCAGGCCGAGGAAGTGAGCCTCGAACCCGGGCTGGATCAGGTCGGCGTCGGTGAGCCCGGGCATGAGCTGGCCGGCAGTCCCGTTCACGGTCCCGCTCGCGTCCCGGTAAACCGCGAACTCGCGTCCGAGGGCCGAGATCGGCGCGCCGCTCGTGGTCAGCACCAGGGTGCCGACCAAGCCGTCGATCCCGAACAGGTCCCCGATGACGTCGTCCCAGCCCCGGGTCTGGTTGGGCGCGAGGGTGAACGAGGTCGTCGCCGCGGGCGCGGTGGCCCCGCGGGGCGTGAAGGCGGCCTGGACCACCGTCGAGCCCGAGCTGTGGTTGTGGACCGCGGCCGAGCCCGAGTACTCGTTGACGCCCTGGATGTGGCCGAGCTCGAGCAGGGTGACGGAGGTCGCACCGGTCCGGACCGGGAGCTGGGTGGTGGGGTCGCTGGTGCCAGTGACCGATCCGTGGCCGTCGAGCACCGAGGCGTAGCTGAAGGCCGAGCCGGAGATCACCTGGACCTCGATCACCGCGTCCGGCACGTCGCCGAGGCCGAAGAAGGCGAACACGTCGTTGATCTGGGTGTTCGCGCCGACCTCTGACAGCGTCACGTCATGACCCGCAGCAAGGGCGGCGCCATTCGCGCCGAGGGGGGTCAGGCGCGCCACGGTGCCGTCGGCCGCTGCGGCGAGGCCGACGTTGACCCGGTAGCGGGCCGGGTCGTGGGTGGTGAAAAGCAGGGCCTTGGTGCCCGCCGGCTGCGCCGAGCCCAGCGGCCGTCCCCGGAGCAGCTGGCCGAAGCGGCGTCCGTCCGGCAGCGTGGCGGTGATGATCGCCTGGACTGCACTGCCGTTGACGAGCGGGACGCCTTGTGCGAGAGCGCGTCCGCCCGTTCGGACGATCGAAGGTGTGATCACGACGATCAGCGAGCCGGCGCCCCCCGAACTGATGGTGTCGGTGCGGAACATGCGGCCCACGACGGGGACGTCGGAAAGGAAGGGGACCTTGTGCGTCGGGTTCTGCGTGTCCCGGGCGATGACAGTGCTCGCCACCGTCTGTTCGTCGTCACCGGTCACCACCGCGGTGACCTCGGTAGTGAACGTCGCCTGACCGGCTCCCTGGCCGGCCCCGACCTGGGGCACGAGGAGCGTCGAGTCCGTGCCCTGCTGGCCATCGGCAGGGTAGAAGGACAGCGCGAACTCGAGCGCCCCCTGTCCGAGAGGGTCCAGGCTGACGCTGTCGTAGATGGTGCCCACTCCCGGGAGCACGGGGGTGTAGAGATTCACGGTGTCGGTCTCGACGACGATGGTCGCGACCATGCCATCAGTCAGGACGACGTGCGGCATCGAGAAGGCGACACCGGTGCGCTGAGGGTTCACGTCAGGGTCGGTGATCGTGGTGGTGAACGTCCCGACGACGTTCGACGGGCCGTCCGCCGGCCCGTCCCTGAGCTCCACGCGGAACGACCCGCTGGTGGGCATGTCCTGGAGTCGTTTGACGGACGCGACGCCGAGAACATCGTACGCCGTGCCCACCGACAGCTCCTGGCACTCGACCTCGATCGGGACCTGCTCGGCCCCGCCGCGGAAGTGGCCCGCACCGCCGCCGAGGCCCGTGATCGGAATGGCGCCCGGCTGGAGGTGGTCGATGGTGCACACAGGTGACCGGTCCCCTCCTGCATTCCCGGTACCGGGTGCGAGCACGATGGCGGCGGCCGCGAGGACCGACGCGCCGACATTGCGAGCGGAGATGACCGGTGCCATGGCGCGTCCCTCCCGAGGGTCCTCGACCGCTATCTCACGAACGGCGGCCGGGTCACCGGGTCGCCGGTCGGGTTGACCGAGAAGGCGAGCGCGTAGAGCTCGCCGTCGGTGGTCAGCACCAGGCTCTTGAGGCCGCCGTCCTGTCCCGGCTTGATCTGGTCGGCGACGTTGTTGAGCTGGACGAGCTCGCCGGGGCGGACGGTCTGCACCATCGGCGAGCCGTCCGCGTTCCCCTGATCGTTGAGCAGGCCAAGGGTGGCGTGCACGTCGAGGTCGCCCGGGTTGAACAGGGCGACGTGGGTGCGGCGCAGGCCGTTCTGCTCCTGGTGCTGGACGACGCCGAGGAACTCGTAGGTCGATCCGGGTTCGAGGAGGTCGTCCGTGGTGAGGCCCGGCATGAGCTGGCCGGCGGTGCCGTTGACCTGGCCCTGGCCGTCGCGGAAGACCGCGAACTCCCGGCCGATCGCCGAGATCAGGGTGTCATTGGTGGTGTGCAGCACGAGCGTGCCGACCGTGTTGCTGAGACCGAGCAGGTCGCCGACCACATCGTTGAAGCCCATGATGCCCCCGGCGGGGATGGAGAACGAGCTCGAGGCCGCGACGCCGGGCGTCCCCCGGGCATAGAAGTCCGCCGCGACCTGGGCGGTGGTCGACGAGTGGTTGGCGACCATCGCCGATCCGGAGAACTCGTTGAATCCCTGCACCGGGCCGACCTCGAGCAGGGTGACCGTGGTCGAGGGGACGGCCGCGAGCACGGTGGTGGGGTCGCTGGTGCCGGGGTTGGCGGCGGTGCCGTCGAGCACCGAGCCGACCCCGAGCGCGTCGCCGGCGTCGACTGCGAGCTCGATCATGTAGTCGCCGAGCCCGCCGAGGCCGAAGAACGAGTTGACGTCGTTGATCTGGAAGTTCTGACCCTGGTTGAGAGTCACGCTGTAGGGGGTGGCGCGCGGCGAGCCAATCGGGGCGACCGGCGTCACCGACACCGTGGTCCCGTCCTCGAGCGCCATGACCAGGAAGTTGACCCGGTAGCGGGTCGGGTCGTGGGTGGTGTGGAACAGCGCCGTCTCGCCCGCGTCGACGTCGTCGCGGCGGGTGAAGGTGGGGAACCACTGACCGAACACCCGCCCGTCGGCGAGCGTGGAGGTGATGATGCTCTCCATCATCAGGGGGTCGCCGCGGCGCAGGGCCTGGGCGTGCGCCAGGGAGCCGCCCGAGCCGCCGGTGCCCTCGACTTTCCAGATCGCTGAGCCAACGTAGCTGGTGTAGCCCGGGAACGTGGCCACAAAGTGGACCTGGCGCCCGACGTCAAAGGTGCGCTGGTCCTGGAACTGGGTACCGTACGACTGGTCGAGGCGTGGCGTGTAGGTGCCACCCAGCGTGAATCCCGAGAAGTTCGGACTGACGTACCGCACGTCGTACTCGGAGTTGAAGGTCGAGTTGACACCGGGGATGTCCGCGACCGCCGGGGAGTAGTAGGTCCGCGTCGTGATCGGCGCGCTGACCTTCAGGGTCAGGCCCCAGTCGAACGATGCGTCCTGGAAGGTCTGCCAGCTCACCCCGTCGTCCTGGGTGTAGGCGAACGACTGTCCGACGGCATGGCGGACCCCGAAGTGGATCCCGATGCTCCACGAGCCGTAGCAGGCGTAGAAGCCGCCGCCGGGGTCGACCTTGTCTGCGTCCTCCGGGACGTCCTGCATCGCATAGGTCGGGTTCGGGTAGGCGCCCGGCGTCAGCGTCTGACCGTAGAGGTACTCGGCGATGGCTGCACCGGGATGGCCGCTGTCGCTGAGCCTGATCCGCAGCCCCCAGTGCTGGTCGGTCCCGACCGGGCTGCCCGCCGGCGAGGTGACGCCGATCCCCCAGCTCGCGAGACGGAACCGGGTCTTGAACCCGGCGAGGGCGGACGCGTTGATCAGGGCGCAGACCTCGTTCGCTGCCGGGGGAGAGAACGAGCCGATCGCGTTGTCGTAGGGGCCGCTGCGCTGGCCGGTGCCGAGGGTGAGAAGAGTGGGGTTGCCACCGGCCGAGGCGGGCAGCGCGGCCAGGGCGAGGCAGCAGGTGAGGGATGCCGCGAAGGCCCGGGCGAGGCGGTCGCGGGTCTGCCGCATCGCTGGTTGCGGCGACGGTCGGCGCTGGAACGAGTTGGGATGCATGGCTGGGAGCCTCCCTTGCACTGGGTCCCTGCATTGTCATGCGCCATCTGTGACCGAAACCCGACAGGCGATCGCAGGGGCGGACTCAGTCGGCGGGAGGAAGAGCGCGGATGAGGGAGCGGATGCGGCGCGCGCGACGGTCGTCGGCGCCGCGGCGCGCGACCACGGGCGCGAGGGCGCCCTCGATCAGCGGCCGCGCCTCGTCCGGGTGGCCCTCAGCAGCGAGGCAGGCGCCGAGCTCGGCCTCGGCGAGGGCGGTCTGCCATGCCACCGGGGGCGAGGCCGAGCGGCGGATCGCCACCGCCTCGCGCAGCAGCGGCTCGGCGGCGACGGTGTCGCCACGCGCGACCAGCAGCCGACCGTAGCCCACTAGGGTGCCGGCGATCTCGGGGTGGCCGGGGGGCAGAGTGCGCCGTCGGATCGCGAGCGCTTCACGGTAGAGCGGCTCGGCCTGGTCGAGGTCACCGCGCTCGAGGAAGAGGTCGGCGAGGTTGGTGAGCGGGTAGGCGGCGGACGGCGAGTCGGTCCCGAGCTGGGCGCGGATGATCGCGAGCGCCTGGCGGTAGAGCGGCTCGGCAGCGTCGAGGTCGCCGCGATCCGCCGCGAGCAGCCCGAGGTTGTTGAGGTTGCCCGCGACCATCGGGTGCTCGTCGCCGAGCCTCCGGCGATTGGCCTCCAGCGCCTGCCGATAGAGGGGCTCGGCTTCGGCGTAGCGGCCGGTGTCGTGGAGCAGCCAGGCGAGGTTGTTGAGGGTGGTGGTGGTCCGGGGATGGTCGTCTCCGAGGGCCGACCGCCGCAGGGCGAGGGAGCGACGCAGCATCGCCTCCGCGTCGGTGACGGCGCCGCGGGCGTGCAGCACCAGGCCGAGCCCGTTGAGGGTCTCCGCCACATTGGGGTGGTCCGGCCCGAGGACGCGCTCGCGCATGGCAAGCGCCTCGCGGTACTCCCGCTCGGCGGCGTCGAGATCGCCGGTGCGGTAGTCGAGCGCGCCGAGGGAGTCGAGTGTGGTGGCGACCTCCGGGTGGTCCCCGGTCCACGCCTGGCGCTGGCTCGCGAGCGCCTCCTCGAGCAGCGGTCGGGCACCGGCGTAGTCGCCGCGGGCGCGCAGCAGGCCGGCCAGGCTAACCAGGGTCCGTGCGACCACGGTGGGAGGGACGTCCGGGTCGGCCCTGCGGATGGCGAGCGCCTCGCAATAGAGGTGCTCGGCGGCCTGGTAGTGGCCCCGCGAGTGCTGGAGAACCGCCATCGCCTGCAGGGTGTCGGCGACCAGGGGATGGTCGTGCCCGTGCGCTCCCTCGCGCAGGGCGAGGGACCGGTCGAGCGAAGCCGCCGCTCCGTCGTAGTCTCCGCGAGCATGCTGGACGGCCGCGAGGTGGGCGAGCGACGCCGCGACGTCGTCGGCGTCGGGCTCGCTCTCGGCCTCGCGGCGTGATAGGGCCGCCTTGAGAAGCTCCTGGGCCCGGGGGTAGAGGCCGAGGTTGGCGTAGACCTGGCCCATGACGTCCATCATCGCGGCCGCTGCCTCGGGCTCTTCGTTCAGCTCGTCGGTGATGCGGGCGGCCCCCCGGTCGAGGATCTCGCGGGCGGTCACCGTAGAGCCGCGGGCCTCTCCGGGATCCGAGACCTTGAACACGTCGATCAGGAAGTCGGAGACACGCTCGGCGCGGGACCGCTCGCGGTCCGCTTGCCCGAGCGCGTGGCCGAGGCGATTCGCCTGCACCGCGAATGTAATGGCTGCCGCGATGACGAGCAGGATCGCCGCCGCGGCCGCGCCGAAGGCGGCGCGGTGGCGGCGTACGTGCTTGGCCGCGCGGTAGAAGGTGCTGCCGCGGCGGGCCGCGACCGGGAGGCCCTCGAGGTAGAGGCGCAGGTCCTCGGCGAGGTGCGCCACCGAAGGGTAGCGGCGCTCGGGCTCCTTGCGCAGCGTCCGGAGCACGATCGCGTCGAGGTCGCCCCGCAACTGGCGATGAAGACGCTCCGGCGGCAAGCCGGACGGCAGATGGGCCCTTCCGTCATCGTGGGCGGCCCGTCGTGCGGCGGTGCTCGGTCGCTCGGGCTCGTCCTCACACACCGCGCGGGCGAGGTCATGCGGGAGCGAGGAGGTCGTGCGGTAGGGGCGGCGCCCGGTGAGCAGCCGATAGAGGAGTACGCCGAGCGAGTACTGGTCGCTGGCGGTGCCCATCGGCTCTCCGCGAACCTGCTCGGGGCTGGCGTACTCCGGCGTCATCAGGTGGACGGCGGTCCGTGTCGCGTCGCCGTCCTCGCCGACATCGGTCTCGAGCAGCTTGGCGATGCCGAAGTCAAGGAGCTTGGGTACGCCGTCGGCGCCCACCAGGATGTTGCCGGGCTTGAGGTCGCGGTGGACCACAAGTCGCTGATGGGCGAAGTGGACCGCAGCGCATACGGAGCGGAAGAGCTCGAGACGGTGGTCGAGCGGGAGCTGGCCGGCGTCGCAGTGACGGTCGATGGGCTCGCCCTCGACGTACTCCATCACCAGGTACGGCTGCCCTCCCGCGCCGGTGCCGACGTCGAGCAGGCGAGCGATGCTCGGATGGACGAGGGTCGCGGCGATCTGGCGTTCCTGGCGGAAGCGCCGGATCAGCTCTGGCGTCCGCAGGTCCGGCCGGACGGTCTTGAGCGCGACCAGGCGGTCGATCTCGCCGTCCGCCCGTCGCGCGAGGTAGACGGCGCCCATGCCGCCCTCACCGAGGACGCGGACGATCTCGTAGGGTCCGATGCGGTCCGGTGGCGCGTGCTCAGCCGGAGCGTCCTCGAGCGCGGTCTCCAGGAGGGCGTTCGCCCCGACGGCGACCGGCTCGTCGAGAATGCCCCCCGGTGCCTCGTGGGCGGCGAGCAGCGCGGCGACCTCCTTGCACAGGTCGTCGTCGTCGCAGGCCCCATCCAGCCACGCCGGTCGTTCCTCGGCTGGATGATCGAGGGCCTGGTGGAACAGGTCCCAGGTCCGCTGCCAGCGGTCAGCCGACACGATGTCCACCAGGCGCCCCAGCAGGGGTGTCCAGCTGGTGACGCAGCCAGGCCCGGGCGGCGGTCCATTGCCGGTGGACGGTGCGTTCGGAAGCGCCGAGGGCTTCGGCCGTCTCGGTCACGGTCAAGCCGGCGAAGTACCGCAGCATCACCACATCGGCCATGACCCTGTCGTGCTTGGCGAGGCGGTCGAGCGCCTGGTCGAGGGCGATCAGGTCCTCCGAGCGCGGCGTGACGCTGGCCGCGTCGTCGTCGAGGGTGATGCGCTCCGCGCTCCCGCCGCGCTTGAGGCGGGCCACGCGGCGCGCGCGCTCGACCAGGATCCGACGCATGGCTTGCGCCGCGGCACCGAAGAAGTGCGCCCTGTTCTCCCAGCTGACGCGATCTCCGACAAGTCGGAGGTAGGCCTCGTGCACCAACGCGGTAGGCTGGAGGGTCTGGCCGGGGCGTTCTCGAGCCATCCGGGCCCGCGCAAGCGCCCTGAGCTCCGAGTAGACCAGGGGCAGCAGGCGCTCCGCCGCGTCCGCTTCGCCCCGAGCCATCGCGGCGAGAACCTCGGTCACCTGCTCAGGCTCGGTCACCACGGTTCCCCCGTGTCCTCGTTTGGATTGTCCGGAACTGAGCCGCCATGCTAAGGAGAGACAACGCGGGAGAGTTGAGCCGCATTCTCGTTTCAGGACGGTGGGGACCGAGTCGCGGATGCCACGCTCGCGTCCGAGCGCCGAATCGTGTCTGGAGTGGGTGTCTCCAGCGCGGGCTCTTTGCGGCGGAATAGGAACAGGGTACCCTAGGCGAAGAGGTCGGGACGCTATGCCGATTTTGCAACGTGTCCTTCCATTCTTGAGTTGGTTTCGCGATTACAACCTGGACACACTGCGTGCCGACTTCCTCGCCGGGCTGACGGTCGCGCTGGTTCTCGTCCCTCAATCGATGGCCTACGCCCAGCTCGCCGGGCTGCCGGCGTACTACGGTCTCTACGCGGCGTTCCTGCCGCCGATGATCGCGAACCTGTTCGGCTCGAGCCGGCAACTCGCGACCGGGCCGGTCGCGGTGGTCTCGCTGATGACTGCCGCGGCCCTCGAACCGATCGCCACAGCCGGCAGCAAGCAGTACGTCGCCTACGCGATCCTGCTCGCCCTGATGGTGGGCCTGTTTCAGTTTCTTCTCGGCGTCTTCCGTCTCGGCCTTGTGGTCAACTTCCTCTCTCACCCCGTGGTCAACGGTTTCACCAACGCGGCCGCTCTGATCATCGCCACCTCCCAGCTTGGCAAGATTTTCGGGGTGCAGGTGGACAACTCGGAGCACCACTACGAGACCGTGTGGCTGACCGTGCGGGAAGCTGTGCGCTACACCCACCTGCCAACACTGGGCATGGCGGTGTTGGCATTCGCGATCATGATCGGGCTCAAGCGCGTCAACCCCCGAATCCCCAACGTGCTTGCCGCCGTGGTGGTGACCACCGCGCTGGCGTGGGCGACAGGGTTCGAGAAGAAGTCAACGGTTGGGCTCGATTCCATCGTGTCGCCCGAGGTGCGGGCAAGGGTCGCCGACTTCAACGCCGTGGTGGTGCAGAAAAACACCCTGGAGGAGATGAGGGCCGACACCAACAAGGCCTTCGCCCAGGCGTCGCTCGGGGAGCGCCAGTTCTGCGTGCGCTGCCACGAAACGCGCGACATCGAGAGGTTTCGAGAGGCGACGCTTGAAAGCGCCGAGGCCGATCCCAAGCGGGCGCTTGCCCTCCACCAGATGGCGGGCCTCGTCGACGGTCACATCGGCGAGCTCAAGCACCACATCGGCAGCTATCGCGCCGGGCTGCGGTCAATGCTGTTCGAAAGAGTGGACCAGGCCGGAGGGACGCCCCGGTTCTACCTGCGAGGTGAGGTTCCCGAGGAAAGCGAGGGCGCGTCCGGGCCGTGGCGGTTGAAGGTCGGCAACAGCCCGCTCGACCTGCAGAAGCTCACCTTCACCGGCGGCGGCGACGTCGTGGCGACGATTCCCGCAGGCCTGCCGCCGTTCGCGGTGCCCCAGATCGACAGCTCGATCCTCCCGAAGCTCATCCCGGTCGCGATGGTGATCTCGCTGCTCGGCTTCATGGAGGCGATCTCGATCGCCAAGGCGATGGCCGCCAAGACCCGCCAGAGGATCGATCCCAATCAGGAGCTCATCGGACAGGGCCTGGCCAACCTCGTCGGCTGCATGGCGCAGAGCTACGCCGTGTCGGGGTCCTTCTCCCGTTCCGCGGTCAACCTTCAGTCCGGTGGGCGCACCGGCATGTCGAACGTGTTCTCGTCGGTCGTGGTGATGGTGGTCCTGCTCTTCTTCTCGAAGACGCTGTATTTCCTCCCCCAGGCGGTGCTGGCGGCGATCATCATGATGGCGGTGTTCGGGCTGCTCAACGTCAGCGGCTTCGTCCATGCCTGGCGGACGCAGAAATACGACGGCTTCGTCTCCGTCGTCGCCTTCGCCGGCACCTTGGCGTTCGCCCCGCACCTCGAGTGGGGCCTCGCGATGGGCGTGGCACTGTCGCTCGGAGGTTACCTCTACCGCACGATGCGCCCGAAGGTCGCCGACCTGGCGCCTCATCCGGACGGCTCGCTGCGCGATGCGAGGCGCCACAAGCTTCTGCGATGCAAATACATATCTGTTGTGAGCTTCGACGGTCCGCTCAACTTCGCCAGCGCCACCTACCTCGAGGACGAGATCCTCGGTCGGGTCGCCGAGCGCCCACAGCTCCGCCATCTGCTGATCGCGGGCCAGGGCATCAGTGAGATCGACGCGTCCGGTGAGGAGACGTTGCGCCACATCGTGGAGAGGCTGCGCGGCGCCGGCTACAAGGTCTCCTTCGTTGGGCTCAAGGATGAGGTGCTGGACGTGCTCCGCCGTTCGCACCTGCTCGACAAGATCGGCGAGGATCAGGTCTACACCACCCAGGCGGCGGCCATCGCTGCGATCTTCCCGTCCACCCACGCCGCCGCCGACGAACCCGAGTGCCCATTTCGAGGCGTAATGCCGCGGATCACCGAGCTTTCGCTGCATCCCGACGGCTCGCTCCGCGACGCGGCCCGTCATGGGCTGCTGCGATGTGACCGGATCGCGACGCTCCGCTTCGACGACCCGCTCAACTTCGCCAACACGGGCTACCTCGAGGAGGAGATTTTCGCCCGTATCGCGGATCGCCCGGACTTGCGCCACATCATCTTTGTCGGCCACGGGATCAGCGACATTGACGAGGCGGGCGCCCGCCGTCTCGGGCAGCTCGTGACGAAGCTCCGCGACGCCGGCTACGACGTCTCCTTCAGCGGGCTGAAAGAGCCGGTGGTCGACGTTCTTGAGCGCAGCGGCGTCGCCGACCTGATCGGCCACGAGCACATGTTCCCGACCCAGATCGTGGCGGTTGCTGGTGTGTACTCTACCGCCCACGCGGGAGCACCGGAGCGCGACTGTCCGCTGGCCACTCTCGCCCCGCGCCTGACCGAGCTCTCGCTGCATCCGGATGGTTCGCTGCGCGACGCTCGTCGTCACTCCCTTGACCTGTGCCCACACCTCGCAGTGCTGCGCTTCGACGGTGCTGTGGTGTTTACGGACCCGCGAGGTATCGAGGCGGACTTTGACCGCTGGGTGAAGTCCAGGCCCGAGGTCCAGACGATTGTCTTTCTCGCCAGCGCACTCACCGCGCTCGACGCGCTCGACCGCGACACGCTGCTGCACTTCGTCGACCGCGTCCGCGCGGCGGGATTCCAGGTCGCCTTCTCAAGCTTCCGCGACCACGTGTTCGACGTCTTGGCCTCGAGTGGGGTGATCGACGAGATCGGGCTCGATCGGGTCTTCCCCGTGGATGCCCTGGCCCTCGCCGGGGTGTGGGCCGAAGCGCACGCCCTGTGCACCAACGAGGAGAAGTGCCCGCTGCTGCCGATGCTACCGCGGGTCGCCGACCTCGCCCTGGCTCCGGACGGGTCGCTACGCGATGCTCGGCGGAGGGGCCTCGCCACTTGTCCTCACATCGCGGCGCTGAGGTTCGACGGTCCGCTCAACTTCGCGACGATGCCCTACTTCGAGGAGCAGCTGCGGGGGCGACTTGTGGCGCGGCCCGACCTGCGCCACGTCCTGATCGCGGGGCACGCGCTGTCGAGCATCGACGCGTCGGCCGCCGAACGGCTGTGTGAGGTCGTCGGGGGCCTGACGGCGCGCGGGGTGGGAGTTTCATTCAGCGGTCTCGGAGACGACGTTCTCGAGACGCTCCAGCGGGCCGGAGGGTGCCAGGCGATCGGACCCGAGAGCCTCTTCCCTACCCAGGTCAAGGCGATTGAGGCGATCCATGCGGCCGCCCATGTCGGGTCCTCGGAGGTCCACTGCCCGCTCGTGGAGGTTGTGCCGACCGCCGCGGTGAAAGGCTAGCCCGCATTATTCACCTGGGTTGCTCACACCCACCCTGTCCCCCTTCAGCGACTCGCCTGCGGCGAGGTTGCGTCGCGAGACTGGCGAGGTGGCGTGCGCAGTGGGGTTTTCGAGCCGAGGGGCGCGGAAGCGTACTTGACAGTACGTTGAGCACCCCGAGGTGAGAAAGCACCGCTGAGTGCGGCGCATCGCCGGTCGCAGGAGAAGTCTGGTGAATAGTGCGGGCTAGCTCACCAACCGCGGCTGCGCAGGATCTCCTCGATCTCCTTTTGGGTACGCTGCTCGACCAGGGCGAAGCGCTGGGCGCGGGCCTCCCGGATCTTCCCGATCAAGGTCTCGATGTCGGTCGGCTTCTCGAACACCTCGATGGCTCCGAGGCGAGTCGCTTCGACCGCCCTCTGAACTGTCGCCTGGCCGGTCAGCAGCATCACCTGAAGGTCGGGTTGGCGGCGGAGCAAGTGGTCCAAGGTCTCGATGCCGTCCATGCCGGGCATTGCCAGGTCGAGGACTACCGCGTCGAAGCTCTCCCGTTCCGCCATGAGGATCGCTTCAGCGCCGTTGGTCGCGGTCGAGACCTCGAGCCCACGGGCCCGCATGCGTTCCGCCAGGGTCTCGACAAACTCGACCTCGTCGTCCACCAGCAGAACTCGGTCAGCGCGCATCGGAACCTCCTCGGGAAGTCTAGCCTACGATTTTCACCACGCTACGGCGCCCCGGTCTCCCGTTCCGGCCACTTCGGCAGCGCGAGCACCAGACGGTGGGGGACTGCGGCCGTGTCCTGTCTCGCCAGGGAACCGCCGATATCCCCGAGGAGGCGCTCGAGCAGATTGAGCCGCTCCTCGACCTCCGTACCGAGCGCCAGGGCATCCCCGCTCGTCACGACGATCTCCGCTCCGGTCGGGCGTACGGCGTACGAAACAACCACCCGCCGCCCGTCCACTGCACCCTGCAGTGCAATGTCGATCGCGAGATAGACCGCCTGCTGAACGCAGAACGGATTGCCCTCCAGCGAAACGGACTCGATCGGGAAGTCGGCGTCGAGGCGGGCGCGCCGGAGTCCGGCCGAACGACGGGCGAGAAAGACCACCCGGTCGAGCAGTTCGCGCAGGTCGAACACCGCCGTCGGTACGTCGACGCTGTGTGCGAACCGGTTGAGGTTTCGCACGATGGCCTCGCCGCGATCGACCTGATTCTGGATCCGCTCGGCGAGGGACTTGAGGCGCGCGATGTTGAGCTCGCGGCCGCTCTCGGCAGCGCTGAGGAGGTCGCTCTGGAGGCCCGCGAGCTCGTTGATGATATTGAGGACGTTGGTGATCTCGTGGGACTGCCCGGCCGTGGTCGTGCCGAAGAAGCGAAGCCCGTCCTCCCGCAACCGCCGATGATGGTCGCTCATGCCGTGCACCTCAGCGACCGCCGGCTGCGCGGCGGAGGATGTCGACCAGGGTGTCGATGTTGACCGGCTTCATCAAGTAGTCGACGGCTCCGAGCCGCATGCCCTCCTCGGCATCCTCGGCGGAAGCGTGCCCGCTGAGGAGAACCACCTGGAGGCCGGGTCGCTTGGCCTTGATTCGACGGATCAAACCGAGACCTCCGAGCCCGGGCATCTTGACGTCGACCACGACGACGTCGAACTCGTCGCTGTCGATAAGGTGCAGGGCGTCGACGCCGGTTGTGACTCCCCGCGCCGCCACGCCCCGGATCTCCAGCCGCTCGACCACCGCCGAGACCAACTCCTCCTCGTCGTCAACGAACAGTACCCGCAGCTTCGTGGTTTCGGTCATGCCTTGGCCTCCACAGGTAGGACCACTGTGAAGCAGGTCCCGCGGCCGACCTCGCTCGACACGAGGATCTTGCCGCCAAGCTTGTGGACGATTCCATAGGTGATCGACAGGCCGAGTCCGGTGCCAGAGCCCTCCTTGGTGGTGAAGAAGGGCTCGAAGATGCGCTTGAGGTTGGCCTCCGGGATGCCGATGCCGTCATCGGCGATGCTCACCGCGACCGCGTCGTCGCCGTGGGTTGCGACGCCGATGTTGATCGAGCCGCCGTCGGAGACCGCGGCAAATGCATTGTTGAGCAGGTTGAGGAACACCTGCTGGAGTTGCCCCCGGTCGGAGTGGACGGTCGGAAGATAGTGGGCGAGGTCGAAGGTGACCTGCAGGTTGCGATAGGCGGCCTCCTTGCCGAGGAAGCCGAGAACCTCCCGGAGCAACGCTGGCAGGTCGATGGTGTCGTGCTGGACGTCCATGTGCTTGGCGAAACCGAGCAACCGGTGGGTGATCGTGCTGCAGCGGTCGACCGAGGCCAGCACAGAGTCGATCAGGGAGAGGATCTTGGCGCGCTGCGGGAAGTCCTCGTTCAGTGAGACCAGGTCTTTGAGCAGGCCGGTCTTCTCGTTGATGATCGCGAGCGGGTTGTTGATCTCGTGTGCCACGCCGGCCGCGAGACGGCCGATCGAGGCGAGCTTGTTGCTGTACTCGGCGTGGTGGAGGAGGGCGGCGCGGCGCCGATTGGCCTCTCGCATGTTGTTGACGAACTGGTTGGACCCCCACAGGATCACACCGAGGATGAGAGCCGTGCTTAGGGCGAGGAAGCCGAGCAGCTCGGTGCGAAGCGAGAGCCACTTTCCCATGGCGTCCTCGCGCTGCTTGATCAGGACCAGGAGATACGGCGACTCTTCGATGTAGGCGTACCCCAGGAAGATGGTGCGCCCGCTCTCGTCCTTCTGCTCCAGGACCTCGCTGCCGGCGGTGAAGTGCGGCACCGCAAGCGGCATCGTCGCGAGCACCTCGCCGTAGCGCCGCGACGGGGTCTGGAGGACCCCCTGACGGTTGACCAGGAAGGCGTCGTCGGCCGGCTGAAGGCCCGCCGTGAGGACCTGTTCGCTGAGCATCTCCGCGTCGATCGTGGCGCGCAGGATGTAGAAGCTGCCGTGGTCGTTCTCGTGCTTGATTGCGATCGCGAAGTGGGGAACGCCACGGAACCCGAGGAACACGTCGCTGATGTAGACGCCTCGGCGCTCGACCTGGTGGAACCAGTCCTGGTCCGAGTAATTGCGGCCCTCGAGGCGGTAGGGACCCGCATAGCAGAGCTGGTTCCCCTGGCCGTCGATCATGCCCAGATCGACGAACGCACCGACCGAAAGGGATCGGTTCATGTTGCTGATGATCCGGGCGAGCTCGATCGGGTTACAGAGCTCGTCAAAGGTCCGGTCGTGGATGATGTAGGTCAGGGCGGAGCGCCGTTCGGTGAGGAAGAACTCCAACGACCTCTTGTTGTTGGAGGTCAATCTTGCAATCGGCTGAATGGCCTCGCTGCGGAACGCACGTTCATACTGGTAGAGGTTGAGGCCCGTCATGATCAGCAATGGGGCCAAGGAAACCAGCGCGGTGGCCAGCACCACTGACCGCCTCAGCTTCTTGTACCCCTCGCCCGCGAGGACCGGCCGGATGGCCTCTCCCGGTTCCTGGCCGTCCTCGAATGGGTCCTCGAGGGTGGTCATGGCGCCGGCCGGGCCGACTCCTCAGCGGGCGCCGGCGGGCGGCTGGACATCCTGCGCCTCGCTGACCTTACGATAGGCGGCCTTCATGGTCTCGGTCAGGAGGTCGATGTCGACCGGTTTGCGAAGATAGGCGAATGCGCCAAGCTCGCGAGCGAGCACCTCCTCGGCGTCGGACCCGTGGCCGGTGAGAATGATGACCTCGGTCCTCGGGTGCGTCCGCTTGACCCGACCCAGGACCTCGAGCCCGTCGATCCCGGGCATCTTGAGGTCGAGCACCATGACCTCGGGCTCTTCGGCCTCGACCATCGCGAGGGCCTCGTCGCCGTCGTACGCGATCGCCGGCTGCATGGCGCGCGTGTGGAGGCGTTCGGAGAGGGTGTGGACAAACTCCCTCTCGTCGTCGACTAAGAGGACCTTCGACGGAACCTCGACGTCGAGGTTGACGTACATGTTCGGCTCCCGGTATCGGGGGCCAGGCCGGGCGCTGGCTGACTGCACTCCCGGCACGGTGGAGGCGATCTCCTCGAGCTCGCGCTCGAGCCGCTCGAGAAACAGGCTGTGCTTCGAGATCAGGATCGTGGCCACACCGTCCGCGCAGGACACGTCGACGTCATGGCCCTTCTCCATCAGCGCCAGGCTGACAAGGGTGGCAAGCGTGAAGTCGTCGAGCGCGCGCCGACCGAGCGGCGTCAGGCTCACCACCGGAGAGGTGGCGTAGGTAGAAATCGTCTCCACCGCGTCGTCCACCGTGCTGTCCTGCATCGCGATGAAGATGTCGTAAAGACCCTTGTCCCAGGGACCGAGCCCGAACAGCCCCTGCGTCCAGCGGCCGCGCTCCTCGTCGTCCTTGGCGATCCTCCGATCGGTTTCACGCGCAGACAGGCCTTCGCGGGCGCCCTGTGCCAGCCGGTACTCGTGACTTCCAGCGAGACACACCTTGAGGACGTGGCTGAGGCTGGCGGGCAGCAGGTGACCGGCGACCCCGGCGTACACCTGTCCATCCTGCTGGATGAGATCGGCCAGGCTCGCGCGCAGGTAGACGATGTGCTTCTCTCGCTCACGGGTCAGGTTGCGAAGGAACGAGGGCGGTCCGTGGAGGGTGCGCTCGAGCCGATCGGTCGGGACACCAAACCGCGTGGAGGCGGCTTCGAGAAGGGCTTCGTCGGTGAGTCGCGCCCCGCCCAACCGCGCGCGCACCTTCTCCACGACCTCCGGCCCATGGCAGAACGCGCCGCTGTCGATGGTGACGATAGCCACTTTCCGTCTCCGCCCACACTCTACAAGCACAGTCTCATCCTTGGCGGTCATTATTTCAAGGCCATGGAGGAGCGTCAGGCGAGTTTGGTAACCGGAGGTCCGTGTCCGGCACTCCTCACTGCGAGGCGTGTGGCGCAGGAACACCGCCAGTCTCGCGCAAGTTGGACGAAATGGTGGAGGTGAGAGATGCGAAAGGCCGGCCTTGTCATAATTGCCGTGGCAGCAGCTGTCGGGGTGGGAATCTTCGCGGTGGCCGCGGCCGAGAGCGGCGGCGGCGCCGCGTCGGAAGATGCACAGATGAGTGACGACATCCAGGTCTACTCGGTCGAAGCAGGTGGGATGGTCGCCAGTCACCGGGTCGTCAAGAGCGACGCCGAGTGGCGCGTGGAGCTCCCGCCCGAGGTCTATCGCGTGACCCGACAGGAGGGCACCGAGCGAGCTTTCACCGGGGCGTTGTGGGACAACCACCGCGAGGGGATCTATCGCTGCGCCGACTGCGGTAACGATCTTTACTTGTCGACCGCGAAGTTCGAGTCGGGGACCGGATGGCCGAGCTTCACCCAACCGGTGAACCCCGCCAACATTGGGACCCGGCAGGACCGCAGCCTGTTCTCGGTCCGGACCGAGGTGCACTGTGCCCGCTGCGGCGCCCACCTCGGCCACGTCTTCGACGACGGTCCGCGGCCGACGGGTCTGCGCTACTGCATGAACTCCGCGGCGCTGACCTTTGTCCCGTACGAACTGGGCGGGAACTGACGGCGCGAGCCCGCCAGTCTGCCGACCCGTCGAGGGGCGCTTCGAGCCCTGGCCATGGAGCCCGGTCGGGGTCGCGTGCGGCGTCGTGACGCGGAATGAACCAACCGGGTCGCGACGGGGAGCGCCCGACACGAGCATGCCCGCGACGTGATCCTCATCACGACAGCTGAAGCCGGAATAGCTGATATTGGGATACGATATCAGTTTCAGAAGGCGCGAGCTGAAAGGGGAGTTCGTGATGAGAACTCACGCATTGGGTGTTCCGCTTGTCGTCACCGTTGCATTTCTTTGCTTGACGGCGACGCCAGCGCTCGCCACGCCGGTCGTTGACCAGCAACAGCCCGTGATCGACGACTCGGTCGGTGGACTGGCCATTGGCGGCCTCAGCGACGAGTTGCTCGCACAGACTTTCACCGTCGGCCTCGCTGGAGACCTCGTCGAGGTCGACCTGCCGATCGCCTGCAGCACCGGCGACCCGCTGATCCTGGAGATTCAGGGTGTCGCGGCGACGGGCGAGCCCGACGGTACCCTGCTGCGATCGCAGACCTACAGCGGCGCCGGTTTGTCGTCGTTCTTCCCGGACCCGCCCTTCCTGCGGCCATTCATTCTTTCGGTGCCGTTGCCGGTCACCGTCGGCGATCGGCTCGCGATCGTGCTCAACTCACCCGGAGAGTGCGCCATCTTCCAGGGTCCGCTCGGCGATCCGTATGCCGGCGGTGACGGCTGGTTCGACGCTCGTCCGAATCCGCCCGGGTGGCTCCCGCTGACGACTGGCCTCCTGCCAGCCGATCAGCGCTTCGACCTCCCGTTCGCCACCATCGTGGACGAGGGTGCCATGAACGTGGACATCGACTTTCTGTACCGGTCGCGGACGAACCGGTTCAATCCGCGCCGGGGTGGAACGGTCGACTTCGCCGCGCTGACCTCTCCGAGCTTTGACGCCACGACCGTCGATTGGACGACTGCAGCTGCGGGGCCTGCGGGAGCGGGCGCCCTCGGTCCCGGATCGATTCTCGACGTCGATGGTGACGGGGATATGGACCTGGTGCTCGACTTCAACTCCCGCGACCTTGGCGTGACCTGCGGCGACACGACGATTACGTTGCACGCCACGACCACGGCAGGAGACAGCATCAGCGGCGTTGACGCCATCATCGTCGTGGGGTGCGGTCGGCGCTAGGCGCTCCGGGGCAGGCTAGAACGAAGCCGCTTCGCTATCGTAGCTGGGCGAAATCTGCCGACTGTCCTCGCTCCGGCCTGCCTTTGAGCTGATTCTCGAGGGCGTACCGTCCACTGCAAGAGTGCTTCGGCAACGCCTCCTCGAGCCCGTGAATCGGGAACTACCGCACCGCGCTCCACGTATCTCCTGACGGAGGGGAGGGGCGACATGCTCAAGTTCCTGCTGTGGCTTCTGCTCCTGGTTGTGTGCTGGCCGCTGGCCCTGCTCGCGCTGGTGCTCTATCCGATCGTGTGGCTGCTGGTGCTGCCGTTCCGGCTGGTCGGCATCACGGTCGATGCGGTGTTTCAGCTGCTGAAGTCGATTCTCCTGTTGCCAGCTCGGGTATTGCGCGGACCGAGCAACGTCGGGACGTCGCGATAGCCGACGTAGTCTCTGCCGGCCGTCGTCGTCGGTCCCTTGACCACCAGTGCCGCGATGCCCGACGATGGCGCGAGGTCGAGTCGACGGGAGGAACCCTGACATGAGCAGGCGGTTACTCGCCAGCGTTGTGGTCGTGACGTCGATCGTCGCGGGCGGCTGCGGGCGGGGTTCGGCTCCGCCGAGCGCCGCAGCCGTGAGCACGCCGGCGGTCGCGCTCTCATTCTCGAACGACGGCCTCGAGATGTCCGACGGTGATTGCAACGGGGAGTCCGGCCCATGTGGAAGCGTGGATCTGAACTGGGTCGTGGCCAAGGGGGGGCCCGCGGCGAGCGCGATCAACCAGTGGGTCGATGCCAGGGTCCGGGCGCTTCTCGCGGGCAGCCTTTCCGAAGAGCCTGACCCGACGGCGGATCTCGACGACCTCGCGCAGTCCTTCCTGGACGCCTACCGTGAGTTTCGGGCCGCATTCCCAGCGTCCGTCCAGCGCTGGTCCCTGGACGCCCAGATCTCGCTCGTGTACCACGGCGGGGACCTCATCAGCCTACGCTCGGATCAGCTTGCAGCGACCGGAGGCGCACACCCCAACGAGGCGGTCTTCTGGGCAAGTTTCGATGCCGGTTCGGGGCGGCGGCTGGAACTTGCGGACCTGGTGTCGAATGTTGAAGCCGTCGAGCGTCTCGCCGAGCTGGAGTTTCGGCGCGTGCGACGCATCGATGAGCGTTCCGACCTGAAGGCGGCCGGGTTCACATTTCCAGGCGGGCGATTCCAGATTCCGGACAACTTCGCCAGGGTCGAGGACGGCCTCGCGGTGCGCTGGAACGCCTACGACATTGCACCCTACGCCGCCGGGGCGACAGATCTCGATCTCACCAGCGAGCAGCTGGGTGGCCTGCTGCGCCGATGACCACATCGGTTCCTCGCCCGGGGATGAGCGCGCTTGAGGCCGCGACCCGGGTCCTTGCGCGAGCCTGGAACCGATCCGACCCGGACATCCTGGCACCGTGGCTGGCAGACCGTGTGCGCTACTCGTCGACCGACACCGAACTCGTGCTCGAGGGTCGGGGAGAGGTGCTCGAGCACTTGCGCGTCAAGATGGAGCGAATAGAGGAGGTGGGGGCGTCGGCGCGGGTCCGCGCCGAGCTCGGCCATCTCCCGGTGGCCGGCGGGCCGCCGCGTCCGTGTGTCATCTCGACGCAGGGCAACCGGGGCGTGCCGGTTCTGTTCCTGGTGTGGCTCGACGACCAGGATCGTGTCGACCGCGTCGAGCTGGCGACCACCGATCCTGATCCTCGCAGCGCCATCCCAACCGGCGAGGTCCCGGTCTGACCTACTGCCGGTGGCGGTCCTTGCAGCTCTTGTCTTGATGATACGAGAGGCAGTTGCGGTGGATCGCCACTTCGGCCTCCGCGATGTCGACGGTGGGGACCTCCCCGCGGTAGCAGTGACCGCAACCCTCGACGTGATGACAGGTGGTGCACTCGAGCCCGACGTCCTCGACGTGGGCCATGTGGTCGGAGTCGATCTGGGTCCCGAGAAGATGCTGGGCCTGGAAGACATGCACGCTCGGAATCGGCTGGACCCGGTTCTCCCAGTCGTAGATCCTGGGCGCGATCGACGGCATCCGTGCGCCGAGGACGAGGACCGACACCACCAGGAGCATCCACGGAATCCGTTCAGGCGGCATGGGTCTCACCCCGTTTCCTTTCCGTCAGGCGGTCTGCGGCGAGGGGAGATCGGCCGGTCGCCGAGGTCCGTGCGCATCCCGAGATCGGCGAAGGGGACTGCAGAGAGCATCAGCACCGACATCCCGCCGACCTCGGTCTCACCGTAGACGGTGTCGACGTAGCGGTCCGGGAAGATCTGGACCCTTCGGAGCGCCAGCTCGAGCAGCCGGTCGCGTTCGCCGAAACGGCACGCCCCGGCCGGACACACCCATGCATACGCGGGTTGCTCGCCCTCGGCGACCCGTCCGGCGCACAGGATGAACTTCCTGACCACCGGGACCGGGTGGTCCCATGGCGACGAATGCGAAAGGGGCGGGCCGAAGCCCGCCCCTGTCCGCGAAGGATGACGAAGAGCTACTGGGCTTGGACCCAGGTCGGGTCGCCGCTCCGCATGTTGATCACCGAGGCGTAGCCGAAGACCCGCGCCCCCGGCGTGGTGGTGGAGATCTTGGCGAAGCCGACCGGCACGTCGGCGTCACCCAGCGCTGCGAAGGCCCCGTTCAGCTGGCCTTGCTCGAATGCGCCAAGTGTGAACACAAGCCGCCCTACCAGGCTACCGTCCGCACGGAAGAGCTCGAGCAGGACGTCGATCGGCGTCGCTCCGGGGTTGAGAAATCCGATGTTGGTCCGCGAGCCGCTCGCGGGGCTGGAAGACGAGGACAGACCGACGAGGCGACCCTTGTGGCCGAAGGGAATCGCGTTGGCCATGGACTCCGCTGGGATGCCTTGGCCGAAGCTGCTGCCGCCCGCGACGTTCGCGATCCGACTGGTCGCGACCAGCGCACCCATCGGGGCGAGAAGACGTAGGGCACCCGTACCCATGGTGCCGAACAGGGTCGGGAGCACGTCGTCGATGTGGGTCGCCCCCCACGCGGGGAGCATCATGTCGACACCCATGGGCGAGGGGTTCGCCTGGCCGCCGCGCAGGAGCTCGATGCGGACGGACATCGGCCACGGCGTGGTGTTCTGGAGATCGAGCATGCTGGTCCACTTGGAGCCGTTGGCGCCGTCGGTGGCGGCAGCCGCCAGCACCATCTGCTGGTCGAGCAGGATCGCGGTGCCCCACGGCAGGCTGTTCGGATTCCGGTGCATCGGCTGCAGGACCTTCTCTCCGACGTCGTCGATCACCGGATCGAGGAGCGGCTTGAGCAGGAAGGGGCCCGGTGAGTTGTCGGGCTCGGGCTCGACCGAGATCACCGCGGCGTATCCGGAGGTGAGGTCAAGCGCGGGACTGACGAAGTCGGAACCCGGGAACGGCGGTGTCGCGTTGGGTCCCGCGGCTGGACCGCCGCCGTCGGAGTCGGCACCGGAGGTCATGGTGAATCGACCGGTGGACACAGGCCCGTCGGGGCCGGCGATCCAACCCTCGTAGACCCAGCCGTCGGGCAGCGTCGGCAGGGACAGTGCAGGGGCCGGAACCGAGGGATCGAGCCACCAGATGCCGTTGCGGTAGTTGCCGCCCATGCCGGCCGACGGGGCTGCGAGGACATAGCTTCCGGTGGCTGCGGAGAAGTCCGTACCGAGCGCGGCGGAATTGGCTGTGGAGAGACGCGCCGCATGAGAGACGAAGTCGCCACCGAGGAGGTGGACGTGGCTCGGAGCGGGGTCCGGGTCGTTGGCCGGCTCGATGGTGAGGACGAACTTGCTGATCGCGCCGAGATCGGAGACTGCGGCCCTGAAGGTGCTCTGAGAGGGTACGCCGCCGCTGACCGTGAAGGTCCCGGTCGACACCGGCGCGCCATCGACGATGAGCCAACCCTCGTACACGAAATCGGGTCCAAGATCCTCGAGCCCGTGGAAGTTGACGCGGAGGTTGGCGACGGTGGCGGTCGCCGGAGGCATGAGCAGAGTCGCCTGGAGGCTCGGGAAGGAGGCCGGGTTGAGCACCATCGGCTGCTGAACGCCCATGCCGGCGTCCATGATGTTGGCGGCAACGAGGGGTTTGAGGGTGAACGGTCCAGGGGAGTTGTCGGGCTCGGGCTCGATCGAGATGACGGCTGCGTACCCCGAGGTCAGGTCACGCGGGGTGGTCACGAAGTCCTGGCCCGGGAACGGCGGAGTGGCGTGGGGTCCGCTCATGAGGCCGCCGCCGTCGGAGTCGGCACCGGAGACCATGGTAAAGCGTCCGGTCGAGACTGGACCGTCCGGACCGGCGACCCACCCCTCGTAAGTCCAGCCGTCGGGGAGCGTCGGCAGGGAGAGGGTCGGAGCTGGGATGCTCGGGTCAAGCCACCAGATGCCGTTGCGGTAGTCGCCACCCATGCCCGCAGACGGCGCGGCGAGGATGAAGCTGCCGGATGCCGAGGCGAAGGTGTCGCCGAGTGCGGCCGGGTGGGCAATGGTCGCGCTCGCATGACCGCCGGAGAAGGCCCCACCGAGGAGGTGGACGTGGCTCGGCGCGGGGTCGGGATCTGGAGCCGGCTCGATGGTGAGCACGAACGCGCCGATCCCCGCGGTATCCGAGACCATGGCGCTGAAGTCGGTCCGGGAGGGCATCCCGTTAGAGTCCACGGTGAAGGTCCCGGTCGAGACCGGTTGACCGTCGACGATCAGCCAGCCCTCGTAGGCCCAGCCCGGCCCGAGGTCGTCGAGCCCGGACGGTGCGAGGCGGACGCCGACGGGCTCGGCCGCCGGCAGGGTTGCCGCCACCGCAACCAGGAGGGTGGCGAGTATCACCACGAGAAGAGGTGATGGATCGAGGACACGAGCGTGACTGCGGGGCATGGGGGTCTCCTTTCACTCTCTCCCGCGGCCGAGGCCGCGGATGTTGCTGTTCTGAGACCCGTTATCGCTCGCAGGACTCACGCACCGGTCACGGAGAGTTCACGAATTCGTAAACTCGAAACCCATCCCGAGGTTCGGTCGTATAAATGAATTATTGATTCAGTTATTCTTTGTCGACGATGACACGTGTCCGAGATCCCGCCCGCCTCGGGGAGCTGCTCGAAAGCGCGACCTGCACATTCATGACGCTGAGCTATCGGCGCGCCCGGATGAGTGAGCTCGCCACAGCTGCAGGGGTTGCGCCGGGCACCCTCTATCTCTACTTCGAGAGCAAGGAGGCCCTGTTCCTGACGGTGCTGCAGAGGGCGTTCCTCGGCAAGGGCTTCCGGCCGCCCGCAGAGCTCCCGATCCCGGGTCCGGGGCCGGATGCGGTCCTCGAGTTCATTCGCGACCGGTTTGCCGACGAGGCCGTCATCGCGTCCCTCGCAGCGGCGCGACAGCCTGGTCCGCACCCGGACGCCCGCTCCGAAGTCGAGGGCGTGGTGCGGGAGCTGTACCGCAAGATCGCGAGGCTGCGCTTCGCAGTCCGGGTGATCGAGCGCTCAGCTTCCGACTGGCCGGAGCTCTACGATCTCCACTTCACGACGATGCGGCGGGGTCTCCTCGGCCAGCTTTCGTCCTACCTGCAACATCGCATCGACGGTGGGTTCCTGCGCGGAGTGCCCGACGTTCCGACGGCGGCGAGGGCGGTGCTGGAGAACCTGGCGTGGTTCGCGATGCACCGCCACTTCTCTCCGGATTCTGCGGCCATCACCGATGCAGCGGCCGAGGAGACCGTCGTCACGTTGCTCGTCAACGCCCTGGTGCCCGACGATCACAAGAAGGAATCAAGGCCGTGAAGGAATGGGTCGTGCCGGTGGTCACGTCGCTCGTTCTTGTGGCGGTGGCCGCGGTGCCGATTCGGATGACCGAGCCGCCCTCTGTGGTCTCCCGGAAGGCGCCTCCGGAGCGCTTCTCAGCCGAGCGCGCACTCGACAACCTGCGTTGGATCGCCCGCGAGCCCCATCCGGTCGGCTCTGCGGCCCTGGGAAAGGTCCGCGCCGAGATCGTCGAGGCACTGCGCGGGATCGGGCTCGAGCCCGAAATCCAGGTCGACACCGCGGTTCGCGGCTTCCGGGCGGGGCGGGTCGAGAACGTGATCGCGGTGATTCCGGGCACACGAGGCGGCGGGCCGCGGGACGCCGTTCTGCTCGCGGCCCACTACGACAGCGTTCCGATGGGTCCAGGGGCAGGGGACGCAGGCGCCGCGGTGGCGACCGTCCTGGAGACGGCCCGCGCCCTCATGGCAGGACCACCGCTTCGCAGGGACGTCATCCTCCTGCTCAACGGCTCCGAGGAGACCTTCCTACTCGGCGCGACGGCCTTCATGCGCGACCATCCGCTGGCGAATCGGGTCGGTTTCGTGGTCAACATGGATCCGGGCGGGGTGAGCGGTCCGGCCATCATCCACGGCACGAGCCCGAACGACGGGTGGCTGATGCGCGAGGTCGGACGGGCGGTACCCCGCGTGGTGGCCTCGTCCCTTGCGGGCACGGTCAAGCGGTTCCTCGGCGACCGGCATGACGACTTCCTGGTTTTCGAGGAGGCGGGTGCGGCCGGCGTCGACATCGCCTTTGTCGGCGGCGACACGCGGTACCATTCGGCGCTCGACTGCTTTGAGGCCGTCGATCCGCGCAGCATTCAGCACCTCGGCGATTCCGCGCTCGGCCTGGTTCGACACTTCGCCAATCTGGACGCTCTCGACGTCAGGGCGCCGGACTGTGTGTACTTCAACCCGATCGGGACGGCGTTCGTCCACTACCCCGCACGGTGGAGCATCGTGTTCGCGATCGCAGTCCTTGGCCTCGGAGTCGGCGTCGTGGCGAGCGCTCGCAGGCGGGGCCTGGTGACGGTGACGGGGGTTGCCGGCGGCAGTGGCCTACTCGGGTTGAGCGTGGCTGCGGCCGTCGCTGCGGCCTGGCTGGGATGGCGCCTGCTGTCGCTGACGGATCGGGTCCGTGGTGCCTTCCTGACAGGGGACCAGTACCAGCAGGCGACCTTCACCCTGCTCTTCGTGGCGCTCGCCGTGCTCGCTGTCTCCGTTGTCCACGCTGCGGCAGGGCGCCGCGTCGGCCTCGCCCCGGCGTTTCTCGGGGCCCAGGTCACCTGGGCGGTCCTCGCTGTGGCGGCCACGGTGGTCGATCCGGGCTCGAGCTTCCTGGTCGTGTGGCCGGCCGCGATCACGCTGACCGTGACGCTGAGCGCAGTCCTGGGCGGTTGGCGAGGGGGTCCAACGCCGTTGCTCGTGGCTGCCGGACTTCCGGCTGTCGTTCTGTGGGCCCCGCTGCTCGCGACCGTCACGGGGGCGGTCGGCACCGGCGACGGACCGTTCCTGATGGCAGGGGTGGCGCTTCTCGCGGGGCTTCAGCTTCCGGCGCTGAAGCTGCTCGAGCGTCCGGTCAGATGGGGGCTTCCGGCCGCGGCGACGGTCTGCGCAACGCTGGCACTGGTTTCGGTTCTGATGTTCCGCTTCGACGCCGAGCACCCGCGCACCGACTTCCTGGTCTACGGGCTCGACGCCGACACAGGGAACGCCGTGTGGGCGGTCGGGAGCAGGGCGCCGGGGGGGGTGAGGCAGGACGCGTGGACAGCCCGGTTCGTCGACGACGACGCTGCTGCCGCAGAGCTGCGCGCGTTCTACCCGTACAGTTCGGCCCGCTTCCTCCAGGCGTCTGCTCCGGTGCTGAAGCTCGCACCCCCCGAGGTAGAGGTACTCGGCACTTCGGTCGACGGCGAGCGGCCGGTCGTGCGGATGAAGGTGCGTTCGCCCCGGGGGGCAGCGATCGTGATCGGAGTTTCTGCGAAGCCGGTCCTGGCGTGGCGTGTCGACGGCCGCCCGATCGACCACGATCGCCTGTTCGCGTTTTTCGACCCTCCGTCGGAAGGTTTCGAGCTGGATGCCGAGGTCGACCCGGGTAGCGGGCTCGAGCTGGTGCTGATCGACCAGTCGTACGGGCTGCCGGGGGTCGAGGATGGAGGCCCCGGGCCGCGGCCCCCCGGTCTGATGCCGGAGCCGTCAGGAGGTCTCGTGTTCGCCGATGCGACCTTGGTGCGACGACGGGTGACAATCGTTCCCCCGGATGGCCGGACGGTGGGTGGCGGGTAGAATCCGAACTCGTGAAGGCCATCCGCATCGCGCACAGCGCTGTCGCCTGGGCGGTCGCCCTGCCGGCGACAGCCGTGCTCGGCAGCGCGGCGGCGTTGGTCGGGGGCCGGGGCGACCGTGCCCTCGGCATCGGCCGCACCTGGGCGCGCCTGTTACTCGCGGTGTCGGGTTGCCGCCTCACGGTCGTGGGGCGAGAGACGGCAACCGCGTGCGCGCCCGCGGTGGTGATGGCGAACCACCAGTCCTCGCTCGACATCCCGGCCCTGCTCACGGCGCTTCCGGCCGAGCTTCGAACCGCGTTCTGGGCCAAGGACAGCCTGTTCCGTGTCCCGTTCCTGGGCCGTGCGATGCGCGCGATGGGCTTCGTGCCGGTCGACCGCAGCAATCGGAGCAGTGCGGTACACCTGCTCGCGACCAGTCTCGAGCTGGCTCGCAGTGGCCGCTCGATTCTGGTCTTCCCGGAGGAGACCTACGGTCCCGCCGACACCCTGCTGCCGTTTCAGCGGGGCGGCTTCGTGCTCGCCCTCAAGAGCGGGCTGCCGATTCTCCCGGTCGGGATTCGTGGGACGCGGGAGGCGCTGCCGCCGGACGCCCGAACAGTCGCGCCGTCTCGGATCGAGGTCCGCTTCGGACGACCCGTGGCTACCCACGGGCGTGGCGTCTCGGCCCGTGCCGCCCTCGCCGCCGAGGTCCGCTGGGCGATCGCCGAGCTCGCCGGGAAGCGGCCGTAGCCTGCAGTTCTCACCACGTCACGTGACGAGGGCGCCGAGATGCCTGTCAGCGCTGAGTTATTGAGCGACGAGGCGCCGAGTCGCATGCGTACATACGTCGCAGGCGCCGAGTCGCGAAAGGGCCGGCGATTGCTGGCAGATCGGTGCCCGCAGTAGGGAGGTGGTGAGAAATGTGGGCTAACCCGCCGAGGGCAGTGCGAACCAGAAGCTGGTGCCGCTGTCGACCGCCGACGCGGCCTCGATGGCGCTGCCATGCAGCTCGAGGATCTTCTTGACGATGGCGAGGCCCAGCCCGCCGCCCCGTGGGCGCGGCTGGTCCCCGGTCGAAACCCGGTAGAAGCGGTCGAAGACGTGCTCGAGCTCGCCCGAGGGAATTCCACAGCCAGTGTCCTCCACCCGAACCACCACTCTGCCTCCTTCGACCACGAGCGCAACCGTCACGGTGCCGCCGTCCTCCGTGTGCGCCAGTGCGTTGCCGATCAGGTTCTGCAGTACTCGTTGCATGAGCCCGATGTCAGCGGCAACAGTGGGGATGCGGGTGGGGAGGCGAGCACTCAGCGTCACTCCCTTGGTCTCGGCCGCGAGTCGGAACTCCTGGACCACGTCTTGGATCAGCTCGGCCATCGAGAACGGCTCGATCTCGGGCCGCATCTCGGTGGACTCGAGGCGAGCGAGCTCGAAGAGCTCCTCGACCAGGCGCGCCAGCCGTTCGCCTTGGGCGGTGGCCACGGCGAGAAACTCCCGCCGCTCGTCGACCGAGAGGGTCGCGTCCTTGAGGTCGAGGGTCTCGAGATAGCCTTGGAGGTTTGCCAGTGGCGTACGGAGGTCGTGGGAGACGTTGGCGACCAGCTCCCGCCGCATGGCGTCGGTGTGTTTGAGACGCTGGAGCTGTTCGATGATCCGGTCGGCCATCGCCGAGAAGGCGGCAGCGAGCCTCGCGATCTCGTCGCCGTTCGGGTCGCCGTCCGGGAGGGCGGCTACTCTGGGCTCGGAGAAGTCGCTGCCGCGAAAAGCCTCCACGCCGCGGGTCAGGGAGAGCAGCGGCCGGGTCAGACGCCGGAAGAGGTAGAGGCCGGCGAGCAGGGCGACGACGAGGGCCGCCGCGGAGGCGGCCACGCCGAGGAAAAGGACGTGGTTGCGGAGCAACCTGCTCGCGATGCTGGCCCGCCGTTCGCCCTGGAGCACGATGTAGAGGTAACCCTCATAGCGGTCCTCGACCATGATTGGCGAGGCGGAGAAGACGCCGCGCCGCCCGGCGTCGCGAGGGTCGTCGCCGAGGATCGGGAGCTCCGACTTTTCGGCCAGGAACGCCTTGATCGGCGCGACGGCGACCTGTGTCCGACGGACCTCTCCCTCGGGCCCGGAGTGCGTCACGACCCGCCCGTCGAGGTCGAGCAGATAGCACTCGATCGAGGGGTTGATCAGGCTCAGGGTCGAGAAGACCTGCGCCAGAGCGGCCTCGTTGACCTGGCCGTTGACCATCAGCACCCGCTGTGCGACCAGCGACGCGGCGAGTCCGCGGTTGAGGCGCTGGGTGACCTCCTGCTCCCAACGGTCGGTCAGCGTGAGGGTGACAGTGAGCCCTATCGCGCCGAGGAAGATCAGGAGGCCGAGCAGGACGACCGCCATACGCCCGTACAGTGTCCTCAGCATGTGACCTCCTCCGGCGCGGGGAAGCGGTAGCCCACGCCCCATACGGTGCGAATCCAGAACGGCTGTGACGGATCGGGCTCGAGCTTGCGACGCAGGCGGTTGATGTGCGTGTTAACGGTGTGCTGATAGCCCTCGTGCGCGTAGCCCCAGACATTGTCGAGGAGCTGAGCCCGGCTAAAGACCCGTCCCGGGTGGCAGGCGAAGAAGTAGAGCAGGTCGAACTCGCGCGCGGTCAGCTCCACGGGGCGGCCGTCGAGTCGGACATTGCGGCGTCCGGGGTCGATCTCGAGGCCGCCGAACGCAACCGGCCCGTCAGCGCTGTCGTCGGTAGACCCCAGCTGCTCGACCCGGCGCAGGATCGCTTTGACCCGTGCCTGGAGCTCGCGGACCGAGAACGGCTTGGTCAGGTAGTCGTCGGCCCCCATTTCGAGCCCGAGCACGCGATCGGTCTCCGACGAGCGGGCGGTCAGCATCAGGATCGGGGTGTAGGTCTCGCCCGCGCGCAAGCGCCGACACAGCTCGATGCCGTCCAGTCCCGGCAGCATGAGGTCGAGGATGAGCAGGTCGAAGCCGCCGCCGCGAGCGCGGTCGAGCGCGAGC
Source organism: uncultured Acidobacteriota bacterium (assembly GCA_963727925.1). GTDB lineage: Bacteria > Acidobacteriota > Thermoanaerobaculia > Thermoanaerobaculales > Sulfomarinibacteraceae > CAVSIS01. The sequence continues at coordinate 75,883 of CAVSIS010000044.1, read as the reverse complement.
CGGCCGTTCGGCTCAACCGTCACCCGGTGGCCGAGGTCCTCCAGATGGAGCCGCACCAGCTTCGCGATGTCGGCGTCGTCCTCGACGACGAGGATTGACGTCACGGTATACCTCCCACGGCCGCTGTGATCATCTGTGGCTGTGCCGGCTCTGCGCGGACGGTTACATCCACACGGAGGCGGATACTGCGGTCCATCGCTTCGAGGGGCTCGTCGAGGAGCACCGTCGCCGGGGTCGCGACGAAGGCCGCCGCGAGCACGGCGCGCCTCCGCTGGCCCATCGACAGCTCTCGGACCGATCGCGCGGCGAGTGCGTCGAGGCCGGCTCGTGCGAGGGCGGCTCCAGCCGCGTCAGGGGGCGCTCCGCGCAGCCGGCCGACCAAGGCGAGGATCTCGGCTACGGAGGCGTAAGGCGTGAGATCGGGATGCTCGGGGACAAAGGCGAGGCTCGCCCGCGCGGCGACCTCGTCCTTTCACATATCGTGCCCGTTGACCACGACGGTGCCGGCATCCGGGCGTTCGACGCCGGCGAGAAGCTTGAGCAGCGTGCTCTTGCCGCTGCCGTTGGGACCGACGAGAAGCGTCATTCCGGGGCCGATCTCGAGGTCGACCCCGGCGAGGACCTGTTCGCCGCGGCGATACCCGAAGTGCACGTCGAGGAGGCGAATCACCGGTCGCTCCAGGCAATTGGATCACCGGCGGCGAGGTGGTGCCGTTCGTGCCAGGCGGTGGCCTTGAGCCCGCGCTCGCGTTCGGCTGCCCAGGCGAGGGCCAGCGGGAGAAGGGCGAGCACGCCCACCGCGACGGCTGGGACGAGGGCGATCCAGGCCGCCGCCAGCAGGCCGCCGGCAAAGACCTCGCCCGACGCCCCGCTCGACCGGACGGCGGCGCGCCGGATCGCGCCGGCGGCGAGGGCTGCGATTGTCGGGGTTGCAGCTGCCGCGGCCAGCGCCGGGCCACGGGCTGTCATTGCCGCGACGGCAAGGGCCGGGACGGCGGCGATGGCGAGCAGCGTCGCGTCACCGCCGACGCGGGCCAACGCGGAGGAGGGCATCGATCGGGCCCACGGCCACGCCGGTCGGCGCACGGCGAGAAGCTCGGCGAGTCCGGCGATCACGACGGTGACGGCCGACAGGGCTGCGAGCCGCTCGGCACCTGCCGCCACCGCCGCGTCGAGCCGGTTGTTGGGGACGAACGCGACCGCCACCAGCCCGACCACGGCCGCGCCGACAAACGGCCCGACCATTCGCATGCCGAGTGCGCGCCGGGCGATGGCGAAGCCCAGAAACTGCCTCGAGCGGCGGCGCGGACGTCCGTGGCGCGGCGCCCCGGTCCGGGCGAGACCTCCGAAGAGCGAGCGCGCAGCCGTGACAAGGGCGAGACCTCCCACAACGCCGGGCCATCCGGCCTCGAGTGCGACCCAGCCGGCAGCGGCGCACAGCGCGGCCGCCGTCCGATGTCGTCGCGCGGGCATCGCGGCGAGGGCCACCGCGCCGGTCGCGACTGCGAGACCGAGAGTCCGCGCCGGGGACACCGAGAACCTCGCAGCGCGAGCCGGATCGTGGTGCGAAGGTGGAATCGAAGTAGGGTCAGCATTTGAGCCGGCATCAGGCCATGCTACGACCTGGCAGGCCTCGTGTTGCACGGTCGCACCGTACGTGCAGGAGCGTCAGCAACGTGGGGACGAAGCAGATCGGCATGCTGGGCCTCTCTGCGCCTCAGGTTGAGAGTGCTAGACTCAAACTCTAGAAAGTCGGTCCAAGAATTGCCTCAGGCGAGAATCCCCGACACTCGGTTGGCGCCGTCGGCCAGCGTAGCTGCCGTAGGCGTCATGGGGGCCTGCTCACGACTGGATGCGTCGTGCGCGATGACTCCGACAGATGCGGGCAGGAGGTCGGGCGGGCGAAGGCTGCCGCGATGAGCAGCCCGGACGAATCTGTGCGTCCGGCCAGGGATTGGGGACGCTTTTGGCGAAGCGTCCTCCCCGTCGATGTCTTCGGAATGCGCCGCGGCGAGCGGCGCCTCGCGATGGTGTTCTTCCTCTACTTCTTCCTCCTCATGGCCAGCCAGTACGCCGTGAAGAGCGTCCGTCAATCAAGCTACATCGACATCCTTGGCGCCCAGAACCTGCCGTATGTCTACCTGATGCTGGCGGCGCTGTCCTTCCCTGTGCTGCTCCTCTACTCGAGGTTGACGCGACGCTTCGAGGACCCGCCATTGATCGTTGCTTTCGCCGTGCTGCAGGTCCTCGGACTGGTGGTTTTCTTCTGGCTCTTCGGGCGGACCAGTAGCTGGCTTCTGGGTTTCGCCTTTTACATTTGGGCGACCCTCGGCTTCGGCATTGCCGTTTCGCAGTTCTGGTCGTTCGCCAACAGTGTCTTCGATGCTCGGCAGGCACGGCGCCTGTTTGCGTTCATCGCCGCCGGAGGGCTGCTCGGCGGCGTCCCGGGTGGTCAGCTGGCCCGCCTTGTCACGGCGTGGCAGGGCACACGCTACACCTTGCTCGCCGCTGGTGTGCTACTGGTCGTGGTGGCCGCCCTGGTTCTCGTGATCCACCGGATCGGTCCGCGAAGCGAAGCCGATGTGTCGAGCTCTCGTGCGGTGGGCCTGTCTCAAGCCAAGGTCGGGTTCCAGATACTCAAGGAGTCGAGGCTGCTTGGCCTGATCGCGCTGCTCATGCTGCTCATGGTCGTGGTGTCGCAGACGGTCGATCTCCAGTTCAACTGGGTCGTCGAGACCCACACGACGAATCTCGACCAACGAACCAGCGTGATGGGCAACTTCTTCACCCTCATGGGGGTGATCGGCTTCGTCTTTCAGCTCGTGTTCACCCGGCGCATCCATCGAGTGCTGGGCGTCGGTTTCGGGATGCGTGTCCTGCCCGTGACGGTTGGGGCGACCACGGTGCTGCTGCTCCTCTCCTTCGGTGTCTTTCCGGTCGGGGTGTTCGCGCTCGCGTGGGTCCTGCGTTTGTCCGAGACCAGCCTGCGCCACTCCATCGAGCAATCGACGCGGGAGCTGCTCTTTCTTCCAGTGACCCGCGAGCTGAGGCGTCGGGCCAAGGCGTTCGTCGATGTCTTCGTGCAACGATTGGGAAAAGGCGTGGGCGGTCTGCTCCTTCTCCCGGTGACCTTCGGCCTGATTGCCGTGGAGCACGTGGGTTGGCTCACCGTGGTGCTCGTGGTGCTCTGGCTATGGGTGACGGTTGCCGCACGTCGAGAGTACATTCGGACGTTCAGGCGCGGCCTCAAGCCCGCGCTCAGTGGCAGACGCGCCACCATCGACACCCGGGACCTGACGACCATGACCACGCTGGTCCGGTCCCTCGGCAGCACGGACCCGCGCAAGGTCATGGGCAGCCTCGAGCTTCTGATGGACTATGGCGAGGGTGGGCTCGTCCCCCCGTTGCTCCTCCACCATTTGGATGCAGGAGTGCGCTCCAAGACCCTCGAAGTCCTCACTGCGGTCGGCTGCACGGATGCGCTGCCTCTGATCGAGCAGAGGCTCACGGACGAGAGTGATGCGGTGCGAAGAGCCGCGATCCGCGCCGTGGCCGCCCTCAAGGGCGATGACGCCGCCGACCTCATGCTGCCCCGGCTCGGTGACCCGGACCCGCGTGTTCGCGCGGTCGCGCTGGCGTGCCTTGCGGCGCACTTCGACGAGGCGGTCGTCGACCGGGCTCTGTGCGCACTGCATGACATGCTCGCGGACCCTGATCCTCGCGTCCGCGAGGAGGCGGCGAAGGCCCTGGGCCAGATCCGAGAGCCGGCGGAAAGCGGCTCCTTGGTCCTGCTGCTTTACGACGGCGACCGGGGCGTGGTGAGCCAGGCGATCGCTTCAGTTCGAAGCCGACTTGCGCGCGATGGACCCAACCCAATCTACGTCCCGACACTGATCTCCCTGATGGCTGACCGGCGTCTCAAGCACGAGGCGCGTGACGCCGTAGTCGCTTTCGGTGAGAGGGCCATCCCGATGGTGGTGGCCTTCATGAACGACGGCGAGGAGAAGATCTGGGTGCGCAGGGCGCTCCCCAAGACCCTCGCCGTGCTCGGCGGGGAGGCCGCCTTTTCTGCTTTGCTCGGCCTGCTGGCAGCTCCGGATGGGGTGCTGCGAGAGAAGGTCGTTGAAGCGATGGTCTCCATCCGCTTCCGTGAGCCTGACCTGCGGGTCACGTCATCTGACGTGCATCAGCAAATCCGTCTCGAGGTGACACGGTACCTGACAGCTCTCTGCGACCTATGGGCGGTGGGGGCGCTGCACGAGGTCCGACTCGCAGGTCCAGTGCCACGATGGAGAGGCGCGGGGAGTGTGCCCAGCCTGCTGCAGCAGGTTCTGGCGCATCGCATGGCCGTAGCGGTGAAGAACCTGGCCGGAATGCTCGAGCTGCTCTTCCCTCCGAGTGATGTCCGAGCGGCGTTCCGCAGCCTCTCGTCCGGGAGCCGGACCATGCGGGCGGGGGCCCTGGAGTATCTGGACAACACCTTGAAAGGGACTCTGCGCCGCGACGTGTTCGCGGTGATCGACGACGCCCCAGCCGAAGAGAAGCTTCGTCTTGCCCAGCAGGAGTACGACATCCCGAGAGAAGGTCCGGAGCAGACGCTCGGACGCATCATCCGCACCGACATCGCCGCCGATCCGAGCGCGATGGGTCTGGTCGTTGCAGCGATGTACACAGTCCACGAGGGAAGAACGCGCGAGCTGTATCCGCTTCTTACGGAGATGGCGAGCGGTGGGCATGATTCCATGCTCGGAGAGACGGCGCGCTGGGTCCTCGCGCGGACGCAAACACCCGCCGCCGGTCCGCGTGCCGCGGCCCCACCGGCTGGCGAGCCGAGGCCCGGGCAGCTTTCAGAAGGGAAGGACCCGATGACGGCACTGGCGCACATCGAGATCGTCGTCCTGCTTCAGGGGGTTGATCTGCTCGGCTCCTGCACCGCCGATCAGCTGGTCCAGCTCGCCGCCATTTCTCACGAGTGCGTGTTTCAGAAGGGAGACCTCATCTACCGACGGGGTGATCCCTCGGACTCGCTCTACTGCGTCGTCGAAGGCGGGGTGGAGATGCGCGGCGGGCCGGACGAGCGGAGACTCGTCGGGCCGGCTGGCAGGTTTGGTGTGATCGACATTCTCAGCGACAGGCCTCGCGTCGCAGAGGCCGTCGCGACAGCAGACACCCGGGCGATCAAGATTGAAGCGGAGGACTTCTTCGACCTCCTCGCCAACAACATCGATATCGTCAAGGCGCTTTTCAGACAGCTGGCGCGCCCTGGCGAGCTCCTCGCAGGGGTGAGGGAATGATGAGAGTCTCAAGGTTTGCGCGTTACCTCGGTGGGCTTGTCGTTGCTCTTGCGCTGGCGGCTGCGAGCGCCACCGGAACCGAGCCATGCCTGGCCGGTGGCGCCGCCGCACAGCGTATCGTCAGCATCGGCGATGTCCACGGCAGCTACAGCGGGCTGGTCGAGATCCTCACGGCGACGGGGCTCGTCGATGGCGACCTGCACTGGACGGGTGGCAGCACCACGCTGGTGCAGACCGGGGACCTCCTCGATCGTGGGTTGGAGGTTCGCAAGGTCATGGATCTCCTCATCCGCCTTCAGGAGGAGAGCCGAGCGGCTGGAGGCCGCGTGATCTGCCTGATCGGGAATCACGAGGCACTCAACCTCTTGGGAATTCACCGTGACGTGAACCCTGCGGCCTACGCGCGGTTCGCCGGTCGGGAGTCGGAGAAACGACAGAAGTCCGCGTGGAGGCAGCAGGTCCGGGTCTGGAAACAGCGCGTCGCCCGGTCCGGTCGGGTCATGGTCGGCATTCCCGATGAGACCAAGGTGAAGTGGCTGGAGTCCTTTCCGCCCGGCATATTCGAGTACGTCGATGCCCTCGGTCCCGAAGGTACATATGGACGGTGGCTGCGGTCGTGTCCTGTTGCGGTAGTGATCGGGAAGACGCTCTTCATTCACGGAGGCCTGAGCCCGGCCGTTCGTGGGCTCACCATCGACGAGTTCAACCGCCGTATGGCGGCCGAGTTGGCGGCGTTCGAGGCCGCTCGCAGCGCGCTCGTGGAGCGCGACCTTGCCGAGCCCTGGGCACCGCTCGATGTGGTGTCGTTCGAGGCGAACCAAGAGCTCGAGAGGCTGCACAACCAGCTCAGCGACCGTGAGCGAGCCAGGCCCAAAATGGCCGCCTACGTTCAGACGCTGCAAGCGGTCCTGGGATGGGAGGACTGGTTGCTGATGGCCGACGACGGTCCGCTCTGGGCTCGATCTCCCTCCGAGTGGGACGAACAGGAGCACACCGCTGAAATGGCGGAGCTCATCGCAGGCATCGGGGCGAGTCGCATGGTCGCGGGTCATACCCCTCAGGAGAATGCCAGAATCCGACCGCGGTTCGGCAATCGCGTCTTCCTGATCGATACCGGGATGCTGCAGAGCGAGTACGGTGGCCGCCCGTCGGCTCTCGAGATTTGCGGCGATGCAGTGACCGCCATCTACCCGGATGAGCACCAGGTGCTGGTTGCACCGGGCGGGGCCGGGCAGGCAGCGGACGGAAGGGAGAAGGCGCCCCAACCGAAGGTCGAGGAAGATCAACCACCTGCGACCCGCGCTCGGAGCTCCCAGTGGCTCGACGCCGAGGGCGTTCCGCTGCCCTTCCAGGACGATGCCGAGATCGAGCGCTTCCTCGCTACTGCCGCGGTGGTTTCGACGCAGAAGATTCCTGTCGGCATTACCAGGCCGCTCAAGGTCATGCTCGAGGAGGATGGCGTTCGGGCCCACGCCGCCTTCAAGTATGTCGACGAGCGGCGCAGGTATGTTTCCCTGGTGGTCGGCGGACGAGAGAGGTTGTTTCCAGTGCTTCGCGACTACCATCTGTTCGACTGCGCGGCGTACCGCCTCGACCGCCTGCTGGGCCTGCGGCGAGTTCCACCTTCGGTGCCACGTGAGATCGACGGCCGGGCAGGAACGGTCACGCTCTGGCTCGAGAAGTCCATCATGGAAAAGCAGCGGCGTGAACGGAACCTACAGCCGCCCGACCCGGACGGACTCGCGGAACAACGGGCGATCATGTACGTCTTCGACAACATCGCCGGAAATACCGACAGCACCAACGTCGGCAACGCGCTCATCGACCGCTACTGGAACCTCTGGTTCATCGACTGCTCTCGGTGCTTCGTTACCGAGTCGACTCCGCTCACACTGGGGACCGTGACCCGCTGCGAACGGCACCTGTGGCAGCGGCTCAACGAACTCACCGACCAGGAGATCCGCACGACCCTGGCACCCTACTTGAACACTACCGAGGTCAAGAGCGTCATCAAGCGAAGGGCAACCGTCGTCGCCCATCTCGCCGCGCTGATCGATCAGCTCGGCGAGGCCGCCGTTCTCTATGACCTCAAACCACCACAGACTGAACCCGTCGACTGGTAGGCGTCGAAAAACGGGAGGGCAGTTGCCCTCCCGTCGTGTGGCGCCCCCACCCTGCGCACGTCAGAGGCCGATGGTCGCAGCGGCGCGTGCAGCGTGGCCTAAATGAGTAGCACTCTCAGGATGGGACTTTTCAGCGACGGTGTCAAGCCGGCATAATAGGTCGATGCACCGTAAGAAGGTCGTTGGCAGTGTGGCGGTCTGTATGTTCGTGGCTGCTTCAGCTTTCGCGTCCGCCGCCGGCCCATGGGTGGTGACGACGCCGGTGGCCGTGACCGACCCCGTGGAGCTGGGCGACGTGATCGTGGTGTCCGGCGGCGTGCTCCACATCTCAGGCGTTCCCGAGCCCGGCGTTCGCCTCGCCGGGAACCTGTTGGCGATCGGTACCGGCAGGGTGGTCATCGAGAACTCCGTCGTACGTATCGAATCGGTCTACCACGGCCAGTACTCGGTGGTCGCCGCAGATGACGCGACCCTCGAGGTGTCGGGCTGCGACTACCGCGTGACCCGCGGCGTCCAGCACGCACTGTTCGCGGTCGGCCGAGCTGTGGCCGACATCCGCGATACGGACTTTGGCGACGTCCAGCTCATCGCCGGTGAGACCTCCCGCTTCACCGCTGCGCGTCTCAACGGCAACTTCGAGGTGATCGTCCAGCACGACGCGAGCATGGACCTGATCGACATCCCGCGCACTGCCGGCGGCGGCGAGCTGTGGGTGTGGGTCGAGTTTCCAGCCGGCTCGGCGGCGGTCTACACGCCACCGATGCCCGGGTTGATCGATTCCTGGTCGTTCCCGCCGCCGGGTGCGACCGGCATCTTGCAGCGGGTCGAGATGCGACGTTGCCAGGCCAAGCTGTGGCCGATGTTGGTGCGCGAGGGGGTTGACCTCGAGCTGCGCGACATTCCCGAGGGCAACTGGGTGGTGGTCGGGCTGCACTTCCCGGATGACGCCGTCGTGGACGGCCTCCGGAACGGTGGGATGCCAGACGGGCGAGTGGCCATCGACGACCGTCGGCTGGTCCTCGACAACGCCAGTGTCGACACCTGGAACCTCTACCCGGAGGACGACGCGAGCGTGGTCGTCCGGCGCAGCGTGCTCGGAGAGATCCTGGCCATGGGCGCTGCCCGGGTCAGGGTCGAGGATACGACGGTGGACGGTTCCGGGGGTTTCCTCGGAGCCCGGGACCGCTCCGAGCTCAAGCTGTGGCGCTCCACGGTCACCTGCACCGTTGAGGCCGCGCAGGACGCGACCCTCGAGCTCTTCGACAGCGACGTGCAGCCCTACCCGTTCGACACCACAGGCGCCTTCACCCGCATCGGTGCTTACGACCACGCCCGGCTGTTCGTCGCCAACACACCCATCTCGAGCACTCCCGCGCTGGCCGGTCAGGGAGTTCTCGGAGGCGTCTACCTTGCCGGCGTGCCCGAGGCGCCGCCTCCACCCGGGGGCTCTGCGGTCTTGTACGGTGTCGTCGCACTGTTCGCCCTCGACGGCGGTCCGGTGCCCGGTCGTTGGCGGCTGGATGCACTCGGACGGCGCGACGGGCGGGCCCAGATCATCGCCGAAGGTGAGGGCAATGTCGAAGAGGCCACCTTCGGCACCTGGCGAGGGGCGGACCCGAGTCAGGACTACCTGCTGCGTTTGACAGTGCTCGACGCCTGGGGGCGACCATTCGTGTACGGCGTGCCGGTCGCGCGAGAGGGCGTCGCCGTGCGTACGGCGTCACGGCGGGCTGCTCCTGCCCCGTCGGCTACGGCAGCGGGTGTATGGCGCCAGGGTGAGACGAGGAGCGCGCCGTGCGGATCACGCCGCCTGGTGCGTCGATGAGCCGCTGGAGGTGGAGCCCTCTTTCGAGCCACCATCGGTCGACTCGCCTTTGGAGGTACTGGTGGCCTCGCCCTTCGAGGCACTGGTGGCTTCGCCCTTGGACTCACTCTTTGCGGTTGTCTCCGAACTGTCGGCGCGGCCGGTCGACCCGCTCTTGGCATAGTCGGTCACGTACCAACCGCTTCCCTTGAACTGCAGGGCAGGCGCGCCGATCTGACGCTGGGAGGGTTGGCCGCACTGCGGGCACGCCTGGACGGTGGGCGCGGTGAGCCGCTCCCAGCGCTCGAACCGGTGTGAGCAGGTGGCGCACTTGTACTCGTAAACCGGCATGAGGGACCTCCACGCAATATCGATTCGAGGGGCCATGGCCGGGCACCCGCACCGGTTCATCGCGCCGGGGGAGACGTCCGACCGTCGGCATTGTGAAACGTGAGTGAATGGTTGTCAATTCCGGGACGACGGTTCTGCTGCCGCATTTCTGCCACATTCCGCCTCGGGCTCGCCCGATTCGTGCCCTTTCTTCGCCTCGGGGAGGCGCTTCCCTGGAGGTGTGCTCGGTGTGAACCGGGCCACTCGAACGTGAAAGCCACTGGCGGGGTCGTTGGGCATCATGTCGTCGCACAGTCCTGACAATCTCTCGCTGCAGACAGCTCGGGCAAGCTCCGGGCCGGCCGATGACGAGGGGGCGCGCATGAACGAGGTCCAGACATCGGAAGAGGGTTCGGTCCGCCAGCACCTGCTGCTGCCCGTGGTGGTCGGAGCTCTGTTCGTGATGATGCTGATTGCCGGGGCAATGCTCGGTTGAGCCGCACCCCGGCCGGCCTGCTCGTGTCCTGTCTCGAGAATCCCGGCGCACCCTGTGCGGGCCATTGCGGTCCCTGGCTGCTTTGCTCCCCCTCGAAGTAGCCTGACTCCGCGAGGAGCAGGCTGGAAGTTGTCTTAGCTTCCCGAACCAAAATCGACGACGTAGCGGCTGTCGCGCATCAGCTCGAAGGTGGTGCCGTCGGCCATTGTGAGCGACGCCCGCGCGATCGCGACGCGTGGCTGGAGGGCCGGAACGTAGACGTGGTCCTGGTGGACGACCTCTTCCGGCGCTGAGAAGTCGCCCGGACCGACCCGACCGCCGAAATGGTCGGAGCGCCCGAACGCGACGTGCAGGCCGAGCTTCTCGTCGAGCAACACCTCGCCAATCGGCTCGATGCCGAAGTCGTCGAGAACGCCGAGACCGAGCTCAGCGAGGTTGCCGTACGCGGGCTCCCGGGCGATGTGCTCCGCCTCCGCCGCTGCGGCGGGGCCGCCGCCGGCCACCGACACCGCCCGATTAGCCGTGATCCGGTACAGAACGACCTCATCGTCGTGTTGGACCGGGAGCACGCCGGCGCTGTGGCTCGGGTCGCCGGAAACCTCGCCCTCGTAGGGCACGATGTAGGCCTCGCCGGATGGCAGGTTGCCTGCGGTCCCGGGCTCCGGCAGCAGCCCGCCCGAGGCGTGCGCCGTGCGGTGGCGCAGGTCGAGGTGCAGGGTGAGGTGCGAGGCGTGGTCCGCGTTCGGATTCACGGCAAAAACGAGATCGGCGCTCTCGGCGCGGTCGAGGAGCTCCTTGAGCAAACGGACGCGGCGGTTGACCTCGGTGTAGTCGATCCGTAGTGCCGGCACCATCGCGGGCGAGAAACCCGGCATGGTCGCGGCCCGAAAGCCGTGCCGGCGAGCGGAGACCTTGAGGGGCGCCGTGGCCGAGAACTGGGTCGGAGCGAGGATCAGCGGACGCTCGGCCAGGATCTCGTCGAAGGGGACGGCGGCTTCCGGTTCGAGATCATCGGCCGACGCGGGCAGCATTCCGGCCCCGTGACGCCAGGCGGTCGACGGCAGGTCTGCATTGTTGCGCCGGACGTTCCGGTACAGGATCATCTCGACCTCGAGCCCGAGCTCGGCACGCGCCGAGCGCAGCTCGTCGACCCAACCGGCGGCGATCTCTCGCCGTGCCCGCCAGGAGGGTGTGTCGGGCACCGCATCGTCCGGAAGATCGACCAGTACGGCGACGGCACGGTCTTCGGCGCGCGGCTGGAAAACACGGGACACGAGGGCGGTCAGCTCGGCGGCGTCGAGTTCGAGGATGGTCACAGGCACCTCCGCGGAGGGATTGTAGCGAGTCGCCACGCCAGCCCGAGGCCCCCGAGCGCGGCCTGGCCTCTTGATCAGTGCTGCCGGCCTCTGCCCTGCGGGCTCCTTGCTTGACCTCGACCGCGGGGACGTCCATAGTAACCGGACCCGGGACCTGAGCCGGGACGAGGAGGGTCATGACCGTGAGTTCGAGAATCAGTACCGTGCTCGTGATCGCGCTCGCCGTGATCGCGCCCATCGCGTGCGCCGCCGCAGATTCCACGCCGTCCCCTGCCCCCACCACCGCCCTGACCGACCCGGTTGCGACGGTCAACGGCGAGCCGATCACTGTCGCCCAGCTCAACGAGGCGATCGGCGGTCGCGTCACGGCGCTCGAGCAGCAGATCTATCAGACCAAGGTCGACGGCATCCGCGGGCTCGCCTTCCAGAGAGTCCTGGAAGCCGCGGCGAAGGCCGCCGACCAGACCCCTGAGGCCTACTACAAGGCGAAGGTGGCTGACCAGGTGACCGAGCCCGCCGAGCAGATGGTGACCTCGCTGCTCAACCAGTATCGGACCCAGCTGCCCGCCGACGACGCCCAGGCACGCGCGCAGGTCGTCGCCTACTTGAAGCAGCAGCAGGCGCGCTCCCTCGAAGAGCAGTTGCGCTCGCAGTTGCTCGGTGGTGCCAATCTGGTCGTGCTCCTCGAACCGCCGCGCCAGAAGACCGAGCCGGCACCTTTCGACCCGGCCAAGGGGCCTGCCGACGCGCCGGTCGTGATGATTGAGTTCAGCGACTTCCAGTGTCCGTTCTGCCATCGTGCTCAGCCGGTGGTCGACCAGGTCATGAAGCTCTACGACGGCAAGGTCCGCCACGTCTTCCGCCAGCTGCCCCTCGAGATGCACGACAACGCGCGGGGGGCCGCAGAGGCCTCGATGTGCGCCGCCGATCAGGGCAAGTTCTGGGAGCTGCACGACTGGATGTTCCAACACCAGCAGGACCTGTCCGCTGACTCGCTGAAGGCGAAGGTCGGTGATCTCGGCCTGGACGCGGCCGCCTTTGCGACCTGCCTGGACGGTAAGAAGCACGCCGCGGAGGTCGACAAGGACCTCGCCGAGGCGCAGCGCCTCGGGATCACCGGGACGCCCGGTTTCGTGATCAACGGTCGCCTGATCTCGGGCGCTCAGCCGCTGAACGCCTTCACAGCGATCATCGACGATGAGCTGCACCGTGCCGGGGTCGCGCTTCCGGCCGAGCCGAAGGAGGCCGTTCCGGCGGCTGCCGCCACACCGACCTCCTGACGCGGCGCGTCCCGGCGAGGAGTGTGTAGCCTCTCGACGCCGGGCGCGCTCGGCAACGGCTGACCAGATGAAACGCATCGGCGAAATCCGGCTGCCGTTCGACCATGCGCCGAGAGAGCTCGACGCCGCGGTGGAGCGGTTGGGGATCGGTCCTGCTGGCTCGTGGCGGGTCCTCAAGAAGAGCCTCGATGCGCGGCGGGGCCGGCCGAGCTGGGTCTACAGCATCGGCGTCCCCGAGCCGGGTGACGAGATCTTACCCGCGGGACCTCTGCGCCGGTCGCCCGACCCGCGTCCGGTCGTCGTCGGCGCCGGCCCCGGTGGGCTGTTCGCAGCCTACTGGTTGGCGTTGCACGGCGCCCCGCCGGTACTGATTGAGCAGGGCGAGCCGATGGCGGACCGCGTGCTCACCATGGCCCGCTTCATGCGCCGCGGTGAGCTCGACGAGCGCTCGAACCTCGGCTTTGGCGCGGGCGGCGCCGGCGCCTACTCCGATGGCAAGCTGATGACGCGGGTGAGGTCACCCCACATCCCGTTCGTGATGGAGTCCTTCGTCCGCTTCGGAGCGCCCGAGGAGGTCCGTACCCTTGCCAACCCGCACGTCGGCTCGAGCCGCATCCGGCGTGTGATCCAGCGCTTCATCGAGCACCTCTCTGAGCTCGGTGTCGAGCTTCGCTTCCGAACTGCCATGGCCTCGCTGTCGGTGGCAGGGGGCGCGGTCCGCGCGGTGCTGCTCGAGGACGCCCACGAGCTGGAGACTGCTCATGTGCTCCTCGCCGGAGGACACTCTGCGAGGGCGCTCTACCGGGAGCTCGACCGGCTCGGGGTGGCGATGGAGGTCAAGCCGTTCGCCGTCGGCGCCCGCCTCGAGCACCCGGTGGAGCAGGTCGACCGGATCCAGCTCGGCCGCTGGGCGGGGCACCCCGACCTTGGCGCCGCCCGCTACCGGCTAGCCTCGACCTGGGCCACGGGAGAAGGCCAGCGCGCGGTGTACTCCTTTTGCATGTGTCCCGGCGGGCATGTGCTCAACGCCGCCACTGAGCGCGATGGGGTGGTTTCGAACGGGATGTCGAACTACGGTCACCACGGGCGCTTTTCCAACGGCGCCTTCGTGGTCAACGTGGAGGCCGAGGATCTGCCCGGCGACGACGTGCTCCGCGGCGTGGGTTGGCAGCGGGCACTCGAGGTCGCCGCGGCCGAGGCCGCAAACCCGGGCGGCGGCTGCCATGCGCTCCCGGGCCAGCGGCTGGTCGACTTCCTCGCTGGGTGCGCGCCGTCCGCACTTCCTGCGAGCTCGTGCCCGAGCCCGGTCCGTCCGGCGCCGCTCCATGAGCTCCTGCCGGGCTTCGTGGTCGAGGCGATGCGGCGCGGGTTCGAGGTCTTCGAGCGGCAGATGCGGGGACTGATTTCGCCCGACGCCCTGCTCGTCGGCGTCGAGACCCGGACCTCAGCTCCGGTCAGGCTGATTCGCGATGAGCTCACCCGTCAGTCGCCCACCGTCGAGGGGCTCTATCCCGTGGGGGAGGGGGCAGGCTACGCTGGCGGCATCACGTCGGCTGCCGTCGACGGAATCGCCTCGGCGCAGGCCCTGCTCGAGAGCTTGCCGACGGCCTGATTGGGAGATCGGTAGGTCCGATTCCGTCCGACACGATCTGTATACTCTGCCAGGCATTGCGCCCGTTCGGGCGCGAGCGGCCCCTGCCAGGGAGCCCCCCCAACGTCCGATCAAGACCTCGGGACGCGCTGGTCGGTGAGCTGCAGACGGAGGGTAGTGCGATGTACACACCGGGAGCCATCCTGCTCTGGTTCGCGTTCCTGGCCGGGATCGCGTCGACAGCCGGCTTCGCCGGCGCGGTCCGCCGTGGGGATGAGTGGCTGCGATTCGCCCGCCAGACCTTCTGGTTGATGGCGGCGTCGATCGTGGCCGCGTCCGGGCTGCTCATGTATCTGCTCCTGGTCCATGACTACCGGCTCTCCTACGTGTGGGCCTACTCGGACAACTCGCTGCCTACCTCGTACCTGATCTCGAGCTTCTGGGGCGGCCAGGAGGGCAGCTTCCTGCTCTGGGTGCTGTGTGGCGTGCTCATGGGGCTGCCGCTGATGCGTCTGGCCCGTGAGTACGAGAGCCGGGTGATGCTCTTCTACAACCTGACGCTGCTGTCGCTCACGGTGCTGATGCTCAAGCAGAGCCCGTTCCGCTTTCACGCGGGTCTTGTGCAGGGCAAAGTGCCGCTCGACGGTCAGGGCCTCAACCCCCTGCTCCAGAACCCATGGATGGTCATCCACCCGCCGTTCATGTTCATCGGCTATGCCTCGCTCGCGATCCCGTTCGCGTTCGCCATGGCGGCCCTGTGGATGCGACGCTACGAGGACTGGACCCGGATCACCCTGCCGTGGGCGCTGGTCTCGGTGGCGACCCTCGGTGCGGCGATCATGATGGGTGGCTACTGGTCGTACGAGACTCTCGGATGGGGCGGCTACTGGGGTTGGGACCCGGTCGAGAACGCCTCGCTGGTGCCGTGGCTGATCAGCGTCGCCCTGGTGCACGGCATGGTGCTGCAGAAGATGAGCGGACGCTTTCGCCGGCTCAACCTGGTGCTCGCCGCTGGCGCCTTCGTGCTGGTCGTGTACGCCACCTTCCTGACGCGGTCGGGGGTGCTGTCCAACTTCTCGGTGCACTCATTCGTCGACCTCGGGATCACCTCGTGGCTGGTCGTCAACATCGCCGTCTTCGTGCTGCTGTCGGTCGCGTTCCTCGTGTGGCGCTGGCGCGAGATCCCGACCGAGGTCGGCTCCGAACCGTTCTTGTCGCGGACGGTGTTCTCGGTGTTGGCGGTGCTGACGTGCGTTCTCATCGCCGTGATCGTGCTGGTCGGAACCTCCGCGCCGCTGATCACTCGCCTGTGGGGCGAACCCTCCCAGGTCGGGCCCTCCTTCTACAACCACGTCGGCGTCTGGCTCGCGATCCTGCTCGGCGCCCTCCTCGGCCTGGCCCCGTTCCTGGGCTGGAAGGCGGCGAAAGCGAACGCCGGCCGCAAGATGATCGTCTCGCTCGGCCTTGCAGGAGGCGTGGCCGCCGCCGCACTCCTCCTCGGGCTCCGCAACCCGCTCGCCGTCGTGTATCTGCTCGCGGCCGTGATGGGTCTGGTGGCCAACGGCTGGGCGACCGTCGACTGGGTGCGGGCCGGGAGGTGGACGGCCGCCGGCGGATCGGTCGCGCACATCGGCGTCGCGGTGATGCTGGTCGGGTTCATGACCACCGGGTGGCTGGGTCGGGAGCAGAGGGTCGAGCTGCAGCAGGGCCGACCGGCCGAGGTGCTTGGCCGGACGCTCACCTTCCGCGGCGTCGACAAGCCGTCCCCGGCGGCACGGGATGCGATGGTGGTCGATGTGACGGACGTCCGCGGCGCGACCTCTGAGCTCAGACCCCGGATGTGGGTCAACCCAAAGAGCCGCCAGCTGGTCGCCAATCCCGACATCCGAAGCCGACTGACCACCGACCTCTACCTGGCGCCGGTGGAGTACCAACCTCCCGGGGGGGCCGTACCCGGTCTCGAGCTGACTCTCACCCGCAGCCAGCCCGCGACCTTCCGCGATTGGACGCTGACCTTCATCGGCTTCGAGATGGGTGCGAAGACCGCCGAGGCAGACGCCATGACCGTGCTGACGCCGATCGAGGTCGCGCGGCCGGGCCGGGAACCGATCGTGGTCAAGCCGGGAATGACGATGGGCTCCGATGGCAACGTGCGGCCGCTGGCGATTGCGGTCCCGGACTCCGGCGCGATCCGGATCGAGGCCACGGGGATCAGCGTCGACGAGGGTCGGGTGAAGCTTGAGATCGTCGACCCGGCAGTGGCGCCTGCCGGAGGGTCGCCTGCTGTTTTCGTGCTCGACGTGTCGACCAAGCCGCTGATCGGAGCGGTCTGGCTGGGAACCGTGCTGGTCATCTTGGGCAGCCTGATGGCGCTAACCCTGCGGGGGCGCCAGGTCTCAGCACCTGCGGAGACCTTTCTCGCGGCGCCCACCGTCGGGCTGCCAAGGATGCCCCAGGTCAGGACGGGGGCAGGACTCGGAACAGGCTCGGCATGACCTCCACGAGGCCAAACCCGCCGCTGCTCAGCACGGCCTGTTGTTCGAGCGAGCACAGACAGTAGACCGGCAGCCCCGGCGGGACCTCGAGGCGCTGCTCGGGCACGAGGAAGGGCCGACCGTCGACCGCGTACGCGCGCACGAAAGCGGTGAGGTCGCGACCGCTCTCGCCTGCAGTGTGGGGCATGAGGTAGAGGCCGCGCTGCTGCCATCCCTCGCCGATGAGCTCGTACCAGAGGAAGCCTGAGACGTTGTAGTTGGGCGTCAGCACGACGGCGCCGGTCGGCTCGAGGACGGACAGCATCCGTTCCAGCGAGTTCTGGATCGCGGTGTCGTGGCGGCGGCTCGCCTCGGGGAGACCGGCGAGCAGGAGTGCGATCGGGAGGAGCGCTGCCAGCGCCGTGCGCAGGAACACAGGGGATCGCTGCAGGCGATGGAGGAGATCGCCCAGCCCGAGGCCGACCCAGACCGCCACCACCAGCGTGGAAGGAATGAACAGCACCGCAATGTCGCCGATCCGGTAGCCGAGCGCGAACAGGGTGTTGCCGGCGAAGGCGAGGGCCAGCAGGGCATTGACTTCACCTGGCCGCTCGCGGCGCAGGGCCGCCCACCCGAGCGGCACCAGCAGCAGGAGCGGACCGAGCTGGTGCCAGAGGTCGGCGAGGTAGAGCGGAATGCGGTCGGTCACAACCTGGCCGAGCGTGAAGTCGAACATCCGGCTGCGGAACGAGCCGCCGGTGACGAAGTCGACTAAGGACGCCGGATCGTGGACCTCGGCGAGCACGAACGGGGTCGAGGGATCAGCGCAGCGCAATGGGACGTACAGGTACTGTGCGGCAGCAGCCGCCACGATCGCGACCACCGCCAGCACTAGTCGGGGTCGGACGAACACGCGCCGGTCGGTGCGCCAGACGAACCACGCGAAGGCCGGCAGGAGCGTCACGGCCGTGAGGTGATTGCCGAACGAAGCCGCGTACACGACGCAGGCGGCGATCAGAAGGCCGTCCCGGCGGTCGCGGGCCCAGAGAATCAGCAGGAGCAGGGTGGCGGCGACGAACAGGGCGTGGAGCGAGTAGACCTCCGCGACGACGGACTGCGACCAGAAGGTCGGGGTCAGCCCGAAGGCGACGGCGGCCGCGGTCGATGCCACCGGGCCGGCGCCGAGAGCCGTCCCAAGCCGCCGGAACACGACGCACGCAGCGACGGCGAGCACGGCCGAGAGCAGGTTGGCCCGCCATGCCAGGCTGCCGAATGGCAGCACCGACACCCAGATGTGATTGAGGATGACGTAGGTCGGCGACCCCGGGGCATGGGCAACGCCCAGGACCTTGCCGACGAACTGGAAGATCGCAGTGTCGCCGGAGTACCCGGTTCCGGGGAGCAGCGTCCACAGATAGACCCCGCCCAGGCAGGCCGCGACGACCGCGTCCTGCACCATCTGAGAGCTGCGTCCCTGAGGTTGCATCAAGGCTCCGACGATCATTCTACGGACGCCAACGTCAGGTGGACCTCCCCACGGCCGAGTGGTAGCATCCGGCGGCCGCTCTGCGGGCTCGAGAACAACGATTGCGCGACAGGCGACGGCCGGCGCCGAAGCTCGCGGACCGGCTTGGCCTCCGGTCGACGGGAGGCCGTGTCACGGGAGATGCGATGCAGACGGTGATGGTGGTCTACGGAACGCGACCGGAGGCGATCAAGATGGCGCCGGTAGTGGCGGCACTGAAGGCCCGCCCCGACCGCTTCCGGACCGTGGTCTGTGCAACTGCCCAGCACCGCGAGATGATGGACCAGGTGCAGGAGGTCTTCGGCCTTTTGCCGGAGGTCGATCTCGATCTCATGCGCCCCGCGCAGACCCTCAACGACCTCGCCTCGCGAAGCCTGGCGGCAGTTGACGAGATTCTGGTCGTCGAGCGCCCTGACTGGGTGCTCGTCCAGGGCGACACGACGACTGCCATGACGGTGGCGCTCGCGGCCTTTCACCGCGAGGTACGGGTCGGGCACGTCGAGGCCGGCCTGCGAACGGGCGATCTCAAGCGGCCGTTTCCCGAGGAGGCCAATCGTCGGCTGATCGACGTCTTTGCCGAGGGACTGTTCGCGCCGACCGAGCGCTCCCGCCGGCGCCTCTTGGACGAGGGCCATGACCCCGAGCGCGTCTTCCTCACCGGCAACACGGGAATCGACGCACTCCAGTCGATCGCCGAACGTGTCGGCGGCGTTACGGTGACCGATGAGGTCCTGGTCACGGTCCACCGTCGGGAGAGCTTCGGCCCACCGATTCGCGCGATCTTCGCCGCCGTCCGTGAGCTCGCTGAGCGCTTCCCCGAGGTGCGCTTCGTGTATCCCGTCCACCGCAACCCGAACGTCCAAGGACCCGCGCACGAGATTCTCGGCGGAATCGACAACGTCGCGCTCGAGGAACCGTTCGACTACCTCGAGCTGGTCCGCCATCTGGCGCGCGCCCGGCTGGTGCTGTCGGACTCGGGTGGCATCCAGGAGGAGGCTCCGTCGTTCGGCAAGCCGGTGCTCGTGCTGCGGGAGACCACCGAGCGGCCGGAAGGCATCGAGGCGGGCGTCGCCCGGCTGGTCGGCGCCGACCGCGAGCTGATCGTTGGCGAGGCCGTTCGGCTGCTCACCGATGAGGCGGCATGGCACGCGATGGCCAACGCCAGTAACCCGTACGGTGACGGACGCGCTGCTGAGCGAATCGCGTGCATCCTGGCCGGGGAGCCGTGGCAGCCGTTTACCCCGGCGACCCGGGGCGCGTGACGCGGCGACGTTCCGTCGGGGCCGGTCAGGAAGCGTCCGGGGCGACCTCGGCCTTGTAGGCCTTGACGACCTCCTCGGCGGGTCCCATTGCGCGGACCATGCCATGATCGAGCCACAGCGCCCGCCCGCACAGCTTCACGACCGACTTGAGGTCGTGCGAGACGTAGAGGATGGTCACGCCGCGCTCCCGGAACGCGTTGATGCGCTTGGCGCACTTGGCGCGGAAGGCCTCGTCACCGACCGAGAGGACCTCGTCGAGGAGGAGGATTTCGGCGTCGACGGTGGTCGCGACCGCGAATGCGAGCCGCGCCACCATGCCGGTGGAGTAGGTCCGCAGCGGAGCGTCGATGAAGTCGGCGATCCCGGAGAAGTCGACGATCTGGTCGTAGCGGGCGAACATCTCGGCCCGTGAGCGGCCGAGCAGAGCGCCATTGAAGAAAACGTTTTCGCGGCCGGACAGCTCCATCTCGAAACCGGTTCCGAGCTCGATGATCGGCGCCAGGTGGCCTCGCACCACAGCCCGGCCTTCGGTCGGTGGAATGATCCCCGCCGCGACTCTCAGCAGGGTGCTCTTGCCGGCGCCGTTGGAGCCGATCACGCCGAGGGTCTCCCCGACCTCGAGCGAGAAGGTGACCCGGGACAGCGCCGCGAGCTCGTGGAAGGCCATGCGCGAGGTGAGGCGGCGGATGACCCACTCCTTGAACGTCGGGATCCTGCGCTCGGGCATCCGAAAGCGCACCGTGACGTCGTGCATCTCGAGAGCTGGTGTCATCTCCCCCTCACAGATGCAGGTAGAAACCGCGTGAGAGGCGGCGGAAGACGAGCCAGCCGACGGCGAGCATGACGAGAGAAACGGCCGTGCAGAGGAGGATCGAGTGCAGGTCGGGCATCTCGGCGCGATAGATCGGTGCCCGGACGAGGTCAAACAGGTGAGTGAGTGGGTTCCAGTTGATGATGAAGCGGTACCTCTCGGGCACGATCTCGATTGGGAAGATAATTGGAGTGAGGTACATCCAACCGGTGGTGGCGACCTGGTACATGGGTGAAACGTCGTTGAAGTACACGGCGAGGGCGGAGAGCGCCAGCGAGACGCCGAGTGCGAACACCGCGTTGATCAGGAAGCTGACCGGGAGAAAGAGCATCGGCCAGCTCAGCGGTGCGCCGACGTAGAGCATGATCAGAACCAACGGAATGCAGGAGAGGGCGAGGTTGACCAGACCCGACATCGCGGTGGAGAGGGCGAAGATCGTCTTGGGCACCCGAACCCGGTTCATCAGTGCGCCGTTCCACTCGAGGCTCGCGATCGACTGCGTTGTGGTCTGGACGAAGAAGTTCCAGATCAGAAACTCGGACAGGAAGTAGGTCTCGTAGTGGCTGATCGCGAAGCGGAACAGGACCGAGAACACGATCACGAAGATGATCATCAGCAGCAAAGGGTTGAGCATGGTCCAGAAAAACCCCAGCACGGAGCGCTTGTAGCGCACCGTGAGGTCGCGCTGGACCAGGTTCGCCAACAGGTGCCAGAAGTCGACCAGGTCTCTGATCTCGCGGACAAACGTGTCTCGCTGACCCGGCGAGTACACGATCACGGGCGATGCGGAGGTTCGAGACATGGCGCCGGGGATTCTACCCCACAGGTGTGGTCTGGTCGGTGGTAGTCTGGAGAACAGGCCCTCGCCCCCCGGAGGAGATTCGCGCGTGAACCCAGGTGACGTCGTTCGGCGTCTCGTTTCTCTGCTTGGCAGTGATCCCGGTCCCGACGAGGGCGTCGTGCACGTCACGGCGGTCTGGCGTAACGGCTCATTGAACCCGGTTGTGCTGAAGATCGGGAGCGCGACCCCCCGTAGCTCTTCGGACACGTTTCTCCTGGCCGCGATGCGAGCCCGGGCAGACGCCGTGCTGACAACCGGAGCCATCCTGCGCGCGGAGCCGAGAACCACCCTCGAGCTTCCTGGACCACCCGCGACCGTGCGTGCTCTGGCCGCCTGGCGCCGAGAGGTTCTCGGCAGGCCCCGTCCCCCCGTCGGTATGGTCCTCACCTCGGGCCGCGAGCTCGACTTCGGTCACCCGTTCTTCGACGGCCCCGGCCGCCGCGTGGTGTTCACCGATGCCCAGGAGGCGACTCGCCTGCGCCGCATCGCCCCCCGCACGGTGCGGATCGTCGGCGATCCGGCGCCCGGCACGCGCACGGCCGTCGCGCATCTTCGCCAGGTCGAGGGTGCGCGCACCGTGTTGATCGAGACTGGCCCGAGTGCCGGCCGCGACCTCTACAGGTCGCCACTCGCGATCGACGAGCTGGTGCTCTCCATATGGGAGGGAGAGAACCTCCCCAGGGCCGTTGTCGGGGGCGAGTTGCCTTCGCTGGAGTGCCTCGATGAGCTGTTCACGAGTCGCTCGTCACCGGTCACGGTGGACGAGACGAGCGGTCGCTGGACCTTTCAGCGCTTCATCGGCTGCGCCAGCGCAGCGTCGCGGCGAGATCTGCGGGGCCCGCCTTCCAACTGACACCGAGTCGTCCATTCAGGGGGGCGTTTGGGCGATCGGTCGACCGTTCGTACGGTCGTCAGCCTAGAGCCAGGAGGCAGCGGACGCGAGGCTCGAGGCCATGGCCGCCCATCCGTCCGAGATCAAGGCCGGGCAAACCGCGGAGCAACTCCCCAACGTCACCGGCGAGGCCAGAGACCAGAGCGTCGGCTCCGTCGACCACGTCGACGGTGGGCAGCGTGGGAGCGGTCCCGGTGACGGTGACCGTCGGGCGCACCACAGGTTGCGAGCTTGATGTCTGGTTCGGGGCGGGGGTAGGAGGTGGTTCGGAGGCACGGCCACTCAGCGGCGCGAGCGCGACGCCGAGGAGAACGAAGGCGCGAAGCGTACGGCAGGACAGCATCTTGGCATCTCGCAACTAGTCTATCGTGCAGGTGGAATCCGTGTCGGCACCCGACGCCCGAAGGCAGGTGTGGATCGCCGCATCGCTGGCTATGCTGGGTTTGATGGCAGGTGGGTTCGTGCTGCTCGAAGACAGGTTCATCTACTTCCCGACCCGCGATCGAGAGTCGTTTCGAGCGGGAGCCGCTGTTGCCGCAGCGGCCGGGGTCGCCGTCGAGGACTGCGAAATCACGACGGCGGACGGCGTCCAGCTGCACGCCTGGTGGGGCCGTCCCGCGACCCGCTCACGGGCGGTCGTCCTCCTGTTCCACGGCAACGCCGGCAATCTGGCGGACCGTGCCGACATGATGGTCGACCTGGCAGGACTGCCGGCCGAGGTCGTGCTCGTCGACTACCGGGGCTATGGACGCTCCTCGGGGCGCCCGGGTGAGCGCGGGTTGCGCGCCGACGCGACCGCCGTGTGGAGCTACCTGACCAAGGACCGCCGTATCTCGCCGCAGAGGGTCGTCCTCTACGGTGAGAGTCTCGGCGGGGCCGTGGCGGTCGAACTCGCCTCGCGCACCGATCCCGCGGGCCTGATCCTCCAGTCGAGCTTTACCTCGATCCCAGACATGGCCGCGGTCCACATGCCGGTCATCCCCCGGTTCATGATCCACACCCGGATGGAGTCGGCGGCGGCGATCGGCCGCGTCCGCTGTCCGGTACTCGTGATCCACTCGCCCGAGGACGAGATTGTGCCGTACTGGATGGGCCAGCGACTGTTCGAGCTCGCGCCCGGACCGAAGCGCCTTTTCGAGGTCCTTGGAGCGGGTCACAACGAGACCTGGGTACTCGGCGGCACGCGCCTGCGCACCGCGCTGGGCGAGTTTCTCGCAGCCTGCGTCGGGCAAAGCCCCGATCGCTGAGTCCTTCGCTGGGGAAGGCTCAAAAAAGCATCGCGGCGGCGAGCGACGCGCCGAGGACCGCGTTCGTCGCAAGGTTCCAGGCGACGTTGGCGCCCAGCGCCGGCCATGGTACCGCTGCCGTTGGGTGACCCAGCGCCCAGCGAAGTGGGGACACCAGCAGGAGCGAGGGCAGGGCGGCAACGAGGGCAGCCGGTGGCAGCGCCCCGAGCACGACCGCTCCGACCACCGAGATGGGGGTGGCAAGTGCGGCGGCGGCATAGAGCAGCGCCGCCCTGCGCCGGCCGAGCAGTAGGACGAGGTTGCGGCGTCCGCCGGCGCGGTCCGCCTCCTCGTCCGGAAACTCGTTGAGCAGGAGGAGGTTGAAAGTCATGAAGAAGGCCGGTACCGAGGCCGCGATCCCGGTTGGGCCGAGTGAGCCGCCCTGGACCAGAGCAGTTCCCATCACCGGCAGGGTGCCGAGACCCAGGCCTGCCGCCGCCTCGCCGAGCCCGATTCTCGCGAGCATGTCGGTATACCCGAGTACGAAGATGGCGCCGAGGGCGAGCAGTGGTAGGACGACGGGCCCGACGCGGGCAACGAACCAGAGGCCACACCCAAGGCCGACCCCGGCGCAGGCGAGCCCGAACGCGAGCGCTGCATGGGACGAGAGCCCTCCGGCGGGAAGAGTCCCCGAGCCACCGGAGAAAGGCGTGCGCGTTGTCGCGAGGTCGATTCCGCTCTTCAGATCGCTGACCTCGTTGAGCGTGTTGACCGCGGCGTGCAGGGCGAGCAGCCCGATGAAGGCGACCAGTGTTCGGCCCCATGAGAACGCCCCGTCGACGAAGCCGGCGGATGCTCCAGCGGCGACCAGTGCGACCGGCAAGATCAGGAACGGCCCGCGCGCGACACCGAGATAGGCAGCAAAGCCACGCGGCGGGGAAGTGGATTGTCCCCTCACGACGGCCCCAACCATTCAGCTGCAGCTCCCATTTCAGCGCCCCCTGATCCGTGCAAGCTCGAGCACGCCGTCGGCGCTGACCAGACGCCGTCCAGCGACCACGGCGACCAGCATCGCGCCGATGGCGGTCGCGGCGGCGATCATGAACATCACCACGACCTGATAGGCGACCGCCTGCAGCGGCGGTGAGCCAGCCAGGATTTGGCCGGTCATCATGCCCGGCAGAGACACGATTCCTGCGGCGGCCATCGAGTTGAGAATCGGCACCATGCCCGTCCGTACCGCGGCTGCGAGCGGCCCCCTGAGCGCCTCGCGCCGGGTGGCTCCGAAAGCGAGGTGCAGCTCGACCTCGGCATGGCGGGTGGCGAGGTGGTCGAGCAGCCGGTCGAGGGAGAGCGAGATGCCGTTGAGCGAGTTACCGAGGATCATGCCGAGCAGGGGGATCAGGTACTGCGGCTCGTACCAGGGCGTGACGCCGATGACGACCTGGGTGACGACGCCGCCCACGGTCAGGCACGAGACGGCCATCGCGAGCCACGCGTCGAGCATGATCCCGCCGTAGCGGCGAGAGGAGCGGCTGACCGCTTCCCGTCCAGCGAGGAGAATCATGACCGCCAGCAGGGCGATCACCGGCAGCGGTCGGTCGAGGGCGAAGATCCGTTCGAGGATGAGGCCGATCAGCCCGAGCTGAAGGACCGTTCGCAGGCTGGCCACCGCCAAGCGCTTCTCGAGGCCGAGTTGAAGGGTCAGGGAGATCGCGGCGGCGGCGACCACGAGGCCCGCCGCCACGACGAGGTCGAGGGGACCGAGCGAGATGAAGGCGGCGCTCACGCGCGCTCCAGGCCGGTCCGACCGAGTCGGAGTCGGAGGTCGGTGCAGTCGGCGAGGCCCGGCTCGTGCAGCACGACGAGGGCCGCGCGGCCGGGTCTGTGGGCGTGCTCGAGCAGAAGCTGGACACAGCGCTCGGCCCGGTCCGGGTCGAGGCCCGACAGGGGCTCGTCGGCGAGCAGCACCGTCGGGTCCCAGAGCAGCCCCCTGATCAGCGCGAGGCGGTGACGCTCACCGCCCGAGAGGGTGCCGACCTGGCGGTCGAGTGGGACGTCGGACAGCACGGCGGCAAGGAGCTCCCGGGCGCGCGCCTCGGGCCACTCGCGGCCGCTCGCGGACCGCAGCACGAACGGGAAGCGGAGGTTGTCCTCGACTGTCCCGGGCAGCATCGGGGCGTCCTGCGCCAGCAGCGTGACGCGGGTGCGCCATGCGGTCAGCCGACCGGGCGGACAGGGCTCGCCGGCCAGGAGCCGCTCGGCTCCGGGGGTACGCACCATGCCGGCGACCTGTCGGAGCAGGGTCGACTTACCAGCGCCCGAAGGCGCCTCGAGCAGGCTCAGCCGTCCCTCCTCAAGACGGACCGTGACGTCGACGTAGAGCCGCTCCCCACCGTCTCGGCGGGCCTCGAACGGACCGGCTTCGAGCAGCGCTGCGCTCACAGTGCGGCGTCCGGATCGCTCAGGCGACGAGCGAGAGTCGTGCAGCGCGCTCGGACCGAGGCAGTGGTTACCGCGCGCCACACCGCGGCCCGGCTGCCGACCACGACCACGAGGCGTCGCGCCCGCGTCACCGCGGTGTAGAGCAGGTTGCGCTCGAGCATCACGTGGTGCTGGCGGTGGAGGGCGAGGACGACCGCGGGATATTCGCTGCCCTGTGCCTTGTGAACGGTGCAGGCATAGGCGGGAACCAAGTCGTCGAGGGCGTCGCCGGCGATCCGGACCGGACGATCGTCGAAGGCGACGATGAGCTCGCGCTGCTCGCCATCGACCGCCTCGACACGCCCGATGTCGCCGTTGAAGACGTCGAGCTCGTAGCTGTTGCGGACCTGCATCACCTTGTCGCCGCGACGATAGCGGCGAGCGCCGACCGCAAGCTCGGGTCCGGGCGGCGCGAGCAGCTCCTGGAGGCGCTGGTTGAGGGCGGAGACACCGAGCGGCCCCCGGTGCATTGGCGTCAGCACCTGGATGTCGCGGACCGGGTGCAGGCCGAAGCGGCCCGGAATCCTGTTCACCACGAGGTCGACCACCATGTCCGCCGCAGCCTCAGGGTCGTCGCGGGCAACGAAGAAGAAGTCGCCTGACTCGGCGTCGCGGTCGAGCAGAGGCATCTCGCCGTGGTTGATGCGGTGGGCGTTGACGACGATCCGGCTCGCCTCCGCCTGGCGGAACACGCGGTCGAGTCGCACCGTCGGGACCCGCTCGCTGGCAATGATGTCGCCGAGCACGTTGCCGGGTCCCACCGAGGGCAACTGGTCGGCGTCGCCGACCAGGACCAGACGGCAGCCGTCCGGGACGGCGTCGAAGAGGTGGTCCGCGAGCTCGACGTCGAGCATCGAAGCCTCGTCCACCACCAGCAGGTCGGCCTCGATCGGGTCGTCGCGATCGCGCGCGAAGCTCGCCGAGGACGGGTTGAACTCGAGCAGCCGGTGAATGGTGCGTGCGGAGCGTCCGGTTGCCTCCGCGAGGCGTTTGGCGGCGCGCCCGGTGGGGGCGGCGAGCTCGACCCTCTCGCTGCGGCGGTGGAGGATCTCGACCAGTGCACGGACGAGGGTGGTCTTGCCGGTTCCTGGCCCTCCAGTGACCACGACCACCTGGCCCGTCAGCGCGAGCTCGACCGCGGTGCGCTGCTGGGGTTCGAGGGCGAGCCCCGAGGTGCCCCGGTACCACGCGAGCGCGCGCCGCACGTCGACCTGGTGAGTCGGCTCCGCCGCGAGCAGCTGCAGCAGCGAACGGGCGACATCGCCCTCCGCGAGGTCGAGTGCGGCGGTGGCGAGGAGTGCGGCGCCGTTCGCATCCTTGCGGCGGACGACGAGGCCCCGGCCGATGATCCGTTCGAGGGCCGAGAAGAGGTCGGCATCCGTCTCGAGCACCCGCTGAGCGGCCTCGATCAGGCGCTCCTCGTTGACAGCGGTGTGGCCCTCATCGGCCGCTCGCGCAAGGGTGTGGAGCAGGCCGGCCTCGAGCCGTTCCGGGGCGTCGACGGGTACGCCGAGCCCGCGGGCGATCCGGTCGGCGGTGAGGAATCCGATCCCGACCACCTCCTCGGCAAGGCGATAGGGGTTGGTGCGGACGACCTCCAGGGCGGTGGCACCGTAGCGGCGGGCGACCTTCATCGCGACCCCGGCCGCCACGCCGTGCGAGGCAAGAAAGAGCAGCACCTCGCGGTGGCCGCGCTGCTCGCGCCACGACGCGGCGATGCGGCGCGCGGTCGTGCGGCCGATTCCACGAACCTCGAGCAAACGCTCCGGGTCGTGGTCGAGCACGTCCAGCGAGTCGAGCCCGAACGCCGCAACTAGGCGCTCTGCGGTCTTCGGACCGATCCCGCGGATCCTGCGCGAGGCCAGGTAGCGACGGATCCCGTCGAGGGAGGAGGGGAGGAGCGGGACGAAGGACGAGACCTCGAGCTGGCGTCCGAAGCGGGGGTGCTCGACCCACCGTCCGGTCACGCGCAGGCGGTCACCCTCGCGAAGGCCGAGCATGGGCCCGGTGGCGGTGACGGTCCCGGTGGTGTCGCCGTCCAGACGGACGACGCTGAAACCGCTCTCCTCGTTGGCCCAGACCGTGCGCCGCACGGTCGCCTCGAAGCTCGCGGTCTCGGTGGTGACGGCCGGGTCCCCGGACGCCGCCCCAGCGCGGACCTTGCTCGGTGCCATGGAAGGATTGTACGGCGACTGGCGGCCCCAAATGGGTGCTCACGCCCTCTTGGCAGGGACCATGCTGCACGTGTGTTCGGCCAGTGCGGTGATGGTGAGCGAAGGGTTGACGCCGAGGTTGGCGCCGATGATCGACCCGTCCATGACGTACAGCCCCGGGTGGCCGAAGACCTCGCCGCGCTCGTTCACGACCCCGCGATCGGGCCCGGAGGCGATCGCGCAGCCGCCGAGAATGTGGGCCGTCGTCGAGGTGTCGAGCAGAACGTCGTTGAGGGTGCTCTGGGGAATCGCGTCGAGCTCGGATGCGAACTCGCGGGCGACCTCGTTGGCGATCGGGATGTAGGACGGGATGCCCGGCTGCCCGGGCTCGGGTTGCGAGGTCAGGGCGTGCGTGAACGGCCACAGCGGCTGCCGGCGCCGGACGAGCCGGGTGTGGTTGTCGACCGTCTGCATGACGAGCAGCACGGTCGATGCCTCGGCCTTGCCCCAGGGCTTGGTCACGCGCAAGAACTGGATCGGGTGGCGGAGGATGCTGCCCATCCAGCGCAATGGCCGCGGCAGTCCCGGTCCGCCGTCGGTGAGCATGGTGCCGAGCAGGAGCATCACGTCGGAGCCGGGCGGGAAGCGGACCGGCTCCATGTGGGTGACCTCGTCCATCTCCATCTTCGAGGTGATGGCAACGCCCTGCCAAAGGTCGGTCCGGGTGCGCGAGGTGATCCCGAGCAGGGCCTCCGAGTTGGTGCGCACGACGTTGCCGAGCTGAGGCGAGAGATCGGGCAGCGCGCCGCGCTCTCGGCAATCCATCAGCAGGCCGACGGTGCCGAGCACGCCGCCCGCGAGGACGACCTGCTGGGCGGTCATCGTGCCGGTCTCGGCGAACAGCCGCCGCGTCGACCGCCTCCAGTGGAGGCGGTAGCCGCCGCCCGGGAGCGGCTCGACCAACTCGACCCTCGTCTCGGGGACCACCTGGGCGCCGTGTTTTTCGGCCAGAAACAGGTAGTTCTTGTCAAGCGTGTTCTTCGCGCCCGGGCGGCAGCCGACCATGCACCCGCCGCAGAACGTGCAACCGGTTCGTTCCGGGCCCTCACCGCCGAAGTACGGGTCGGGGACGGTCACCTCGGGCTCGCCGAAGAAGACCCCGACGTCGGTGGTACGGAAGGTGTGGCCGCGTCCGCGGCGCTCGGCGGCGCGACGGAGGGCGTCATCGGCGGGGCCGAAACGCGGGTTGGGCGTCGATCCGAGCATCCGCCGCGCGGTGGCGTAGTGCTCGGGCATCACCGAGCGCCAGTCGACGAGCTCCTTCCACTGCAGGTCGTCCCAGACCGAGTCGGGCGGCTCGAAATGCGTGTTGGCATACAGCAGGCTGCCGCCGCCGACGCCGACGCCGTGCAGGATGAGCACCTCTCGCAGCAGATGCAGCGCCCAGGTGCCGTAACAGCCGACCCAGGGGAACCAGAACGACCGCGGGAGGTTCCAGTTGGTGCGGGGAAAGTCCTCGGGCCGCCATCGCTTGCCCTTCTCGAGAACGGTCACACGATAGCCCTTTTCGGTGAGCCGCAGTGCGGCGACAGAGCCGCCGAAGCCCGAGCCTACGATGGCGAAGTCGGTGTCGAAGGAACCTGCCGATGGGGAGGAAAGCTCAACCACTGCAGCACCTCGCTGTCACGCAGCCCCAGTCTACCACCTGAGCCGTGTTTGCCGCAGTGTGGCGACGAACTGACTCCAGAACCCGTGAGGGAAAGCTCTTTCAAGGCGCGGACGTGGAGGACCGGGTAACCGGGGGGGAGGGATCGCCGTACCATGGTTTGCAGGACCGGTCACCGATCGGGTCCCGGGATGGAGAGCTCAATGACCCCTCGACGCGTGCTACGGCTCGCCGCCGTTCTCCTCGTGTTCCCGTTGTCCCTCGCCGCGGTGCCGGAGGGCCGCCCGAAACCGATCGCGCTCCGTGTCGAAGTGCAGCCGCTCGGCAAGGGGACAGTGGGGACGGTCATGGGGATCGTGGTCGAGGTCGCGCCGGTGGATCGCGAACGGGTCGGCGAGAGGCTTCAGGTGACGCTGTCCCTGCTCGAGGGAGACAACTTGGTCGACCGTCACAGCGCGGTCCTGCCGCTCGAAGCGGACGGGACGGCGATGCTCTACCGCGACTGGAACATCGGTACCTACCAGATGCAGATCGGCGTGGCTGCGGTCGAAGGGGAGGCGCGCGGGGTGTGGTCCGGCGAGATCAAGGTGCCGGAGTCGGACACGCCGTTCACCGCGCCGGAGAACGCAGCCGCCGACGCGCTTGCGCTCCAGCTCCTCCCGCCGCGCAAGGGCGCGGTGCGTTTCTTGCCACCGCCCGAGATCGGTGGGATCGGTGCGCTCCAGCTCGAGGTGGACGCGCCCGAGGGCACAGCGCGGGTCGAGTTCCTGCAGGACGGGCGGGCGATCGGCATCCGCAACCGGGCTCCCTGGACCGTGTCCGTCCCGCTCGGTGACGTGGTACGCCGAACCTTGGTCCAGGCGGTCGCCCAGGACGCGGACGGGCACTATCTCGGCGAGGATGCGATCGTGCTCAACAACCCCTCCGGACAGCTCGGAGTGGAGATCCTGCTCGGGCCGGCGGGCGGACCGAAACGGTCGGTGACAGTGGCGGTGAGCCCGTCCCAGGATCTCTCCCAGGTGACCCTGAGCATCGACGACGCCCAGGTCGCACGATGGGCGAGCTGCCCGTGCGTGGTCGAGATTCCCGCGTCGGACCTCGCCAAGGCCACGATCCTCGCCGCCGACGCGCTCGACACCAAGGGTGCGCGGGGCGACACCGTGCTGCCGCTGTCGGGGGGCGGCGGATTCTCGGGCTCTGTGCGGGTCGAGCTGGTCGAGCTGCCGGTGGTCGTCCTCGATGCCCAGGGATCGCCCGTGACCGGATTGACCCAGGCCGACTTCAAGGTCTTCGAGGACGATGCGCCGGTCGCCGTCGAGGGCTTCGGGACGACGGCGGACCTCCCGCTTTCACTCGGGCTCGCGGTCGACATCTCGGGCTCGATGCTCAAGGTGTTCCCTCAGGTCCGCCGCGCCGTTGCCGAGTTCGCGAGCCAGCTCATGGACAAGGACGACGAGGCCTTCTTGCTCGCGTTCTCGTGGGACGCCAAGGTTCTGGTGCACTGGACCAGTGCGGCGTCCGAGATCGACGCCCGCTTGGAAGACGTCACTCCCGAGGGGGGGACGTCGTTGCACGACGCGGTCGTGCACTCCCTCGAGCAGTTCCGCGGACGGCGCGGACGCCAGGCGCTGGTTCTGCTCACCGACGGTGAGGACACGACCTCGCGCACCGGTTGGGACACGGCCCTGCGCTTCGCGCACACGATGCGCGTGCCGATCTTCCCGATCGGGATGGGCATCGGGCGCCTCGACTTCGGAAGCCGTGGCGTGCTCAAGGAAATAGCCGAGGAGACCGGCGGTACGGCCTTCTTCCCCAAGGACGTGACCGAGCTGCCGGCCGTCTACTTCCGGATCGGTGAGCTGCTGCGTTCCCAGTACCTGCTGTGGTACCCGTCGCCGTCCTCCAAGCCGCCGGAGCAGTTCCGCACCATCCGGGTCGAGGTGACAGGGGCCGACCGCAAGGTCCAGACCATACGGGGCTACTACCCCGGCAAGTAGCTGAGCTCCCGGAGCAAGTCCTCAACCAGCCGGTCGGCGGCCACCGCCACCGCGGGGCTGAGGCCTTCGCCGAGATCGAGGCGCTCGGGCTCGACACCATAGAGCCGGTAGCGCACGGCGGCCATTGCGGGTTCGGCCAGTGCGAGCCAACGCAGGCACTCCGGCAGGCTCAGGTGGTGGACGGTGGCGTGGCGTTGGGCCACGGACATGACCTCGTCGTGTTCGAGACGGTGGATCGTTCCCGGCGCATCCCCACGGATGAGGGCGTCGACCAGCCACACGTGGGTTTCGCCGTGCCACAGCCCGGCGAGCTCGAGCGCGTCGGTCCGGGCCTCGGCCGCTCGTACATGCGATGGAAGCTCGAGCGCGGCCAGCCGCCTCGCCACCAGGGGACCGATCCCGTCGTCGCCGGCCAGGGTGTTGCCGAAGCCGGCCACGAGGATTGCCCGCCGGTAGTGCTGAGCCTGCATGTCTCACCAGGTCACGTTGCGAGGGTGCCGAGATGCCTGCCAGCGCTGAGTCATTGAGCGGCGAGGCGCCGAGTCGTATGGGTGCATACGTCGCAGTCGCCGAGTCGCGAAAGGGCCGGCGATGGCTGGCAGGTCGGCGCCCGCAGTAGGGAGCTGCTGAGACATGCAGGCTAGACGCGGTCACGGACCACGTGCACGGAGCACGAGATGCAGGGGTCGTAGGCGCGCGCGACCATCTCGAGGTTGAGCTTGAGCGTTGCGTCATCGAGGGCGCCTTCCTCGAGCAGACGCTCGACCGCGGTGCGCAGAGCGCTCTCTGTGTTGGCGAGGTTCTGTGTGGTCGGAGTGATCACGTTTGCCGACACCACCCTGCCGTCGTCGTCGATTTCGTACTCGTGGAAAAGGGTCCCTCGCGGAACCTCGATCGCCCCCACGCCACGCCCGGCGCGCACCTCGTGCGGGGTCAGCTCGGACTCGACCGCCGGCATGGCGAGCAGCTCATCGCAGATCTCCACGCCGTGCTCGAGGCAGTGCACCAGCTCGACCAGCTGGGCCCAGGTGTTGAGCATCACGTTGTCGACGACGCCATCGCGGAAGAGCGCATTGAAGGCGTCGACCGCGCGGCCGGTCAGGAGATGGCTCCAGAGCTTGAGCCTGGCCAGCGAACCGACCATGTAGGTATCGCCCGACGCGAGCGCGGAGTGCTTGGCGTGTGAATGCTCGACGCTGAACTCCCGCACCACCTCCCGGTACGACTCCACCGGGTACTCCTCGCCGTGGGAGGTGCAGATCGAGACTCCGCGGAAGCGGAAGGCCGGCTCGTACGGCCTCAGGGCGACGTAGACCGTGGGCTGAGCGGCCCACTGCGGGACCTCGAGCGACGCCGCGAGGGTCACGAAGTCCATCAGGGGAGGCAGCGCAGCCTGGAGCTCTGTTCGGATCATCTCGAGGTCGCGCGGGGAGGGGAGCCTGCCAAATCCTCCGACGAGGGTGTTGATCGGGTGAACGGCCCGGCCGCCGATGAGCTCCTGGATGCGGTTCCCGAGCTGCTTGAGGCGCAGTGCGAAGGTGACCTGCTCCGGGTAGCCTTCGGCCATGGCAAGCACCGAGTCGTAACCCAGGTAGTCGGGCAGGGCGAGGGCAAACACGTGGAGGGCGTGCGACTCGAGAGCGGCGCCGAGCAGGAGCAGGCCCCGTAGGTGGCGGGTGCGCTCGCTCTCCTCTATCCCCAGCGCGCTCTCGAGTGCCGTCAAGGCGGCGACGGTGTGGTTCGCCGAGCAGATTGCGCACACCCGGGTGATGATCCCCTGGACGTCGAGGAAGTGGCGTCCCTTGAGGAGAGCCTCGTAGTATCGGCTGCCCTCGTGGATGTCCATGTTCACGTCCTGGACCCGGTCGCCCACGATCTTTACGAAGATCCCGCCGTGGCCCTCGACCCGGCCGAGGTGCGGAATTGTGATCGTTCTACCGGTCGTCATGACGTGCCTCCTGCTCGAGCCCGAGGGTCATCCATACCGGCGCCGAGAAGCTCTGCATACGTGCCCCGATCTCCTTCCAGGAGATGCCGCGGTCGGCGAACATCGTGATGTTGGCGTCGTAGTTCGGCTCCTCAATCGGGCCGCGGCACCCGGCGCAGGCGACGCCGTACGAGGGACACCGGGCGCCGCATCCCGAGCGCGTCATGGCGCCACAGCAGACCTCGTGGAAGTGGACCACGCGGCACAGGTTCTCCCGCGTCTTGCACTCCCAGCACACGGGCACCCGTGGCAGCTCGGGCACCGTGCCCGTGAGCAGGGAGCTGACGGTCCTGAGGAACTCGTTCCGTTCGATTGGACAGCCCGGAAGGCGCAGCTCGAACGGCACGAAGTGGGTCGCTGGGCGAGCCTCGACGGTGTCGAGGAAGCGGGCGTCCTCGTGGTAGACCTCGCGCTGAAGAACCTCGCGCGGGAGGTCGTTGCGCATTGCCGGCAGGCCGCCCCACACCGCGCAGGTTCCGATCGCAACCAGAAAGTTGCTCCGCGCACGGATCTTCTTGAGGTCCGCGAGGTCCCGCTCCGTCGCCACCACGCCCTCGACGAATGCGATGTCCAACCGGCAGGTGTGGTCGTTGCTCGACTTTGCCATCACCCAGTCGACCAGGTCGAGGCGTCGAGCGAGCCACAGGAGCTGGTCCTCGCAGTTCAGGATCTGGAGCTGGTCGCCGGCGCACCCGGTGAGACCGAAGATTCCGACCTTTGGCTTGCCGTTCGTCGCCATCCCGCACTCCTCAGGTGTAGATCAGCTCGGGCAGATTGATGGCGTCCCAGTACGAGAAGACCGGCCCGTGCAGGCAGGTGAACGTGTAGCCCACGGCGCAGTGGCCGCACTTGCCGATGCCGCACTCCATTCGCCGTTCGAGGCTGAGGTAGATCCTGTCCTTGGCGAACTGGCGCTCGACCAGCTTGTCGAGCATGAACTTGTAGAACACAGGCGGACCGCAGGCGACGGCATAGGTCCGCTCCACGTCGATCGCGACCTTGTCGAGCAGCTCGGTGACGACACCCACGGAGCCGGTCCAGGGGTGGCCGTGGGCCTGGTCGACACTGAGCACAATCTCGGCATCCCCGCGCCTGGCGAGGGAGGTCAGCTCGTCATGGAACAGAACCTGATCGGGACTGCGGCTGCCGTAGAGCAGGATCACGCGCCCGAAGCGGTGGCGAAGGTCGATCAAGTACTGGAGAAGGCCCCGGATCGGAATCATCCCGAGGCCCCCGGCAACCAGGAGCACATCCTGGCCCTCGAGCAGCTCGAGCGGGAAACCGTTGCCGAGGGGTCCGCGGATACCGACGAAGTCGCCCTCGCGGACGTGGTCGAAGAGAAAGTTCGTGAGCACGCCCGCGCGCCGGATGCCGAGCTGGAAGGTCCCGCGGCGGGTGGGCGAGGACGGGAGCGAGAAGGGTCCCTCGCCGACGCCGAGCACCGAGAGCTCGATGAACTGTCCGGGCCGGAAGCTGAACCTCTCGGCGAGAACCGTGTCGTCGAAGCGCAGCTCGTACAGACGGATGTCGGGGACCAGCTCGGACACCCGCATGATCCGCGCGGGAGCGGGTTGGTAGGGATTCGTCCCGCTGGCCAGGTGGCGCGGCGCAGAACGTACCGGCAGCGTCGCCGGAATCTCGAGTGTCATACGTCACCCCGAATGTACTGGAAGACCTCGACCACGTTGATGCCGGTCGGGCAGTTCTCGATGCAGCGGCCGCAGCCGACGCAGGACGGCATCCCGAACTCGCGCACGAAGGCCTCCTGCTTGTGGTAGTAGCGGTTCTTCACCCGGTCGGCGCGTTCACCGCGGAAGTTGTGCCCGCCCGCGACCAGCGCATAGTCGCGGTACAGGCACGAGTCCCACGTTCGGACGCGGAGCGATCGGTCGTCGCCCTCGATCTCGTCCGCGACGTTGAAGCATGCGCAGGTCGGGCAGACCATTGAGCACGACCCGCAGCACAGGCACTTCTTCCCCAGCTCCTGCCACACCGGGTCGTCCTTCTTCAGCTCGAGCACGAACGGGAGGTCGCTCACATCGAGGGCGAGCGAGAACGCCTGGCGCCGCTCCTTCAGCCTGTGCAGGTAGTCGAGGGTGTCCTGGCGCGTTGTCGGCTGGAACAGGTGCTGGTTCGCCTGCACGATGTCGTCGCCGCGCGAGGAGGCGACGGCAACGACGAAGCGGCCTTCGAGCGGGGTGAGGGCGAGGTCGAAGCCCTCGTCGGCGGTGGATGTATTCAGGCTCTGGCAGAAGCAGCGGTCGTCCGGCCAGCAGCCGTAGCCGACCACGGTCAGGAACTCCCGGTTGGCGCGGTAGAAGGGGTCGACGTAGTCCGTCATGTAGAGCAGGTCGAGGATGGCCAGTGCGTGGACGTCGCAGGGGTGAGCGCCGAACAGGACCTGCGGCCCGCGCAGCGTGTGGTCGCTGGGGCGGCCGGCGCTGCCCGTCGTGCCTTCGAGCATCGTGAAGTGAGGCTCGAGCAGCAGCTTCTTGAACGGCACGATCGTGCGCAGTGCCTCCGGCCGGGCGCAGGTCGCGTCGTCGATCGCCTCCAGGGAAAACACCCTTGGCGCCCGCTCCACGGGAGCCCAGACCGTCCCCCATGCCTTGAGGGCCTCGATGAGGTTGGGGAGGAGGGCCGAGTTCATTCGGAGTGTCCGCATGCGCGACTCCAACTCGTGAAAAAAATCACATACTGAGCCAATATGGCCCATCGACTGCGAGGATGCAAGCCCCTCAAGCGGGTAAAGCAGCCGAGGACAACCTACTTGGGATCGTCGGCCGCAGCAGAAGTCTGGCGACTCGTGCGGGCTACAGGCGGACCGGGTGGCAGTTCCCTGCGCCAGCGGCGTCCAGTCTCAACCCGGGGGCGTCACCCCGTCGACAGCTGCTGCCCGCCGATCAGCTCAGTGTCTTGCGCTGTCGAACGTGAGGCGCAGGGCGTATGGAGCCCGGGTCGAGAGTCTCATGGTCCGTCGAAGCTCATCTCAGGTCTCATACCTGTCAACTATGTTTTCTATATTTACGAGTGCATCGCAGGATCTGTGAGAGAAAAGCGTCGTGTGAAGGACCAGAGCTCGGCAGCTGAACGCGTTGTTGACCGTCCAGCTCGGTGGTGCGGTGGGCAGGGGCGAGCGGTGGTGCAGGATGGCGGATGGGGTCTCAATAAGAGATGCGTAGAAAGAGTTGTGTTCGCGATCCGCGCGCGGTATCTTCAAGCGGCGTGATGGTCTCGGGGCGGCTTGTCCCAGCTGGCCGGACGAGTTGGCCATGACGCAGGAGAACATGTGGCGGTAGGGTGCAGAGCGGCGGTGAGGCGAGCGGGGGACGCGAGCTCCGACGGAGTCCGCGGACGGCGTGTGAGAACGCTCCCGGCCGAGAGACTTGAGAGCCGTCTCCCGGCGTGGCGAGCCGGCGCCAGCCATCCTGTTACCGACAGGAAACGGTTACCCCTTTGGAACACGGTCCCTTGGCCTCAAGTCACTGGAGAAGAGAGGCATGAAGCCAGTGGTTTCGATTCGGTAACGCTTCGGCGGACATATCCCTCGCGTCGAGCTCAACTCTCGAGTTGGTGCAGGAACATCAAGATGTTTAGAATAAGCAAGTTAACATCTGTTGTGAAATTTGGCACAAACGTTGCTC
This sequence comes from uncultured Acidobacteriota bacterium, assembly GCA_963727925.1. Taxonomy (GTDB): domain Bacteria; phylum Acidobacteriota; class Thermoanaerobaculia; order Thermoanaerobaculales; family Sulfomarinibacteraceae; genus CAVSIS01. The sequence continues at coordinate 38,687 of CAVSIS010000044.1, read as the reverse complement.
GATTCTTGCATGATGGTCGACGTGCGCGTTCTTTGACGACTGTGAGCCACACGAAAGGAGGAGTCGTTCATGCCGAGTTTTGTTAACCCAGAAAAGTGTGACGGATGCAAGGCGCTCGACAAGACCGCCTGCCAGCACATCTGTCCGAATGACCTCATGGTGCTCAACAAGGAGCTCATGAAGGCGTACAACCGTGAGCCGGAGATGTGCTGGGAATGCTACAACTGCGTGAAGATCTGCCCCACGCAGGCGGTCGACGTGCGCGGTTACGCGGACTTCGTTCCCATGGGTGCGTCGGTGGTCCCGCTACGTTCCACCGACTCGATCATGTGGACCGTGAAGTTCCGCAACGGCACCGTCAAGCGGTTCAAGTTCCCCATCCGGACCACTGCCGAGGGCACCGCGGTTCCCAACGGCGGCTTCGCCAGCGATCCCGAGCTCGAGGGGCCGACCCTGTTCACCGAGCCGGTCTCTCTCGGCCTGCCCGCCGTGTGGACCAAGTGAAGGAGGGGAACATGACAAACTTCGAAACAGTCCAGGTAGAAACCGACCTGCTCATTCTCGGTGGCGGCATGGCGGCGTGCGGCGCCGCGGTCGAGGCCGCCCACTGGGCGAAGAAGCACGGTCTCAAGGTGACTTTGGTGGACAAGGCAGCCGTGGATCGCTCCGGCGCCGTGGCGATGGGCCTGTCCGCCATCAACCAGTACGTTGGCCTGAGAGACGGGAAGAACAGCGTCAAGGACTACGTCACCTACGTCAAGAACGACCTCATGGGCGTGGCCCGTGACGACCTTGTCGCGAACATCGCCCGCCACGTCGACTCCTCCGTGCACCTGTTCGAGAAGTGGGGCCTGCCGATCTGGACGGACGAAGGGGGCGCCTACGTCCACGAGGGACGCTGGCAGCTGATGATCAACGGCGAGTCCTACAAGGTCATCGTGGCCGAGGCGGCCAAGAACCACCTTGGCGCCGAGAACATGATCGAGCGCGTGTTCATCATCGGCCCGATCATGGACGGCGACCAGTGCAAGGGAGCGTACGGCTTCTCTGTCCGCGAGAACAAGTTCTACGTGTTCAAGGCAAAGGCGACCCTGGTCGCCCTTGGCGGCGCGGTCCACGTCTTCAAGCCCCGTTCCTCCGGTGAGGGTGCAGGCCGTGCCTGGTACCCGCCGTGGAACTCCGGCTCGTCGGCCTACTTCACGATTAAGGCCGGCGCCGAGATGACCTGCCAGGAAGTGCGCTTCATCCCGGTCCGCTTCAAGGACGCGTACGGTCCGGTTGGAGCCTGGTTCCTGCTGTTCAAGTCGCGCGCGACCAACGCCTTCGGTGGCGAGTACATGGTCGAGCGCCGGCCCGAGCTCGACAACTGGAAGCCCTACGGCCACGTCAAGCCGATCCCGGCGAACCTTCGCAACTACCTCGGCATGCTCGACGTGATGGAGGGCAAGGGCCCCATCTACATGCGGACCGAGGAGGCGATCAAGAAGATTGCCGACCAGGCGGGCGACGAGAAGGCCTTCAAGAAGAAGATGAAGGAGCTCGAGAGCGAGGCCTGGGAGGACTTCCTCGACATGACGATCTCGCAGGCGATCCTGTGGGCCGCGACCAATACGCAGCCCGAGGAAAAGTCGTCCGAGATCGCCGCTGCCGAGCCGTACTTCATTGGCTCGCACTCCGGCGCTTCCGGCGCCTGGGTGAGCGGTCCCAAGGATCTGGCTCCGGCCGAGTACTTCTGGGGCTACGAGTGCATGTCGACGACCAAGGGCGTGTTCTGCGCCGGTGACGCCACGGGCGCCTCGTCGCACAAGTTCTCGTCGGGTTCCCACGCCGAGGGTCGGATCGCCGGCAAGGCCGCGATCCGCTACATCGTCAACGAGAAGCCGGCGATGCCCACGGTTCCGCAGGCCACCATCGACGCGCTCAAGGCGGCGACCTACAAGCCCTTCGAGCTCTACGCCGAGAACAAGGACAAGACCACCCAGCCCGACGTCAACCCGCACTACATCCTGCCCAAGATGTTCATGATGCGGCTCCAGAAGCTCATGGACGAGTACGCGGGCGGCGTCGGCTCGCAGTTCACCACCTCCAAGTACCTCCTCGACCGCGGGCTCGAGCTGCTCGGCCTGCTCAAGGAGGACTCGGCGAACCTGGGTGCGAAGGACCTCCACGAGCTCATGCGCTGCTGGGAGAACGTCCACCGCATGTACCAGGCCGAGGCCCACGTCCGCACCATGATGTTCCGCGAAGAGACCCGCTGGCCGGGCTACTACTTCCGGGCGGACTTCCCGAAGATCGACCAGCAGAACTGGCTGTGCTTCGTGAACTGCAAGATGAACCCCACCACCGGAGAGTGGCAGATGATGAAGCGACCGATCATCTCCCTCTTCAAGGAGGCTTCCGATCACGAGCTGCTCGGCGGCTGATCGATCCAACCATCCGCGGCCCCTGGCGCTTCAGCGCCAGGGGCCGCCCTTTGCCTGGGACCAACCTCCGTGCATGATTCCACTCGTCCTCAGCGCTGCCCGCATTGCGGCGAGCCGCTCCAGCGGTTCGAGCTGCCCGACAACACCGGCTGGCCGAGCGAGTTCCAGCTCGCCTGCTTCAACGACGACTGCCCGTACTTCGTGAGGGGCTGGAAGCGGATGCGCGACGAGTACGCCGTCGGAGCCTCGTACCGGTACCGGTTGGACCCGACGACCGGCGAGGTGTCGCCGCTCGCCGTGTGGTCGTCCGATGCCCTGAAGGACAGAATTCTTGACGGGACCCCCGAAGAGGGTCCGTCCGATCCGCGGCCCGACGCGGACTCCGATCAGGGAGGAGCGTTGTGAGCCACCCACAGCCCGAGCTTCCCGGCTTTCTCGCCAACCAGCGCCGCCTGGCGCCGGGCGAGACGTTCGAGTTCACCTGCCATCCCGGCGTGCCGTGCTTCAACACGTGCTGCGCCGACGTCAACATCATCCTCGCGCCGCTCGACGTGCTGCGTCTGGCCCGGCGCCTTGGGATGACGACCCGCGACTTCCTCGACACCTACACGGGCAATCCGGTCACCAAGGACCTGCGCCTGCCGGTCGTGCTGCTCAAGATGCGCGACGAGCCGGCCAAGCGCTGCCACTTCCTCGGTGAGAACGGGTGCACCGTTTACGCGGACCGCCCCTGGGCGTGCCGTATGTACCCGCTCGGCATGGCGCTGCCTCCAGCGCGCGCGGGCGAGGAGCCCGAACCTGTCTTCTTCGTCTTCGAGGACGGTTTCTGCCAGGGACGACATCAGGCCGACCGCTGCACCTTCTCCGTCGATGCATGGCAGCGGGACCAGGCCCTGATCGAGCAGGACGAGCTCGAGACCGGCTTTCGGGAGCTCGTCGGTCACCCCTGGTTCATCGGCGGGAGGATCCTGGACCCGAAGCGGATCCACATGTTCTATACCGCCTGCTATGACCTCGACTCGTTCCGCGAGTTCGTCTTCGAGTCGACCTTTTTCGACCGCTTCGAGGTCCCGGCCGACCTCAGGGAGCGGCTTCGCACCGATGACGAGACCCTGCTCCGGTTCGCCTTCCGGTGGCTGCGCTTCGCTCTGTTCGGAGAGTCCACCATGACGGTCCGGGAGGGTCACGATCCCCAAGGGAGACACCGATGAAGCCAACCAGACCGTTGCTTGTCGTTGGAGGGGGTATCGCCGGGATCACGGCCGCGTTGGAGGCCGCTGAGGCCGGTGCCGAGGTCATCCTGGTCGAGCGGGATCCGTCCCTGGGCGGGCGGGTGATGCGCATCTTCAACTACTTCCCGAAGATGTGCCCTCCGTCCTGCGGAATGGAGATCAACTTGCGGCGGCTCGAGCGCAACCCGCGGGTGACCGTGTTGACTTCCTCCCAGGTGAGCTTGGCCGAGCGGGTCGGCGACACCTGGAAGGTCACGGTGACCACCGAACCGGCGTGGGTGAACTCCCGCTGCACCGCCTGCGGGGACTGCGAACAGGCGTGCACGACCGAGGTCGACGACCCGTTCAACCTCGGCATGGCAAAGGTCAAGGCGATCCGCATCCCGCACATGAACGCCTGGCCGCGGCGCTTCGTCTTCGACCGAACTGCGGTGCCCGACGCGGAGGCCAAGGCGATCGCCGAGGCGTGCGGTTACGGCGCCATCGACCTCGACGCCAAGCAGACCACCCAGACGTTCGAGGTCGGAGCCGTGGTGCTCGCCACCGGGTGGCAGCCCTACCCGCTCGACAAGCTCGAAGAGCTCGGCGGCCTGCTGCCCGACGTGATCGCGAACGTCGAGATGGAGCGGCTTGCATCGCCAACCGGACCGACCGGCGGCAAGATCCTGCGACCTTCGGACGGTCAGCCGCCGAAGCGGGTCGCGTTCGTGCAGTGCGCCGGCTCGCGAGATGTGAACAACCTCAACTACTGCTCCGGCGTGTGCTGCCTGGCGAGCCTGAAGCAGGCGCTCTACGTCAAGGAGCAGTTGCCCGAGGCCGAGGTGGCGATCTACTACATCGACCGCCGCGCACCGGGTCGCAACGAGGACGTTCTGCTCAAGGTCGCCGCGACGGAAGGGGTGAAGCTCGTCAAGGGCAAGGTCGGCAAGGTCGAGGCGCGCAACGGCAGCCTCTCCCTGCGGCTTGAGGATGTCGAGTCGGGCCGCCTGCTCGAGGCCGAGGCCGACCTCGTGGTCCTGGCCACCGGCATGGTCCCGAGCACCGCCAACGACGACCTGCCGCTCATCACCCGCCGAGACGACGACGGGTTCGCCCTTGACGATCCCGGATCGGCCGTCGCCGTGGCCGGTGTCGCCCACCGGCCGGAGGACGTCGCAGCATCGGTGAGGGATGCCACCGGAGCGGCCGCCCGGGCCCTGGTGGCGGCGGCAAGGAGGGCGTGATGGACAAGCTCGGCGTATTCCTGTGCAGCGGGTGTGGCATCGGCGACGCCCTTGATCTCGACGCCGTCGCCTCTGCGGCCGGGGAGCACGGCGCGAAGTTCTCCCTGAGTCATCCATGCCTGTGCGGCGAGGAGGGGCTCGCTGCGGTTCGCCAGGCTGTGGCCGACAACGGCCTCGACGGTCTCCTGCTTTGTGCCTGCTCCGAGCGCGCCAAGACGGCCGAGTTCGCGAGCCTCGGCGCCGACGACCGGTCGATCTACCGTGTCAGCCTGCGCGAGCACGTGGTGTGGTCCCATCCCGCAGGCGATGAGGATACCCAGGCGCTGGCCGAGGACCTTGCCCGCATGGGCGCCGCGCGGCTCAAGGGCTGCAAGGCGATCACGCCACTGACCGAGACGATCGACGACACCGTGCTGGTCGTCGGTGGCGGGCGCGCTGGCCTCGAGGCGGCCAAGGTCGCGTCGGGTTTGGGCCACCCGGTGGTGCTCGTCGAGAAGTCCACACGCCTCGGTGGCCGTCTGGCCGAGCAGCGCTCGGTCGTGCCGGAGGAGCCGCCCTATGACCGCCTTCAGGCGAACCCGATCCCAGCTCTGGTGGGCGAGGTCGAGGCGGACGCGAATATCAAGGTCCTGACCGGGACCACGGTTGCGAAGATCACCGGACAGCCCGGGCAGTTCAAGGTCCGGCTGAGCGGATCCGACGACGAGATCACGGTCGGTGCGATCGTCCAGGCGACCGGCGCCACGCCGTACGATGCGAACCGGCTCGGCCACCTCGGCTACGGTGCGTCACCTGACGTCGTGACCTCACAGGAGCTCGAGAAGATGCTGGTGGCCGGGAAAGTGGTGCGGCCGTCCGACCAGAAGCCGCCTCAGCGCGTCGTCTTCGTCCAGTGCGCGGGCTCGCGCGACGAGAATCACCTCCGCTACTGCTCGAGCGAGTGCTGCGCGACGACCCTCCGCCAGGCCGCCGAGCTCAAGGTGATCGTGCCCGAGGCCCAGTCGGCAGTTGTCTACAAGGACATCAGGACGCCGGGCCACTCCGAGTACTTCTTCCTCGGCGTACAGAAGTCCGCCTCGCTCATGATGACCCGTGGCGAGATCGAGAAGGTCGAGGCCAACGGGTCGCTCAAGGTGCACCTGAAGGACAGCCTCCTCGGCGACAACATCGTGCTCGACGCCGACCTCGTGGTTCTCGCCGTCGGCATGGTGCCCAACTCGGCCGACGGGGAGGCGATCCGTCAGCTGCACGAGGCCCGCGACCGCGCGGTCAACAGCGAGAGCACCGCTCAACGGGAGGAGTCGGCCAAGCTCGCGGAGAAGCTCGCCGCCCATGATGGGACCGAGATCCTGAACCTCGGCTATCGGCAGGGGCCCGATCTGCCGGCGCTGAAGTACGGCTTCCCGGACTCGCACTTCATCTGTTTCCCCTACGAGACCCGGCGGACCGGAATCTACGCGGCGGGTTCGATACATGCGCCGATGGACGCGGCGCAGGCCGCCGAGGACGGCTGCGGCGCCGCGATGAAAGCGGTCCAGTGCGTTGAGGCCGCCAAACGGGGCGAGGCCGTCCACCCGCGGGCGGGGGACCGGGCCTATCCGGACTTCTTCCTCCAACGCTGCACCCAGTGCAAGCGATGCACCGAGGAGTGCCCGTTCGGCACCATCAACGAGGACGCCAAGGGAACGCCTGAGTTCAACCCGATGCGCTGCCGGCGTTGCGGCATCTGCATGGGCGCCTGCCCGGAGCGGATCATCAGCTTCCAGGACTACTCGGTGGGCATGATCGCCGAAATGATCAAGGCGATTGAGGTCCCCGAAGACTACGAGGAGAAGCCGCGCATTCTCGCCCTGATGTGCGAAAACGACGCGGCGCCGGCGCTGGATGCCGCTGCTGCCCAGGGCACGAAGTGGAACCCGTGGGTGCGGATCATCCCGATCCGTTGTCTCGGCTCGACCAACATCGTCTGGATCGCTGAGGCGCTGTCTCGTGGCATCGACGGCGTCGTCCTGATCGGCTGTAAGTACGGCGACGACTACCAATGCCACTACGTTCGCGGCTCGGAGCTGGCTCACACCCGGCTCGAGAACGTCGGTGAGACCTTGCAGCGCCTCGCCCTCGAGCCCGAGCGGATCAAGACCGTGGAGCTGTCCCACAACGAGTTTGACCGGGTCCCGCGCGTCCTTGACGAGTTTGCCAGTGAGCTCGAGGCCCTCGGCCCGAACCCGCTCAAGGGCTTCTAGGGAAGGAGGGGAGAGGCATGGCATCGGTTTCCGAGATCCTGCCGTCCGCGGCCTTTCGCGAGGAGTTTGCCAGGCGCGGTGGCGAGTCGGCGGCTCGCTGCTTCCAGTGCGCGACCTGCTCGAGCGTGTGCGAGCTCGCCCCGGCCGACGCCCCTTTCCCCAGGCGACAGGTGCTGTGGGCGCAGTGGGGGCTCGCCGACAGGCTCGCCGCCGACCCGGGCGTGTGGCTGTGCCACCAGTGCAACGACTGCAACGTTCGTTGCCCCCGCGACGTCCGGCCGGGTGACGTGATGGCGGCGATCCGCGCCATGGTGGTCGAGACGCTCGCCTTCCCGTCCTTCCTCGGTCGTGTTGTGGGAAACGTCCGCACCACCTGGCCGCTGCTGGTCGGTCTGCCGATCCTGTTCTGGTTGGTCCTGCTCGGCTTGACGACCGGCCTCGCCATCCCGCACGTGAACCCCAACCTGCCTGCACTCGAGGGTCGCTTCTACTACGAGGAGTTCGTGCCCCACCTCTTGATCTACCTGGTGTACGGGCTCAGCGCCGCGTGGGTGGTGATCGCGTCCTGGGTCGCCGGACACACGTTCTGGGGGCTACTCGGTTCGGGCACGAACCGCGCTGGATCGTTCCTGGCCAACCTTGGTCCCGCCCTGGGCGACGTCGCCACCCACAAGCGGTTCGCGAAGTGTGAGGCGGTGAGCGAGCGCCGCTGGGGCCACTTCCTCGTCATGTGGGGCTTCGTGGGCGCGGCAGTGACGTCGGGCATCGCGATTCTGTACCTCTACCAGGATTCGCCGTTGTTCTCGTGGATTCCGCTGCCGATGCGCCACACCTATCCGGTGCCGATTCTCCACCCGCTCAAATGGCTCGGCAACATCTCCGCGCTCGCGCTCGTCATTGGTGGCGTTCTGTTGTTCCTGAACCGCCAGAAGACCGAGGACAAACGGGTCGGCGCCACGACCGCGTTCGACCGCTTCTTCCTCTGGATCGTGCTCGCCGTAATCGCCACCGGGGTGCTCACCGAGGTGCTGCGCTTCGTCGCCTCGCCGTTGGTCGCGTGCTCGGTCTACGTGGTTCACCTCGGGGTCGTGCTGACCCTGTTCCTGACGTTTCCCTACTCGAAGTTCGCCCACATTCTCTACCGCACCCTCGCGATGGTGCACGAGCGAATGACGACAACAACAGGCAAGTAGAGAAGGGAAACCGACGCCCTGCGGGGCGGTGACCTCAAGAAAAAGGGAGTATTCGACATGATCAAACCTCACGGATCCGACACCCTCAACCCGCTCTACGTGGCCGACGACGCCAAACGCGCAGCCCTCACGGCCGAGGCTGCCAAGTTGCCGTCCATCGTGGTCTGCTCGCAGGCGGCCGCCAACGCAGTCATGCTGGGCTCCGGCTACTTCAACCCCCTGACCGGTTTCATGAACCTCGCCGACTCGATGTCCGTCGCCGAGAAGATGGCGACCACCGACGGGCTGTTTTGGCCCGTTCCCATCGTCAATGTGGTCGAGAAGGCTGACGGGATCAGGCCGGGCATGCGCATCGCCATCAAGGACCCCAACGTCAACGGCAATCCGGTGCTCGCCATCATGGCCGTCGACAAGGTCGAGACCGCCACCGACGAACAGATGTCCTTCATGACCGACAAGACCTACCGCACCGACGACATGGAGCACCCCGGCGTCAAGGCCTTCAACAGCGTTGGCAGGACCTTCATCTCCGGCCCCATCCAGGTGCTCAACTACTCGTACTTCGCCAGTGAGTTCCCCGAGACCTTCCGAACCGCCGGCCAGATCCGCGAGCTCATCAAGAAGCACGGCTGGAACAAGGTCGTGGCCTTCCAGACCCGCAACCCCATGCACCGCGCTCACGAAGAGCTCGTCCGCATGGCGATGGACCGCGAAAAGGCCGACGGCGCCGTCATCCACATGCTCCTCGGCAAGCTGAAGCCCGGCGACATTCCGGCCGACGTCCGCGACGCCGCGATCCGCAAGATGGCTGAGCTCTACTTCCCGCCGAACTCGGTGGAGATCACCGGCTACGGCTACGACATGCTCTACGCCGGCCCGCGCGAGGCCGTGCTGCACGCCGTCTTCCGTCAGAACATGGGCGCCACCCACCTCATCGTTGGCCGCGACCACGCTGGCGTCGGCGACTACTACGGCCCGTTCGACGCTCAGAAGATCTTCCACGACGAGGTTCCCAAGGGCGCTCTCGAGATCAAGATCTTCGAGGCCGACCACACCGCGTTCTCGAAGAAGCTCGGCAAGGTCATCATGATGCGCGACGCTCCGGAAGGCCACACCAAGGAGGACTTCGTCCTTCTCTCCGGCACCAAGGTGCGCGCCATGCTCGCCGCTGGCGAGGCGCTGCCGCCGGAGTTCGCCCGCCCAGAGGTCGCCAAGATCCTCATGAAGTACTACCAGAGTCAGGAAGCCTGACTTCTCTTTCCAATCCGGCAATTGCCGGCCCCCGCCCGCGGGCGGGGGCCCTTTTTTGTGTCACGCGGAGGCATCACCGAGCCATTCGGGATACTCACTGCACCAGGTGAAGGTCTGTGGGAGCCCGTCCCCGAAGCGGGGGAAGTCGGCGACGGCCAGCCGACTGCAGTGCAGCCGCAGCGGTCGGTCGAGGTTCTCGTCCGGCGGCGGTTGACCGGCGCCGTAGAGCCGGTCGCCGACGATCGGCAGGCCCTCCGCCGCGAGCTGGACCCGGAGCTGGTGCTTGCGGCCGCTGATCGGTCCGAGGCGGACCAGGGCTCGGCCGCCACGGGCCTCGACGACGTCGAACGACGTGAACGCGTTCGGCTGCCGTTCGGGCACGGCGCACTGACGCCAGTGATGCTGGGGGTCCCGGCTCAGGTGGTGGCGCAGCCAGCGTGGCTCGAGGGAGGTGCCGGGCTGGACCTCGCACTCGGCCAGGTAGGTCTTGGCGAGCCTCGGTCCGGCGCCCTGGAACAGCCCGGAGTAGTGGCCTCTCGAGCGCGGGTCGAGCGACAGTACGACCAGCCCCGACGTGTCCTTGTCGAGCCGGTGGAGTGGGGCGAGGTGCTCGAGGCCGAGCCTCTCCTCGAGCAGCGTCACCAGACAGGAACGGACGTAGCGTCCGCCCGGTGTCACGGGAAGAAATGCGGGCTTGTCGACCACCAGGAGGTGCTGGTCGCGCCACACCACGTCGACGTCGGTCCGCACCGGCGGCTCCTCCTCGACCTCCCGCCAGTAGCGGACATCGAGGCCCGGGCGGTAGGGGAGCGAAGGCTCGATCGGTCCCGCGTCGGTGACCACGTGCCCGTCGCGGACGCGCTGCAGCCATGTCTCGGGGGGAATCTGCGGAAAACGCACGATGAGGAAGTCGAAGACAGTTACAACACCCTCCGGCTGGCGCAAGGGCAGCCGGAGGGTCGATGGGTGTCGAGCGCGAACCGGGTCCACGGGTGCCAGTGTATCCGGGCGAAAAGAAAGCGCCGGGCGGGAGCCCGGCGCTTCTCCAAGTCCGCTATTTCACTTCGGCGTCAGCCGAAGTGAATCACGTACAGGATCGGGGCGATGATCATCGCCACGACGCTGATGAGCTTGATCAGGATGTTGAGCGACGGCCCGGAGGTGTCCTTGAAGGGATCGCCGACGGTGTCGCAGGTGACGGTTGCCTTGTGCATGTCATCGTAGGCCGCGCCGTAGACCTCGTGGCCGCCCTCCTTGACCTGCTTCTTCGAGTTGTCCCAGGCGCCGCCGGCGTTGGCCTGGAAGATCGCAAGGCAGACGCCGGAGATGGTCACGCCGATCAGGAGGCCGCCGAGCATGTCGACCGAGATGAGGCCGACCACGACCGGGGCGAGCACCGCCATGAGGCCGGGGGCGACCATTTTCTTGATCGCGGCCGCGGTGGCGATGTCGATGCACTGGGTGTACTCGGCCTTGCCGTCGGCAGCGCGGATGATCTTCTGCTCTTCTGGGGTGGGTTCACGGTCCTCGTGCTCGGCGCGCTGCGCGGCCTCGAGGGCGGGACGCAGCTCGGGCACGTCGCGGAACTGGCGCCGAACTTCCTGAATCATGTCCTGGGCGGCCTTGCCGACCGCGACCATGGCCATGGCCGAGAAACGGAACGGGAGCATGCAGCCCACCAGCAGGCCGACCAGCACGAACGGGTTGGCGGCGTCCATGTCGACCTTGCCGTGCATCTTGGTGATGTAGGCGGCGGTGAGGGCCAGCGCGGTGAGCGCGGCCGAGCCGATCGCGAAGCCCTTGCCGATCGCGGCGGTGGTGTTGCCGACCGCGTCGAGCTTGTCGGTGCGGGCGCGGATGTCGCGGCCGAGGCGGGACATCTCGGCGATGCCGCCGGCGTTGTCGGCGATCGGGCCGTACGCGTCGGTGGCGAGCTGGATGGCGATGGTCGAGAGCATGCCGACCGCGGAGAGCGCGATGCCGTAGAGGCCGGCGAACCAGTACGAGGCCAGGATCGCCGCGGAGATCATGAAGATCGGCAGCGAGGTGGAGTTCATCCCGACCGCGATCCCCTGGATAGTGGTGGTCGCGGCCCCGGTGCGGGAGGCCTGGACGATGGAGTCCACCGGCCGCTTGTGGGTGGCGGTGTAGTACTCGGTGACGAGCCCGACCCCGATGCCTGCGGCAAGTCCGGCGACGACGGCGATGGCGATGCCCCACCAGGTGTACGTGCTGACTTCCCCGGTGATGATGTTGGGGACCGAGACCTGTCCCTCAGGAATCAGCCAGCGGATGGCGAAGATGGCGCCGATGACCATCAGGATGCCGGCGCCGAAGGTGCCGCGGTTGAGGCCGGCCTGCGGGTTGCCGCCTTCCTTGGTGCGGACGAAGAAGAAACCGATGATCGACGCGATGACCCCGACGAAGGCGATGACCAGCGGCAGGTAGACGGCGTTGAAGCCGGACGAGGCGCCGACCGCCTGAAGGCCGACTGACCAGCTGGTGCCGAGGATCATGGACGACACGATGGCGCCGACGTAGGACTCGAAGAGGTCAGCGCCCATGCCGGCGACGTCGCCGACGTTGTCGCCGACGTTGTCGGCGATGGTGGCCGGGTTGAGCGGGTGGTCCTCGGGGATCCCGGCCTCGACCTTGCCGACCAGGTCGGCGCCGACGTCGGCCGCCTTGGTGTAGATGCCGCCGCCGACGCGCGCGAACAGTGCGATCGACGACGCGCCGAGCGAGAAGCCCGAGAGGATGTTCACCACCAGGACCATGGCGGTCTCGTTGGTGAGGGACGCGGGGTAGATCTTGGTGTAGAGCAGGAACAGCAGGCCGAGACCGCCGAGGGCCAGGCCGGACACCGACAGCCCCATCACCGAGCCCCCGGCGAACGCCACCTGGAGGGCGTCGTTGAGCCCCTTGCGGGCGGCACTCGCGGTGCGGGTGTTGGCCCTGGTGGCCGTGCGCATGCCGAGGTATCCGGCGAGTCCCGAGCAGAACGCTCCGAGCACGAAGGACAGAGCGATGAACGCGTTGGTGTCTTCCGAGATGTTGTAGTTGGCGAAACCGAGAATGACGGCGACCGCCACCACGAAGATCGCGAGAACGCGGTACTCGCGCCCCAGGAACGCCATCGCGCCTTCCGCGATCCAGCCGCCGATGAGCTGCATGCGCTCGGTCCCAGGGTCCTGGCGATTCACCCACGATGCCTTGATAAAGGCATAGATGAGCGCCAGCACGGCGGCCGCCGGACACAGATAGATAAAGTACGACGCTTCCACGATGTCCTCCTTCCTTGCGGTGCTCCCCAACCAAATCTCGCGCCGGCGCCCCGGCCGCGCGAGACGAACTCCCCCGCACTCCACGATGGTGCGAATACGGAGATCTGGCGGTCATGATACTCGCGAATCTGGAGTTTGTGAATATTTGCCACAAGCATTTTCGGGTCGATTCTTGAGGTCCTCGTGACGGCCTTATGACAGAATGGCGGCGATCGCACCGATCGGATCGAGAATGGCGGGCCAAACACCGAATCGGCGCATCAGAATTCACCATCTTGTTGAGATAACGGCTCTTTGCAAGTATCGACACGTGCAGTCCTGTGGCGGTATGATGCCGACGCCCCGATCAGTGGGGAGGGCAGGCCGCGGGCCACCTCGGACATGGGCGTGATCACAGGTGAAGGAGGATCCATGAGACTGATTCTTCTCGGTCCGCCGGGAGCAGGTAAGGGCACCCAGGCACAGTACGTTTGCGAGGCGCACGGCATCCCGCAGATCTCGACTGGCGACATGCTTCGAGCTGCGGTCAAGGCCGGCACCGAGCTCGGCAGGAAGGCCAAGGCGGTGATGGACGCAGGCCAGCTGGTTTCCGACGACATCATCATCGGGCTGGTCAAGGAGCGGATCACGCAGCCGGACTGCCGCGGGGGCTTCCTGTTCGACGGCTTTCCGCGGACCGTGGCGCAGGCGACGGCGATGCAGGACGCCGGTGTCGCGATCGACGCAGTGGTCGAGATTGTGGTGCCGGACGACGAGATCGTGCGGCGCCTGTCCGGCCGGCGGGTCCACCTCGGCTCGGGAAGGACCTACCACCTGGTCTTCAACCCGCCCAAGGTCGAGGGCGTGGACGACGTGACCGGCGAGCCGCTGGTGCAGCGCGACGACGACTGCGAGGACACGATCCGCAAACGGCTCGAGGCCTACCACGCCCAGACCGAGGTGCTGTCGCGGTTCTATGGCGACATGGCGAAGGCCGGCCGCAAGGATGCACCGCGGTTCATCTCGGTCGACGGCACGCTCGCCATCGGTGGCGTGCGCGACGCGATCCTCGGCAAGCTCAAGGCGCTATCGAACTGAACGTCAGGTACAGGAGGGAGGCGGCGCGCCGCGCGCGCGTCCGCCCCAGTCGTCGAGGTCCTCGGTCGTCGGGCACGACACGGCGAGCATGGTCGAGACGATGATGAACAGCACCGCGGTCGTGGCGACGAACCAGGGCGGGATGAGGTGCCCGACCCAGAGGTGCTGGAACAGCTCGTCGGGACCGTGCGACGGCTCGGGGTGGATGACCAGTTTGACGATCCAGACCGCCGTCACGAAGTAGACCAGCATGAGGTAGTTCCGCCGCAGCCTGGCGCGGATCGCGGTGAACCAGCTGAGACCGAACACGGCCTGTCGCAGATCCTCGGCAAGGAGGGCGCGCCAGTTCGGTTCCGGGGGCTGTCCCGCCGGGTCGAGGAGCTGTGCGAAGAGTCCGCTCTCGAGCAGGAAGAGACGCCACTTGCTGTGGTGCAGGTGCCGGTAGCGGCGGGCCTCGATGGCGATCGAGATCGCGATGATCCCAAGGCCGAGCAGGAGCGTGTAGTGCGGCACCTCCTGGGCGCCGAGGGTGAAGGTGGTCAGACCGGTGGTCAGAATGATCGCCCAGTTCGAGGTGATGTCCAGCCGCTGCCGCCACATCGTCATGCGGTGCATCTCGCCGCGGTAGAGGTGGACGAAGGCGGCGAGCGCATCGTTGGACTGGGGGTCGAGCAACGTGTCCAGGAAAGGCGGCTGGGAGGCGCTCATGCGCGAGAGGTTAACACAGCCGTGTCGCCTGGGATCAGGCGGGGGGCAGGGCCGGGGCGAGAAGCTCTGCCACCCGTGACGGGTCGGTGGTGGGAAGCTGGCAGGCGAATCCGCGGCAGACGTAGGCGGTTGGACGCCCCTCAAGGGCTTCGAAGGACGACGTGAATGGAGCCAGCCGGCGCACGAGGGTCCCGCGCGCGTCGCTCGGCACCATCAGGACCGTGGACCCGGGAGCGGCCTGGTGACGAACGACGCCGAGCAGTGCCCGCATGCCGTCGTCGTGGGCTGGGCCGACCAGGACGATCTCGGCAGCTGGCACCGCGGCCAGCTCGAGCGCGGCGATCAGGTGGCAGTGGGCCGAGGGCTGGCGGCCGAGCTCTGCTGCAAATGCGGCTGCGGCTGCGTTGGCGCGCTCCTCGAACTCCTCGCGACCGGTGAGCCGTGCCAGGCGCAGGAGGCTGGCGACCGCGACCGAGTTGCCCGACGGCATGGCTCCGTCGTAGGCGTCCTTCGGGCGCACCAGCAGGTCCTCGCCGTCGGGTGGTGTGAGGAAATAGCCGCCGCCGCCGTCGTCCCAGAAGCGCTCCTGGTCGGCCTGGACCGCCAGCGCCCGCTCGAGGTGCGCCGGGTCCAGGGTGGCGTCGTAGAGCTCGAGTAGGCCCCAGACCAGGAAGGCGTGGTCGTCGAGGAAGGCGGGCACCGCCGCGTCGTGGTCGCGATAGCGGTGCAGCAGGCGGCCCTTCGCGTCGCGCATGCGGGTGGTGACGAAGGCGAGCGCGCGCTCGGCGGCGTGCACGTACTGTGGCTCGTCCAGGACGGCGCCGGCGCGCGCCATCGCCGCCGCCATGAGCCCGTTCCAGTCGGCCAGGACCTTGTCGTCCTTGAGCGGGTGGACGCGCGCCTCCCGGACCGTGAACAGCTTCTTCCGGACCGCCTCCAGGCGCTTCGAGAGGTCGGAGCTCGTGACCCCGAGCGCGCGCGCGGTCCGGTCGAGAGGCTCGACAAGGTGGAGGATGTTGGCGCCGGTGGGTCCGCCGGTGGCCTCGTCGCGGAAGTTACCCTCGGCGCGGACTCCCCAGACCTTCTCGACCAGCTCGAGCTCGTCCGGAGTCAGGGCCGCGGCGAGCTGCGCCCGGGTCCAGAGGTAGAAGCGGCCCTCCTGGCCCTCGCTGTCGGCGTCCTCGGCGGAGAAGAAGGCGCCCTGGGATGACGTCATGTCGCGCAGCACGTAGTCGAGGATCTCCCGCGCGGTGCGCGCATGGGCCTCGTCGCCGGTCGCGCGCCAGGCCTCGACCTCAGCGAGCGCGAGCATGGCCTGGTCGTAGAGCATCTTCTCGAAGTGGGGCACGAGCCACTCGCGGTCGGTCGAGTAGCGGTGGAAGCCCCAGCCGACGTGGTCCCAGATCCCACCACGGCGCATCGCCGCCAGCGTCTGATCGACCATCTCGGTCGAGTGCCGGTCGCCGGTGAGACGCGCGTGCTGGAGCAAGAACAGCAGGTTGTGCGGGCTCGGGAACTTCGGCGCGCTGCCGAAGCCGCCGAGCTGGGCATCGTAGCGGGACGTGAGCTCACTCGCGGCGCGTGCGGGCAGGTCGGCCGGAAGGTCTCCCGCCGCTGCGGAGCCCGTAGCGCGCTCGAGGTGGCCGACGATTTCGCCTGCCGACTTCAGCAGCATCTCGCGCTGGGTCCGCCACAGCTCGTCGACCCTTGGCACGAGCTCCATCATCCCGGGACGCCCGAAACGGATCTCCTTGGGGAGGTAGGTGGCAGCGTAGAAGGGCCGGCGATCCGGCGTCATCAGGATGGTCAGCGGCCAGCCACCAGACCCGGTCAGCATCTGGCACACCGTCATGTAGACCTGGTCGATGTCGGGACGCTCCTCGCGGTCGACCTTGATCGACACGAAGGTGCGGTTCATGAGCGCGGCAACCTCGGGGTCCTCGAACGACTCGTGCTCCATCACGTGGCACCAGTGGCAGGTTGCGTACCCGATCGAGAGGAAGATCGGCTTGTCCTCGCGGCGCGCGGCCTCGAAGGCTTCCTCGCCCCAGGGGTACCAGTCGACCGGATTGTCGGCATGCTGGAGCAGGTAGGGGCTCTTCTCCCGTGCGAGCCGGTTCTGATGACGGGCTGCGGGCACCTTCGGAGGCTGTGAGGCGGCGTTGTCCACGATGGCGACTCCAAGCAGGACGAGACTGGCGAGCACGAGCGATGGGAGGTGAGGCACGGCGTGGGTGGCAACAGGTGACCCCCAGGGGGCATTCCTCGCCATGGCGGTGAGGACCAGGGCTTGAGCCCGCACTATTCACCAGACCTCTGCTGCGGCCGGCGACGCAGCGCGCTCAGCGGTGCTTTCTCACCTCGGAGTGCTCGACGTACTGTCGAGTTCTCCCCCAGCCACCCCTCACAACCCGCCGCCCCCACCGCGCCCGCCCTCCACCCCCCGGCGGGTTCGCCTCACGCTCCTCGGCTCGAAAACTCCACTGCGTACGGCACTTCGCCGGTCTCGCGACGAACCCTGGTGAAGAGTGGGCCTCAGGACCGCTGGGCGACGAGGGTCTCGAAGTCGACGAGATAGCGCTCGTGGAACGCGCGGGCCGCATCCGGGTCCCCGGCAGCAGCTGCGAGGTCGTGGACGGCCCCGCGTACCGCGGCCAGAATGTGCCCGTCGAGCCGGCCCGCGAGCTCAGCGGCGAGGCGACGCCTCTGTCCGCCGGCGAAGCGGCCGTAGCTCTCGACGAGCTCGGCCAGGAGGTCCCCGGCCGCGGACAGCGGCGGCTCCGGCCAGGGTTCGATCACCAGCCGCTCGACGCCGAAGCCGCTCTCGATGAGGGCGTTCCGGACGACCACCGCGGAGCACTGGGTCGCGACCGGTCCGGCGTCGATGGCGAGGGTGGAGAGGAGGTCGAGCGCGACCTCGCGGTCGACCAGCACCGCGCCGAGGAGACCGGTCCGCGGTCCCGCGACGGCCAGCCTGAGGCTGGTCCGATTGGCGATCCGAACCACGAGGATGCCGCCTGGCGCCACCGCCGCGGCAAGACGGCGGATCCCGCCGAGGACGTCTGCGAAGAGCAGGTCGGGATTCCGGCACACGACCACCGACCAGGCGCCGGAGAGAAGGTCGTCGGCGGCGCGGGCCAGCACGACCTCCGGCTCGAGCGAGTGGTCCTGAAGGTTTGCGATCGCGAGCCGACGCAGGGCCGAGTCGGTCTCGAGACCGGTGACGGACCACCCGCGCGCGGTTCCTGCGATCAGGAGTCCGCCGAGTCCGCACCCGAGATCGAGCATCCGGATGGGTTCGCCGCCGAGCCGAGCCGCGATGGAATTGGCGAGATCAATGGCCGACCGGTTGCTCGAGAGGGCGTCGTCGAACCACTCGGAGTGCGGCGGCTGGAGCGCATCGACCTCGGCGACCGTGGTCAGGAGCTGCCCCTGGGTGCGATCCCAGTGTTGGAGGTAGGCTCCCACCAGCCGCGGCCCGACGCTGAACCGGTCGGTGAGGGCTGCGATGAAAGGATCGTCCGTACCGTGGTGCCCCACGCTCAACCCTCCCGCCTCGCCCGTGCCCGCCAGTCGCGCCACATCGTCCCGAGCAGCTCGAGCTCCGCGCGGAGGAAGTACCTGGCCTCGAGTCGCTGGAAACGCGACCGCCCCCAAGGCCACGCCAGCCTCAGCAGGCGCTTTCCGATCTGCTCGAGGAGGTAGCCGGGGCCGAGCCAGGTCGGGACGTACAGGTCCCTCTGGATGAAGTAGTTGACGAAGGTCCCGGCGCGGACCGTGGCGCGGAGGTCCCGGCGCGTGAACCGGGACGGGTCGACGTGGTGCCGGACGACCGCCGCGGGGGTCACGACCACTCGGGCGCCGAGGCGCCGCGCGAGGGATGCCGCGACGACCTCCTCGCCGCCTCCGAAGTCGTACCCGCGTCGGCCGTAGCCGGAGCGGAAGCCGCCCATCGCGACCAGCAGCTCGCGACGAGCGGACCAGTTCGCGCCCCACGGGTACTCCCACCACTCGTCGACCTCGGTCGGTTCCGTGTAGCCCGGGTCGTGGTGGCTCCAGTAGCTCCAACCGGTGCGGTCGAGCCACTGCGGTGGCGGCTCGGGGACGCGGAGCAGGATGCGGCCGCCAACCACGCCGACCCCGTCGTCGGACTCGTAGGCGGCGAGGATCCCGGCCAGCCACTGGCGCTCGGCGACGGCGTCGTCGTCGACGAAGCACACGACCGCGCCACGCGCCTCGGCAATGCCGGCGTTGCGGGCGTGCGATAGGCCCTTGAGTGGGCACAGCACGAGCCGGACGTGGTCGGGGTGTTCGGCGAAGGACTGCGTGCGCAGCGCATCGACCAGGTCATCGATGCGCTCGTCGGGGTCGTTGTTGACCACTACCACTTCGTACTTCGACGGCGGCAGGCTCTGGCGTCCGACGGACTGCAGGGTCGCCGAGAGGCTCGCCGAGCGCCGATAAGTGCAGACCACAACCGTCGCGTCGACTGCAGGGGTTCGCGGGCTCGAGATCTCGGCCTCGATGGCCTTGAGGTGTCGCGCCCGTACCGCGATGTCGAGGGCTCGGCAGCAGGTCGGCACGTCGCCGAAGCCGAGCCATCCCTGCCACGCACGACGGGTCCGTATGAGCGCGGGTCCTGGGTGCACGGCCGCGCACAGGTCCCAGTCGCCGGGCTCGGCCGACAGCTCCTCGCCGCTGGGAGTCAGCAGCACGGCGACCGTGTTCGGCGGCAGGGCCGAGCGGTCGGGGCCGCTCGCGGCACCGCAGTCGGTCACCTCGACGTAGACGGTCGGCATCCACAGCCGGGGCAGGGCCTCGGTCGGCCAGTCGCCGGGTTCGGCAACCGTGTGCCCAAGTGCGAGCGCCCGCTCCCGAACCGCAGCGTGCAGCGCCCGTGCCGGTTCGGTTTTTGGCACCGGTCCGAGCATCCAGATCAGCGGCGAGAGCGCGAAGTCCCGGCGGAAGTCGTCGAACACCATCAGCCGCTCGCGCAGCTCGAGGATGCGCAGCTCCTTCTCATGCGAGGTCAGGGAGCGGTCGTGGAAGCGATAGTCGTAGACCGGGTCGTCGAAGTCCGCGTGACGCACGGTCAGGAGCTCGTTGACCTGCATCCAGTAGTCGTAATCCTCGACCGTGAAGCGGTCGGGACAGTAGTCGCCGAGCAGCCACGCGACCCGATCGCGGTACAGGAAGGCCGCCCCGACGTAGTTGTTGGGCCACACGTTGAGTTCGCTCGGGTCGGTCGGGAAGTGAATGTGGGGGCTGCCGGGCGGCCGCTGGTAGCCGTAGTACCACTCGGAGCCCTCGAGGAAGCGGCCGTCGTCGCCAATGATGTCGACGTTGGCCCAGACCATGTCCCATGTCGGGTTCCGACCCAGGCAGTCGACCAACCGGGCCAGGAACTCGGGCTTCAGGCGGTTGTCATCGCTGGTCCAGGTCAGCAGCTCGCCGTGCGCCGCGCGGATGCCGTTGGAGAGCGCGCGCGGGAGCTTCTGGTTGGGCTGGTGGATCACGCGGACGCGCGGGTCGCGTTCGGCGTAGTCGTCCAGGATTCCGGGCGTTTCGTCGGTCGAGCCGTCGTCGACCAGGATCAGCTCGAAACGCTCCCGGGTCTGGGCGAGCACGCTCTCGATCGCCTCCTCGACGAGCCCCTCGCCGTTGAACACGGGAAGCACGATCGACACCAGGTCGGGCTCGGTCGGGCAACGCATGGCCTCGAGG
The DNA here is from genome assembly GCA_963727925.1 of uncultured Acidobacteriota bacterium. Classification (GTDB taxonomy): domain Bacteria; phylum Acidobacteriota; class Thermoanaerobaculia; order Thermoanaerobaculales; family Sulfomarinibacteraceae; genus CAVSIS01. Next base: position 18,329 of record CAVSIS010000044.1, on the reverse strand, counting down.
GAGAACCCGGCCGCCTCCTCGCGGCGCCTGCGGTCGCGCAGGAAGCGGTACTCGTACCAGGTGGCCATGCCGCGACCGTGCTGTCCGGCCCGACGCCAGAGGCCCAGGATGCGCCGCGCCACCGCGTAGTAGAGCGCGCGCCGCCAGTAGGTGAGACGGCCTTCGGGACGTGGGGGGAAATGCCTCCGCATGAAGCGTGCGACTGGCCCGCGGTGGGCCTCTTCCCGCCACGCAGCCGCGTCCGCACGCGCAGCTTCGAGCTCCGTACGCGTCGCCTCGAGCTTCTCGCGCAGGTCCGCGGCCTGCGTTTCTGCATGGTGCGCCGCCTCGGTCAACCGCGCAATCTCGCCCCGGAGGACCTCTGCATGCTGCGCGGCGTCCTGCTCTGAGGCGAGCGCCCGGCGCGCCGTCTGGTTCGCTGCCGCGACCGCAACGCCGGCCGTCTCCCGGGTCGACTCCGCCTCGGCCCTGAGGCGGCCGATCCGCTCGGCGGCCGCCGAGACGTCGCCGCGGGCGGCCTCGAGGTCCGCCTCGAGGGCGTTGGCACGGGCGCGCTGGGTGGTAAGCTCCCGGATGAGCCCGGGGTCGGCCGGGCCCGCGGCGGCAGGCCGAGCGCCCCGCGCGCCTCCGGACGCCTCCGCCTCGGTGAGCTGCGCGACGACCTGGGCGATCCGGAACGACCATGAGTTTTCGAGTGCGACCGCGTGCAGCCGGCGCCGGTGGGCCGGTGCCGTCGCCAGCTCGCGGCACGGGTCGAGGGCGGCCGCGAACCCGTCGGCGTCACTGACGATGCGGACCTCGGGGTATACCGCGCACTCCGGCATCGGCGTGGTGATCACCGACTTCCCGCCGGCGAAGTACTCGAACAGCTTGAGCGGCGACGTGGCTCGCGTGATGTCGTTGATCCGGAAGGGGATCGTTGCGACGTCGAAGAGCTCGAGCCAGGCCGGCAGCTCGCGGTAGGGGCGAGGGCCGATCCAGCGGACGTTGGGCAGCGCGAGCGCCGGCTGATCGCGGACCGCGTCGGCGCCCGCGTACTGGGGTCCGATGAGCAGGAAGCTCCAGTCGGGTCGGAGGATGGCGGTGTCGTGGAGGAGCTGGAAGTCGAACCAGTCGGCGAGGGCGCCGTAGTAGCCCGCGATCGGCCGGCCGCTGGCGAGGAGCTCGTCCGCGACGGGGTCATCGGGTCGCCGGCCGGTCGGCACGAAGTGCTCGACATCCACCCCGTTGGGCAGGTACAGCGCGTCGGGGCGGACCGCTCGTGCCTCGTCGAGGAGCCTACGGGCGACCACCGCGACCACGGTGGCCTCCTCGAGCGCCCGCAGGTGGTTCTTCGCGAGCAGAGCAGGATCGTGGTGAAAGACGCTGAGGTCGTCGATCCAGTCGTAGACGCAGGGGATCTCGGCGGGGAACCGGTCGCGTTGGTCGTAGTTGTAGGTGAAGGTCCAGAGCAACGTGACTGGCAGAGCTCTCAACTCCTGCAGCGGCGCACGGGTGACGAATAGATTGGCCTCGATCTCGGCGACGTCGTCCTCGCCCGAACCCGCGTCCTCGAACACCGCAACCCAACCGTGGCGGGCGAAGGCCATGGCGAGCTGATGGGGGCGCTGGAAGAGGTCGTGGCTCCAGGCGATGGAACGGAGGAAGAGCACGAGCCCTCGGCTGTGACGTGCCTGTTCGGCGACTTCGTCGAGGCCGGCCGTCACGCGACCGGCTCCGGGTCTATCGGCGTGCGGCACGGACTCGACCGCCTTCCGGGTCGTGACATCCCCGCTCCCAGCCACTGAAGTGCCTCCACTGCGCAGCGCCCGGCTGCAGCCGACGACTGCGGTCCGAACGTGTTGCGGGAGTATATCTCGCGCCCCGGTTAGGGTGCCGGCAGACCTGGCTGAGCAGCCTGTGCGGGCGTCGTGGGTTCATCGCGCGTCCTCCGGAAGACGACCTCGGGCAGTGTCGCCGTTGCCTTTGCCTGCTCGCCCGTCCGTTCCAGGACGTCCCACCCGGAAGCGGTTCGGTGAGGGTCGAACAGCGTGAGGGTGACGGTGTAGGCGGCGTCTTCCACGACACCCTCGACTGGAAGCCTGACCAAGTAGCGTCGGCCGGGCCGCCAGGCCGATGTCGGGGGGTGAATCGGGACGTCAGCGGCGAGGGGCGAGGCAGCCCTGATTCGCGCAGCGGGACCCGGTGTCGCCCTGATTGCAACGGCCCAGTCGCGCCCGATGCGCCGGATGCATGTGAAGTCCACGAGGAGCACCCGTCCATCAGCCGCAAAGCCGTTGATCCGAATCAGGCTCCCGAACTCGGCTGCGAGCGGATGGAGAGGAGGCAGGCTGCCGGGGTCGAAGTTCCGGAGCAGGACGAGCATGAATGCTCCGTCGTCGGGCGTGATGCGCTGCCAGATCGAGTAGCCGTTGGACCGTTCGCGGACGAAATCCAGAACCTCGTCGACGTGGGCGTTGAGGACCGGTTCCGGGGCGCCCCAGTGATTGCCGGGAAAGAGAGCCGCGATGACCGTGGGCATCCGTTTCGCGTCTTCAAGTGCTGCCTTCCGGCGGGCGGTATCCCACGAGAAGTAGGTTGCCCACGAGAACCGGGCCGGCAGCTCGCGGGCTGCCGCCGTCACGTCGAGGACGCCGACGTTGAGCTCGCGGTGGTTGGTGGCGAGTCGGCATGCAGGCCAGAGCCCGAGCTCGGCCAGCTCCTCCATCGCGTCAATGACCGCGAGCGCTGGACGTCCATCGGGGCAGGAGACACCCCGCGAGTGCCCGTAGGGGTCGAGCCGGTCGAAGACCGCGGCAAGGGGGACGTTACGTCGTGAGGTGCGCGCACGCCACAGCGGCGCTCCCTGGATCGCGGTCCATTGCAGTGCCATCAGCACGGCCATTCCGAGCCACGCTAGCTTCGGGAGACGCGTTCGTGGCGGCGCGCTGCTCAGCATGGCGGCTCCCAAGAGGACCGCTCCCGCTGCCGGGAGCTGGAGTCGCGCCGCGACGTTTGCGGAGCTCAGGCCGGCCGCGAGCATCGGGATGCCGGCGGCAAGCAGCGCGAGGCCCGACAGACGACAGGGGTCGGCTCGACGGGGGGCGAAGGCTGTGACCGAGGCGAGCACGAGGACGACGCCACACCCGCCGAAGGTCTCCCAGGTGAGCACGCGAGCCCACTCCGTCAGCACCTGGGCTCGGGACCAGGCCGGGTGGAGATTGAACGCATGTGCCGAGCGAACGTAGTCGAGCGCCTCGTGCCAGTTGGTCTGGTACCAGATCGAGGCGAGTACGACCCCGGCGAACCCGGCTGCGACCAGGATCGCCAGTCTCGCGCGGAATCGGGAGACCCCGAACGCCGCCCCGAGGAGCAGCCACACCAGGAGAGGTCCGGCGATCAGCGCCGGGAAGGAGGCTTTTGCCAGCAGTCCCAGCCCGATTGCCATGCCGAGCAGGCCGATCCGCCACGCGGGCCAACGAGGAGTGGGCCACAGCAGCGTGGCCGCGGTCGTAACGACGAGGAGCAGGACGAGCGGTTCGGGGAAGACCTGGGCGGCGCTGCGGCCGAGAATGGGCATGGCGCCGACTGCCAGTACCCCGAGGAAAGCCCCGCGACCGCCGCACAGCCTTCCCGCCCACAGGGCCACGATCGCGTACAGCGCGAGGGAGGTCGTCAGGGCGTTACCGGCGATCGCGCTCATGAGACGACTCGGGCCGAGCACGACCAGCCACGCCGTGAGGATGTTGACCAGCAGCGGGGGCTTGGCGTAGTGCTGGTCATGGCGGACGACGTGCGGCCAGTGGGTCAGCGAGCTCCCTTCGAGCCGGTCTGCCGTCTGCAGGGCAGCAAGTACGTACTCGCCCTCATCCCAAGCCAGAGAGGTCGGTCCGCACGCCGCACTGAACCAGCACGCCTCCAACGACACCACGATGGCAACCAAGGCGGCGGCGATCCACCAGACCCAGTTACGCGCACGCCTCACGACTTGGTTTTCCGATGACGTTTCCATTGTCTGCCTGAGACTAGCATGCGAGAAGCGAGGCCCTCATGTACTCTCCCGCCGTGGCCAGCGCGCGACCGGATCACCCGCCGAACCTCGTAGTCGATGCCCGTTCCATCGACTCGGCGCGACGGATCGGTGCGGCGGTCGTTCTGCTGGTGCTTCTGGCTGCGCTTCTGACGCCGTTGGCGGTGTGGGGGTGGATTGGAGGGCACGCGCGGTGGGCCGCCGACGACTTCCAGTTCGCCCTCGAACTCCGCGAGGCGGGTTTGTTCCAGTTTCAGGCCGATCGCTTTCTTGGCTGGACGGGTCGGTTTGGGTACACCGCGCTGTGCGCAGCGGTCTACTCGCTCGGTCCCGATGCAGCCCGCTGGCTCCCGCCGTGCTGGATCGTGCTGGTGCTGGCCGGTCTGGCGGCCGCCTATCGCGAGCTCGAGCGGAGGCTCGGTTTCGGGAGCCCCGGCCTGGGCGGACTGACCCTGGCGGCCTCCACGGCGTTTGCTGCATGGGTGCAGATGCCGGACCTGCACCAGGTGCTGATGTGGACCGCTGGCTCGCTGGCGTACGTGGCGCCGGCGTTCCTGCTGTCTCTTCTTTCCGGTTGGATGATGTCGGCCGCAGCGAGCCGGCGGAGTGCGCCCACGCGCGTCTCTCGTCTGGCCGGACTGGCAGGTCTGACGTTCGTCGCCTGTGGGTTCAACGAGGCCTACGCCGTGTGTACGGTATCCGCCCTGGCCGTGGCATTTGCGGCGGCTGCCCTGTGGCCAGGCGTGGATGACCGCCGCCGGCTTGTGGGCCTGACGGGTGCAGTGCTGGCGGCCGCAGTCCTCAGCCTGGTCCTCGCCGCGGTGGCGCCGGGGAACGAAGTTCGGCGCAGCGCCTACCCAAGCGTGGAATCGGCCGGGCAGGTCGTGGCCTTGACCGTGGACTTCACTCGGGCGTTCCTCCGCGACCAGCTTCAACCGCACACCCGAGTGCTGCTGCTCGCGGCCACGCTGGCAGCACTCACCGTTGCCCTGCAGTCTTTGGCGTGGTCCGCACTCAGGAAACAACGACGTCCTTCGGCTCGGTCTGCCGTCGCCGCGATGGTCTGCCTGCCGACGGCAGCCGTGCTGCTCGTTTCGCTGGTCATGGCCCTCTCCGCGTGGGCGACGACGTGGTACCCCGTCGCCCGCACCCTGTCGGTGCCGATCTTCATCGTCACGATTGCCGCGACGTTGATCGGGATCGCGACGGGCGTGCTCCTGACCCACGCTCGTCGTTCGCTCGTGGCAGCAGCCGCAGCCGGGTTGCTGGCGGTCACTCTCGTCGGCATCCGGCATCAGGTGGTGTGGCGCCTTCCGGTCCTGCTCGACGAGGAGCTGCCGGCGGCGCAGAGCTTCGCCGCGGCCTGGGACGCACGCGATCACCAGCTTCGCGCCGCGGCACTCGAGGGCGGAGCACAGGTCGCCGTTCGGCCGATTCCGAACTACTACCACCTCGAGCAGCTCCGGCCCGCCGGGCCGTCATCGTGGTGGGTCAACTGGGCCGTCGCGAGCTACTACGGGATTGGCGACGTTTCACTGGTCGACGAGCCCTCGCGGGCGGGACCTCCATAGTGCGGCTTCGGTCGAGCGGGTTCGTGTATTTGAGAGCACAGCGAGCCTGCCGCAGACCGCGAGAGCGGCAGGTACAATGTCGCCCATGACGCGCATCCGTGTGGCCCACTCGCCCGACTCCGACGACGCCTTCATGTTCTACGCCCTCGCCAACGGGCTGATCGACACCGGTGAGCTCGAGTTCGAGCACGTGCTCTCCGACATCGAGAGCCTGAATCGGGAAGCCTTCAAGGGGACCTACGAGGTCACCGCGGTCTCGATCCACGCCTACACCCGGCTCGACGGCCGCTATGCCCTCCTCGACTCCGGAGCGTCGATGGGGGACGGGTACGGTCCGGTGGTGGTCGCGCGCCGTCGGCTCGATCCTGCGGCCCTGCGTGCAGGAACCGTGGCGGTCCCTGGAGAGCTGACCTCGGCGGCGCTCACGCTCAAGATGTGGGACCCGAGCCTGACGACGGTCGTGATGCCGTTCGACGACATTGGTCCGGCGGTGAGCGAAGGTCGGGTCGACGCCGGGGTCCTGATCCACGAGGGACAGCTCACCTGGAGATCGACGGGCTGGAGTCGATCGTCGACCTCGGGGTGTGGTGGGCCGAGCAGACCGGCGGCCTGCCGCTGCCGCTCGGCGGCAACGTGGTCCGCCGCGACCTCGGGCCGGAGCTCATCGACCGGGTCGCCGTGCTGCTCAAGGAGTCGATCGTCTACGCCCTCGAGCACCGCTCCGCCGCCCTCGACCATGCGATGACCTACGGGCGCGGCCTCGACCGCGAGCGCGCCGACCGGTTCGTGGGCATGTACGTCAACGACCTCACGGTGAGCTACGGGAAGCGTGGCCGCCGTGCCGTGGAGACGTTTCTCCGCCGGGCCCACGACCTGGGTCTGATCCCGGGCGTGCCGCGGCTCGACTTCGTCGGTGCCTGACGCGGCCGCGACGGAACCGCGAGCCGGGAGGAGTGGGAGTCGCCCGTGACGAGCCTGCGGATCACGCCCCCCTCGACCCCAGCCGTCGATCCGTCGGCCAGCGCAACTCGGCCTGCAGGCCGTTGCCCGCGACCAGTACCCGCCGATGAGCGGGGGCCGCTGAGATGGCCGCTCGAGGTAGGGCCAGAAGCTCGCCGCCGATGATGGGCTTTCGGCGCTGGTTGCGCCATCCGTACGAGACCGCCCGCGCGGCCGCGCCTCGGGTGCTGCCGGTGCCCGTCCGCATGCGCCTGGTGCGGCTGCTGCGCCGGCTACGTCCGCGCGAGGCGCGGGTTCTCGACGAGGCCGAGCTACGCGCGCTCGCCGAGTCCGCCGCGATGGCCGGCGTGGCCCGGCCCACCGTGGTGTGCTTTCCGATCCTCGAGTGGGGCTTTCGGGTGCAGCGCCCCGAGCACCTGCTCGGCGGCCTCGCCGCGCGGGGGTGGCCGGTGCTCCACGTGTCGCCGGCGCTCGAGGTCGGAACGCCGGCCGCGCGGCTGCTCGAACGGCCTCTCGCGGACGGCGTCCGCGGTGTGGTGCTGTCCTGCCCGCGCGCCCTCGACCCTTTCCGCAGTACCCTCCGCGAGCGCGATGTCGACCAGCTCGCGGGCGCCCTCGAGGAGCTTGTCGGCACGCTCGGTCCGGCCGAGGTTGTCGTGCTGTGCCAGCTCCCGTTCTGGCGGCCGTTGGCGGCGCGGCTGGCCCAGCTCTGGAGCGCGAAGCTGGTCTACGACCGGATGGACGACCACGCCGCCTTTCCGGGGGCCGATCCCGCGGTCGCGAGGCAGGAGAGGGAGCTCATGGCGGCGGCCGACCTCGTGGTGGCGAGCTCGGCAGCCCTCGAGCGCGGAGCGCGCGAGGTGGCGCGGAAAGTGGTCCGGATCGCCAACGGCTGTGACTGCGAGCACTGGGCCAGCGCACCCGACAGCGGCGAGCTCGCGGGCCTCGAGCGGCCGGTCATCGGCTACTTCGGTGCAGTCGCCGAGTGGTTCGACGCCGGACTCCTCGCTGCCGTCGCGAAGGCGCGGCCGTCGTGGTCGTTCGTGGTGGTGGGCGCGCGGGCCGGAGCCGACCTGTCGCAAGTCGGCGGGCTCGGAAACGTCCATTTGTTCGACGAGCGGCCCTACAACGAGCTGCCGGGGCTCGCGGCAGGGTTCGACGTCGGGTTGATCCCGTTCCGCCGCACGCCGCTGACCGAGGCCGTCGACCCGGTCAAGGTCTACGAAATGCTCGCGCTCGGGCTGCCGGTGGTCGCGACCGGACTCCCGCAGCTCGAGCGGTTGAAGCCCGGCGTCGAGTGTGCCGAAGATGTCCACGGACTCGTCGCCGCGCTCGACCGTGCGGTCGCGCGGATCTCCGAACCGGAGAGTGGCGAACACTGCCGTGAGCTGGCGCGGGCGAACGCCTGGGAGGTGCGTCTCGACGTTCTCGAGGAGGCCCTGGTCGGCCTCTACCCGAAGGTCTCGACCCTGATGGTCACGTGGGGAGGCGAGGCGGTGACCCGGCTGTGCCTCGAGCGGCTGTTCGCCGTCACCGAGTACCCGGCCTACGAGGTCATCGTGGTCGACAACGGCTCGAATGACGGCACCCCCGCCTGGCTCGAAGCCGAGGCAGCCCGCCGCAACAACCTCACGGTAATGCTGAACCAGGTCAACCTCGGCTTTCCCGCGGCGACCAACCAGGCGGCGCGCCGAGGCCGCCGGCGACCTGCTGTGTCTGCTCAACAACGACACCGTGCCGACCGCAGGATGGCTGTCGGTGCTGGTTCGGGCGGCCCTCGCCGACCCCTCGGTGGGCATGGTCGGCCCGATGACCAACGCGATCGCCAACCAGGCCCGGGTCGAGGTCGATTACGAGGACGTCGGCGGGCTCGACGCGTGGGCCTCGCGGTGGGTCCGGGCGCACCGCGGTGAGGCGTTCGAGATCCCGATGCTGGCGCTGTATTGCGCACTGCTTCGGCGCGAGGTCTGGCAGCGGGTCGGGGAGCTCGACGAGCGCTTCGGGATCGGCATGTTCGAGGACGACGACTACGCCCGTCGCCTGCGCGCGGCGGGGCTTCGCCTGGTGTGCCGGCGGGACGCTTTCGTCCACCACTGGCAGCAGGCGTCGTTCGGGCGTATGGACGAGGCGGCCTACCTCGAGCTCTTCGAGCGCAACCGCCAGGCGTTCAACGCCAAGTGGCGTCGCCATGACCCGGAGCGATAGCGTCATTCACCACAGAGGCACAGAGAAGCACAGAGGTCCCCCTCCCACCCCGAGTGACGAGGACCGAGCTCGTGCCGACGCACGAGCTCGGTCCTCGTCCTCCTGGGCGGGTGGGCGGCTCTGTGCCTCTGTGTCTCTGTGGTTTTTCTATGTGTTCGCGGCGAGGATCTGGCGCTGGATCTCGATGTTGTCGCGGTGGCCGGTGAGGCGGGCGGTGACCCGGCCTCGGAACGGGTAGCCGAGCAGGTAGAGGTCACCGATGATGTCGAGGATCTTGTGGCGCACGAACTCGTCCGGGAAGCGGAGATCGGTGTTGACGACCTCGTCGTCCCCGACCAGCACGAAGTTGTCGAGGCGCCCGCCGGAGCCGAGGCCGAGCTCGTTGATCATCTTGAGGTCGCGCAGGAAGCCGAAGGTGCGCGCGGGCGCGATCTCCCGGGTGTAGGCGTCGATTCCGGACAGGTTGAACTCGAAGAACTGCTCGCCGATCGGCGGCGGGTAGCGCAGCAGGTAGGACACGGAGAGCACATCCGAGGGCTCCACGACCAGGCTCTTGCTGCCGTCGCCGAGCTCGTAGCGGCGGTCGATCACGACCTCCTGCCGGGGCGCATCCTGCTCCTCGATCCCGATCTCCTGGATTCGCCGGCAGAACTCGAGGGCCGAGCCGTCGAGCACCGGGATCTCCCCGTGGACCTTGATCAGCAGGTTGGTGATGCCGAGAGCGTGGAGCGCCGACAGCATGTGCTCGACGGTCCGGATGCTCTCGCCCCGGGCCGACAGGGTGGTCGCATAGTCGGTCTCCGCCACCGAGTCGATGTGGGCCGGGATCGACACGCTGCGCGGCAGGGTGACGAAGTGGATGCCGGTGTTCGGAGGCAGCGGCTGGATGACCATGCCGGTGTGGCGCCCGGAGTGGAGACCGAGGCCGTAGATCACGCTCGAGGTGCGGATGGTGCGCTGCGGAGCGTCGCTGGTCGCCAGCAGGCGAAGCGGCCGCGGCGGGCGGAGTGACCGCGGCGGCGCGGCGTCGACCTCGAGCGGCAAAGGCTCCTCGGCGTGTTCGAGCCAGGCCCTGCGCTGCGCGAGAGCGGACTGGACCGCCGCCATGACGCCGTCGTAGGAGAGCGGCTTCTCGAGGTAGTCGTGCGCGCCCATCTTGATCGCCTTGACGGCGGTAGTGGCCGTGCCGTGCCCCGACATCATGATCACGGCGGCGCGGGGGTCGAGGCTGCGCATCGCCTTGAGGGTCTCGAGGCCGTCCCGGTCGGGCAGCCAGATGTCGAGGAAGACCACGTCGGGGCGCTGCTGGTCGTAGAGGCGCAGCGCCTCCTCTCCGCTTGCCGTGGTCGTCGTCCGGTACCCCTCGTCGCGCAGGATCTGTGCGAGGGTGGTCAGGATCCCGGGCTCGTCGTCGACGATGAGGATGAGCTCGCCCATGGGATGCCAGTGTGGAAGCTCAACCCGTCCGGGTCAAGGCGGGGGTGTGAGGTGGGCCATCCTGCGGTGCGCCAGGCGCGGCAGGAGCAATCTCTGGGGCACAGGCCCCACAGATTCTCAGCGCGGGCAATGCCCACAGCCAAAGTGAGGGGCCGGCCGAGGGGCGGGTCGGTGCTGGCCTGGACACGCGGCCCTCGGAGCAGGCTTGAATCCGGGGTCGGGCGGCGGGCAGCCGGCGGCCGGAACGGGATCGGGATTCCGGCAGGCGACGCCCTGACGTCCCGATCCCCGCTTCCCGCGGCCTGCCGCCCGCTGCCTGATCCCGAACCCGAGCGCTGGGGTGGGAGCGACCGGGCGCACTCGCCGGGGGTGCTCGGTCGAATCCGGGGTGCAGGCGGCGGGTAGCCGGCGGCGGGGTCGGGGCCGGGATCGAGGTTCCGCGGGTAGCAGGGCTGTCTGGACGAAGAGTGTGCTGGCTCAGCTGGGATGAGTAGGTGACCGACAGTCGGCAGTCAAGGGCAGGCTCGCTTTGCTCACGGCCAGAGGCCGCCCCTGACAGCCGACTGCCGGTCGCCTTGGGAACAGGTATGAGCCAGCACACTCCCCCGTCCAGCCAGGCACGAACCTCCCACCGCAGCCTGCCTTGGGGCCGGGCCAAGCTGCTCGCGCTCTCAGTCGCCGTACAGCTCGCCGCGACCCTGGCCGAGCTGCCACTGCCTCGCGGACTGTCACATCTCAGAGACCACCTCGTACGGGCTGCCGATAACACGGCGCTGCGGCTGTCGGAGGCGAGCGGGCGAACGCTGGGCAACCGGTACCAGCATCTCGAGGCGGCGTACGCGGAGAATCAAGAAGTGCAGAGCGATCTCGTCCTAATGCGAGCTCGCGGGGTCGAGATCCCCGCAGCGGTCCTCCATCACGCGGATCGGTTGGGCGGTCTGATCTACGGTTTGCTGCGTGCAGAGGTGCGGCGGGACGGCCGGTGAGAACCGACTCCAAGGTGACGGCTCGTCTCTTGCTGGTTCAGGGCGTGGTATCACCTGATCAGAGCTGTACTTCCGAGCAGCTGCTTCACAGAATGTCGTCAAAGCGGGGGAGTTCCGGACCCGGGAGTGGCACGGGGTTCTGGCTGGGGAGTCCGTTCGTAGCGAAAGCTACGAGGCGGTGTGAGCTGCGGCCGACGGAAGCCGCCGGCGTAGCCTGGCCACGTCAAGTGCCTCCGGAGGTTGCAGATCGCGCCGCATCGTGGATTGCAGCTGAACAGGGCTCCCCGGCCGGAGCCCTAATGGAAGTCGTGGCTCGGCACCTCCGCGTCGGTGGGCAACGGGCGGAAGCGGCGCGCACGCACCGACAGGGCGCCGTCGCGCTGCTGCACGGTCCCCTCGATGACCAGCACCGGGGTGGTCACGAGCAGGGTGCGCTGGGCGCGGAACAGCTCGGGTCGGACGATCGCCTGGACCATCCCGGTCTCGTCCTCGAGGGTCAGGAAGACGACCCCGTGGGCCGTGCTCGGGCGCTGGCGGACGATCACCGCCCCGGCGACCCGCACCTCGACGCCGTCGGCGAGGCCGGCGAGGGTGGAGAGCGGGAGGATCCCCTGCCTGTCGAGACCCCGCCGGAGGTGGCTCAACAGGTGCGGGCCGGTGGTCAGGTGGAGACCGGCGTAGTCTGCGACGGTCTCCTCGAGGGCGGTCATCTCAGGAAGCGGCGACCCGGATTGCGGCGGCAGGCCTTCGAACAACGGGCCGTGCCGCCGCGCCACTTCCGCGGCCTGCCACAGGGCCTGGCGGCGGGTGAGGCCGAAGCCCGCGAGGGCGCCGACGTGGGCGAGGCGGGCCATGGGCTCGTCGCCGAGCCCACAGCGTCGCGCGAGGTCGCCGGGATCGGCGAAGGGGGAGCGGGCCTGCTCGCGCTCAACCGCCTCGCCGGCCGCGCGGCTGAGGCCGTGGACGTAGCGTAGGCCGAGGCGCACCGCGCCGTCCTCCCAGCGGCACCGCCAGCCGGAGCGCTGCACGTCCACCGGCCGCACCCCGACCCCGTGGCGCTGGGCGTCCTTGACCAGGGTGGCGGGGTGGTAGAAGCCCATCGGCCAGGCGTTGAGCAGGGCGGCGTAGAAGGCGGTCGGGTGGTGGGCCTTGAGGTAGGCCGAGGCGTAGACGATGAGCGCGAAGCTGGCGGCGTGGGACTCGGGGAAGCCGTACAGCGCGAACGAGGTGATCGAGCGGACGATCTCCTCCTGGGCGTCGCCGGCGATGCCGCGTTCGTCCATCCCGCGGCGCAGCTTGGTCTCGATCGCGGCCATCCGCTCTGCGGAGCGCTTGAAGCCCATCGCGCGGCGCAGCTCCTCGGCCTCGCCGCCGGAAAAGCCCGCCGCCACCATGGCGACGCGCAGCAGCTGCTCCTGGAAGATCGGCACGCCGAGGGTGCGCTTCAGGATCGGCTCCAGGCTCGGGTGCGGGTAGCGGACCTGCTCGCGGCCCTGGCGGCGCTCGAGGTAGGGGTGGGTCATGCGCCCGGTGATCGGGCCCGGGCGGATGATCGCGACCTGCACCACCAGGTCGTAGAAGGTGCGCGGCTGGTTGCGCGGCAGTGACGCCATCTGGGCGCGGCTCTCGATCTGGAACACGCCGGCGGTGTCGGCGCGGCGGATCATGTCGTAGGTCACGGGGTCGTCGGGGGGCAGGTGGGCGAGGTCGAGGTCGACCCCCTGGTGGCTCGAGATCATCGGGATGGCGTCCTCGAGTGCGGCGAGCATGCCGAGGCCGAGCAGGTCGACCTTGATGATCCCGAGATCGGCACAGTCGTCCTTGTCCCACTGGATTACCGTGCGCCCGGGCATCGCCGCCGGCTCCAGCGGCACCACCTCGTCGAGGCGTCCGGCCGCCATGACCATACCGCCGGAGTGCTGGCCGAGGTGGCGGGGGAGGTTCTGGATCTTCCACCACAGGCGCTGGAAGTGGCGGCACGCGGTCGACTCGGGGTCGAGCCCGACCGTGCGCAGCTCCTCGTCGAGCCGGCGCACGCCCTCGCGCAGCTCGGTGGTGGCGTGGCGACCGAGCTGGCGCGACAGCCGGTCGACGGTCTCGAGGGAGAAACCGAGCGCCTTACCGACCTCCCGCGCCGCCGAGCGCGAGCGGTAGGTGATCACGTTGGCGGTCATCGCCGCGCCCGCGGCGCCGTAGTGCCGGTAGACGTACTGGATGACCCGCTCGCGCTGGTCGCCCGAGGGCAGATCGAGGTCGATGTCCGGCCACTCGCCGCGCTCCTCGGACAGGAAGCGCTCGAACAGCAGGTCCATCCTGACCGGGTCGACGGCGGTGATCGAAAGCGCGTAGCACACCGCGCTGTTGGCTGCCGAGCCGCGGCCCTGGACCAGGATCCCCTCGCGCAGGCAGAAGCGGACGATGTCCCACACGATCAGGAAGTAGCCGGCGAGGTCGAGCTTCGCGATCAGGGTCAGCTCGCGCTCGATCTGGGCCTGGGCGCGGCCGGTGAGGGGGCGGAAGCGGGTGCGGGCGCCGTCCCAGGTGATGCGGGCGAGGTAGGACGCGGGGGTTTCGCCCGGGGGCAGGGGGTAGTCGGGGAAACGGTAGCCGAGATCGGAGAGGGTGAACTCGAGCGACGCCGCGAGCTCGGCGGCGCCGGCGATGGCGCGCGGCAGGTCGACCCACAGTCGGGCCATTGCCTCGGGCGAGCACAGGTGCCGCGCCCGCTGCGCCTCGAGCAGGCGCCCGGCGCGGTCGAGGGGAACGCCCTCACGGATCGAGGTCAGTACGTCGGCGAGCTCCTTGTCCTCTTCGCGGGCGTAGCGCACCCCGCCGGTGGCGACCACCGGCAGGCGCAGACGCCGGGCGAGCTCGACCAGGGCGCGGTTGCGGTGCTCCTGGTCGACGAGGCCGTGGCGCTGGAGCTCGACAGAGATCCGTCCCGGGTAGAGCCACGCGAGCCGCTCGAGGGTGCGGCGAGCGGCGTCGGCGCCGCGGTGGGTGAGTCGGTGGGCGAGGAGGCCCTCGACGCCCCCGGTCAGGCAGTGGAGGCCGTCGGCGTGGCGCTCGAGCTCGCGCCACCCCGCCCGCGCGCGGCCCTTCTCCCGTCCGGCGGCTGCAACGGTCAGCAGCCGGCACAGGCTGCGATAGCCGGCGCGATCGATCGCGAGCAGGGTGAGTCGGGGCAGCGGAGTGCCCGGCGGCGGCGGATCGGGCTCTAGAGGCCCGGCCGGAAACCTCCTCACGGCTGCGAATCGCGACTGAGGTGCAATCTGCGGCGCCGGAAGTCCTTGAAGTAGAGGGACTACATCTGCGTCCTTCCGGCGCTGCATCTCACACCTCCTCGCGATTCTCGCTTCGCGGGGGGTTCCCGGCCGGGCCTCTAGGCCGAGCGGGCCGGGGAGGGGCTCCCGTTCCGGCCGTCCCTCACCGCCGGGAGGCTCCTCCTCGAGCACCACCTCGGCGCCGACCAGGGGTGTGATGCCGGCTTCGCGGGCGGCCTTGTAGAAGCGTGGCGCGCCGGAGAGGCTGTTGCGGTCGACCAGGGCCACCGTCGGCAGGCCGAGGGCGGCGGCGCGCTCGACCAGCGCCTCGGGCTCCGAGGCGCCCTCGAGGAAGGAGAAGGCGGAGGCGGCGTGCAGCTCGGCGTACATTTGAATCTCCCTCCCTGGCGGGAGCGAGATTCAAGTGTAGACATAAATGAAGCATAAATCAAATCGACTCGCTCGGGGACCGTAGCGAGGGACGCCAGCGGTCCGTAGCTGTCGGCTCCCGTGGCCGCTCTTGAGTCCAAGGGGCGGGAGTCTGCAGCGCCGATCGGCTCTCGTTGCGAGGGCCCCTGCGGGCGTGAAGAGTGAAGAGACAAGAGTGGAGAGTGAAGAGGGTACCGCGGGGCTCAGTCTGGACCCCGTTTCCCCTCAGACCTGGCGGTGCGGGCGGGGACCGTCGCGAGGAACGCGAGCGGCCTGCAGATGCTGGCTTTCTCGGCGGATCGACGCGCGGAGGCATAGCAGTGCTACGTCGAGCACGGCGAGCCGTCGAAAAGACGGCAGATGCGGGTCGATCGCGTCCCGCAGTAGGTCCCCGCCCGCACCGGCAGGTCTAATCGTACAGCCCGTCCGCGAACCACTCCTCGGACGCCCGGTCGCGGAACACCCGCCACAGGCCGCCGCCGGAGAGCTCCACGTCCCAGTAGTCGCGGGTGACCGGGGCCTCGCTCCACCAGCCCTCCTCGAGCTGCCACGGGCCGGAGGCGACCCGGACCAGGCCCTGGATACGGGGCGTGGCGCCGTCGGCCGAGGCGACCGAGACCGGGCGCTCGGCGTCGGCCGCGGCGAGGGGCTCGGTGATGACCTCGAGGGCGACCGGCGGGCGCAGCACCCGCACCGCGAGCAGGCCGCGGCCGGCGCGCGGCGGCCGGCGCTCGGTGGGCGGCGGGGGCGGTGCGAAGGAGGCGACCGCGAAGCGCTCGGGGTGGTGGCCGTCGACGGTGCGGGGCGAGCCGACCCGGTCCGGGCCGAGTCGGGCGGCGAGGCGGGCGAGGGTGGTGGCGAGGGCCTGGGGCGAGAGCTCGGCGGGACCGAAGAGGGTGAGCTGGCCGAGCCGGCGGCGGTCGGGGTGGACGACGCAGGCGAAGGCCGCCACCGGCGCGCGCGGCGGCCGCGCCTCGACCTCGAGCCGGACCAGGTCGACCAGCGCGCCGACGTCGCGCACCGGGGCCGGCAGGCGGACGGCGCGCCGATCGTGGCCCTCGGGCTCGAGACCGAGCTCGAGCTCGAGCAGGGTGCAGGCGAGGTCGTGGCGGGCGAGGCGGGCGTCGAGCCGCTCGAGGGCGGCGCGGACCGCGTGCAGGAGGGGCTCGACGGTGACCACCGGCCACTCCAGCTCCATGCCCTCGCTGAGCGTCGGCGACGGCTGGCACGGCACCAGCGGGCGCGGGTCGAGGCCGCACGCGGCGCGGTGAGCGTCGGCGCCGTCGTGGCCGAGGCGGCTTGAGACCTCGTCGGCGGGAAGAGCGGCGAGGGCGCCCACGGTGGCAACCCCCCAGCGGCTCAGGGTGTCGACCAGGTGTGGCTCGAGGCCGAGCGTGCCGAGGGGGAGCGGGGCGAGGAAGGCGCGCTCCCCGCCCTCGGACACCACGGTCGAGGTGCCGGAGAGGCCGGCGGCGACCTGAGCGGCGAGCTTGGTGCCGGCGACCCCCACCCGCAGCGGCAGGTGGAGCGATTCGGCGGCGCGCTGGATCGAGTCGGCCAGGCGCTGCTCGCCGTCGGGGCCGGGGAACAGCTGCTCCATGCCGGCGACGTCGGCGAAGGCGAGGTCGGGAGCCGCGTCCTCGACCCGCGGGGAGGCAGTTGCGGCGGTCTCGAGCAAGGCTTCGTGGGCGGAGCTCTCGGCGACCGGGTCGCGGCCTCGGGCGAGGAGGTCGGGGAGCACGCCGCGCGCCTGGGCCAGGGTCATGCCGGCGCGGACCCCGCGCTGGCGAGCCGCCCGCGAGGCGGCGACGACCCGTGCTGCGGAGCCGTTGCCGTCGCACACGGCCACCTCCACGCCGGCCAGCTCGGGCTCGCTGCGCAGTCGGGCGGCGAGCGGGAACAGCGGCACGGCGAGGCAGGCGAGCCGGGTCGTCACAGGCAGAAGGCGAAAGTGACGAAGACGAGCGCGAGCAGCAGCGCGGCGCAGGCCTCGCCGAGCAGGCCGGGCGAACAGATCTGGGAGTCGGTGTCATGCATGGTGAACCTCCGTGGAAAGCGTGGTTGGGACCGCGGGGCGGATCGACTCGGACCGCCGCACGTCGGGGTGGAGCAGGAGCGCCTCGGCGGTCGCCTCGGGGCGCTCGCCGCGGCGCTTGACGACGACCAGGCGCAGCGCGAGGCCGTCGAGCAGGCGGCGCGAACCGTGCGCGCCGGACCAGGCGCCGCGGCCGCGCCGGGCCACCACCACCACCTCGGCGGCGCAACCGCTGAGGCGGTAGGGCGAGGAGATCAGCACCGTCGCCTGGCGGGCGCCGGCGCCGCGCGCCAGGCGCAGCCAGGCGGCGAGGGGGACGCGCCCCCGCACCGGCGGCAGGCCGAGATCGAGGGCGACCAGGGGGAAGCCGGTGTCGACCAGCATCTCGGCCGCCGCCAGCGTGTCCCTGAGATGGTGGGGCCGCAGCCAGAGCAGGCGCTCGAGGTCGATGCCGGCGGCGGCCGCCGCCTGGGGGTCGAGGCCGTCGCCGAGGTCGACCAGGGCGACCGGCTCGCCGGCGCTGGTCACCGCGGCGAGGGCGGCGAGGAGCAGGGCGAGGCGGCCGCACGAGGCGCGTCCCACCACCTCGACCACGGCGCCGCCCGGCAGACCGCCGCCGAGTAGCTCATCGAGGGCCGGCAGGGTGGGGGTGTGGGAGCGTCCGCGCGGCGTGGCACGGCGCAGCTCGGAGGCGCGGCACACGAGCCCGCATCTCTCACCAGCGTTCGTCACGAGGTCGACGAGGTGACGTGTCGAGTGGCGTGTTCGATCCGAGGGGAGCGGAGGCGAACCCGCCGGGGGGTGGAGGGCGGGCGCAGAGGGGGCGGCGGGTCTGTGAGGGGTGGCTGGGGGAAAACTCGACAGTACGTCGAGCACACCGAGGTGAGAAGACGTCGCTGGGCGCGGCGCATCGTCGGCCGCAGCAGAAGGTTGGTGAGAGATGCGGGCTGGGCCGGTCAGCTCGGCCGGTACGGCCGGATACTGCCTTGGCAGGGCGTCTGCTAGCACGGTGGTGGGCAGCAGCGTGGCCATCGAAGGTCCTCCTACGGGGTCCACTTTTTACTGTAGGTGTAAATAGAGCATAAAGCAAGAGGAAAGGTAAGAAGGTAAGAAGGTGAGGAGGTGAGGAGGTGAGGAGGTGAGGGGGTGAAAAGGGCGGTCGTGGGGGAGGAGCTTGGAGGCCGCCTCACAACTCCCGTCGG
The DNA here is from genome assembly GCA_963727925.1 of uncultured Acidobacteriota bacterium. Classification (GTDB taxonomy): domain Bacteria; phylum Acidobacteriota; class Thermoanaerobaculia; order Thermoanaerobaculales; family Sulfomarinibacteraceae; genus CAVSIS01. The sequence goes on along the minus strand of CAVSIS010000044.1, from coordinate 232 downwards.
TATGCCTTCCCAGGTTCAGTGGGTGCGACTTCCGGCCTTTTCAATTGAACCGCAAAGGCCGCGAAGACCGAAGCCAAGAGTATTTATAAGAAGTACTTTGCGGTCTTAGCGTCTTCGCGGTTCACATTCTCGCGCGCGTCCGAACAGGCGATGCCGAACGAGGAGAGGGAGATCTACCCGGGTTTCGAGACGGCCTCCTTGTCTCCGCCCAGGGGCGCAAGACGCGGGCGCG